>OZ241882.1:4800000-6338700 GCA_965203255.1 Paracoccaceae bacterium | reverse complement strand
GCGACGCCAACTGGAATTGCTATGGCCGTCGAAAGCGCTAACGCGTAGACCGTCAACGGCAATGAGACCTGCAGCCGCGCCAACACCAGATCACTTACTGGAACCCGGTACGTATAGGATATGCCGAAATCCCCAACCAGCAGGCCGCCGACCCAAGTGAAGTACCTTTTTGCCATGCTGCCATCAAGGCCGAGTTCGGCACGTAGTGCGGCCACAGCGTCTTCCGTTGCGTTAAGACCCAACATGAACGCTGCCGGATCGCCCGGGATCACCTCAATAACGGCGAATATGACAATGCTTGCCACCGCCAGGCTGACGCAGAGCGAAACCAGTCGAAAGAGCGCGTATCCAAGCATGGTTCGGACGTTAGGCTTACAAACTCATAACGTCCAGACGGCACCGACAGATCGCACGGGGCGGAACCGCTCCACAGCGAAAGTCGCCTCATTGCGGACAGTCGCCCCGGAGCAAGTTCTTCCGATGGCCGAGGCGACTGTCACCAGTTCAGGTCATTCCTGCCAGCTCACTCCGGTCAGATCGTTTGCTTGTGTCGGCGCGTTTGGCCAGAGCCCCTGAATCCTGGCGTTCGCGACTCCGGTCCGCGCCAGCTGGAACAGGAAGCCGTTAACGTAGTCCTCCGCGATCATACGCTGGGCAGTCGCCAGTATGTTCGATCGTTCGTCCGGATCGCTGGCGAGGTCCAGTTCCTTCATGAGGTTCTGGAAGTCGGGATTGTCGTATTGGAAGTAGTATGTCGGCCGTGCGTAGATGTTAATGTCCATAGGCTCGGTATGGCTGACGATTGTCAGGTCAAAGTCCTTGCCCCGGAACACCTGCTCCAACCACTGCGCCCATTCAAGGTTGGCTATTTCCGTTTCAATGCCAACAGCACGCAATTGAGCCGCCACTATTTCGCCACCTCGCCGCGCATAGCTCGGCGGCGGCAACTTCAACGAGAGTGTCAGCCCTTCCATTCCCGCTTCGGCAAGAAGCGCCTTCGACAACTCGGGATCATACGCCGAGTTTTCGGTCAGATCGACATAGTCGGGATTGTGCGGGGCAAAGTGGGTACCGATCGGCGTACCATAGCCAAACATCGCCCCATCTATGATTTCCTGCCTGTTGATCGCATGAGCGATCGCCTTGCGCACCCGTACATCGCTGAGCGGCCCGGCCTTGTTGTTGGTTGACAGGATGGTCTCGCCCTCGGTCGATCCGATCAAGAGCTGGAACCTTGGATCCGCCTTGAACTGAACCAGTGTCTCCGGTGCCGGATAACCGGGAAACGCATCGACATCACCGGCCATCACCGCCGCGAATGCCGCCGTTGGATCACTGATGAACCTGAAGGTTGCGCCTGCCAGCGCAGGCTGATCACCCCAGTAACCGGGATTTCGAACCAATTCGATCCTGTCGCCCTGAATCCAGCGGCTGAACCTAAACGGCCCTGTGCCGATTGGCTCGGTGGCCGCCTGCTCGACCGTCTCCGGTGCAACGATAACCGCGTCGCCCCACGCCATATTGGTAATGAAACCACCGTTCGGTGCGGCCAGCGTGACTTTCACCGTCAGGTCATCCACAACCTCAACGTCCTCGATGCCTGCAAAAAGGGCTTTCTGGGCATTCGTCGAATCTTCGGCCCTGGCCCGATCAAGCGAGAACCTCACATCATCCGCTGTCATGTCCGACCCGTCGTGGAATTTCACGCCGGGGCGCAGGTGGAAGGTGTAGACCGTTCCGTCGTCACTGACACTCCAGCTTTCGGCCAGGCCGGGTGCGACCGACCCATCCGACCTGTATCGAGTCAGCCCCTCGAAAACATTGGCGTAGACGACTTCGTCGATCGCAGCTGCGGCACCTCCGGTTGGATCTAGGTTCGGTGGCTCAAGCTGCATTCCGACAGTGATGCTGTCCTTTGCGATGGCTGCGCTCGTACCAAGCACCAACACAGCGGCGAAAACTCTCAATTCAGGTCTCACTTCAGTCTCCCTTTAGCAGCTTTTGGTCAATGATGGCCCGCATGTCACCCGAGTATACGGTCTGGGACCACGTCCAGAAGCACATTTACGACGGGTACCGGACACCACGGTCCCGGAGTTTAGTGGCATCCTGTTCAACTTCCAAGATCACTAAGGACATAGTGGCCGGAGTACAGATCTTTTTCGTGGGTTTTCCGCCCCGAATCCGCTGCAGCAAAACTGGCAAAGCCGAGCAGAAGACTGTTCAGGAACTCCCTCTGCAGGCACCTGTCGATGCCTGGGAGGCCCAAGGCGGTCCGTGCATGCCTCCATGGCGTCCCTGACCCAAACGTCACACGCGATTCCAGCCTTTCCGACAGCCTGATGTTGGGCCTCGCGCTGTTCCTGACAGGATGCCGTCACCGTCCGGACCGCCGGTGTCCGAGAGCCGGGAATCCCGCCTTCCGGCCATTCATTCCGGCCGGGCCTTGCCCTCGCTGCGGAAACGGCCGGAAGGCGGGGTTTGCGGCTCTCCGGGAACGGCGGATCCGGCCCCGGAACGGCTGCAGTCCCGTCCGGAAGGAGAATATCCGGGCTTTCAGGGCAGCGCAAGGCCGCCGCCGGGGCAGGTCGCGTCCGTCCGGGCGCAGGGAGGGCGCAGCCCGACCGGAGCCCGGACGGACGCGACGGCTTGATCCGTTCCACCCCCTCCCGGCGCGGCCATCCGCGCTGTCGGGAGGCGGGCCGGCGGTGTCAGGGAGGGCGGGCCCGGCGGAACACCTCGGCGGGGGTCCGGTAGCCGAGCACCCTGCGCGGACGCGCGTTCAGGCGGTCCTGCACCCCCTTCACCTCATCGTCGCCGACCGCCCGGAGGTCCGTCCCCTTCGGCAGGTACTGCCGCACCAGCCCGTTGGTGTGCTCGTTCAGGCCCCTCTCCCAGGAGTGGTAGGGGGTCGCGAAGTAGAAGGAGGCCTTCAGCGCCTCCGCCACGCCGGCGTGGCCCGCGAACTCCTTTCCGTTGTCCGCCGTGATCGTGTGGACAGGCGCGGCGGACGACCGGAGCATCGCCAGCATCGCCGCGGAGACCTCCGCCGAGGTCCGCCGGTCAACCCTCTGTAAATACGTGTATTTCGACGCACGGTCCACAAGCGAGACCACCGCCCCGCTGTGGCCCTTCCCGATGATCGTGTCCGCCTCCCAGTCACCGACACGCTCCTTCCTCTCCACCTCCTCCGGCCTCTCCGAGATGTCCACCCGGCCCGGGATGTGGCCACGGCCCGAGTGCCGCCCGCCACGCCAGTTGGGCTTCTTCCCGCGGCGGCGCAGCAGCAGGAACAGCTCCCCGCCCGCCTTCCGGTCGGCCTTCAGGCGCTCGTATATCCACTGGCGGCCCACCGCCCAGCCACCCTCCAGCCGCAGCCGTCCCGCGACCTGCTCCGGGCTCCAGCCCTCCGCCAGGCACCCCTCCACATGCGCCCAGCGCTCCGCAGTCATCTTCCTCGGAACCGAGGAGGCGGCGCTGCGGCGGGCCTCCGCCATCCCCTGCGCCTCGCCGGGGCTGTAGCCCGAATCACCGCCGTTCCGGCGCAGCTCCCGCCAGACCGACGAACGGTCACGGCCCAGACGGGCCGCGATGTCCCCGTAGGAGAGCCCGCTTTCCTTCAGTGCGCCGATCTGGCATCTTTCCCCATGGGTCAGGTGGCGGAAGCCCTCGGGCATGGCAGTCTCCTCTCTTCTCAACAAGGGGACTGTCGCCGCTTCCTGGCCGATCCGCAACATCATGCGGCAGGAAAACCGCCCAACACCGCCACTGGTGTTGCACTTCGGACTGGAATGGGGCATTAAGAAAGGGCTTGAACTCAAGGGGCTCACAAGAGCCCTCCTCCATAAGCCCCTCGACATATGCCCAGTGTTTCGGTGCCATCCTGCGTGGGAACGACGAGGCCCCGCTGCGGCGCGTCTCCGATTTCCCCTGCGCCTCCCCGCGGCTGTATCCCGAACCACCGCCGTTCCGCTGACGCTCCCGCCAGACCATCAAGCGGTCACGGCCCAAATGTTGGCCGATGGTCCCGTTAGGGAGCCCGCTTCCGATCAGCGCGTGCATCTGGCATCACTCACCATGGGTCAGCTGGCGGTAGGCCTTGGGCATGACAGTCTCCTCTCTTCATCAAAGGGACTGTCGCTGCTTCCTGGCCGATTGGCGCTATCATGAGGCCGGAAAACCGCTCACCACCGCCACTAGAATTGAGCTTCGAATTGGAATGGGACGTGAGTAGTACCTTAGCGGCGACTTCAATCGACGTTGCGGGCGTACGATCTGAACACTTTGGGGATGGAGACATAATGAACTACTACGGATATTCCAAAGAAGAGCTGGCATGCGCCTATTCGCCGACAGCCATGGTGGGCGGAGACATTACGCCTTACCTGGCAGCCTACAGAGATTTGAGCGCTGCCCGCCGTGCCGACATGACCGTCCGTGAAAACTTGCGATATGGCCCTGCGCCGGAACACGTCTTGGATTTCTTTCCGGCGTCTTCGGACAACGCGCCATTACACGTGTTCATTCACGGTGGATACTGGCAAGCCCTCAGCCAGAGGGAAGCCTCGCATATGGCATCCGGTATAATCGCACGGGGCCATGCCTTTGCCACGCTGAACTACACTATCGCGCCGATTGGCCGTTTGGGTCAGATGGTTGAGGAGTGTCGGGATGCGCTTATCTGGCAGGCGCAACAGTCCAAAGATCTTGGGATCGACCCGGCCCGCATTACCCTGTCAGGTCACAGCGCCGGGGGCCATCTTGCCGCTATGGTGCTCAGTTCGCATGGTGAAGCGTTGCAACAGGCGGGGATCACGGTCACGCAGGCTATATTGATCAGTGGCGTGTTTGATTTGGAGCCGATTGCCCAAACGCCGGTCAATGACGCTTTGCAATTGACATCAGAGGAAATCGCCAATTTGTCGCCCATGACGCTGTTGCCCAAAGCCGCGCAATCGGTGCGTGTCACTGTGGCCGAGCGGGATACGGATGAGTTCATCCGCCAAAGCCGCGCTTATGCCGAAAGGTTGCGCAAGGCGGGTCAGACGGTCTCGTTTGACCTGCAAAAGGGTTTACACCACTTTGACATAATTCTGCATGACGGCACTTTCCGGCCCAACCCCGACAAAGCGTACTGAGGGGTCAAACGGGATCCAGAACCTTGCGCTGCTAAGCATCACCCGCACGACCCTTGGGTCAGCAAATTGCCCTGCATTGCCATGAGTTGGCGTAACGGGCCCAAGGGCTTCTGAATGCTCTTGTGATCCTGCCCGACAAACAATTACGCGAACCTCAGGACCATCAGACCTGCAAGCACCCAATCAGGATTTCTCCGTCAGCAGCAATCCAATGGCTTGACTTATGGGCGACTCTTTGCGGTCCCTTTCGTCTGCAAGCTAAGCAATCAGAATGAACCCGTCATGCGCCATGAACAACAAGTGCGCCAAATTACGAAAGAGGCTTATCCCTTTGACCAAGGCGGGTCAACATTTTGTGCCGGAGGGGCTTGGCGGGCCTTTCCGTTCGCTTCATTTCCCGTCCATGCCGAGCCGGTGGAAAGATGATCGTCCCATGTCCCGCCAGAAGTTCGGAGAACTCCTGCCGAACGACGACGCCTGCGCCAAGCACCTCGCGGAGCTGCGCTGGGGCGAGGGCTTCGTCTGCCCCGCCTGCAGCGGGACGAAGGGCTGGTAACTGAAAGGCGGGCGCCGCCGCCGTGAATGCGCGGACCGCCAGCGACAGACTTCGGTGACGGCCGTGACGGTGATGCACCGCAGCCACCTGCCGACGGGGATCTGGTTCCTAGCGGCCCACCTCATGGCCACGCACTTGCGGCACTCGCGGTCGAAGAGATCAACGCGGCCGGTGGCGTCTTGAGACGCCCGATTGAAATCATCGCCGGAGATGGCGGCACCTCTCCAGCGGAAGCCGCGAAAACCGCTGTGCGCATGTTGCTGCAGGACAAGGTCGAAATGGTCGTCGAATCGCATGACAGTGCCGTGAACTTGGGGGGTGAAGTGGTAGGCGAGGAATACGCGCCGATTGGACCGGGCAACAAATTTGATGACGCGGTGACACGGATCAAGACTGCGGAACCCGACCTCGTCCTTATCACACTGATTGGCGGCGACAACATCAACCGCACCTTCGCAGGATTTAGGTTGGACAGTTCAATCAAGCGGCTGTCACTGCTCTTGGAAGATCTGACGCTTCAGGGCATCGGTGCCGAAAGCACCAATGGTCTTTACAGTTCCATGTCCTATTTGCGGCCGTCGACACGCCTGAAAACAACAGCTTCAAACAACGCTACTTTGCCAGATTCGGTGATTCCGCGCCACCGTTGTCCATGATTGGCACGGACGCCTGTGCCGGTGCGCATTGCGCCGCCGTGTTGGTCAACAAAGCGGGTAGTACCGATGCCGATGCACTGATAGCGGCTTCAGAAGGCCTGGAATATTCAACGGCGACCGGGATCGGCACCATGACCAACCGGCATGTCGTCAAGGACATCTACCTTGCCGAGTGCGTTGATGCCGAATTCAATATCATCCCACTTCCATTCCGAAGTGCAACGCCGGCCATTCCCGCAGCGAGGGCGTAGCCCGACCGGAGCCCTGACGGACGCGACCCCGAAATCCATTCCACCCCCTCCCGGCGCAGTCATACGCGCGGGCGGGAGGCGGTCGCGCGGCTTCAGGGAGGGCGGGCCTGGCTGAAAGCCTCGGCGGGCGTCCGGTAGCCCAGCGCCCGGCGCGGACGCGCGTCCGTGCGGTCCCGCACCGCCCTCACCTCCGCGTCGGTGACCGCCCGGAGGTCCGTCCCCTTGGGCAGGTACCGCGGCGCCAGCCCGTTGGTGCGCCCGTTCAGGCCCCTCTCCCAGGAGTGGCAGGGGGTGGCGAAGTGGAAGGCGGCCCCGAGCTCCGCCGCGACGCCGGCGTGGCCCGCGAACTCCCTGCCGTTGTCCGCCGTGATCGTGTGGACGGGCACGGCGGACGGCCGCGGCATCTCCAGCATCGCGGTGCCGACATCCCGCGAGGTTCTCCGGTCAGCCCGCTGAAGGAAAACGAATTTCGACACACGGTCCACAAGGGTGACCACCGCCCCGCTGTGGCCCCTGCCGATGACCGTGTCCGCCTCCCGGTCGCCGACACGCTCCCTGCTCCCCGCCTCCTCCGGCCTCCCGGAGATGTCGGCGCGGCCCGGGATGTGGCCCCGGCCCGAGTGCCTGCCGCCACGCCGGTCCGGCTTCCTGCCGCGGCGCCGCGGCAGCGGGAACAGCCCGCCGCCCGCCTTCCGGTCGGCCCTCACACGCCCGGATGTCCACTGGCGGCCCACCGTCCAGCCACCCTCCAGACGCAGCCGTCCCGCGACCTGCTCCGGGCTCCAGCCCTCCCCGGAAGCCCCTCCACATGCGCCCAGCGGTCGGGCGTCATCTTCCTCGGGTTCGAGGAAGCCGCGCCGCGGCGGGCCTCCGCCCTCCCCTGCGCCTCGCCCGGGCTGTATCCCGAATCCCCGCCGTTACGGCGCAGCTCCCGCCAGACCGACGTCCGGTCGTGGCCCAGCCGGGCGGCGATGGCCCCGTCGGAGAGCCCGCTTTCCTTCAGCGCGCCGATCCGGCATCTCTCTTCATGGGTCAGGTGGCGCTGGCCCTCGGGCATGGCAGTCTCTCCTGTTCAGTCACAGGGACTGTCGCCGCCTGCTGGCCGATACGCAGGATCATGCGGCCGGAAAACCGGTCACCACCGCCACTGGTGTTGCACTTCAGGGTGGAATGGGGCAATCGATTACGTGGTAGGAACGCCAACTTCTAACGGAGGCTACAGCGCGAAATGCCTCGAGCATCTCCCAAACCCGTTGCCCCGATCCGATGAAATCAGCAACGACAACAATCGGGCCGGCTTTGCGCCTGCGCAGCAAGTCCGGACCCGGATGGTTGAGCATCTGTCGGCCATGCTGGCGACAGTAGTTTGTGATGAGATTCGCGATCAGGCCTTCGCTTCCGACCTCGGGGCGATTGGGATCGAAGGGAATAGGTGGCGGGCCATTGCCGACCGCGCGCCCGTCCCGGGCGCCATGAAAGATGGGCAAGACTTGGTTCTCATCCCATTCCACTTCGCATTCTGCGTAGAAGGCGAGCGGTCCCTGACTTCCATGCTCAGCTTGGATTTTGTCAAAAAGCCGTGTGATGCCGTTTGCCAACTCGCCGGCGCTGACGGGGAGCACCTCGTCAATGAGGCTGGCGGCTATCTCCCGATCCGTTTCTGAAAAGCGGTCCAGCCAGCATTCCGCAATGTCGCTTTCAGAGAATCTCGACACCTATCCACCCATCATCGTTCACAGCTCGCACCTTAGCGGATCTTTCGGCAATGTGATAGAACCTCTGCAGTTTCGGGTTTTATGCAAGGATTCGTCACATGGCTTAACGGCCGCTCGACATGACCGGAATCAGTTTGAGCTCCCATCAGCCATGTGACAAAACCTCTGCACTTACCGATGAAAGCAGAGTAAATGTCACTCTCGCCCAAAACCCAACGCGAAACCGCCTGCGCCCTCCTGGGTGAAAAGGGCCTTGTCCGCATGCGTGAGTTCCGCGATGCAGGCGTTGGGGCCGAGACGGTTGCGCGCCTGGTCCGAGATGGCGCGGTCGAGCGCATTGCACGCGGCCTCTATCAGCTTTCCGGCGCCATGCCCGATCCGCAGCACAACTTCGCTGAAGCCTCGGCTCTCGTGCCCAAAGGCGTGATCTGCCTGACCTCAGCACTGCAATTCCATGAGATGACCCTGCAGATGCCGTCCGCGGTATGGATGGCCATCGACCGAACCGGCTGGAAGCCAAAGGTCGACTATCCTCCGATCCGATTCGTGCGATTTGGAACCAAGGCCATGTCGGAAGGCGTTAAACGCCATCAGATCGATGGGGCTGCGGTCCCGATATTCGAGCCCGCCAAGACAATTGTCGACTGCTTCCGATACCGCAACAAGATTGGTCTCGACATTGCCCTGGAGAGTCTGCGTGAAGGACTCCGAGCCAAACGCGTGACGCCAGACCAGCTGTGGAAGTTCGCGCGATCCGCTCGTGTCTGGACGGTCATGCGTCCCTATGTCGAAGCCATGGTGGCCGATGGCGGGTGAAGTCAACAATATCGGCGCATCGGTGCGCGCCCGTTTGCTCGCCCGCGCGCGTGCCGAACACCAGGACTTCCAGATCCTGTTGACGCGCTACGTGCTGGAGCGGCTCCTCTATCGCCTCAGCGTCTCGGACAAGCGAGACGACTTTATCTTGAAGGGCGCTATGCTCTTCGCCGTTTGGCGCGACGATCCGTTCCGTCCCACGCGCGATTTGGATCTGCTTGGTCGCGGTGATCCTGCGCCGACTGAAATAGCAGCCAGCATACGGAGCATCTGCGCAACCGCTGTACCCGAAGACGGCGTAGTCTTCGATGTAGACGCTATTCGAGCCACACCGATAAGGGACGAGGCCGAGTATGGCGGTTTGCGCGTCAAAACCAACGCAGTCATCGCCGGTGCGCGTGTGCCGATCCAGATCGACGTCGGTTTCGGCGACGCGGTCACGCCAAGCGCGATAGAAATTGAATATCCCGCCTTACTTGACCAACCGTCGCCGGTCTTGCGCGCCTATCCGCCCGAAACAGTCGTCGCCGAGAAAACCGAAGCCATTGTGTCCCTTGGCATCGGCAACAGTCGGATGAAGGACCTTTACGATCTTTGGATGATGGCTCAAACATTTGAATTTGATGCGGCGTCGCTCGCGTCCGCCTTCCAGAGGACCTTTGAGCGACGCAAAACGCCTTGGCCGGATGAAACGCCAGTTGGGCTTAGCGATGACTTTGCCGGTGAGAAACAAACGCAATGGCAGGCGTTTGTGACACGCGACCGCCTGGGCACGGTGCCCGCTTCGCTCATTGCTGTGATTGGTAATTTGCGAACATTTCTGGACCCTGTACTGGCCAAAGAACCGGTGCAATCCTGGCAGCGTGGAGGACCTTGGACGGTCGCGGGCGGTGACACTTGACCGCTTCATCGAAACCCAAAGAGACGGACGCCGAACCGCGCGAAGCGATCTTCATCGGTCATGCCGCCCCGGAAGACAATGCATTCACGATCTGGATGGGCGCCAAGCTTTCAGCCTTGGGCTATGAAGTCTGGGCAGATGTTCTGCGACTCAAGGGGGCGACGATTGGCAGCGAAAACTCGAACACGCACTGCGCCATCGCGCCTGTAAGATGTTGCTGGACGCCAATCCAAATGCCGTTCAAAAACAGGGCGTTCGGAACGAAATTCAGATCGCATCCGACGTTGCGCGGAAACTCCAGGACAACGCATTCATCATTCCCCTGCGGATGGAACCATTTGATGCACCATTTCTCATAGCGGATGCTCAGTACATTGACTTCACGAGGGGCTGGGCGCGCGGCCTCTCCGAACTTCTCGAAACCCTTCAAGAAACTTATCACGTTCCACAGAACACAAGAGATGGCGAAGCAATCTGGCGCGAGATTCAGCTCCTCCATGCCAAGACACTCACACATCAACCCGAGCGACTGATTTCCGACTGGCTTTCGATCAATGGTTTGCCAGACAAGATCCGCTTCTACGAATTCAAGGGGCAGATACCCGAGCGCCGCGCCCAGGCTGCCATGAAGGATGCGCCGTGGCCGCTCAAGCCTTTTCGGCGCGGCTTTCTGTCGTTCGCGCGCATCCACGACCTGCAGGACCATTTTGGCGCCAATCTTCCACTTGCCTCGAAGGGTGAACGTCACGTCGCCGGCTTTCTTAAGTCTGGCTGGGAAAAGCTTGGCATTGGGCGCATTGATGCCCGCAACCAGCTTAGCGATCTCGCCAGACAGGCCTTCGAATCCCTGTTCGCCAAGCGAGGTCTTCGTTCCTACACAATGTCCGGGACGCAGCTCGCCTGGTGGGCGCCAATCGACGTTGCACCAACCAACAAGATCAGTTTCCACTGGGACGACATCTCAGGGCTACGCCAAATCCAGGGCAGATCGGAAAAGCGCCAGATGAACTGGCATTTCGGCGTCAGTGTCGCCGCCCGATCGGTGCCTTTGCGCCACGTCCGGATCGTTAGCCGGCTGATTTTCACAGAAGATGGCCAAAAACCCTTTGACGATCCTGCAAGAATGCATCGCCTTCGTCGATCCTTCGCGAAGACTTGGCGCAATGCCCGTTGGCGCGACATGTTGCTCGCGTTTCTGCATTGGCTCGCTGATGGTGAGAATGCGCTAGCTGTGCCAGTCAGCTCTGAAGAAGATTTGATCCAGGGTCTGCCACCGATCATGTGGCAAGTGCCTGTAAGTCTTGCTGTCGCCGATGAAGACCCCGAACGTGACGAGGATAACCCCAGCGACGACGAGGAGCCGGAGGACTTCGGCGCGCCAAACGAGCATGATCGGGGCGAGGTTGGCGACGATGAAAACTAAGAAGCATCGCTTCACGCCAAGCATGCTGCATCTGCCGGAACCGCAGTTGGAGTTCCATCACGGCCAACAGCTCGTCTATCCTCGCGACGGACTGTTTCTTTACGGCCCGGTCGGCGATTCCTCGCAACTACCTTCGATCCGTTATGGTGCCATCGGTACAAAAGATGGCGTCAGGCGTTTCAAGAAATGGGCGGCGTCGATGGCGGGCTTCATCGATATCCCAGAGCCAGGGCCATGTTCTCGCTCGGTCGAACCGCAACATGTCCCGTTTCTCGGTTTCGCCGCCGCCTTCAATGCCAATTGGCCCATCGAACCGCCTTGTCTGATCGACACGCTCGATCCCAACGAGACCGACGAGACGCTGCGCATCGCAAATCGGCATGAGGCGGTTCGCAAAACGGTCGACACGTTCGTTTCGCGCCTCGTCGCCGAAAACAACCGCCTCGAAAACGCGCCGCAATTCTGGTTCGTCGCCATTCCCGAGAAGGTCTACGAACTCGGCCGCCCGAAATCAACCGTCAGGCGCGACGAACGCGTTCCCGGCGAGGTCACGCTCACCCAGCGCAAAGCAAGAGACTTGCAGCGCCAGCCGACCTTATTTGGCGACGATGAGCGCGAAGCCGAAGTCTATCAGTACGCCACGCATTTCCGGCGCCAACTGAAAGCACGCCTGCTCAAAGAGCGCATCGTGACGCAGATCGTCCGGGAAACCACCCTCTCTCCCGGCGACTTTCGCCGCGAGAGCGGGGTGCTGATCCGACGGGTCGAAGATCCTGCAACAATCGCATGGAAGCTCGGAACGGGCGCCTACTACAAGGCGGGCGGAAAGCCCTGGCAACTGGCCAATGTCCGCCCCGGTGTTTGCTATGTCGGGCTAGTGTACAAGCGCAGCGAATTGACGAGCGACAAAAAACACGCCTGTTGTGCGGCCCAAATGTTCCTCTCCGATGGCGAGGGTGTTGTATTTCGCGGCGCGCTCGGGCCGTGGTTCCAAACGGATACAAAGCAGTTTCATCTCGATGAGACGGCTGCGAGAAACCTCATCGAAATGGTGGTCGGGGAATATACGCGCCTCCATGACGGCCCACCAACCGAGCTATTCATTGTGGAAGGGCTTCTCTTCGGCATGCAGCGAGGACACAAATGTCGTTGGCGTACAGATCGCTGACTCACGCGATGACCTTAAGCTCTATCGCCCGGGCGAGTATCCGGTCATCCGCGGTACGGCCTTACAGATCGGCGAGCGCCATGCCCTTTTGTGGACGTCGGGCTACGTCCCGCGCCTAGACACGTACATGGGACCGGAGACGCCAAACCCGATATCGGTTCGTGTCTTGCGCGGTGATTGCGATCTGGAAACCGTTCTAAGCGACGTTCTCGGCCTGACGAAGATCAACTTCAACTCTTGTCTTCACAACGACCGGCTTCCGGTCACAATCCGTTTCGCCAATGCTGTAGGCGATGTGCTCATCTCGGCCCCGATGGAATATGAGCCAAAACTGCCTTTCAAGTATTACATCTGAATGCATTGTTTTGGCCGTCGCCCTGCGTGGCGATTTTCCCCTTGCCGGGCCTTTATAACAGACACCGATCAACTGCTTTGTTCCCCACTGCCACTAAGAAATGCGATCGATCGCGATGGTATCGCGGCCTGGCTTGAGACTTGGGACGGCCCAATTCGGATCGATGCGCAGGATGTCGAGCTGGTGGTAGGCGGCGACATTGCGTGGACAACGGCGCTCAATCGTATGCGCGGCACAAAGACAATCGGAACGAAGGAAGATATCTGGTTCAGAACGACTATGTGCTCTCAGAAAATTGATGGTGCCTAGCGAATTGCGCACGACCATTCTTCGGTGCCGTTCTACATGGACGGGTCGCTAAAAGCGGCTGTAGACCTAAAGCCAGAACCTTTGATGGCGTCGGGCGCTAATGCCGACAATCGCGTCGGGGCAGAAAGACGACAGGCATGATAATGGTTGCAGGAAATTCGCTCACAGATCCCTCTGACCGCGACAGGGCGGTGAGCGCTTTTGGCGAGATGATTGAGATGGCGAGGGCGCAACATGGATGCGTCGACTTCGCTACTTCGGCAGATCCTGTAGATCCATGGCGAATAAACCTATTCGAGTTGTGGCCTGACGAGCATTCCCCCAATGCATGGCAAGCAATCGCCAGCCCCCCAGTGTTGCCACGACCGACGTCAACGTGAATTTCTATCAGGTAAAGATAGCTGGCGAGTAAGGCTGAGTTCGTGGCGCGAACCCTGCCCGCTTCGGAGCAGCCTCCGTCATTTCGTGCTCAAAGCCGTCGTAAGCAGCACGGCGTTCTGTTAGCCCACGGACTCCGTATGCGATGATAGTGCGCTTGCGTGCTGTTTCGGAGAACCGATCACTACAGCGCATAGTGTAGCCACTTCATCTTAGTGCTATGGCGAAGGAATAGTTCGCATTTTTGTCTCGCACGGCCCGCCGGGTGGCATTCGAACCTTTGGCGGTCGCGGCGCGCTGCCGTGCGCGTAGTCGCACCCTGGCGACCCATTTCGGAGGTGGTGGGCCACGTGAGATTCGAACCCACAGGCGCAGCAAGACTTAACGGGTCGACCGTCGTTTCAGCACGCCTGAGTGAGCCGCCAACTCAGGCGAAATTGCCGCGTAAGCAGCGCGTAAGCACAAAGCCCCCAAAAGGGCCTCCGACTAAGAGTTTGATTTATTGAGGGAAATGGCGCACCCGAGAGGATTCGAACCTCTGGCCTCCGCCTTCGGAGGGCGGCGCTCTATCCAGCTGAGCTACGGGTGCATACCGTTCGCGAGATGCTTACGCCATGCTTACGCGAGATTTTCGTCGGCCTAAAGAACGAACCCGACATCCGCTCAAGCCGTTGTTAAACCAGTTCCTTTTCTCAGCACCTTCAAACTTCGCCAGACTTGACATCCGCCTTCGGAGGGCGACGCTCTATCCAGCTGAGCTATGGGCGCTCGAGAGCGGTTTAGCCTCCAAACCGGTCCATCGCAACCCCGGGTCCGCAAGCTGTCGCACCGGCGATACCTAAACCTAACAGAACAGATCCTGCGCAAGCTCAAGCGCCTCGATGAGCACGTCGATCTCTTCCGTTGTATTATACAGCCCGAATGAGGCCCGGCAGGTCGCGGTCAGACCAAAACGGTCCATCAGAGGCCCTGCACAGTGGTGGCCGGCCCGAACCGCAACTCCCTTCTTGTCCAATACCGTGGAAATGTCATGCGCATGCGCCGCACCCTCCAGCGTGAAACTGAATATCGCTGCCTTTTCCGGAGTGGTTCCCTGGAGCCGCAACGCATTCAGTTCGCGAAAGCGACCGAGCGCGTGGTCCCGAAGGACCGCTTCATGTTGTTCGATCGCATCCATCCCAAGTGAACTTAGGTAATCGAGCGCCACTCCAAGGCCGACCATCTGGACGATCGGCGGAGTACCGGCCTCAAACTTCATTGGCGGATCATTCCAGACTATACAGTCCCTGTGAACCTCCTTAATCATGTCCCCTCCACCAAGGAATGGAGACATTTCAGCCATCCGGTCTGTCTTGCAGTAAATGGCTCCGGACCCGGAGGGACCATACAGCTTGTGCCCGGTGATCGCATAGAAATCGCAGCCGATGTCCCGCACGTCGACAGGCATATGGACAGCGGCCTGTGAGCCGTCGACCAGCACCGGAATCCCCTTGGCATGGGCGCCTTGCGTGATCGATTTCACATCCACTCTTGTTCCAAGGACATTGGAAAGATGGGTCACCGCAACAAGCCTCGTCCTTGGAGTGATCGCATCAAGCACCCTTTGAGGATCCAGATGGCCGTCATCGTCAATGTCGACCCAAACAAGTTCCACACCCTGCCGCTCCCGAAGAAAATGCCAGGGAACAATATTTGCGTGGTGTTCCATCACCGAGAGAATGATCTGATCTCCAGATTGCATCCTTGGCATTGCCCAAGCATATGCGACCATGTTGATGCCGTCGGTCGTACCCGAGTTCATGACGATTTCGCGCTCGTGCCCTGCGTTGAGGAACCTGCAGATCGTCCCACGTACGGCCTCGTATCTCTCGGTCATGAGATTGGACAGGAAGTGCAGTCCCCGATGAACGTTTGAATATTCCATGGAATAGGACTGTGTGACGGAATCGATTACAGCCTGTGGTTTCTGAGCCGACGCGCCATTGTCGAAATAGACCAGTGGCTTCCCATTCACCTGCCGCGACAGGATCGGGAAGTCCTTGCGGATTTCATGTACGTCATACATCGGACAGCCTCTCCGAATTGGCCACCTAGAACGCTGCCAACAACAGCGAAAAACCAAAGAGGATCGCGAAGATCGAAAAAACAATTCCGATGAACGTCATGAACAGCGATCGGAATCCATGCAATTCAGCGCAGAAGCATGTCAGTAGCACAAAGATCAGCACGCCTGAGAACAGGCCAATCAAGCCGGCAAGGAAAGGAAGGATCAGCCAAACCACGATCTGCAGCAGACTGATCGAATTGAGGACGAACGCCATCCATGCCAGCAACGAGATCGCGCTATCCAGATCGCCTTGACCACCAAACGCCCGTCCGCCCCAGTGGAGTGCGTAAACCGAGGCAGCCGCTAAGCAGATCTGCAGGAACCCGACCATGATCGGGCTAACAAGAACGATCATCGCGATCTGTGCCTGTATCGATTCCTGCGGTATGGATACCTCGGCCATGTTCAGGGAGGTCCATAGCCACAGCAGTAATGTACTGATTACCGAGTTCAGGATCAGCGCCTGCCAGCGCTCGGAGCGGGAAAGGTCGAACGACATTGCCCAACGAGCCTGTTGCCGCGGTGCCCTGAGCGTCTCAAGCGCATGGCGGATCAAGACCGAGGCAGCCGTCATTGTCGCGCCCCACCCAACTCAGCCTCAATCATCGAAGAAAACCAGATGAGGCAAAATACGGCATAACCGACAACGCCCATGACGGTGGCGCCAATCCCGGCACCACCAAACCCGGAAATCAATCCGGCAGCCAGCCCAAGCGGGGCAGTCGCAAGCATCGACCAGAACAGCGCAAGCCGAGCGGAATAACCCGTACCTTGCCCGCCGAATGCTCTGGCGATCAATCGGGCCGCAAAGGCAACTGCGTACATGACAGGAGGAACCATGAACATCCAACCCAGCAATGCGCCGCCAATTCGCATCTCCAGAGTTACGCTTGCATCCATCAACGCCTCGCGCTGGAGCCTGGGCCATTGGGCCACAAACGCCAATCCACAGGCAAGTAGTAGATACATCAGAGCCCTGCTTTCATCCGGGCTGACAGCCAGAAGCCGCCGCATCACATTGCGCGGCGACCGATAGGTCGCAAAGATATCCGACACCAGCCCCATCAACCTCGGCGCCGTCCCAACCACGCTTCAATGGCCTCAACAATGTCCCGGGCCACCTCATCGTCCTCAATCTCATCAATGGCTTCGGCCAAGAAGGCGATAACGAGCAGATCCTGTGCCTGGGCTTTCGGGACTCCGCGCGACCGCAGATAGAACAACACCTCATCGTCAACTGCACCGCTGGTGGAACCGTGGCTGCACTTGACGTCGTCGGCATAGATTTCCAGTTCCGGTTTCGCGTAGAACTGCGAGTCGTCATCCAGAAGTAGCGATTGGCTGATCTGATAGCCATCGGTTTTCTGTGCGTCTGGCTGAACCAGGATCTTTCCCTGGAAGACGCCAGTGGCACCGTTTCTGAGAACCTTCTTGAACACCTGCCGACTTTCGCAGCCCGCTGCGTCGTGTGTGATCAGAACAGTGTCATCATGGTGAAAGTCGCCATCACCTACGACAGCTCCAGCAACATGAGCCACTGCGTCCGAGCCGGTAAGTTCCACAACGTTCTCGTTTCGCGTCAGGACTCCATTGACGGTGACAGTGAACGACTTCAATAGGCTTCCACGCCCGAGCCTCGCGAACATATACGTCATTGCGCGGCGTTCATGGTCCCGGCCTTGCGCCCTGACATGGTGAAACGCGGCACCATCGGCGACGTCGACCTCCATGACCTTGTTGAACCTTGCCGCGGCCGGCCCTTTCTCGAGAAGCGTAAGATCGGCTCCCTCTTCCAATCTGATGCAATGATGCAGGAATGCGTCAGAGGTTTCCGATCGGTGAAGGTAGATCAGGTTGATAGGCTTCGCGGCCTTTCCGGTGACGCTTATCATGACGCCGTCGGTCGCCAATGCTGTGTTGAGCGCAGCAAGCGGACGGGCTACGGGCGACTGGCCTCGTGCTTCCAGCACGCCATAGAGATCTTTCGCCCAATGGATGTCCATCTGCGAGACTTCCGACAGGCGTTCGATCCGAACACCGGCGAGCGACAGATCGTCCGAGAGGCGGGGGTCGAACACCCCATCAACAAATACGATCCTAAGCCTGTCAATACTGTCGAACAGGGCAACCTCGTCAGAGGCCAGCAAGGCAGCGGGTATGACAGTGGAGTCGGTCAGACTCTCAGGACGGGTATATTTCCAGTATTCATCACGCCGTACAGGAAGCCCATTGGCGCGTAATCGGGCCAGCGCATCGGCCCTGGCCTGCGAAACCCAGGACGCACCACGAGGAATCTCAAGGGCGGAAAGTCGCGCTTCTGTCCGGTCGGTTCTCATGTCTGGTGCAGTCATTCAACCAACCTCGTCAAGAATTCCGGCGTACCCGTTCTCCTCAACCTCCAATGCCAGCTCCTTGCCACCAACCCTGACGATACGGCCGTCCACCATGATGTGGACGACATCGGGCACAAGATGGTTGAGCAGCCGCTGGTAATGGGTGATCACCAGAAACCCCCGTCCCTCATCCCGTAAGGCATTGACCCCGTCGGCGACCAGCTTCATCGCATCGATGTCTAGGCCGGAGTCCGTCTCGTCAAGAATACACATCCGAGGTTCCAGGATAGCCATCTGCAGGATCTCGTTGCGTTTCTTCTCACCACCGGAGAAACCGACATTGACCGGGCGCTTCAGCATATCCGCACCAATCTGGAGTTCGCCCGCCCTGGCGTGGATCAGCTTAAGGAAATCACGCGCGTTGATCTCCTCCTCGCCCCGGGCCTTGCGTTGCGCATTCATCGCCGTGCGAAGGAAGGTCATGTTTCCGACGCCGGGAATCTCAACCGGATACTGAAAGGCAAGGAACAGCCCCTCGGCAGCGCGCTCTTCCGGTTCCATATCGAGAACATTCCTGCCAGACAAAAGCGCCGAGCCTTCAGTCACCTCATAGCCATCACGGCCCGAAAGGACATAGGAAAGCGTCGACTTTCCCGATCCGTTTGGCCCCATTATCGCATGAACCTCCCCCGCATTGATTGCAAGGTCCACGCCCTTGAGGATGGCTTTGTCCTCTTCCTCAAGTTTGGCATGCAAATTATTGATTTTCAGCATGTTTAACCTCTATAGGGGCAGCATAGGCCGACCCTGCGTTTCTTTATAGGGATAAGGGAAAGAGCTACAGCCGTTCTCCGTCCCAGTAGCCGAGCGCATCCTCGCGCTTTCCAATGTGCTTGATATGGGCCTCGAAGAACGACGGCCCCGGAGCTATGCCAATCGCTGCAAACTTGCCGCTGTCCGGATACTCAGCGATGTCGGGATCGTTTAGGGTCGATATTCCGATGTAGCGAAGAGGGCCAGATCCGCTGTTTATGAGTTGGTGCGCCGTGTCCGGACCACCTCTTGGTGCGGCGCACACATCGCCAGCCTTGACGGGAAAGCTATTGGAGCCAAACCGATAGGTTCCTTCACCATCAAGGATCACGAACATCTCGTCATTGCCGAGATGGTTGTGAAACGGAAATGCACGCTTGCCTGGCTCGACGACCACAAACATTGCGCCGAGACCTGACATACCGAGCACCTCTGACAATGGCGCTATCCTTGCGCCGAAGCGATCGCTACTTTCTGGTTGGTTCGAAAATGCCTGAGCACCATCAATATTGACAACGGGATCGGTCATTTTTTTCTCCACATATAGCTCGCGAACAGGCTGCCAAGAAAACCAGACGTGCCCCCAATGCACGCGACCTGCCAGAGAGCCAGCGCCGAAGTCACGGTTGCGACAAGCATGGCAAAGACCGCGCAGAACCCGCCGGTGGTAAGAGCCAGTATCAGGAACCTGTTTATCATCAACGCCCTACCTCCTAACGACTGCCTCTATCCGCTGTCTTCGATATCCCCTCGGCAGCCAGCCCGCCGCGGGAATTTGAGCACCCAGCCTTCCGAGCGCACAGTGCCTGCGAAACGATCCGCCATCGAGGCAGGACTCCGTTCGCGTGCGCATTCAGCCAACACTTCCTTCAAGCGATATCGCCACCAGTTGCTGCGCTTCCATTGCGAATTCCATGGGAAGTTCCTGCAACACCTCCTTGCAGAAGCCATTCACGACAAGTGCGACCGCCTCCTCCTCATCCATTCCGCGCTGTCGGCAGTAGAACAGTTGATCGTCGTCAACCTTCGACGTCGTAGCTTCATGCTCAACACGCGATGAATTGTTGCGGACTTCAATATATGGCACCGTATGGGCTCCACACTGTCCACCGATCAGAAGTGAATCACATTGCGTGTAGTTGCGTGAATCCTTTGCTCTTGGGTGCACTGACACCTGGCCACGGTAAGTGTTCTGCGCCCGGCCAGCGCTAATGCCCTTGGAGACAATCCGCGACTTCGTGTTTCGTCCGAGATGGAGCATTTTGGTGCCAGTGTCCGCCTGCTGCATGTTGTTGGTAATGGCGATGGAATAGAACTCGCCCTGACTTGCGTCTCCGCGCAGCACGCAGGAAGGGTATTTCCATGTGATGGCTGACCCTGTTTCAACCTGGGTCCACATCACTTTGGACCGGTCGCCCCGGCAGTCAGCGCGCTTGGTGACAAAGTTGTAGATGCCGCCCCGACCCTCCTCATCGCCCGGGAACCAGTTCTGCACTGTTGAGTACTTGATTTCCGCGTCCTCCAGCGCAACGAGTTCGACAACCGCCGCATGCAGCTGATGCGTCTCTCTCTGGGGAGCGGTGCAGCCTTCGAGGTAGCTGACATATGAACCTTGATCGGCAATGATCAGCGTACGCTCGAATTGACCGGTATTTTCCGCATTGATGCGGAAATAGGTTGAGAGTTCCATCGGACATCGCGTCCCGGGCGGAACATAGACAAAGGAGCCGTCGGAAAAGACTGCGCTGTTGAGCGTTGCAAAATAATTGTCGCTGACCGGCACCACTGAGCCGAGATACTTTCGTACGAGTTCCGGATGCTCCCTGACGGCCTCGGAAATGGAGCAGAAAATCACACCAGCTTTCGCCAACTCCTTCTGAAAGGTCGTTCCTACCGAAACCGAATCGAAGACGGCGTCGACGGCAACCTTACGGCCTTCAGCAGGTGCGGCATCCGCACCCTCAACACCCGCGAGGATCATCTGTTCCTTCAGCGGAATTCCAAGCTTTTGGTAAGTCTCGAGCAGCTTTGGATCCACATCGTCTAGTGATTTCGGCTTCTCTGACATCGTCTTCGGCGCTGCGTAGTAATATTGATCCTGGTAGTCGATGGCGGGATAACTGACCATCGCCCAACCAGGCTCGCGCATGCCAGTCCAGCGCTGCAGCGCCTCCAACCGCCACTCGGTCATCCAATCCGGTTCACCGTTCTTCTCTGAAATGAGTCGAACGATGTCTCCGTTCAGTCCTTTCGGCGCATAGTCGGTCTCGATGTCCGTCGCCCAACCGTGCTTATATTTGCCCGCCAGGGACCTAACGGCCTGAACCGTTTGCTCTTCGACGCCTTCCTTGACCTGTGTGCCTTCCAACGCATCCATAGCTATCTCTCCTCATGCGGCACGGCCGATTAGTCTTCGACGGGCTGTTGTCCAGGCGTCGACGAATCGCCCGATGTCCTGCTCTGTCGTAGATGGTCCGATCGAAACCCGAACCGCCGAGCGCGCCGTCTCACCGTCAAATCCCATCGCGCGAAGCACGCGACTCTCTCGTACCTTTCCACTTGAACAAGCCGACCCAGCGGAAATCGCAAAGCCCGCCAGATCCATTGCCATCACCTGTGTTTCCCCTTTCCAGCCTGGACAGGCGAAGCACGAGGTATTCGGCAGCCGCATCGCGTCTTTACCGACAAAAATAGCCTGTTGCGAGCCATCTGCAATGCCGTTTTCTAGAATATTTCTAAGTTTTCCGACTTCTTCCCAGACGCCGCGCTCCAGATCTCTGGCGGCAGCTTCGACCGCGGCACCGAAGCCAGCGATTCCGATGACGTTTTCCGTTCCCGATCGTCTTCCCAATTCCTGACCACCACCGATCATCCGCGGGTCGACTTCGCATCCGCGCCGCATCATCAGGGCACCGACCCCCTTGGGACCTCCGAGTTTGTGCGCGGAAACCAGTGCCAATTCCGCGCCCAACCAGTTGAACGCGACCGGCAGCTTTCCCCAAGCCTGCGTTGCGTCACAGACTGCCAATCCCGCAGGCAATTTCTGCACCACCCCGGTCTCTGAATTGGCAAGCTGCAGCGTTGACCGGGCGGGCTCATCAACAGCGACACTGCCACGGAAATCGGCCTCCAGTTCGAGAGTGGCCCATGCTGCGACCGCATCATGTTCAATTTCGGCCCTTTTCAGGTTTCGGCCTGCCAATGCCAGTGCCGCCGCTTCCGTTGCACCCGAGGTAAAGACGATATCGGCACCATCCGCACCCAATCCCGCGGCAATCTGGGCTCTGGCCAGTTCAACCGCCGCCCGCGCCGCCCGACCTTCTAGGTGAACTGACGAGGGGTTGCCAAACCGGTCCATCGCCATCGCCATCGCCGCCCGTGCCTCAGGTCTAAGCGGTGCGCTGGCATTCCAATCCAGATAAACCCGCTCAGCCACTCCGGTCGGGCCGTCTGGTCTCTCGATCCAACCCAAGAAGCGCCTTTACCCTGCGAAGACCATGGCAGTCGTCCAAGCGGTTCCTGTTGGAGTCGATCTCAGTCGAAAATGTCTTCATTCATCCACTACCGAAAAGAGAGTTGGGACAGCTGGACATGGAGCAAGTTCATTGTTCGAGACATCCGAGAGCCGCGTCTGGTGCAGAAAGACATAGACATGGGCCGAAAGGCATTCCCAAAGCCGGTTTGTCATCGACTGGGCCCGGCTTCCTGAAACACCACCCTGGGCACCCGCCCCGGTATGCAGTGCACTGAGGGTCTCATCAACTGCGGTCAGAACTTCCGAGATTCGGATTTTGCTTGCCGAGACCGCCAGCCTGTAACCGCCTCCAGGCCCACGTACGGACTCCACGAGTCCCGCACGTCGCAACTTGACGAAGAGTTGCTCCAGATAAGGCAATGAGATGTCCTGCCTTTTTGAAATCTCGGCCAGCGAAACAAGCGCACCGTCCGGCTGCTCAGAGAGATCCGCCAGCGCGACCATCGCGTACCGCCCCTTTGTGCTGAGCTTCACGTCCCGCCCTCGTTCGTTTGCCGCAGCCAACCGCCTTTCCATTGACGGCAGGGCCTTGGACCATTAATTCCACGCAATCCGTGGCGATCAGTCATTAGAATGATTCTAAAGAACTCGCTGTCCTGCGTCAAGAATCGTCCGCACGTCCGCCACCCCAGAGATGAGAGGATCAATGCCAGAGGTCATTTTCCCCGGTCCAGAAGGACGACTCGAAGGTCGTTACCATCCGCAGAAGATCAAAGATGCACCGATCGCGATCATTCTGCACCCGCATCCGCAGTTCGGCGGGACGATGAACAACCGGGTTGTCTATAATCTTCACTACGAGTTCTTCAGGATGGGATTCACCGTACTTCGGTTCAATTTCCGTGGTGTCGGTCGAAGCCAGGGAGAATACGATCAGGGAGTTGGCGAACTGAGCGATGCGGCATCGGCTCTTGATCACCTGCAGGTCATCAACCAGAACGCCAAGCATTGTTGGGTTGCAGGCTTCAGCTTTGGAGCCTGGATCGGAATGCAGCTTCTGATGAGGCGGCCGGAGATATCCGGTTTCGTCAGCGTCTCACCGCCCGCGAATATGTACGATTTCACCTTCCTCGCCCCTTGCCCATCTTCCGGGCTGATCATTAATGGCACGGCAGACCGGGTGGCGCCGCCCGTCGACACCCGAATGTTGGTAGAGAAGCTTAAGGAGCAGAAAGGCATTACGATCACGCACACCGAAATCGAGGACGCTGGACACTTCTTCGAAGAGCCGCATATGGGCGTGATGCTTGCCGAGGTGAACAGCTATGTTCGTCGTCGACTGACAGAGACGACCAGATAGGCTTTTTTTCGGGGCCGTCAGGGCCAGGAAAGGCTCTTCAGGAGAGAGGTGGCTGACGCTGGAACTTCGTCTCCCACCGGGCAAAGAGTGCGACATATCAGTATACCACGGCATACAACCCTTTATCGCAGCAACGGATAGCGGTAAGAAGCGTATGATTTCCTTGCAACCACGCCAGAAGGAACGGACCGCATGACGAAGATCAAGGTAGACAATCCCATCGTCGAGATGGATGGCGATGAAATGACCCGGATAATCTGGGACTTCATCAAGAAGAAGCTGATCCAGCCCTATCTCGACGTCGACCTGCTCTATTATGATCTCTCGATCCAGGAGCGTGACCGAACGGACGATCAGGTCACGATCGACGCTGCTGAGAAGACCAGGGAAGTGGGCGTGGCCGTGAAATGCGCGACCATCACTCCAGACGAGGGCCGGGTGGAGGAATTCGGCTTGAAAAAAATGTGGCGCAGCCCGAACGGTACGATCAGGAACATTCTCGGTGGCGTTATTTTCCGAGCTCCGATTATCTGCAGGAATGTTCCCAGACTTGTTCCAGGCTGGACACAGCCGATCGTGGTCGGTCGCCATGCATATGGCGATCAATACAGGGCGACGGATTTTGCCTTTCCCGGGGCCGGCAAACTGTCCATCAGATTTGAGGGAGCTGACGGCCAGGTTATCGAACGGGAAGTCCTTGACGCACCCGGCGCGGGCGTCACCATGGCAATGTACAATCTTGACCAGTCAATTCATGACTTCGCACGCGCCTCGATGAACTACGGCCTGAATCTGGGCTGGCCTGTCTATCTGTCAACCAAGAACACCATCCTGAAGACTTATGACGGCCGCTTCAAGGACATCTTCCAGAAGGTCTACGACGAAGAGTTCAAGGCTAGGTTCGAAGCCAAAGGAATCCACTACGAGCACCGGCTTATAGACGATATGGTTGCCGCCTCGCTCAAATGGTCAGGAGGATATGTCTGGGCCTGCAAGAACTATGACGGTGATGTGCAGTCGGACACTGTGGCTCAGGGGTTCGGTTCGCTTGGATTGATGACATCGCAGCTGATGACGCCGGACGGAAAGGTCGTCGAAGCCGAGGCCGCGCACGGCACCGTCACGCGTCATTACCGCCAGCACCAAGCCGGAAAGGAAACATCGACCAATTCGGTCGCTTCAATCTACGCTTGGACGGGAGGGCTCAAGCACCGCGCCAAGCTCGACGATAACGAGCCCCTTCGGAAATTTGCTGAGACGCTGGAACGGGTCATCGTCGAAACCGTCGAAAACGGCAGTATGACCAAGGATCTTGCGTTGCTGGTCGGTCCAGACCAGAAGTGGTTGACCACCATTGGATTTCTAGAGGAAGTTGACAGGAATCTCAATGCGGCCCTGGCTTCCTAAGCCAGCTTTGTGGGCGGGAAGCAAAGTGGCGTCCCTGCCCTTCCTGCCCTAATCCCGATTGCCCTGTTTCCGCCAGTTGCGTTCAAGGCGTCGCAATGCAAGCGACAGGCTAATGGTAACGGCCAGATAGATCAGCGCGACCACATTATAGGTCTCGAAATAGCGGAAATTGCTCGCAGCAGTGACCTTACCGAGTTGGGTCACGTCCAGCACGCCCAGCACCGACACCAGTGAACTGTCTTTCACAAGTGCGATAAAGTCGTTACCTAGAGGCGGCAGGACAGTCTTGATCGCCTGTGGGAAAATGATGAACCTAAATCGATGCAGACCATTGAGCCCCAGAGCCTTGGCAGCTTCTATCTGCCCAATTGGGACCGATGCAAAGCCAGCACGAAACACTTCGGAAATGAACGCCGAGTAAGCGATCACAAGCGCCAACACTGCCCGCCAAAGTAGCGGAAAATCGCGTGGTCGAATTGGATCGAATCCGAATTTGCCGCCAATCCAGTTGGCCAATTCCACCAGCGCCGGAGCGAGCACGAAGGCAACGTAGAGCAACAATACCAGAATTGGCACGCCGCGCACGATTTCGACATAGAATCGTGTGAATTGCCGTATAAGTCGCCATTGAGACGAACTGCCAAGTGCCAGCAGCAACCCGACGCCCGACGCCAACGCAAAGCTGACCAAGGTCACGAAAATGGTGATTCTCACGCCTTTCAGCAGCGTGACGAGAATCTGCCGATGCAGGTCATCCGAGAGCACCTGCCACAGAGCGTATCCTCCCAAGGCCAGTACGGCTACGAGCCACCAAGGGAATTCGTCTTCCTGAGGCGCGGGAGCATCCATCCGTGGACCAGACCAGTTCCGCCCCGTCGTCTGACGGGGCGGAACTTGATTACTGACCCATCTTATATTCGAGGAACCACTTGGTGTTCAGCCTATCGAGCGTTCCATCTGCCTTCAATTCGGCGATTGCGGCGTTGATCGGTGAGACCAGATCGCTGCCTTTCGGAAAGATGAACCCAAACTCCTCGGTCCCTAGAGGATCACCCACAATCTTCAGCTTGCCTTCAGAGGCGGCGACGTACCCGTTAGCCGCAGTGCTGTCGGAGAGAACCAGATCCACGTCCCCTGTCCTGAGAGCCTGAAGGGCCGCCCCGAAGGTCTCGAACTGAATGACCCGAGGGTTGGCTTCATCACCGTCCAGGATGTCATAGATCGTAACGTAGAATGGAGTGATGCCCGGCTGTGCTCCGGCCAGCAGGTCGGGGTCATCCGCGAAGCTCGTGGCGTCATCGAAGCGGGATTCGTCCCCGGCAACGATCATCATCATTTGGGACACCATATAGGGGTCTGAAAAATCGACTTTTTCCATTCGATCCTCTCGAATGGTGATGCCAGTCATGCCCAAGTCATATTGGCCTTCACTCACTGCAGCGATCATCGCGTCCCAACTGATGTTCTCATACACGATCTTCGCATTCAGGCGAGTTCCGATCACCTCCATGGCATCATATTCCCATCCGACGGCTTTGCCGGACTTTGGGTCGACGAACTGTAGCGGCGGATAGGCGTTTTCAGTTACCACCACCACTTCACGCCCTCCCAGGTCGGGAACATCTGCGAGCGCGGCTTCCGCCCACACGGTCCCTGCCAGCACAATGGTCGTCAGCACAGATTTCATTTCGGATTCTCCTCTGTCGTGAGCCAGATCATAGACTGCACCCAGTGTTCGTGAGCGGCAAGAGGATTCAACCAACCAACTGACCCACCGGCTGTTGCTGCATGGTGTCATCATTGGTTGCTTGATAAGGTCGTTGGCCACATTACGAAACGACTTTCCAAAGAGCCACCACGACAAAGTCATGTCCATTGCATGTGCTGGATGGATTGTGTGGTCTGAGTCCCTGATCGCGGTGCCTTCACCATTCAAGGCGAAGGGTACGTGATACGTGATCCTGAATGGGTTCGGGAACTTCCAGTTCATCTGCAAGATCCCGCCAGGACCGGAAAGCGGATATTGTCCGATCAAGGAGGCGAGCTTCCTGCCCTCTCTTCAATCCAGCATAGCTCGCAAGTTCCTTCAGGTCTCCACGCGTAAATCCACTGACTTTGCCGCACAACCGCAACTGATGCGTTTGGGTGAAGCCACTGCCCTCGGCGTGGCAAAGGTCATAGGCCGGACTCAGCGACCAGTTGCCGTCACGATCCATCAGGAAACTGAAATTCTTGACGTGATCGTCCTGATTGCATCCGACGAGATTGAACACGATGCGTCGAAACTGTTCTTCGAAGTCTTCCTTCGGAAGATCAAGTTTTTTCATCAGCATAAACAACTGCTCGCACGAATAATGACCTGTGTTGAAGTAGTCGTAATGCGCAAGCGCAGCAAAGGTCTGAACGAATTTCTTCCTTCCTTTGCTTTCGCGATCAAAGCGCCGCGTCATGAAATGGTTTCTTCCGTTTTCCGAAAAGATGCGGCTTTCCATCATGTTGATGCCGCAGGCTCGTGCCAATTCGTAATAACTGCCCCATTCCAGTCCGAAGTGCAACACCAGTGGCGGTGTTGGGCGGTTTTCCTGCCGCATGATGTTGCGGATCGGCCAGGAAGCGGCGACAGTCCCCTTGTTGAGAAGAGAGGAGACTGCCATGCCCGAGGGCTTCCGCCACCTGACCCATGGGGAAAGATGCCAGATCGGCGCACTGAAGGAAAGCGGGCTCTCCTACGGGGACATCGCGGCCCGTCTGGGCCGTGACCGTTCGTCGGTCTGGCGGGA
This sequence comes from Paracoccaceae bacterium, assembly GCA_965203255.1. Lineage (GTDB taxonomy): Bacteria > Pseudomonadota > Alphaproteobacteria > Rhodobacterales > Rhodobacteraceae > JAPOUP01. The sequence continues at coordinate 6,310,759 of OZ241882.1, read as the reverse complement.
GCTGCGCCGGAACGGCGGTGATTCGGGCTACAGCCCCGGCGAGGCGCAGGGGATGGCGGAGGCCCGCCGCAGCGCCGCCTCCTCGGTTCCGAGGAAGATGACTGCGGAGCGCTGGGCGCATGTGGAGGGGTGCCTGGCGGAGGGCTGGAGCCCGGAGCAGGTCGCGGGACGGCTGCGGCTGGAGGGTGGCTGGGCGGTGGGCCGCCAGTGGATATACGAGCGCCTGAAGGCCGACCGGAAGGCGGGCGGGGAGCTGTTCCTGCTGCTGCGCCGCCGCGGGAAGAAGCCCAACTGGCGTGGCGGGCGGCACTCGGGCCGTGGCCACATCCCGGGCCGGGTGGACATCTCGGAGAGGCCGGAGGAGGTGGAGAGGAAGGAGCGTGTCGGTGACTGGGAGGCGGACACGATCATCGGGAAGGGCCACAGCGGGGCGGTGGTCTCGCTTGTGGACCGTGCGTCGAAATACACGTATTTACAGAGGGTTGACCGGCGGACCTCGGCGGAGGTCTCCGCGGCGATGCTGGCGATGCTCCGGTCGTCCGCCGCGCCTGTCCACACGATCACGGCGGACAACGGAAAGGAGTTCGCGGGCCACGCCGGCGTGGCGGAGGCGCTGAAGGCCTCCTTCTACTTCGCGACCCCCTACCACTCCTGGGAGAGGGGCCTGAACGAGCACACCAACGGGCTGGTGCGGCAGTACCTGCCGAAGGGGACGGACCTCCGGGCGGTCGGCGACGATGAGGTGAAGGGGGTGCAGGACCGCCTGAACGCGCGTCCGCGCAGGGTGCTCGGCTACCGGACCCCCGCCGAGGTGTTCCGCCGGGCCCGCCCTCCCTGACACCGCCGGCCCGCCTCCCGACAGCGCGGATGGCCGCGCCGGGAGGGGGTGGAACGGATCAAGCCGTCGCGTCCGTCCGGGCTCCGGTCGGGCTGCGCCCTCCCTGCGCCCGGACGGACGCGACCTGCCCCGGCGGCGGCCTTGCGCTGCCCTGAAAGCCCGGATATTCTCCTTCCGGACGGGACTGCAGCCGTTCCGGGGCCGGATCCGCCGTTCCCGGAGAGCCGCAAACCCCGCCTTCCGGCCATCTGCGCAGCTCGGGCTCCGCCCTCCCTGCGCAGATGGCCGGTGTTGCACTTCGGAATGGAAGTGGGGACTGTATTCCAGCAGTCCGTACCCCGCAGGGTCAGCGACGCCCCAATCGCCATTGAACTGAACACCATCAAGCTTGATTATCCAATGCTCAAAGCCCTCCTGCAGGCCCAACTGCCCGGATCGCACCTGCCGGGTCTCAGGATTGAAAGCAATGACGGCCTTGGCCCGGGCTCCACCTGCCGATGTGCCGACACTCAGAATGTTGGACAAACCCCGGTCATCGACATCGTCGGCAAGGCGCGAGTCCAACGCCTCGGCTGTCGCAAACGCCATTGATGCCGACTCGGTTAACTCTGCCACCTGAAGCTCCGCGTCTTCGCCAATGTCGTTTGCAGGTTCGAACTCCAATGCTCCCATACCGCGTCGGCCTGTGTAACAGAGACGGTCAACAGCATTGAAGTCACGCGGCTCGCGTCCCGTTTTTGCCAACCAAATGTTGATCAGGCTGTTTCCGAATCTGTCGGGGAGACTGTCAGCAAGAAAGCCGGGCAGTCCGTGAAACGAACGGGGTTGCAGATCCCGGAACTGATATATCCGCCGGGCCGTGACCGGCATGTGAACGGGGGCCACCTCTACACCCATCCGGGCAAAGTCGGGATCGTATTCGAAACGCGCGAATGTTTCTGCCCTGTCCATACTGATGTATCCGACAACGGTGCCCCACAACCTGACCGTCGCTACGGTCACCGCTCATCGCCCCACTTCGTCGACCTTTCCTGGCGTGTTCCCGGTTTTCGACGCCCACGGCCCTTTAGAGCCTCCGCCATTGGAGATGCGTAGGTTTCGGGAACCATGAGATCCACAGCTGACCCCATATTCAACGCGGCCAGTATCCTTATCCAACTTGACAGCTGAGCGGAAGCGCCGCTTTCGATGCGGGCAATGGTGGCCGACCCCAGCCCGGCCTCTTGGGCGAGCTGGAGTCTTGAAAGCCTCCTTTGTGTCCTGACATTCATCAGGCGTCTACCCAACTCGGCAAGAGCTGCCCTCTCGGGCGTAAGACTGTCAATTCTCATCACTTACGATCCATTTCGGTAACTACTCTCCCCCTTTCCCGTTGAATCCGGCCTGATGCAAGGTTGACCGCGCAGCAGCCTTGCCGGATTCCCTGACAGGCACGCCTATACATTGGCCCGCATCCGGGGCTTTGGCCGTTTCCGTCCGACGGTCCGCGACAGGGTTGACAGCGTAGGCTGTCCGGGCTATCGGCGGGGCGTCGTTCAGGACGGAGGCCACGGATGGGCCGCTTCGGATCAGGAACCAGGGACATGCCCGCGCGCCGCGCCCGGCCGGGGGCGGGCCGATGCCGACGGTGAACGCGGCGTCGCCGCGCAGGCAGCCCGGCGGCTGCCGGTCCCGGTGCCGCCGCCATCAGGCGGAGGGGCGGGGCGGGCGCGGAGACGGTCGGGACGGTCAACGCGCTCTTCATGCTCCCGGGCATCCTGGTGGCGGTTCTGCTTGAGAGGACGACGCGGAGGACCCCGCGCAGCTCCGGCCTGCCGCCGTCGCGGAAGGACGGGGACGGGGACGGGACCGCGCGGCAGGCCGGCAGGGGGCCGAAGGCGGGCCGGACGGACCCGGGCAACCTGCGCGCGGTCACCGTCACGGAACCGGGCCCGGTGGCCGGGCGCCGCGGGCGCCGCCACGACCTGACCGGAACCGGATGCGCCGGGCACGGGGAGCGCGGCGGGGCGGACATCGTCTCCGGGACCGCCGGGCGCCGGGTCGTGGCCGAGGTCAGGGACTGCCCGCGCCGCCGCGTCCGGACGACGGGGGCGTTCCCCGACACCATGCCGGGGCCGCTGCGGTACGGGCCGGGCATCGTCGCCCACCCCGTGCACCTGCCGGTCGCCCGGATGGTCCCGCCCGTGCGGACCGCGGCCATGATCCAGGCGACGGCCGGGCGGCCGCTCTCCGAGGCCACGCCGCCCGGCCTCCTCCCGCGCCTGCACAGGGCCCTGGAGCCCTGGGAGGCGGCGGCCATCGGAAAGCTGCTGGAAACGCCGGTGCCGACGTGGACGGGACCCCGCTGCGGGTGGACGGAACGAGCCACTGGATCCACGTCCGCTCCGGCGGGCCGGTCACTGGCAGGCGGCCGCACCGAAAGCGCGGATGCGGGGCCATCGACGGCATCGGGACCATCCCCAGGTATGGGGGCGTCTTCGTCCACGACCGCTGGAAGGCCTGCCTCACCTGCACCAACCGCAGGCACCAGCTCCGCCGCGCCCATCCGGTCAGGGAGCTCCAGGCCGTGACCGGCAGCAACGGCTGGCCGTGGGCGGAGAGGATGCGCGGGCTGCTGCTGGTCGCGCGGCGGCAGGTCACGCGACGGCCGGACAGGCGGCTGTCCATGCGCCATTGCAGGACCGTCGCGCGATGCTGCAGGGACATCCCGGGCAGGGCCGCGGGAAGATGCCGGCGGCCCCGAAGCGCGCGAAGGGCCAGCGCGGGCCGGTGGGGAGGTCCGACGCCCACAACCTTCCCGAACGCCTCGCCGCCACGGGAGGGAACGTCCTGCGCTTCACAAGGCGCGCCGACACCCCGTTCCCGGACAACCGCGCGGAAAGGGATTCCGGAATGGCGAAAGTCCGGCAGAAGGTCTCGGGCTGCTTCCGGACCGTCGCCTTCGCGCAGGACTGCTGCTGGATGTCGAGCTACCTCCGGACAATGGCGGCGCTTGGATACAGCCCGCCCGTCGCCGTCACAATCGCCCTGCAGGGAAAGGCTGTTGACTGTCTCGATCAGGACGCCCCATAAAAGGGGGTGAGCAGTTACCCATTTCGATCCCTTTTTGGGTCATTCGTATCATAAGTGAAATAGGATCGCATCAGAAGAAGGTAGAATTGTCGAGTTGGATTGATTTTCATTTATGATAAAATATAAATATTTAGAGGCTCTATTTTATCATAAATGATTTAACAACAGCGAGCGTCTCGTTTGGTGCTCATCTTCGAAGCCACGATCACTGCCTGAAGAGACAACGCGGCATCAAAGTGTCGGCGTTCGAGCCACGTTACGTGAAGAAGTTCGGAAGAGGCTTCGAGCCGTCCCTTTCCGTCCAGTTCGACAAATGCGCCCCCCAAGCGCCCGACAGCGATCGTTTCTTCCGGTTCAGGTTCCAGTATATCTGGCTCCGATTTCAACCAAACATGGATCGGCCTTCGGCTGGGGCTTCAAGAATCTCCAGAGCAGAAGAACGATGTCGGTTATGTGGAGTTGCACTTTGGTGCTGCACGTTGGTACTTGGCAGTTCTCCACCAAAAATTTGACGGAAGTCAGAGTATCTCTTTCGGGACGTATCGCATTGCCAAACAACGGGCACCCTTCATGAACTCTAGGACATCCTGAGGGTTTCTGTCGGGTGGGAAAACGGGAATGAACACCTTTACGATCCGGTTCTCGTTCAGAACCATCGTAAGCCTTCTGATCAGCACTACCCCTTCAACCTCCATTTTAGGAAGGGTGAGAAGTTCCCCGAGTTCCCTACGACTATCTGACAGAAGTGGGAATGGAGAGCCCAGTCGAGCAGCAGCCTCACGCTGTTTATTTGATTGCTAAATCTAAATCCCATAAACTCTGCTTACCCCGCAATCGGCGAGTTCTCAATTCAGGTCCCGAAACGCGCAGGATTGTGGTGTGCAGCCCCTTGCCTGGAATTTGCCCCCCGGGAAGCGATATGTCGGGATCGCCTGTCATTGGATAGAAGTAGAGAACGCTCCAACCTGCCAAATTGCCGGGATTCACCGTGCCGCTTTCGGCTGACCGAAGTTTCACGCTTGGTACAAACGCACCCTCTAGATGGTCAGCAGATCCGTCGTCTTTAGGTTCTGGAATAATGGACCAATCCACTGCCAAGAGACTCTCGTTTTTCATCGTGCAATCCAACATGGAACGGCAAACAGAACGTAATTGCTCGTCCCAGAAAGATTAGCAAGATCAACCTGCCACTGATTCAGCACCCTGATCTTCAACCATACGAGACCTGATCGTGAATCCGATTCTGCCCTTCGCAATTCGGAAATCCTCCTCTTGCGCATAACCGGCATTGCACTTAGGATTGTGTGCATGGCTGCACTTACATCAGGGGTTGAGTAATTACCATCCAGGGACTTAAAGGAAACCCGTATATTGGGGGAAGTTCGGATTGAAGAAGATCACGCTGCATGAAGAGATTTCCGATATTCTGGTCAGCAATGGGAATGACTGGATGTCCTTGAGTGAGCTAGCTGCGTTAGTCAACCTAAGAAGCCGGTACAGAAAACGCGATGGTTCGCCCGTCACTGAACTTCAAGTTCATGGCAGGACACGGAAATATTCCAATCTATTTAAGCGGAATGGCAGACGCGTTCGATCTGTTGAACCGATTCAGGCGGAACCGGAGCCAAAGCATGCATCTCTGCATATTTCGTCACTTTCTGAGAACCTGTCATCGATTGAGGGATTACGAATTCTCAAGTTCCGAGGTTTCTCAACAGTCGGCGGTCTTCGACGCGGAAAAATGGACGCAGTTCCTACCGGCCCAGGAGTCTATGTCTTCGTGCACGACGGTGTGTCCGCACCACGGTTCATGGATCCAGGGAGCGGCGGTTGGTACCAAAGGAAGAACCCGAACGTTCCCATCTCTGAACTGTTGGCCAACTGGGTGGATGGCGCACGGATTCTTTATGTCGGAAAGACCGACGGCAGCTTGCAGGAACGAATCCGAACGATGATTGGTTTCGGCGAGGGCCGAGCCGTCGCGCATCGGGGCGGCAGGTACGTCTGGCAACTGGAAGATGCCGCTGAACTATTCGTGTGCTGGAAAGAAGTCAGGGCGAAGAAGCCGCGGACGGTTGAGAGGGAAATGATCAAAGCCTTCAGGTCATCGCACGGCGGACGACGACCTTTCGCAAATCTGCAGGATTAGATGCTCGAATCCAGCGTCTGTTTCCAATGACGACATGGTGCAACTGTCCTTGGTCTCGTGATCAGTGGCGGCAAGCCTGATCCTGCGTTGATTGAGCCCCGGCGTGTCGAGTATGGAGTTCGCATCGAACAGATCTCGTCCCACTGTGCGAGACGTTGGTGCGTTCATCTTACCCCCGATGACCTTGTGGATGTCGAACACGGACACGTCGTGCGCTCTGTAGTCGCCGAACTGCACCGATGAAAGCCGCTGGACTGCGAAGAGTGCCGCGCTTGGTAGTTGAAGTCGAAGTGGAAGGAAGTTTCGCCGCCACGTGCGGCGGCGCAGCGAAACATCCACTTCCCCCAACCCTCGTCCGGAGCATTCTGAACCCGATATCCCTTGGACTCCATAATTGCGATGGCGCGGGATTCGAATTTGGGTTTGTCATCCATCATCGCCGACCGGTCGGCGGCATTGACGTAGTCGATGTCGAAGGACAGACGCGGCAAAGGCAGGTGGAAAGCGTTTAGGGTTATGCCGCCCTTCAATGACATGCGCGGCGCGACCACGTCGTCAACCGCAAACGCGCCTAGTGTAGCGACATCATTGCGTTGACGGGTAAAGGGACCTGAGCCTGACGCGAGCGTCGGCTGTCGTGAAACGCCAGTTGACGGCGGCCTTCTCCCGGTTCCTCCGTTCCGCCCATGCCCCGGTCTGCCGGCACATCGCCGCCCGGTCGGGAATGCGGCGGTCCAGGCACTGGCGCACCATGGCCCCGATCCCGGCCTCGGCCACGTCCGACCAGCCTGCGCGCCTCGGGGGATGGTGGATCTCCAGCCGGGCGGCGATCCGCGCCGCCTCTTCGGGAGGGAACGTCTCGTAGAGGGAGCCGACGGTGTGGACGTTGAGGTTGTCCATCACGAGCACGATGCGCTTGCCGGGGAAGGTGACGTCGACAGGCCCGCGGATGACCCTGGCCCAGTCCCTGCGCGTCCGGCGGTCGGTGACCTTCACCTCCCGCCATCCGAGCAGCGGGGCGAACGGCATGAACAGGTTCGCGGTGCCGTTCCGTTCGTATCCGAAGTCGTGGATGGCGGGGTCGCCGGGACGCGCCGGTCGCGGCACACGGGTCTCCCTCCTCTGCTGTCTCGAGGTCCCGTCCATGACGGCCAGAACCTCGTCCTCCGTGAACTCCCGCTGGTACTGCTCCAGCACGTCCTCCATGGCGGCGAGGAGGTCGCCGCTGGCCTTCGGCGGGATGCACCAGTACCGCCTGAGCCACGGCTTCATGTCGTTTTTTTCAGGGTCTTCCTTACGGTCCCGTCCGAGATCGTGTCCACGATCTCCAGCCCGCCAGGCCGGTCCGCCAGCAGCTGCATCGTCCACCGGCTCCGCCCCTCCGGCGGCTGCGGGCAGGCGATGGCCACCAGCCTCCCCCCGCCCCCGCCGTCGAGGCTGCGCGCCTTCCGGTTCCTCTGCTCGCGGCGGACCAGCGCCGCCTCCAGACCCTCCCCGGCGCAGCGGCGGCGCACCCGCTCGACGGTCGACCTGCCGGTCTCCAGGACCGGCGCGATGCCGCAGTCGGTGCGGCCCCCGTCATCCCGGTCCTCGTCGGCCAGCAGCAGGATCCGGGCGTGCCGGCGCCTGTACGCGGCCGCCCTGCTGTCGGCCAGCTGCCGCAGTTCCGCCCTCCCGCCATCCGAAAGGCGGACCCGGTAAATCCTGCGTCCCCTGTTCCTGGGAGTCCCCGTCTTCTGTGCCATTGTCCGCTCCGTTCCATGATGCAGGCCGGAGCGGTCTGCCGCCGCCTTCCGCCGCCTGCGGGTTGCCTGATGCCGGAACAGATGGCATGAAGCCTGGAGACGGTCAAACAGAATACTCATTTCTACGATGGCGCTACACTAGAACATCGAGTAGGCGGACCGTGGACTCCGCAAGTTGTGGAGCATAGCGTCTCTCATTGGCCAAATCCGATATCCATTCAGAACTCCGTCATCGGGTCTATGCCCTTGAACGAGGTAACGAGCGCATCGGGCGGAAAATACATGGGCCAGTAAGGGTCGAGCACCGCATATCCGGGCCTCGAAGCCAGCCCGTAGTACTTCCATCCAAGAATCATCTCCTGCAACCGCTCAAGCATCAGATGCGACACGTTGAGTTCCGTCTGCCACGATTCCAGCCACCAGCCTACGACACCCGCGGCCGATGGGATCCAAAGGAGTTCCATATAGTCCGCCACCTTTCTGCAGTCGAAGTCGTCGACAAAGTACGGCGCGACGTTCAGGCATTCGGTGACCTCCTCCCTGCTCCCGACGCCGTCGGTGCTGTGAAAAACGTCGATCAAGGTCCGCTTGAAGGACGTGACATTCATCGGTACAGCCTGGTACACCCTCCCTATCTAAACGACCGTCAGGAAGTCCGTCCTGCCGGCCTCCGCCAAGGTTCGGTATGGCCTGACAATCCGACATGACTGGAACGGGAGATTCACGGTTTCCGATCGTCCGCAACTCCTTAGGGCCCGTGGACGATCATGATACCGCCACGCCCGCCACGAAGTGAATCCCCGCCGCGAAGCTCGTGGCGGTCCTGTCGTAGCGTGTCGCGGTCGCCCGGAACTCCCTGGTTCCCGCGAAGAGGTTCTTTATCCGGTGCCGCCATCAGTGCCTCTCCCAGTCGTGCTCCCGCAGTTCCGTCCGGTTCCACCTCGACGGGGTCACCGCCTCGGACCTCGCCGTCCACGACCTTACAACAGCCCGCACCTATATGGGCGATCCCATTCCCGCCTGCGCTCGCCCAGCGCGTCGGGCGGCGGCCCCCTGCCGAGGGCGTCGCGCACCTGGATGGCCCGGTTCAGCCGCTCCAGATGCCATGGGACGGGCCGCCGTTTGCCTTCGCGGGTGATTCGGTGCAGGGTGTTGACAGGAAGACAGCATGTTGTGGCGGGGGGCCGCGAGACGGCAACCCCCGCCGAGTGAAAGGAGAGAAAGATGACTGATTCGAAAACCCCTTTCGAGGGGAACGTTACCACGGTCTACGCGGCTCTGGAAGTGAGCGGCAGGAGCTGGATCCTCGCGGTGGGCGATCCGTCCGACACGTCGAGGGCCGGCATCCACAGGCTGGCGCCGCAGGACGTTGATGGGCTCCTGGGCAGGCTCGGGCGGGCGCGGGAGCGGGCGGCGACCGGCGGCGATGTCCGGGTGATGCTTGTGTACGAGGCCGGTTACGAGGGCTTCTGGCTGGCCCGGCGGCTGGAGGGGGAGGATGTCGAGGTGGTTGTCTGCGACCCCGCGAGCCTCGAGGTGGTGCGGAGGAAAAAGAAGGTGAAGACGGACCGGATCGACGCCCGCCGGATGGTCCGGGCGCTCAGGGCGTGGGACGGCGGCGACCGGGACGCGATGTCGCGGGTGCGTGTGCCAACGGTCGCGGAGGAGGACAGGAAGCGGCTGCTGCGCCGGCGGGAGCGTCTGGTGCAGGAGCGCCGCCGCCTCTCGAACTCCGTCGACGGGCTCCTGAGGCTGCACGGGGTGTTGGCCGGGGATCCGGCGCGGCCGGGGTTCCGTGAGCGGCTCGGCGGGATGGAGACCGGCTACGGGGAGCCGCTGCCGCCGGAGCTGCTGGCCGAGATCAAGGGCATCCTCGACCGGCTGGAGCTGGTGCGCGCGGAACTCAAGGCTGTCGAGGCGAGGAAGATGGAGATGCTGGAGGCGTCGGCCCGGGCCCTCGACGGCCTCCGCGCGGACGCCGCCGGGAAGGAGGCCGCTCCGCCCGTTGACAGACCGCGGGCGGCGCCGGCGGACGCCCACCACGCGGCGACGCTGGTCCGGCTGCGCGGGATCGGCCCGAACGACGCGCTGATGCTGGGCGGCGAGCTCTTCTACCGGGAGCTGCGCAACCGGCGGCAGCTGGCCAGCCTCGCGGGCCTGGCGCCGGTGCCCTTCGCGAGCGGGGGCGTCGACAACGACCAGGGGATCAGCAAGGCGGGCGGCGCGATGCTGCGAAAGCACCTGGTGCAGATGGCCTGGCGCTGGCTGCGCCACCAGCCCGACAGCGCCCTCTCGGCGTGGTTCCGGGATTACGTGAGCGCCCGCGACGGACGTTCGCGCAGGCGGGGGATCGTGGCGCTGGCCCGTAAGCTTCTGGTGGCGCTGTGGAGGTTCGCCACCACCGGCCTGGTGCCGGAGGGCGCCGTCCTGTCGCAGGCCTGAGAGCGGGAGGGCAACGGAACAACGGAACAACGGAACACCCGGGCGGCCCGACGGGGCCTCCGGGGAACCCGGGCAGGGCGTGTGACCGTGCAGGGGCCTGGTTCGCCGCAGGAAGCGGCACCGTTCATTTCAGATGGGTCCCGCCCCCCCCGGAACGTCGCACCGCCCGAATCGGGCATAATGGTCACGGGGCCGGCACCGGCCAACCGAACCGGATAAGAGGCTGGACGCGTCGTTGAGCGCGTCATGGAACCGCGACGTTCTGTCTGGACTTCCCCGGTGGCACGGAAGCCGCCCCCCGACGGAGGGAGGGACGCCGATGTGAGGTTTTGAAAAAGGGCACTTGACCTGTAAGGTCTCATAAGAGCCCCTGCCAGACCTTTTTCACCCCGGGCAGCGGCTGCCGCCTCCTCGGATGCGCCCCGACGGGTCTTCCGAGGTCGATGGCGAACGTCCTGATGTCCGGCGGTTTCCCGTCGGCCATCGTGGTGACCTCCCGGTGGCCCTGGGCGGACAGCAGGGTGGGCGGGAGCCTGATGTCCTCCTCCGGACAGGCCTCGGTGGCGGGGGTGTCCGGCCGCTCGCGGGCGAGCATGGTGATGCCGGCGACGCGGCAGGCGGTGACGGCGCCGGAGGCGAGGCGCCTGGGCGGGCCGTCGGCGGTGTCCAGCCGCCGGTCCCTGCCGCCGGTCCCGGACCTGAGCGTCCGGAACCAGGTCCCGCCGGTCCACCTTCCGCGGTACCAGTCCAGCACGGTGAGGGCGTGCATCGAGTCCGGCTGCCCCTCCGCCGGCCGTTCGGTGGTGAGCGGCAGCCAGTGCAGCGGCTCCCCGCCGCCGGCGGCGTCGACCTCGGTGGCGGAGACGGCGAACATCGCGAGCGGCCCCCTGCCGCAGCCGCGTTTCGGCGGCAGGACCGCGGCCTCCGCCGCGCGGATCTCCAGGCGGGCGGTGCGCTCCCTGCTGGCCCTCGGCCCGCCGGAGGCCGGGATCGTCAGGTCCACCGCCGCGAGGGCCGGCAGGGACGCGGCATGCTCCCACAGGCAGACATCCTCTCCCCCCTCCGTCCGCACCCGCTGCCGGACCGAGCGGCTGGCGCGGGCGGGCGGCGCGTCGCCGTGCCCCGCCGCCTCGTATGGACCCGGACGGCCATGCCGTCGACGAAGACGTGTTCAAGGTCGAACCCTTCGGAAAACACGTCCGGAAACCCCGGAAAGCGTCCAGCGGCGGAGGCTCCTGAAGATGGCTGCCCGGGATCACGGTAGCCATGCCCATGCCGCAGAACAGGAAGGCCCCTCGTGGCTTCTGCGTACCGCGGAAAGGCATGCAATTCTTCCTAAGCGACCACCATAGAGGAAGAACGCTGGATCTGCCAATAAAGAGCTACGCCGAAACCCTCACATATATGGCGAAATATCGCGATCCCTGGCTCACCGGACGCTCTTCTAACATGACCTTTCGTGCCACATCATGCTCCAAGAAACAGGTTACCACCGCCTATGATGCTACACTTCAGAGTGCACGTGGGAAGGTCAATTCGACATCGTGCCCGACGCACGCCGGATCAAGGTTATTTCGCCACGAAGTCGGACTGCAAATGGACGTCCCTTTGATAGTGGTGCATTTTGATCCTCCTTCGATGTGGAGGCTCAAACAGATATCAAAGGAAAGCGACACCCACATGGCAAACGTATCGCTTACGGTGCTGCGTGTTCTTGCCGTGTTTTTCGGCGGGCAAGACCATCGGACCCACCTGATCGAACGGATCACGGACGGTAAGTTTTGATCGCCTCCATCGTTGGGATTACTTCACACCTTCGCCAGGGGTGTAGCCCAAGATTCTTGTCATGCCGCTGTGGCTTGATCCGCCTGGCACGTGCTCCAGGACTATGGGCCAAGAAATAGACCAGAGCCAAGAATCCTGGGCTACACCCCCTTCGCCAGCGCACGCTTACCTATTGGGCAAGCCATACCGTCAAGGTCTGATAAAATTCGGCCTCTTCCTCAATATACGGAAAGTGACCTGAGTTTTCAAAGATCTTCAACGTCGCGTTCGGCAACAGTTCTGCGATCCGCTCAGCCCCCACATCAGCGGGTGTGATGCCGTCGTGGCGTCCGGCCATGATCAAAGCGCGAACTGATATATTGGGAAGGGTTTGAAGCGTATTGAACGTGGCCAACAGGGGTCCAGCCGCGTTCCATGCCCGATGTTCATATTGGGTGCGTGCATCCAGATCAGCACCAATCGCCGGATCCCACTGATGAAAGTAAATCGCCGCCACCAGATTCCAGGTTGCGCGCCAATCGACATTGTCGGCCATGGGCTGGGAGAAGAGTTTGCCGAAGGCCGCCATGTTTTCGTCAGGCCCTCTCACTGTTGGCTGATAGTCAAACGCAGGCACGGTATCCACCAAAACCAACCCATCCAGACGGTCTCCATAAGTGGTGGCAAATTCCTGTGCAATAAAACCACCGTAGGAGTGGCCAATCAGGGTGAAGGTGTCATGTCCCAACGCCGTCATCAGTTCGGCCGCATCCGAGGTCAGGCGATCAAAGGTCATCTCAGCATAATCTTCGGGCTTGTCCGAACGACCGTTCCCGAAGTGGTCATAGTAGACCACCGTATTGTTTGCGGACAGCTGGTCAAAATAGGGACGCAGGTAATCGTGGCTCAGCCCCAAACCGCCGTGCATGATCAGGATTGGTGCTCCATCACCAATACTCTCATAGAAGAGGTTCGCGCCATTTACCTCGGCCGTATCTGCGGCAGCGGAACTGAAGGACATTACGGCGCCGGCAATTGCGCCGAGAATTTGTTTGGTCATTTTCCGTCTCCCATTTAATTTTCTCGTTGCTTCATTGCGTCGTGTTGCGAGTTTGGCAGAAATCTGAAGTAGACGCAATTTCTCGGCACGTCCAACGGCGCTGCCCAGATTTGTTCCACGATCCGGGAATCACCCTCAAGCGTCTTCGTATCTGAATCGACAAAAACAGATGCGAGAGCACATCGGAGACCGAATCCAAGGGGATCCCGTACCAAAACCCATCCGGATAGTCCGACTTTGTCTCCCGCAGCCAGGCCAGCACAGGCCATCGAGCCTCTCGAACTTCCCCGCGATCTTGGCGAGCAGGTATAACCCAGCCGGATGCTGACGGAACATCCCGGTTCGGACCCTACCCGCGACCGACTCGCCTGATTCAGCGTGTGTCCGAGCACAAGGACCGCCTCCAGATCAACAGTGGCCCCCCAAGGGCAACCTAGCCAACATTGCGCGGCGAGTTCCTTGTTCGCATGCTCCTTGACCGAATCTGCACCTGGCCAGGCACCCGCGGTCAGCCGCACGATGACACCGTGAGTCAGGCGGCCGCATATATTACGGGACTTGCAGCAGTTCCCATTTACCGACACTGGCCTTGTAGCCCGTTGCTAGGAATGGTTGGTCCCGCCAACATCCTGACTTCCATCACAGGTCCGGAAGCGAGGGATGTCGGCCGAGACGATTGCCCCGCATGACTGCCACCTTCATGCCAACACCGGCGCGTTCGCCGATCAGCGAAAACACCGATTCCGAAAGGGCGGCGACGATTGTGAGCATCGTCCGGCCAATGGGGCAGGCTGTGTCGACCTGCTCCACCAGCATCCGGGAACCTGAACTCAGAGTTCCTCAACGATCACGACCTCCCGCTCGGACGCACCCGCTGCGTGCTTCAGCGCCCGCTGGTACAGTTCGGAATCGTAGACCGCCTTGGCCGCTTCGACGCTGGGATAGCGAACGACGACATGCCGCGACCTCTCAACGCCCTCAAGCTGAAGATATCTACCGCCTCGAGCAAGAATCTGCCCGCCGCCCTCCTCAATGGCCTTGGTCGCCAGTTCCGCATACCTTCCGTACGCTTCACTGTCAGTAACGGTCACATGCGCGATCCACAGTGCGCTCATTCTGCCACTCCTTCCAAAATCTGTTCCGCTGCCCTGATGGCGGCCCCCGCCATCTCGGCACTTCTTCCACCACCCTGGGCCATGTCCCGTCGACCGCCTCCACCTTTGCCGCCGAGTTCCGCCACAGCCGCGCGAACGATTTCAACTGCACTTATTCGCTCGGTCAGATCATCCGTCACTCCGGCTGCCACAGCAGCCTTTCCATCTGTGTCCGCGATCAGCAGGATTGCACCGGTCCCAATTCGGGCCTTGTGTCCGTCGACCAAACTCGGCAGGTCCTTCCCGCTTACACCCTTCAGAACCTGCGCAACGAAAGCGGTTCCACCTACCTCTCGGCTCGAATCGCCCGCCCGTTTGTCGCCGCCTTGGTCCGCCAATGCCAATTCACGCCGCAGATGCGCGATCTCGGCCAAGTTTCTCTTCCGTTCGTCAACCAGCCCACGAACGCGATTGACCAGATCGAAGGGACGGGCCTTGAGTACGTCCGCGAGTTCCGCGACCGTCGTCATCCGCGAATTCATGTGCTCAATTGCCGCCCGGCCAGTGAGTGCCTCAACCCGGCGCACTCCGGCACTGGATGCACTGTCGCCCAGCACGATGAAAAGTCCAATATCGCCGGTTCGCTTCACATGGGTACCACCGCATAATTCAATCGAATATACATTGCCCTCAGCACCCTTTCCTGTCGCCGATTTCCCCATCGAGACAACACGGACCTCGTCTCCATATTTCTCGCCGAACAGCGCCTGTGCTCCGATGCTGCGAGCGTCATCAGGCGTCATAATTCTCGTTTCGACGGGCGAATTCTGCCGGATGTACTCATTTACCTCACTTTCGACAGTTCTGAGTTCCTCCTCACTCAGAGCATTACGGTGACTGAAGTCAAATCTCAGTCGATCGGGAGCGTTGAGCGATCCGCGTTGCGCGACATGGTCACCCAGCGTCTGCCTAAGCGCCTCATGCAGTAGATGCGTGGCCGAATGATTGGCACGAACGGCAGTCCTGCGACCGTGATCAACCTCTAGAGACACCGCGTCCCCAAGCTTCAAACGACCCGAAATGACATCCACGTGATGGGCCACGATCCGGCCATCCGCGAAGCGCTGCACATCCTTGACCACGCCATGGCACCCTCCACCCGACACCGTTCGGATTGTTCCATGATCACAGACCTGACCGCCGGCCTCACCATAAAATGGAGTTTGGTTGAAAACGATCCAGCCCGATCGATTTTCGTCCAGAGATTCATCCCTCTTTCCATCGATCAGAATCGCAATGATCTGTCCTTGGGCGACTTCGACCTCATATCCAAGGAATTCGGTGGCACCATGTGTTTCAGCCAACTCAAACCAGACTGCGGAATCACCCAGATCCCCAGTGCCAGACCAGGCTTTGCGCGCCTCGGCTCTCTGCAGTTTCATCGCCGCATCGAACCCGGCCATATCAACACCACGCCCCTGCTCCCGAAGCGCGTCACACGTGAGATCAAGAGGAAACCCGTACGTGTCGTACAGCTTGAATGCGGCTTCGCCAGAAAGATCAGCACCATCTGCCAACCTTGACACTTCGTCTTCAAGAAGCCGCAACCCTCGTTCGAGCGTCTTTAGAAAGCGCGTCTCCTCCATTTTAAGGGTCTCTTGAATCATCGGGAACGCACTGGTGAGTTCAGGATAGGCACGTCCCATCTCGCTCACGAGTGTCGGAACCATGCGATGCAACACCGGATCCCGTGCACCTGCAAGATGTGCATGCCGCATTGCCCGCCTCATTATTCGCCTCAGAACATTTCCGCGGCCCTCGTTTGAAGGTGTCACACCATCCGCGATCAGAAACCCCGTCGACCTAAGATGATCGGAAATCACACGGTGATGCACGTTATGCGGGCCGTAAGGATCCGAGCCCGTTGCTTCAGCGCTCGCCTCGATCAGCGCTCGCAACGTGTCAGTGTCGTAATTGTCGTGCTTGCCCTGCAGCAATGCGCCAACACGTTCGATCCCCATTCCCGTGTCGATCGACTGCATTTCGAGATCGGTCATTGAGCCGTCCTCGAACCGCTCGTTCTGCATAAAGACGATATTCCAGATCTCGACAAACCGGTCTCCGTCCTCATCAGCGCTTCCCGGAGGACCGCCCCATATGTGGTCTCCGTGATCGTAGAAAATTTCGGTGCAGGGGCCACAGGGACCAGTCGGACCCATCTGCCAGAAATTATCCTGCGTCGCGATGCGGACTATCCGGTCCTCGGGAATCCCGACTTTCCTCCAAATGGCAGCGGCCTCGTCGTCCGTATGATAGACAGTGACCAAAAGCCTGTCTCTGTCGATGCCAAAATCGGTGGTAAGAAGTTCCCAGGCGAATGGGATGGCCGCGTCCTTGAAATAGTCACCGAATGAGAAGTTGCCCAACATCTCGAAAAACGTATGGTGCCGCGCGGTATAGCCGACATTGTCGAGATCGTTGTGCTTTCCGCCCGCCCGCACACATTTCTGTGCGGTGGCGGCGCGTGAATAGTCGCGGCGCTCAACGCCGGTGAACAGATTCTTGAACTGCACCATGCCCGAGTTGACGAACATCAACGTAGGATCGTTTCTCGGCACCAACGGTGAAGAGGCGACAACCTCATGGCCATTGCGCCGGAAGTAATCGAGAAAGGTCGTTCTGATCTCGTTCAGGCCAGTCATTCCGCAGATTTCCAAAGTTGCTCAAACGCCGACTTGATTTAGCTTTGTCACAATGACTTGTCCATAAAACGAAAGTGCGAAGGGGTGAATTCGGAAACTCATGGATTACAACTGGAAAGGGTGCGGCGAACGCCGCACCCTTCAACCGGATTCATGAATCCCGGGGCTCACCGGGCAGCTGGCGAGCACTCGCGGGATTCGTCCGGTCAACCGCCGACTACCGCAGCGGCTCCCTCCCCCGCAAGCTGCGGCCCGTCGTAAACCAGACCGTGCACAGCGCGAATTTTCAGTTCAATTTCGTTTGCCACTGCCTCGTTGTTCCTGAGAAAACTCTTGGCATTTTCACGCCCCTGGCCGATCCGCTCATCCCCGTAGGAAAACCAGGCGCCAGACTTCTCAACCACGCCAGCCTTAACGCCTAGATCCAGAAGCTCGCCGGTCTTCGATATCCCCTCACCATACATGATGTCGAATTCGACCTGCTTGAACGGTGGCGCGACTTTGTTCTTGACGACCTTCACACGTGTCTGGTTGCCAATCACTTCGTCGCGGTCCTTGATTGCACCAATACGGCGAATGTCCAGACGCACGGAACTGTAGAACTTAAGCGCGTTGCCCCCGGTCGTGGTTTCCGGCGATCCAAACATTACGCCGATTTTCATCCTGATCTGGTTTATGAAGATCACAATGCAGTTGCTGCGTGAGATGGAACCAGTGAGCTTGCGCATGGCCTGGCTCATCAGACGGGCCTGAACGCCGACCGCAGAATCGCCCATATCGCCTTCCAGTTCCGAGCGAGGTGTCAGCGCCGCAACGGAGTCAACCACGACCACGTCGACCGCTCCTGAACGTACGAGCGTGTCGGTAATCTCGAGTGCCTGCTCGCCAGCATCGGGCTGGCTGATCAGAAGTTCGTCAAGGTCGACGCCCAGTTTCCTGGCATATTGTGGATCGAGTGCATGCTCTGCGTCAACAAATGCGCAAACACCGCCATTCCGCTGCTCCTCAGCCAGGCAATGAAGCGCCAGAGTGGTTTTTCCGGAAGATTCCGGACCGAAAATCTCGACGATTCTCCCCTTTGGCAGTCCCCCGACCCCCAATGCGATGTCCAGACCCAGAGAGCCTGTTGAAGTGACTTCCATCGCAGGCGACTGGCTATCACCGCCAAGTTTCATTATCGACCCCTTGCCAAACTGCCGCTCAATTTGGGAAAGAGCCGAGTCAAGAGCCTTCAGCCGGTCACCTTTGCGCTTGCCTTCCATCGAAATCAGTTCCGCCGTTGCCATGGTTGGTCTCCTTATTCCACAGCGTCTGCCCTGCGGCAATCACTGTTCTTGTTCATGTTTTGTTCTTACCAATATGAGAACAAAACATGAACATTCAATAGGTGCTGGGAAATTTCTCGCCAACGTCCGGCAGAGATCCTTGCCGAAGCCAGAGACCGTGGCCCCAATCCATCCACCCATCATTTAACCATCTGCAATCATTACAGTTTTAGAGAAAATATCCCGATTTGGAAGCGCGATGGAGCGGTCTGGCAGCGTCAAGAGGCGTTGCACATCCGCAACAGTCCGCAGATGCCTGCCCTTACTTCAGCCTCCTTTTGGTTCCATGAATCCGCGAATTCGGGACTGCGATTCCGATTCGCGCTCCCTAGCAACACTGCGGAGATTTGCTTGGTCTGCACCGTCCGAAAAAATATTCGGACCGTATTTTCCGGTCATTCCCAAATTCTTCTGAAGGTCAGAGACTTGGCTTCACCAATGCGTCTTCCCTTGGTTTTCAAGCTGCATTCTGGATGACCGAATTCTGTGCACCGAACCTGATATGTGATGAGGCCCCTTACCCTGCCGGGCATTTGGGTCGGCTTAGCGAACTTTGTGCGGCCTCATTCAGATTGTTCGATAGTTGGGACTTTCACGCGTGATCTGAACATCATGCGCGTGGCTCTCCCTGAGGCCCGCACCGGTAATCCTGACGAATCGGCATTCGCTACGGAATTCCTCAATGGTCCTGCATCCAGTATACCCCATCGCCGCCCGCAGACCGCCGACAAGTTGGTGGATCACCGCCGCCGCCGCCCCCTTGTATGGCACCTGCCCCTCAATCCCCTCCGGCACAAGCTTGTCGCTGGCAGCGTCCTTCTGGAAATAACGGTCGGCGGACCCCCGCGCCATGGCTCCAAGCGAGCCCATGCCCCGATAACGCTTGAAACTACGACCCTGATACAGGATCAGTTCCCCAGGGCTCTCGTCCGTTCCGGCGATCATGCTACCAACCATCGCACATGATGCACCTGCCGCAATCGCCTTTGCGAAATCGCCGGAATACTTGATGCCACCATCCGCTATGACCGGAATGCCGTCGGCAGCCCCAGCGCAGTCGAGAACTGCGGTCAGTTGCGGAACGCCGACGCCCGCAACCATTCGGGTCGTGCAGATGCTTCCTGGTCCAATTCCTACCTTGATAGCATCCGCTCCGGCCCCGATCAGCGCGCGTGTCGCCTCCGCAGTCGCTACGTTCCCGGCGACAACCTGAACCTCGTTGGACAGCTGCTTGGCCTTTTCCACAGCCTTGGTCACCGCCCTGGAATGCCCGTGGGCGGTATCCACAACGATCATATCTACGCCTGCATCAACGAGCGCTTCTGACCGCTCGAATCCCGCATCTCCCACCGTTGTCGCGGCAGCCACTCTAAGCCGTCCGAGCTGGTCCTTACATGCCTGTGGATTCAGAACTGCCATTTCGGTGTCCTTGAGCGTAAGGAGACCTGTCAACCGACCATCCACATCCGTCACCAGGAGTTTCTCGATCCGCCGTGCCCTCATCAACGATTTCGCCTCTTCAAGATCGGCGGGCTCGACCAGCATCGCAAGATTTTCGGAAGTCATCATCGCATGGACAGGCGTATCGTCAGAAGTCGCAAACCGCATGTCCCGGTTAGTGACGATTCCAATCACGCGCCCCACTTCGCCAACCACCGGAAATCCCGTAAAGCTATAGCGCTCAATCAAGGCCTTTGCATCGGCAAGGGTCTGGTCAGGACGCAACGTGACCGGATTGTAGACGATGCCCGACTCGAACCGCTTGACCCGGCGGACCTTCCTCGCCTGCTCATCAACGGAAAGGTTGCGATGTATGACGCCCATTCCACCAGCTTGCGCCATGGCAATCGCCATCCGGCTTTCGGTCACCGTGTCCATAGCTGAACTCAGTAGCGGGATGTTCAACCTAATGACCTTGGTCAAGGACGTGCTCGTGTCGACAGCAGCCGGCACTACGCTCGACGCGGCTGGAACCAGCAGCACGTCATCGAATGTCAACGCCTCGCGAATCTCCATGGAAAGACTCCTTCAGGGTCCTGGATTGGCGTCTCTATAACTCACGGCAAGACCAGAATGAAATGGGAGGAGTCAATTGCCTGGTGGGGCACCACCTTCCGCTGTTCGCCGTGCGATGAACGCGTCAAGAAGCTCCAGCCGCCCGGCGTCAACAGACGGACCCTTGTGGGCGGCCAGACGCTCCTGCCAAATTCGGGTGGCGCGCTCATCGGCGGTCTCCGCTCCCCTCTCCGACCAAGTGCCGAAATTGGACAGGTCCCAGGACCGCGGCTCGTAGAAGGCAGTGTGAAACCTCTCCAACGTATGTCCGGCACCAAAAAAGTGCCCTCCGGGCTGCACTTCCCGGATCGCCTCAAATGCAAGCTCCGCCTCATCCGCCACAGTGGAAGTGCAGAGTTCCGCAAATATCTGGACCATTTCCATATCGGTGATGAGTTTTTCGTAACCGAGCGTTAGGCCACCCTCCATCCACCCCGCCGAATGCACGATCAAGGTTGCACCTGCCAGAACCGCCGCCCAACATGAAATCTCTGTCTCGTGCGCCGCCTGTGCATCGTTCGCATTGCCGGCGCAACCGGCGGCGGACCGCCACGTCAGTCCGATGTGACGCGCAAGTTGCCCTGAACCGATGGTAGCCTTGACATGCTCGGGGGTTCCGAAAGCGGGCGCACCGGACTTTAGGTCCACATTGGAAGCGAAATTTCCGTACATTACAGGCGCGCCGGGTGAAGCGAGCTGATTTAGGGCAATACCTGCAAGAGCCTCGGCATGCTGAAGGCTAAGTGCACCTGCCACTGTAACCGGTGCCATGGCCCCGAGCATGCAAAACGGTGTGACAACTGTCATTTGCCCCCATCTTGCGTGATCGATGATGCCTTGGGCCATCGGACGGTCGAGTTGCCTTGGCGAGTTGGTGTTGATTATCGTCTTCGTGAATGGCTCAGCGCGGAATTCCTCCTCCGAGAGTCCCCGCAGGATGCGGATCAACTCAAAGCAGTCCTCGACCTGCGCCCGACCGCGGGAAAAAACGAAGGGAACTTTCAGACTGTGGAGCAATTGATGCCGCATGGTTGCATAGTGGCGAAGTTGAGCGGGCACATCCTGCGGCTCGACCACCGCGTTCTGCATATGCATGGCGTCGAAACCATCGACAATCCGGCACAGTTCCTCGAAGTCCCGCATCGTGCCAGGCCGACGGCCACGAAGTCGATCTGTCGCATTCGGGCAGCCTGCGCCGGGCAGAAACACCAGAGCGCCGGGATGGAACCGAACATTCGCTTCAGGCACAGCGCCGCGCAAGGTGAACTCGCTCGGTGCGGTCTTAAGTGCCTCAGCCACGATTTCGGACCCAATGCGCACCATTTCCGTCGCTTCATTGACCAAGGCGCCTGCCTGACGATATAGGTTCCGTGCTTCCGGCAACAGAACCTTGATCCCGAGTTCAGCCAACACACGCAGCGCGTTTTGGTGTAGGGCATTCACCTGATCATCGGAGAATATTCGCTGCGGCGTGAAGGGATTTCGAAGATCGCGGTAGTTCCGCGTCCGTACCGGCACACCAGTTCCGGCGAGTCTGTCCCGTCGGCCACGTCGTCCTGCCATCACACCGTCATCCTCCGGCACCCCCAAGACCCGACTAGCTGGCTTGCCCAGAGACCGAAAGACCGAGCCAAACAACTTCCTTGCAGACCATAGGGCAAGTCGCGGCTCAGCAGTGCGGCCCCACAGCCACGGCGTGGATACCGGAATGGCTTACGGCGCCCAATATACGCATCTGGGCGCATCGGTTCTCCTCAACACCCGGAACTACGGAGTTATCTTCCTTTCCAAACCGGATCACGACCTTCAGCGAACGCTTTCGCGCCTTCGATTTGATCCTGGGACCCATAGAGCGTCTCAACCGTGGCAAATTGGCTCTTGGTGATTCGGTTCATTGCGTCCTGAAACTTCATGTCCTCTGCTTCGCGCACAATTTCCTTGATCGCAGCGTAGACAAGCGGTGGTCCTGCAGCCAGCAGTGCAGCCAGCGCATGCGCTTCATGCATCAACTCCGCAGCCGGATGGATTCGGTTCACCAGACCCCATCGAGCGGCTTCCTGCGCATCGAGCCAGCGGCCAGTCAAGAGCATCTCCATCGCGATGTGATAGGGAATGCGTTTCGGCAGCTTGATACTTGCAGCGTCCGCCACAGTTCCAGAGCGAATCTCGGGTAACGCGAAAGTGGCATGTTCCGCGGCCAGAATCATGTCCGCACTCAGAGCCACCTCAAGTCCACCACCGCAGCAGATACCATTGACGGCCGCAATCACGGGCTTGTTCAGACCCCTTAACTCCTGCAATCCACCAAAACCGCCAATGCCATAGTCGCCATCGACAGCCTCACCCGCGGCGGCGGCCTTGAGATCCCAGCCAGCGCTGAAGAACCTATCCCCACTCCCAGTTACGATAACTACACGTAGTTCGGGGTCATCGCGGAAGCCTCGGAAAACCTCTCCCATCTCGCGGCTGGTAGCGAAGTCAATTGCGTTCGCCTTGGGCCGGTCCAGTGTCACTTCCAGTACATGGCCCTCGATTCGTGTATGAATTGGTTGCCCACTCATTCAGCATCTCCGATTCTGATCAGTACATCTGCCGCTACAGCCCGGGTCGGTGTGCAGATCAAAGGGTTGATTTCGACGCCTTCGATCTGTCCGGCATTGGCTGTAACGTAGCTCGCTACGGCAAGCACTGCGCGAATTACCGCCTCAATATCAACTGCTGGCGACCCCCGATACCCTTCCAGAAGGGGGACAATTCGTAGGATTCCGAGCCCTTCGCGGATATCTTGGTCGGTTACGGGCAACAGCAGGTTTGCGGTGTCCCGTACAAGCTCGGTCAGCACGCCTCCCGCAGCAAGACTAAGCACAAAACCATGAACCGGATCCCGGATGACACCAATCAATAGCTCGGCGACTCCATCGTCGACCATTTCCTCGAGCAGAAATCCCGTACCTCCCATCTGCTGCGCTGCGGACACCAATTCCTCGTCGCAGCGCAGATCCAGAACAACTGCACCAACATCCGTCTTGTGAGCGATGCCTTCACCCTTCAGCACCAGCGGAAACTCAAGGCCTCTCGCCGCTGCGACAATTTCGTCGGGTGTGGCGGCCCGAACAGACCGAGGTGTCTCAACGCCGAAATCCGCCAGAATTGCCTTGCCATGCGCCTCCGACAATTGGCGGACACTGCGAGGGCCGTCCGAAACAAGAACCGGAGTGGCCACCGGTCGCCTGCGCCCTAACCAAGCTGCTGCCTCGAACGCCGCCAGTGCCTCATTCAACCCGTTCATTGGAGCGATTCCAAGACCCACAAGCCGCTCCGCCGTCGACTCCGGCATTGTCTCGGGTAGCGACGATACGATGGCCATGGGTTTGCGCGTTGAATGCATGGTCTGGACAACTGCCGTAATCACAGGTTCCCAATCCGCATCCGAGCAGCGATCGGACCTCGGAAAGTCGGCCACCACGGCACCTAGCGCCAGATCGCCCTGCATAACTGCGCTGAATGTCGCAGTCATCGCCTTTGTATCGGCCCAAATGTATGTGTGGTAATCCAATGGGTTGGCCAACGCCACCTTTGATCCAAGCGCAGCTCTTAGCGCCGTTCGCTGCCCCTCACCAAGCCGTGGATACACCAGATCCCGACCTTGGATTCCGTCGGCCATAAGCCCGGCCTCGCCACCCGAACAGGACATGGACGCGATCCGGTTAGAGGCCAATGGCCCCGAGATGTGCAACAGCTTTAGGGTCTCCACGAGTTCAGGCAACGACGTAACCTGAGCGACCCCGAGTCGTGCGAACAACGCGTCCGCTCCCGCAGCGCTTCCAGCAAGCGCGGCTGTATGTGATACTGCCGCGGCCCGCGCCGCCTCGGACCGGCCGGATTTCAGAACGACAACTGGCGTTCCCAATTCACATGCGCGTCCCGCCATAGCCTCAAATTGGCGTATGTCTCCCAGACCTTCGAGGTGAAGTCCAAGTGCTGTGACACGTTCATCCTCCAGTAAATCGGTTCCAATCTCAGCCACGCCGGTCTGCACCTGATTGCCTGCGGTGACAACATAGGCTAAAGGCAGCCCCCGTCGCTGCATTGTCAGGTTGATAGCGATGTTGGAACTCTGCGTAATGATCGCCACGCCGCGCCCGCAGCGCTTCCCGCCCTGTTGGTCAGGCCACAGCGCAGCACCGTCAAGGTAGTTCAGGAACCCATAGCAGTTTGGCCCGATCAGCACCATGTTTCCGGCGGCTTCAAGCAGCTGCGCCTGCAATCTGGCCCCGTCTCCGACCTCAGCCTCCGCTTCCGAATAGCCGCTGGCATATGCCACTGCGCCACCAGCTCCCATCGTGGCAAGTTCCCTGACGATTCCAATCGTTTTGTGACGGTTGACACCGACGAATGCAGCGTCTGGCGGTTGCGGAAGTTCGGCGACGGATGAATAGTCGGTCAGGCTTGGATGAACATGCCAAACCGGTCCATTGAATCCGATTCTGACGCAATTCTGCATAAGGTAGCGGCTCTCCGCCCCTCCACCAACCACCGCAATGCTACGTGGTCGTAACAGACGCCCTAAGTCACGAAACATCGGCCAATCCGCACGCCGCCGACTCCAAAGAATGAAGTCCTTCTCTTGGGCTCGAGAGCCACGCTTAGGGGGAGTGGATCGAGGCGCATCCAGAATTGCACAATCTTGGGAGCAGCTCAGGCACCGAGTGGCCGCAGGAGTTCGCGACTGATGATATGGCGTTGAATCTCGGAGGTTCCGTCCCAGATCCTCTCCACTCGGGCATCACGCCAGAACCGTTCGATAGGCAGATCCTCCATCAAACCCATTCCGCCAAAGACCTGCAGCGTCGTGTCCGTCACGCGGGCCAGCATTTCCGTGGCGTAGAGCTTGGCCGAGGCAATTTCGCGATTTGCTGGAATTCCCTGGTCGAGACGCCACGCCGCCGCCAGCGTCAGGTAGTCCGCCGCATCGATTTCGGTGACCATGTCCGCGACCTGAAACGACACGCCCTGGAACTTTCCGATGCTCTGCCCGAACTGTTTTCGGGTGGCAGCGTGCTCCAGAGCAAGATCAAAGCAGCGCCGCGCCCGACCAACTGACATCGCAGCAACGGTAATCCGGGTCGCATAGAGCCACTCATTCATCACCCTGAAACCGCCGTCGACCTCACCGAGCACCTGCCGGTCCGGCAATCGACAGTCGGCGAATTCCAGTATGCAGTTCTGGTAGCCCCTGTGGCTGACCGATCTATATCCATCCCGCACTTCAAAGCCGGGATGCCCCCGATCGACCAGAAACGCCGTGATTCGCTTCTTCGGTCCCTTTGGAGTGTCGTCCACGCCCGTTGCGATGAAAACAATGAAGAAATCTGCGTGATTGGCGCCGGAAATGAAGTGTTTTGTTCCGTTCACGACCCAGTCATTTCCGGAGCGCTCCGCCGTGCAACGCATGCCGCGTATGTCAGATCCAGCTTCGGGCTCGGTCATCGCCAGCGCGTCCATGCGCTCTCCACGTACCGCAGGCAGCAGATACCGCTCCCTCTGGTCATCACGACAGGCCATCAGGATGTTCTGCGGCCTTCCGAAGAAATGCGTAAGCGCCATGGAGCCCCGCCCAAGCTCACGCTCAACCAGTGCGAAATCGACATGGGACAGACCCGCGCCGCCGACCTCTTCGGGAAAATTGCAGGCATAGAAACCCAATTCCATGGTCTTGCGCCTGATTTGTTCAGCCAGATCGGCCGGCACTTCTCCCGTGCGCTCAACTTCGTCCTCGTAAGGGAAAATCTCGGTTTCGACAAAACCGCGAACCGTCGAGACGATCATCTCCTGTTCCTGGCTCAGCCCGAATTCCATTGCATCTTCCTTTCCCTTCAACGCCAATGCATGAAGCTGTCCGGCATGCCCTGCCCAAATGCGACCAAGCATTGCCGCATTCGTTCCTTAAATGGCCAGGCTGTGTTCACAAAACCAACACGACGTTCATTCAATGGCTGGAAAGTTTCGCGCCCTCTCGCCCATAGTGCGGCAGCGACAGTCGATTCCGGTTCGTGAGACTGTCCCTACGGAAATACGAGCTTTCGTCGATCCGCCCAAAGTGCCACTGCAGGTCTCGGTTGCTGAAATGCACAACCATTCGGCGCGAGCCGGGCTCGCTGGGTTTTGCCGTGGGCGCTTTGACGAACTGAAGCAATTGGCCGCCTACTGGTCGGCCGGAAAGGCTGGAGACATTGGACGTCGTCCAGACAATGCTCCTTTACGCCCAAAGGCAGGAATGATGACACAATCTGGTGCCCGAGGAGAGACTCGAACTCTCACGCCCGCGAAGGCGGGGGATTTTGAGTCCCCTGCGTCTACCATTCCGCCACTCGGGCACCTGCCTCCATTTATCCTTCATGATTTCCTGAGTCCATATGGACCGTTGTCGTTTTCCGCTGGCCCGCACAGTTCTGAACTCTCGCCGTGACCACCCAAAGAGCCAATGGACAGCCCTCGACATGTTGGAGACAGAACTGAAATCGTCGCTGAGTCGCCATCCGGCGAATCAGACCTGCCCAACATAGCCGGCAGCGCTCGTGTATCGCCGCTCGAGCGAGAGACGAAGCTCTTCCGTTTCCCTGGTTCTGGCCGGAAGACTCTGTCGGACGTCGGAAAATGTCACTTCAGGATTGGGATCGTTCTCATAACATGCAAGCACTGTTGCCGCGCTTCTGGAAAGCCCGCTTCGTCCCATCATTTCCGCCGTGCGCCTCAGGATGCCATCCATGACATACGACTCAACCTCCCGCGACGGCAGGCATGCGCCAACGGCCGTTTGGTAAATCAGGTCGGGGTCCCGGTCGGTCAGCACCGCAACCGCCTCTTCAGGCTCAACGATCAACCGAGCGGGAAGATTGTTTCCTCTTGGCATTTCCCGCCTAATCCAAGGGGCTGCCCAGCGATTGATCACATCGTGGCTGATGCTGCGAACATTGGCCGTCACCACGGGAATTAGCCGGTGGTGCATGCACTGGCAGATTATCGTGCGGTCAGAGCCATAACCCTGTACATGCTCGCCCGGAAAGTGAACGGTCCTCAGTCCGCGCAGCAAATTGGCCACGGCCAGCGAATCCTGCATGTCGTGGTGTATGGCAATCAGCCCTGCTTCAGCGTCTTGGTTGCCGAGAGTCTCTTTGGCCCACCCGCTGACCGAATCAGCCGCGGCGGCGACTATCCGAGCGCGATCCTGCACTGACCACCGCGTTTCCTCGGGATCTTCCTGCTCAAGCTTCTCAACCCATGCGTTCTCCACCCGTCGCCGGAGCACACCTTCCAGCTCTGCACGCACTTCTGGCACCAAGTATAGGGGCTTGCCAAGCCGCTCAAGCAAGGCCGAAAGAAAGCGCCGCGACGCCGCCCGTACGAGAATATTCGTGTCAAACCCGAAGCCGATCATGTGTCCGATCCGGCATCCCGCTCCCTGCGGCGACGCTCGCTGAGCCATCGCGTGGCCGGAAAGCGATATGGATCGACATCCCCCAGATCCTCAAGCTCCATCTGCAACTCCCACGGTTCCGTCCACGGGTGCGGTTCATAGCCAGCCCTCCGAACCGCCTCCAGGGTGGTGCTGAGCAACGCTTCTTCCACAGCAAGAGTGTCGCTGAACCTAGTTCTGGATTTCTGCACCATAGGCACTCCTCCCAGCCGCAACCTAATCGGTATGCCTCCAGCCGGTCAATTCGCACCTCCCTGTGTCCGCCTTCAGGTTTCCGGGTCACCAAGCCAACGTCTGGGCAACACCCGCATTTGCAAGCAACTCCGACACTCTTGCAAACATTCAGCTTTGCCGTATGGGACAGAAAGATGATCGAGCGCGCGGTCAGTGTGTGTGTGTTCTTTTCCTACCCGCCTGAGTTACAGCAATGAGCACCGGGAATGTGGTCTGCGTCTTGCCGGGGAGGCGACGTTGAACCATGACCGCATGTTCGTATAGAGCGTGAGTAAGGCAAGTGCGCAACAGAGCTACACAGGTTCCCGATAGCCCATCGGTGCGGTGAGACCAACAACCTGTTTCAACGCCATTGCGAGTTCATCCGGGCTAAACGAGCGCCCTTCCCGCACCTCTCGGCGGGGAGTGACCGCCTTGAACCAAGGATCCGTTGTCATGACCGATTCGAGTCTTGTGCAAACCGCACACGCACCCGTTTTCCGGAAACCTCGATGACTGCCCGTTCACGCAATGCCTGCGCATGGTGTTCGATCAATTTGGGCATCGCATCAACCCGCTCCACCGGTGTCATTCCAGATAACGCACAATACCGGGATGAAAACCCCACAGCCCGCAGGAAGACAGACTCCCCAAAGTCCTTGTCTTCAGTTACTGTCAAGCCCCTCTCTCCCAATGCGATTGCCAGAGGCTTGTAGGCAGGTTTGACGAGCAAACAGCACGTCGTGTCCATGATTCAGCAAGGCGCGGAGCAGAGGCAGGGAATCCGCGCATACGTCGGGCAAGAACTTCAGGATGCCTCTCGAATCGAGATACGGTTGTGCACCTGCTCTCCAGCCACCATAAGATGAGCAAAGACGAAACAGGCTTGGATGTCCTCCCGTTCCAGGAAAGGGCAGTCTTCAAGCAAGCTCTCTACACTCATTCCTGCCGCAAGATTCGCAAGAACATGCTCCACGGCAATCCGCATGTCTCGGATAATCGGCTTTCCGCCAAAAACCTCGGGGCGCATTGTAATTCGTTTGAGCAAATCATCTTCATGGGGCATGATTTCCTCCTTCAATCAATCCGATCGCAACCTGATCAACTTGGTGCAGCTAGAAGCATGGCATCCAGTAAGGACTTCTCCCTGCTACCACGTGGATATAGTGCGGAAGCTCATTCGTGTGACCTCCTGTCCGCAACGACATTGCGGCATGCACGCGGTCGAGTGCAGTAATGTCTGGCGACTCCAGGACAGCATTCGCATCGGTCTCCACTACACTGACCTATCTTCCCATAGAGGCATGGGACCGGTGGGTGTAGCCCAAATTTCTGTCGCGCCTCGACGGTCTGATTCACCAACCAATCAAGGAAGTCGGGAAGCCTGTGGTTCATTGCGCTGTTCCTAGACTGATTTGCTCCAAGAGACTCCATGCCATATTGAGGCAGTCAGGGCACATCTTGTGGTCCTTGACGCCGCTGCAATGCCATGGCCTATAGGCCCAAATGATTGGCCTGTGTAGATGATCCAGCGCCTGTACGATTGGACACTATCGCTTGCGCGATCACGGCATGCCCTCCTAGCGCTTGCTCTGGTGGCCTTCGCGGAGAGTTCGGTCTTTCCAATCCCGCCTGACCTACTGATGATCCCGATGGTCCTTGCCACACCGAGCCGCGCATTCACCATCGCCGCAGTTTGTCTCTCAGCATCCGTGGCTGGTGGCCTCTGCGGCTACCTGATCGGCTACTGGCTCTACGATTCCATCGGTCGCATCGTGC
This sequence comes from Paracoccaceae bacterium, assembly GCA_965203255.1. Taxonomy (GTDB): domain Bacteria; phylum Pseudomonadota; class Alphaproteobacteria; order Rhodobacterales; family Rhodobacteraceae; genus JAPOUP01. The sequence goes on along the minus strand of OZ241882.1, from coordinate 6,281,044 downwards.
TTGAGCTATATGGCTTGGACAGGTATTTTCAAGAGTTCAGCCAGCGCTACAACGAATGGGGTGCCTGGACCGTGCTATTCGCGGGCATGACGCCATTTCCTTACAAGGTCGTGACAATACTCAGCGGTGCGACAATGCTCTCACTCCCGGTCTTCATCTTATCCTCCATCATCGCCAGAGGCCTGCGGTTCTTCATTGTGGCGACGCTGCTCTGGAAATTCGGTGTTCCGATAAGGGAATTCATGGAACGCCGTCTGGGTCTGATGTTCACTCTCTTCGCATTTCTTCTGCTCGGTGGCTTCATTCTGGCAGGACTGCCATGACGAGGCATAGTCTGTTTCTGATCGCATCGCTTGGCTCTGCGGCACTTCTGGTTGGCGCCTGGACATTCCAGTACTTTGGTCTTGCGCCCTGTCCAATGTGCGTTTGGCAACGCTGGCCGCATGGTATCGCGGTCGCCCTGGGCATAATCTCACTTCTCCAGCCGCATCTCGTTCTGGCCCTGCTCGGTGCCGCCGCAACCGCGACGACCGGAGCCATCGGAGTATATCATTCGGGTGTCGAACGGGGGGTTTGGAAGGGTCCATCCACCTGCGGTGGAAACGACACCGTCGGCCTCTCGGCGGACCAGTTGCTGGAACGCATCATGGAAGCGCCGCTGGTCCGCTGCAATGAGGTCGCCTGGCAGATGTTCGGTGTCACCATTCCAAACCTGAATGCCGCACTCAGCTTTACGCTGGCCGCTATCTGGCTCATCGCAGCCTGGAAATGCAGGAATTGATCGCAGCCTGCGCCGATTTCAACCCATGCGGCAACACTCCGCTCTATCCGGCGAACTCCGGTTCCGCCGATGAACCCGGTCGGTTCCACCAGATGAACCGGCGATTCCGCCCCAATCCAGGCTGAATCCCGTTACGGCCCTTCCAAGGCTCGAAGACGTCTCAGCAGGCTTGACGTGTCCCAGCGTCCACCACCCAGATTCTGCACGTCCCTATAGAACTGGTCGACTAGCGCCGTCACCGGAAGCGATGCTCCGTTCTCATTGGCTTCGGAAATACAGATTCCCAGATCCTTGCGCATCCAATCAACGGCAAAACCGTGATCGAAGTCATCATCGATCATCGTTCCATAGCGGTTGGCCATCTGCCAGGAGCCAGCTGCACCGCCGCCAATTACTTCAACGACAGCACGTCCGTCCAGACCTGCTTTCTCAGCGAAATGAAGACCTTCCGAGAGAGCCTGCACAAGACCTGCGATACAGATCTGATTGACCATCTTGGTAAGCTGTCCCGCGCCGCTTTCACCCAGCCTCTGGCAGAGCTTTGAATAAGACTCCATTACGGGCGCAGCCCGAGCGAATGCGGCTTCATCGCCCCCGCACATCACGACCAATTGGCCGTTCTCTGCGCCCGCCTGTCCGCCTGAAACCGGCGCATCAACGAAGTCAATTCCGGTATCCGCCGCCATCTTGTGGAGTTCACGGGTCACTATGGCCGAAACTGTTGTATGATCGACGAAGACCGCGCCTGCCGCCATCCCGGCAAATGCACCGTCCGAACCCATGCAGACCGCACGCAGGTCGTCGTCATTCCCGACGCAGGCCATGACGAATTCCGCGCCTGCCGCCGCCTCTCGCGGGCTCCCTGCAGCTGTGCCGCCATGCCTATCCACCCAGGAAGCGGACTTCTCCGCCGTACGATTGTAGACTGTCACTGAATGTCCGGCCGAGGCAAGGTGCCCTGCCATCGGGTACCCCATTACTCCCAATCCGAGAAATGCCACTTTTGCCACGTCTTCACCCCCGTTGCCTGAACCTCGAATGAACGCTAACTACCGGCTTCACTCCCATCGTCAACCTGGACAGACAATGGCAACCACCTTCATCTGGCTTCTTCGTATCTTCCTGGCGCTCGTCGCTCTGGTGATCCTGACCGTTGCCTGCGCCTATTGGTTCGCGTCGAGATCCCTTCCTGACTATTCAGCGACCCATGAGGTCCATGGGATCGCGGAAACCGTTGAGATGGTGCGCAGCACATCCAACGTACCGCACATTTTTGGCCAGTCGGACGAAGACACGTTCTTTGGTCTGGGTTTCGCGCATGCACAGGACCGACTCTGGCAAATGACAATGCTTCGGCGCACCGCGCAAGGTCGCCTGTCAGAGATATTCGGCGAACGAACTGTGAGATTCGACAAGTTGCTGAGAAGGCTGGATCTGTACACGCTGTCCGCTGGAGCGGTCGAATTCCAGGACGAACATACGACCCGCGCACTGGAAGCCTATGCGTCCGGAGTCAACGCCTGGCTCCAGTTGGTGAACAGGGAAGCGCTGGGCCGAGGCGCACCGGAGAACTTCCTCTTTCCCAGCCAGATCGAGGCATGGCGCCCGGCGGACTCTCTGGCCATCGTCAAGCTGATGGGACTTCAACTGTCGCCACATCTCCATCAAGAGGTCCTTCGAGCCCGCACTTCACTCCAGGTGTCAAACGAACGCTTGGCGGATATACTTCATGACACGCCGGGGGTGGGCGTCGCAGCACTCCCTGAATACGCCGGGATGTTTCCTGACATTCCGGTTCGCACCGCAGATTCATCCCCGCTCCACGATCCACTTTCACCTGTCAGGCCCCGCGGCCTCGCCGGAGCTTCCAACGCTTGGGCTGCGGCCCGCTCTCGATCGGCATCGGGTGGCACATTGCTGGCCAACGACCCGCATCTTGGATTTTCGGCCCCAACGATATGGTATCTGGCGCGTCTGGAACTTGAGTCCGGTGGGGTGATCGGCGCAACGATTCCAGGAATGCCGACCATATTGGTCGGGAGATCCCAGACCTTCGGATGGGCACTCACTTCGTCCTATCTCGACGACCAGGACATCTACATCGAAATACTCAATCCGAACAATGCGGGGGAGGTCCTGACACCGGACGGATATAGGCCAATGACCGAGCGGACTTCGGTCATAAGGGTGAAGGATTCCGACCCGGTCACAATCACCCTGCAGTGGACCGATAACGGGCCGGTCATGTACAACGATCTTTGGAGGAAGGCCGATACAGTCCAGCCCGAAAGCCATTTTGACCTTGATGAGATCACTCCAAGCGGCCACGTAGCATCACTTGCATGGACCGCTCTCTGGCCCAGGGACACGTCAATGACCAGTGCGATCGCGATCATGAAGGCTGATTCGGTCGAAGATGGATTGGTCGCCGCCGAGAGTTACATCGCGCCCAGCCAAAATCTCATACTTGCCGACAGGCGGTCGGTCGCCATGAAGACAATTGGCGCTATGCCACAACGTTCCGCGCGTCATCAGACACAGGGACGCATTCCGACACCGGGATGGTTAGCGGAGAACCGCTGGCTGGGAAGAATGAGGTACTCCTCAAATCCGGAATTTGTGGCTCCGTCAGGTGGAATAGTGGGAAACACCAACAACAAGGCGTTGGAACGTCCGTTTCCGCTGCATGTCAGCCATTACTACGGAGATACCCAGCGCGTGCGGCGTTGGCAGTTTCTGATGCAGCACCGTGAGGTGCATACGCGTGAGAGTTTCATCGAAGCACAGCTGGACGAAGTCAGCCCCACAGCCCAAACGCTTTTGCCGCTGGTCGCGAAGGAGCTCTGGTTTTCCGGCGAGGCGGCTCCGGAAGGGACTCCGGAACGACTTCGGCAGGTGGCTCTGGAGTTGCTGGCCGAATGGAACGGCGAAATGAACGAACATCTTCCCGAGCCACTCATCTATGCGGCCTGGATGCGTGCTTTGCAGGACCGGTTGATCCGCGATGAGTTGGGCACCCTCGCCCGCGAGTATAGCCACCTCGAACCCGTATTCATTGAACGTGTGTTCCGCAATGTGTTCGGTGCCGGGGTCTGGTGTGATGTGATTCAGTCGGACCGGGTTGAGACCTGCACCGAGATGGCGGACCTCGCGCTCGGTGACGCGCTAGTCTGGATAAGCGAGAATCATGGATCGGCACTCGAGAGTCTGCGCTGGGGCGACGCGCACCAAGCGGCCCACGACAACCAGGTCCTGGGGCGGTTCCCGATTCTCGGGTGGATCGTGAACATCCGTCAATCGACTGGCGGTGGCGACAACACACTCCGAAGGGGCAGAACATCGGGGCGAGATCCAACGCCGTTCCTGAATGTCCATGGAGCGGGCTATCGCGGCGTGTACGACTTCGGCGATCCGGACAGTTCGGTGTTCATCACCTCCACGGGTCAGTCTGGCCATCCGTTAAGCCGCCACTACGACGACCTAGGTCAACTTTGGCGTCGCGGCGAGTACATTCCAATGTCGCTTGATCCTGAACTTGCACGTGCCGCTGCAGTGGGCGTGACCACCCTTGTCCCGAAATGACGGAGTGCAATCACCGACGCACGCCGCAAATGCATGGAACTCCACCGGCAAAGGCAAGGAATTCCGTTGGTTGATCACCTGACAGAAGGGTCTGAGGCATGCACGGCCAACGCAACCGCGGTCGTCGGTTACATCTGAGCTGGTAGGCCCGGAGGGACTCGAACCCCCAACCAAAGCGTTATGAGCGCTCTGCTCTAACCATTGAGCTACAGGCCCGCCCGAGCGGTTAGCTAACTTGGTGTGGAGCTCAAGTCAAGCTAAGCCCAGGTATTCGTGGTTGCGCAACACCAAATCGCCGGTCGTACCGAAATCGCTGACGATCCTGAGGATCGCACTCGGCCGACTGGCGGATTCAAGCGAATTTTCCCCATTTAATGACCCTGTGCTTCAGCCGCCGCGAGCCACCGATACCCTTATCGGACAACCGATCATCAATTGCCCTAACTCCAGGGTCTACCCATTCACTCTAAGCTCGAGAGCGTGCACGCGGCATATCAGGTCGTTTCCAAGTGCGTCGTGGATGGCACGGTGCCGTTCGATCCTGCTCATCGACTCGAAAGCATCCGCTGTGATTTCCACCCGGAAGTGGCTCTCACCACCTTCGCGAAAACCTGCATGGCCCCGATGCTTCTCACTTTCATCGGTGATCTTCAACCGATGCGGCCGGAAAGCTCGCATCAAACGTGTTTCCATTTCCTGCGCCACCATCATTTTTTTGCATGCCCCCCTTTTCAGTTGCGTCTAAATCCTTAGACTCGCCCGACCATGTCGAAAAGACTGTCCAACGATGAGCGACCCTGATCCGTTCGGTTTTGACCTCCGCGTGTCTTCGGCAAAGAAGAAACGAACGCGTGGAAAGCGCGGTATGTCCGGCGCATTCGAAACCTCAACCCGGACATGCAACCATCCCGGTTGCAGTGAGGCTGGTCTGTACCGCGCACCGAAGTCTCCTGACCAACTCGACGAATTTCTTTGGTTCTGCAAGGAACACGTGCGGGAATACAACCTCAAGTGGAATTTCTTCAACGGAACGACAGAGGAGGAATTTCAGGCCCAGATGGATCGGGACCGGGTCTGGGAACGTCCAACCAAACCATTTCGCAAGTCTGGAGAGGAGCAACGTGCCTGGTCGAGGTTGGGAATTGACGATCCACATCAAGTGCTCGGCGAGAACGCCACCCGAAATCCCGGAAAGGCGGTCGCCGGGAAGCGCCGACTGCCGGTCAAGGAACGTCGGGCGCTTGAGATCCTTGATGCGGGCGATCACTGGAGCAAGTCAGAAATTCGCAGTCAATACAAGACTCTGGTAAAGGATCTTCATCCCGACATGAATGGCGGTAATCGAACCGAAGAGGAGCATCTCCAACAAGTCGTCTGGGCTTGGGATCAGATCAAGGACAGCAGGAACTTCTAGCGCCTGCCCGCAATTGGCTGGAATCCGCCAGAGAGGCGGACGGTCGAACATCCTTCCTTGGGACAGAGCTGGATACAGCTGAGGCGAAGGTCCTATCCGCTCGTGGGCGATTGAGAGACGTGCTCGCGGAGGCGCAGTTGCGATGACGGCCGGTGACGCAAGGCGTTTGTCGGCGCAGAGGAAGATGTGATCATGCACAACGCCATTGCTGACAAGCGGGAAGAACTGGCGGCACTCTGCCGACGCTACGATGTCGTTCGCCTTGAGGTTTTCGGATCGGCGGCGCGGGGCACGGATTTCGATCCGGCCACAAGCGACGCCGACTTCCTGGTCGAGTTCGACCCCGACAGCGGCCTAGTATCCCGCCCGTGTTGAAGTGACGCCGGGACACTTGCCCTGTCCCACCTGATACCTTATACTGGCCGCAACAACAACCAACAGACCTTCCGGATCGGGCGGATGTCCGCTGGCGGTTCCGGGGGGCATCGGGAAGGGGCAGGCTATGGGCAGAGGCGGAAAGAGAATATATCACGCAAGGCTGGACGGTGGCGGGCGGGCGCTCCTGCAGGGGACCGTCGACGGCGGAAAGGGGTCGGTGACGCGGCGCCGGCGGGCGCGCATCCTCCTTCTGGCGGACGCCAGCCGCGACGGCGGCGGACGCGATGACGCCGACATAGCGGACGTCCTCGGGGCCGGGGCCTCGACGGTGGAGCGGGCCCGCAAGCGGTTCGTGCTGGAAGGCCTTGAGGCGGCTCTGGAGAGGAAGGGGCAGGCCAACAGCAGGAAGCCCGTGCTGGACGGCGGGGGCCAGGCGAGGCTGGCGATGCTGGCCTGCTCCGAGCCCCCCGAGGGGCACGCGCGCCGGGCGCTGCGGCTGCCCGGCGACAGGCTCGGCGGGCTGGAGGCCGTCGACAGCATCCCGGAGGGGACGGTGCGGCAGGGGCTCTTATGAGACCTTACAGGTCAAGTGCCCTTTTTCAAAACCTCACATCGGCGTCCCTCCCTCCGTCGGGGGGCGGCTTCCGTGCCACCGGGGAAGTCCAGACAGAACGTCGCGGTTCCATGACGCGCTCAACGACGCGTCCAGCCTCTTATCCGGTTCGGTTGGCCGGTGCCGGCCCCGTGACCATTATGCCCGATTCGGGCGGTGCGACGTTCCGGGGGGGGCGGGACCCATCTGAAATGAACGGTGCCGCTTCCTGCGGCGAACCAGGCCCCTGCACGGTCACACGCCCTGCCCGGGTTCCCCGGAGGCCCCGTCGGGCCGCCCGGGTGTTCCGTTGTTCCGTTGTTCCGTTGCCCTCCCGCTCTCAGGCCTGCGACAGGACGGCGCCCTCCGGCACCAGGCCGGTGGTGGCGAACCTCCACAGCGCCACCAGAAGCTTACGGGCCAGCGCCACGATCCCCCGCCTGCGCGAACGTCCGTCGCGGGCGCTCACGTAATCCCGGAACCACGCCGAGAGGGCGCTGTCGGGCTGGTGGCGCAGCCAGCGCCAGGCCATCTGCACCAGGTGCTTTCGCAGCATCGCGCCGCCCGCCTTGCTGATCCCCTGGTCGTTGTCGACGCCCCCGCTCGCGAAGGGCACCGGCGCCAGGCCCGCGAGGCTGGCCAGCTGCCGCCGGTTGCGCAGCTCCCGGTAGAAGAGCTCGCCGCCCAGCATCAGCGCGTCGTTCGGGCCGATCCCGCGCAGCCGGACCAGCGTCGCCGCGTGGTGGGCGTCCGCCGGCGCCGCCCGCGGTCTGTCAACGGGCGGAGCGGCCTCCTTCCCGGCGGCGTCCGCGCGGAGGCCGTCGAGGGCCCGGGCCGACGCCTCCAGCATCTCCATCTTCCTCGCCTCGACAGCCTTGAGTTCCGCGCGCACCAGCTCCAGCCGGTCGAGGATGCCCTTGATCTCGGCCAGCAGCTCCGGCGGCAGCGGCTCCCCGTAGCCGGTCTCCATCCCGCCGAGCCGCTCACGGAACCCCGGCCGCGCCGGATCCCCGGCCAACACCCCGTGCAGCCTCAGGAGCCCGTCGACGGAGTTCGAGAGGCGGCGGCGCTCCTGCACCAGACGCTCCCGCCGGCGCAGCAGCCGCTTCCTGTCCTCCTCCGCGACCGTTGGCACACGCACCCGCGACATCGCGTCCCGGTCGCCGCCGTCCCACGCCCTGAGCGCCCGGACCATCCGGCGGGCGTCGATCCGGTCCGTCTTCACCTTCTTTTTCCTCCGCACCACCTCGAGGCTCGCGGGGTCGCAGACAACCACCTCGACATCCTCCCCCTCCAGCCGCCGGGCCAGCCAGAAGCCCTCGTAACCGGCCTCGTACACAAGCATCACCCGGACATCGCCGCCGGTCGCCGCCCGCTCCCGCGCCCGCCCGAGCCTGCCCAGGAGCCCATCAACGTCCTGCGGCGCCAGCCTGTGGATGCCGGCCCTCGACGTGTCGGACGGATCGCCCACCGCGAGGATCCAGCTCCTGCCGCTCACTTCCAGAGCCGCGTAGACCGTGGTAACGTTCCCCTCGAAAGGGGTTTTCGAATCAGTCATCTTTCTCTCCTTTCACTCGGCGGGGGTTGCCGTCTCGCGGCCCCCCGCCACAACATGCTGTCTTCCTGTCAACACCCTGCACCGAATCACCCGCGAAGGCAAACGGCGGCCCGTCCCATGGCATCTGAAAAAAACGACATCAAGCCCTGGAGGGACCAGTGCCGGTGAATCCCGCCGAAAGAGAGCGCCGAATTCGTCTGCGCCATGGAGGACGTCCTGAAGACCTGCAGCCGCGGGTACGACGACGGCACGGTCCTGGCCGTCATGGACGGGACCCCGGAGCAGCGGACGAGGGAGACGAGGACGCCGCTGCCGACGCGGCCCGGGCAGCCGGCCGCATATGACTTCGAGTACGGGCGCAACGGCACCGCGAACCTGTTCATGGTGTACGCGCCGCTGGAGGCGTGGCGCCACGTGAAGGTCACCGACCGCCGCAGGAGGCGGGACTTCGCAAGGCTGCTCGCCGACATCGCCGACGTCCACTTTCCGGACAGGAGGGCCGTCCCCGTGATGGACAACCTGAACACCCACAGGCTGTCGACCCTGTACGAGACGTCCGGGCCGGCGGAGGCGTCGCGGCTCGCGGACCGCTTCGAGGTCCACCACACGCCGAAGCACGGGAGCTGGCTTAACATGGCGGAGACCGGGACAGACGTCCTCTCCCGGCAGTGCCTCGACCGGCGGATCCCGGACCGGGAGGCGATGGTGCGGGAGGTCGGCGCCTGGCAACGGCACAGGAACCCGTCGGCGAAGCCGGTCGACTGGCGGTTCAGGACCGGGGACGCCCGCGTGAAACTGAAGTCCCTCTATCCATCACAACAATAAGGTCGCGATACTAGGGCCGTTCCGTCGGTATTTCGATCCTGCCGCAGCACTTCGGGACGTACTCGGCCGTCCTGTCGATCTGCTTGAAATCCGCGCGGTCGCCAATCCATATCTGCGCACGGCCATCGACAGGTCTCGCGAACTCGTCTATGCTTCGTGACCCTAGCGTCCTGTTGTGGGATGTCAGACGGGCGGGAGCAGATATCGAGCGCTTCACCAAAGGCTGGAGCATGCTGACTGGCTTCGGGACCGATCGTTGTGCCCGAAGGTGTCTGGGATGATACGCGTGACGACCAACCGGATTTGCACGACGTCGTGCGGACCCTGCTCAGCGAACTGTGACCGTTGCGGGATTCCCTCCCTCTTGACGCTCGAAACACTCCATACCGGCGCGGTTCCGCCCGTACGGAAGGGCCACTGGAACGAAACCGTGGGCATCCATTGGGGACTGTGTTCCGTGGCGTCGCCGCGCCTGGGGTCGCCAGCTGCCTCGAGAACATTGCGTATGTCCCGCATCGCCGCAGTGCCGTCAATGCACTCCGCAGCACCTCCCGACCGACTCCAGATGGATGGACAGAGGAAGTTTCGAACGCGATTGCACTCCTCGGGCATCATGTGGCGTTGACGTTTGCCATGCAATCCGCCATGTAGGCGCCCGGTGCGGGAAACGTCCCGCTGGAACCGGTTCCCATTTCAGGACGAGGAAACACATGGCGGACGGCAGCCCATACGCAGACATGAAACCAACGGAACAGATCTCAGTTCGCGACAAGTTTGGCATCGATAGCGATATGGTGGTCAAGGGATTTGAGGAACCAACCGAACGCGTACCTCTACTGGACGTCAACTATAAATTCGACCCAGACACCACGCTTGCAATCCTCGCGGCGTTCTCCCGCAACCGCCGACTGATCATCCAGGGCTACCACGGGACAGGCAAGTCGACGCATATCGAGCAGGTCGCAAGCCGCCTTAACTGGCCTTGCGTCCGGGTTAATCTCGACAGTCACATCAGCCGAATCGACCTGATCGGAAAGGACGCGATCAAGATTCGGGACGGGAAACAGGTCACCGAATTTCAGGAGGGAATCCTGCCCTGGGCGCTGCGGAACCCAACTGCGATCGTCTTCGACGAATACGACGCTGGGCGCGCCGACGTTATGTTCGTCATCCAGCGTATCCTCGAACATGATGGCAAACTGACACTTCTCGACCAGAACGAGGTGATCACTCCCAACCCCTGTTTCCGGCTCTTCGCCACGGCAAACACCGTGGGCCTTGGCGATACGACCGGACTTTATCATGGCGTTCAGCAGATCAACCAGGCACAGATGGACCGGTGGTCACTGGTCGCGACCCTGAATTATCTGTCCCACGATGCGGAGACCGCGATCGTCCTGTCAAAGAACCCAAACTACAACACCGAGCGTGGCCGCAGGGAAATCAGCCAGATGGTCTCCGTCGCTGACCTGACCCGAACCGCGTTCATGGCAGGCAACCTTTCGACAGTGATGTCGCCGCGTACGGTGATCAACTGGGCACAGAATGCAGAGATTTTCCGCAGTATAGGATACGCCTTCAGGGTAACCTTTCTCAACAAGTGCGATGAACTGGAGCGCGAGACAGTAGCCGAATTCTACCAGCGCAGTTTCGACGAGGAACTCCCGGAGAGCGCTGCTTCCGCTGCGATTTCCTGACCGATGTACAGTCCAGATCACCCACAACGGGAAACGTTCATGCATATGCGGCCCAGAGTTCCATATGGAACACGGGCCGGTCCATAGGTCTGCCAATGGCCAATCCGACCGACAGTCCAGCGGACCCGTTCAAGAAAGCGCTTGCGGAAGCAACGAAGGCGCTCGCCGACAGTGCTGAGCTGGAAGTCAGCTATACCGTCGAAGCGCCCGGACATACCAGGGAGGAGGTCCGTCTTCCGCAGGTCAGCCGCAAGATGACAAAACAGCAGGTCTTGCTGGCACGCGGCACAGCGGACGCCTACGCCATGCGTCTCAAGCATCATGATGAGGCCATCGCAGCAAGGTACACGCCACGGGGCCAGATGGCGTGCGATCTCTTCGAAGCTATGGAAACGGCTCGTTGTGAGGCGATCGGTGTCAGAGCGATGCCAGGCATCGGCAGCAACATCGATGCGAAAATGATCTCTGAAGCGAGCCAGAGAGGTTACGCGGACATCACCAGTCCCTCGGATGCGCCGCTTCCGGTCGCCGCCGGTTACCTCATCCACCATCTGGCAACGGGTCGGCCGCTTCCCAAGGGGGCCGAAAATGTGATGGAGCTTTGGCGTGACTTCTTTGACAGCCAGTGTGGGGAAACCCTGGAGCGACTTGAAGAGACTCTACTGGATCAGGCGGAATTCGCGAAATTCGCCCGGGAGATCATCGACGATCTGGGTTACGGTGATCAGCTCGGCGAAGACCCGAACAATCCTGAAGAAAGCCAGGACGATGACGCCGAAGATGATTCCACGATTGAGGTTCCGGAATCGGAAGGGAGCGATGACCCGGAAAGCGAGGAAGAGACCGAAGGCGATGCCAGTTTGGTTGAGGACGACGAAGAGGGCACTACCGAGGCAAAGGCGTCCGACGACGGTAGCGACAGTGAGTCCGATGAGGATTCGGGCGACTTTGACCCCGACGAAATGCCGCAGCCGCCGCAGCGGTTTTCCTATTCCGAGGCCGACCCCGCCTACAAGGTCTACCAAACCAGGTTCGATGAAGAGATCAGGGCCGAGGATATGGCCGAACCACAGGAGCTCGAACGCCTTCGAACCTATCTCGATCAACAGCTTGAGCCATTGAAGGGTGCGGTCAGCAGACTGGCGAACAAGCTGCAGCGGCGTCTGCAGGCACAGCAGAACCGCACCTGGGAATTCGATCTCGAAGAAGGCATACTGGATGCTGGCCGTCTTGCCCGGGTCGTCGCCAACCCAACCACACCTCTTTCGTTCAAAATCGAAAGGGATATGGAGTTTCGCGACACCGTCGTCACGCTTCTTCTCGATAATTCGGGGTCGATGCGCGGTCGTCCGATCTCCATCGCGGCGATCTGTACCGACGTACTCGCCAGAACGCTTGAGCGCTGTCAGGTCAAGGTTGAGATTCTGGGTTTCACGACACGGGCCTGGAAGGGTGGGCAGGCCCGTGAAGCCTGGCTGAAGGAAGGACGTCCACAGCTGCCGGGTCGCCTCAACGACCTCCGGCATATCATCTACAAGTCGGCCGACGCGCCATGGAGGAGGGCTCGGGAGAATCTCGGATTGATGATGAAGGAAGGCCTTCTGAAGGAGAACATCGACGGAGAGGCACTTGAATGGGCCCATCGCCGTGCGATTGCCAGACCCGAGGTCCGAAAGATCCTTATGGTCATTTCGGACGGTGCTCCTGTTGACGATTCAACCCTTTCGGTAAACGCTGCGAACTATCTCGAGAAACACCTGCGGGATGTCATCGCGATGGTCGAACGACGCAGGCAGGTAGAGTTGATCGCGATCGGAATTGGCCACGACGTGACTAGATATTACCAACGTGCCGTGACAATTACGGATGTCGAACAGCTCGCCGGCGCGATCACGGAACAGCTCGCTTCGCTGTTTGAACCGGAAAGGCGCTCGCGAAGAACCAAAGGCAGGCGCACCCGCTGACTGGAGCGGAGGAAATCCGGCCTCACCCGAGACCTCGCAAGAATCTCTTGCCGGCGAAGATAGAACCACTGCCAAGGAGGATTGGATGCTTCAGTCGTTCGAAACCAGAACAGTGCCCGAGCAGGGACCACCGCGACTCGCCGCTCTTCGGAAGGAAATCGCAAAAGAAGGGATAGACGGTTTTCTGGTTCCCCGTGCAGATGCGCACCAAGGTGAGTTCGTCGCTGTCGGCGAAGAGCGACTCGCATGGCTTTCCGGCTTCACAGGTTCCGCAGGCCTCTGCATCGTACTTCCGGACACCGCAGGTCTGTTTGTCGACAGGCGTTACCGGATTCAGGCCTCAATGCAGACCGCTGATGATTTCAGCATTGTCGACCTGCCGGACACCAAACCCGGAAACTGGTTGGCTGAGTCACTTCCAAACGGCGGAACGGTCGGTTTCGACCCCTGGCTGCATACCTCAAAGGAAATCGAGACACTCAGGAAGCGGTTGGCGGGCACATCCGTGAAATTGCTTGAGACTGACAATCTGATTGACCGGATCTGGCATGATCGGCCGAAACGACCTGCCGCGCCGGTCCGCAAGCATCCAAAGGAACTGGCGGGCGAAGGCGACGAATCAAAGCGTAAACGCGTTTCAGACTGCCTGCGAAAGGCTGGCCATAGGGCAACTGTGCTCACCCTTCCTGATTCGGTCTGCTGGCTGTTGAACATCCGCGGTGGTGACATTCCGCATACTCCTGTCGTACTTGCCTTCGCGATCCTGCATGACAACGGTCAGACTCAATTGTTTTCCGATCCAGGGAAATTCGATGAGCTCGGAACGGACCCAGCCATCACCATCGCACCATGGGATGAGTTTGAAGCAGCACTTGAATCCCTCAAAGGACCGATTCTGCTCGATCGCTCGTCCATCCCCTTCGCCGTGACAAGGATCCTGAATTCAGGGAACATTGGCTTCGTTCTGGATCAGGATCCATGTGTACTGCCAAAGTCCCGCAAAAATGCCGTCGAAATTGAAGGCGCTCGGTCCGCGCATCTCCGCGACGCTGCAGCAATGTGCGAGTTTCTAGCCTGGCTGGAAACCGAAGCTCTTTCGGGAGAACTTACGGAGATCGATGTTGTCCGCAGACTGGAGGGATTCCGCGTCGCCACCAACGCTCTCGAAGACATCTCGTTTGAGACAATATGCGCGTCTGGGCTTCACGGCGCGATCGTTCACTATCGGGTCACCGAGCATACGAACCGGCGAATCCAGCCGGATGAACTGTTGCTGGTGGACTCAGGCGGTCAATATCTCGACGGTACCACAGATATCACACGGACCATTGCCATAGGATCCTCAACGACCCTACAAAGGCAGTATTTCACAAAGGTGCTGCAAGGGCTTATCGCTGTCTCTACGGCGAGGTGGCCAAAGGGGCTCGCGGGACGTGATCTGGACCCCCTTGCCCGCACCGAGCTATGGCGAGCGGGGCTCGACTACGATCATGGAACCGGGCACGGTGTCGGCTCCTATCTCGGTGTCCACGAGGGTCCACAACGGTTGGCGCGGACGTCGACAACTCCGTTGGAACCGGGAATGATCCTGTCCAACGAACCCGGTTACTATCGCGAAGGCCAGTTCGGGATTCGAATCGAGAACCTGGTTGCCGTGCGGGCCGCACCTAAGCTGGAGTTCGGTGATGACCGGTCGATGCTGGAGTTCGAAACCCTGACGTGGGTACCAATTGATCTCCGTCTTTTGGAGGCGAGCCTTCTGACCGACCGCGAACGGGAATGGTTGAACAGCTATCACCAAACCGTGCATCAGAAAGTGGATGGTTTGCTGGGCAATCGAGCCCGGAACTGGCTAAGGGAAGCCACCCGACCGATCTGACACACGTGTCGGCGATGCCAGGCGATCCTGACATCTGACAGGATCCCGCAACCCAACACCGATCTGGGCACGCAGTCAGGAATGCTCCTCGGCCGCCATTGCCGCAAGCGCCCGGTTATGGGCTCTCAATGCATCCACAAGTTGCATCACATCCAGAATCTCCCGCTGATCACCGTTGGCACCTGACACCACGGGCAGGAAATTGGTCGCCCGCTGCTCAAAGATCGGCATCTCCATCTCCAATCTGGCGGCGCCCTCAACGTAGACGCCGTCCTCGAAGAGTCGACGGCAGGAGGCCTCGTCCCCGGAACCCGAATCCGCCACTGGTTGGGCGAGCGACTGACGCGAAGAACCACTGACAGCAGGTAGACCTGAGGACCGGGAGCGAGGTGTATGTCCCTGCGCACCGGTTGAGTCAGGAAGAATGATCGATGACTCCTGCGTCGATTCCAATCAGGAGGGCAACGAGCCAGAACCTTAGCTGACCGATTCCGCGTCTTCCTATCGACTGCCAGTCTCTCGATAATTTGCGCTGAATGTCCTGCAAGTACAGCCTGATCGGACTCAACCCGAGTCGGCTCATTCCGACTTCCGCATTGGATCATGCCGCACGAAGTTCTTTCCTGATAGAGAGCGACCACCTCGACGCTGTGTTCGACCCATGTGTTCCGACCGCGATCCAGGAACCAACACCGATGCGCCGCGGGCGATGCATGCAACCTCAGGAATCAAGGGGCCTCGGACCAAAACGGTCCCGCTGGGCGTGAACACGGAATGCTCCGCCGGTCTGAAATGCAATGGACACTCCTTTTGCCAATGGTCCCAATCCTACCTCCCAGGATCATTCGGTGAGCAGCGCCTTCGCAGCTTCACGGGCCTCGCCGGTGATCCTGTTGCCAGCCAACATCCGCGCAAGTTCATCAACCCGCTCCGCTCCGTCAATCCGTGACACTCCACTGAACGTCACACCGTCTTCCACACGTTTCGAGACCAGCCAATGATGCCGGGCGCGCGCCGCGATCTGCGGCGAGTGGGTTACGACCAGTATTTGTGCACGTCCCGCCAGTGCGGAAAGTCTTCGCCCGATGGCGTCCGCCGTCGCTCCGCCGACTCCCCTGTCGATTTCATCAAAGATCATTGTGAGGCCGGTAGCCCTTCGCGTGAGGCACACCTTTAGCGCCAGCAGGAACCTGCTGAGTTCACCGCCACTGGCGATGTTCTGGATCGGACCGGATGCCGCACCCGGGTTGGGGGATACCGAGAACGCCGCTGCGTCCCACCCTTGGGGGCCGGGCTTGGTTGGAGTGATTCCCGTTTGGAACCTGGCTCCATCCAATCTAAGCGGCGTCAGTTCATCCTTCATTGCCCTGTCGAGGATTGCCGCCGCTTCCGCCCGTCGTTGCGACAGCGCCTGTGCCGCACAGTCGTATCTGGCTTGCACATCAGACTTCTTCCGGACCAAAGCGCCTAGTCTGTCCGCTGAACTATCGATTGCTGCAAGCCGATTGCGAATTTCCTCGGTAAATTCACCCAGACTGTCCGGTGGAACGCCGTGCTTCCGTGCGGCCGCCCTTATCGCAAACAGGCGCTCTTCGACGCGCTCGAGTTCAGTCGGGGCCTGACTCAACTCCTCCATCACCTTTCTCACGCCATGTTCGGCTTCGCCAAGTTCGGTCAGTGCCCTTGATAGAGCGGCGACCGGTTCATCAAGGCGCCCCTCTGCCTGGTCGATCACAGATTCAAGCCAACGAATTGCATCCGCAATCATACCCTCCGCGCCATTCGTACCAAGCGATTCATACGCCTTTCCGACATCAGCCCGGATCCGTTCCGCAGCCCGCATCAGCCGACGCTGTTGATCAAGTTCCGCTTCTTCGCCTGGCTGGGGATCGAGAACACCTAGCTCGTCCACCGAGTATCGGAGGTATTCTTCCTCTACCTTCACCGCCTCCAGCCCGACTCTTGCCTCCTCTATTTCACGTTCCGCGGCAATCAACTCACGCCAGTAATTCCGGGTCTCCTCACGTTGGGTTTCCGCATCTGCGAATGCGTCAAGCATATCGAGGTGGCAACGCGGATTCAGAAGTCCCCGATCATCATGCTGACCGTGAATCTCGACAAGACATTCCGACAGCGCACGCAGAACCTCTCCAGAAACGCGGCGGTCATTGACATAGGACGTGTTCCTGCCATCACGGACGCAAACCCTGCGCAGTATCAATTCGTCAGGATCCGAAAGCCCGGCTTCGGTCAGAACATTCCTGGCAGGATGGCCCGGGGCAAGGTCGAAAACGGACGTCACCTCGCCTCGGTTCGCGCCGTCGCGCACCATCACGGCCCGTCCTCGCCAACCCAATGCAAATCCCAAGGCACCAAGCAGGATTGATTTTCCCGCTCCAGTTTCCCCGGTCAGCACATTGAGGCCCGGCTGGAATGAGATCTCCAGCCGATCGATAAGGGGCAGGTCGTGAATCTCAAGCGCGCTCAGCACCACAGCCGACTGTACTGCGATTCTTCAAAGCCACTCACCTCGGATCATCTGGCGATAGACACTGCGCAGCCAGCCGTCGTCCGCGACCTCAGCACGCAATCCCTGCCCCGTGAGAAGTTCATACCCATCGGCGTACCATTCGGTTGCCTGAAAGTTGTGGCCAAGAATGGCTCCGGCTGTCTGGGCTTCGTTCGTCAATCCGAGAGATAGATACGCTTCAATCAGGCGATAGAGCGCTTCAGCGGTGTGGGTCGTGGTCTGGAACTGCTCCACGACCACCCTGAATCGATTTCCAGCCGCTGCGTAGTGGCCGCGCTTTAGGTAGTATCGGCCAATTTCCATTTCTTTCGCAGCCAGATGATTGAATGCAAGATCGAACTTGAGGGACGAAGAGCGGGCGTATTCCGATTCCGGGTAGCGCTCGATCACGGTTCTGAGCGCCTGCAGCGCCTCGAATGTGATCCCTTGATCGCGGCCGATTTCGTCTATCTGATCGTAGTGTGAAAGTGCCAGAAGATACTGAGCATAGGCTGCGTCCTCGCTAGCCGGATAGAAGTCGATATACCGCTGCGCCGCTGATCTCGAGTTCTCGTAATCCTTGTCCTGATGATAGGAATAGGCCTGCATGATCAGAGCGCGCTTTGCGAGTTCTGAATAGGGATAGAGTCGCTCGACTTCGCCAAAGGCGACAGCGGCATCTTCCGAATTCCCAGCCTCAAGCTCAGCTTCGGCTTGGGCAAAAATCTCCGCTGCAGCCATATCCTCAAAGTTGGTTCTTTCCTGCCGCCCGCACCCGACCAGTGCAAATACCAGCGCACAAACGGCCAGAGCGCTCGTTCGTCTAGCTACCTCGTTCATCCCTGGTGCCTTTCCCCGATCGCCTTGCCCATGAAGAACCCTCACGCCCGACTAACACAGGTGGAGGCAGGACAAAATGGGAATAATACCAAACCAAATAAGTAATCACAGATAGGCACCCCGGATTTCACGGCACCGCCCACTCCCTTGTGACGGTCCGCGTGATCTCCCCCTTCTGGCGGACGGACCGGTCCTACACCTATTCCATGGTCTTCCCGACATGCTCGCGTTTCCGGACCCCCCCCCCGGTTGGGGATGTGGCGGTGCTTCAGGAGGGGTCCTGGACCCCGACAGGGTTCAGCTCCCGTTCGAATGTACAATGGAGAGAAAAACGCCGAATCGCGCCCGCAACATTCTGAAACGACAGTATTTCCGAACAAACGCGTAAAGCTGCCAATGACCTCGTCTTAGAAATCGCGTCGGCACTACAACGAAAGGTCGACGTCGACTGGTCAAAACCAATCGGTTTCCAAGCCATCAAACAACCGAGAGCATTCGGTAAACAGGTATGGAATTCCCTATGAACCAAGGACTGGAGCGTCAGCAACTCCGAAGCGCTTTGCATACTCTTCGGGGACCAAATGGATGCCGGAACCATGAACCGTGAATACACCAGATTCGCAACATCTCTCTCGCGTGACCTGCCACAAAAGTCACAACAACTCTGCCACGGACTCATCCGCCCGTGTGCTTCAATCCCTCCAGGAGCGAACGACTTACGCCAGCACCCGGAAGCCTTGCAACCGTCTGGCCATCACATTGCACGATACAGAATGCCTGAGGGCGAGTAAGGAGTGCCCGCAACAGGCGATTGTTCAACGAGTGGCCAGCGCAGATGCCTGTATACCGACCAAGGATCGGGTATGCAGCCAGTGCAAGATCTCCTATCGCATCCAGCATCTTGTGACGTACAGCTTCGTCCGGGTAACGAAAACCGCCTGGGTTCAACACCTTATCGTCATCGACAACGACCGCATTTTCGAGCGTGCCGCCCAACGCAAGCCCGATGCTACGCATAGACCCGACATCCGCCCAGCGGCAAAAGGTACGGCTGTCACACAACTCCTTGATAAACGCACCATTGACTATGCGGAGCGACTTTGCCTGCACACCAATCGCCTGATCGTCGAAATCTATGCTGAAATCAATCTCCAGTTCCGGAGCGGGCTCAATCCGGGCGATCGCCTCCCCTTTCTGTACCTCCACAGGCTGCAGAACCCGAATAGCCCGGATTGGAATAGCCTGAGTCCGAACCCCGCAGTCAAGAAAATCCTCCACAAACTTCGCAGAGCTTCCATCGAGTACAGGCACCTCTGGTCCATCGATTTCGATCAACGCATTGCGAATGCCGCAACCCGCAAGGGCCGCCATAAGATGCTCAACGGTCGAGACCGACACACCGTGCGCGTTCGCAAGTTTTGTGCAGAGCCGCGAAGGCATCACAGCGTCCCAGCGCGCGGGAATCATGGCGCGAGCATGATCGACATCAATTCGTCTGAACCAAATTCCGTAATCCGCTGACGCAGGAAACACGGTCATTCGGACCTCTTGCCCGCCGTGCAGACCTTTGCCCGTGAATGTGACCGGTGACTTGAGCGTGGTTTGCACGATGTGCCGCGTCCAAAGTTAGCTATTCTGCTTCAGGTCTGCGTTAAGCAATCGGCAGACGACTGACAATTCACAATTTGCAACGACCTGAAACAGGCCAAAGAAATGAGCGAAAAGTCGCCGAACCCGATTGCGGAGACAGTCCTCAGGTCCTTGAAGCAAGTATCCAAGAGCCCTTATTCCCAACCTGGGTGCTGTAGTGACGGCACGCCAAAAGGGTCCGTCCATATGTGGCTAAGCCAAGCGGCTGACAGAAGTTCGGTCAATCCAATCGGGTTCAGTTCGCCTGCCGCCTGAGAAACGCCGGGATCCCGACCCGGTCATGCTCGACGTTCTGCGTTTCCTGATCCCCGGTCGGCTGAACGGGTTGTTGGCTCACTGAGTTCTGTCCACGTGGAACCGCAGTCTCTCGCTGCTTAGTCATACGGTCGATCAGCCCAGTGACGCGAAATCGATGCGTTCCTTGGGTCACTGCCGGATCGCCATCTAATCTGGTCACTGGTGGTATCGGGTTCTTGGCGACCGCTGCTTTCAGACGGGCGATCGTCTCGGCGCTTGGAACACCCTGCCGTAGACTGCCGGAAGCAGCGACTTCAGGCTGAGGGGCTGGCCGATAGGCAGCAGCGGGCGGAAACGCACCGTCACCTCCCTCTGCGAAGTTCTCCTCCAACTGTTCACTTGGCTCAGCCGGGAGTTCGAGATTCATTTGCTGTGCCGCAGAGTGCATTTCAGTCCCTGTGGCTTCCAAACCGGTGACCGCAGGTGTCTCTGGCTCAAACTCCGGAACCTCTTCCGACTCCCACAACTCCCTCTCTTGCGTCCCTAGCGTGCCTTCGGGCTCACTGCGGTCCTCCTCCGGAATCATCTGTTCCCATCGGGACAACGGTCCATCGGCGGAATCTGCTGCGTCGATGCCTGTGGCAACGATGCTGACCCGCATCACGCCCTCCATCGACTCATCAAGTGTGGAGCCGGTAATTATTGTGGCGTTCCTGTCTACCATTGAGCTAATCTTGGTGGCTGCTTCATCAAGTTCGAAGAGCGTGAGGTCGTGACCACCAGTAACGTTGATCAGCACACCTTTGGCACCTTTCAGAGAGATCTCGTCAAGGAGCGGATTGGCGATCGCCATTTCGGCAGCCTTCTTGGCGCGGTCTTCACCGCTGGCCTCCCCGGAGCCCATCATGGCCTTGCCCATCTCATCCATTACTGTCCGTACATCGGCGAAATCAAGATTGATCAGGCCAGGGCGCATCATCAGATCGGTCACGCCTTTGACCCCCTGATACAGGACGTCATCAGCCAGAGCGAAAGCTTCCGTAAACGTGGTCTTCTCGTTGGCGAGACGGAAAAGGTTCTGATTCGGGATAACGATTAACGTGTCGACCATGGACTGAAGTATTTCAACACCTTCTTCCGCAATCCGCATGCGAGCAACACCCTCGAATTGAAAGGGCTTGGTTACGACGCCTACAGTCAAAAGGCCAAGCTCCCTCGCCGCTTGCGCAATGATTGGAGCCGCTCCGGTCCCAGTGCCACCACCCATTCCTGCTGTAATGAAGCACAGATGAGAGCCGACCAAATGGTCTACAATCTCCTCAATCGTCTCTTCAGCGGCTGAGGCACCGACACCCGGTTTGGCTCCAGCCCCCAGTCCTTGAGTAACGGTCATGCCCATCTGAATACGGGCCGTCGCAGTGCTTTGCTGAAGCGCCTGTGCGTCTGTGTTGGCAACAACAAACTCGACCCCAATGAGTTCCTTCTTGATCATATTGTTGACAGCGTTGCCTCCGGCTCCGCCTATCCCAAACACCGTGATCTTCGGCATGATTTCTGCCCGCTCGGGCATGGTCAGGTTTAATGTCATCGCTCTGTCCGCCTCTTTCTCTTCCATCGATTCGCTTCGATCACTCTTTGTCCAACTATGGATGACCTGCCGCCATCCGGCCCTCTCATCACGTTAAATGACATGATTGCGACACAAAATCTAGCGGATTCTGCAGTTGATTCCGCGTCATTTCGTGAAACTCGGATCATCTTGTCTACCAATTGTTTCGGAGCCATCTCACCGCAGATGACAGCGTCCTTTGAGGCCGGTAATCTGCCGGGATATCGAAATCCCACCATTCATCCTGCGGGTGCGCGGCGTGAAGGCACAGCCCTACGCTTGAAGAGAACGCCGTCCCTGCGGCGGCCTGCGGAAGTCCCCTAATGCGAAGAGGCAAACCGATGCGCACCTGGTTTCCCAGAATTCTGGCAGCCAGTTCCTGCAGCGCAGGGACCTGGCACGCACCACCCGTCAGTACAATCTGTTGGCTAGGCAGGTCCACGAACCCCGCATCGTCAAGCCGTTTGCGCACTTCTTCCAGGATTTCCTCGACGCGTGGGCGAATGATTCCAATGAGTTCGCTGCGGCTAACCATTCGCTGGTCATACTCTTGGTCACCGACGTTGCCGCCCAATGCGATCATCTCACGTTCGTCCTTGCCGATGGCGACAACACCGCCGTAGAGAGTCTTCAAACGCTCCGCGGTCGAAAAGGGAATCTTCAGACCCAGCGAGATGTCCTGGGTCACGTAATTGCCGCCAATTCCTATCGAATCTGCGTAGATCATGTTCTTCTTGATGAAAATTGATATGCTAGTGGTGCCACCACCCATGTCGACGCAGGCAGCGCCGAGCTCCCGTTCGTCCTCCACCAAGCTGCTGAGCCCGGACACATAGGCGGACGAAGCTACCCCGGCGAGTTTTATGTCGCAGCGTTCTATGCAATAGGCAAGGTTGCGTACCGCATGGCTGTCAACTGCCAGCAGATGCATGTCGCATGCAAGGCGACTACCCATCTGTCCACGCGGGTCATTCAGGCCTGTGCGGTAGTCCAGAGCGAAATTCACTGGCTGGGCATGCAGAACCTCGAGACTCGACACCTCATCAGGCACCTCGCAGGCGGACAGAACACGCGCCACATCGTGTTCGGTTACTTCTGTATCCAGAAGACCGACAGTTCCTGTCAGCCCAAAGCTGCGGGGATTGGCGCCGGAAAAACAAGCGAAGACATGATCGAACCGCACCTTGGCCATTTTCTGGGCTGACTGTACGACCGTACGAATTGCGAGTTCCGTTTCGTAAATGGCATCAATTTCACCAAGCCGCACACCGCGGGATCTGGTGCACGCCGCACCGACCACCCTGAACGCATCCTGACCAGCCATGGAACCAACACCGTCTGCCTCGCCAGGCTGATTCGTCCTGTCGAACCGAAGCACCAAGCAGGCAACCTTGGAAGTGCCCACGTCAATGATGGCAATCACGCCACGCTGCATCGCGGCGCGGCGCAGGCGTCGCATGAAGCGTTGGGTCTCATGCAACTGCTTCATCTATCGGCCCCTACTGTTTCCAACTCCTTGATCCGGCGCAACTCATCTACTGCTTCACTACCCAGGCGAACGGTCGGTCGCCTTGGATTGCGCATGTCCACGACAGAGACATTCCGGGCAAGAAGTCCATGGGCATGATCCAGCGCGATAATATATTCCAGTGCGGCAACGGCATCGGTCTCCGGAAGCATGATCCTCTGATTCCTGTCCAGAACAGCGTCCCAGCGACGCTGCCCTACGCGCACCAGGCCTCGCAGTCTTGCCTCCAAGGGTTCCGCCGCAGACACAATGGCCAAGCCCTCCGGTATAGCGCTGTTTGAGCCCGCTCCCACAAAGAGTGGCAGGTCCGGTCGTTGTGCCCTTCCCGATAAAGGAGCAATCCGGATTCCCTCTGAGTCAACCAACGTAAGCATGCCCCCTTCTCTCCAGACCGCCACCGGGATGCGTTCATCGACGGCAATGTGCAGAATGGCGCCAGTCCGGATGCCAAGTTCAGCCGACCCAACCGCGTCCAGACTCTCAATGGCGGACTGTAACCGGCCGAGGTCAAGATTGAAGGTGCTGACAGGAAACTCGATAGGCAGGATTTCCCTGATCTTGTCGGCCAGTTCGTCGCTCGCACCTTCAATTGTTACGTATCTGAACATGAATTCAGGACGCTCGGCGACGAAACGGCGGATCTCCTCGATGTCATTGAGCAAGTTACGCTGCCCCACCACTCCATCGGCAAGCCAGTTGGCGAGTCCCACCACCGCCGCAGCGGGAAGCACGGCCTTGACTGCAAACCGAACAGATGGAGTCAGCCAAATCCGGTGCATTCTGTAGGCCGCCCTTGACGGGGCAGGGTCATGAGTGGACTCGAATGTCATCTGCCGCATGACGCATCCTCCACCAGAAGACGGCAAAGATCGCCCATGCCGATTCCCACGTGGCTTGCCTGCTCTGGCACCAGTGATGTAGGCGTGAGCCCGGGCTGTGTATTGGTCTCCAGCAGGACCAACCCATCCACACCTTTCGAGTCGTCCCAACGGAAGTCTGTTCGACTCAATGTCCTGCACCCGAGAATTTCATGTGCGACCATGGCAAACTCAAGACAGGCGTCGAAAACCGTCTTTGGAACGTCGGCGGGCAAAACGTGCTTTGAGCCACCGACCTCGTATTTTGCCTGATAGTCGTACCAGTCCTTTGTGATGATATCCGTGACCGTCAGTGCCCGATCACCCAGGACAGCCGTCGTGAGTTCACGGCCAGGTGCATACGCCTCGACCATAACCGTCTTCGGCATGTCGTCGGAAAACCGGATCGGCGGGTCGGATTCCTCAGCTACGATGAACACACCGAGTGATGATCCACCCGCATTTGGTTTGACCACATATGGCGGCTGCATCGGGTGGCCTTCAATCGCGTCGGCACGGTCAATGAGCAGCGAGTGCACAACGGGTAGTCCAGCGACCCTGTATGCGTCCTTTGTCCGCTGTTTGTCCATCGCCAGAGCTGAAGCCCGCACGCCGGAATGTGTATAGGGAATTGAAAGCCACTCAAGGATACCCTGGACGCAGCCATCCTCACCCCAGCACCCGTGCAAAGCGTTGAAAACCACGTCCGGCCCGGCTTCTTCAAGGCGAACGCAAAGATCGCGTTCGGCGAGAAGTTCCTCTACCCTGAAGCCTTCACCCCGTAGCGCCTTGACGCATTCACGACCTGTGGACAGCGATATCTCGCATTCGTCCGATGGCCCGCCCATCATCACGACAACCTTGGGGGATGTCCTGCTCGACATGCCCGCTCTAGTTCCTGCTCCGCCGTGCCCGCCTTTATGGCTGGTCACGATTGTCCTTATACCCGCCGCGAATGGGTTCTCCGACCCGAATTATCTCCCATTCTAGTTGTATTCCCGAAGAATGAAAGACCCTTTCTTGTACGAATTCACCAAGTCTTTCGAGATCCTCTGCGGTCGCGGATCCGGTGTTTGTCAGGAAATTCGGGTGTTTGGAGGACATTCTTGCACCTCCCAATGAATAACCCCGTAATCCGGCCCGATCGATGAGCTGCCAGGCTTTCAGGTCGTGGCAATCGTCTGATTCGGTGCTGCTTTGCCCGGATGGGTTGCGGAATGTCGAACCTGCCGTCCGGTCCTTTGTGGGTTGGGTGGCGTCTCGCCTCGCAAGCTGGGCGCCGGCAAGTTCGGCAAGTTCCACTGGAATGCCTGGTGGAGCCTGGAACGTGGCACTGGCAATCACCGTGCCCGGCGGCAGGTGAGCATGGCGATAGCGGAATCCGAGGTCGCGGGCTTCAAGTGTTATCAATTCCCCTGCTCTGGTGACGGCTTCGGCGGAGACAAATCGGTCCGCGACATAAGAGCCATAGCAACCGGCGTTCATCCGCACCGCACCGCCAACGGTACCCGGTATTGTGCGGAGAAACGTTAGATCAAGACCTGCTGAAGCGGCCTTGCGAGCCAAATGGGAATCGAGCGCTCCTGCTCCTGCAGTGACCTGATCGCCTTCGATTGCGATCCCGTTGAATCCGCGTCCAAGGCGAACGACGACAGCGCGAATGCCGCCATCGCGCACGATGAGGTTTGATCCCACACCCACGGGGAAAACATCTAGCTCAGGGGCCAGACGCCGAAGGAACGTCTGAAGGTCGTCCAGGTCAGCGGGTTGAAATAACCAGTCGGCTGGTCCACCAACGCGAAGCCATGTGATATCCCTCAGCGGATGATTCGGCGTCAACGTTCCTCGCGGTCGAGGCATTCGATCATTCATTGGAATGCGCTAACGCCGGAACTAGCAAGTTGCAACAGCCGCGAAGGCAAGTGCCGCAACGGGCATATTTTTTCACCGAAAGTTCTGAACCCATTGAGTCCATGCAATAACGAAAATGACCCGGCCGTCATGTTCTTCACCTCGGTACAACATATTTCCACCACCGAAGGTTGCGGCTTTCGAGGGTAGAGTCCGGTGGTTCAACGAGTGGATCCGGATCTGAACGCCCCAATTTCCCGCGACTCACCCGTGAAAACGGCCCCGGACATGACGGTCTGGCGGTTCCCACTCGCGCACAGGCGGATCAAGGCGAATTCGCGACGCCGGATTTCAGTCGCCTGCACTCATGCGCAGTCGCCGGGTCCTCCCGACACTGGTGTGGGACAGGCCACCTCTTTGGCGGTCCACCGAACCCTCTAAGCGTTTCGTCCACATTGGCGAAACGGACCGGAACTGGCGGGGGAGGCCCCATATCCAGAACCAAATGCCAGAAAGCCCAGGATCGCCGGTCCCAGATGCCCGGGTGCGCGTTGGCCAAGGCGCGCCGGAAGGCCGCGTCTCCGAAATGCCGCCGCGTCCGGACGATGTCGTCCGCCAGACCATGGATCATCACGTGGTTGAGGAAAAACGTTCTGTCCTTAAGGGTCTCCTCCGGCGGCCTGAACCAGACGGTGCGCCGGGCGATATCGGAAAGATCAAACCGGTCCCGTTCAGACGCCATGGCGGAAAGCCTCCCCTTCGATACCCTCGCAAAGAGTTTCCCTGGCCCTGAATCCGGGCAAGGATCCGAGATCGACCCTCTTGATGGCTTCAGCCAAATTCTCCCGGACACTTTCGGGAACGAGATGCAGGTCGCCGTCACCGTAGAACGAAAGCGCCTTCATTGTCAGGACTGGATTGAAGGCAGGTCCATGAACGGCCAGCGCGGCCCCGAGCATTTCGTCCATGGAAAGACCTGACCTGAGGATGGCATCAATGTCGATGAAGTCCTTGGCGGATGCGCGTTGCTGGACCGTAAGGGCCTTGGTTGCGGCGATGTCAAGGATCGAGGCGACGGGAATTCCGGGACCCACCGCTCTGTCAGGCTCCAGGACGCTGCGCAGGCCAAGGCCTCCGAAGAAGGAGACCCTGACATGGCCGCCAAGATCGAGAAGGCAATCCAGAGTGTCCTTTTCCATCCTTGTCGCAACAGGATCCTGCAAATATGGGATGTTCCTGTACAGGCTGTCCGGACTGAAAGCCGTACGGGAGAAGAGGTCAAAATCCACGGACTCGCGATGCCCGAGCCTTAGCGCAAGGGCCGTTCCCCCGTAAAGAACAAAACCCTCCGGCGTATCACCAAGCCTTTCCCACAGCCGTTTCTGGGGTGCGAGAAGAATTTCTGTATGAAAGGCTGTGGACATGGGTCCACGATAGGCATCACAGTCTCCTCCGGCAAGGGGATTCCCTTGCCCCGTCCTTTCGTTGTCCGGCGGCTGGGAAAGCGGGTTCGTATGCAGCGCCACCCGCCGAAAACCGCAATCAGAAAGATGGAGGTCGGGATGGGATGACCCTACGACCCCACGGCGTTCCGGTGGCCAACGACAATCCCCCCGTGCTGTGTCGACCCGGGCCTGGCTACAGGACGCGTTCTCCATGACCTCCGACCAGACAGACTCATCGTCTTGGAGCGTCTTCTGGCTGTCAGCCAAGATTCAGGAGGTAGCCGCCTCCGGCCTTCGTGTCTCGCCTGCCGTTTACCTCCGCCGACCGGTCCGTCCGGATTGGGTCGGGGGCCAATGGCATTCGGTTAGCAGGATCCAGTGCAATTGCTTCGCGTCAAACCGTCAAATGGGGATCGGGATATGGTGGTGATGAGGTGGATAGCGCAGCATGACCGGAGCTGTGCGTATGGGTTTCGATGCACCTGAACCGCAAAATCGCCTAAACGAATGCGATTGGGCCGGGGACCATGCGATCGGGTGCAAGGGGAACCCGCTACGGACGGACCTGTCAAGGGGACGGCCCAGAAAGACTATTTTTCCGGAGCCCCATTCCAGTCCGAAGTGCAACACCAGTGGCGGTGTTGGGCGGTTTTCCTGCCGCATGATGTTGCGGATCGGCCAGGAAGCGGCGACAGTCCCCTTGTTGAGAAGAGAGGAGACTGCCATGCCCGAGGGCTTCCGCCACCTGACCCATGGGGAAAGATGCCAGATCGGCGCACTGAAGGAAAGCGGGCTCTCCTACGGGGACATCGCGGCCCGTCTGGGCCGTGACCGTTCGTCGGTCTGGCGGGAGCTGCGCCGGAACGGCGGTGATTCGGGCTACAGCCCCGGCGAGGCGCAGGGGATGGCGGAGGCCCGCCGCAGCGCCGCCTCCTCGGTTCCGAGGAAGATGACTGCGGAGCGCTGGGCGCATGTGGAGGGGTGCCTGGCGGAGGGCTGGAGCCCGGAGCAGGTCGCGGGACGGCTGCGGCTGGAGGGTGGCTGGGCGGTGGGCCGCCAGTGGATATACGAGCGCCTGAAGGCCGACCGGAAGGCGGGCGGGGAGCTGTTCCTGCTGCTGCGCCGCCGCGGGAAGAAGCCCAACTGGCGTGGCGGGCGGCACTCGGGCCGTGGCCACATCCCGGGCCGGGTGGACATCTCGGAGAGGCCGGAGGAGGTGGAGAGGAAGGAGCGTGTCGGTGACTGGGAGGCGGACACGATCATCGGGAAGGGCCACAGCGGGGCGGTGGTCTCGCTTGTGGACCGTGCGTCGAAATACACGTATTTACAGAGGGTTGACCGGCGGACCTCGGCGGAGGTCTCCGCGGCGATGCTGGCGATGCTCCGGTCGTCCGCCGCGCCTGTCCACACGATCACGGCGGACAACGGAAAGGAGTTCGCGGGCCACGCCGGCGTGGCGGAGGCGCTGAAGGCCTCCTTCTACTTCGCGACCCCCTACCACTCCTGGGAGAGGGGCCTGAACGAGCACACCAACGGGCTGGTGCGGCAGTACCTGCCGAAGGGGACGGACCTCCGGGCGGTCGGCGACGATGAGGTGAAGGGGGTGCAGGACCGCCTGAACGCGCGTCCGCGCAGGGTGCTCGGCTACCGGACCCCCGCCGAGGTGTTCCGCCGGGCCCGCCCTCCCTGACACCGCCGGCCCGCCTCCCGACAGCGCGGATGGCCGCGCCGGGAGGGGGTGGAACGGATCAAGCCGTCGCGTCCGTCCGGGCTCCGGTCGGGCTGCGCCCTCCCTGCGCCCGGACGGACGCGACCTGCCCCGGCGGCGGCCTTGCGCTGCCCTGAAAGCCCGGATATTCTCCTTCCGGACGGGACTGCAGCCGTTCCGGGGCCGGATCCGCCGTTCCCGGAGAGCCGCAAACCCCGCCTTCCGGCCATCTGCGCAGCTCGGGCTCCGCCCTCCCTGCGCAGATGGCCGGTGTTGCACTTCGGAATGGAAGTGGGGGGATTCGAGCCGTAAAGCCGAATATCGTTTGATGTCAATAACTTGACGTCAGGTGGAAAAATATGCCTGTCGTGACAGCAAGGCTCAGAACTTCAACGATTCGCGGCGCTCTACACCGTGGGCAACCTAGGGTCGCATGCCGATTGGAATTCGAGATTCCAATAACTGGATTTGGATGCTCAAGGGACGTTGAATTGGGATCCTACCTTCGTATCTTCTGTAGGGGGTGTGATTTCTGTATGGCGAACTATCAATTTTTTAATGCGTTGAAATCAAAAGATATTTTCTGATTCGAGTTCGGGATTCTGCGCGGATTCGGCCAATTTCGCGAAAACCATCCGTTTCGGCTGTGGTTTTTCCACGATCACCGTGTTCGCCGCTGCTCCCGGCCTTGGCTTCTTGGGGGGTGTAGAGTGCTCCTGAAAATTCCAAAAACGCCCCTGGGCGGGGCGACAAGGAGGAGCACTCCAATGACCAACGTACAGATTGACGCCTCGATTGCCAAGAACGCCGATGGAAGCGTAGCCGTCGAAGCGACGCGGGAAGCCCTGATGGAGGCGGGTGCCGCCCTGGTGAAAAAAGCCACCGAGCTCGGCTTGGCGGGGGACGTGGCGGCGATGTACCGCCATGATCCGCTGACAGCCGAGAACCAGTTCCGGGACATGC
This sequence comes from Paracoccaceae bacterium, assembly GCA_965203255.1. GTDB lineage: Bacteria > Pseudomonadota > Alphaproteobacteria > Rhodobacterales > Rhodobacteraceae > JAPOUP01. The sequence goes on along the minus strand of OZ241882.1, from coordinate 6,251,177 downwards.
TCTTCGGCGTGGCTCGCACCATCCTGGCCGACGCGTTCACTGCGCTTGACGATCATGGCAAGACGGTCAAAGTCGAGGGGAAAACCTATCGCAAGGCCGCGCCCACGTCGGGCCGTGCGATGACGGTCTTCGGACCGGTCGACTTCCTGCGGTCTCGGTATCGTCCCGCGGGAACGGGTGCGTCCCTGATTCCGACCGAAGCCCTCCTCCGCCTGATGCCCGGCAGGCTGACGCCGGCGGCGGCGGGCCTCTCGCTGTACCTGATGAGCAACCTGACGGCGCGCGAGAGCGAGGACATGTGGGAGAAACTGTGCGGCCAGGGGCCCTCGGTGGCCTCCCTGGTGCGATTGTCCGGGGATGCCGGAACCTGCATGGAGGCGTGTTCCGACGATGTTCTGGACGGCCTCCGGGAGGAGGAAGAACTGCCGGAGGAGGCGACGTCGATCCTGGTTTCCCTGGACGGCGTCATGATGCGCATGCATGCCGAAACGACCGAAGAACCAGCCACGGACGCGGGCTGGCGCGAGGCGTCGAGCGGCGTGGTGGCCTTGGTCGATGGCAGCGGTAACCTGCTGGAAAGCCGGTACTTCGGCCGTCTTCCCGAGACCGGCAAGACGAGCCTGAAAGCACAGTTGACGGCGGAAGTACGCCACTGGCAGTCGGTCAATCCGGACCTGAAGCTGGTGGCGGTCGCTGACGGCGCGAAGGACAACTGGACGTTCCTGGAAGCGCTGGATCCCGAAGTCATGCTTCTAGATTTTTGGCATGTGACTCAACACCTTCAGGCTGCGGCCGACGCCGCCTTCGGTCCGAACACCGCCGCCGGGACGGTCTGGTTTGAGAAATGGCGGCACTGGCTGCGCCACGACCCCAAGGGGGCCAGCAAGGCGATCGACGCCTTGCGCTACCTGATGCGGAAAGGCAAGGGAGCCGCCGTCATCCGGAGAGAACTGAACTTCTTCCGCAATCATCGTCACCGCATGCACTATGCGGACGCTGCCGTCGCCGGCTTCCCCATCGGTTCCGGTGCCGTGGAAGCCGCCAACAAGGTGCTCGTGACGACCCGGATGAAACGCTCCGGGCAGCGCTGGGGCCGTGACGGCAGCCAGGGCGTCCTGAGCTTCCGGTCGCTTCTCAAGTCCGGACGTTTCGACCGAGCCTGGGCAGCATTGGTCCCGCGCCTGGGCCGCGGTGGCGGCTGGAAGCTGCCACCCTGCGCCAACGAGAACCGGCAGGTCGTGCAGGTCGCGCTCGTCGCATGATTCTTGGCTAGGTCATTGTAAGATTAAAAAGTGACCATATGAGAATCACACCCGCTGTAGGTGTGGCCCAATCTAGCCGGTGTCTGTAACTCCGTCTAACCGGGGTATCAGTGACCAAGCCCATACCGCGTTGGGTGAAAGCGCACCATTGGCCGGTCCCCTGTTCATTCCCGGGCACGCCGCAGTGCTAGGCCGACAAATCCGAATCACAGCCATCAACCAGAGGAGGCCATACCTCCGCGACCGTCGTCATTGCATCGCTCCGTCAAGGTTCCAGGCTACGATTTTGAGAGCGCACGACGCCGATAGACGGCTTGGGTAACGATTTGTGAGAACGCACCGGACAGGAAGCGGAGACGCCCTTCGGCACACTGGTCTCACACCCACGCATCAATGACGACTACTGCAAAGGCAGGTAGGAGCGGGGACCATCAAAAAACTCCACTCCTATTTCGAAGGGCAACACCGGACATTTCCGCAGCGAGGGTGGGAACCAGTGGCAGCGACGGTTTCGGAAACTCCCTTGCGCCGCCGACGTGCCAGTCCTATGTTGGTTCCATGAGCGGCCGAAAAGAAAATCACGCAGTTCCCACGATACGCCGATAATCAGGAACGCGGGCTTCAACTTCCGGGAACCTCCGAGAATGTCCCTTACCTTTCGTTGCTATGTATACGGTGCCGGCAGGAGCTGGGAGGCGATCTGTGTCGATCTTGACATCGCGACGGCCGGGGCGTCCGATGGAGAGGCCCGGCGCCGGCTTGCGGAATGCATCGGGATGTATCTGGAAAGCCTCACGGAAATGCCGACCGACGAACGGCGGAAACTCCTCGAACGCCGGGCGCCCTGGCATGTCCGGGCCAGACTTTCCGTCATGGCATGGCTGTCCGGCCTTCGGGGCCAGACAAATCGGTTCTCGCGGTTTGCCGTCAAGCCGGACATTCCCGCAACGGCTAACGGAACAGTTTTTGGGGAAGGCCTGACTGGCGTCTGATACTTGCCAACGTGCCTTTCGGAATATCCTCTCCTTCAGAACCTGAGAGTTTGACTCATAAGTCATTGTTTTCATTATATTATTGCATTTCAGGCACTTGCGCCCCTTGCCAGCCGCCGGAACAGGAACCGGCAGGCGGCCAGCTGCGCCCAGGCCACGGAGCTCTCCAGGCTCCGTTCGAAATCCTTCGCCAGACGGCGGCAGCGCGACATCCAGGCGAAGGCGCGCTCCACGACCCAGCGGCGGTACAGCACCGTGAACCCCTGGTTCCCTTGGGTCTTTCCACGATCTCCAGCACCTCGGGGACACCCATCTCCGCGAGCCTGGCGCGCAGTCTCCCGCCGCTGTAGCCGCTGTCGGCCCAGACCTTCGTCACCTCCGGCGCCTTCCCGAGCATCGCCAGGATGACCTCCGGGGCGCCGTCCCGGTCCTGCACATCCGCCGTGTGGGCCTGCACCACGATCGGGGTCCCCTCCACATCGACGGCGATGTGACGTTTCCTGCCCTTGACCTTCTTTCCGGCGTCGTACCCCGACGGCCCCGCCATCTCCGTCGTCCTCACCGACTGGCTGCCGGTCCCGGCGGCGGTCGGCTCCGGGTCACGCCCCGCCCGTTCGCGCGCCAGGTCGCGCAGCGCGTCCATCATGCGCTCCAGGACGCCGCTGTCGCGCCAAGGGTAGAAGTAGTCCTGGACCGTCGTAAACGGCGCAGAACACTTGGGAATCGCCCGCCACTGGCAGCCCGTCGCCAGCATGTACTGGATCGCGTTGAAGACCTCGCGGAGATCCGTGGACCGGGGCCGGCCCAGCTTCGACGGCGGCGGCAGAAGCGGCTCGACCAAAAGCCATTCCCCGTCGGTCAGATCGCTTTCATATCGCTCCGCATTGCGCCTATACTTCTTCTGGGTGGTCTCGGTCCAGGCCATGGTATCCTCCCTGTCTGGTTGTTGTTCGACACGGAGATACCACATCTGGCGGAGGCCATCCACATTTTAGGTCAACCTCTGAAACCGTTACAAGCCGCGGCTCACCATTTACGCGCCCCTTGAACTGACGATGGCTACCCCTCTGCCTGTCAAGGGAAAACCCGCTTTCCTCACGAATCGCGATGAGTTTCCGGACTTTCATGGTTCAGGAAGTTTCGGGGTCCGGAAGATCGACCGCGTCGATTCCATGATGGCGTTCCAGACGGGAAACCCTAACACTTATTTTGAGCGGTCGCGGGCGAAGCCGCACCTAAACGCGTCTTCGATCAGCCCGGAACGAAAGGCTGGACTGGCGGCGTCCTAGCGGTATCCGGCCCGACCCTGCCGTACCATCCTTTCCGCCACGCGCACCATGTCCCGGTGCTCGGGGCTGCCGTCCGGCGGATTCCAGCGAGCATAGCGCTCATGCCACGGGAATTCCTCCGTCCGGAGCGCTCTCCTGAACGCCTTGGGGTCCAAGCCAAACTGTTGGGCCATATCGTCTGCGGAATCGACCATCTCCCTCTCCTCATGGCTGCCGGTGGTTATGGCATCCGTTGTGCCATCTCTCGATCCATGCCGCAATCCCGCCTGCCCGAAGAGGTCCTTGGGGCTCGGTCGGTTACGCTCCCTCCCCTGCGTGGCCGTCTTCTCTCCAACCAGAACTGTTGTGGAAGTTCAGGCATGCCGCCTCCCGTATGCCGCCATTTCTCCCGACTTCCATTTCGAAGTGCAACACCGGCCATTCCCGCAGCGAGGGCGGCACCCGAGCGGAGGTAGAGGCGCGAGGCATCGGTCGGCGTGAGAACCTGCGACTCGTGGGCAAGCTGTTCAGGCGCCGCCGTCACGCTAACGTGGCTGGCTACGCGCAACTGGCTGGCGGTCGCCACTTCGCCACCGACGAGCAGATGGGCACCATGATCGTCGATCCAGTGGCTTGACATGGTGTCATAGTCGGTTCGCGAGGGGCAAATCTCCATGGTCGTTCCTGAACCGTTCGAGCAGATCGCGTTTAAGCGGTTCAGATCTGCTCCTCGGACAGCACCACATCCGCAAATCCGCGTCACTGATCCCTTGCACCTGCCAGAGCCACTCGCCTCCGGCGTGATTCTTGGCCCTACCCACGCCAAAGCGCGCCAGCTGTCTCACCCGCTTGCGCAGGGTGCTAGTCCTGCTACCTGCCTTGCCGATGTAAAGGATGTCTGTTGGGCCAGCTGCCAGGATTCGGCGTCGCCTTTCGCATAGCAGGTTCGGATCGGCCGGCTCAGCATATCGCGCGTGGCCAGCATCGGAGGCGAATGAAATGGTGTTCCAGCCACGAAGACAGACAGCGTAGATGCCCGGAAATTGCGGAAGATCCTGCCACGAAGCTCGCCCCGGGCTATTCGCACGTGCCAGCAAATCGCCCAGCGAAACTGACCGCGCGTCCATGCTCAGAATGTCGTCGATATCAGATGCCTTCATCGGTTCTGGATCCGGAAGCCTCTCCTGCTAATGCACCTGAATAACCCCGCCGGCTCCCGCTTGCAATGCGAGAGCCGCTTCCTATAGTGACCCCCCGGAAGCCGCATGACGAGTCAGGTAACCGTTACGTCACAGACACCGCCACGCGGTCGATCAAGCAAACTGTATGAAGGGCAACTGTTCCCAAGGCCGAGAATGCATCTGGATGCGCCACCGCGGTTCTGGCGTCATGCAGCGGTTTGCGCGTCACACCCGACCCACGGGCTGTACAAATCGAATTCTGACATAGGGATCGGACATTTGAACAATCAGATCGAAGTCTACCACGGCACCTGGATTCCCCGGTCCGAAAAGGAATTCGACAATTCCGGCGAGTTTGTTTTCTGGATTGAAGCCCCGGCATCCGGAAAGGAAACGCCAAAGTCCGGACAGCATCCCGACCACATCGACGATCCCGAACGGCTGCAGGAATTCCTTGCCTCCGAGCTGAAATTCGGTGCGGCCGCGGTCACAGCCGCCGACGCTGTGCCATCCCGATTCTGGGCGACAATGCCGAGCGCTGACGGGAGACCTCTTCCGAGCCTGGAAATGGCCCTGCTTTCAGGCAGCTATCCACCCGATGACTTCGAATGGAATGATTGGGAAATCAATGGATTAACCATCCGCAATCCGCTTGCATTCCTTCGGGATCTGGAATTCCTCTCAGGATTTGGCGGAACCGATCTCCAGATCGGTCATGATCTGAAATTCTGGATGCAGTTTGCTCGACAGCTGCGGGCAAACGTTCGTCAACACCAGTTTCTGCCCGTCCTGAAATGCATTCAGCCCAAGCGAGGCAAATCCCAACCCAAATATGTTGCCGGATGGGCTCCGGCCGGAAGTCAGTATGAACGCAGCCTTCGGGATTATTCCGTTGCGATGCCTGCAGTGTGCACGCTGGTAAGGAACGCCAGCAACGGTCGCGTGAACGGCGAGGCTCCTGTTTCAGTCCTCGACCGAACCGACCTGCTCCGACAGTTTTCGGAACAGCAGGTTGACGGGCTGGTCGCAAGCACTCCTTACACAAAGTCATTCCTCAAGCCATTCAGGAACACTTGGCTCGGAGGCGCACTTGTACAGACACCAGCCAGACGAACCGCTGCGGATATCGAGCCTCCATGCCCTGCGGAGGAGGATGTGACCCAATGGCACGCATGGCAGAGGAAAATCATTGGACAGGCACAGGGTTCCGGGTTCACGTTGGGATTCCGCCTGGGACAGAGCGACCGTCATGACGACGATCGCTGGCACCTCGCTTTCTTTGTGTCCTGCAACACGGATCCTTCTCTCTCGTTGGACCTCTCGGACTGGTGGGACTTGCCCAAGCGGAAAAGGGGTGATTGGCACAGTCGCTTCGGCAATCAGTTCGAACGCAACCTGCTGGTCAGCCTTGGACAGGCGGCTCGAATGTGCCCTCTGCTATGGCAGGGAATGGAAACGGCGAAACCAACCGGAGTGGATATTGACCTCAACACAGCGTACGAATTCCTGAAAGAGGATTCACTTGTGCTGGAATCCGCAGGGTACCGTGTCGTTCTGCCAAGCTGGTGGACACCCAAGGGGCGTCGCAGAGCTCGCCTGCGAATCCGGCCTTACGGCACAAGCGGACAATCCCAGCAGTCGGGTTCCAACTCAGGGCTTTTCCAGATCGATTCGTTGATCCGATACGATTACCGACTTTCGATAGACGGTGAACCTGTAAGCGAAGACGAGTGGCTGGCATTGATGGAAGCAAAATCACCACTTGTGAAGTATCGCGGCGAATGGATGGAGATCGACCAGCGGCAACTGTCAGAAACACTTGAACTCTTCAGAAGCCAGTCTGAAAGCGACGGCGTCGAATTCAGGCAGATGATCAAGGACATGGCTATAGCGGACCCGAAGTCGGAGGAGTTCGTCCTGGATGAAGTCCTGGGTGATGTCCTCAAGGGGTTGCGCAATCTGGAATCCCTGGAACCAATGGACAATCCCGTCGGTATGCGCGGCGAATTACGCGTTTACCAGAAAAAGGGGCTTGCGTGGCTGGCACGGCAGGAACGGCTGGGCTTGAATCCATGCCTTGCCGACGACATGGGCCTTGGCAAAACCGTCCAATTGATCGCGTTGCTGCTTCACGAACGGGACAAAGAAGACACGACGAGCGACTCCACGATTCCCCCTACCCTGCTTGTCGCTCCAACGTCCGTACTCAGCAACTGGAAAAAGGAAGCAGGCAAATTCGCACCAAACCTGAGATGCCACATCCACCATGGTTCTGGCCGACCCCGCGACCCTGCTGAATTTGCTGAGTCCATCTCGGGCCACGACTTGGTCGTTACCTCGTTCAATCTGGTCCGCTCGGACCTGGAGACATTCAAGTCAATGAAGTGGCAGCGCGTCGTCGTGGACGAAGCGCAGAACATTAAGAACCCGAAATCGGCACAGGCCAAGGCAATCTTCGCACTACCTTCAACCTACCGGATCGCGATGACAGGAACACCCATCGAAAACAGGCTGATGGACATGTGGTCCCTGTTCCGATTCCTCAATCCGGGATATCTCGGCACAGAAGCGCAGTTCAGACGCGCTTACGAAAAACCCATTCAACGGGAGAACGATCTGGCACGCACCCAGCAACTACAGAAACTGGTCCAGCCCTTCATCCTCCGTCGTCTGAAGTCCGACAAATCGATAATCAATGACCTGCCAGACAAAGTGGAACAGAAAGTCTACTGCAACCTGACCAAGGAGCAGGCCTCACTGTACCAAGCGGTGGTCAGGGATGTGGAGGAAAAATTGGAGGACTCTGATGGAATGGGACGGCGAGGTTTGATTCTCTCTACGCTGATGAGACTGAAGCAGGTCTGCAACCATCCGTCGCAATTCCTTCAGGACGAGAGCCCCTTCCATGAAAGCCGCTCACACAAGCTCACCCGTCTCAATGAGATGATTGAGGAAGCATTGACGGAGTCGGACAGCATGCTTGTTTTCACGCAGTTCACCGAAATAGGAGACCGTCTGGAAGCCCAGTTCAGGGAAAGGCACTCATGTCCGGTGCACTACCTGCATGGCGGAACCACCAGACAGCGCCGGGAGAAAATGATCGAGAGCTTTCAGGATCCGGAGTCGCCATCTGGCATATTTGTTCTGTCGCTAAGGGCGGGCGGAGTCGGAATCACGCTGACCCGGGCAAACCATGTATTCCACTTCGATCGCTGGTGGAATCCAGCGGTCGAGAACCAGGCCACCGACCGGGCCTATCGGATTGGCCAGCAGAAGACCGTATTTGCCCACAAAATGGTGACATTGGGAACACTTGAGGAACGAATCGACGAAATGATCGAAACCAAGAAAGCCCTCGCCGAAAACATCGTCGGCGCGGACGAGAACTGGCTGACCGAAATGGACAACGACTCGTTCCGGAAACTCATTGCATTGAATCGCCAAAGCATCATGGAGGCCTGATCATGGCCAGGATGACAAAAACGTGGTGGGGCGAAATATTCCTAGAAGTCCTGGCAATGAGCATGGACGAGGGAAGACTCAAACGCGGACGGGCCTATTCGGGACCACGCCGACTTCTGGATTTCTCGATCAATGACGGCGTGGCAAAAGCCACGGTGCGTGGAAACATCAATCCATACTTCGAAGTGTACGAGGAACCTCGGTATAAGGTAAGCGTCAAGCTACGGCAGTACACGTCAACTGACTGGCATAGGATTTCGGAAGTGATCTCCGGCAACGCCGCGTTTCTGTCCCAGCTGCTGATGAATGAAATGCCGACGGCGATAGAAGACGCCTTTTCAAATTCGGGCAGGACTCTGCTGCCGCGTTCCAGGGACGATCTTATCAGCAAGTGCTCCTGTCCAGACTGGGCCTCCCCCTGCAAGCACGTTGCCGGTGTCTACTACAAGATCGCGTCACTGCTTGACCGCGACCCGATGCTCCTGTTCCAGTTGCGTGGTCTGGAATTTTCCATACTTCGCGACAAGCTCGCAGAATCCCCCTTGGGACAGGCACTCATTGACGAGCAGGCCGACGAGGACGGGGCTCCTGACCTCCTGACCAGCCGCTACACCAACCCTCGAAGAGTTCCCGCAGCCGGTATTGACACCAAGTCATACTGGAAAGGTGAACATCCGCTACCTGCTGTCGACGCGCCGGGCGAATCACCGCCAACACCTGCGGTGCTGATCAAGAAGGGAGGCGACCACCCGCCATTCTGGCATTCGGACCAGTCCTTCATCGGCGTAATGGAAGCGGTATGCGACCGTGTCGTCCAGAAGAACCGCTCGTCTCTATAGAAATTGTCTTGGGCAGTCCTGCCAGCCCCGAATGACCGGCACGCAATTGGATTGCGCGTAAGCATTGTGGTTCCGAAGTGACCGGCGAGCCGTCGGCGGCCTGCCGAAATCCCGTCCCGGCATCCCAATCCGGTATTTCTGTGGCGGAGGAAAACGGACTGCCTCTCGCGTGCCTCTGGCGCAGTTGGCGTAACGCATTCAATTTGCTCGGCAAGGGAGCCCATCCCGTTCACCGGAGCCGGCAACAAACACGGAACCACATCGGTAAGGCATGGCCTGTCACCCACCGAATTCAACGTATCCTGAAATAGGGTATCGCCGCCGCACGACGAATCGGCACTTGCATCGCAGCGACTGTTGCGCGATGGCACACTCCGAGGAGATGCCATGGCCCTACCCGTTGTTCAGCAGGTGAGAATCTGGACCGCAGCCACCGCCGCGATGCTGGCAATTCTCTGGTTTCTCGGCGACATTGTCCTGCCATTCATCCTTGGCGGAGCCATTGCCTATTGTCTCGACCCCATCGCCGATTTTCTCGAGAGAATGGGGCTGGGCCGAGTGATGGCCACCTCGGTCATCACTCTCGCCGCAGTCCTTGTGTTTGCCATCATGGCGCTGGCCGTGGCTCCCACGGCCGTAAACCAAGCCGCGGCATTGGCGAACACCGCTCCACAGATCGCAGGTAATCTTCAGGCGTTCCTTACCGAGAATTTTCCGTCGTTGATGGACCAGAACTCGGCCGTGCGACAGTCGCTGGAAGCCTTGGGTCAAATGGTTCAGTCGAAGGGCGGTGCCTTGATCGCCGGTTTGGTGTCAAGTGCCTTGAGCCTTTTGAACATATTGCTTCTCGTCCTGATCGTACCTGTTGTGACATTCTATCTCCTGCTTGATTGGGACCGCATGGTCGCCAGCATCGATAGAATGCTGCCACGTGACCATGCTCCAACCATTCGTGCATTGGCACTGCAGGTTGATCGAACCCTCTCAGCATTCATCCGCGGCCAAGGCACGGTCATGCTGATTCTGGCAGTGTTCTACGGAACGTCGCTAATGCTTGTCCGTCTGGACTTCGGACTGATTGTGGGCGTGACCGCGGGTCTCCTGTCGTTCATTCCCTACGTTGGTGCGATTGTAGGCGGCGGATTGGCCATTGGCCTCGCCCTGTTCCAGTTTTGGGGCGAATGGGGCTGGATCGGAGCGGTGGCGGCAATATTCTTCGCCGGGCAGTTTCTCGAAGGGAATCTGCTGACACCGAAACTCGTTGGCGACTCGGTGGGACTTCACCCGGTTTGGTTGATTTTTGCGCTTTCAGTGTTCGGAGCACTGTTTGGCTTCGTCGGCCTGCTCGTCGCAGTTCCTGTCACGGCGGCACTTGGGGTGTTGGTCCGGTTTGGGTTGAAGCAGTATATGCAAGGCCTCCTGTATCTTGGGAAAGGGGATCCGGGAGACGACCAAGGCCCGTGGCCAGACAGCTAACGCTTGACCTCCCGATACAGTCCGCGTTGGGGCGTGGCGACTTCTTCGTCTCATCGTCCAATTCCGCCGCTGTCAGGGCAGTTCTGGACTGGCAAACGTGGCCGCAGGGGAAGCTGGTTCTCGTCGGTCCTCCAGGATCGGGCAAAACCCACCTAGCGAACGTTTGGGCGACGCAGTCAGAAGCCAGGCTGGTTTCTGCCAAGGACCTTTCTCTTGAATCCATCGATCGGTTTGACAGAATCGCAATCGCGATTGAGGACGCCGATATCGCCCTTGGTGACCGTCTGGCGGAGGAGGCGATGTTTCTTCTCCACAATCTGGTTCTGGCACAGAAACAACCGCTGCTGATAACAACAAGTATAGCGCCCGCACACTGGAATGCTGTCCTTCCAGACCTGCAAAGCCGCATACAGGGAGCCGTAATGGCTTCCCTCTCGGAACCAGACGACCCGTTGCTGTCGGCGGTCATGATCAAGCAATTCGCTGACCGGCAGATCATTGTCGATTCCGAGATCATTCTATACTTAACAGGGCGAATCGAAAGATCTTTCGCCAGCGTTCGCAAAGTAGTTGATGAGGTCGACCGCGTCTCACTAGCCGAAGGGCGACGGATCACCAAGGCGTTGGTAAGGCAGGTGCTGGACAGGTTCGCGCAGGAAGACCATTGACGTCCATTGTGGCACCTGTGGATGAAACGGCATGGATACGGAATGAACCAGGCGAATTTCCTCTCCGCAGCATTCCCTGAGCCGGTGGATCCGCCAACAGACATCACCGGTCCTCAGCGGTTCCACAATCGCGAACTCAGCTGGCTCGGATTCAACTGGCGCGTGCTTGAAGAGGCGGAGAATCCCCGGGTCCCGCTACTGGAACGGCTGCGGTTCCTGTCAATCTCCGCCACAAATCTTGACGAATTCTATACCGTGCGCGTGGCCGGACTGCGCGAGCTGGCGAATGGCGGCCATAACGCTCCGGGAATCGATGGCCTCACACCGGTCCAGCAACTTCGGCTGATCAATGCGGACGCACGGGCACTGATGGAACACCAACAGGTCGTTTGGGACGCGCTGAAGGCGGAAATGGAGGAGGCAGGAATCCGGCTCCTGACCAGAAAGGGACTGACCCGGCAGGACAGGCACTATCTGTCTGAAGTGTTCCTCAAGGAGGTCTTTCCGGTACTGTCGCCACTTGCAATTGATCCGGCACATCCCTTTCCATTCATTCCCAACACGGGGTTTTCCCTAGCTCTGCAGATGGAACGAGAATCCGACGGTCGCCACCTTCGTGCGCTGTTGCCGGTTCCCCGCCAGATCAACCGGTTCGTTCGCCTACCGGACGAGAAGGGATCCAGGAGATTCCTGCCACTCGAAGAACTGCTGCTGCTGTCGGTCAGCGACCTGTTTCCCGGCTACAAAACCAAAGGACACTGCGCCTTCAGGGTTCTACGTGACAGCGACATCGAGGTCGAGGACGAAGCAGAGGATCTGGTGAGGGAATTCGAGGTTGCGCTGAAACGACGGAGAAGAGGGGAAGTCATTCGTTTGAAGTTGAGTGCGCGGTCGCCGAAGGCATTGCGCGACATGATCATGGTGGAACTGAACGTCGGAGCTTCGGAGGTCATCGAAATCTCAGGCCTGATTGGAATGTCTGACCTCTCCGAACTGGTTCTGGATGACCGGCCGGATCTATTGTGGCCGGCATTCGCACCAAGAGTACCGGAACGCGTCCAGGATCACGATGGCGACATGTTTGCCGCGATCCGGCAGAAGGACATGCTGCTCCAACATCCATACGAATCTTTCGACATGGTAGTGCGATTCCTGAATCAGGCAGCCACGGATCCGGATGTCCTCGCAATCAAGCAGATGCTCTACAGAACCTCGACGGACAGCCCAATCGTCGCGGCACTGTGTGAAGCGGCGGAAGGCGGCAAGTCGGTCACCGCACTCGTGGAACTGAAGGCGCGCTTTGACGAGCTTGCCAATATCCGGCAAAGCCGCCGCCTCGAGCGCGCCGGTGCCCACGTTGTCTACGGCTTCATCAATTACAAGACCCATGCAAAGATCAGTACGGTGGTCCGGAGAGAAGGCGGCAGGCTTGTCACCTATACACATTACGGCACCGGCAACTACCACCCAATCACCGCCAGGGTCTATACTGACCTGTCCCTATTCACCTGCGATGTCGCTCTAGGTCATGACGCCACCAAGGTCTTCAACTACGTCGGGGGCTATGCTCCGCCAGACAGATTGGAGAATCTTGCAATATCGCCATTGACGCTGAAGCCAACGCTTCTCCGACTGATCGCCGAGGAGGCGACGCATGCAGAGGTTGGCCGACCGGCCGCCATATGGGCAAAGCTGAACTCACTTATCGAGTCCGACGTGATCGACGCACTCTACACAGCCAGCGGAAAAGGTGTGAAAATCAATCTCGTCGTTCGCGGCATCTGCGGCCTTAGACCGGGGATCAGGGGGCTTTCCGAGAATATCCGCGTCAAGTCAATCGTCGGACGCTTTCTCGAGCATTCGCGAATCGTGTGCTTCGGCAATGGCCACGGATTGCCCAGTCTGCGAGCCCGGGTGTTCATATCGTCCGCCGACTGGATGGGGCGCAATCTGAGCCGCCGCGTCGAAACGCTGGTCGAGGCCAAGAACGCGACTGTGAAGGCTCAGATCGTCAACCAGATCATGGCGGCAAATCTAGCGGATGAAGCGCAGAGTTGGGTCATGTCGCCGGATGGCAGCTTTGCCCGTGAACTATTCGAGGATGGTAAGCGGAGATTCAACTGTCACCGATTCTTCATGGAGAACCCCTCACTTTCCGGACGCGGTTCAGCAGGAGCTTCGGATGTGTTGGAACTGACGCATTCACACGACATACCACTCTCTTGATTCACGCCCTTGGACCCAACCCAGTCTACCGACAGCCTGGATGCCGACACTCCGCAAAACCGAGTTTGCCGCCTCGCCATTGGCCGCCGGCAGACCCGAGAGAGTTGGCGGACGTGGGCGCGGCGGCTCACGATTCAGTCCATATCGACTCCGGTCGCTCCATCCGACCGACGATGTCACATATGATCAGGAGACAAGATGGCTCACCAGCCAATTTGCCCGATTGACGGGATTGGCCTGTTCCATCAGTTTCGAGGCAGACAGCGCTGCGGAGGGTGATGGAGATGGATGGTCGCGCCGAAACACTCGGTGAGGATTGGGAACCGTTTGGTCGCCCGCTCTTTAACGACCCAGCAATGCGCGAACTCACGCGAGTCGGCGTGGTGGATGTTGGCTCGAATTCCGTCCGCTTGGTGATCTTTGACGGAGCGGCACGCAGTCCGGCGTATTTCTTTAACGAAAAGATCCTTGCATCGCTTGGCGCTGGCGTCACGGAGACAGGCCTGCTGAATCCCACCGGGCGCCGCCGCGCTGTGGCGGCAATGAAGCGGTTCCAGTCCCTGACCAAATCTCTGGGGATCCCGCAGTTGACCGCAGTCGCAACAGCCGCAGTGCGCGATGCCCGGGATGGATCGGACTTCTGTGAAGAGGTCAGGCAAAGTACGGGTCTTTCACTTCACGTGATTCCGGGAGAGGAGGAAGCGCGGCTTTCCGCTCAAGGCGTGCTGCTTGGCTGGCCAGACGCCAGCGGGATTGTGTGCGACATTGGTGGATCTTCACTGGAACTCGCTGAATTGACTTCTGGCAGGGTCGGTGCCTGCGCGACCTCCCTGCTCGGCCCTCTACGCCTACAGGAAATCAAAAACAGGCGGGCGCGTAAAAGCCACATCAGGAAGACCATTGCGGAGCTTGCCGCAAGGATGGGGGCGAGTCAGGAAAGACTATACCTTGTCGGAGGCTCGTGGCGCACAATTGCCCGACTCGACATGGAGCGACACGGCTATCCGCTGCACGTACTGCACGAATACCGAATGACATGTAGCTCTATCCGCAAGACAGTGAAGTGGGTCGCCGATCATCCGCCAGACGACCTGAGGTCCCGCACCGGAATCTCAGAATCACGGATGTCGTTGGTTCCATATGCCAGCGAGGTTCTATGGGAACTCCTGAAGGAGCTGAGCCCACGGGAGGTCGCGGTCTCAAGTTACGGCATTCGGGAGGGCTTGCTCTACGAACGGATGCCCGCCGAACTGCGCCGCCGCGACCCCTTGATCGAAGCCTGCCGCTTCGCGGAGGCGAAGGATGCACGATTGCCGGGCTTCGGGCGGGCTCTCTATCGGTTCGTTTCCCCATTGTTCCGAAAGGCTCCGCCGAACCGCATGCGGATCATCAAGGCGGCCTGTCTGCTACATGATGTGAACTGGCGTGCACACCCCGACTATCGGCATGAAGCCTGCTTTGACTACGTGTCACGGGCATCGCTTGGAGGTCTCACACATCCTGCACGGATTTTCCTGGGATTGGCATTGCTTCATCGCTACCGGAACAATCGTGAGAACACCCGATTTGCGCCATTGGTCAACCTCTTGGGTACGGCCGACATCCAACAGGCAGAGGTGCTCGGAAGAGCCATGCGGTTCGGCTCGATGCTTGTCGCAGACGATGCCAAGGCGATTGGCGAACTGCGATTGCGGTCCAATCGGAATGTACTGGAACTCCGTCTGCCCGAGCGCTCGATCGACCTTTTCGGGGAGGTGGCGGAAGCCCGCTTCCGAGCGTTAGCGGACGCCTTGGGCACCAAACCCCAAGTCAGGACGCCGCACGGCGAAACATGACCCGCCACTCTGGACCAGTTTGAAGGATCTGGCTATGCGGCTGAAAATCCGGCCTCCTGGCCATCTGCGCGATTCGCAATGGTTTCCAGACGATTGTGCAGTTCAATCAGTTTGCGCCCGTCCCGTAAACGGAATTCCGTTGTCAGCGAACCGGTCGGGATTCGATTCAGCCCAGCCCTCCAGCATCAAAACCAACCTGTCTTCCATGCATCCTGCAGAGGCACAACCTGCGCAACGCCATGTTCCATGCATTTGGCTTCTGGGCGCACGAGTCCCATGTTGGAGCCATCACGCCTGTGCATTTGGTCTCCGTCGCCGCGTCGATGCCTGGAATCATCCGGGCCTGACCACAGTCGCAACGGGAGCGCCACGTCGGTCCGCAATCCATTGACCACTGTGACGGCGAGAATTCCAGACGCGATGGCCCTCTCCCTGAACCCCATGGATGGGAAGTCCCCCGGGGGACTCCGGATTCGTTTCAGGTCTGCGGGGAGCGGGCCCTGTCCCGCTCCCAGAGCCGAGGAACGAACTCCGGGAGCGGAGCGCCCTCGTATTCAACACGGCGCCGTTGCGGAGATGCATTCCTGCGGCTGCGCTACTCCGTCTTCAGATTCGCGCCGAAGCCGCCGACCATCCTGCCCGACCCGCCGTATTCGGAGTAGAAGTTCCCGGTCAGCACCTTCGGGCGAATGGTCCCGCCGCGACCGCCATCCTGCTGGGTGAAGCTTCCGGTCCAGTTGCCGGAGGCTTCCGCAGCCGTCCCGCCAATGGTCCATTTGGTCTTTTCCGTAGCTTTCCAGTCGCCTACATTTTCCCCGGTCGCCCTATGGACCTTGAGACCCGTCGACATCAGTTCGACGGACCAGTCCCGCTGCCTTTCCGGCGACGACCCGAGGGCGCCTGTCCTGAAGTTGCTGATGGTCCCCTCGATCTTGTTCGTGTCGAAGTTCGCTTCAAGCATGGCGTCCGCGACGAACTGGCCGGCGTCGTTCGTTCCTACGACATGGCTGGTGAGCGCGTAAAGGTCGGCGGACCCGCCCTCGTACGTCGCCTTTCCCCTTAGCGTATCGAATATGTTCGCGGTACCGACGCTCGACGACTCCCCATTCCGCTCGCCATAGAACGCACTCGCGGTCCAGGCGCCGTCCCCGGACTTCTTGAGCCACCAGCCGTACATGGACCAGCCGACCTTGTCCGGCTGCGTTATCTTGAGCGATTATATACTTAACTGAACATGCAAAAAATTATGGTAAAAATGACAGTTTTGAACAACAACATGTTGTATTAAATTTGGTTAAGTATATAATCCCCTTATCTTGGCCTTCGGATCGTCGGCCTTGAACGTCCAGTCCGCCAAGGTGTTCGCGTAATTGTTCTCGTCCTCCCCGAGAAGGTCGACGCCTTCCTCACCCTCTGAGTTGATGGCCAATCGCGCTGCGCACTTGCGGTCGGCAGCGTTGGGCGTGCAACTGAAGGTGCCGGGGATGCCGTAGTAGGAGCCCTTGATCGTCACCTCGGTGCCTTCGTATACCTTGTACCCGCCTGTGATGCCGACGCCGACGCGCGCAATTCTTCTGCCGTAGCTATGCAGGGCAGACTTGCCGAGCACTCCGGTCGTATCGTCATAGTCACTGGGGTGCACGTCCTCAAGCGTTCTGAAATCGCCTTCCGAAGCATCGCCGTAGACATAGGCCTCGTAGGTATCCTGACCGTCGGTCAAGGCGTATTTCTCTCCCCTCCAGCCCTTGATTGCACGGACCATCGCATCCCCGTCCTTCTTCAGTTCCTTCACGACCTTCTCAATCTGCACCCTGAGCAGCTGGCTTGTGAAGATCGCGTTCCGCCGGCCTATGAACTCGCTGGTGCTACCACCGGTACGCCTGGAAATACCGGCATACAGCTTTTGCGCCGTCTCCCTCATCATCTCGTCGGCGGCCTTCTTCCTATCGGCTATGGCGGCCGAGCGGTCGGACTTCCTCTCCTCCAGCTTGCCCTTGAGCGCCCCGAGTCGCTCCCTGAGATCGGCTTGGCTGTCCGCATCGGACGCCGCCTTCGCCGCCTTGAGGGCCGTGTCCGCCGCGGCCGCATTCATGATAGCCGTGCGCGAGGTCTTCTTGGTGGAAAGCACGCCCTTGAGCGCCTCGAGTCGCTCCCTGAGGTCGGCTTGGCTGTCCGCATCGGACGCCGCCTCCACCGCCGCTTCGGCGGCCGCCACCTTCGCGTCGGCGTCGGAGACCGCGTCGTCCCCCGAATCGTCCGCCACCAGACCGACAGCCGTCTTCGCCGCGTCGAGGGCGGTGTTGGCCGCGGTCGCCAGCTCCGCCGCCGCAGCTTACGAGCGCCAGCATGGCCAACACGCTCATCGCCATGCCGAGACCACTCCCGTGAATTCTGGATACCGTCATTCCGGAACCTCCTACTCATCCTTGAAGAGGCCCCGCTGAAGAGTTGGAGTCAGGTTACCACGGCCGCAGCGGGCCCGCAAATGGAAATTCGGACACGGGTGTAGCCCAGAATGTTGGCATGAATCGCTCGGATGTCTTTGCTAAGCCTTGATTTCCTGGCATAGGAACTCCTTTCGGTCGGTTTTCGCCCGTGAAAACCGACCGAAAGCATAGATTCCCAACAATCTGGGATACACCCTTCGGACACGGGTGGGGCAATCGCGTTTGGGTCCCTGTTGTCGCTTCAATGCCTGGAATCATCCAAACCTGACCACAACCGAAACGGGAGCGCCACTTCTGTCCGCAACCAAAGTTCCAGACGCGATGGCCCCGGCCTGTCCGCGGTATACTGGGGCAACTGGACAGCAGCCAATGTCGGCGCTGACTGTGTTCCTGCCATCCCCGGAGTTGCCGGCCGATCGGAATCCGAGCGCCTTGAGAACCCACCAAGAGGTTGGTCCGGCCGATGCGGATGTGCATCCACGACCACCCGATCACGCGCCGGGATTCGATTGGTCTTGCACAGCGATTCTCTAGCTCTATAAACCCGACAATTTGCAGGTGCCGAGGACCAGATGCCAAAACGGGAAGACATCCAATCAATCATGATAATTGGCGCTGGCCCAATTGTCATCGGTCAAGCCTGCGAGTTCGATTATTCCGGTGCCCAAGCATGCAAGGCGCTGCGAGAGGAAGGCTACCGTATCATTCTGGTCAACTCGAACCCTGCCACGATCATGACCGATCCGGTCATGGCGGATGCCACCTACATCGAGCCGATCACACCGACTTTCGTCGCCCGCATTATCGAAAGGGAGAGACCCGATGCCCTGCTACCGACCATGGGAGGACAGACAGGTCTCAATACGTCGCTCGCTTTAGAGGAACTGCGAGTTGGAAACACATTCCAGAACGACGACCTGACCAGACTGAAAGCGGAATTCGGCTCGGATGTAACCGCAAAGGGAGTCCTTGAAGCCTTCGGTGTGGAAATGATCGGCGCCAAGCGAGCCGCTATCGAAATGGCCGAAGACCGAAAGCTCTTCCGCGAGGCAATGGAGCGAATCGGCCTGGAAAACCCAAGGGCCGCCATCGCCAACACAATGGATGAGGCGATGGGCGTGATCGATTCCGTCGGACTGCCGGCGATCATCCGTCCGGCATTCACCCTTGGTGGAACCGGCGGTGGGGTCGCGTACAACCGTAGCGATTTCGAGAATATCTGCAGAATTGGTCTCGCCGCATCTCCAGTCAACCAGATACTGATCGACGAAAGTCTGCTCGGCTGGAAGGAGTTCGAGATGGAGGTTGTCCGCGACAGGGCAGACAACGCCATCATCGTCTGCTCCATCGAAAATGTCGATCCGATGGGCGTGCATACAGGGGACTCAATCACCGTCGCACCCGCCTTGACGCTAACCGACAAGGAATACCAGATCATGCGGAGCCGCTCGATTGCTGTCCTGCGCGAGATCGGGGTCGAGACCGGCGGTTCGAACGTCCAGTGGGCAGTGAATCCTGACGATGGGCGAATGGTCGTGATCGAAATGAACCCGCGGGTCAGCCGCTCCTCTGCTCTCGCATCGAAGGCCACTGGCTTTCCGATCGCAAAGATTGCCGCAAAGCTGGCTGTTGGCTACACCCTCGATGAACTCGACAATGACATCACACAAGTGACGCCAGCAAGCTTTGAACCTACGATCGACTACGTTGTCACCAAAATTCCCCGCTTTGCTTTCGAGAAGTTTCCGGGTGCCGAACCAACGCTGACCACTGCCATGAAATCGGTCGGTGAAGCCATGGCTGTCGGCCGTACATTCCACGAATCAGTACAGAAGGCACTTGCGTCAATGGAAACCGGCCTCTCCGGCTTTGACGAAATTGAGATTCCAGGCCTCGGCGAAGACCCTGCGGCAATTGTCAAGTTTCTCTCGGCTCAGCATCCCGACCGGCTGCGACGCATCGCTCAAGCTATGCGAGAGGGATTAGAGGACTCCGAAATCCAAGCCAAAACCGGATACGATCCCTGGTTCATCGCCCGAATTCGGGAGATCGTGAACGTTGAGACCGAAATACGGACAAACGGGCTTCCTGAGGAAGAGGTTGGCCTTCGCAGGTTGAAAATCCTTGGCTTCACTGACGCCCGCCTCGCAAAGCTCACGGGTCGGAGCGAAGCAGAGATCGGTGAATTGCGCGTCGACCTGAATGTTCGAGCGGTGTTCAAACGTATCGACACCTGCGCCGCCGAGTTCGAGGCTCAGACCCCCTATATGTATTCCACTTACGAAGCTCCGGCCATGGGAGAAGTGGAATGCGAAGCCCGGCCCAGCGGCGCCAAGAAGATCGTCATCCTTGGAGGTGGTCCCAACCGAATCGGACAGGGCATCGAATTCGACTATTGCTGCTGCCATGCCTGTTTCGCTCTGTCAGACGCAGGTTACGAAACGATCATGATCAACTGCAACCCGGAAACGGTCAGCACAGATTATGACACCTCCGACAGGCTGTACTTCGAACCGCTTACGCTCGAGCACGTAATGGAAGTGATTCGGGTCGAGCAGAAAAGAGGCATGTTGCACGGAGTCATCGTCCAATTCGGTGGCCAGACACCCCTGAAGCTGGCGAAGGCCCTTGACGCCGCCGATGTACCCATTCTTGGCACCACCCCCGACTCCATCGATTGGGCGGAAGACCGCGAACGATTCCAGGCGCTTGTTAGAGACCTGGGGCTGCTTCAACCGAACAACGCCATTGCATCCACCGCGGGTGAAGCGGTGCAGGCGGCAGAGATGATCGGGTATCCGCTTGTCATTCGGCCAAGCTATGTCCTTGGTGGTCGCGCGATGGAAATCGTCCACGACCGGCCCCAACTTGAGCGCTACATATCCGAAGCCGTCATCGTCTCGGGTGACAGCCCAGTCCTTCTCGACAGCTACCTCAGAGGTGCCGTCGAAGTCGACGTGGATGCACTTTCCGATGGCAGCGCAACCCATATCGCAGGAATTATGCAGCATATTGAAGAGGCGGGCGTGCATTCTGGCGACAGTGCCTGCTGCCTTCCGCCTCACACGCTGTCAGATGGAGCAATTGCGGAAATCGAACGGCAGACGGTCGCGCTCGCCCAAGCGTTGGGTGTTGTTGGGTTGATGAACGCACAGTTTGCGGTTCAGGACGGCTGCGTATACCTGATCGAGGTCAACCCTCGCGCCTCCCGGACTGTTCCATTCGTGGCAAAGGCGACCGATTCAGCGATCGCTTCGATTGCGGCGCGCCTCATGGCAGGCGAATCGCTGGACGCCTTTCCAAAGCGGCCACCCTACCCGTCTGGGGCACGTCCCGACGACCCTCTGCCTCTCGCAGATCCGATGACACTCGCAGATCCTGCCATGCCCTGGTTTAGCGTGAAGGAAGCTGTCATGCCATTCAACAGGTTTCCAGGTGTGGACACAATTCTTGGACCTGAAATGCGCTCCACTGGCGAGGTCATGGGCTGGGACCGCGACTTTCCTCGTGCGTTCCTAAAGTCACAACTCGGTGCAGGCATTCTGCTTCCCACCCTAGGAACCGTATTCTTCTCGATCAAGGACGACGACAAGACACCACAACTTGTGGAAACGGCGCGCATCCTGGTCAATTTGGGATTCTCGATAGCCGCCACACGCGGAACGGCCAAGTTTCTGTCAGCAGCTGGAATTCAGACTGCCCAAGTTCTAAAGGCTTTCGAGGGGCGTCCCAATATCATTGATGCGATTCGGGACGGAAACATCGCATTGGTAATGAATACGACGGATGGTGCACAGGCAGTACAGGATAGCCGATCAATGCGAAATGTGGCACTGATGGGCAGCGTTCCATATTTTACAACAGCCGCTGCGAGCCATGCAGTGGCGCTAGCGATGCAAGTCCGAAATGAAGGTGACGTCGGGGTGAAGAGCCTGCAGGGATAGATAGTAGGGTTCAACCTCGGCGGTTCCTGTCTCCCATCCCAATTTTGGGCGATTAAGTTGAAAACTGAGGGGCAATCCCTTGTTATTCTTCAAAATCCCGACTTTCAGTCCAATCCCCTTACCTAGGAACATGTCCTCGTCCAGTTGCTCTTGGCTGGAAATGAGCCACGACCTCAAGCGGCCTCGGGTAGAATTGATTGAGATCGTACCCAACTCGACATTCTGGCGATTGGGGTTTATGTCACAGTCAGTGTTTCCCAAGGTGGCCAACGGGCACCGGCAAAGCGCCGCCAAGCTCTGCGCAAGCGATGTCGGCGCCAAGTCGGATCCGCCATGTGCCTCCGATTCGTCAAACTTCAGGAAATCGAATTCGAAAACTATGAGAATCAAAGTGAGTGCGGACATTTGTCGCGAACGATAACTTCGGCAACCCGATTGGCTGCGAGAGGTCGATTTTATCAACGATACTTGCAACTTCCGGCGATCTTCAAGTCATGGACCTCTCCGCACGATGGCACGAACTCATCAAGAGAACTTCACGGACATCGACACTCGAGCAAATGATCAGAAGTTCTAACGCAACCGATTGCATTTTATCGCGAACAACCATAATGGACAACGGTACAGGGGGCTTCCGGTATGATAAAGAAGTCTACTATCAAGGATATCTCTAAAGAAACACAGCTTCAATCTGATGCTGTCGCGAACGAGCGCACCGTGCCGTCCGAAGTGGTCATGACCAAGGTTTACAAAAGGACTGATGCCAAGGGTTGCTTGCCAATTCGCATTGCGGACGGGCACAAATCCGTTCGAACCATGGCAATGTGCGGAATGAGCCCGTATTTCAACAACTCTCCGATTTCGGCGATCCTTCATGAAACGAAACGTTCGCAGAAACCCGCCAGATACGCCTTCGACGTGGTCATCTGGGAGATATTCCCAAAGCGTGTGGCGCACCTTTCGGCTCGCTGATGCCGCAAAGCATGAACGACATCATCGCTTCATCAATCATCACACGGATCCGCATCTGGGACGTATCTTCAAGAAAGTTTCCAATGTCAAGACGAGCCCGAACGCGGACGAGTCCTGAATTCCCCCAGAAATCAAATCACATGGGAGATATCTTCAGATGATGTCGCAGGGAATCCAAGCTTCCGGACACCAAAGCATCGGCCTATTCACTAAACCAGATGATCTGTCGACCAACGCGGCAAAGAGAGATATTTGAAGTCATGATCCATGGTCCAAGCCATACAATGCCACGCTGGACAACTGTCGCAGCTGAATTTTGCAACGAAAACGACGGCCGAAACGCCTTCTCCGCGAAGGAGACTCCCTCCGATGTGATTGCGATTCCAGATTCAACCCGGCACTTGACGATTAACCCAATTGATGAATTTCCGACGCTGGGACTGACTCGCCAGCGAGGATTCGCTGCACCGGTGAATGGCGGTAAACAGAGATATCCCGTATCTCGACCTGCCTCCACCGGAAACCACCTTCGTAGAGATTACCCGGCCAGATATCGGACAGAGCGGAGCAGAATTGTGCGTCCCAAATCCGTCCGAGGCCATGGGAAGCCAGTTCTGAGTCAGTGCGCAGGTTGAAGCAGAGGTAATGAAATGGCGCAGAATGATAGTCACAAGATCATCGCAGTTGAAGAGCACTTCTTGCACAATGCGCTAACGGCGCATTTCACCCCCGCGACACTCCATCAGCCCAAACCTCTCCTAGACAGGCTCTACGACTTCGTCGGCATCAGGATCGAAGAAATGGACAGGGCGGGAATCGACATGCAAGTCCTGTCTCACCAGTCTCCGGGCAGCCAGCGACTTGCGGAAGACGTCGCGATTACGGCTTGCCAGTCCGTTAACGATGCGCTTGCGAAGGTAATTGCCGAAACACCAAACCGATTTCAGGGCTTCGCAATGATTCCCACAATGCTGCCCCAGATGGCGGCGGACGAGCTTCAGCGAGCGGTAGAGGAGCTTGGCCTCAAGGGCGCGATGGTTCACGGAATGAGTCGCGGCGAGATGATCGATGGCAAGGCCTATTGGCCGATCTTCGCTCGCGCCGAGAAACTGGACGTTCCGATCTATCTCCACCCAGCACGGCCCGACAATGTCGTAACGGCCCGCTACTACGCGCCGTACGATGAATCCCACCCGATGTTCACGACGGCCGCATGGGGCTTCGGAGTTGAGACCGGCACCCAAGCCATCCGGCTGATCCTCTCGGGCGTGTTCGAACAGCATCCGGACCTCAGGATCATTCTCGGCCACTTGGGCGAGGCCCTGCCGTTTTGGATGCCGCGGATCGCCGAGAGTCTAAGCCGAAGCAGGACGACGCTAACTGGCTTCGACGCCTCGTTCCGCCATAACTTCTGGATCACCACCAGCGGATTCTTCGCTGACGAAGCATTGTTGCTCTGCCTCAAGATGCTTGAGCCAGATCGAATCCTCTTCGCTGTTGATTGGCCCTACGCGGATAACAAGCTTGGAGTCGACTGGTTGCGACAGGCACCCATCAAGAACGCGACGCGAGACGCGATATTCTCAGGCAACGCAAGGCGGATCCTGCGGCTTTGATCCTAACGCACTCGCTTGAAGTTGCAGTCGCAGTCCACTTCAATTCGCGTACTTTAGATGCTGGAATTCAGTGGCACAGCACCTGAACGATCCCGGCCAAGTTCCATGCTAGGCGACGCCCAAATCCATCGTTCATTCAGCCAAATTACTGTCCCTTCCTGACACGCCGTTATCATTGGCACTCATACCCAAATCCCGTTGGTCACGTGCCGTGCAGGCTCTCCCTGCAGGGGCACCCAAACAATGTAGTTCCAAGCCGCCGCAAACAGGCTTGCTCATGCCTGTCGGGTAACTCCAGCAATGTGCGGCGTCAAAATCACGCGCATCGTCGTTGTCGCGCACACGGTCTATAGCGGATTTTTGAAAGCAAGCGGCACAGTCGAATAGACGTCCGCCATCGTCCCACTAAGCCTCCTGCGCCTCCACTAGCGCCGCCTCGTCCGCAATCTGGCCTCGCACAAGGCGTTTACGAGAATTACTCCCGGCGTCACCAAGCCGATCTCCTTCCTGCCGAACAGCCCTCCGGTACCGTCCTAAATAGGCACGTGCAGCGTGACGATATCCGAAGTGGCAAGCAATTCGCCCAGCTCCACGCCATTCTTACTATCGATTGTAGTATCACAGATTGGCACTTTGGCACCTAGTATCACGACCTTATTGTTGTGACGGATAGAGGGACTTCAGTTTCACGCGGGCGTCCCCGGTCCTGAAGCACCAGTCGACCGGCTTCGCCGACGGGTTGCGGTGCGCCTGCCAGGCGCCGGCCTCCCGCACCATCGCCTCCCGGTCCGGGATCCGCCGGTCGAGGCACTGCCGGGAGAGGACGTCTGTCCCGGTCTCCGCCATGTTAAGCCAGCTCCCGTGCCTCGGCGTGTGGTGGACCTCGAAGCGGTCCGCGGGCCGCGACGCCTCCGCCGGCCCGGACGTCTGGTGGAGGGTCGACAGCCTGTGGGTGTCGGGCTGTCCATCACGGGGACGGTTTTCCTGTCCGGAAAATGGACGTCGGCGATGTCGGCGGGCAGCCTTGCGAAGTCCCGCCTCCTGCGGCGGTCGGTGACCTTCACGCGGCGCCACGCCTCCAGCGGGGGGGGGTGGACCATGAACAGGTCCGCGGTGCCGTTGCGCCCGTGCCCGGAGCCGTATGCGGCCGGCTGTCCGGGCCGCACAGGCAGCGGCGTCCGTGTCTCCCCCGTCCGCCGCTCCGGGGTGCCGTCGTCGTACTCGCGGCTGCAGGTCTCGGGACGTCCTCCATGGCGCGGACGGATTCGGCGCTCCCTTTCGGCGGGATGCACCGGCACTGGTCCCTCCAGGGCTTGATGTCGTTTCTTTCAGATGCCATGGGACGGGCCGCCGTTTGCCTTCGCGGGTGATTCGGTGCAGGGTGTTGACAGGAAGACAGCATGTTGTGGCGGGGGGCCGCGAGACGGCAACCCCCGCCGAGTGAAAGGAGAGAAAGATGACTGATTCGAAAACCCCTTTCGAGGGGAACGTTACCACGGTCTACGCGGCTCTGGAAGTGAGCGGCAGGAGCTGGATCCTCGCGGTGGGCGATCCGTCCGACACGTCGAGGGCCGGCATCCACAGGCTGGCGCCGCAGGACGTTGATGGGCTCCTGGGCAGGCTCGGGCGGGCGCGGGAGCGGGCGGCGACCGGCGGCGATGTCCGGGTGATGCTTGTGTACGAGGCCGGTTACGAGGGCTTCTGGCTGGCCCGGCGGCTGGAGGGGGAGGATGTCGAGGTGGTTGTCTGCGACCCCGCGAGCCTCGAGGTGGTGCGGAGGAAAAAGAAGGTGAAGACGGACCGGATCGACGCCCGCCGGATGGTCCGGGCGCTCAGGGCGTGGGACGGCGGCGACCGGGACGCGATGTCGCGGGTGCGTGTGCCAACGGTCGCGGAGGAGGACAGGAAGCGGCTGCTGCGCCGGCGGGAGCGTCTGGTGCAGGAGCGCCGCCGCCTCTCGAACTCCGTCGACGGGCTCCTGAGGCTGCACGGGGTGTTGGCCGGGGATCCGGCGCGGCCGGGGTTCCGTGAGCGGCTCGGCGGGATGGAGACCGGCTACGGGGAGCCGCTGCCGCCGGAGCTGCTGGCCGAGATCAAGGGCATCCTCGACCGGCTGGAGCTGGTGCGCGCGGAACTCAAGGCTGTCGAGGCGAGGAAGATGGAGATGCTGGAGGCGTCGGCCCGGGCCCTCGACGGCCTCCGCGCGGACGCCGCCGGGAAGGAGGCCGCTCCGCCCGTTGACAGACCGCGGGCGGCGCCGGCGGACGCCCACCACGCGGCGACGCTGGTCCGGCTGCGCGGGATCGGCCCGAACGACGCGCTGATGCTGGGCGGCGAGCTCTTCTACCGGGAGCTGCGCAACCGGCGGCAGCTGGCCAGCCTCGCGGGCCTGGCGCCGGTGCCCTTCGCGAGCGGGGGCGTCGACAACGACCAGGGGATCAGCAAGGCGGGCGGCGCGATGCTGCGAAAGCACCTGGTGCAGATGGCCTGGCGCTGGCTGCGCCACCAGCCCGACAGCGCCCTCTCGGCGTGGTTCCGGGATTACGTGAGCGCCCGCGACGGACGTTCGCGCAGGCGGGGGATCGTGGCGCTGGCCCGTAAGCTTCTGGTGGCGCTGTGGAGGTTCGCCACCACCGGCCTGGTGCCGGAGGGCGCCGTCCTGTCGCAGGCCTGAGAGCGGGAGGGCAACGGAACAACGGAACAACGGAACACCCGGGCGGCCCGACGGGGCCTCCGGGGAACCCGGGCAGGGCGTGTGACCGTGCAGGGGCCTGGTTCGCCGCAGGAAGCGGCACCGTTCATTCCGGATGGGTCCCGCCCCCCCCGGAACGTCGCACCGCCCGAATCGGGCATAATGGTCACGGGGCCGGCACCGGCCAACCGAACCGGATAAGAGGCTGGACGCGTCGTTGAGCGCGTCATGGAACCGCGACGTTCTGTCTGGACTTCCCCGGTGGCACGGAAGCCGCCCCCCGACGGAGGGAGGGACGCCGATGTGAGGTTTTGAAAAAGGGCACTTGACCTGTAAGGTCTCATAAGAGCCCCTGCCGGACCGTCCCCTCCGGGATGCTGTCGACGACCTCCAGCCCGCCGAGCCTGTCGCCGGGCAGCCGCAGCGTCCGGCGCGCGTGCCCCTCGGGGAGATCCGAGCAGGCCAGCATCGCCGGCCTCGCCTGGCCCCCGCCGTCCAGCACGGGCTTCCTGCTGCTGGCCTGCTCCTTCCTCTCCAGCGCCGCCTCCAGGCCCCCGGCCTCGGGGACGTCCGCGATGTCGGCGTCATCGCGTCCGCCACCGTCGTCCAGCCTTACGTGATAGATCCTCTTTCCACCTGTGCCCGTTGCCTGCCGCCTCCCGGTGCCCCCCACCGGAACCGCCAGCGGACATCCGCCCGATCCGGAAGGTCTGTCGGTTGTTGTTGCGGCCAGTATACGGGATCAGGTGGGACAGGACAGGCATCCCGGCGTCACTTCAACACGGACGGGATACTAGGGCCGCCCACTGCCTAGCCGTCACCCGACCAATGATCCCGTATACCACTACTCCGACAGTGGGTCCGGAAAGCTGATTGGATCCCCAACAGCCCGTCAATTCCATCTCCGCCCGTCAGGTCGCTCCGGGGGTGTAGCCCAGGATTCTTGTAATGCCCCGGAGGGTTGATCCGCCCGGCACGCGCTGCAGGACCATGGGTCAGAAAAATGGAAAGAAAGTGGACAGGAGTCAAAAATCTTCGGCTACACCCATCAGGTCGCAGCAGCTTGAGAGGAATCCTGGGCTACATCCCGCTCCGGGCAGTCGGTTGCGTTGCCGCCATTCACTTGATAGGGCGAAGCCAGCGAATTTCAGTGAAAGGGAGCGGCGATGCGGCGGTCAAGTGGAATTCTATGTGCTCTCGTGGTTCTGTCCGCCTGCGGTGGTGGTGGCGGTCCAAAATCACCGGACGTGCGGGTGACGGGATTGCCTGGCACGGAGACACCAACGCATATCCGCTCCATACGGGCGTTGACGCAGGCGCAGGCGCCTACGGAGACAGCCGCGACCCAGGACCAGCGGCTTCCCGATGTGGCGGCGTCCGCGGACAGGTTCGATCTGACGTCCATCCACTATAATGTGACGTCTCCCGTCACCCTGTCCTTCGCTCTAGAGGCCAATTGTTCCTATACATCCTGTACGTACACGCACCGCGAGACAGGGCTGTCCGATACGATCAGCATCGCTGAAGCGCGGGAGCGATCCTGGTTCACTTTAGGCAATGTGGAGATCCTGGGCACGCGCCACGGCGTTACGTCCATCCGGGCCAGTGGTCGCTACACGGATCCGCAGCTGGGCGCCGCGGACACCAAGGCGTTCGGATCCTGGATGAACCATAGTGGGTTCATCATCATCCATATGGAGGGAGAGGTACAGGCGCCGGTTCAAGGCCGCCGCATTCCCGTGGAGTTCAGAGCCAGGATGGGCTACGCGGCCGGTGATTTGTCGGGAGCGCGGCCGTCAGCCAGCGCAACCTGGCGAGGAATCATGACAGGTACGCCTGCCACAGGCAGCCGGTCCAACCACCAGCTTCAGGGCGATGTTGAGCTTGTCTACAGGCCAGCAAGGATGCAGATGGACGCGACATTCAGCAATATCGTCGATATAAAGCGGCTGGCGGCCCATAGCGTCGAGCACGTACGATTCACCAACATTCCCGTAAGCGCCGATGGACGTTTCGCGAGCGGCACAGGCCAGTCCAGCATCAAGGGTGGTCTGTATGGACCAAGCCAGCACGAAGCCGCTGGCGTTTTCGAAGCCTCGAACATCCTAGTATCCCGCCCGTGTTGAAGTGACGCCGGGACGCCTGCCCTGTCCCACCTGATACCTTATACCCGCCGCAACAGCAACCAACAGGCCTTCCGGATCGGGCGGATGTCCGCTGGCGGTTCCGGGGGGCACCGGGAAGGGGCAGGCTATGGGCAGAGGCGGAAAGAGAATATGTCACGCAAGGCTGGACGGTGGCGGGCGGGCGCTCCCGCAGGGGACCGTCGACGGCGGAAAGGGGTCGGTGACGCGGCGCCGGCGGGGGCGCATCCTCCTTCTGGCGGACACCGGCCGCGACGGCGGCGGACGCGATGACGCCGACATGGCGGACGTCCTCGGGGCCGGGGCCTCGACGGGCGGGCGGGCCCGCAGGCGGTTCGTGCTGGAAGGCCTGGAGGCGGCTCTGGAGAGGAAGGGGCAGGCCAGCAGCAGGAGGCCCGTGCTGGACGGCGGGGGCCAGACGAGGCTGGCGATGCTGGCCTGCTCCGAGCCCCCCGAGGGGCACGCGCGCCGGGCGCTGCGGCTGCCCGGCGACAGGCTCGGCGGGCTGGAGGCCGTCGAAAGCATCCCGGAGGGGACGGTCCGGCAGGGGCTCTTATGAGACCTTACAGGTCAAGTGCCCTTTTTCAAAACCTCACATCGGCGTCCCTCCCTCCGTCGGGGGGGCGGCTTCCGTGCCACCGGGGAAGTCCAGACAGAACGTCGCGGTTCCATGACGCGCTCAACGACGCGTCCAGCCTCTTATCCGGTTCGGTTGGCCGGTGCCGGCCCCGTGACCATTATGCCCGATTCGGGCGGTGCGACGTTCCGGGGGGGGCGGGACCCATCCGGAATGAACGGTGCCGCTTCCTGCGGCGAACCAGGCCCCTGCACGGTCACACGCCCTGCCCGGGTTCCCCGGAGGCCCCGTCGGGCCGCCCGGGTGTTCCGTTGTTCCGTTGTTCCGTTGCCCTCCCGCTCTCAGGCCTGCGACAGGACGGCGCCCTCCGGCACCAGGCCGGTGGTGGCGAACCTCCACAGCGCCACCAGAAGCTTACGGGCCAGCGCCACGATCCCCCGCCTGCGCGAACGTCCGTCGCGGGCGCTCACGTAATCCCGGAACCACGCCGAGAGGGCGCTGTCGGGCTGGTGGCGCAGCCAGCGCCAGGCCATCTGCACCAGGTGCTTTCGCAGCATCGCGCCGCCCGCCTTGCTGATCCCCTGGTCGTTGTCGACGCCCCCGCTCGCGAAGGGCACCGGCGCCAGGCCCGCGAGGCTGGCCAGCTGCCGCCGGTTGCGCAGCTCCCGGTAGAAGAGCTCGCCGCCCAGCATCAGCGCGTCGTTCGGGCCGATCCCGCGCAGCCGGACCAGCGTCGCCGCGTGGTGGGCGTCCGCCGGCGCCGCCCGCGGTCTGTCAACGGGCGGAGCGGCCTCCTTCCCGGCGGCGTCCGCGCGGAGGCCGTCGAGGGCCCGGGCCGACGCCTCCAGCATCTCCATCTTCCTCGCCTCGACAGCCTTGAGTTCCGCGCGCACCAGCTCCAGCCGGTCGAGGATGCCCTTGATCTCGGCCAGCAGCTCCGGCGGCAGCGGCTCCCCGTAGCCGGTCTCCATCCCGCCGAGCCGCTCACGGAACCCCGGCCGCGCCGGATCCCCGGCCAACACCCCGTGCAGCCTCAGGAGCCCGTCGACGGAGTTCGAGAGGCGGCGGCGCTCCTGCACCAGACGCTCCCGCCGGCGCAGCAGCCGCTTCCTGTCCTCCTCCGCGACCGTTGGCACACGCACCCGCGACATCGCGTCCCGGTCGCCGCCGTCCCACGCCCTGAGCGCCCGGACCATCCGGCGGGCGTCGATCCGGTCCGTCTTCACCTTCTTTTTCCTCCGCACCACCTCGAGGCTCGCGGGGTCGCAGACAACCACCTCGACATCCTCCCCCTCCAGCCGCCGGGCCAGCCAGAAGCCCTCGTAACCGGCCTCGTACACAAGCATCACCCGGACATCGCCGCCGGTCGCCGCCCGCTCCCGCGCCCGCCCGAGCCTGCCCAGGAGCCCATCAACGTCCTGCGGCGCCAGCCTGTGGATGCCGGCCCTCGACGTGTCGGACGGATCGCCCACCGCGAGGATCCAGCTCCTGCCGCTCACTTCCAGAGCCGCGTAGACCGTGGTAACGTTCCCCTCGAAAGGGGTTTTCGAATCAGTCATCTTTCTCTCCTTTCACTCGGCGGGGGTTGCCGTCTCGCGGCCCCCCGCCACAACATGCTGTCTTCCTGTCAACACCCTGCACCGAATCACCCGCGAAGGCAAACGGCGGCCCGTCCCATGGCATCTGGAGCGGCTGAACCGGGCCATACAGGTGCGCGACGCCCTCGGCGAGGACCAGAGGCGCGACACGCTCGGCGTGCGGAGGCGGGAATAGGATCAGCGACAAAAGTGCGGGCTGCTGTAAGGTCACCGACGTCTGGCGCCTGCATTCCGCGCAGTCCCGGCGGCAGCGCTCCCCCTCGGCTCCCAGCCCCTCGTCCCGCCGCAGGCGGGGCAGTTGAAGCCCTTCCCCAGCGCAGCTTCGCAAGGTGCCTTGCGGAGGCGCCTTCGTCCGGTAGAAACTTCCAGGACTCTTGGCGAGACATGGGGAGGTTGTCTTTCAATCGGCTCGGCATGGGAAGAACATAAGGGGACCACGGTGGCGATTCACCCTCCACTGCCAGAAAATACTGACCCGCCCTGGCAAAAAAGTAAGCCTTTACGTCAAATTGCCGCAAGGACAGCTACAGACCCGGGCCGGAGCCCGGACCGCCGCCTGATTCAGGGAGAATCCCGCAGGAACACCGGGTCCTGCAGGAGGCCCTCCATCAGGCAAAATCGTAGGAGAAGTCCTCTTCGGTGATGTCGGTGGCTGTCACTTTGTTCAGCGTCACTTCACTACCATCACTGCCCCATGAAATGACAGTGTTTCCGCCTTCCTGCACGATTTTGAGATCGTCCCAGACCAGTGCCTCGCCTCCATCCTCGAACGTCAGTCTGTCCCGCCCGTCCCTGAAGTCCTGGATCGTGTCGGCGCCGTTGCCGCTTTTTTCGAAAACAAAGACGTCGCGGCCCCTGCCACCGGTCAATGTGTCATCGCCCGCGCCACCGCGAAGGGTGTCTCTGCCCGCACCACCGTAGAGCGTGTCGTTGCCCTCGTCGCCATTGAGGGTGTCCAAGCCCTGGCTGCCGTGCAAAGAATCATTGCCCGTGCCGCCGTGAAGAGTGTCGCCACCTGTATCGCCCTGCAACCTGTCATTGCCCTCGCCGCCCTTGAGGGTGTCATTGCCGGTTCCACCGTTCAGGAGATCGTCGCCATCGCCGCCCTCGAGATTGTCGTTGCCGCCTTCGCCGCGAAGCTCGTCATTGCCCGCACCACCGAGAATGTCGTCATCGCCGTCATTGCCGTCGACCCAGTCGTTGCCCGCGCCGCCGTAGATTGTGTCGTCGCCGGCCCCGCCCCAGATGAAGTCGTTGCCGTCGCCGCCCCCGATGAAGTCATGGCCAGCCTCGCCGCGCAGCCAATCACGGTCGGCGCCGCCGTGAAGTTCGTCGTTGCCGTCGCCGCCCCAGAGCCGGTCCCGGCCCGCGCCGCCTTCGAGCCGGTCATGGTTACCGCCGCCGTAGAGTTCGTCGTCGCCGTCGCCGCCGTAAAGCCGGTCTTCGCCAGCGCCACCTTCAAGCCTGTCATTACCCCATAGACCGTAGAGCCAGTCATGCCCTGCTCCACCATTCAGACGGTCGTTCCCGTAGCCACCAATAAGAATGTCGTCCCCGTATAGACCGTAAAGTTGGTCATTACCGTCCCCGCCGTCGATTTTGTTGTTAAATCCATTCCCCGTGAGGGTGTCATTTCCGTCGAGTCCATAGAGATGCCGAACTGCATTCGTAGCATTCGTGGCTGTATGCGAGTCATCCCCATCGGTGCCGTCCCAATGGGCTCCCCTGATGGGGGGCATCTCCCGAGGGGAAATTCTTACAATCTCTTCACTGACCTGAAAGTTGTCACCGTCCAGACCACTCATAGCAGCAAAGTTGACATTGTACAGAATGATCGCTTTGAGCCCCCCGTCAAGATCTCGAACCAGCACAGTCGTCCTCGGATCACCACCGACACTGCTGTCGAATACCCTATTGAAAGTCCAGCCTTTCGGTATTTATGACATCGGTCTCAGGATCAAACGTATACAGATTTGCAGGGCCATTGATTTTGTGTACTGTCATTTTCCATATTCCTCTTTGATCATCTCTTAGAGTCAGTTAGTGACGTCTCCGAAACCGTCCCCGGCCTTGATATCCGCTGCTTTCGTCATTGCCGACGTTCCTCACCCAATCACTCTACGGCACGGCAGGCCAATCGTACAAATCATTTGTACAAACCAATTGGTTTGACAAGCATCTCCCGCAAAAAAAGTGTAGCAGGGCAATCGCTTTTGAGATCCGCACTTTCCATTCAGGAACACGAAGGTGTTCCTGCCCTCCTGGCCGATGAGACTGTCTTTGCCTGCGCCGCCGATGCTCCTGTCGTCGCCGCGACCGCCACGGATGATATCTCTCCCGTCGCCACCATACGGCGTGTAGCTGCCCTTGCGGCCATACAGGCCATCATTGCCGTCGCCGCCGGTCAGCGTGTTGTCGTTGTCGTCGCCGATATGATATGTGATTCCTCTCAATGGCCTTCCTGAGCTGCTTCAATACAGGTAACGAACGGGGAGTGATCTGTGAAATGCGAAAAACTATCTGTTTCAATATCGATTTCGTCATGCTGAACGCGTAAGCGTTCGGTCGTGAGGTGACGAGCCGTTTCCACTGCACTCCAACCGCCCCTGCCCGACCGGCGGAGACGCCGGGAACATCTCCGTTCACCGGCGCCTGGGATCTATCAACATCACACCCTTAACACCGGGTCCGGTTCCGTGCGAAACAGGCGGCAGGCGGATTGGGATGCGTCAGGTCTCGGCGGAGACGGTGGAGTGGTTCGGCACGGACTGCTAGGGCGGCGGGCAGACGCGGACCGCGCTTGCCCGCTGGCTGGCGCGGAACGGCCGGGAGTGGCACACGCTGATCGAGTTCCGCTGACTGGTCGGGTGCCTTCCCGCGGACGGGCACCCGGTCCACGACCCCCGGTTGCCGATGGACAGGATGCTTCCCGGCATGCACGGCACCGTGAGTGAACCCGAGGCCTCGAACATCCGCAGGCGCTCGGAAGAGGGAACCGGGCGCAAGGCGGAACGCGGGGCGCTGTTCCCGTTCGTTGCCGTCGGGTGCCGGAGAGTGGGTGACGACGCCACCGGGATGAATCCGGACCCACCTGTCCGTGAAGCGGTGTCGCCGGTGTTCCGGAGGTTCGGGGAACCGCAGGGCGTCCGTCAGGTCCATCCCCGGCCTGTCCGGCAGGGCGTCGGGCCACCGGCATCGCAGCCGGGTCGGGAGCGGGTGCGCTGGAGGTCGCCGGGCCACTCACGGGTTCACAGGATCCTGACCAACCCGGTCTACGCCGGCGCCTATGCCTTCGGCCGGCGTGGGAGCCGCGTCAGCATCCGCGACGGGCGCAGGCATGTCACGCGCGGCCACGCCGTGGTCCGGGAGAACTGGAAGGTGTCGGGGAAGGACAGTCACGTCGGCTACATCGGATGGAACGGATCTGAGGTCGACCAGCGCGTGATCCCGGACAATGCATCGAAGTACCACCCGAGCGGGTCCCTTGGCGCGGTCCGCAGCGGCGCGGCGCTGCTGGCGGGTCCGCTTCACTGCGGGCACAGCGGCCAGCGTCTGCGGGTCGCCTATGTCGGCTCCAGACCCGACATCCTCAGCTATATCCGTCGGTCCGGCCATTCCACCCACGGCGGGAGGAAGTGCGTTTCCTTCGGGGGGCTTCGGGTCGATGGGGCGATCGGCGGAGAGATCGTGCGGGCGCTCCAGCCGATCGGCGTGGATGCGGCGCTACGGGCCATCGAGGACCATGCGCGGGAAACGTCCGGAACAGCCCGGCGGACAGAACCCGCCGCTGCACGCGCGCGCCATGAGGCTGACCGTGCCTGGCGCCAGTACGATGCCGTCGACGTCGGGAACCGGCAGGTTGCCGCGGAGCCTGGGCGGAGATGGAACGAACGGCTGACCGCGGTTCGGGAGATCGAGGGGACACTGTCGCGGCTGTGCGCCGAACCGCGGAACCGGGCGATGTCGGCGGAGCAGCGGGTGGCCTGTCTGGAGCTCGGTGCTGACCTGGAACGGGCATGGACACACGCGGGGGTGACGCCGGAGGTCCGCAGACATATCCTGCGCACGGCGCCCGGGAGCGTGACCGCAACGGTCGGGGGCATGGGGGTCGGGCTGCTTCCGCACCGGCACGGTGGTGACCACACGGAAACCAGCGTCCGCAGGGGATCGACCGGGCAGCAACGCTACACGACTGACGCCGGACGGGTCGACCGCCGCTCTCCCGAACCGCCTCTGCCGCAGGACGGTCAAGGGCAACACCTGGAACGCGGCGAACGTCTGGAGCTTCCGTTCGTACCGCGGATTCCTGGTCCATCGCGAAGGGGAACGCCAGGGGCGCAATAAACCCACGCTTGCGGAAACGGCGGAGCGGTTGGGTATCGGCGGGTCCGGTGTGCATCTGTTGATCAGGAAAGGCGCCCTGCCCGCCCGCAGGTCCGCAGGGGCGCTCCCTGGGTGATTTCCACCGCCGATCTGGAATGAATGGAAGTCCGGAAACCATCAGGGTCGGTACAACCGTCCCTGTTTGCCCGCACAGAGCCGGGGAGCGGTCCGTCGCCACCGGGTTCCGGGAAAAAACATGGCATTCACAGCTGGGTGGAGAGGTATGCATCATGCCCGGTCCGGCATCGGTTGACGAACACGAGCCAGCGCCCGTCGGCCGGGTTCCCCACGGGATGGCTGGCGACCAGGCCGCCGCGCATGTCCGCCGGCCCGCCCGCCAGCCCGACTCCGCCACCTCGACGAAGCCGCCAGAGGCCACGCCCCCGGTCAGGCCGCGCCTGCGGCGCCAGCTCCGGGACGTCCCCACCGGAACCCCGCGGCCCTGGCGGAAGCTGGCCTGCGGGCCGTCCCGGCGCCCGGACGCCGCCATCGGCCCCTCCCGCCCGGCCCCGCTCCGGACCCTCCGGGCCTGGCCGCCGTCTGCCACTGCATCCACATCCACCGTCATGGACAGCCCTCCGGTCACGCTGGACCGGCCGGGGAACCCTCCCGCACTCCGGCGGCGCGGATCAAGGCGAATGCGCTACGTTGCGCCTTAGTCGCCTACGCCGTATGCTCGTCTATAACGGCTCGCCAATGGTAGCGACAGAAGCGCTGAACACAAAGGGGACAGTCCTTGCGAACGGCGGTGGCGAGTTGAACGCACAGACCGCCGAACAACAAAGGCAGCCGTAAATCGACAGAAGGAGGAAATGACATGAAGAGCAATCACGTATTCCAAATGGCCGCCGCGATTGTCGCAGGCGTTACCTTTCCCGCTAATGCCGCGGATGAACTGGTCATCTCGACCTTCGGCGGGTCTTTCGCCGAAGACACCAAAACCTGTCATGTCGCCGCATTCGAGGAAGCGACCGGTGCCAAGGCGATCCTGACACTCGGAAGTTCGGTGGATACAGCAGCGAAGATCCGCGCGACGGCCGGCAACCCGGAGATTGATGTGGCCTACATGGACATCTCGATTGCCAAACAAATCAAGAATGAGGGGTTGCTAGAGACCGTAGATTTCGCCAGCCTTGACAGCTATGGCGACGTCGCCAAACAGGCATTCGATGCCGACAACCAATTTGTCAACTTCATGACTGCGGGAACGGTGATCGCCTATAATCCGGAAATGGTCTCGGAGCCGCCGACCTCGTGGAGTGATTTGTTTGACCCCGCCTATGCCGGGAAGATCGCACTTGGCGACATTACCGGTACCTCGGGCATGCACTTCCTGATCGCGGTCAATCGGATGAAAGGCGGCAGCCTCGATAACCAGGACGCCGGTTTTGCGGCGATTGATGAGCTAATGCCGAATGTGATGATGCTCTACACCCAGGCCGACCAACTGGTGCAGCTCTTCGAGCGTGGCGAAATCGCCATGGCACCCTGGTATCCTGACAGGATAGGATCCGCCGCGGATAACGGTGTTCCGGTGGCGGTTGCCTATCCCGACGAAGGCGCGGTCGGCATCCGGCCCACTGTTTCGGTGCCCAAGGGTTCAAAAAACATCGATCTTGCGAAAGCGTTCATCGACGTACTGCTGTCTGCGGAGGGCCAAAAGTGTTTCGCCGAAAAGAAATATGCGGGACCGGTCAACACCAAGGTAGAACTCAGTGAGAAGGTGCAGGCGGTGGTGCCGTTCGGTGAAAGCTACGGCAATCTTTGGTACCCTGACAGCGACGCAATCGCCCGGTTGCGCCCGGGATGGACCGAACGTTGGCAGAAAGAAATCGCACGTTGACCATGCGATCGATGGAAGGTGGCGAAACCGCCACCTTTCCTATCCAGTAGTGCCATGGCAACACTGAATATTGACAGCCTGACCAAGCGCTTCGATGCATTTCTTGCGGTTGATCGGCTCACGCTTCACGTCGAACAAGGTGCTTTCGTGTCGCTTCTCGGCCCGTCGGGCTGCGGCAAGAGCACAATCCTGCGGATGATCGCAGGTCTGCTGGAACCCGATGAGGGATCCATCAAGATTGCAGGCGAAGATGTCACTTGGCGTCCCACCCACAAGCGTAACATCGGACTGGTCTTCCAGTCCTACGCACTCTTCCCCCATATGAGCGTGTTCGAAAATGTCGCTTTTGGGCTGCGCCGACGGCGGGTCGATGAGTCGGCGGTCCGAAAACGGGTCGGCGATGCGCTGGAAATGGTGCATCTCACCGGCCTCGAAAGGCGATTGCCAAGCGAACTTTCCGGCGGTCAGCAGCAACGTGTCGCGCTTGCCCGGGCGATCGCGCCGCAACCGGCGCTATTACTTCTCGATGAGCCACTCAGCAATCTCGACGCCAAACTGCGGGATACCATGCGTTTCGAGGTTCGGCGGCTGCAGCAGGAGCTGTCAATCACCACGATATTCGTCACCCATGACCAGGAAGAAGCGCTGACGATGTCGGATCAGATCTGTGTCCTGTCGGAAGGCGTGCTGCACCAGATTGGCTCCCCCCGGGAGATTTACGATGACCCAAAAACATCGTTTGTTGCCGAGTTTTTTGGCCGCTCCAACGGCTTTGATGGCAAGGTCGAGCGCACAGGTAAAAATGCCTCCGTCGCGCTGTCAGAAAACCTGTCACTCCAGACAACGCGCCTGCCTTCCGGCCTCGCAGTCGGCGATCCGGTGCGGGTGACGATCCGTCAGGAGAGCATGAAGATTTCCCCGGCCGATCCAAAGGAAGAAGGGAATGAACTGCGCGGTACGCTCGAACTGGTTTCGTTCGCTGGGTCGACCGCCCAGTTTTTGGTCCGCCTTGCGGATGGAATCGAACTGAACGGTGAGACCCGCATGGCCCGTGGCATCGACCTCCCGCCCATGCGCGGCGTTGTTCAGGTGACCCTCGCGCCGGAAGATGTGATCGTGATGGCAAAACAATGAAACGCGGATTGTTCCCTTGGTTAAACCGAACCGGTTTCGGGCTGCTTTCCCCAGCCGTGCTGGTCCTTCTGGCGATCTTCGTGGCACCGCTTCTGTTCCTGGTGCCAACCAGCCTGCACCCCTACATTCCCGGCGAAGGGATCGGCACCGCCTGGACGCTGGAAAACTACACCCACATCCTCGGCGACAGTTTCTATCTTGAGATCATCGGGCGGACCCTTGCACTTGGCCTGATTGTTGTTCTGGCAACGCTCATCATCGGATATCCGCTGGCCTATTTCCTGGCCCGGACCCGATCGCAGCTTCGGCCATGGTTGATCATCCTGGTCGTTTTCCCGCTACTCCTGAACCTGGTCGTGCGCTCTTTCGGCTGGATCGTACTGCTGGCCAATCGCGGGCTGATCAACGACTGGCTCCGCGCCGCCGAGATCATCGAGCAGCCGATCAAGCTGCTGTTCAACTTCAGCGGGCTCTTGATCGGACTGACGCACATCTTTCTGCCCTTCATGGTCCTGGTCCTGATAGGGACCATCCAGAACATCGGCCGTGATATCGAAGACGCGGCCTCGACATTGGGGGCCACCCGCAGGGAGGTGTTTACCAAGGTGACGCTGCCGCTCAGCTTGCCGGGCATCCTCTCAGGTTCGATTCTGGTGTTCGTGCTGACCATCAGCGCTTTGGTGACACCGCGTCTTCTGGGCGGACCGACCTATCAGGTGATGTCTACCCTGATCTTCGACGAATTCCTGAAAGTTCTGAACTGGCCGAGAGGCGCGGCGATGGCCTTCATACTCACCGCGATCGTGCTTGTGCTCGTCTGGGCATCGGGCCGACTCGCCCAGCGACTGTCGACATTCCGATGAGTATGCGAGCCCCCCTC
This sequence comes from Paracoccaceae bacterium, assembly GCA_965203255.1. Taxonomy (GTDB): domain Bacteria; phylum Pseudomonadota; class Alphaproteobacteria; order Rhodobacterales; family Rhodobacteraceae; genus JAPOUP01. The sequence continues at coordinate 6,211,738 of OZ241882.1, read as the reverse complement.
GGTCACCGGGTAGGCCGATTCTTCAGCGGTATGAGTTTGCCGGTCTATGCGGCGCTCGCGTTGCTCTTCCTGCAGGCCCCGGTTATCATTGTCGTGCTGGCTTCCTTCACGACCAAATCCTACCTTACCGTCCCGCCGGTTGGGTTCACGCTGGACTGGTACTGGCGTGTGCTGGGCGACGATTCCTATATCGACGCAATCCTGTTCAGCCTCACACTCGCGGTCACCGCAACGGCGCTTTCGCTGATCCTGGGCACTGCGGCGGCTTACGCCTTGATCCGCCGCAAGGTTCCCTCATCCGAGGCGATCTCGGCGGCCCTGATGGCGCCGCTTGTCTTCCCCGCCGTCATTGTCGCCGTGGCGCTCCTGCAGTACTACACGCTGATCGGCGTTCGCGGGTCTTTCGGCGCGGTCGCCGCAGCACACGTCCTGATCACCATGCCCTATGTCGTTCGTAGCGTGCTGGCGAGCCTTGCCGGTTCCGATCCGTCCTTGGAAGAGGCCGCACGCACGCTTGGCGCCAATCCATGGACTGCGTTCCGAATGACCACCTTGCCCCTTACCAGACCCGGATTGGTGGCCGGCGGGATCTTTTCGTTCATTGTCTCGTTCGATAATGTCCCGGTGTCGATTTTCCTGGTGAGTGTTCGCAATACGACGCTGCCGGTGAAGATCTTCACTGCCGTTGAGCACGGAATCGATCCGAGGATTGCTGCGGTTTCGACCATGTTGATCATCATCACCGGTCTTTGTCTTGTTGTTGCAGAGCGTTGGGTCGGTTTCCATCGGTTCGCATGACCGAAAAGCCAGGAGTCTTTCCGCATGCCACTTACGTCCAGAGGTTTCCCGGTCATGCTCACGTTCGATCTCGATGCCGAGACCATGTGGACGTCGCGCGATCCAAAGAATGCTGAACGTCCGATCGTGCTGTCGCAGGGCGCCTATGGCTGGAAGGTCGGAACCAACCGGATTCTAAATCTGCTCGACCTGTACGATATCAAAGCTACATTTTTTGTGCCAGGGCTGGTGATCGAACAACGCTGGGGACTTTGCGAGGCAATCCTCAAGCGTGGACACGAAATCGCCCATCACAGCTGGTCGCATCGATGGATCCTCAATCTGGACCCGGATGAAGAACGTGAAGAAATGGAACGCGGCATAGAGATCATCCAGCGCCTGACCGGGCGCAAACCCGTCGGGTGGCGCTCGCCGGCGGCCGAGTTCAGCCCGATCACCATGTCGCTTCTTCTTGAGAAGGGTTTTCGCTATTCCTCGAACTTCTTTGACGACGATTCCCCCTATCTCCACGTCGTCGACGGCAAGCGGACCGATCTTGTCGAGTTTCCCTTTGCCTGGGTATTAGATGATGCGCCGTTCTTCCAGTATTCGATTACGCTGCCAGGCCGTACCATGCAGGCCCCTTCAGCGGTTGTCGAAAGCTGGTGCGCCGAGTTCGACACGCTCTACCGGGAAGACCGGGCTTTCACCCTGGCGATGCATCCTCAGATCATCGGTCGCGGTTCGCGGCTGGTCGCGCTTGAACGGCTGATCAAACATATCAAGGCCCATGACAATGTCTGGTTCGCCCGCTGCGACGAAGTTGCCGAGGCGATCCGACCCACGCTTGAGGCGACAGCGGAGACCGGTGCATGAGACTGTCCGGCAGACGCATCCTGGTGACCGGCGCGGCCTCGGGCATCGGCCGTGCGACTGCCGAGCTGTTTCGCGCCGAAGGCGCGGCAGTTGGACTTCTTGACCGCGACGAGAAAAATCTGGATGACGCTGCAAGCGAGATCGTGCGCAATAACGGGCCGACTGTGACCACTGTCACGGTGGACTTGAGCGACGACGCGGCGGTCACGCCTGCCATCAACCGCGCCGCGACAGACTTGGGTGGGCTCGATGGTCTGGTCGGTTGTGCGGGGGTCGACCTGCTTTGCCCTTTTGACGAGATGAGCCTTTGCGATTGGCGCCGAATTCTCGACCTCAACCTGACCGGTGCGTTCGGCGCCACTCATGCAGCACTGCCACATCTGCGGGCAGCCGGTTCGGCGACTATTGTTCATGTCGCCTCGGGCGCGGCGCTACGCCCCCTGGAGGCCCGCTCAGCCTATTGCGTGTCAAAGGCGGGGCTGGTGATGTTTGCCAAGACCCTTGCGATTGACCTTGCCAGGTATGGTATCCGGGTTAACGCTATCTGCCCGGGCATAATAGACACGCTGCTCTTCCGGCAGTCCCTCGAAGCTTCAGGCGATCCGGAGGCAGAGCTGGAGAAAATCCTCGACCGCTATCTGATCCGCAACGTCGGCCAACCGGAGGACATAGCCAATGCTGCTTTGTTTCTAACCTCAAAAGAGTCGGCGCATGTGACCGGCACGACGCTGGCGGTTGATGGCGGCCGTACCTTTCACTAGGAGGAGTCGACGATGTCTCCCTTCGATCTGGACGAGGTGGCACTGGTCACCGGAGCAGCAAACGGGATTGGGCGCGCTAGTGCGCTCGCTCTGGCGCGAGCTGGTGGTGATGTTGCGCTGCTTGATCTGGAAGGGGACCCACTCGCTGAGCTCGCTGCGGAGATCCGGGCACTCGGTCGAAAGGCTCTTCACATCCAGCTCGATTGCACGGACGCTCAGGCGATGGCCGAGGCCATCCGGCGTATCGAGGCCGATCTTGGCGCCATCGGGATTCTGTTCAACAATGTCGGGCAGAGTGCGCGTGACAGAGCCGGTCCATTCACTGTATCCGAAGAGGAGACCTGGCGCTTTGTGATCGAGATTTCACTTTTGGCCACAATGCGCACCAGCCGGCTAATAGCGCCCTCGATGGTGGAAAGAGGGCGCGGCCGGATTATCAATATGTCGACGGATGCAGCATTTTTTGGTGATGCCGGGCTGGCCGACTACGCGGCGGCCAAGATGGGGGTCATCGGCTTTACCCGCTCGCTTGCCCGCGAATTGGCATCACACCAAATAAACGTCAACGCCATTGCGCCCGGCGCAATCCGGACACGGGCTCATGGCCGCCTTCCGGTTGATGTGATCGATGGTATCCGTGCAAACGTGCCGCTCGGTCGCGTCGGTTCGGTCGACGACGTAGCGAACGCTGTGCATTTCCTGGCCAGCGCCGCCAGTGGCTACATCACCGGACAGACCCTGCTGATCGACGGCGGGCGCTGGATGATCTGAGGAGATGGCGATGGACACCAATGATCTGACAGCGATGACGGCGACCGAAATCGCCGGCCGGGTACGCAGCCGCGAAATCCGGGCGCACACGGTGGTCGAGGCGTTTCTGGGCCATATCGAAGCGACCGAGCCGAGCGCCAATGCCTTCATCCATGTCGATGCGGCAGGTGCCCTTTCAGCAGCCGACGCAATCGATGCCAGGCTCGCAGCGAACGAGGACCCGGGGCCGCTCGCTGGCATACCCGTGTCGGTCAAGGATCTGGTGCATGTCAAAGGCATGCCAACATCGTTCGGCTCGCGCGCCTTTGCCGGCGAGTTCGCATTCGAAGATGCAGTTCCGGTCGCCCGCCTGCGAGCAGCGGGAGCGATCATCGTGGGCAAGACGACGACCCCCGAATTCGGCCACAAGCCGATCACCAGAGGCCAGCTTTTTGGTGAGACGCTCAATCCGTGGAACCCGGCCTACACCAGCGGCGGCTCGAGCGGCGGTGCGGCAGCCTCTGTCACATGGCGGCAGGTGCCGTTGGCCGTGGGCACCGACGGGGGCGGGTCGGTGCGCATTCCCGCCTCGGTCTGCGGCACCTTCGGGCTTAAAGCGACTCTCGGGCGTATCCCTCATGTCCATGCGCCCGATTTGTTCGCAAACAATTCCTATATCGGTCCCATGGCACGCAATATTGATGACCTGCGTGTCATGTATGACGTCATGGCTGGCCCGACACCCGAGGATCCCTGGTCGAAGACCATGCCAGACTGTGACCATATGCCGGATAAGTTCCGGGTCGGGTGGACGCTCAAAGTTGGCAATCAGGCTGTTGCACCGGACGTTGTGACCGCGACCGAAAAGGCAATTGGCGTGCTCACCGGTCTCGACGCCGAGGTCTCGGAAACGGATCTGGATTTCGTTTCCCTAGAGTCGCATTTCCGGGTCATCCTCGAGACCCTGCTCGCCGCTCGCACCGGCACGCGCGTTGCAGAAACACCAGACCTTTTCGACAAAACGTTCATCAGGACCATCAGGAACGGAGAAGCGCATACCGGGATCGAGGTGCAACGCGCCGCCGGTTTGCGAACCGATGTCTATCGGCAGGTCGAACGGTTTTTCGACAGTTGCGATTACTTGGTGACACCCACCCTTGCGTTCCCGTCGATTCCTGCCGACACCGACCCGCATGCAGACCTCGAGATCGCCGGAACCAATTGCGGACCGATCCGGGCGGCTTGGTATCCTTACACCCTGCCATTCAACCTCACCGGCCACCCTGCGTTGACGCTGCCGATAGGCTGGGACCGCAATGGGCTCCCCATTGGGCTCCAGATCGTGGGCCGCTGGTATGACGAGGTAGGGCTTCTCGGTCTCGCCGGGCGGCTTCATGCGGCTCTGGATTTCCCGGAACGTATTTTCCAAGTCTGAGCATGATACATTCCGCGGCGTTGATGCATTTCCCCTGGGCCGTCATTCACTGCGAAAGCCAATCGGATGATTTTTGAACCCTTGGCAAAAAAAACGCACTAATGAAGGCACTTTAGACAATCTTGCAGAAGCTGGTAGTAGCGTGCGGAATCTCCATTGCGCACCGTAAAATACGTTTTTCGGCCGGTCTGTAATCTGCCATCATTCCGCAGTTGTCATACCGAGTGTGAGCGGGCTGCTGCGTTCAATCGACACATTGATGTGCCGGCCTGAAAAGATCTCCGGTTCAAGCATGTAGGCAGGAACGCATGGACCGTGCAGCGGTGCACCCTCCCAGCCATACTTGTCGAGATCGAAGCTCTCGGAGAAAGTCAGCATATCAGCGAGCGCGGGGCCGCAGCGATTTCCGATGGCACTCATCGCATTAAGACGTTCGGGGTCGACAACATCTGATGCATCACATCAAGTGGCAACAGGTTGATCGGGACACCGGAACTGAGCACGAACGGCCGCAGCATCGCGGCGGAGACCGCGGCCGAGGTGCGTCGGCCAGCCCTCCGTGAACACGTGTATTTCGAGGCGCGGCCCACAAGGGAGACCACCGCCCCGCTGTGGCCTTTCCCGATGACCGTGTCCGCCTCCCGGTCGCCGACCCGCTCCCTGCTCCCCGCCTCCTCCGGCCTCCCGGAGATGTCCACCCGGCCCGGGATGTGGCCACGGCCCGAGTGCCTGCCGCCTCGCCGGTCCGGCTTCCTGCCGCGGCGCCGCAGCAGCAGGAACAGCCTGCCGCCCGCCTTCCGGTCGGCCTTCACACGTTCGTATATCCACTGGCGGCCCACCGTCCAGCCGCCCTCCAGACGCAGCCGTCCCGCGACCTGCTCCGGGCTCCAGCCCTCCGCCAGAAGCCCCTCCACCTGCGCCCAGCGGTCGGGCGTCATCCTGCGGGGAACACTGGAGGCCGCGCTGCGGCGGGCCTCCGCCCTCCCCTGCGCCTCCCCGGGGCTGTACCCCCCGCCGCCGCCGTTACGGCGCAGCTCCCGCCAGACCGTCGTCCGGTCACGGCCCAGCGGGCGGCGATGGCCCCGTCGGACAGCCCGCTTTCCTTCAGCGCGCCGATCCGGCATCTTTCGTCCCGGGTCAGGTGGCGATGGCCCTCGGGCATGGCAGTCTCCCATGTTGCATCACAGGGACTGTCGCCGCTTCCTGGCCGATACGCAACATCATGCGGCCGGAAAACCGGTCACCACCGCCACTGGTGTTGCACTTCAGGGTGGAACGGGGCACCGTATAGGAAAGATCAATGTTCCCGGCTCTTGCAAAAATGCCTTTAACATTGAATGGTTCAGAAGCATCGAGGAACATGAAAATTGCAGCGGCCTGATCCTGTCCCGGATCCGTCAAAATGATGAGATTGCGTTCTTCCCGCCCTGCCCTTCGGGATCCAGCGCGTGTGCGACTCGAAGACCGGGAACACCTTCCCGTGCCGGAGGGGGGGGGGCAGTCCGGGCGGTCTGGCAAACGGCATTCGCCAAGAAGCCCTTGATCTGCGTGACAGTCCAAGCCGAGGCGCCGATCGCCGCCAGCGCGGGCAGGCTTTCCTCGACGCGAAGGACGGGATCGCGGCAGCGACCGAGGCATGCCTCTACCCGTTCCGGGTTTGCGCGGCAGGTCGACCGGACCTTCCGGAACAGCCGCCTGAGATCTCTGCAGGTGCTTCCACTGGCGCCAGCCGGGGACGCCGTGCCCGGCCGCCGCACGGCCCGTCGTGCGGGTCAAGGCAGCCCATCGCATCCTACAGCAGGCTTGCGTCCGTCGGGAAGCGCATGTCGGCCTCGGTCACGAAGGAGTCACAGCGCCCGCGCAAGGGCATGGACCGGGCTTTTTCCTGCGACCGTATGGCCGCTCCCGCCGATCAGGCGGCTGACCTCGACCAACAGCTAGAGGCGCAGGAGGCTCACATTGTCCACCAGCGTCCGATACCCGTACCGCTCCTTGTCCCAAATGTCCGCGTGGCCCAGGAGCTGACGCAACGTCTTGTGCTCGTTCGCCAGTTCGTGGAGACGGCCGAAGTCGCAGGCCAGTCCGTACCTGCCCACGCCCATCACCAGAATCCACCACATCTCCATGCCCGGACGCCCCACGGTCCTGTCGACCCCAGGAAGGACGTACCCGTCCATGACGCGAACAGGCGCTCGCGGAAATCCCCGTCCGCAAAGGGGTGATGGAGCCCGATGGGCAGGGCGCGGATGTCGTCCCTGAACCTGAAGTCCAACTCGATGTCCCCGATGCAATCCCCGCCGGGTTCCGGCTGCGGATTGATGGAGTTTCCTATACCTTTCTCCCGAAGATTCACCGTTTTCTGCCCGTATTGCGCCGAAAGAACCCGAAACCGGTCCTTCCGGCGAGATCTCCGGACCGGAGAATGTCGGATTTTCCGTTTAAAATCAATGGATTGAATGTTCTCTGGCAAGCACTAGCTATTGGCGTATGCACATCTCTTCAGCAGTGGCGACGACCATTGCACGGCAAACGGAAGAGCATAAATGGTGGCAATGCCGGTTTGTGACGGGACCGGACTTCCGAAAACCTCGAATTTCGGTCATGCCGCGGATCGCCAGTCGGCAAGACGTGTTCCAGTTTCGGCACAGCGGCTTAGAACTGAACTGGGTTGCCAGGCAAACGCATCTCCTTTGGCCAGTGCATTGATCTTTTCGATGATGGTACTGGCACCGATCGTATCTGCATAGTGCATCAGACCGCCCCTCCAACGCGGAAAGCCGTAGCCAAAGACGGTAACGAGATCAATATCGTGCGCATGCTCGGCGATTCCTTCGCTCAGGATATCTGACGCCTCATTGATCATTGCCAGAAGCAACCGCTCCACAATGTCCTCATGCTTGAAATCTGTCCGCTCGATCCCGGCGAAACAAGCCTCCTCAATGGCAAGGTCGGCAACTATGGGATCTTCCATTTTGCCTCCGCCGGGATAGCAATACCAGCCTGCACCGGTCTTCCTGCCAAGTCTACCAAGCTCAACCAAGCGGTCTGCAATCGGAATGTAGCGTCGACTGGAATCGCGATTTGCATCCTGCCGCCGACGATTGGCGTAGGCAATATCAAGGCCAGAAAGATCCTGTGTCTCATAGGGTCCCATGGCAAAGCCAAATCTGACCATTGCCTCGTCAATCTTCCACGGCGTCGAACCGTCCATCAGAACTGTATCGGCGGCTTCTCGGTAGCGGGCCAGGATCCGATTGCCGATGAAACCATCACAGACCCGAGCCAGGACCGGAACTTTTCGAAGCTTCTTTGCAAGACTGAAGCCGGTGGCCAATGCGGTTTCGCCCGTCTTCTCGCCGCGTACGATCTCCAAGAGTTTCATGACGTGCGCAGGAGCGAAAAAGTGCAGCCCCAACACTCTGGCCGGATCGCACACAACCGATGCGATCTCGTCGATATCGAGGTAGGAAGTGTTCGTGGCAAGGATCGCGTGCGGTGATAACGTCGCCTCAAGCCTGGCGAATATGTCTTTCTTTGTCTCCATGCTTTCAAACGCCGCTTCGATGGCAAGATCTGCACTGGCCACCTTGGCGTACTCGGCGGTTACCACCAATCGATTGCGGCGGTCTGCAGCACCGTTTTCGTCGATCAGGCCACGTTGAGTACTGTCCGAAATGATCTTCTCGACATTCTGTCGCGCTCGCTCCGTCCCCTCAGCATCAACCTCAAGAAGCGACACCTGAAAGCCACCATTCAGGAGCGAATATGCGATCCCCGCTCCCATTGTGCCGCCGCCGACAACGGCGACATGACCTAGCCCGACCTGAACGTCGACTAGCCGACTCGGTGCCTTTGCCGCACGTTCGGCAAAGAAAATGTGCCTGAGCGCCGTCGCCTGCGCTGACTCGCGCAGTTCGAGAAAGGCCGCCCGCTCAACCTGCAAGGCGTCGTGAAAGGAAAGGCCTAGACTTTGCTCAACCACGTCTATCGCACGATTCGCCGCGGTCGGACCGACTTTCCTAGGCGACACGGCGGCTCTCGCCTCGTTGAATGCGTCAGGCATTAAGTCAGGTGGTGGCAGTTCCCAAGTCGGTAGGATGCCCCGGAGTTCTTCAGAGTTGGCTTGGAACGCCGCTTCAACTGGATCATTGTCAATCCCATGAACAAGACCGGTTGCCAGCGCGGCATCCGAGCCTAGTGTCCTTCCGCCTGCGATCATTTTAAGTGCCGTTTCAAGCCCGACCAGTCGCGGGAGCCGTCCTGTACCTCCGGCACCAGGGATCACACCAAGAGTCACTTCCGGCAGCCCAATCCGGGCATCTGGGGCCATAATGCGCATCCTGCATGCGAGCGCGAGTTCTGCCCCTCCGCCCAATGCCACTCCATTGATGGCCGCAATCCAAGGCACAAAGCTCTCGTCGATTGCATACAGCACATCCGGGAGGTGTGGTTCGACAGGCCTGTTGTCGAATTCGCGGATGTCGGCCCCGGCTGCGAAGACGCGCCCGGCCCCACTGATTATAACCCGGTCCAACATCTCAGTCTCGGCCCATCGAACGGCGTCAAGCAGGCCTTGCCGCATCGATTGACCTATGGCGTTCACTGGCGGATTGTTCAACTCGACATACCCGACGTTCCTTTCACAGCGTCTGACAACACTCATCATTCACCCCTTTCACCTGGCTGAAGAGCCGATTTTCTGGCATGAGGACAAAGGTTCGTCCAGAGTCTGGCGTGCGACGATCAGGTCACGCAGTTCCGCAGGGTTGGTCTCGACCCTCTTTCCAGAAGTATCCAGTGTATGCTCTACCTATCGGTATCCTTCCTCGTGGTCTTTCGGAATCTGCCGCGAATAACTCATTGCTTGTGGATTCCCAGCCAACAGTCTCAGATCGCCTCTTGCGCAGACACGCTCGATGTATTCGGATGGGGAGGATTTGATCCAAACGGCATAAAAACGTCTCAGCAGTATGCCGAATGTTTCTTGGTCAGACACAATACCGCCACTTACCTCAAGGATCATTCGATTTCACGGTGATGTAATCTGACTGAGCGCATCCGATTGAAGGTCACGACATCCCTCTTGACCATAGAGACTGGTGAATTCCTCAGTGGGCAACCCTCTGCCGCCGTGATATCCCTGCTGAATTCAATGAAAAGCAATTTCAGATCAACGGCAACCATCAGCTTACCAAAGGATGGGAGGCCATCGGGAGTTCGCATATCCAGGCGGTCTTATCAGACCGGCCTTCGTTCACGTGGCAATCAATAGGCCCGGCTACTCCATTATCGTTTCCCACTTCCACTCCGAAGTGCAACGCCGGCCATTCCCGCAGCGGGGGCGTAGCCCGAGCGTAGGGAATGGCCGGAAGGCGTGGTCTGCGGCCCCCGGGCACCGCGGATCCGGCCCCGGGACGGCTGTGGTCCCTTCTGTATGCAGGTTATCCGGGCTTTCCGGGCGGCGCAACGCCACCGCCGGGGCGGGTCGCGTCCGTCCGGACGCAGGGAGGGCGTAGCCCGACCGGAGCCCGGACGGACGCGACCCCGAAATCCATTCCACCCCCTCCCGGCGCCCCGGCCCGCGCCGGTGGGAGGCGGTCGCGCGGCCTCAGGGAGGACGGGCCTTGTGCAGCACCTCGGCGGGCGCCCGGTGGCCCAGCGCCCGGCGCGGACGCGCGGTCCTGCACCGCCCTCACCTCCGCGTCGGTGACCGCGCGGAGGTCCGTCCCCTTCGGCAGGTACTGCCGGACCAGCCCGTTGGTGTGCCCGTTCAGGCCACGCTCCCAGAAGTGGCAGGGGGTGGCGAAGTGGAAGGCGGCCCCGAGCGCCTCCGCGACGCCGGCGTGGCCCGCGAACTCCTTGCCGTTGTCCGCCGTGATCGTGTGGACGGGCGCGGCGGACGGCCGCGGCATCTCCAGCATCGCGGCGGAGACCGCAGCCGAGGTTCTCCGGTCAACCCTCCGTGAATACGTGTATTTCGAGGCCCTGTCCACAAGGGAGACCACCGCCCCGCTGTGGCCTTTCCCGATGATCGTGTCCGCCTCCCAGTCGCCCACACGCTCCTTCCTCTCCACCTCATCCGGCCGCTCGGAGATGTCCACGCGGCCCGGGATGTGGCCACGGCCCGAGTGCCTGCCGCCTCGCCAGTTCGGCTTCCTGCCGCGGCGCCGCAGCAGCAGGAACAGCCTGCCGCCCGCCTTCCTGTCGGCCCTGACGTGTTCGGATGTCCACTGTCGGCCCACCGTCCAGCCGCCCTCCAGACGCAGCCGTCCCGCGACCTGCTCCGGGCTCCAGCCCTCCGCCAGAAGCCCCTCCACGCGCGCCCAGCGGTCGGGCGTCATCCTGCGGGAGGCCCCGGACGCCGCGCTGCGGCGGGCCTCCGCCCTCCCCTGCGCCTCCCCGGGGCTGTACCCCCCCCCCCCCCCCCCCCCCCCCCCGCCGCCGTTCCGGCGGAGCTCCCGCCAGACCGACGAACGGTCACGGCCCAGACGGGCCGCGATGGCCCCGTCCGAAAGCCCGCTTTCCTTCAGCGCGCCGATCTGGCATCTTTCGTCCCGGGTCAGGTGGCGATGGCCCTAGGGCATGGCAGTCTCCCCTGTTTGCTCACAGGGACTGTCGCCGCTTCCTGGCCGATACGCAACATCATGCGGCAGGAAAACCGGCCACCACCGCCACTGGTGTTGCACTTCAGGGTGGAATGGGGCGTTCAAATCATGGCCTCCTGCCTAAAGGCGATTGAAGAGCGCCGCAGCTACCACCTGCATTGCGGCCATAGGATGTTTCCGTGAGGGTGTATCTGGCGATGGTACGGACTGTTCTCGGATCGATCATGCCATTACATCGGCTTGATTACTGCGGCGTCGTCATCATTGTAAAGACGTGTGAGCAATTCCACTCGCCGACCAAGTATGGCGCGAACATTGAGACTACCCTTGGCCGTGATTTCTCCATCGCCAACGCTGGGCGGTTCTGCCATGACCAAGGCCCGCGCGATCCGGTTCGACAAGCCAGTGGCGGATGTCGCAAGTTCGGTCAGCACTGCCTGAATATCTTTCGTAAGCTCTGGGTCTTCGACAGCCCCGGTCCCACCATGCCCACGTTGAGGCACGGCAAAGATCAGAAGGCCAATCTCTGATTGGCCTTCACCGCAGATCACGAGATCCTGCGCCAACCCCTTGAGCTTTGATAATAGATCGAGTCGCATCATGGACGCCTGTACCCATGTCCCGGTGACGAGTTTGAAGTCTTCTGAAACCCGCCCGTCAAAGAACAGGCCGCGGGAGATTTCATTTTGATCCACCATTCCGACCGCATCACCGGTGATCAGAAAGCCCTCCTCGTCGAATGCTGCGGCTGTTTTCTCCGGATCACGAAAGTAGCCCGTGAAGATATTGGGGCCCTTACAGCGTAGCTCATATCTGTTCGTGCCCTGAGGAAGGAGCTTCACAGCAACCTCAGGTGCCGGCAGGCCGACATTACCGGATCGCCCACCCTTCTCATGCATGATCAGAGTGGCCGGAGCTGTCTCCGTCATGCCCCACGACGACATCATGAGCGGGATGCTGCCGCGTTCGGCCAAAGCCATCTCTTCCACTGCGAACCAGATATCCGACAGTAGCGACGCCCCCGCATAGAAGAAGATGTCAAGGTGTCCAAAATAGATGCGCCGTAGTTCAGCATCATCCTTCATCGCCGCGACTCTCATTCCATGCGCGATTGGCACGTCGAAAGACAGGGTAATTTGAACCTGGCGTGCATATTTTCAAGGGTCCGATCAAACTCACCCGGTATCGGCCTGCCATCGTCGAGGTAGAGCGACATACCGTTCGCAAGCACCATATTGAAGGTCGAGTTGCCTGCAAATGTGTGGTTCCAGGGCAACCAATCGAGCATAGTATGGTGCCTATCGCCAAGGACCGGCAAACAGGCAAGGTACTGTGCTTGATTGACGCACAACATGCGTTGCGTGTTAGGGACACCCTTTGGATGCGACATCGATCCTGACGTGAACAGAATCTTGGCAACTGTGTCGTGATTGACCCGCGCATAGGCTTCGTCGATGCCCCGACCCGGAATAGCATTCTTCAGGCTTGTGACACTCGTATCGCTGGTGGTCCCGTAAACGGAGGAAATCTTCAGAGCTTGGTCAAAGACCGGCAAGGCCAATGCCGCGCCATAGGCATCGGCATCGTCTGCATAAACCATCGCGGCCTTAACCCTGTTCGCGCAATACTGAAGCCGGCAATGGGCCGCACGGATCAACGAATACTGCTCGGCAAGCGGAACGATGATCGCGCCAATCAACTGGCACGCCTGCATCAATATCGCATGGTCGATCGACGGACCGCTCAGTACCACGAGAGTGTCCCCGGGTTTCAGGCCACGATCCAAAAGCCCCTAAGCAACCGCTCGTGTTGCCGCCAGCATCTCACGATAGGTGATTATCCGCCAAGCGGGTCCGTCGCGTTCCGCTATGAAAACACGGTCAGGCGTCGCTTCGGCCCAACGGCTGAGCCAGACATTGGTATCATTGACGACTTCACCGAGTTCCAGTCCGGAACGGAGGAACACCGTCCCGTTGTCGTGATCTTCGCGGATGACGTTATGGTTCAAGAACCGCTTGCTCATTTGCCCAATGTCAATCTGCGGTTTCCTTGATGAATCCCTTGCATATCACGTTGGAGACGCGCGTACTCCCGGTACCGGGCGTTCACTTGATGGTTGGTCTGGAAATGCAGATCAAATGAAATTGTCCCTCTGCTATGACGTGGGTGAAAATTCCACCAAATATTGCGTAGACGGCTCCATGCTCTTGGGTTTTGCTGTATCAAGGACCTGGCAACGCTTTCAAGGGGGATCCTTCCCACCAATAAGGTGACGACGTGACCACAGCCACAGCGGGCGTAAGCATGATCGTCAAATTGACGCCGCATTGTACATCCATGTGTCCGGTAAGCAGGCAGCATTTCTCGCTACCGCCGTTGAAACCGGAGACTACGCGTTGGTTATGAACGCACTCCTGAAACTCACAGGGATCCTGAGAATGAGCACGACCCCAAAGGACACAGGACATCCCGCTCCATGGGAAGAAGCGTCCGCTCCAGCGGTCGGTGATCCAAGGCCAGCGACAATTCCGGCGATCTTCGAGGGCCAAGGCGATCCAAGGGAAATGAGAACAGACCACCGGCAAGAGACAGAGCATAGCCTAGCCGATGTAGCTTCCAACAACCAAGGCTTACGGCCGAAATAGTGCCCGACAGAAATCGTTTAGTTCAGCCTCTCCCGGTTTGGCGATACCGATGTACGCGAAACTCCAAACCAGAGCGCGAACCGGAGCGCGGTACCTTCTAGTCGACGATTCTGCATCTGGATTGGTTGCGGACAGTTCGTCGCCAAATCAACAGTAGCCGAGGCATGCCCGTGAATGCCTGATGCCGCACTGCCCCGAAGTTCCAAGTACAGCTTGACTGCGGAAGACGAAATGAGCGGCTCCGCGCGGCACTAATCTCATTTTGCGAACATCAAACGGTCTCGGTGATCTTTTTCAGCCCCGGCGGGGCATCCGGATCCTCCCCGAGACCGCAAGCCAACCGTTCCACAAATTTGTAGAAGGCAATCACCTGCAGCAACGGATCAAATACGTCGTGCCCTGAACGCGGCATCGGAAGTGACGCTTTCTCCTGTTCTGGATGGGTCACGAATACGCGTGCACCCCTCTCCCGCAAAATCGTGCAGGCCTGATCAAGGGAGACTTCCACGGCCCCACGCGCACCGAAGAGCAGAACGGCAACGCTATCATCAACGATGGCAGCCGGTCCGTGAAGTATCTCAGCGGCAGAATATGCCTCCGCATGGAATCGGCACGTTTCCTTAAATTTCAGGGCCGCTTCCGCGGCGATGGCAAGTCCTAAACCTCGACCAACACAATACAACGAGCGCGACCGGGCCAAAGGAAGCGCAGCCGAAGACCAGTCCGCCCCCAGCGCCTGCGACGCAAGGTCCGGCAACTCCTCAAATGCGGTCCTCATCTTCTCGTCCTGCCTAAATCCCGCAACGATAGCGAGAGACGCGAACAGCATGCCGACGAATGACTTGGTCGCGGCCACAGCACGCTCGGGTCCCGCCATGACGGGCAGCACTTCATCTGCCCCTTTGCAGAGCGGGCTGTCCGGGGTGTTCAGGATCCCGATTGTTTTCGCTCCGCCGGACTTTGCGGCTCTCTGCAGACACGCTAGGTCAGGGCTTGCCCCTGATTGCGAGAATGAGACACAGACAAATCCTTCCAACAGTAGTTTCGAACCATACACGGAAGCGACCGACGGTCCGATGGAGGCAACAGGCAATCCCGTCTCGGTCTCCATCAGGTACTTGAAGAAAGTGGCAGCATGGTCAGATGTTCCTCGAGCGCAGGTCACGATTCCCCGGACTCCGTCTTCTCGCAAGCGACGTCCCGCATTCCAATAGGCATCGACATTGTCGATCTGCCGGACAAGCATCTCCGGAATCTGGAAAATCTCGGAGGCCATGATCGTGTCGCGATGCGGGTTCATGCATGCACTCCAGTAATCATGGACACGATTTCGTTCCGGTTCGTCTCCACCGTTGCCCGGATGCCAATCTGCTCCCCGCATCTCAGGACGCAGATCCGGTCCGAGAGACGAAAAACCTGATCGAGACTATGGCTGATGAGCAGGATCGCCAGATCGCGATCCTTCAGCGATGCCACCAATTCTTCCACCTTGGCGGTTTCTGCCACGCCTAGTGCCGCGGTCGGTTCATCCAGAAGGATCAGCTTGCTAGCCCAATGGGTTGCCCGCGCAATGGCGATACCCTGGCGCTGGCCTCCGCTGAGGTCGCGGACCGTCGAATTGGCAGATGGAATGCGAACGTCCAGCTCGTCCACCAATATCTGGCTTTCCCGCCGCATCCGTTGCTTGTCAAGGAGGCCAAAGGGTCTCTTCGTCAACTCTCGGCCGAGAAACATGTTCATATACACCGTCTGCTCATTCGCCAGAGCGAGATCCTGGTAGACGACCTCGATTCCCCGGCTGCGCGCCGAGCTTGCGTCGACGAAAGCGACGGTTTCGCCGTCCAGCCGGATATCGCCGAAGGTCGGGCGATAAACCCCGGAAATCAGCTTGATGAGCGTAGATTTACCCGCGCCGTTGTCGCCGACGAGAGCGACGATTTCACCCGCATGCAGATCCAGTGAAAAATCCTGGATGGCGATGACACCCCCGAAGGCCTTGTGGATCCTGGTGAGAGAAAGGATGGGCGACATAGCGGTCATGGCGAATATGCCCTGGGCCAGGCAACCGCATCTCCGAATCCGTTCTCGATGGCTGTCACATACGGACTGCCGGTCGAAACCCCACGCACCCCAGCGATCAATGCCCGTGTCGTGAATGCCTGACCGCGGAATCCGAACACGACCGAATCGCCGGGTTCAGGTTTGCGGGGCCGCGTGGCGTCGATCATCGCATAGTAATCGATTGCCGAATAGTCCGGGATCTCCACGTCAATCAGGGCAGCCATGTCAGACGTGGGCTCCGCCGAAACCAGCGCACGGACCTGGTATTTCGGGAACACCGGGTCAATATAGAGACCCCCACCGAAGCAATATGCGTTACCACCATAAAGGTGGGATACCTCCGACAGGTAAAGAACCGCCGGGATCTCGGGCAGCTCCTCTACCGCATGAAGCGGCGTCGTTCCATGAAGACCGTTGCCGGGCTCGACCTGTGTGGCGCCAGCCTCGGCCAGCGCCGACAGAACAACAGATGAGGTTGTTCCAGGTGCATTGACTTCGATACCGGTGCGACCAGCTGCAGCCAAGGCCTCGGCAGCGCGGCCCAGCGTCATCAGGTTCGGCATCGGTTTGACCTTGCGGGTCTCCAGATCGAACAGGAGGGCGGGAAAAGTCGTAACTCCGGCAAATCGCGCGCCTTCAAGGGAGTCCAGACGGTCGGCGACATCGACGATTTCGCCAGCCTCGAAGCCGCCCTCGTGCCCGCGGTAGAAGGTATCGCCATCGGTCTGGATTCTGGCCATCAACGCCTGCTCACGGTGAGCCAGAACAGCCGCGGCGGCGGCCTCCTGCGCTTTGATGTCCGAAAACACCGTCCAGAAGTCCGGCCGAAGTACGGCGGCAGCGAATGCGGCTTCCTGCGCTGGAACCTGCACCAGATGGCCAAGGTGCCCGGTTCTTAGTCCGGCCCGGTCACAGGCAACCGCACAGGCCATATCAACGGCAACCGAACGTTCGATCCCGCCCTTCCTGACCGCATCGCAAAACCCCGAATGGCGGCCAACCTGTTTGGTCATCGCAAAAGTCGTCAGCCCGTACTTGCAGGCCTCGGTCTGGAATATCCCAGCATTGCGCTCCACGGCATCAAGATCAAGGACAAAGGCATTGGCTGGAATGGCTCCATCCTGATGCAGCGCCACGACCGCTTCCACGAACGCCGGGTTTCTTCGGATTAAAGGTTCCAGGAACATTTTCCGCTCCCTTGTCAGCGGTTGGTGTCGCGGAGCGAGACCGCGACGGCGACAAGAATGATCAACCCCCGGACTATCATCTGGTCGGAGACCCTGAGGCCCATGAGGATGAGCCCGTTATTGAGCATACCCATCAACAGTGAGCCCATAAGGGCGCCAATGATCGAGCCCTTGCCACCATTCAGCGCAGTGCCACCGACGATCACTGCGGCAATCACCGTCATCAAGTCAGTCTCGCCAAGAGTGTATTTCGCTGCCTGCAGGCGACCGGCGTAAAGCAGACCAGCCAGTCCAGCCGTAGCCCCACAGAGCGTCAGAACATAGAGCCGAATGCGGTGCACATTGATGCCCGAAACCCGGGCTGCATGGGCATTGTCTCCGACCGCCAGCACGTGAGCGCCGAATCTCGTGTTGCGATAAACCACGTGGGCGATGGCGACGGCAACGATGGTCCAGATAACCAGCGACGGAATCGAGAAGAGCTTTCCCGAACCGAAGAACCCGGTGAAGCTGTCGTTTATCACAGGGATGGAACGAAGGTCCGTCATCGAACGCGCGATACCCGCAAACAACCCAAGTGTCGCGAGAGTCACAAGAAAGGACGGCAAGCGCAGATAGGACACGAGAACGCCGTTGAAGGCTCCGATCGCGATACCTGCACCAAGCCCGGCGAAGACACCCACCATCATCGGATAGCTCTGCATCGCGACAGCGGCGGAAAGTGCCGAAACCGCAACGATTGAGCCGAAACTCAGATCGATTTCACCTGCCGACAGTGCGAAGACAAGCCCTATGGCCATGATCGTCGCCGGGGCTGTCTGCAGCACGATGTTGGTTAGGTTGCGGGACGACAGAAACCCGTCATCGTAAAGGGTCACGGCAAAGAACAGGAATATGCCGAGAAAGCCGAAGTAAATGACGCTTCGCTGCAGATCAATCTTTCCGAGCCGTGCAAGCGCCTGTCGCATCTCCAGCCTCCTTACGCATCAGGTAATTGGCGGGCCACCAGAGTGGCCCGCCTGGAAATCTCATCAGTTCGCGCCCAACACGCTCGCGGGTGGATCGATGTTCAATGACTGCCTCCAGCCTTCCACGACATTGTTGGCCTTCACCGTGAGCGCCGGGGCAACCACGAACGGTGGCACATCCTGCCCAAGAAGATCAAGTACGGCGGCTGCAGCCATCGCACGACCAAGTTCATAAGCCTCGTCCGCAACGATTGCGGCAACGTTTCCGCCTCGAACCATGTCAAGAGCTATTGGCTCGGACAGGTCGAGAGTGACGATCTTGGTCATTGAATTGCCGTTGGCGCGAAGCGCCGCCAGAACACCCTCGGCCGGTCCGGCCCAGGTCACGTAGATCCCACCAAGGTCAGGGTTCTTCAAAAGCATCGCGTTGGCGATTTCTTCCGCGCGTGCAGGATCACTGATTCCCTGTTCGGCGACGATCGAGACATTCGGGTATTCATTCTCGATTGTGGCTTTGAACGCGTTGTCGCGCTGGTTTGTAACGTAGTAGGTCGCATCGTGGAAAATCCAACCTACAGTGCCTTCGTTACCCATGGCTTCCGCAAGCGCATCGGCCGCTTGCTTGCCCATCTGGAACAGGTCGTCGGTCACAATAGCCGCGTAGTCCGCCGGGTGTTCGTAGCCCGACGGCAGGTTCGAAAGGAAGGTCAGCGAAACCCCTGCCTCCCTAGCCTCCTGGAAAGCCGCAGCTGACGTTACCGGGTCGAGCGGAAGCGAGAGTATGATGCTGGGTTCCTTGGCAAGCGCCGTTTCGATATCACTACGTTGCTTCGCGGCGTCGAAACCGGCGCTGGTCACGGCTACGACCTCGATTCCGAGGCGCGCGAATTCGTCACTGGCACCGGCTGTGACGGCATTCACGAAATCCGACTGGTCATGCCACAGGAGAGCCGCCGTGTAGTTGGCGGCCTGCACTGCAGCCACCTGACCATCGCCCACGACCACCGACGTCGACGGCGTCGCGGCTTCGCCGCCCGGACCAATCGTCTGGGCGGAGGCGAAGGTTGCGCTCAGGCCAAGAAGCACGGTCGCGCCAAGACATTTCAAGAGACTGTTCATGGTATCCTCCTCAGGTTGGCAAAGGGTTTCACTCGAAGAGACCGCAGAAGCCAGCCGCAAGCAGGGCATAGGCCCGAACTGCGGCGAGGTATTCCTCGATCTCGATACGCTCCTCAAAGGTATGGGCCACGGAAATGTCACCCGGAGCGCAATAGACGGCTGGACAGCCGATTTCGTTAATCAGGAAAGTCGT
Source organism: Paracoccaceae bacterium (assembly GCA_965203255.1). Classification (GTDB taxonomy): domain Bacteria; phylum Pseudomonadota; class Alphaproteobacteria; order Rhodobacterales; family Rhodobacteraceae; genus JAPOUP01. The sequence continues at coordinate 6,192,361 of OZ241882.1, read as the reverse complement.
TTCCGACCAGTAGGGTGCCCCACCAATCCTTCCGGCATCCGGGCGCGTCTGCCTGACACAGTCCTGCAATAGATGGACAGCGGGCGTGTCCCGGGAGATCTCCGCAGGTGATCCGCCCAAGTTGTTGTCACGCCCTGCCGGATAGTCGATGAAGACTGAAACCCCTTCGGCCAGATCGGAGCGCGCCACCGCATCCTCGAAATCGGCAACGGCCAGCGTCAGGTCTTCGCCAGGGCGTAGCTTGCGGATAAGCGTAAGCCTGCATTCACCTGGAACGGCAATGAAGCCGCCGCCCTCGATGCCGGTCACGAGGATTGACGAAGTTCCAACAAGGTCATGCGACGGCCCCTTGGCCAATTCGACCCCATGCTCCCAGATCCGCGACAGTATTTCGTGCGTTGCCTTCAGCGCGTCGACACCATTTTGCGGTGTGCCGAAATAAGCGGTCTTCCCCCTGACAGTCACCTCGGCAATGAAGAAACCGATCTGGGCGGTGTAGACATCAAGGCTGGTCGGTTCGACATAGACAGCGAAGTCGGGCGAAACGATGTCGGACCCGATGTGCCTGACGAGATCCTTGACACCTGCGCTGACGCCGGTTCCGGGCTCACCGCTTTCCTCGTCGCCAACGAACGCGAGCGTGATGCCGCCTTTAAGTTCATGCCCGGTCCTCTGCAGCAATCGGAGCCCAGCTATGGCAGCGCAGATACCTCCCTTCAGATCGCAAGCCCCCCGTCCCCAGATCTGGCCATCCTTCTCGATGCCCGCGAACGGGTCGGAGCGAGGGTCGTTTCCCCAATATTCCTGCCAACCCCGCGTGTGGACCACGTCCGTGTGGCCCACGATCATCAGATTTGAACCCAGGGAGCCGGGACGGCTCGCGCCCCAGACGTTTTCGCGTCCTTCAAGGAATTCACTGCGCCCCGTATCAAGGCCGAGTTCCCTTAGCCTGCTTTCAAGGAAATGGGCGAAAGGCGTCTCGTTTCCTGTCACGCTTTCGATAGCGATGGCATCGCGAAGCAATCTGATATCGGCCTTCGCATCCTGGGCTTCCGCGAGCGTCGCGTTCAGTTCGGCGGTGTTCATGTCGCAACCGCCTTGAAGTTCTCGATGGCAGGAGGCGGAACGACGATTTCCGCACCCTTCTGCCCCTGTGCAAAGATTGAGATGTGCAGATGCGACAGCGCAACCGATGCACCACCTGCAAGCGTGGCCTGATCGCCAAGTCTTGACTTCCCAATTCTGACCTTTCGCGGACTGCTATCCGATACGAACCGGATGATGCGGTCGAGAATCTCGTCACGCGATCCAATCGAGCCACCGATAACAACCACGGACGGGTCCACAACCGCGACGATGGCTGTCGCAGCCCGCGCGACCTGTCTCGCGACCTCGTCGAGTGTCCTGATCGCGGCAGTGTCTCCGTCACTCGCAGCGTCGAAGACACCAGGCACCTCTGCCGTTCGACCCGAGAGAGCATGGTAGAGATCAATGATCGCGCTCGTCGCAGCCACCCGCTCCAACGCACCGACCTTCAGGCTCTCGGCCTCGAACGGATCTGCGCCAAACGGAAGGAATCCGATCTCTCCGGCCGCACCGAAACTGCCACGCAGGAGATTCCCACCAACGACGATTCCAGCCCCGATCCCTGTTCCAACCGATATGAATGCAAGGTTGTCGTCCTCGCCACGGCTTCCAAGCCAATGCTCTCCGATCGCCGCAAGGTTGACGTCGTTCTCAACAAACACCTCGAAACCCAAACGCTCCTTGAGCGAACCGGCGAGATCAATCTCGTCGATCCCCGCAATGTTAGGAGCCAGCAGGATGGCGCCGCTCCTGGGATCGGGAACGCCGGGTACACCGACCACGGCGATATGCAGATCGCCAAAAGTGGCCGTTTGGTTCGATGCGGTCTGGCGGACCATGCGGGTGATCTGCTCGACGACATTGATGCCACCCGCGCACTCGGTAGGTTCGACGCGCTCAGCAAGCACATTGCCGGTCAGATCGCAAAGCGCGACCCGAACCTTGGTGCCACCAAGATCGACGCTGGCAATCGTCGCAGCCAACGGCGAAATCTCATAGACCACCGCCCGCCTCCCCACGTGACCCGTGGTCTGTCCGACTGTACGCACCCAGCCCTCCGATTCAAGATTTGCAACGATTTCGGAGACTGTCTGCTTTGAAAGGCCAGAGATCTTCGAAACGCCTGCGCGTGAGACAGGCCCAAAGCTGGCGATCGCCTGAATGACAGCGCTCTGGGACATGCGCCTTGAGATCGTCGTGTGGTTGGCCATAGACTTCTCTTTAGTTCGTTCGCTTACCGAATAAATAACGATTCGTATGATGGTCAATCAATTTGGGGAAATCAAATGCGAATCCAGCACAACAGTTCATTTGCGGGATACTGCGGCGGGCCGAACTGTTGCGCCAAATTGGCCATGTCGCTGACCACACTGTCCAGCGTCTACACAATCACAACCTCAGAAGCTTCAGGGCGCGGACCCTCATTGCGTTCTGATACCCGGCGGGAGGATACTGTCGTTGCCCAGACTGTTGCGGTCCAATTGATGCCTGGCTCTATCCGGCAGTAGCGACAGTTCACCTTGTCCCATCAAGCTCTTTGTAACCCATTGATATCCAAGGATCCGAGAAGCTCTTCGGCCAGTGTCTTTCCACCTTGGTGCGCCATATTCTCTCAAGCGAAAGTTTCACCTCCCCACTTCCAGTCCGAAGTGCAACACCGGCCATTTTCCCCGCCCGGGCGGATCCTTGACGATAAGGAGGGCGTAGCTAGGGGATGACATCGGAACCGCCTAGGTCCGATGATGGGGTCGCACATTGCTGCGATCAGAAACTGAACACTTGTGTCCCCTATGGAATATAGCCCCTCTTTGGCGCCAAGAGCCACCCTTGAAGCCCTTTCCGCAATAGCTGGGACGACAAAGCGGGGCGCAGGTTGCTTATAGTGCGCTCAGAATCTGTCCTATGCTGAGGGCCAGGCCATGCGGCTATGACGTGTCCTTGATAGCGACGGTGCCGCGGGCACCAAGAGTTGTGCGAGGAGCATAGTTTCCGCATTCCATGTCAGCGAAAGTTCGGTGCGCGCTTCTCGAGGAAGGCACGAAGCCCCTCTTCGGCATCAGGCGTCGTCTGGCTTAGCGCGGCCGCCAGACTCTCGGTGAAGAGTCCATCCGCCTTCGACATATCCTCGATCCGCGCGATGGCCTGGATCATGAAGTAATTCGATAAGGGCGCGTTGCGGGCCACCTTTTCGGCAAGCTCATGCGCAAACCGCAATGCCTCACCCGAACCAACCGCATAATGGGAAAGCCCTAGGCGCACACCATCCTCAGAATTGTACTTGCGGCCTGTCAGCATCATCTCGGTCATCCGATCTGCCCCAAGAATGCGCCCGACACGCACTGTAGCCCCGCCGCCGACGAATATTCCGCGTCGACCTTCGGGTAGCTGAAAGATCGTCGAGGGTTCGGAAATGCGCACATGGGTCGCGGCAGCAATCTCCAATCCTCCACCGATCACTGCACCGAACATGGCACTGACCACTGGACGACCACCGTATTGGATCAGATCCAGAATCCGGTGCCATCTGCGCGAGTGATAAATGCCTTCCTCCGAACTGCGCTCGACATGTTCAGCCAGGTCAAGACCAGCGCAAAAGTGCCCGCCCGCCCCAGTCAAGATCACGACACGCACAGATTTTGGCAGACCAGCGAAAGCCGCTTCCAACTCCTCAATGAAGGGATCCGACATCGCATTGCGCTTATCGGGACGATTCATCGTCACCTCGGAAATCGCACCCTCTGTCTTGATCTTGATCAGGCTCATGGGATCATCTCGGTGGCAGGCGGGCTGCGCCATCCAAACGTATCACAGTCCCGTTCAGATAAGGGTTTTCGACAATGCCACCGACAAGCTCCGCAAATTCCCGGGGCTCGCCCAGACGTGCCGGGAAGGGAATGTTCTCCACAATTCCCGCCACAGTTTCTGCAGGCAAGCCTTCCATCATTGGCGTATGGAACAGCCCTGGTGCGATCGCAACCACACGGATTCCCTGCGCGGCGAGTTCACGGGCAGCAGGCAGACACATCGAAGCGATGGCCCCTTTGGAAGCCGCATAGGCAGACTGCCCGATCTGTCCGTCTTCATAGGCCGCTGAAGAGGTGTTGATGACTATGCCTCGCTCCCCGTTCTCGAGAATTGGCGCATCCATCAGAGCCTGCGCGGCATGGGTCATGACGTTGTATGTGCCGAATAGATTGACCTCCATGACCCGGCGAAAGAGCGGGATCGACACCTTGCCCTCTCGGCCGACAATACGTGCCGCAACCCCGATCCCGGCGCAGTTGACCACAATCCGAGGTCGCTGACCAAATCGTGCCGCGGCGGAAGACACTGCGGCCGCCACTGCTTCGGCTTCAGAAACGTCGCACAATTGGGAATGTCCGCCGATCTCGGCTGCAACTCTTGCGGCTCTGTCTCCATCCTTGTCGAGGATAGCCACATCCGCGCCGCTGGCGGCGAGAAATCTCGCGGTGGCCTCTCCGAGACCGCTGCCGCCTCCTGTGACAAGAGCAACCTGACCGTCGATCTGCATGAATTCCTATCTCCTTTGACCGGCTTCCTGTGCACTGTGTGCCCGCATCCTTTACCGCCCTACCAAGGCAGAACGACCAGCGTGATGACCGGGAAAACGACGAGGACAGCGACGCGGATGAGGTCGGACGCCACGAATTACATCACTGACCTGTAGGTCTCGACCATGAGTGTCTATCGTTCCATGGCGTTTATGACAAATGGGTTCATCACCACGGGCTGCGTCATGAGGCCCAACCTGATGACAATGAGGACGAGAATGCCGAACCAGATCGCGGTGTGTTCGACATTGATCCGATGGAGCGCTCCTTGACTTACCCTCCGAAGTCCGAGTTCCCGCATCATCTCGCATGTCAACTTGGGGCTGCTGGCGGGGTGTAAGCCAATCTGGTTGATGTTTGTGAATACGTCCATCGCGCATCGCTATCCGCGCTCCATCCCCCGTTGCGTGAAAGCGCACCGTCGGTTGGTTCCCCTGTCATTCCCTGACACGCGGAGGCGTCAGACCGGCAGATCCGAATCAAAGTCATCACCCTGTTTGGGCTACACCCCCGCTGGCGAAGAGCCACTGTGCCTCCGCAAGAACTGCCGCTGGGACTTTAGTTCCTCCTGAGGCAAGATCGTTTAACCTGGCGGACTGCAATTCGACCATCGAAACGAGACCAGAATCCAGTTCAAGCATGATTGCCAGAAGATCGGAATGGTCAGGATGATCATGCTGAGGCTATCCATCAGGCAACCAAGCAGGAGGTAAAGGACAAGGATCAAGACAAGATCGGCACAAGGACTTGGCGCCGAGGCGGCGATCCAATCCGCAGTCTGCTGAGGTAGAGGCATGAGCGCGAGCAAGCCATTGTAGAATGCCGCGCCCAGAACGACGACGAAGATCATTGCCGAGGCTCAGGACGTCACGAAGAAACTCTTTGGGGGCGAAGCGCGGGTTGATCCCCCTGCAAACCAAGCGATCAGTCCTGTGCCGAACGCGCCGGCAGTCGAATCTTTTGTTTTCAACAATCGACTGGTTAGCATGTCCGGAACAACACAAAAGGTCCCGCCGGAGATGGTTGGACATCATAGATGGAGCGAGCGCAGCATCAGAGGTCATGTGTCCTCCGGGACGGCTGCCATACGCATGCGGTCCATGTTCGATTCGGCTTCTGAAATGAGATCGAGGCACCGTTGGGGTGATCCAATCTCATTGGCAAGGAGCAATGCAACCTTGGCAATGAACATCTCGGATTTCTCTGGACCGTGGCGATCCATTCCTTCGGCTAGAGCGGAATAGACATCTTCGAGCGTGGCTTGCCCCATATCTAGCGCCCTCCGCTTAGTATCGCATTGATTTCACGAGAAATCTCCGCACCATGTGCATTGTGCCACCGCGCAGCAATGAACTGGTCAGGGCGCAACAGCACCGCATCGCAATCCCGCGCACCGTAGGCACGGGCCACAGGGCCTTCCCCGGCAAGCGCCACGCACGTCGTGAGGTCACTTGAGAGATCGTGAAGGCCGGGCACATTTCCGAAGGCCAACACTGTGAAATTCGGCCCGCAAAGATCAAGCAGAAAACCGTCTTCGAGCTTCACGTTTGGGGCGAACGCTCCCGAAGACGGTGCGCCAGCCCATTCGAGATCCTGATCGTTTCGAGTTAACGGGCTGTCGGTATAGCTGTAGGGAGTCATATTGCGCGGATTCGCAAATTGTCCGGCGAATGGATGATCCAGCGCAAGGCTCAGCGCCGCATCCCGCATTACGCGGTACCCATTCGTCCGAGGGGTCATGAACTGCGTTGACTTCGAGGACTTTTCGAACACATCCAGCGTCGCACCCCGCCGCTCTGGCGAATAGCTATCCAACAACGCAGCATCGGCCTGTCCGTTCAGAACAAACCCCAGCTTCCATCCAAGGTTATGCGCGTCCAGCACACCATTGTTGAATCCGCGCACCCCGAAAATCGGCACAATATGCGCACTGTCGCCAGCAAAGAACACACATCCGTCACGATAATCGTCGAGTGCCAAGGTGTTCGCCGAATAAATAGACCACCACTCCAGGTCCCACGGCCTGTCGTACCCGCACTCGTCCAGTACCTGGCTTACATTCTCGCGGATGGAGGACTCCTTCAGTTCCTTCTCCTCGTTCTCGCCGTCCCTTAGTTGATAGTCGATTCGCCAGATATTGCTGGGCTGTTGATGAACCAGAACCGTGGCTCCGGGGCGACAGTCGGGATCGAACAAGGCGAATCGCTCAACTTTCACGGGATTCTCCATCCGAATGTCGGCGATGACATACCGACCTTCGAAATTCTCCCCCTTGAGGCGCAGGCCACGCATTTTCCGGACCGGCGACCGCGCTCCATCCGCCGCAATCACCCAATCCGACTCCAGCCGATACGTCCCTTCTGGATCACTTAGGGTCAGAACGACGCCCTCCCCTCCATCATCCAAACCGACACATTTGGTGCACCACCGCATGTCGATCAACGGTTCGTTCGCGATACCCTCGTAGAGGAACCGCTCAATGAACTGTTGCTGAATGTTGTACATCGGCCGGAATTTCTCGTCGGCCGTGTCCGGCATATGGAATTCAAGTATCTCCTTGCCGCGGAAGAAGGAGCGGCCAGAGAGCCAGGGCAGTGCGTTGTCCAAAAACGGCCGCTCCACACCCAACATCTGAAACAGGGCGAGTGACGAGCGCGCGACGCAGATCGCTCTGCTGCCGTCATTGAACGTCGATTTCTCATCAATCAGGGTTACATTCTGGCCACGCTTGGCGAGTGTGAGTGCCGCGCACATTCCCACTGGGCCAGCGCCAACGACAGTCACCTTCGCGCGTGCGCTCAAACCCTTTCGTGAGGGTGCCGGGAATTGCGGGTACTCGAAATAGAGCGACTCAAGTTCTCCACGCCCGGACGGCCGCATCTCTCCGCTCCTTTGCCGCAGCAATTCGATCAATTCGACCGATATGTCGGGAAAGTCAACTGCTTGGGCGGGCGTAGCGAGACCATCCATGAAGAAGCTTGCCACACCCTTGGCAGTAACACCCGGCGTCATTTTGGGCACTGCCGGGAACACAAAGAGAAGTCCATGGACAATGGCCGAGGTATCAAGCCTATCTCGAACGAAATCACAGTGAAGATCTTGGACTCAACCCACAGCACAGGCCTACCGCTTGAACCGGTTCTGCGGTAAAATTTGTGAGCCGGGCCATATGCAGAAGAGAATTTCATTCTGGCAGCTCTTGCCGTCTCACCGCAAAAGCGAGACGGCCTGGAGGAAAATGGTTCTGAATTGGCTGGGTGGAATGGGGGCAGGATGAATCAAATGGGCCACGCAGTAGAGTCGCCATGCAGTTCCAGCGCGTCAGTGTGAGCAGCCTTTGAAGTTAGACTCGCAAATGCGCACCTATTGCCCTACCTTGTGTCTCGGCGTGTTTTCGAAGCGTCGGGAAAAACCAGATCAGGATGACCAGTCGCGATCAAAGTTCGAGCATGACGATAACCATTAGGGAACGCCATGGTCCCAGGAAATTATGGTCCCACCCTTCGAAGCGTGGGGCCGAGGTATTGATCAATTGACTGCATGTTAGATAGGCGGTGAGATAGAGCGTTAATTTCCGATTCTCCGAACTTACGAAACCCGCCAAGGAAAAACGTCAGGAAACTCTGATATACGAAGTCGACAGAGGAGCCATTCGGCGAATTCCGATCCGATGGATCACTCCACAACGACATGCCAGAGCAGGCTCGCCCGACGCAGGAATTCCGATCCGCCGAGACCGCCGATCATTACCCGTTTCGGGTCACTCTGCGCCAACCGCAGGATCCGACCCGCACGCCAGGCTGCCAGAAGAGCAGGTTTTGCCCGCCGTGGTGGGCGTGCATGGGCGAAACGCGAAAGCCCCCGCGCCGCGAGCCTTTGAACCGCGCCCGGTGAATTGTCAGATAGTGGATCATATCCCATTGAATGCAGTCTCGGGATACCAAGGAACAGGTTGGCGAGACCGGAAGCCCATGCGATATTCCGAATCGCGCCTTCGGAGTCCGTGACTCCAATCGCACGGGCCGCGACCACAGCAAGGTTTCCAGCGGTCTGATCAAGATATTCCGAAAGCTGATCCTCGGATTCAAATGCCATGCGGTCAATGTCCCACGAATGAGCCGCAACCAGTGCATCAAGCAGATCCAAGGACCTGGCATCCAAAACGCGAACCAATGCACTGGTAACTTCATGATTCCCTAACCCGCCGCCGCCGGCGATTTCCTCCAGTGAATCCCGCCACCATTGTAGCCGGATCCTTGCCGTCATTGGCTCCCGGATCAACGAGACGGCACGGGCAATCTCCACGTTGAACGCATAGACTGGAAAGAGTGCGGCCCGATCCGATGTCGATGTCGCCATTGCCGCCAGAAACCTGTCCGGGTCGCCCTTACGCACGATCTCGGCGCAACCGGCAAGACTCATGCTGGACGGACCACACTCAGCAAGTAACCGGTCTCGTCCTTAACTTTGGCCCAATGGTCAATCTCACGCTGAGATGTGTCAAGTACCGCTTCCAGAGCCTCACCGGCTTCTGGCCGGAGCGAATTGATTCGTGCCTGAAGCGAACTGTAATAGACTGCCCACGCCGTGTCTGAGATCCGACGATGCGCAACCGTTTCGTAACCCGCATTTCTCACCTGAAAGTCGATTCCGGCAACGTCGGTCACATGGGTACCTCCCCAGAAACTGACCGCCGAATCCGATGGAGAATCGACAAAGTGACACGGATGCGTAAATGCAACCGCTCCACGTTCCGTCAAAGCTGGGCGCCATGCCGCTAGACAAGCTTCAATTCCCATGAAATAGACCGCTCCGGCCGACCAAATGAGGTCGAACGGCCCCTTGAGCTTTGCCATGTTTCCCGCATAGGCGATGACTCGAGGATCCCCGTCAACCCGAACCAGAACTTCGTCGATGAATGGCTTATGGCTGTCGACCGCAGTCACCCGACCATGCGGCGCAGCGCTGAGGAACGAGGGCAGATCACCGCCTGAACCGCAACCTGCGTCACAAATGTTTGCATCAACAGACAGCGCCAGTTTATCTGCGACCCAAGCGATATCCTCCGGCTCTCCGGGTCCTTCACGGTCAAGATCCCGATAAAGAGTGAAAAATTCATCGTCCATCACTGGAATTCCACATCTCGGATCAGTTTCCAGTTGATGGCATCCACCAACGCCTCGAAACTCGCGTCGACTATGTTGGCCGAAACACCAACCGTGGACCATTCATGACCGTCTCCATCAGCAAAGTCGATAATCACTCGTGTTACCGCTTCGGTTCCGCCCTGGGTGATACGGACCCGATAGTCGACAAGCCGCATATCTTCCACATTCCTTTGGTAGCGCCCGAGATCCGCTTTTAGTGCTTGCCAGAGGGCATTGACCGGGCCATCGTCATGTAGGTTGTGCGGATGGTCATTCTTGAAATAGCTGGTGCGGGTCGCACCGCTCAAGGAAACTGTCACAACTGCCTCTGATTCAACAACGATTTCTCCCCTAGCGTTACGTCTGCGCTCGGTGATGACGCGGTAGCGTTCAACGTCAAAGTAATCAGGCGCGAGCCCTAGTTCTGTGCGGGAGAGGAGTTCGAAACTGGCCCTGGCCGTCTCGTAGCTGTAGCCTTGCTCTTCCCTCCTCTTCACTAAATCGAGAATTCTACCGATCGCTTCATCTTTGGGCTCGACGTCCAACCCCATTTCCTGAAGCCCCTTGCGCAGATTCGACTGGCCAGCCTGGTTGGAGACCGGAATGACTCGGTCATTGCCAACGAGGTTAGGTTCGACATGCTCGTAGGTCGAAGGATCCTTGAGTATCGCACTTGCGTGAAGCCCCGCTTTGTGGGTGAAAGCAGACGCGCCCACATAGGGAGCGGTCCTGTTCGGAACCCGGTTGAGGATATCATCAAACAAGCGGCTGGCGCGTGTGAGCCCCGCAAGAGCTCCTGGAGTCACACCCGTTTCGAAGCTCTCCCGATAGCGGGACTTGAGCAGAAGGGTTGGGATGATTGAGGTCAGATTGGCGTTGCCGCAGCGCTCTCCCAAGCCATTCAACGTACCCTGAATCTGCCGCGCACCCGAATCGACCGCTGCCAATGTGTTGGCAACGGCATTACCGGTGTCATCATGGGTGTGGATTCCGAGATGCGTTCCGGGGATGCCTGCAGCTAAGACTGCGCTGGTGATCTCGACAACTTCTGAAGGAAGCGTGCCTCCATTGGTGTCGCAAAGGACGACCCACCGCGCTCCGGAATCATAGGCGGCCCTGAGGCAATCCAATGCGTATTCCGGGTTGGCCTTATACCCGTCAAAGAAGTGCTCGGCGTCGAACAGAGCTTCACGATTCCTCCCTACAACATGAGCGATGGAAGCCGCGATGTTGTCCCGATTCTCGCTGAGCGAAACGCCAAGAGCGGCTTCCACATGAAAGTCATGCGCCTTGCCAACCAGGCACACTGCCGGCGTGTTGGAGTTGACTACTGCAGCGAGCACATCGTCGTTTTCAGCACTTCGGCCAGTTCGCTTCGTCATGCCGAATGCCGTGAATGTCGCGCGCGTCGGCGGCGCAGTTTCAAAAAAGGCCGTGTCAGTAGGATTTGAGCCGGGCCAACCACCCTCGATGTAGTCCAGGCCAAGAGCATCAAGCAGTTCCACGATCAAGAGTTTATCCGCCGCGGAAAACAGCACACCATGGGTCTGCTGTCCGTCGCGGAGCGTTGTGTCGAAGAGATATAAACGCTCTCTCTTCATGGCTCCGATCCTTCGAACGAACAGGAATTCCCGGTGGCTTCCTGAAGAGCCAGTGTGACAGAGTCCGGGCGCCAGATCCGGGACCGACTGGATTTTAGGCCCGGAGTCACCGGAGTGCCTCCAGCTTGGCAGGATCGAAGTCAGCCGATGCTTCCCAGACAACTCCATCGGGCGTATCCCTAACGGTCAGTCCGGCGACCGCAAATCCCTCACGGAGGGCGTCAGCTCGAACAAAATCCTTCGTCGCACGCGCCGCCGCACGTTTCTTCAGTAGAAGTTCAACGAGGGACTGCGCGTCATCTGATATACGGTCCTTTGTTGCCCATAACGGCACATTGTCTCCCATCAGGCCCAATAGACGAAGACTCGCCTTCAGGGGACCAGCGCTGTTCTCCCGTGACAAACGATGTAGCTCAGCAACTGCGCCGGCGGTGTTCAGGTCATTCGCCAAGGTCTTGATGACACCTGCATCCTGTTCCGTCTCTTCCTCTACTTGCATCACCTGTCCATACCACTTTCGGAGCGCGGCGTCCGCCTGCCGCCTCTTCTGTTCGGACCAATCCATCGGCTTCCGATAATGTGTTGACAGGAATACCAATCTGATCACCTCGCCCGGAATCCCTTTGTCGAGGAGATCGCGCACCGTGAAGAAGTTGCCCGCAGACTTGGCCATCTTCCGACCTTCAACCTGCAGCATTTCATTGTGCATCCAAACCCGTGCGAATTCACCTTCGGGATGGGCACACATTGACTGGGCGATCTCGTTCTCGTGATGTGGAAAGGCCAGATCACTGCCGCCACCATGAATGTCGAAGGTATCTCCTAGAAGCTCCCGTGCCATCGCAGAGCATTCGATGTGCCATCCAGGCCGCCCTCGCCCCCAAGGGGAATCCCAGCCCGGCAACCCTGCGTCCGAGGGTTTCCAGAGTACGAAATCCATAGGACTATCCTTATACGGAGCAATTTCGACCCGTGCGCCTGCGATCATTTCATCGACCGTGCGCCCGGAGAGCTTTCCGTATTGTGGATAGGATTGCACCCGGAACAGAACATGTCCCTTGGCTTCGTACGCATAGCCCGATTCGATCAGTCTCTCGATCATTGCAACCATCTGTGGAACATATGCGGTTGCACGTGGCGTTTCAGTCGGGTCGAGAACACCGAGTTCTGCCATATCGTCAACGTACCACTGGACCGTCTCAGCGGTGATTTCACCTATTGGTCGACCGGTCTCCGCCGCTCGTGCGTTTATCTTGTCGTCTACGTCGGTGATATTGCGCACGTATATGACGTGATCCTTTCCATAGACGAATCGTAGGAGCCGAAAGAGTGCATCAAACACCACGGCAGGTCGTGCGTTTCCGATATGCGCACGGTCATAGACCGTGGGCCCGCAGACATACATTCGGACCTTACCGGAATCGAGCGGCTCAAACCGTTCCTTGGTTCGGGTCCTGGTGTTGTAAAGCATGATCTCGGTCATGGCTTCCTCACATGCGCTGTCTCACTGCGGCGGGCAGAGCTTTCGGCTGTTGTGAGAAACGAAAAGACCGCCCGCCTGACAATGTCAGCGGATAATGCAGCGAATGACAGTCACAACGGTCTTCATGCGGAGCGGCAATAAACGTTGGGACGCTGTTTGCCAAGCCCCTAATTTGGAGTAGACAGCACCTGCGACCATAATCTGGAGCAACCCATGTATCCTGGCAGTGGACCAGTCGTGTTCTTCAACCAAATACGTCCTTTCCGCCACCCTTTGGACCGGGAGACAATCCAAATGAAAGACCCATGACCCGTGATGAACTGAACGGGTTCTGCGCCGGGTTGCCCGGCGCAGAACGTTCCGACCCTTGGGGAGAGGGGCACGATGCGTGGAAAGTCGGCGGCAGAATGTTCGCCTGCATTGGCGCGACCAATGCGGGCATCTCGGTCAAGACCGAAGGAATCGAGATGGCCGAGATGTTGATCTTGGTTGGAATTGGCCACAAGGCCCCATACTTTCACCGTTCGTGGATACTTCTGCCTCTCAATACACCTGTGGAAGAAGCGCACCATAGAATCAGGAGGTCTTACGAGCTGATAAGATCAAAGCTCCCAAAGAGGGTGCAATCAACTCTAGGACCGACGTGATGCCAAAATGCGATTGTCGCACGCATCAGTAACGGCTACGCGTTCTCAGGGAATCCATCAGGACACCTTCACAAGGTCGTACCATCCAGCCCAACATCCTCCCGACCCAATGACCAAAGACCAGCCATGAATCTCTCCAAACGAATCACTGGCCTTACCGGAGGCGGTTCCGATGGCTGGGAAATACACCGTTGCGCACGAAGGATGATCAGCAGGGGTATCCCTGTTGTCGATCTGACAATAGGTGAACATGATGAAGGGACCCAACAGCCAATCCTGAACGAAATGCACCGGTCCGCCTGTTCCGGCCATACCGGCTATGCCGCGGTGCCCGGTACACTGTCCCTTCGCGACGAAATTGCCGCAAGGGCAACGAGGCGCACCGGGGTCGCAACAGGTCGTGACAACGTGATGGTTACCCCCGGAGGCCAGGCGGCATTGTTCGCCGCCCACGCCGCGGTATGTGACCCGGGTGATACGGCCTTGTTGGTAGACCCCTATTATGCCACCTATCCCGGCACAATTCGCGGGGTCGGCGCTGTGCCACGCTTCGTTCGAGCGCAGCCTGACAACGGATTCCAACCGAGTCTGGCCGATATCGCCTCGATGGCGGACGGCGTACGATCCCTATTGATCAATTCACCGAACAATCCCACTGGCATCGTGTATGACCCAAGCACACTTTCGGGAATTGCCAGCATATGCCGGAATCGCGACCTCTGGTTGATTTCCGACGAAGTCTACGATACCCAGGTTTGGCAAGGCGGGCATCTCAGTCCACGAACACTGCCTGGCATGCTGGATCGAACGCTCGTTATCGGCTCGATGTCCAAGAGCCATGCGATGACCGGCAGCAGGGTGGGTTGGATCATAGGACCAGAACCGGCAATCGAACATCTCATCAATCTGTCCACCCACACGACCTACGGCGTGCCCGGATTCATCCAGGACGCCGCCATGTTTGCATTGCGCGAAGGGACGTATCTGGAGGAGGTTGTCGCCGCACCATTCCGAAGGCGCCATGCGGCAGCAACGCAACTGTTACAGGACTCGGACTCATTACAGGCAGTCCCAAGCGGCGGCGCGATGTATATCATGCTTGATATCCGTTCCACCGGGATGACTGGACTGGAATTCGCTGGCCAACTACTTGAAGCCAATCGAATCGCGGTCATGCCGGGCGAGAGTTTTGGCGAAGCGGCTGCCGGCCACGTGCGAATCGCACTTACCACCAGCGACGACCTGCTTATGGATGCGCTTTCGAACATCAAGGAATTCGCTGCAAACGCATCTTCCGGGATAGGGTCCGCAAGGCAACCCGAGAAACATTTGGTCAGGTATGGCACCACCTGAACACACAGTCGCCACCGGATGATCGGACAGACGGACTTGCTAGAGGTTGACCGGACCGAATTGCAGGACTTTGCGGGATAGGCGCCCCCGATTCGAGTTCAGTGGCGTTCACTGATACTTCCCTTGCCGTGCGGCTCGATCCTGATCTCGGCGACCGATCACGCGATTTTCCACCTGCAACCGTGTGCGTCCTGGTGGCCAGAGTTGCTCACTTACCTGAATGAAGGAAATTGACAGATGAACCATGACGAACTGCTAGAATGGTCGAAACGCACGGCCGATTGGGCGCATGAATATCACTCTCAACTGCGCAACCGGCCCGTTCGGGCCCAGACCAAACAGGGCAACACATTTGCCAAGTTGCCTCGCGCCCCGCTCGAAGAACCGGAATCGCTGGACAGAATCTTCGCGGACTTCCTGGAAATCGTTCCGGACGCGATGACACATTGGCAGCATCCGCGCTTCTTTGCCTACTTTCCCGCCAATGCGTCACCCGCGTCGATCTGGGCGGAGCAAGTCGTGAATTCAATGGCCGCACAGTGCATGCTCTGGCAAACCTCACCTGCAGCAACCGAAATCGAACAGGTCATGGTGGACTGGTTGCGGCAGGCTCTGGGACTCGGAACGCATTTCACCGGCACCATCCACGACAGCGCCACCACATGCTCCCTATGTGCGGTCATCACGATGCGAGACCGTGCAACCGAATGGGATTCCGTCCAGTCCGGCATAACGGGGCGTCCAAACCTGCGAATCTATGCCAGCGATGAAGCCCACAGCTCGATTGACAAGGCCGTAAGGCTCGCTGGGCTCGGCGAGCGGAATCTCGTGAGGATTCCAACCGATGACGACTTCGCAATGAGGCCCGACGCACTGGATGCGGCAATTCTCTCGGACAAGGCCGAAGGAATGACCCCTGCAGGAGTTGTGCTTTGTACGGGCGGTACGTCTATAGGTGCCTTTGATCCGATCGCAGATTGCGTAAAGGTCGCCAAGCTACATGACCTCTACACTCACGTGGACGCCGCCTGGGCAGGCTCAGCGATGATCTGTCCTGAATTCCGGCACCTATGGCTCGGAGTGGACGGTGCGGACAGCATCGTCTTCAATCCGCACAAATGGCTTGGTATGCAGTTTGACTGCTCGGTGCAGTTTCTTGCCGACGCGGCGCCCCAACGGCGCTCAATGGGTTTGCGGCCGGACTATCTGAAGACACAGGGCAACGGGGAAATCGTCAACTTCAACGAATGGACCGTTCCCTTGGGACGTCGCTTCCGTGCACTGAAGATTTGGTTCAGCCTACGCGCCTATGGGCTCAAGGGCTTGCGTAAACGAATTCGCAACCACGTGACCTGGTCGAAGGAACTTGCCGAAGCCCTTGCAACTGTTCCAGGAATTCTGATTGTAACCCAACCACGATTGGGGCTCTTCACCTTTCGGTACACGCGTCCTGACGAGGATGCAAACGGGCTGACGGCTCGGCTGCTCGAGATGATCAATGACGATGGCCGAATCTATCTCACCCAGACCATGCACGAGGGTCAATTCGTTATCCGCGTATCCATAGGAACTTTCGACTGCACCCGTGAAGATGTGATGTCAGTACATGAAGTCGTTACCGAACTGGCCGCGACTCTCTGAGTGCATTCATCCCACGCAGCCGACTTCGTATGAGGGCGGTGCCCCTTGCGCTACTCCGTAACCATGCAGGTTTAGCCTGTTGGCCTGCCACTTCAGATGGATGATCTGGATTTGTGGCCATGCAGCGTACTGGGATATCAACATGTCTGGAGTCGGCCTCACGTCCTTGGGCATGATGGAATCTGACACCCGAACGCGAGTTCTGAAGTCCAGCCTTGCTAGGGAGGCATCTCCACTACGCGCATGACGGCAAGTGCCTGCCCGCCAACCGGAGCATGATGAGGCCTCCGGCAACCAAGCTGCAGGCGACCCAGCCCTTGATCCGACGATGGCGTTGCGGTTGTCCCAAGTTCGGCCGCTGCGGCATCTTGCGACCGTCATCGAATCGGAACCGGCCGACTTCCATATCCAGACCCCGCCTGACACCTTCGGTCGCCAACTTCGTCCTTCCGATCGCAAAAGCGCGTTATGCCAAGTCCCTCGGACGCGCCGCCGGTCTCTCCCCTGCCATCCCGTCCGCCCGCTCATTGACGTTTCCCTGGTGGCTCCTCATTCGCCGGAACCCTGTTCGGCCAATGGTGCTGCACTTCAGGGTGGAACGCGGGCATCGATCCATCAGGGGCCAGATGCACGATTTCAGTGGATGCCCGGGGAACAGACGGCCGCAGAGAGTGCAGCGGCCATTCCTTCTGACAATCTCCGCCAGACAGTCAGGAACCGTTTTCCAAAAGAACCCGCCCTCGACGCCTATCGAATGTTTCATCTGTAACAGATGGAGAGATACCGGAAACCTCAGTCAGATTGGACATTATCCCAATGTCCTGTTATCCTGTCGTCACCGATGCAGTGGGAAAAGGACACTCCATGACAGCCATATTCCCACGATATGATGAGGACAAGGTTAGGGAATACCTTGATCAGGACGAAGGCGACCCACCACCTATCTTCGTCGGTCACCAGACCATACTCAGAGACGTATTCGACATCGCCATCCGTAAGGCCGGACGTCCAAAGGTCACCCGCATACTCCAGGGAGCGCCAGGTGCCGGCAAGAGCTCGCTGCTCGCGGAGATGCAGAAAAAATGGACAGGTGAGGACGGAAAACCACGGGTCGTGACCCTGCTGTCAACCGATCTCATGGATAATCCCGCTATCGGCGTCAAAGCTGTCCTTAATGCCGCAGCCATGGAACAGACAAGATGGATCGATATACTGAAAGACCGGATCAGACGGTTGCGCGGAGTGGGGGCCGGACCGGGTGGAGTCTCCATGCAGTTCTCGGGTGGAACCGTTCCGAAAACACTCTACGAAATAACGGATAGATATCCCTCGATGAAAGGGTCCGGCCCCATCATCGTCGCCGTGGACGAGACACAGCGGTTCGAGCCAGATCGAAACACACCCCAGGCGCGCTTCCTGCAATCCGTTCATGACAGCTCATCCGGACTGTCTCTGACATTGGTGCTCGCCGGCCTGTCGGACACGGTGGATGTCGCCCGGGCCATGCATCTCACACGAGGACGCAATGTCCATGAAGTCAAACCTCTGAAGGAATTCCAGGCCCGCTATTTCATGCGCGAACTGGCACTGCATTTCGGCCTCGACACATCCCGCCACAGGCAGCATATCGGAACCCTGGCCAATCTCTGCGACGGCTGGCCCCGACATCTGCGTCAGGCCGGTGTCGCCCTAGCGGAAGAAACCCGGCGCGTGAACGGGGACATGGACAGAATGGACTGGGCCACCCTGCGTTCACGCACATGGACCCTACGGCAGGCTTTCTACAATGACCAGTTCAACACCCCCCTGCAGCAGGCCCACAGGCTTGTGGCGGCGGTGATGAGTGACATACCCGAAGCGAAGGACAGGAAGACCAACAGGCCCAACCGGGCCAGGGTCCTGGATATCATCGACCAACATCGCGATCATGACAACAGCCGCTCACATAGCTGGAGGCTGCCTGAAGGCTTCACAACGGAAAGGCTTCTGAACATCCTCATCCATCAAGGTGCCCTGTATCAGGATTGCGATGGATTGATCCATTCCCCCATCCCCTCCTTCCGGTCCTGGCTCATTGACGCCGGCGAGGAACCGGAAGGGTCTGGCTCAATAACCGATATCCAGCCTGACGGCGGCGAATCCGACGACATACCCAGCCCCTGAACCCAGCCGCCCTCTCGGAAACAGGAGATATCTGCGGTCTCCCCGGCGCTCCCGGTTCATGGAGCCGATGAAACTGGGTCAGGAAAACCTACGGTTCGGGACCTTTCAATGTAACACTTTTGACTCGATGCCCGCGTAGTCCCGCATCTTTCAACAGGACACTGCTAACTCGATCTCTGCGGTGCCGTATCGGTGGCCGCATGGGAATCGGTCTGAGAGCTTGACCTAAAATACCACATCTAGATCATGAAATCGACAATTGGGGGATCTTTGCACAAGGTATGGCACATGGACACGACTTTTAGGTCAAGCTCTGAGACACCACGGCGACGGGACGGTCGGCTGGCTGAGGGCGAGGCTGGCGGCCGGGGACCGCACCCGGACGTTCCTGGCGCGCGGGCCGGTCGGGCGGGAGGGCTGGCGGAACGCGGGGGGCGGGCCGTGCCTCGCCTCGGCGCGGGCCGCCCTGCCGAAGCTGTCGGCGGCGCTGGGGCCTGCCCTGCCGGAGGCGCGGCCGATGGGCGGCGCCAGCGCCGCGTCGCCGGTCTCCGCCTGGGGGTTTCCCGACAGGCGGCTGTCGTGCACCCTGGAGGATCCCGGCGGGGTCCGGGTGGTTCCGGCGCCCGACGCGGAGAGGGGCCAGGCCCGCCCGGTGATGGCCACGCACCATCCGAG
Source organism: Paracoccaceae bacterium (assembly GCA_965203255.1). Lineage (GTDB taxonomy): Bacteria > Pseudomonadota > Alphaproteobacteria > Rhodobacterales > Rhodobacteraceae > JAPOUP01. The sequence goes on along the minus strand of OZ241882.1, from coordinate 6,172,993 downwards.
GGGCGACGCGGCCTGTCCCGGCGGACGCCTCCGCTACTGGATCCGCCCGTCGGCGCGCGGCGTCCCCGGCGGGTTCACCGTCGGCGCCGCCTCCTGGCGCCACGCGGCGCGGGACGCCCACATCGGCTGGCCGCAGGCGGCGCGGGACGCCAGCATCGGGCTTGTGGTGAACAACGACAGGTTCCTCCCGCTTCCGGGCGTCCGGGTCCACGGTCTGGCCTCCCCTGCGCTCTCCCTGCCCGCCGACCGCGTTGCCGGCGACCGGGAGGCGCGCTACGGTGTCCGCCCTGTGCTGGCCTGCAGCTTCGTGGGGCCGGGGCACACCGGGATGGGCTGCCGCCCCCCGGACCTTACAACAGCCCGCACCTATATGGGCGATCCCATTCCCGCCTGCGCTCGCCGAGCGCGTCGGTCGGCGGCCCCCTGCCGAGGGCGTCGCGCACCTGGATGGCCCGGTTCAGCCGCTCCAGATGCCATGGGACGGGCCGCCGTTTGCCTTCGCGGGTGATTCGGTGCAGGGTGTTGACAGGAAGACAGCATGTTGTGGCGGGGGGCCGCGAGACGGCAACCCCCGCCGAGTGAAAGGAGAGAAAGATGACTGATTCGAAAACCCCTTTCGAGGGGAACGTTACCACGGTCTACGCGGCTCTGGAAGTGAGCGGCAGGAGCTGGATCCTCGCGGTGGGCGATCCGTCCGACACGTCGAGGGCCGGCATCCACAGGCTGGCGCCGCAGGACGTTGATGGGCTCCTGGGCAGGCTCGGGCGGGCGCGGGAGCGGGCGGCGACCGGCGGCGATGTCCGGGTGATGCTTGTGTACGAGGCCGGTTACGAGGGCTTCTGGCTGGCCCGGCGGCTGGAGGGGGAGGATGTCGAGGTGGTTGTCTGCGACCCCGCGAGCCTCGAGGTGGTGCGGAGGAAAAAGAAGGTGAAGACGGACCGGATCGACGCCCGCCGGATGGTCCGGGCGCTCAGGGCGTGGGACGGCGGCGACCGGGACGCGATGTCGCGGGTGCGTGTGCCAACGGTCGCGGAGGAGGACAGGAAGCGGCTGCTGCGCCGGCGGGAGCGTCTGGTGCAGGAGCGCCGCCGCCTCTCGAACTCCGTCGACGGGCTCCTGAGGCTGCACGGGGTGTTGGCCGGGGATCCGGCGCGGCCGGGGTTCCGTGAGCGGCTCGGCGGGATGGAGACCGGCTACGGGGAGCCGCTGCCGCCGGAGCTGCTGGCCGAGATCAAGGGCATCCTCGACCGGCTGGAGCTGGTGCGCGCGGAACTCAAGGCTGTCGAGGCGAGGAAGATGGAGATGCTGGAGGCGTCGGCCCGGGCCCTCGACGGCCTCCGCGCGGACGCCGCCGGGAAGGAGGCCGCTCCGCCCGTTGACAGACCGCGGGCGGCGCCGGCGGACGCCCACCACGCGGCGACGCTGGTCCGGCTGCGCGGGATCGGCCCGAACGACGCGCTGATGCTGGGCGGCGAGCTCTTCTACCGGGAGCTGCGCAACCGGCGGCAGCTGGCCAGCCTCGCGGGCCTGGCGCCGGTGCCCTTCGCGAGCGGGGGCGTCGACAACGACCAGGGGATCAGCAAGGCGGGCGGCGCGATGCTGCGAAAGCACCTGGTGCAGATGGCCTGGCGCTGGCTGCGCCACCAGCCCGACAGCGCCCTCTCGGCGTGGTTCCGGGATTACGTGAGCGCCCGCGACGGACGTTCGCGCAGGCGGGGGATCGTGGCGCTGGCCCGTAAGCTTCTGGTGGCGCTGTGGAGGTTCGCCACCACCGGCCTGGTGCCGGAGGGCGCCGTCCTGTCGCAGGCCTGAGAGCGGGAGGGCAACGGAACAACGGAACAACGGAACACCCGGGCGGCCCGACGGGGCCTCCGGGGAACCCGGGCAGGGCGTGTGACCGTGCAGGGGCCTGGTTCGCCGCAGGAAGCGGCACCGTTCATTCCGGATGGGTCCCGCCCCCCCCGGAACGTCGCACCGCCCGAATCGGGCATAATGGTCACGGGGCCGGCACCGGCCAACCGAACCGGATAAGAGGCTGGACGCGTCGTTGAGCGCGTCATGGAACCGCGACGTTCTGTCTGGACTTCCCCGGTGGCACGGAAGCCGCCCCCCGACGGAGGGAGGGACGCCGATGTGAGGTTTTGAAAAAGGGCACTTGACCTGTAAGGTCTCATAAGAGCCCCTGCCAGACCTTTTTCACCCCGGGCAGCGGCCGCCGCCTCCTCGGATGGGCCCCGACGGGTCGTCCGAGGTCGATGGCGAAGGTCCTGATGTCCGTAAGCGACTAAAGCGCAACGTAGCGCATTCGCCTTGATCCGCGCCGCCGGAGTGCGGGAGGGTTCCCCGGTCGATTCAACGTGACCGGAGGACTGTCCATGACGGTGGATGTGGATGCAGTGGCTGACGTCGGCCAGGCCCGGAGGGTCCGGAGCGAGGCCGAGTGGGAGGAGCTGATGGCGGCGTTCGGGCGCTGGGACGGCTCGCAGGCCAGTTTCTGCGAGAGTCGCGGGGTTCCGGTGAAGACGTTCCAGAGCTGGCGCCGCAGGCGCGGCCTCACCGGCGGCGCCGCCTCCGGCGGGACTGGCGGCTCCGGCGGGGCGGTGGCGGCGGAGCCGGGCTGGGACGTGGAGCTGTCGCTCGGCGGCGGCGTCACGCTCCGCCTGAGGCGGTCCTGATGTTGGGCGGATGGCCGCCGGGCGGCATCTGGCTGGCGGTCGAGCCGGCGGACATGCGCCGCAGCTTCGACGGGCTCTGCGGGCTGGTCACCAGCCATCCCGTGGGGAACCCCGCCGGCGGGCGCTGGTATGTGTTCGTGAACCGGCGGCGGACGATGGTGAAGATACTCGGCTTCGAGCACGGGGGCTACTTCATCTGGGCCAAGCGGCTGGAGCGGGGCCTGTTCGCGTCGCCGGCCACGCCGGGGCGCAGGTCCGTGTCGCTGTCGCGGACCGGGCTTTCGGCGCTTCTGGACGGGATCGACATCACCGTCCGGCGCCGCCGCATGCGCTATCCGGCGGCGGCGTGAAGCCGGCCCGCCGTGGCCCGCCCGACGTCGGAGGCCATCGGGCTGGCGGCGAACAGCGCCTTCCACCGCCTCGGCGTCAGCTCGCCGACCCGGTCGGCCGGATGGGTGTCGACGGGAGGCAGGACGTCGGTCAGCCAGACGCGGGGGTCGACGCCCTGCATCCGGCAGGTGGCGAGCAGCCCGTTGACGGTCCCCACGTTCTCCGCTCCGTCCAGCGTCCATGCGAAGAGCCAGTTGCGCTGGCCGAGCTTCACCGGACGCAGCGCGTTCTCCACGAGGTTCGTGTCCGGCGGCACGTCGGGGTCCCAGGGAACGTCCCCAGCGCCGCCCACCGCTCCGTGGCGTAGGCGATCGCCCTGCGGACCGGATGCCGCGGGGTCAGCGCCGGATCCTCCAGCGTCCGGTCGCACCAGTCCCGGAACGCGGCGACCGCCGCCCGCGACCGGGTCCGCCGCGCCGCCAGCCGCCCGGCCGGTGTCCGGTCCCTGATCTCCCTCTCGATCCTGTAGATCGCGCCGATCAGGTCCAGCGCCGCCCCGGCCATCTCCGGGTGGGTGTCCTTAAGCTCCTCGAAACCGCGTCTTGCATGGACCCAGCACGTCTGGTGGGTGACCGCGCCGCCGCGGGCCGCGACATAGGCCTCGTAGGCGCCGTAGCCGTCCGTCACCAGGGTTCCGCTGCAGGCGTCGGGGAACCTCACCGCGTTCCCGTGCTTCCTGGAGTCCGAAAAGGGGAACACGACCTCGCCGCGGTCGCCGAGCACCGGCCAGAGGTAGCCCTTCCTCATGCTCCCCGGCCTGCCCGGGTGCCGCCCGGCGCGGATCGGGGTCTCGTCCATCTGGATGACGGCGCTCCCGGCACCGAGCGCCACTGGGCCTCGTGGACCGGCTCCAGCAGCGCGATGGCGCGGTTGGCCCACTGGCTCAGGGAGCCCCGGTTGACGGTGATGCCGGCCTCGGCCAGCATCCGGTGCTGCCGGGAAGGCGGCAGGTGCCACATGAACTTGTCGATGAGCATCCCGGCGACGAAGGAGACGTCGGCGCAGCTGCTCTTGAAGACGCCCTCGCGGGCCGGGGCGGACACGGGCCGGTCGGTCCCCCTGACCTTGACGGTGAGGTAGCGGTAGCGGATGACCACGTGCCGGAACTCCACGGCGGCGAGCCGGCAGTGGACGCGGTCGCCAACGACCTGGTGACCGTCCTCCGGCAGCCCGTCGACCTCCGGCGGCGTCACGGTGATGTCGAGCACGGGAGCCTTGCCGCTGAAGCGCAGCCCGGCGTCGCCCACCGAATCGCCGCGCTCCTTCCGGCGTCCGGGCTTGCCGCCGCCGCGGCTGCCGTCGCTGTCCTGCCCGTCCTGCCCGGAGGGGGCGTCGGAACCCTTCCCGTGCCTCTCCGAACGCGGGCCGTACAGGTCGCGCTCCAGCCGGGCGACCTGGGCCGTCAGGGCGGCGACCTGCGCCAGGAGTCCGGCGATCCGCCCCTCCTGGGCCGCGACCGTGGCCGCCTGCAGCCCGGACAGTTCGACCAGCGACCGGAGCGGTTCCTCCGCCTCCGGCGGCAGGGCGCCGGTCCCCAGCCAGCGGGACAGCTCCCGCCCGAGCCCGCCGATCCCGCCGGCGGCGTCCGGGGAGGCCGTCCTGCCCGTCCGCCCGTCCGTCCCCGATCCCGCATGTGCCACCATGGTGGCCCCCGAAGTGATTCGCCCCGATGGCCACTCACTAACGGCTGATGCCCTATACTGTCAAACGGAAAAGGGATGGGTGGGACCCGACCGGACGCCGTACTTTAACCGCTTACTGATGTCCGGCGGTTTCCCGTCGGCCATCGTGGTGACCTCCCGGTGGCCCTGGGCGGACAGCAGGGTGGGCGAGAGCCGTAAGCGACTAAAGCGCAACGTAGCGCATTCGCCTTGATCCGCGGCGCCGGAGTGCGGGAGGTTTCCCCGGTCGATTCAACGTGACCGGAGGACTGTCCATGACGGTGGATGTGGATGCAATGGCAGACGGCGGCCAGGCCCGGAGGGTCCGGAGCGAGGCCGAGTGGGAGGAGCTGATGGCGGCGTTCGGGCGCTGGGACGGCTCGCAGGCCAGTTTCTGCGAGAGTCGCGGGGTTCCGGTGAAGACGTTCCAGAGCTGGCGCCGCAGGCGCGGCCTCACCGGCGGTGCGGCGTCCGGTGGCTTCGTCGAGGTGGTGGCGGCGGAGCCGGGCTGGGACGTGGAGCTGTCGCTCGGCGGCGGCGTCACGCTCCGCCTGAGGCGGTCCTGATGTTGGGCGGATGGCCGCCGGGCGGCATCTGGCTGGCGGTCGAGCCGGCGGACATGCGCCGCAGCTTCGACGGGCTCTGCGGGCTGGTCACCAGCCATCCCGTGGGGAACCCCGCCGGCGGGCGCTGGTATGTGTTCGTGAACCGGCGGCGGACGATGGTGAAGATACTCGGCTTCGAGCACGGGGGCTACTTCATCTGGGCCAAGCGGCTGGAGCGGGGCCTGTTCGCGTCGCCGGCCACGCCGGGGCGCAGGTCCGTGTCGCTGTCGCGGACCGGGCTTTCGGCGCTTCTGGACGGGATCGACATCACCGTCCGGCGCCGCCGCATGCGCTATCCGGCGGCGGCGTGAAGCCGGCCCGCCGTGGCCCGCCCGACGTCGGAGGCCATCGGGCTGGCGGCGAACAGCGCCTTCCACCGCCTCGGCGTCAGCTCGCCGACCCGGTCGGCCGGATGGGTGTCGACGGGAGGCAGGACGTCGGTCAGCCAGACGCGGGGGTCGACGCCCTGCATCCGGCAGGTGGCGAGCAGCCCGTTGACGGTCCCCACGTTCTCCGCTCCGTCCAGCGTCCATGCGAAGAGCCAGTTGCGCTGGCCGAGCTTCACCGGACGCAGCGCGTTCTCCACGAGGTTCGTGTCCGGCGGCACGTCGGGGTCCCAGGGAACGTCCCCAGCGCCGCCCACCGCTCCGTGGCGTAGGCGATCGCCCTGCGGACCGGATGCCGCGGGGTCAGCGCCGGATCCTCCAGCGTCCGGTCGCACCAGTCCCGGAACGCGGCGACCGCCGCCCGCGACCGGGTCCGCCGCGCCGCCAGCCGCCCGGCCGGTGTCCGGTCCCTGATCTCCCTCTCGATCCTGTAGATCGCGCCGATCAGGTCCAGCGCCGCCCCGGCCATCTCCGGGTGGGTGTCCTTAAGCTCCTCGAAACCGCGTCTTGCATGGACCCAGCACGTCTGGTGGGTGACCGCGCCGCCGCGGGCCGCGACATAGGCCTCGTAGGCGCCGTAGCCGTCCGTCACCAGGGTTCCGCTGCAGGCGTCGGGGAACCTCACCGCGTTCCCGTGCTTCCTGGAGTCCGAAAAGGGGAACACGACCTCGCCGCGGTCGCCGAGCACCGGCCAGAGGTAGCCCTTCCTCATGCTCCCCGGCCTGCCCGGGTGCCGCCCGGCGCGGATCGGGGTCTCGTCCATCTGGATGACGGCGCTCCCGGCACCGAGCGCCACTGGGCCTCGTGGACCGGCTCCAGCAGCGAGATGGCGCGGTTGGCCCACTGGCTCAGGGAGCCCCGGTTGACGGTGATGCCGGCCTCGGCCAGCATCCGGTGCTGCCGGGAAGGCGGCAGGTGCCACATGAACTTGTCGATGAGCATCCCGGCGACGAAGGAGACGTCGGCGCAGCTGCTCTTGAAGACGCCCTCGCGGGCCGGGGCGGACACGGGCCGGTCGGTCCCCCTGACCTTGACGGTGAGGTAGCGGTAGCGGATGACCACGTGCCGGAACTCCACAGCGGCGAGCCGGCAGTGGACGCGGTCGCCAACGACCTCGTAGCCGTCCTCCGGCAGCCCGTCGACCTCCGGCGGCGTCACGGTGATGTCGAGCACGGGAGCCTTGCCGCTGAAGCGCAGCCCGGCGTCGCCCACCGAATCGCCGCGCTCCTTCCGGCGTCCGGGCTTGCCGCCGCCGCGGCTGCCGTCGCTGTCCTGCCCGTCCTGCCCGGAGGGGGCGTCGGAGCCCTTCCCGTGCCTCTCCGAGCGCGGGCCGTACAGGTCGCGCTCCAGCCGGGCGACCTGGGCCGTCAGGGCGGCGACCTGCGCCAGGAGTCCGGCGATCCGCCCCTCCTGGGCCGCGACCGTGGCCGCCTGCAGCCCGGACAGTTCGACCAGCGACCGGAGCGGTTCCTCCGCCTCCGGCGGCAGGGCGCCGGTCCCCAGCCAGCGGGACAGCTCCCGCCCGAGCCCGCCGATCCCGCCGGCGTCCGGCGAAGCCGTCCGCCCGTCCGTCCCCGATCCCGCATGTGCCACCATGGTGGCCCCCGAAGTGATTCGTCCAGATGGCCACTCACTACCGGGCGATGCCCTATACTGTCAAACAGGAAAGGGATGGATGGGACCAGACCGGACGCCGTACTTTAACCGCTTACCGAGAGCCTGATGTCCTCCTCCGGGCAGGCCTCGGTGGCGGGGGTGTCGGGCCTTTCGCGGGCGGGCATGGTGATGTCGGCGACGCGGCAGGCGGTGACGGCGCCGGAGGCGAGGCGCCTGGGCGGGCCGTCGGCGGTGTCCAGCCGCCTGTCCTTGATGCGGGTCCCGGACCTGAGCTTCCGGAACCAGGTCTCCAACTGACAGAGAAAATACCTATAAAGCCGAGCTTCTTGCAGAACTTCCCGATCAAGCGATTTTTTTCGGAAACGGGCGTTTTTCCTGATGGCTGGTATGGATATGGAGCCATCCCTCTGGTATGGAGCAGGTGTGAAAGCCACAACATGCAGGGAGACGGCTCCATGTCCCTACGTTCGTCCATATCAGATGCCTGGCAGCGGCTGCAGGGGGAACTTCCGCCTTCCCTCGCCGGGGAGGTCGGCCCGCTGGGCGTGAGGCACGGAAAATCCGTCGCCGTGCTGGACCTGGCCGGGGGCGGGAGGCACGTGCACTGCATCCACCGGGGCGTCGGCAGCCCTGCCGCCGGCCGCAGGGCGCTGGCTCGGGCCTTCGTCGCCAGGGCGGTGTGGGACATGCCGGCCACGGTGGTCCTGGTCGACAGGCTGCGCCACCACCCGACGCTGCGCAGGCCGGTCGGCTGGTCCCGCGTGCCGGAGGTTCCCGGCGAACCGGCCTTCTCCCGCGCCTTCGCCTGGTTCGCGGAGACCCGGCTGCCGGAGCGGATGCACGGGGCGCTGGTCCGCGCCGCGTACGCCGGCCCGGTCGTCGGGCACATCTCCCGGGACTCCACGGCGACCGTCGGGCGGGAGAGGCCGGCGCCGAAGCCGAAGCCGCAGGAGAGGCCGAAGCGAAAGCGCGGACGCCCGGAAAAGGGGGAGGAGGTCCCGAAGGAGCCGACCCGGCTGGAGCGGCGGCCGCCGGACGGGATGACGGCGGAGGGGATGGCCGACGGGCTGCCGAAGGCCTGCGGCACCGGCACGAAGCGCAACGCGAAGGGGTACAGGGAGAGCTGGAGGGGGTACAGGCTCCACATCGACGCCGCCGATGGCGACGTCCCCGTCAGCTGCATCCTGACCTCGGCGTCGCTGCACGACAGCCAGGCCGCCATCCCGCTGTCGAAAATGACGGCGCTGCGGGTGGACCACTGCCACCAACTGATGGACGCGGCCACGGTTCCCTGGAGATCGGGTTCCACGCCTGCCTGACGGGGCGCGTGGCGGTCACCGACACCAACCCCCCGCCGCGACGCGGCGCTGGGGGAGCGCCTCGGGAAAGAGGCGCTGGCGCAGAGGAAAGCGGGCCACATACGCCACGACCGCGTCCGCTGCCGGCAGCGCCCGGCGGCGGGCGCGTGAACTCCGCCCTGAAGGACCCGTACGGCGCCCGGCACGTCCGTGTCAGGGGGCACGCCAGGGTGGCCTGCCACCTGTTCCTCCGCGTGCTGGCCCTGACGGTGCAGCAGCTGATGCGGCTCACCATCTGACACCGCCGGCTCCGGCGGATCCGTCCGCCGCGGACGCCGCCCCGGAGGGGACGGCGCGGACAGCCATGCGCGGACGGCGCCCGACCGACCACCATCTGCGGCATTCCGCCACACCCAAGTCGGTGGAAACGCCCCGGGCACCTGTCAGTTCCGGTGTCTGGACCGTGGCGGAACCGAAAGGCTCGCCGCGGCCGACCGAACCGCGATAATTGTGCAAGAGGCTCTTTTGTGATATGGATTGCCTATCGCCAATTGCGTGTCGATCACGCTGAAATCTGTGGCCACCACCAATCTCAAATAGCCATCACAGAACCACCGATGTTCAGGACCAGGTTTCCCGCCGCACAGATCTGGTCGCCTGCGTCCATTAGCTCGATTGCAGGTTTGGTTTAGCGAAGTCAGGGCTCTATCCAGAATTGTTGACGTCTGTTTTTCTGCAATTTCATCAAGAAGCGTTTCCAGCGGGGACCTGATCGACCGGCCAGCGGCGAGCTTCGGCCTGCTGAGGGCTGGAGTTCAGACCATTGTCCCGGACAAAACAGATCAGGAGCGCAAGTTGATCGGTTTCGCCGACGGATTGCGCCGCTCCTGCGATTCCGCGACCTTGCGGCACAGCGTCTCCCAGTCCAGAATCTCCTGTCAAGGCCTTGACGGACCAGAGCGTTGATCTCTCCACCGACGGCGGCACTTGCAGTTGAACAAGCATCCCGTCGCGTGCGTCGTTCCTTTCTGTGTTGTTTTTGACTGGCATTGCAGCTGACAAACAGAATCTTGACGAGCGGAAAGTTGCCCCGATAGGTTTCTTAACCTACAAGCGAGCCGAGGCAGCGCAGATTCCAGCTGACGGCGGTTCAGATTGGCGACGGCAGACCTGCAGCTTCACCAAGGAGACAGTGGTTTATGACGGATGTCGGCATCACACTTCAAGAAGGTCAAGCTGGTCCGCTCTTCGACACCCACATCGTCGTTGATTGGTCGGCGCTGGGGAAGCGGAGTCCCAAGCGGCCGGTTAAGAACGCGATCTGGTGGGCCGTCGCCCGTATCAATACGGATGGGGTTGAGGTAGAGGAACCGGAATACGCCCGCACCCGTCATTGTGCGCTCGATCGCCTGACCAGCCTGCTCGCCGACGAGCTGGACCGTGGCCGTCGGGTGCTGGTGGGATTTGACTTTCCCTTCGGATATCCGGCGGGTGTCGCCGAGCAGATCACCCGCGAAGAGTCCGCGATGGCGCTCTGGGACTGGCTGTACAATCGGATCAACGACGCTCCCGACAACGCCAACAATCGCTACGAAGTGGCGACCGCCATCAACAAGTTGTATAAGGGGTGTGGCCCATTCTGGGGCCGTCCTGTCGCTTGGGACTATCCGAGTATTCCGTTCAAGAAATCCGAACGCACAGAACAGAGGGAACACCCGCCTGAGCGTCGCGTCTGCGAAAGTCTCGCAACCCCCGCCAAGACGGTCTGGCAATTGGCCGGCGCGGGCTCGGTCGGTTCGCAGGTGCTGCTGGGACTGCCGGCACTCAAGCGGCTTGCGGAGAGCCCCGGCGTCAAGGGCCGCGCGAAGATCTGGCCCTTCCAGACGGGCTTTGGAACGCCCGACACCCAGGCCGTAATCGCCGAAGTCTACCCCTCGTTGCTCAAGGCGGAGGTCCTCGCGCGCCGGCATCCGGACGAAATCCCCGACAGTGCGCAGGTGCGAGTGAACGCGGAGGCCTTCGCTCGCCTGGATGAGCAGGGCCGGATCGCATCGATCTTCGCCGGCCCTCCCGGTCTCGGTGAAGACCAGCGCCACCACATCCAGAGCGAAGAAGGTTGGATCCTGGGTCTAGGACACGAGGACGATTTGAAGAGGGCCCTCGACTCCAGAAAAGAGACGTTACGAAAAGCACCACAGAGTCCAGACAAGGGGATGGGCTGTGGGAAAGTGATGGAAGACGAAGAAATTCAATTGGCATACCCTCCATCCGCACCGTCCATCGAACTGCTTTGGAGCGCGATTGTTGACGTCGGATCGTGCCGCGACCTGGGCGCGTCCGCACTAGGGCATAGATTCATCGTTCCGATCACAGGTGGCCGTGTTTTCGACGGAACCGCTCCCCGTGGACTAGGGCCTGTGGACAATCATGATGCCGCCGCCACGCCCGCGATGAGGTGAATCCCCGCCGCGAAGCTCGCGGCGGTCCTGTCACAGCGTGTCGCGATCGCCCGGAACTCCTTGATTCTGGCGAAGAAACTCTCCACCCGGTGCCGCCATCCGTATTTCTCCCGGTCGTGCTCCCGCGGCTCCGTCCGGTTCCGCCTCGACGGGATCACCGCCTCGGCGCCTCGCCCCTCCAGATCCTCCAGCAGCCAGTCCGCGTCGAACGCCCTGTCGCCGACCAGGGTCCCGAACCGGAGGCCTTCAAGGAGTTCCGGCACGCCCCTGAGGTCGTGCGCCTGGCCGGGAAGGATCGTGAACCGCACGAGATTGCCCAGCGTGTCCACGACCGCCACGACCTTGCTGGTCAGGCCACCCCGGGAACGCCCGATTCCCTGTCTTCCGGCCCCCCTTCTGCGCCCGCCGCCTTCTGGTGCGCCTGGACGACCGTGCCGTCGACGAACACGTGCTCGAGGTCGAACTCGTCCGACAAAGCCCTGAAAACACGCCTGAAAACCCCGGAAAGCGTCCAGCGGCGGAACCGCCTGGAGACGCTGTTCCACTTTCCGAAGCGCTCCGGAAGGTCGCGCCACGGCGATCCCGTGCGGAACCGCACGGGCACCGCCTCGACGAAGAGGCGGTTGTCCGCCGCGGTCACTCCCGGGTCGGTCTTCCTGCCGGCAGGGATGTTCTCGATCCGCGCCCACATGGCGTCGGTCAGCACCGTTCTGTCTGCGTTCATCGTTCTGCTCGCCCATGTTGCCTGTGCCGCCTTTCCGGCGTGCGTTGCGGGAGAATGCCGTCGGCTAGCCAGATTGTCAACAGGCCCTAGCTGGACGGGTTCTACCCGGTGGCGCCGATCACCAGCTCCTGCGGCCCGATGGCGTCAAGGAGCTTGACGCTCTCTATGAAATGCAAACAGATGCCGGGCAAATCATTACAGTTCAAAACCGGGTCATTATGGATCCATCCCACCAACCGGATCGCTACGTGATGTCCGTCATCACCGCAAAGGTCGCTGAAGGTTCCCTGGATTGGCTGAACCGAAGAATTCTTGTTGGAACACTTCAGTCGCTGCGACCGGAACATCCCAAGGTCATTGTTCGAGCCTGGATCGCCACAAACAGCTGAGACTCGGTCTGCGCACGAAATCTGCAGACGTTGCATTGAATGACTATGCATCATGCGCAATTTCCAGGAATAACTCGTAGCGCATCTTGCCACATAGCGCCCCACGCCCGCTTCGGCCTCAGCTTCTGAGGTCGCTTACTCGGGACGGGGGCGGTGAGTTTGGTGAGGTGTGCACGATTCTGAAACACCAATGAACGTCACTGGCACGATCCTGTGATGGCTGCCTCAGGTGCATTGGCCGACCTGCCTCAAAGAGCTCAGGAACATCGGCCCACAAACCACCAAGACCAAATCAGACTTTCCACGATCAAACCGCTTTCAACTCCCGATTCCATCCATTGAGAATGTGTCGGAAAAACACATTCCTGCCGCATTCGGGACAGCATGCGCCAGCGAATCAGTCGTTGAACGGCAATGAAAGGAAGAGGATGCCACATGCGAAACTACGAATTGCGGATCTTCGAGACCAACCCAAGCGCCGAGGCCGGACGCTGCAGTCGGTTGCAGGAATGGCTCAAGAACGCCCGCATCACTTCAGACTCCATATCAGTCTAGGCGAGGATGCTCCGATGAATTCCCAACCGCTCCGCCGAGCAGGAGGACGAGCGGCTCGCAGAGCCTCCCGAGCCGCGCCCCTTCCTGATGCCGACCGTCCCATACGCGCCGGAATGACCGGCGGCCAGTTGAAGCCACTGACCGATCGTGGAGTTGAGCGCATCCACAAAGCCGCATTGCGGATTCTTGAGGAAGTCGGATTGGCCGACGCGCCGGATTCGGGCATCGAGGTCATGACCAAAGCCGGTGCCTCACTCGGCGAAGATGGCCGGTTGCGCTACCCAAGTGCGCTGGTCGAGGACATGCTGGCCAAGGCGGCGAAGACCATTACGCTCTGTGGCCGGGACCAATGCCACGATCTCGAGCTTGCCGATGCACGGGTTCACTACGGAACAGCAGGAGCGGCAATCAGCATGGTGGACGTTGAAGGACGCGGTTATCGACATCCAACAGTGCGTGACCTTCACGATGCCGCAAGAATCGCCGACCGACTCGACAACATCCATTTTCTCCAACGTCCAATGGTGTGCCGGGATATCGAGGATAGCCGAGAACTGGACCTTAACACGATCTACGCCTGCTGTGCAGGGACAACCAAACATGTTGGCACCAGCTTCACCGAAGCCACGTTCGTGGCCGATGGGCTGCAGATGCTGCACATGATCGCGGGCGGTGAGAGCAAATGGCGCACGCGGCCGTTCGTCAGCAATTCCAACTGCTTTGTTGTACCGCCCATGAAATTCGCCACTGAAGCATGTCAGGTATTGGAAGAATGCATTCGTGGCGGCATGCCAGTTCTGCTTCTCTCGGCGGGCATGGCAGGTGCGACGGCACCCTCTACAGTAGCAGGTGCAATCGTCCAGGCCGTCGCCGAATGCCTCGCCGGCATCGTTTACGTCAATGCCGTCAGTCCGGGTCATCCAGCCATCCTTGGAACATGGCCATTTGGTCTTGACCTTCGAACAGGTGCACTCACAGCGGGTTCCGGTGAGCAGGCATTGCTTACCGCCGGATGCGCACAAATGCATCGGTTCTATGGAATCGCAGGCGGTGCCGCTGCAGGGATAACCGATTCAAAACTGCCGGACATGCAAGCTGGATGGGAACAGATGTGCTCGAATGTCATGGCGGGTCTAGCGGGAATCAATATGGTCTACGAGGCTGCGGGAATGCACGCTTCACTGCTTGGTTTCTGCCATGAGTCGCTGATTCTCGGGAATGACATCATTGGGCAGGCATTGCGCTGCGTGCGTGGAATCGAGGTTGATGACGAGACTCTGGCTGTCGACCAAATCCGAACCGTCTGCCTCGGTGGTGACGGCCACTACCTTGGCACCGACCAGACTCTATCGCGAATTCAATCCGACCACGTCTACCCTGCCCTAGGCGACCGGACTTCGCCGAAGGAATGGGATGAGCGGGGAAAGACCGACCTGATCAAAAGGACAGCGGCACTGAAGGAGGAGATTCTCTCTACGCCGAGCCCAGCCCGGTTCAATTCTATGCTAGATCGGGAAATTCGCGCCCGGTTTCCGATTCGGCTTTCGTTCTGATCCTGTCGCCAGATTGGTCACGCAATCGCCAATCGACCCGTACAGCGTCTATTCGTGGCTGCTTGGCCGATGCATCAGTCCCTCGGACAGGGCCGGAGCGTCACTTCGCTGAAGACCTTTCCTCAAGTTCCAGCCACTCATCCTCGGCCGAGGCCAGTGCTGCCTGTCGGTCAGCCAAACCTGCGCTTGCCTTATCGAACCTGTCAGGAGATCTTGCAAACAGGTCGGGGTCCGATAGATATTCGGTCAGCTTCGCAACCTCGGCAGCAAGCCGTTCAATCTCGACTGGCAATGCCTTCAATCGCCGCGCTTCGGAATAGCTCAATGCCTTCGGTGTTCTTCTTGATGGCGCAGGCCGTGCAGTCGCTTTTTTTGCGGTAGGTCGGAACGGTGAGGTCACGTCGCCACGCTGTGCGCGGTAATCGCTCCACCCTCCGGCATAGACTACCGCATGCCCGTCGCCTTCCATTGCGACAGTTGTGGTGGCCACCCGATCGATGAAATCACGATCATGGCTGATCAGAATCGCAGTGCCGGAATAGTTTCCAAGTACATCCTGCAGTAGATCGAGGGTCTCGAGATCAAGATCATTGGTCGGTTCATCAAGTGCCACCAGATTTGAGGGCTTGGCAAAGATCCTGGCGAGGAGCAGCCGGGTCTTTTCGCCACCGGACAGGGAACGCACAGGTGCGCGGGCTCGAGACTCGGAGAAAAGAAAGTCGCCCAGATAGCCCAGAACATGCCTCGGCTTTCCGTGTACCATCACTTGATCAGTGCGCCCCCGCACTCCGATTTCCCGGTCGCCTACAAGAGTGTCCCAAAGACTCAGATCGGGATCGAGCCGCTCACGGTTCTGGTCGAACACTGCAGCCTGAATTCCTGAGCCAAGCGTCACGCTTCCGGAGTCAGGTTCGTCCAGACCGATCAACATATTCATCAACGTCGTCTTTCCTACGCCGTTTGAACCTACGAGAGCAACCCTGTCACCACGCATAATTCGAAGATTGAATTGCGTCAGGATGTGCTTGTTGCCATATGACTTTGAGATGCTTTTCGCCTCGATGACGCGCTTTCCCGATATATCGCCACTCTCAAGCGACAATGCTGCGACGCCCTGCCGACGGACCATTGCCTTCCGATCGTTCCGCAACGACTGGAGCGCACGCAGACGACCTTGATTGCGCCTCCGACGTGCGCTGATTCCTTGCACCGCCCACTGGGATTCGGACTTGATCTTTCGGTCCAGTTTGTGGCGAACCTGATCCTCATTTTCCCAAATCCTGTCCCGCCAAGCCTCGAATTCCTCGATTCCGGCGTCCTGTCTCAACACCCTACCTCGGTCAATCCATAGCGTTGCGGTCGTCAGGGAGCGCAGAAAGGTACGATCGTGACTGATCAGGACAAAGGCGGAACCCGTATCAGTCAGCCATCGCTCAATCCATGTGATCGCATCAATGTCCAGATGGTTCGTGGGTTCGTCGAATAGCATAAGTTCCGGTGCCTCGGAAAACAGCTTGGCCAACGCCGCGCGCCGTCGTTCCCCCCCAGACGCCAGCGCAACCGGGGTATTGGTTTCGAAACCCAAACCCTCAGCGGCCATCGCGATTCGGTATCTCTCGTTTGAATCCAGGCCGTCCGACGCGAAATCACCTAGCGTTTCAAATTGACCAAGATCAGGATCCTGCTCCATATAGCCCACAGATACTCCCGCGGGTACCGAGCACCTGCCTTGATCCGTCTCAATCAGTCCCGCCATCACCTTCATCAGTGTTGACTTTCCGGAGCCGTTACGCCCCACAAGCGCGATCCGGTCACCAGGTTGTACATTGAGGTCGAGATCCTCAAAGACTGGCTCTCGGCCAAACGCCAAGGTGATGCCAGAAAGCTGAAGGAGAGGATTGCGTGCCATTGCCTCTGCCTATGAGCGCCGGGATCAAACGTCAAATGCCGGAGTTGACCAATGCGGCGGCGGCAAGACTGCCCGTTTGGCGCGATTCTGCGAGAATCCCATGCCCTGGCTCCAGGTTCTGCTGCGAATGAGCCCACGCCGGAACAGCGTTGGTATTTTCCTAATTGAACTGCGGGTCGGATGCTTCGCCGCGGTGCGAGGCCCGCGGTTCAAAGGTCATCCGCTTCGGGAAAGACGATAATTCTCCATGTCTCGCGGCAAGAGTCCGGCCATCCTTTCCGCATTGGCGGATGAGGTCCCTTCCATCCTTCGCGTACAGGACACATGCGAATGCCCGATCACAATGTGCCGGGCACGATACCTTTCCTACCCTGACACTCCGCATCGGCACACCTTCAAATTGCGGGGAACCGGGTCGGGCGATGAAGTGCCTTCGACAGTTCCTTTCCAAGTGCGGCGAACCGCAGGGATTCGGTGTCGTTTCCAAGGCGACAGACAGGACGTTGTCTCAACCAGGTACTCCACGCAATTACGAGGCCGGTTGTCAAAAACTGAAGAACAAAGGCTTGGCAAACCCAGAGCGGCTGGTCGTTGACAGCCGTGTGATGTCGATGCAGCGGAAGCCGAAGTGGACCGGATGCAATGATCCCCTCTCCCAGAAAACTGCCAGCAGCGCAGCTAGCCTCGAATGAATAGGCCGGACCTGGAACAGCTGCCGTTGGAAACTCGATCAATTCCAACGACCACTGTCGCTTCGCAGCTTTTCGCTACCGCCTGATCTGATACAAGAAGAGTATCACCTGGCACGGTGAAGCGCATTTGAAGGAAAGGGCGAGCAAATGGAGAAAATCCTTAAGTCTGATGCCGAATGGCGTGAACAGTTGGATGACCTTGCCTATCGGGTGACCCGTAAAGAAGCGACAGAGCGACCTGGCACCCACGAGGATTTCCCGGAGGGATCCGGCACCTTCACCTGTGTCTGCTGCGGGGCGGACCTGTTCGACAAAGCCCACAAGTTTGAGTCCGGTACTGGCTGGCCCTCGTTCTACCAGCCCAAAGCTCCCGAACTCATCGGAGAAAAAGCCGACAACTCTCTGTTCAGGCGGCGAACGGAAGTACATTGCAATCGCTGCGAAGCCCACCTTGGCCATGTTTTCGCCGACGGGCCGCAACCCACCGGGCTCAGGTACTGCATCAATGGCGTTGCGCTCAAGTTCAGGCCGGAGGAAGACTGACACGTTTCAATGCACCTTGTATCTGGTCGTCAGTTGTTCAGAACCTCCTCGGCCGCAAAGTTGCCGATGTTCCCGAATAGCTGCCTCAGGAAACTCACGCCCTTGATGTTGCTCTCGGTCACGCGACGGGACAAGGCTATGATCCGACCATCCTCAAGGCCAAATCTCTCGATATTCTCAACCACACCATCTGTATCGAAGGAAACCGCAACGACCTCGCGATCTATCTCGGCGCGCTCGCGAAACCCGTATGCACGAAAACGGCTTTCCACATAGTACCATCCACCTTCAGACAGAATTCCCGCAACCGATGGTCGGCCGACTGAAATCGCGACTGATTCCTTTGTATCAACCCCCACTATGATCAGTTCCAGCTCTTCCGGAGGTGGAATATAGCCATGCTTACGGTCAACGTTACTGCACGCGACCGCCGCGAGCAGCAGGAGTGGGATAAGTCTTCGCCCAATCAACGTTGGTATCCTGCCCATTTCGTCCCTCTTGCGATGCCCTGGCCAACCCCTTATCCGGGATACAGAAGGAAAGATCGGTGTTCAAGATTGGAAACCACCATGGGAGCTGCCACACCGTTTGAATATGTTATGCGGCTGGCCGAGCTTCCAGCGGGTCAATCACACAGATTCGATGCAGAACCCGACAGCAGGGAGAACGAGTCCATTGCCAGGATGCTGGGAGTTTCAAAACTGCGCAAACTCAGGCTGGCAGGCCAGATTGAACGGTTGGATGATGGCGATTGGTGCCTGGAGGCGGAACTGGGTGCAACTGTAACACAGGATTGCGTCGTCACCCTTGAGCCAGTTGTAACTCGAATCAATGAACCGGTCACAAGAAAATACGTCGCGAATGCCCCCGATCTGTCCAAGGTCGATGAGGCGGAGATGGATTCGGACGATAGCATCGAACCGATTTCCGCCGAATTGGACATTGGAGCGGTCCTGATCGAAGAACTGGCGCTGGCTCTGCCGCCTTACCCACGTGTTGAGGACGTCGGTCCATTCGAGGCATGCTACGCTCCAGCCAACACTGTCCCGCTGGACGACATTGCGATGAAACCCTTTGCCAGTCTTGCGAAGCTGAGGACTCAAGCATCGAAGACCGATAACTGACAATGGGGAAGGACTCACTTCCAGCCGTAAGAATGACCGAAGACTTTCGCTGCTGCGAATTCTCCGCGTCCATTGCGTGGCGGAATGCCCGGCTATAGGTACCCGACGAAGGAACATCAGGAATTCTGCTCAATCTAGAGATAGAATCCCCTTGCGCATGGAACTGATCCCATTATTTTCCGGGCGTCCATTGGATAGGCGGATCGTGCGCCTTCCAATGGGAACGCATTTTGGCAATTGGCGTGCGAACCATGCATCTGGACGGCCGCCCAGCGCAGACAAGGAAACGACATGGCTGTCCCCCAGAACAAGGTAACCAGATCACGCCGCAACATGCGCCGTAGCCACCATGCCCTGATTGGTGCAAATCTAGTTGAATGTACGAACTGTGGTGAGTTCAAACGACCCCATCATATTTGTCCGGCCTGTGGACACTATGACGACCGCGAGATTGTGCCTGTCGACGTCGACATGGACCTCGACGACGACCTCACGTAGACTGCGTGCAACGCTTACGGACGGATGCCAGCATCGACCGTCATTCCTGCAGAGGGCGGAGGCGCTGAAAGCGCCAGCCGAATAATCGTCTCGGTAGATGCGATGGGAGGAGACCGCGGGCCTGCTGCGGTCGTGGCCGGTTGCGCTCGGTTTGCCCGCAGCACGGATCGAATCGGGTTCATTCTGCATGGATCTGGAGACGAACTTGAACGTCTGGTCTCCAGGCGCAAGCTGCTTTCGGGTCGATGTACAGTGCGCCATTCCGACCGAACCGTAACCATGGACGCAAAGCCCTCCCATGTAATGCGCAACGGGCAGAACACTTCAATGTGGTCGGCGATCGACTCGGTCCGGAACGGCGAAGCCGAGGTCTGCGTCAGCTGTGGGAACACCGGTGCCCTAATGGCTGTCAGCATGATGCGCCTCCGTAAGCTTGACGGCATCAATAGACCCGCAATCGCCTGTCTTTGGCCGAGGCGCGATAAGGATGGCTTCAACATCATGCTCGATGTCGGCGCCGACGTCCGCGCTGATGCGGACGACCTCCTACAGTTCGCACTGATGGGCACATCCTATGCCCGCAATGGTCTTGAGTTGGTTCGTCCTCGAGTTGGGCTACTGAATGTGGGCACTGAGGAGCATAAGGGTCGGGCGGAACTGAAGACCGCCAATGATCTGATCGCGTCTGCCGCGCCAGCCGGTGAATTCGACTATATTGGATTCGTCGAGGGCAGCGACATTCCCTCAGCCCGGGTCGACGTCATAGTTACCGACGGCTTCACCGGTAACATAGCCCTGAAGACAGCCGAAGGTACAGCCGAGCAAATCCGCGAGTTCCTCAGGGCAGCGTTTGCAGCCACCCCATTGTCGCGGGTCGCCGCACTGATTGCTTACACGTCGCTTAACCGCCTGCGCAATCGCATCGACCCCAGACGCGTGAACGGCGGTGTTTTTCTGGGACTTAACGGCACGGTGGTGAAGAGCCACGGTGGCGCCGATGCCAAGGGAACCGCAGCAGCTGTGAAACTTGCCTTTGACCTCGCCAGATCCAATTTCAGCCAGCGCATCGCCGCACGGGTTGCATCCGCAACGATTGTGCGCCAAGCTTCGTCTGACGCTAAATCCGGAAACGGCACCATGAAATGAAAAGGCGTGCGATCGTTCGGGGGGTTGGGCACTACCTGCCTGAACGTTTGGTTCCCAATCATGAGTTCGAGGACACCCTTGATACCACGGACGAGTGGATCCGGTCCCGTACTGGAATTGAGCGTCGCCACTTCGCCGCCGATGGCCAGGGCACGTCTGAACTTGCCGTGCGGGCCGCGAGGGCGGCACTTCAAAATGCAGAGCTATCTGTCGAGGATGTCGATGCCATAGTACTGGCAACCTCTACGGCAGATCTGACGTTCCCGTCCGCCGCCACGATGGTACAGGCCCATCTCGGGATGACGCATGGCTTTGCCTTCGATGTCCAGGCCGTCTGCGCAGGATTCATCTATGCCCTAGCTAACGCCAACGCTTTGATAGCCTCCGGTCAGGCTGACCGTGTAATCGTAATTGGAGCGGAAACCTTCAGTCGCATCATGGACTGGACCGATCGCTCCACCTGTGTCCTGTTTGGAGACGGCGCTGGCGCTGTGTTACTTGAGGCAATGGAAATCGACGGGAACGGTGATGACCGTGGCATTCTCTCTACCGACCTGAACTCAGATGGCCGATTCCGTGATATTCTCTATGTGGACGGTGGCGTCGCCACTGGCTCCATTGGCCACTTGAGAATGCAGGGTAAGGAGGTCTTCCGTCACGCGGTCGAAAAACTGGCGGCAACCGCGAGAACGGCCATTGCCAAGACTGGACTGGAGGAGAAGGACATCGATTGGATCGTTCCGCACCAAGCCAACTTGCGAATCATCAGGGCGACAGCACAGAGATTGGGCCATTCGATGGATGATGTCATCGTAACGGTTCAGGACCACGGCAACACTTCCGCCGCCTCAATACCCTTGGCTTTGTCAGTCGGCGTATCCAATGGCAGGATCCAGAAGGGTGATCTGGTGCTGACCGAAGCCATTGGAGGCGGACTGGCGTGGGGGGCGGTTGTCCTTCGTTGGTAAGCATACTGCTTGCCAAAGGGAGACCCAACATTGCAAACTAGGCGAAATCCAATGAATCGTCTTGTTGCGTATCGACCCAAGGAGGACCCATGAGCGAGAAGAGTCTAACCCGTATGGATCTGAGCGAAGCAGTGGTCCGAGAACTAGGTGTGTCGAATAACGAAGCGAGCCAACTCGTGGAAAGCGTGCTTGGCCATATTTCTGACGCACTTGTCGATGGTGAGTCGGTGAAGATTTCCACGTTTGGGACTTTCTCGGTGCGCAGCAAGAAAGCCAGAGTGGGTCGCAACCCAAAGACAGGTGTGGAAGTGGAAATCTCACCGCGCCGGGTTTTGGGCATCCGCTTCTCCCATCAGGTCAAGAGACGAATTGCGGCGGCAACCGATTGTTAGGATGCCTGTGTAATGGAGAAATCGCGCGACGCTTTGCGTACCATCAGCGAAGTCGCCGATTGGCTTGGTGTTCCAACACATGTCCTGCGTTTCTGGGAAAGTAGATTCTCCCAGATCCGGCCGATAAAGCGGGCAGGCCGACGTAGATACTATAGACCTTCCGATATGGCGCTTCTCGGAGGAATCAGGAAACTCCTTCACGACGATGGCATGACAATTCGCGGTGTGCAGAAAATTCTCCGCGAACAAGGTGTTGGGTCGGTCGCGGCACTGGCGTCGGTTTCCGATAGTCAGATCAAGGAGAATGAGGCTAGCTCTACGGTCTCGGATTCACAGGATCTGGCCGTAACCTCCCCCATTGGGAATGACAGATCCCAACCTGAAGACCCAGAGACCTCGGGAACCAAGGGACACACGGCCAAGTCGGCCGCAGATGAACCGGAACCGTCAACCGTGTCCCGTGCACCGACAATCACCGGAACTGCGGCCAGGGAAGAAACGAACATAGCTTCGGCGGAGACCAACGAAGCGGGAAGCCGCGAACTCGCGGACCGCTCCCATCCACCGGGAAGTCATGTGGAGGAATCAGCTTCGCCGCCACCTAGCGCTGAGACGGACCAGGATGCGCACAAGACGATCGAGGGCATCGCAGGCGCCGGAACCAGATCTGGGCAGGAGGACTCCATACGCCCTGCCGATACCAATCGGAGCGCACCAGATGGCGACACCGCCAAATTGGAGACTTACGACGCAATTCTCGATATCTACAGCAGACTTCTTGCGCTCCGAAACCGAATGGGCCCCGCCTCCCAACGATCTGTTGAGGACCAATCCTAGCAAGCGACGACTCACCGCCCTTGCCTTGTGAGGCAACACTCTGATAGAGAGACATCCGTGTCGGGCTATGGCGCAGTCTGGTAGCGCATCCGTCTGGGGGACGGAAGGTCGCAGGTTCAAGTCCTGCTAGCCCGACCAAAAGACACCGCCCGCGCCCTGGCGGAGGGCGCCTTCAATTTGGAGGCACTATGCTGGGCTCCGGGGTTCTTCCAAGCCAGGAACTCGAGTCGATGGTTGCGCGCGGAGAAATAGCCGCCGACGTTTCCATTGACCCAATTCAGATCCAACCCGCTTCACTTGACTTGAGACTCGGTTCAGTGGCCTATCGGGTTCGGGCTTCGTTTCTTGCCGGTTCCGACAGGAAAGTCGCCGACCGACTGATAGAATTCGAAATGCACCGCATCGACCTATCGAACGGTGCAGTGCTTGAGAAGGGCTGCGTTTACGTGGTTCCCTTGATGGAACGCCTCGCACTGCCTGATTCCATACACGCTGTTGCGAACGCGAAATCCTCCACCGGGCGTCTGGATCTGTTGACGCGGACCATCACCGATGGCGGAGTGGAGTTCGACCAGATTCGTGAAGGGTACAATGGACCTCTCTATGCTGAAATCTGCCCACGCAGCTTTTCGGTGCTTGTGAGAACCGGAAACCGATTGAACCAGATTCGGTTCCGAAAGGGCAAAGCCCTGCTGACTGATCGTGAACTGAGCGAACTACATAAGGCCGTTCGACTCGTGGACGGGCAAGCTGTGATCGGCAATGGGCTCGGCTTCTCCGTCGACCTTAGGCCGAGCCATTCGGATCTGGTTGGCTACCGAGCCAAGCCCCACACTTCGGTCATTGATCTGGACCAAGCCGGACAATACGGTACTCTGGAGTATTGGGAGGAAATCCGGACGTCTGAGGACAAGATCATTCTTGATCCTGGCGCATTCTACATTCTGGTAAGTCGAGAGGCTGTGCATATCCCCCCGGACTACGCTGCGGAGATGGCACCATATCTTGCGATGGTCGGTGAGTTTCGGGTCCACTATGCCGGATTCTTCGATCCGGGCTTCGGTCATTCCGAGGCGGGAGGCAGCGGTTCTCGGGGCGTACTGGAAGTGCGATGCCACGAAGCGCCATTCGTTCTAGAACACGGGCAGGTTGTGGGCCGGCTCGTCTACGAACGTATGGCCGAGCGCCCGATGCGGCTCTACGGGTCCGACATTTCATCAAGTTATCAAGGCCAGGGCCTGAAGCTCAGCAAACATTTTCGGACATTATGAACCAGCCTTTATCGAATACAAACACCACAGCCTTCGCTGGAAGACCCGATGTTCCTGACTTCGAGAAACAGAAAGGCCCGCCAACACGCTTCCGGGCGACGTCTGGTTCAAGTGGCTAGCCCCATCTCACATGCAGAAGAACCATCTCGATCCGTCAATCAACGAACAGCTCGGACTGCTCCGCTTCCGTCGACAATGGTTGACCCGGCGGAGGTCGGTTGTCGAGCAGTCCCGCCGTTCGCAGATCCTTGAGCCCCGGGAGGTCTTTCAGGCTCTCGATGCCGAAATGGTCCAGAAACTCATCCGTAACGACAAACGTGACCGGACGCCCCGGACTCCTCTTTCGGCGCCCGAAGCGAATCCAGTTCAGTTCCAACAGCTGGTCCACGGTGCCTCGGCTGACGCTAACCCCTCGTATGGCCTCTATTTCCGCCCGGGTCACAGGCTGGTGATAGGCAACTATCGCCAGGGTCTCGATCGCCGCCCGTGAGAGCTTTCGGGTCTCAACCCGTTCCCTCTGCATCAGGAATCCCAGATCCGGCGCCGTCCGAAACGCCCATGCCTCACCGACCTTGACCAAATGCACACCCCGATCCTCATAGCGTTCGCGCAGTCCAGCCAAAGCGGTCGCCGCATCGGACCCATGTGGCATACGTGCGTTGAGTTCGTTGACGCTCACGGGCTCTGCGGACGCGAAGAGAATGGCTTCAGCCATTCGCTCCTGCTCCGGGATTGGAGGAGCTTCAAAGAGGCTTTCTTCGGTTCTCTCAACCATCTGGACCTTTCCTGCGTATCTGGATTGGCGCAAAGGTATCTGCCTGCCTGATCTCGATGCTGCCTTCCTTGACGAGTTCCAGTGAGGCGGCGAAAGTGGCAGCGGTAGCGGACTTCCTGAGCTCGGGCTCCGTATCCCAGCCTTCCGGAAGATAGCCTGACAGTTCAGTCCAGTCGCCTGCGAGACCAATCAAGGGCCGCATTCTCTCAAGCGCCTGTTCCAGCGTGAGAAATCGGTGTCGATCCACAACAAAGGGGCGGAATTCGTCTTTGGTACGGACTCGGGCGTAGGCTTGCATCAGGTCCAACATGGTCGCCGTATAGGTAACCTGTCGGACGCTGTTTACATCCTCGGTAATGCCACGCACGAAGAAGTCCTGCCCTTTCCGGTCGCGCGCCATCAACTGACTGGCCCGATCCCGCATGGCCTGGAGGCGCTCAAGCTGAAATGCCAGATAGGCGGCGAGTTCCTCCCCATCTGGTCCTGAGTCAGTTGGTTCGGGTGGAAGCAGGAGACGGGACTTCAGGAACGCAAGCCAGGCGGCGGTAACCAGATAGTCCGCGGCCAACTCGATACGCAGCGCCTTTGCGCGCCTGACGAAGTCTAGATATTGTTCGGCGAGCGCGAGAATCGAGACCGCGCGCAGGTCAACTTTCTGGGTTCGAGCCAAAGTGAGCAGCAGGTCGAGCGGTCCTTCAAACCCGTCAACATCAACGATCAACCTGTCCGCAACTTGGTGTGCGTCCATGCGCATGACGTTTCCAGTGTCCGGTTCAGCCATCAGCCCTGCTGCCACTCAACACCTCATCAAGCTCCGACTTCACCGCATTAATGTCAATCGTTTCAGGTTGCGAACGCCGATTCAAAGCTGCCTTCGCCCGTCTGCGACCCAATCCATCCAATGTCCCACAGGTTTCGGCAACAACACGCATTTCGTCGATTTCGCCATTGCAGTGCAAAACCAGATCGCACCCCGCGCTTCGGGACAGACGGCTTTTTTCGGCTAGGTCACCTTGCAGCGCCCCCATGGAGATGTCGTCAGTTATCAGCAGTCCTCCGAAACCAATCTCGCCCCGGATGGTCTCTATCATCGTCGGTGAACAGGTCGTTGGGGTTTCGGGGTCAAGCGCTGAGAATACGATATGTCCAGTCATTGCCATCGGTAGGTCGCGGAGTGCCCTGAACGGCGCGAAGTCCCATGCCGTGAGTCTGTGGGCAGGTGTTGCGACGACAGGCGGTTGTTCGTGGCTATCGACCACTGCGCCACCATGCCCTGGAATGTGCTTCAGAACTGGCAGAACCCCTCCGTCCATCAACCCATCGGCCGCCGCCCGGGCCACGGACGTAACCGTTTGCACATCCATACCGTAGCAGCGGTTTCTCAAGAATGGATGTGTTTCCGGTCCGGCGATGTCTGCCAAGGGAGAACAATTCACATCGATGCCCAGAGCATGCAGTTCTTCGGCGATCAGCCGACTACGAAGATACATGGTTCGGGGGCCTTTGGCCCCTGTCTGCAGGATCTGATCCAGCGGTGCCATCCATTGCCGCCAATGTGGCTGCCGCAAGCGCTGGACCCGACCACCTTCCTGATCGATCAGTATGGGCGCATCCCGACCAACCGAATCCCGCAACGATGCGACAAGTCGACGGATCTGGTCTGGCTCTTCGCAGTTACGGGCGAACAGAATGAAACCCCAAGGCCGGGAATCGCCGAAAAACACCCTTTCATCAGGCAGGAGACTGGGGCCGCTACATCCGAGTATGCATGCGCTCAACGCATTCATCAGCGCGTTTGGACAGCGATGCAGTCTTCTCCTTCAGTGGTGAACAACGAACAGAAGCGCTTGCTGGCGTTCAGGCTGTCGAATCCTGTCACGCGAAGTCGAAAGAATGACTGTCCGCCGGAAACGGTTTCTTCCACAAACCACTTCCTTCCTTGAAGAAATTCGGGAAACCGCTCCTGAAGCCTGGACCACTCGCTTCGAGCGGTCTCTGGGCTTCTATATGCGCCAAACTGTGCGAGTGACGTACCTACGGGCATAGTCGAAGGGTCAACCTCAATTGACCGCTCCTCCACAGACCGGGCGACTGCCCTTGCGATTGATTGCGCGGCCAAGTCCACCGCTGGACGTGGAGTCGGTAGTGGCGACCTTACGAGCACATTTTCCGGAATTGCCATGGGGTCGTCCCCGACCTCATCCCCAACCAAAGATAATCCCGTCTCGGATGCTTGCTTCTCCACTGCCAGGATTGCGGTCATGATAGGATCTTCGTCCATAACCTGAATTGTCTTGGCATCCGATTGACCGTCCAGGTTCGAGGAACCCGTAACGCGTGCTTCACTTCCCTCATCCGTGGGGCTCAGTTTCGATTTCGGGAGGTCTTCGTCTGTCAGGTTTTCCGGTTCGGGAGCGAGAACCAACCTGTCAGCAGGTGCCTGAACGCCACCACCTGCCGCAACCCGGTTCACCGCCAGCCCTTGGTGCTCGGCCTTTTCGCCCCCTGGATTCTCCGGCGCGACACGCATCGGGCCGGCAACCGCCCTGACCACGGGCACATTGGATACGTCTCTGATCGCCATCTGATAGCCCCACACCCCAAAGCCTGCAATCAGCGCTACCGAAAGAATGGCCCCCAACCAATTGAGGAAAACGGACGATCTCCGACCCCCCTCGTCTGCGAGACCCGTGGAGTCGATGCTCAATCCAACATTTGCCATAGCTGCTCCGCCGCCAACGGGATGGAACTTCCCACCCGTTCACCTTGCCTGCACAAAACTCCGAGAAGCCCGCCTCGCCTTTTGGTTCAGTGCATGTGCTCCGCCGGAGTCACCCCCAGAATACCAAGACCAGCCGAAATTACAACACCAACGGCTTTCGGTAGCGCAATTTTTCCGGCTGACGCGTCTGCGTCGCCTTCCTGAACGAAACGCAGGTAGGGAAGTTCGTTGCCCCTGTTCCAGAGAGAGTGGAATTCGCCTGCGAGTTCGTGGAGAAAAAAAGCCACCCGATGGGGCTCATGTGAGCGAACGGCCGTCTCGACCAGTCGCGGCCATTCGGCGATTTTCCTTGCGACCGCCATTTCCGCGCTGTCTTCGATCTTCGGTGGTCGATCCAGCGGAATACCGTGCTCCCCTGCCCTGCGCATGACCGATCTGACCCGAGCATGGGCATATTGGATGTAGAAGACGGGATTGTCCTTTGACTGCTCCAGAACCCTATCGAGATCGAAATCCAGTGGCGCGTCGTTTCTGCGCATCAGCAATACGAGACGGGTCACGTCGGCACCCACCTGATCGACAACATCGCGCAGCGACACGAAGTTACCTTCACGCTTGGACATCTTGAAAGGCTCGCCGTTCCGGTAGAGCTTAACAAGTCGCATGAGCTTGACGTCAAGTGGGACCGACCCGTCTGACAGAGCGGAGACCACCGCTTTCATTCGCTTGACGTAGCCGCTGTGATCCGCGCCGAAGACATTGATCAGAGTATCGTAACCTCTTGAGACCTTGTTGTAGTGGTAGGCAATATCACTTGCGAAATATGTCCACGAGCCATCGAACTTCCGTACCGGACGGTCCATGTCGTCGCCGTGGTCGGTTGACCGAAACAATGTCTGTCGGCGTGGCTCCCAATCATCCGGTATCTTTCCTTTGGGTGGATCCAGCACACCTTCGTAGATCAGACCCCTGTCGGACAGATTACCGAGCGCGGCCTCGATCTGTCCGGAGCCATAGAGCGACTTTTCGGAGAAAAACACATCCATGGTAACTCCCAGAGCAGCGAGATCCTCCCGGATCATGTCCATCATGCGATCTGTCGCAAAGTTACGGACCTTGCCAAGCCAGGATTCCTCAGGCTGCTCCAGAAGGGACTCGCCATACTGTTCCGCCAGAGCCTCTCCCACCGGCATCAGGTAAGAGCCAGGATACAGGCCATCGGCGATTTCGGGTTCCAGTCCGCAGGCTTCGCGGTAGCGCTCGAAGACCGAGCGGGCCAATACGTCCACCTGTGCTCCGCCGTCGTTGATGTAGTATTCCCGCGTTACGTCGAATCCTGCGAATTCGAGCAGCGAAGCAAGAGCATCCCCATAGACCGCTCCGCGGGCATGGCCGACATGCAGAGGCCCCGTGGGATTTGCCGAAACATATTCCACGTTGATTTTCTGGCTTTTGCCCATTCGGGAACAACCGTAGGTCTCGTTGTTCTGCACGGCCTCGATCAGATCTGACCAGCAGGTCTCCGCAAGGCGTATGTTCAGGAATCCAGGACCGGCAACCTCTGTCGCCTCGATTCTCGAATCGCTGGAAAGATACTCCGCGATGGTTGTGGCGATATCCCGAGGCTTGGATCCTGCGCGTTTTGCGAGTACCATTGCTGCATTGGTGGCCATATCGCCATGGGCGGAATCGCGTGGGGGCTCGACGGTTATTCCATCAGTTGAGATGGCTTTCGGCAGATCACCAGCGGCCTTCATTGAGTCCAGTGCTTCGAGCACGGCGGTCCGGATATCGGAAAAGAGATTCATCGCTGCGTCCGTTTTGGCTGGCAGAGGATTAACATCCGTAGCCTGGACGTCAATGCGGTGGTCAAATCCCAACCACGTCAATGCAAGCGTCTTGCGGTCACCTCGAGTTCAGGCAAAGGCGGATTCCTGCAGAGGAGCGAAGTCCATGTCGATAGAGGGGCTTCGATAACGCAGCGCACATTGGCAAGCCCGAAAGCAGATCCGGCGACGATGTTTCTCTAGAAGCGTTGCTTGGTGCCGTTTTTCCAAGCCTATGGACTTCCAGAAGTGCCTACAGTGTCAATGGATCATGCGCTGTCTTCGCCCTCAATGCGGGCGTTCGCTGGCGAGCGAAGCAACTCCATTGCCATCGAGTTCCAACCACCGTCGCCAGTTGCGTCGGCAGTGTGCAATGGGCGCAGTCTGTCTCAACGGCATTGCGGACCGGAATTGGCACGGCCGGTATCAGATTGAGAACCGGGTTCTGATTATCGGCTTTGAGGCTGAATCATAACTCATTTCTCAATTGTACCAGCTATCCCAAGCGTTTGCGTCCCGTGCGCAGCTTCCCGCCGCCGTAGCCGCTGCAGGCTGGTCGTGACCGCCAACGCCTTTCTCCGCGACGGGCGGTTGCAGGAGGGCCGGACGGACCGCGTCCGTCCGACGCGGAAAGCGAATCACTTGCGGGCCGGCCGGGATATCCCCGGCGGACGGCTCTGACATGCCCGGATGGCACCTGCCTGCAGACAGGCTATGGATATTCAGATCCAAAACCGAAGAAATGTCCCCACTTCCACCATTAATGCTTCCTGCCGACACCGTATCCCAACGGTCCGGCCATCTCCGTGGTCCTCACCGACTGGCTGCCGGTTCCGGTAGCGGTCAATTTCGGGGCGTCGTCCCGCCCGCCTGCGGACCTAGTATCCTGTCCGTGTTGAAGTGACGCCGGGACGCCTGCCCTGTCCCACATGATACCGTATACTGGCCGCAACAACAACCAACAGGCCTTCCGGATCGGGCGGATGTCCGCTGGCGGTTCCGGGGGGCACCGGGAGGCGGCAGGCTATGGGTACGGGCGCAACGGCACCGCGGACCTGTTCATGGTCCACCCCCCCCCGCTGGAGGCGTGGCGACACGTGGAGGTCACCGACCGGCGCAGGAGGCGGGACTTCGCGGGGCTGCCTGCCGACATCGCCGACGTCCACTTTCCGGACAGGAGGACCGTCCCCGTGATTGACAGCCCGACACCCACAGGCTGTCGACCCTGTACGAGACCTTCGAGCCGGCGGAGGCGTCGCGGCCCGCGGACCGCTTCGAGGTCCACCACACGCCGAGGCACGGGAGCCGGCCGGACATGGCGGAGACCGGGACAGACGTCCTCTCCCGGCAGTGCCCCGCCAGGCGCATCCCGGACCGCGAGGCGATGGTGCGGGAGGCCGGCGCCTGGCAGGCGCACCGCAACCCGTCGGCGAAGCCGGTCGACTGGCGCTTCAGGACCGGGGACGCCCGCGTGAAACCGAAGTCCCTCTATCCGTCACAACAATAAGGTCGCGATATTAGTCGCCCAACGCATCCATCATGCGCTCCTTGACGCCGCTGTCACGCCATGGGTTGAAGTGGTTCCGGCCGTCGTGAAAGGCGCAGACTACTCTTGGCGGCCCGCCCAATTTGCCAGCGCAAGCCCCTCCACCTTTGAGAAATGGCGCTGATTGTTTGTAACCAGAACAGCACCCAGCGACAATGCATGAGCGGCGATCATTGCGTCATTCGTCCCGATAGGCGTCCCCTGCCCCATCAAGCCGGCTTGCAGCCCGGCGAATAAATCTGCCTCCTTGGTCGACCAATCCGCTATGAAATCCAGTCGGTCGGAAAGCGCATTGATCAGATAATCGTACTTTCGCCTCGCCTGAGACCGAGCGGCGCCGAGGCGAAGTTCAGAATAGGTGACCACGGAGATGCAGATGTCATCGCCGGCCTCGGACCTTGGCCTGCATCGATTGGAGCAGTTCCGGCGATTGCTTCCGCATGATGTAGCTGCAGGTGTCGGTATCGAGCATATAGAGGGTCAGAACATCACCCGGTCCGTACTCAGCAGATCAATGCGGTCCGACATGAAATCGGAACCGGCAGCTTCTTCCTCAGCGAAGCTTGTCCATGTCTTTCGGATCGGTTCCAAGACGAGCTTGTTGCCGACCTTGCGTACCAAAACCTCGTCGATACCCTCAAAGGCCAGGTCTTTCGGAATGCGCACAGCCTGACTTCGGCCATTGGTGAAGAGCTTTGCTGTTGCTGTCACGGCAATATCCTCGGAATCGGTTGGTAGCATATCACTGGCATATGCCAAAGATAGCAAGGTCAGGTTCGTGGATCAAGGATTTGACATCGGACGGATCCCCACTTCCACTCCGAAGTGCAACACCGGCCATTCCCGCGGCGAGGGCGGAGCCCGAGCGGAGGGAATGGCCGGAAGGCGGACCTCCCTGCTCCCGGGCAGCGGCCTTGCCACCAAGTTCAGTGATGGGTGTAGAGAAATTCTTCGGGAGTCTGCCCGAATTGAATTCGCTCAGTGAACGATTCAAGCTTTTTTCAAGGCGGCCATCCACATTTCAGCATCACCCCTATCACGATGAACTCTGACAGGGGACGAAAAGGACGCCTACACCGCTCAATGGCATGCCCTGCCGAGCACCTTCAGGCGCCAGTAATTGTATGGCAGCGGCGTAACGAATCCGGCAGCGAGCATGAGCGGCACAACCCAAAACGTCAGAACTGCGCCGCCGGTCAACGCCCAGTCAGTCGCATTCATCATTGCCTCCATCGAAATCATTGAAATCAGCGACATGCCAGTCGCTGTCCGGAATGCGCTCCTGAGATCCATCTGGCGAAAGAGAATGAGTGTTTCGAGAGCGATCGATGTTAGCAGACCATTGAAGACCGCAAGGAGCATGATTGCCATAGTCGGCCAGGGAATTCCCGTGATCTGGAAGAACAGGATAGTGCCAAAGTCGCCTATGGCACATCCGAACAAGCACCATGCGGTGTTCTTCGATGCCCGCCGCCACGTGGGACGGCAGCGCCAGTCGATAGCAAATCTTGCAGCAATTGTTGCCATGGGACACCCTATTGATTCGTGGCTATCCGTAAACTAGAGTTTCCAGTAACTGGAGAGTCAAATGTCCGAGTTCAGGATTTCTGCAGCGGCAAGACTAGCGGGCCTGCCCGTCAAGACGGTTCGATACTATTCCGAGATCGGGCTTGTTGCGGCACCATTCCGAACAGGAGCAGGCTATAGAACCTACGATTCCCAAGCTGTTCGAAAGCTCGTGTTCGTCAGGCGAGCAAGGGAGTTCGGGTTTTCGGTCTCCGAATGCAGGGAACTGCTCGGCCTCTATGAGAACCAACATCGCTCTAGCGCAGACGTGAAACGCATGGCGATGAAGCGACTGGACGAGATCGCAGAGAAGCAACGTGAGCTACAGTCCCTCCATGACGAACTCGGTCGTCTCGCCAATGCATGCAAAGGCGATGACAGGCCGAACTGTCCGATCATCGAGGGCCTAGGCCTGGAGTTCAGCCACCCGGAGCAGAACCAAGCACGACAAACATCCCAGACCGGGTGCAGCTAACTGCTGTAGGGCTACCCACAAAGCCGCATGTATTCCTGGAGTGCAAACCGATCTGTCATTCCAGAAATGTAGTCCACGACAATGCGGGCCACTAAGGTTTCGTTCTCAGCCGCTTCCACATCTCTATGCCACTGTTCAGGCAACAGTTCCGTGTTGGTGATGAAAATAGGAAACAGCGCCTCGACGGCCCTTTTCACCTTTCGCCGCATCTTCAACACGTCAGGGGCTCTGTACATTCGATCGAATAGAAACTCACGTATGGAACCCATGCGTTCCTGGAACGACTCCGAAAATCCCACGATTTGATGTCCCGCCTGACGAACCTCAGTCACTGAGCTGGGTGCAAGATCAGCCAGTCGCTTGGCTGACTGTTCAATCAGGTCCCCGACCATCAGCCCAAAGAACCGGCGCAGGGCCTCATGCTGGCGCCGGTATCCGTCAAGCCCCCTATACGCGAAGTCAACCTGTGAGAAGCACTCGTCAAGAAGTGGCAGTTCAGCGATTTCATGTGTCGAAAAAAGCCCTGCACGCAATCCGTCATGGAGATCATGACTGCAGTAGGCGACATCATCGGCCAGCGACGCAACCTGTGCTTCCAGACTCGCATAGGTGTGGAACTCAAGATCATGGAGCTTGTTATACTCGGCTAGCGCATAGGGAATCTCGCCTGTCAACGGGCCATTGTGCTTCGCAATACCCTCAAGTGTCTCCCAAGTGAGGTTAAGACCGTCGAAACCGGCGTAATGCCGCTCCAGACATGTCACAATCCGGATCGCCTGAGCATTGTGGTCGAACCCTCCAAAGGGTTCCATCAGGTGCTGAAGCGTTTCTTCTCCGGCATGGCCAAATGGTGGATGTCCCAAATCGTGTGCCAGTGCCACCGCCTCGGTCAGTTGCTCGTTTAGGCCCAGCGCCGTGGCGACGGTTCGCGCAACCTGAGCCACCTCGATCGAATGCGTCATCCGCGTTCGATAGTAGTCGCCCTCATGCTCGATGAAGACCTGCGTCTTGTGCTTCAATCTCCTGAAGGCACTCGAATGTATAATTCGGTCCCGATCGCGTTGGAAACACGTTCGGAACCGGCTCTCGTTCTCCGGGTAAAGTCGCCCGCGTGACAGATTCCCGCGTGCTGCATATTCCATGAGCATCTGCTTATCCTTGCCACACGGTCCTCAAGAGCATATATCCTGTATCGGACAGAAACTGAATGCCGGATGCCAGACCTTGCTCATTCCGCCCAAAGTCACCGACCGAGCGTACACCCAACTTGCCAATATCGGCGCGGGTGACAGTGGCAAGGCCCTCCGCATTGCCGTCGATGGCGGCGGCTGCTCGGGTTTCCAATATGACATCTCGTTGGACGAACCAGCGGAGGGCGATACGATTCTGAGAGGTCCTGACGGTGAGCGCGTTGTGATTGACGAAGTGTCCCTTCCCTTTCTTGCCAATGCAACCATCGACTATTCGGAAGAACTGATAGGTGCACGCTTTGTCATCGACAATCCGAACGTGACCAGTTCCTGTGGTTGCGGCACGTCGTTCTCGATCTGAATGATGAGCGATTTCTTGGAGAGCGCGGCGACTATTGCAAGCGAAGTTAAGGAATCGGGGAAGTACCTTTTCGGCCCGAACAAAAACTCGGGCCGAGTCTGAACTCTCTTTTCCAGCATCATCGGACGGGATCCGTGCGCATTCGACGGATTACATCGGACACAGTAAGGAACGAAGTGAGTCGGTTCCCTGCGGCAGGTGTTCGATACGGTCTTGCCGAGCGTGAGATGCAGGCGTGTGATCAATCCATCGAAGCTGCTGGCAGACAGAAATTCCCGCCAGTGAAATTCCGGTCCGGTTTCCGGCTTGGCGCGGGCGTCGGCGTCGGATTCAGGCGGAATCCGGGCGTGCGGGGACCTCCGGCGGCGTTCCGGCGGGAAAAAGGGATGTGTCGCGGGTCTGCCCTGGGGCGGTTCGGTCGGGCGTTCAGGCGCGCCCGGGCGCCCCGCCCCGCGGCGGCGACCGTCCGGACGGTCCGGCGACGGTCAGGGCCACCGCCGCGTGCCCGTGGGTCAGGGCGGGGTGGAGGGTCCGCCAGTCGGGGATCGGGAAGTCGGGAAAGCATTACCGGGTTCTCTCCCGGAGGCACTTCAGCCGCCCCCTCGCCTCCAGCGCGGCGGCGAACACCCTGCAGGAGGCGGCCCCGGTCCGGGCGGTGAGGAAGGCGAGCGTCATCGTCATGGCGAGCACCGTGGTCAGGCGCCGCTTTCCGTGCCCGAAGCTGTGCCCGGAGCGGTAGCCCTGGTTCTTCAGCGTGTTGAAGGTCCCGTTCTCGATGCGCCAGCGGGAGCGGGCGGCGCGCATGACCGGCATGAGGCTGTCGCCGTCCACGGGAAGGTCGGTGACCCAGGGGAGCCCCTTCCGTTTCCCCTCCACGCGGTGGGTCGGGTCGTCCGGGCCGCGGTGGTGCTTCGCGATGCATTTCCTTTTGATGACCGTCTCCCGGTATTCGATGACGCTGGCCCTGATGTCGGGATGGGAGGCGTTGACTGGCGCGCCGTTCAGGTAGCGCAGTTCGTGCAGGGTGCCGTCGGCGTCGGTGAACCGGGCCGCGCGGGTGTCGGGGCTGGCGGCGGGGCTGGCGAACAGCAGCGCGTGGTCGCCGGGTTTCGCGCCGAGGATGAAGCGGAGGCCGTGCCGCCGCAGGCGGGCGATGTGGGGTCCGTTGGACGCGAGGCCGTCCTGCAGGACGATGGCCTTCAGATGCGGATGCTCCCGCCGGAGGTCGTCGATGAACCGCGCCGCGGCGTTGCGCTCGCAGCCGTTCCTCCTGTCCCCGTCGGTCCTGGCGATCGGCTCCGGGGCCAGCGGCAGCACCTCCCGGCGGTCGGGATGGCAGACCACGGCGGCGAGCATGCTGTGGGAATGGCCCTTCGACCCGTCACTGTGGTTGGCGAGGCGGCAGTGGTCGCAGTGGACGGACCTTGAGCTGAAGTAGCCGGTGCCGTCGACCGGGATCAGGTAGTGGCCGTCGAAAACCGGCTGGTCCTCCAGCACCCTGCCGCGCTGCAGCCTCGCGAACAGGGTCCCGACGCCGGTGGCGGCTGCCTGGGGCCGGCCGTGCCGGGGCGTCTGCGCATGGCGGGGTCGCAGGGCGCCGCCGCGATCCCGGACAGCGTCCGGAGGTTGCCGCGGACGATGGCGTCACCGCGGCTGTCCCTGCCGGACTGCAGGAGCGACGGATACTTCAGCGGGAACATCGCGAACGCCGACATGAGGTGGTCCGCGAGGCTGAACCGGCGCCCGTCCACCGGATCGTCGACCGCGCCGAAACATTCCGCCAGCGCCCCGACCGACCCGGGCCTGCCGAGGTCCTTCCGAAACCGCATCGTCCCAACTCCCGTCAGTGAGGTCATCAGGGATGCGGCAAGGGCCCCAGCCTATGATGTCCAGAGGATTCCGGGCGGTTTCCGTCCGCCTGACAGGAAAAGTTTACGAAACCCGGATCACGGAACCCCATGGAATACGGGGTCTGGAAGGGCTGGTGGGAATTGCTGGCTGGCAGATAGGATGGCCACTCACGATGCCGGTAGGGCTGGCCCGGTTCGCTATATCGCGACCGGCGGCAGCGGTCTGAATGCACGACTTCAGGCAAGCTACACTTTTCACACACCGACTCGGCCCGGTGATCGGCGAGATAGTCGTTCGTGGTGTGGAGGCATGACAATGATGGCACGCGGCCCCAAGCGCCATGCGCTTGCCAAAGATCTGATAGCCGTGCCGAAGTCTCCAGATGAACGACGATCATAACCTAGCCGTTCGCGGGCGCGGCACTATGCAAGGACGGACAAACCCAGCTCGGGATTGTCCTTCACCAGTTCCGATCCGGGTTTTCCTGACTATCCACATCTGCTAGATCATCCTGAATAGGGAACCTCAATGATAATCGCAACATTCAACATCAACGGCATCAAGGCACGCATGAATGCGCTCACAGACTGGCTTGAAGAAGCGCAACCGGATGTTGCGCTCCTGCAGGAAATCAAGTCAGTCGACGAAGCCTTTCCAAGCGAGCATTTCGAAGACCGCGGCTATAACGTCGTGGTCCACGGCCAAAAGAGCTTTAACGGGGTGGCAATACTGTCAAAGTTCCAGATCGAGGATGTGCAGAGGGACCTTCCCGGTGACGAGCAGGACAGACAGGCGAGATGGATTGAAGCGACGGTCGTGAACAAGAGGGCCGTCAGAGTCTGCGGTCTCTACCTACCGAACGGAAATCCGGCACCTGGGCCAAAGTATCAGTACAAACTAGCATGGATGAAACGCCTGAGATCGCGTGCGCAGGCGCTTCTCGACGAGGAGGAACCAGCGCTGATGGCAGGTGATTACAACGTCATTCCACAGGCTGAGGACGCAGCCCGCCCTGAAATCTGGGAGTCCGACGCACTTTATCTCCAGGAGACCCGTGACTCCTTTCAGAGAATTGTAAACCTAGGATTCACCGAAGCATTTCGGGCTCGGATCCAGGCGTCTGACAACTATACATTCTGGGATTTTCAGGGCGGTGCAAGGCGGCGCAACAACGGCATACGCATTGATCATTTTCTGTTGACGCCTCAGGCGGCGGACCTGCTGACGGACTGTCGCATCGACGAATACGTCCGGGACCGAGAAAAACCTTCTGACCATGTCCCGGTTGTAATTGAGCTTGACGCATAGCTGCAAGACCTGTCCGGACTTCGCGTATTGCCGGGCAAGCCCAAATCCGCATTGAAGAACGGCCTTTGACTGCTGGGAAGATTCAGCTTGGCTCGGGTGGTCTCCTTCTGTCCATCGCCCATGAATCATGGCAACTCGTGGGACTTCAGTGCATCGCAATGACTTCGAAGATTTCTCAGGGCCTGTCCGTGCCTACGGCGGAGACGGTCCGGACATTCGGTTTTTCGGGCTATATAATCCCCCATAATTTTGCCACCTGTACGACCATAATTCTGCCACCGAAAGCTGCGTCTTTTCGGCTTCGGACGGCCGAATCTGGCTGTTCGCCAGAGGGATCGAGGCGGAAGACCCCGGTTTCCGGGCGAATCACCTATGAAAGCGGCCCCGGACGGGACGCCTGACGAATCAGCTGCGCTCCGGAAGCCCCCTGCCGCCCGCGCATGCCCTGTCCGGACCGGTCCCATGACCCCGGTCCCGCCGTTCCGCGCCGAACTCCGTTGCTGTCTGCATGGCGCCCCGGCGATGACGGACGGGCGGCCGCGGGGGGAACAGTCGGGGACGGACGTGCCAGGGGGCCGGCCCGGGCAGGCCGTCCTTCCGGATTCAGGCCGGAAAGACCGCACATCGCCTGATTTCTGTGACGTGCCGTCAGGTGGCAGAAATATGGTCGTCAACTGGCAAAATTATGCCCGTCGTAACAACAGAAACAGGATTCTGGGCTGTCTAGGCCAGATCGGGCAGGTTCCCCCCGGACGGGTCGGGCCTGGCGAGGAAGTCATCGCCGGCCACCGGAGCGGGAAGGGTTGTGAATCCACCGCATCACGGGCCGAGATTCCCAGCCCATGAAGCCTCAGGATCACGCCCCAGAAACCGCGTTCCATGCCGTCACTGCCGCCCTCCTTCTTCAAGACCAGTCCAGGCGTCGGTTCGGCCCCGCCTCGATGAGGTACGACCGGAAGGAGGGAATCGGTGAATGGATGAAGCCACCGGCATCGCTGAATAGAACACCCCTGTGTATCAGATGGTTAAGGAAATCACGGGAGGTCATGCCGTCGGGCAGACGCGATTCGACCGGACCTCCAGGCCTGTCATGGCGCTCAATACAGTTCAGGACATCCGCCCTGGTAACTTTCCCGTCTTTCCCTTTCGCGACGGAATGAACCTCGGGAATGTCTTCCATGACCGCCGCCAACAGCGCACTCGCCTCCTGCATCTGCGGGCTGCGCTGGCTTTCATAATGAAACTGGCGGCTGTCCAGGGTCTCGGCTTCCACCCTTGACCAGTCAAAACGCGCCATCTCCCCCTTTGTCCGCAGCGCCTCGCTGGCCAGCGCGCTGGCCGCGTGGTGCAGGTGCCGCGGCCAGCAATCGCATATGTCGGCCAGGTCATGCAGACGTCGGATATGGCGGCTGGCATCAAGGCCGAAATATTCACAAAGCCTCTCCATGAACACTCTCGAATCCATTGGTTCAAGCCTTCCAACCCCGTGAATCTTGACACTTCGCGTCAGGCCCATCCTCACGGCATTTGAAGCGGTGTCCGACAGGCCCGCCAGTACCAGCATCAGAGGCAGACCCTTACTGCCATCATGAATCGTCTGGAGAAAACGGGACTCAGGCGTGGTCGGATGCCCAGCGAACCGCTGCGACTCGTCCACGGCGACGATGACAGGGTTTGGCCATCGCGTACCGACATGGCGTGCCAGTTCCGCTGCGAGACTTTCCGGTCGCTCGGTGACCTGTCGACTGATGGAAAATCCAAAGGCGCCGATACCGGACAGTTTTCCCGTCCAGTCCAGCAGGGATGTCCGCCAGCTTTCCTTCGACATTGTTCCCGCCGCGATCACGGACGCGGTCACGCCGGACATATTGTCGAAAAGATCGGTGCTGGAAAGCGTCACAACCCTTGGCGTTCCGTCCTCCCCAGTCCATCGTGTCTGCATCTCGTGCAGGATCGAAGTCTTGCCAGCACCTGGTGCGCCCTGCACGATCCGCGTAACCTTGGGTCGGCCCGCCTTGTCTTTGGCTGTATCAAGGATATCGGAGAGGATGTCGTCGCGTCCGACGAACACCGGTGGCGGATCACCCTCGTCGAGGCGCAGGAAATCCCTGACTCTCTCATACTGAATCGGCATCGTTTCCCTTCATGCGGAAGGTTGCCCCATGATACAGTGTTTCGGCCTTCATGCCCATAGACAGGTGGAAGACGCCAATTTCCGGAACCATCCCGATATCTGCAAAAGCGGGAATCCCTGGATACCTAACCGACCCGCCCGCTCATTGTTCAATTGGGCACAGAACTCCTCATACCAAACCAAATAAATAATCTCGCCCCATTCCACCCTGAAGTGCAACACCAGTGGCGGTGGTGACCGGTTTTCCGGTCGCATGATGTTGCGTATCGGCCAGGAAGCGGCGACAGTCCCTTTGTTGAAGAGAAGGAGACTGCCATGCCCGAGGGCTACCGCCACCTGACCCATGAGGAGAGATGCCAGATCGGCGCGCTGAAGGAAAGCGGGCTGTCCGACGGGGCCATCGCGGCCCGTCTGGGCCGTGACCGGACGACGGTCTGGCGGGAGCTGCGCCGTAACGGCGGCGGCGGGGGGTACAGCCCCGGGGAGGCGCAGGGGAGGGCGGAGGCCCGCCGCAGCGCGGCCTCCAGTGTTCCCCGCAGGATGACGCCCGACCGCTGGGCGCAGGTGGAGGGGCTTCTGGCGGAGGGCTGGAGCCCGGAGCAGGTCGCGGGACGGCTGCGTCTGGAGGGCGGCTGGACGGTGGGCCGACAGTGGACATCCGGGCGCCTGAAGGCCGACAGGAAGGCGGGCGGCAGGCTGTTCCTGCTGCTGCGGCGCCGCGGCAGGAAGCCGGACCGGCGAGGCGGGCGGCACTCGGGCCGGGGCCACATCCCGGGCCGCGTCGACATCTCCGGGAGGCCGGATGAGGTGGAGAGCAGGGAGCGTGTCGGCGACTGGGAGGCGGACACGATCATCGGGAAGGGCCACAGCGGGGCGGTGGTCTCCCTTGTGGACAGGGCGTCGAAATACACGTGTTTACAGAGGGTTGACCGGAGAACCTCGGCCGCGGTCTCCGCCGCGATGGTGGATCTCCTCCGGCCGTCCGCCGTGCCCGTCCACACGATCACGGCGGACAACGGCAGGGAGTTCGCGGGCCACGCCGGCGTGGCGGCGGAGCTCGGGGCCGGGTTCCACTTCGCCACCCCCTGCCATTCCTGGGAGCGTGGCCTGAACGAGCACACCAACGGGCTGGTGCGGCAGTACCTGCCGAAGGGGACGGACCTCCGCACGGTCAGCGACGCGGAGGTGAGGGCGGTGCAGGACCGCCTGAACGCGCGTCCGCGCCGGGCGCTGGGCTACCGGACGCCCGCCGAGGTGCTGCACAAGGCCCGCCCTCCCTGAAGCCGCGCGACCGCCTCCCGCCGGCGCGCAGGAAGGGGGTGGACAGGATTTCGCCGTCGCGTCCGTCCGGGCTCCGGTCGGGCTGCGCCCTCCCTGCGCCCGGACGGACGCGACCCGACCCGGCGGAGGCGTTGCGCCGCCCGGAAAGCCCGGATAGACTCCATACAGACGGGACCACAGCCGTTCCGGGGCCGGATCCGCGGCGCCCGGGGGCCGCAGACCACGCCTTCCGGCCATTCCCTACGCTCGGGCTACGCCCCCGCTGCGGGAATGGCCGGTGTTGCACTTCGGAGTGGAAGTGGGTCTCCGACAGGCGCCCCGGATCTCACGGCACCGCCCATTCCCTCGTGGTGATCCGCGTGACCTCGCCCTTCCGGCGGATGAAGGCGTCCCAGACATGCTCGACCACCTCCCTGACATGCTCCGCGCTTCCGGACACCCGGTTGGGGAGGCGCCGGTGCTTCAGGAGGGGGAACACCGTCTCCACCGGGTCCGGTTCCGGGCTGTAGGGCGGCAGCCGGAGCAGGGAGACGCTGTCCGGTATCCCCAGGTCCCCCGACCGGTGCCAGCCCGCCCCGTCCAGGACCACCAGGGCGCGCTTTCCGGCGGGGACCCGCTCCCCGATGTCGCGGAGGTGCCGGTCCGTCTCCGCGGTGCTGGCCCTGCCGCACACATGCCCGACCGCGTCGCCGGTGGCGGGGCAGGCGGAGGGGAACAGGTACAGGTGTCCGTACCGGTGGTCCCGCACGATGCGCGGGCGCGTCCCTTTCCGCGCCCGGACCCCCGGCAGCATCCCCTTCCGCCCGACGCGCGCCCCGTCCTGCAGGTACACGGGCACGTCCTCCGGGGCCACGCCGTCGGGCACCGCCTCACGCGCCAGCCGGCTGGAATCCCTGCGGAATCCCTCCCGGGCGGCGGGGTCCGCCCTCGGGTGGACGGGCCGCGGGGACATGTGCCGGAAGCCCAGCCTCCGCACCAGCCGGCGCACGCCCTCCAGCGCGCACCCCACCCCGAAGCTGTCCGCGGTCCGCTTCCGGACGTCGGCGACGGCCCGGCGCGACGGCCCGCCCGCGTCGGGGTCCGGCCCGTCCTCCAGCCACGACGCGACCTCCCCGGCCTGCCCGCTTTCCAGCTTCGGCGGCGCCCCCGGGCGGGCGGCGTCCCGCAGGCCGTCCAGACCGTCGGCGCTGTAACGGACGATCCAGTCGCGGAGCGTCCGGGCGCCGACGCCGGCGCCGGAGGCCACCTCGGCCCTGGACAGACCGTCCTCCATGGCCAGGGCAATGGCGCGCATCCGGCGGCGGCAGTCGCGGAACCTGTGTTTCCGGGCCAGCTCCCGTAACTGACCGGGTGTGTGGCCGGTGCGCCGGACCATGGCTTTCGCTGGCATGCCGTTCTCCTTCCGCCTGTTTCCCAGACACGGAATACAGGACGGCGGCACCGGTCACACGCAGAATATTGCCGTGTCACACAGCATGATGTCCGATCTTTGTTCTGGGTACATTATTAATTTGGTTTGGTATTAGTTCCCGCCTGACCCTGTGACGCCGTGTGAAGTCAATCATCTCCGGAAGCCGGAGCGTACAGTGATTGTGGGGTCACTCGACCTGACAGGGACTCCCTTTCGTTCCGGGTTCCCGTCCAACATCCCAGACGACGCGTCCGGGCTGTCGCCAGCCCGTGGCGTCCCAGCCCTTCGGACAGGATGAACGCCAGAGACCCGGCTGCCCTTTCGTGATCCAATGATCATATCCATCATCTGACATGGACGGTCCCGCCATTATCCCCTC
Organism: Paracoccaceae bacterium; assembly: GCA_965203255.1. Taxonomy (GTDB): domain Bacteria; phylum Pseudomonadota; class Alphaproteobacteria; order Rhodobacterales; family Rhodobacteraceae; genus JAPOUP01. Next base: position 6,130,476 of record OZ241882.1, on the reverse strand, counting down.
GATATTCTCCCTCCTTGTCGCTACGGATCCGCCTACCGGTACGCCTGTTCCAGGCGTGTGGATTTCGGAAAACTGAACCTTCGCCGGGAAGAATAGGGAATACGGTACACAGAAGTTGGGAAATCACCGGTCGAAGCGTTTTCTCCGGATACCTCAATATCAATGGGCTGTGGAGGGCCTTATGGAAAGAAATCTCGTGTCGTCACACCGTCCACCTGCGTCTTGACTTCTCAATTTCACAATTTCCATCCATAGGACTGACCAAATACGGTCAGGCTCCGGCAGCCGCTGCGACACCCATATGCACCAGCTGCGGCTGACGAGTGGCGTCTTGCTCCGCCGCTTGCCCGTGCCACAGAGCCGCGTAGCGGCCTCCAACTGCCAACAGACCTTCGTGGCTCCCCTTTTCGACAATGACGCCGTTTTCAAGCACCACAATGAGATCCGCATGCACGATGGTTGACAGCCGGTGCGCGATAGTGATCACCGTGCGTCCTTCGCCCATCGCCCTCAATTCGTCCTGGATTTCCGCCTCAGTCTCTGAGTCAAGTGCGCTTGTCGCCTCGTCCAGAAGCAGAATCGGTGGATTCTTCAGAAGCGTCCGTGCAATCCCGACCCGCTGCTTCTCACCGCCGGAAAGCTTGAGACCCCGTTCGCCCACCACTGAGTCGTAGCCATCCGGAAGCCCTGCGATGAAATCATGGATCTTGGCCGCTCTTGCCACTTCCTCCACTTCCTGACGGCTGGCGTCAGGGCGACCGTAGGCAATGTTGTAGTAGATCGTATCGTTGAAGAGCACCGTATCCTGAGGAACCACACCGACCTGCGCATGAAGGCTTTCCAGCGTTACATCTCGAATGTCCTGTCCGTCGATGCTTAGGCTTCCGGCGGTCACATCATAGAACCGGAACAGGAGGCGTCCGATTGTGGACTTTCCGGAACCGGAAGATCCGACGATCGCGACAGTCCTTCCCGCCTCGACGGTCAGGCTTACACCCTTAAGGATCGGCCGGGCATCCTCGTAACGAAATACGACACCACTGAGTTTCACTTCGCCTCCGGTCACCCTTAGATCACCGGCACCGTCTCGATCCGAAACTTCCGGTGGCTGATCGAGAAGATCAAACATCTCGCCCATGTCCACCAATGCCTGGCGGATTTCGCGATAAACGGTTCCGAGGAAGTTCAGCGGCATGGTGATCTGGATCATGTAGGCGTTTACCATCACGAAATCGCCAACCGTCAGCGCTCCCTGCTGAACTCCCACCGCAGCCATGACCATCACCGAAACCAGGCCTGTGGTGATCAGCAATGACTGGCCAAAATTAAGGAATGCCAACGAATAGGATGTCCGAAGTGCCGCCGCTTCATAACCGGCCATGGCAAGGTCGTAGCGTTCGGCCTCACGCCTCTCCGCCCCGAAGTACTTGACAGTCTCAAAATTCAGCAGGCTGTCGATCGCTTTCTGGTTCGCGTCAGTGTCCTGATCGTTCATGATTTTACGGATCTGAACACGCCACTCAGTAACCTTGAACGTAAAGACAATATACAGCGTGATAGTCGCGGCCACGACAGCAAGGTACCAAATGTCAAAGACCACCGCGAGAACGACACCGATCATCATTAGCTCAAGTACAAGTGGTCCAATCGCGAACAGCAGGAACCGGAGAAGAAACTCAACTCCCTTGACGCCGCGCTCAATGATTCTCGACAGTCCACCGGTCTTTCGAGTGATGTGATATCGCATCGATAACCGATGTATGTGCCTGAACGTCTCGAGTGCGAGCTGCCGGAGCGCTCTCTGGCCAACTCGGGCAAAGAACACATCGCGTAGCTGTTGGAACCCTACAGTCATCAGCCTGGCAAAGCCGTAGGCCACTGTCAGCCCAACGGCTCCAATCGCCAGCATAATCGTCGGTTCAGGTGTTTCGCCCGCTAGGGCATCAACTGCAGCCTTGAAGAAGAAGGGTGTACCAACCGCGATCAGCTTAGAAAGCAGCAATGCCAACAGAGCCAGAATCACGCGGCATTTCAGCCAGATCTGTCCGCGTGGCCATAGATAGGGCGCAACGCGTCGAATCGTTCGCAATCCGCTTCTGATATGTGCGTCTGCGCTCTGTGCAGAGTCGGACATGGCGTCCCTTTCACGCCTCCGCAGCCTCACCTAATCCCGAGTCGCCAAAATTACCAGAGTTGACAGTTGCGATTGCTCGGGACATTCCCTCCTACCCCGGAATCGCAAATATCTGGCCAGGATAGATCAGATCCGGATCACGGATACGGGCGCGATTGGCCTCGAAGACCCTGACATAGAGAATTCCCTTGCCATACCGCTCACGAGCGATACCCCACAGGGTGTTGCCGCGCTGCACCGTGATCACCCTGATCCGGTTCTTACCCTCTCTGGAAGCAGTGCTGTGGAGCTCTTCAAACACTTCCCTGTCCTCTCGCATGAAAGGGATTTCCATGCGCGACGTGACTTGCCCTTCCAAATCCAGTTCATCGACGCGCAGGTCAAAGACGCCGCTCTCAACATCTGGAAGGGGTGTTCGCCACTGTCCGCCGTCATCAATTCGGACGGTTTTGATTGACCTATTGTCAAGATAAATGCGGACGAACTGACTAGCGCGCCCACGACCACCGATTTGAACTTCGCCGGTTTCGTCATAGGAGATCGCATCGATCGTGATTTCGTTGACGCCCTGTGATCCATCGCCTCCGGGCTGAAGAACCCTGATACCGCCTCTATCCGCAAGCAAAACCGTCGGCAAGGCTTGATCCAGTCCCGCTTGAATGGCCTCACCGTGCCCCTCTTTGTCAATCTCAGGAACGGGCAAGGCAACTCCATTCCCACCAGATTCCAATGAGCCGGAATCACTGTCCACCTTTGGCAGACGCGGCTTGGATGACGCTGTTGTGTCACTTCCGAGATTGGGATCATCTACTTTGAGTGCCAGGTCGTCCGATCTACCAAAATCTTGGACGGAGGTGTCGTCGGCAGAAACCGACTCGCTCAACAATAGGCCTTGACCTACCGGCACCTCCGTATCGTCGGCAGATGTAGGGACCTTAAGCAGGTTATCTTGCATTTGCCGGTTCGATGCCTCTAAAGAGCGGTCGGTTCTTTCACCGTCTTCCAACTCAATTCCGGCCACAGCATCAGACGATTCTGCCTGTATTTTGCCAACACCATCTGCCAAAGCGCCTTCCGGTATGGGTAAACCGGCCAACTCCCAAACATCCCTTTCCGACAACGACTCTGCGTCTCCTTCGCTGGGCGCCAAGGTGGTTTCGGTCGATGCATCGGCCGCCATTCTGTCAATGCCAGCATCACTCGGCACAAGAGCTTCGGGCTCCGGCAATTGTACCACTTCAGGAGTGTTGTTTTCGACCATCAGCTGGCCATCAACATTCCCTAGCGCCAGAGCAGTCTCCTCTGAGCCGGATTCCCCCTGCCGTCCAATGGGTGCCGGTTCATCCCACGTGTTCAATTTGCTAGCGGACTTTCCTGTCCCGGCCGCATCCAATTCAGCCAAATCCGATGCCTCGGTGTCGGTGGATACCTCCCTTTCATCGGGCTGGGAATCGGTTCCAGTCGAGACAGTCGCGGAAGAATCCACCTGTTCCGACCCTGAGGTGTCCGCAGGAATGTCTCCGGTGTCGGTATGGGGTAGAGCGAGCGCCTCCGACGAGGCCCGTTCGATACCACCTTCCGCTAAGCCGACCGTTAGGCTTGGCGCGATGATGACGACAGCCTCCGACTCGACTGGCTCATACCCGTCCAATTCCATCATCAGGCTGACCAGACGCTGCGACTGAGCAATTGGAAACTTCCGAATGACCGCGAAACTCCCGTCAAGGCCCACTTCGGTTCGCGAAACCTCATCACCGTCCAGCAGTATGGTCACCGTGGAGCCGGGTTCCGCCCGACCTGAGACGACCGAGTTTCCGTCATGGTCCACGCGGACGACGTCTATCGTTGGAGGTTCGGGGCCTTCCGCAACAGGAACTGGCGATTCGCCACCGGATTCAGGCGGTCTTGGCTGAATGGACTCTGTTGCGATTTCAGGAGTCTCCGGTTCTACAGTCGTGGCGTTCGGGTCGGTGAGGTCCTCTTCACCATCAAAGGACGTTTCGGGCCGCCACAGCCACCATGCCAATATGGCCAGCAAAACCAACGCGGTCGCCAACAGAACCACGGAGCGTCTACGTTCCGACTCAGTCCATTTTATCATGAATGATATCCCTTGCCGCTCAGGATTCGCCTTATATGGCCCGTTGTATGTCGAGCGCCCTAAGCGATTGATCGTATGTAGCAGGATGCCTTACACGGGTCAAAAGCATTTCCCGATAAGGAACACGTCCGTGGCCAACCAAAAATCAGTCTGTGTCTTCTGCGGCGCACGTAGCGGTGCCCTTTCAGCATATGAGCATGACGCCCAGCAGCTCGGGCAGGCGCTCGCCATCGAGGGGTGGCGTCTGGTCTACGGCGCTGGCGATGTTGGACTCATGGGAATTGTCGCGGGTGCGGCTCAGGAAGCCAACGGCGACACTCTTGGTGTGATCCCGGCCCATTTGGCAACCCGCGAACTGATTCGGCCGGATTTGGGAAGACTTATCGTCACTGAAGATATGCATGAACGCAAGATGCTGATGTTCCGGAACTCCCAGGCGATCGTGGTACTGCCCGGTGGAGTCGGATCGTTGGACGAGTTTTTCGAGGTTCTGACTTGGCGCCAGCTCGGCTTACACAACAAACCGATTCATGTCCTTAACACAGAGGGATACTGGGATAAGCTCTTTCAACTTGTTAAGCATGTCATTACCGAAGGATTTGCTGATTCATCACTCCAGCATTACTATTCCATCTCGGATTCCGTTCCGGCTTTGATCGCTGGGCTGCGCAAGGATCTCTCCTTGCTGAGCGCGGCCAGTGAGTAAATCGCGAGGGCAGACCAAATCATCGGAAAAGCGACTGCATGCCAACGCGTGAAAGGTTCAGCGAATACCAACGTCGCCACCAGGAATTGCAGGGTCGGATTCACATATTGCAGCAGACCAACAGTTGCGAGTCTCAACTGCTGTGCCGCGAACGAAAACAGAATTAGTGGCGTGGCGGTAAGGGGACCGCACAGCACCAGCAACATGCTGTCAGCGAAAGTGCGACCGAATGCCCCGTCACCACGCAAGCCGTTGCCGGCCCATCCAAGGAAATGAACGCCCGCGAGCCAGAGCAGCGCAGCGGGCGCCAGAAGCGCGACCTCTGCAGTTACCGAGACAACCGGCCCGGCAAGCGCGTTTTTCTTTGCAACCACGTAGGCTGCAAACGAGATTGCCAGTATCACCGAGATATACTGTATCGCTCCAAGTCCCAATGTCAGTACACAGACGGCGAAGAAGGCCAGTCCAAAGGATAGCAATCGGGCCGCATCCAATCCCTCACGAAAGAACACGATGCCGAATACGACCGACACCAAGGGGAAAATGTAATATCCAAGGCTGGCTTCGACCGCGCGGCCCTGCTGGATTGACCAGATGAATACAAACCAGTTGATGCCAATCATTAAGGCTGAGAACGCCGCCGCCGCGAACATGCGTGGATTGCCAAGCGCCTCTCCAAGCTGGTGCAGCCGCCCACTGGCAAACAATACCAGCCCGAAGAACGCAACTGACCAGAGTGTGCGATGGCAGAGCACCTCTAGCGTAGGCACATGTGCAAGCGCCTTGTAAAAGAGAGGCGACAGACCCCAGATCAGATTTGCAGCCAAGGCTGCAGCGATTCCGCGAGCCAATCTACCAGTCAAGGACTGGCCTCGATATCATTCCGTTTCCGACTGAAAATGCATCGGGCTGAGAAAACCAGCGCGTGCAGGATGGGAATCTGGGGGTCGGCTAACTCACCTAAGCCGCCGAAACAGAACCGATCAGGACCACAACTTTGCAGGGTCAACCTGAGCTGTCATTCCAGACCCGGTCTGGCAGCGCCATTGCCAAGCAGCGGTTGCCGCGAATCCAGTCACCGGATGCGCCGACGCGGCGGCGCATCTGGCTTCGCTCGCGTGTTGGAATCAAAGTCTGGAAGACACGTTCTCCCAATTTACCAGGTTTTCCAGAAAGTTGGCAAGATAGGCCGGGCGCCTGTTGCGGAAGTCGATGTAATAGGAATGCTCCCAAACATCACATCCGAGCAATGCCGTCTGACCGAAACACAGCGGATTTACGCCGTTTTCAGTCTTCGTGACCTTGAGCATACCGTCTCCATCCTTAACAAGCCAGCACCATCCAGACCCAAACTGACCGACACCCGCTGCGGTGAACTGTTCCTTGAAGGCGTCGACCGAACCAAAGCTCTCATTGAGCGCGGATTCGAGTTCGGATGGCATTGAGGACTTGCCAGGTCCCATCATTTCCCAGAATTGGTTGTGGTTCCATAGCTGGCTGATGTTGTTGAAGATCCCATTCTGCGCGACGGCTCCCTTCGCATAGGTTCCAACAACAATCTCTTCCAGGCTCCTGTCTTCCCACTCGGTTTCTGCAATCAGCTTGTTGCCGTTATCGACATAAGCCTTGTGATGGAGGTCGTGATGAAACTCCAGCGTTTCGCGGGACATTCCATTTTCGGCAAGCGCGTCGTGGGCATAGGGGAGGTCAGGTAATTCAAATGCCATTAGGGTGCTCCTTCTCTTGGGCGGTTTCCTGTCGCTGCATTTGCTTTGGATCCTACACTACAGTCAAGCACCTCCATAGGGGTGCCGTGAACAATCCTGGGCACGGCCGGTCGCGGCAATCCCGCCGACCAGTGCTCAGTCTGGGATTTTACGGCTTGCTCGTTAGGCCAATCACTCAGCCTTTCTGTACCAGCTTCTCTTGACCTGTGATTTCAGTCGCTCAACCTGATCCGGGTCGACCGTGCTGCCAAGCAGTGAAAACACGCCCGGCGCAACCTTCACGACAAGTGGTGAATAGCTCAGATTCACGTAGAAGCTGCGCACGTTCACTCCAAGGCGCCCAACGCAGCACTCCTCCAGTTTCTCACGAATCACCGGGCTTCCAAGTTCCCTGAACGCTTTGACAAACGCTGTGTCGTTCAGACCCAACCTTCCCTCGACGGCACCCGGGAGTGCAAGAGCACGTCCGTTGGTTACCTTTGCGATTCCAGTGGTTTCGAGGAAAGCGGCAAGGACCGGCTTCGGCGGCACAGATACAATCCGCCTCGGACGGTGCAGTGACTTGCGGAGGGATTCCATGTCCAACGACGGAATCACCGAAAGTATTCCACTTGTCACGTTGACCAACCTGTTTCTGGGCACAACTGTGGACATCAGCCATGTCCTTTCCTCATCAAGCCACGTGATTTCCTTGAAATTTGACAGCAGCCTGCGAACCTCGTCCGAGTCGCCAACAATCCCGTCAGAGGTTCGAGTCAAGTGCGCAATGTCCGTACAGCCACGTGCGGAAGTGTCCCTTCTGATCTGATTTATCAGGGCATCGAGAGACGTTCGATCAGAACTGTTGCCATATAGTTTGATGCCGTTGACCTGAAAGCGATCAACAGTGGTTGGCACCCCGATCAGATCAAGCGCCTTTATCACGCCGTCCACATGAAATGCGATTTTGGTTATGCCAGCCTCTTTCGCCGCCTCAGAGAATTCCAATGCGCTAAATGGCCGTAGAAGACCCGAATTCAGGAGGTCTCGGGCGGCGAACAGGTGCTTGGTCGGACGCCAGATGGACGCAATCCTGCTCTCGGCCTTTGCAGCGATCTGGCGAACTCTTTCCCTGGTCAGGCCGTAATGCTTACCAGTGCTCTCCAGGGTCTGCGGCCCATTCTCATTGAACCCGAACAAGCGAGAGAGCATCTCGGCGTTTCTCTCCTGTGAAGTCTCGAGGAGGAGCGAATGGAGTTCACGCTCAAGCGAATCGTGTTCGCTCCACTCCGCATCGGTCTGGCTGAAAAGCAGTTTCCGGAGCTCCTGGCCCAATTCGGTTCTCGCTTCATTGGCGCGATCACTGTCCCAGCCATCCAGCACCATTCCGATGGAAAGCCCAAGTCTGTCCAGAATTGCCTTGGCCAATTGGAGTGACTTCATTCCAAGGCCGCGCTTACTGAGAACCTCAGGCTGGGTCAGTTGGACCAGTTCGCCAACAAGCCGGACATTGTCCCTCTTCATTGACCTTACCAAGCGCTCAGGAAGTCCGATTTCCTCGAGGGTGGCCAACAGCACCTCGTTACCATTGGACCACGGAATTTCAGATTTGGACAATGGCTGCCTCTCCAAAACACGCGCAAACGCCGACTCTCTACAGGCCGTGATCTTATGGCATGCCATACGTTTGTCAAGAAGAATGAACCTCTCGGGGAAGCGCAACCCACGGCAGCGAATACGATGTTCCATAACGCCTGAAAAACTGCCGTGAAGGCGTGGGGATATCCAGATGCGCACGGGCATACATGGGCTTCCGATGCGCCGGGTCTGCCCCCAAGGACTCCTGAGGCACCTTAGGTGCGCTTCCACCTGATCGCCCGCACTACCATCTCACCCTGCATCACCCATCCTACGCGTGAACCCCGAATGTGACCTGCTCCTGCGCCGTTCCCGTTGCCACCCTTCGTTCGGCATCCAGATGACGGATGGAACGGACTCAGAAATACCCTACTTCGCTGCCGGGTGTGGCGGCGGAAGACAGCAGGTCAAGCACATAGTCTGCGACAGACCTGAAGCAGATAACTGTGATGGTATTGTCCGCAGCCAACCAAAATGCCGCAGGAACCTGTGCAAGACGTGATCGCCGGATCATGCCTGCCTCCAATGCACCCGGAGAAACATCCGCCGGAGTGAGCTTCGCCAAAACCTCGCGCGCACCATCTCCAGTTACGGAAAATACGGACCGAGCATCGGAGACATCAGCCACAAGGGCATGCGTTCCCTTAAGGCCAGCCTCCATTTTCGCCACTGCATTCGCCGTGCCGTCGAGAGGGCAGAACACCAGCAATTCATCGGGTGACATCCATAGGATGCCATGTTGACCGGCGAATTGCGCCTTGCCCTGGCTGGGGACTGCGACACCTGTAGCCTTTCTTACAACATCCTTAAGTAAGGTCGAGGTGAGGTCACCACGGACTGTAACCATGCCGCATCGATCGATCTTTCTTATGGTTGCGAATCCGTGCGACATAGCCTCAGCGTCAGACATTCCGCCCTTCCATTTCAGAGTTGTGAAAGACGGGGCTTACAACCCGGGCCTTGCGGACCAGACCGTCGCTGCATGGGAACTCCAGCACCTCTCCCATCCGCTCTGGGCCCCGCAGAACCAGCCCCATCGCGATCCCCCTTTCGAGCGTCGGTGAGTAGTAGGCTGACGTTACCCGACCTTGAACAATCCGTTGCCCGTTCGCGTTCATTCCGTCTGCCGCAGCATATGCGCCATTGGGAAGAACCGAGCCGTCCAGCGTTTCGAGACCCACTAACCTCCACCGGTTTGGATCAGTCATACTGGAGCGCTCCTGGGCGCGCCTGCCCAAGTAATCGGACTTCTTTTTTGAGATGGCCCAGTGGAGACCAAGATCCTGCGGAATGACTGTGCCGTCTGTCTCATCGCCGATCATTATGAACCCTTTTTCGGCCCGCATTACATGAAGCGCTTCCGTACCATATGGCATCGCACCGAATTCGTTCCCGACTTCAATCAAAGTCTGCCAAAGCTCTTTGCCCTGGTTCGCCCCGACGGAAAGTTCGAACGAACTTTCCCCTGAGAAACTCACGCTGAAAATGCGAACCCCGAAACCTCCGATCGTCCCGTCTGCCCATGACATGAACGGCAACTCCTCTGAATCCAGGTTCATGCCGCCCATCTGTTCGAGCGCGTCACGGGCATTCGGACCAACGACGGCAATTTGGGCGAACTGCTCCGTCAGATTCAGCGTGTAGACCTGCCAGTCCCACCATTCTGTCTGCAGCCACTCTTCCATGTGGGCGTGAATCCGATCCGCACCACCGGATGTCGTGTGACAGAGAAAGGCTTGCTCGCCGACCCGCGCGACAACCCCGTCGTCGATCAGGAAACCGTTCTCATCGCACATCAATCCGTAACGGCAGCGACCCGTTCGTAAGGTCGACATCATGCCAGTGTACATCATGTCAACGAATCTGGCAGCGTCCGGCCCCTGAACCAGTATCTTTCCCAGTGTGGAAGCATCGAGGAGACCAAGTCTCTCTCGGGTGTTCCTTACCTCCCGCCGCACCGCCTCATCGATGCTCTCATCGCCGAGGCGGTAGCAATATGGACGGCGCCACTGCCCCACCGGTTCCCAATAGGCGCCATGGGCCTCGTGCCAGCTGTCAATCGGCGTGCGGCGAAGCGGCTGAAACAGCTGGCCTCGTGCCTCTCCAGCAATTGCGCCCAGCGGAATTGGGGCATAGGGGGGACGGAACGTGGTCGTGCCAACATCGGGAATTTCTGCATCCAGTTGTTTGGATAGTACCGCCAATCCATTTACATTACTGAGTTTTCCTTGATCTGTCGCCATTCCAAGGGTGGTGTATCGCTTGGCATGTTCGACGGACTCATAACCTTCCCTAGCCGCCAACCGAACATCTGAGACCTTTACATCGTTCTGGTAGTCCAACCAAATCCTCTGTTGAAGCCGCCGGCTCGCTCCCTGCGGCATCATCCATACCGGCAGAATCGGCTGATGCTGTTCTTCAGCGGCCTTTGGTGCGGCTCTTCTTCGCTTTCTGTATCCGGTTGCCAGAGCCGCAGCCCTACCCTGGGAATCCGCATCAGCAAGACACTCCCCAACTGTCATCGCGCCATTCGCCGCTCCCGCCGGGCGCACAAATCCCTCACCATCCGCACCGGTTGGCGGGCGGTCCGGATCTGGCCGGAATTGGGAGTTCACATCATCCCACAGCAACCTGCCGCCACAATGCGACCACAGATGCACTGTAGGAGACCACCCTCCCGACATGGCGACCGCATCGCAGGCAATGTCCTCAATCACCGCACCCTCACCTGCCTGAACGGCGACGCCCACTCCGATGACCCGATTGCGGCCGTTCACAGCCGTGACAGCTTTGCCGCACTCTATCCTGATCCCCAACCCACGCGCCTGTTCTGGCAGCGGTCCCCAAACCTGTGCCCGAGCGTCAATCACCGCTGGAACCTCTAGCCCAGCCTCTTTCAGGGTGATGGCGGTACGATAGGCGTCGTCGTTGTTGGTCACGACCACCGTTCGGTCGCCCGGCGAAACTCCCCAGTTCACAACGTAGTCGCGAATGGCGCTAGCGAGCATGACACCTGGGACGTCGTTGTCAGCAAAGGACAGTGGTCTCTCGATGGCACCCGTGGCCATCACCACCTGCTTTGCGCGAATCCGCCATAGCCTGTTGCGAGGCACACCCTCTGTAGGTTGATGGTCGGTAAGCCGTTCGCAGGCAATCACGTGACCATGGTCATGGATTCCCACAGCCATGCATCGGGTGCGGGTCCGGACGTTATCCATACGGGCCAGTTCGGCTAAGGTCTCCCGGATCCAATCCATCTCCGGCATTCCGTTCACGACGGCACCATCGACGGCCGTCCGCCCCCCCCAATGTGGGGACTGTTCAAGCAACAGAACCTTCGCCCCTGCCGCGCCAGCCTGTCGCGCGGCGGCAAGCCCCGCGACTCCACCGCCGATCACCAAGACATCGACATGCACATGGAAATGTTCATAGATGTCGGGATCGCGATCCCTCGGCGCTTTCCCAAGACCCGCCGCGCGTCTGATGAATGGTTCGAAGACATGCTGCCAAGCAGCGCGTGGGTGCATGAATGTCTTGTAGTAGAATCCGGCAGGCAGCAGACTTGAAGCCAGATCGCCTAGCCTACCCAAATCGAACTCAAGACTCGGCCAGTGATTCTGGCTTACGGCGTGAAGTCCGTCATAGAGTTCCTGAGCCGTTGCGCGTTGATTTGGCTCAAACCGTCCCTCAAGACCGATTCCAACCAAGGCGTTGGGTTCTTCCATCCCGCTGGCGACGATTCCCCGGGGTCGATGGTACTTGAACGACCGTCCCACCAGGACCTGATCGTTCGCCAGTAGAGCCGATGCGAGGGTATCCCCCTCGAATCCCCGCATACGTGATCCATTGAACGTAAATCCAATCGGCCGGGAACGATCAAGCAGACGACCACCAGTGGCCAGTCGGGCGCTCATGAGAATTCCCTCCAACTCCAGCCAGACCTTTTTTCGGCTATCCTGTCCCTGATCTCCAGGGGAGGTTCGGTAACCTGTGCCGAATAGGTTCCAAACACTTCCATTGTCACCGTGTCCCGGGCTGCATGAAACCACTTTCCGCAGCCGCTGGCATGCCGCCAGCGCTCTAGATGCACGCCGCGTGGATTCTCCCGAAGGAACAGATAGGCCTCGAATTCCGCGTCACTGGAATTGGACGCCATCCGCCGGAGATGCGCCTCACCGCCAGGAACAAGCTCGGTTTCGTCAGCATCCACTCCACAGTATGGGCATCGCAGTGTCAGCATTGAGTTCCCATTGCCATGAAGCTGGCCCCTCTTTGGTCCGGGCCCGACGGTCGAAGCATCACCACCGCCAGCCAATTCGAAGCCCAGGGTAAATTCAGCCATCCATTCATCAGTGCGCCACTCCCGCCGCCACGCTCTCATCGATGAAACGACCCTCACGGAACCGATCCAACCCAAAATCCCTGGCAAGCGACGACTCTCCCTTGGCCATCAATTCCGCCATAGCCCAACCGGAACCCGGAATCGCCTTGAAGCCACCCGTACCCCAGCCGCAGTTGATGAAGCAGCCTTCTACTGGCGTTCCTGAAATAATCGGGGACCGGTCACCGGTCATGTCCACAATTCCGCCCCATTGGCGAAGCATCTTCAGTCGAGAGATGATCGGAAATGTCTCGACCAATGCGCGCACAGTCTCCTCGATGTGGTGGAATGATCCACGCTGCGTAAAGTTGTTAAAGCCATCGGCGCCGCCGCCAATAACAAGTTCGCCCTTATCCGACTGGCTCATATATCCGTGCACGGTGTTGGCCATCACAACCACGTTCATGCAAGGCTTGACCGGTTCGGATACGAGCGCCTGCAGTGCGACAGACTCGATGGGCAGCCGGAAGCCAGCCATTGCCGCCAGTTGCCCCGAATGTCCTGCCACCACAATGCCGAGCTTCGAGCAGTCAATGTTTCCGCGGGCGGTGGTCACTCCCATGACCTTTCCTCCCTCTGTGCGGATGCCCGTCACCTCGCAATTCTGGATTATGTGCATCCCCATGTCGGAACACGCCCGCGCATAGCCCCAAGCCACAGCATCGTGGCGGGCGGTTCCTCCCCGTGGCTGCCAGAGAGCACCGAGCACGGGATATCGCGGGCCAGAGATGCTGATAATCGGGCATAGCCCTTTCACCCGGTCGGGGCCGATGAACTCGGTCTCAACGCCCTGCAGGGCATTCGCCTGGGCGGTGCGCTGATAGCCCCGGACCTCGTGCTGGGTCTGCGCGAGCATCATGACGCCTCGGGGGCTGAACATGACGTTGAAGTTCAGTTCCTGGCTAAGTGATTCGTAAAGGCTGCGGGACTTTTCATAGATCGCTGCGGACGCATCCTGCAGATAGTTCGACCGAATGATCGTCGTGTTTCGCCCGGTATTTCCACCACCGAGCCAGCCCTTTTCCAATACCGCAACATTGGTGATTCCAAAGTTCTTTCCAAGGTAGTAGGCGGTCGCGAGACCATGTCCGCCTGCTCCGACAATTATCACATCATACCTTGCGCACGGTTCGGGCGAAGCCCATGCCCGCACCCATCCCGAGTGGCCGCGCAATGCTTCACGTATGATCGATAGTGCGGAATAGCGCTTCATCGCGGGATCTCTGAGGGGCATCTGCGCGGGTTCATTCCAGCCAAAGTGGGCCTCTCAGCGTTGAATTCCAATTCAGCGAACGGCACTCGCGGCGAATATTGCGACATAAGGTATGCAAGAGCAGTTGCGCAAGACCGGCAATCTGGTTTTCCAGCGAACCTGGAAGCTGTACACCGATTGGGGTTGTGGAGGAGGTCCAGATGGAATTCTGGCTGATTGCAGGGACACTGGCGCTAGCTGTAAGCGGGCTCCCTGCAATGGCGCTCCTGCGTCGGCGCGACGATGGAGAGCCCGATACCATTCAGGATATGCACATCTACCGCGACCAGCTCGCGGAGGTCGACCGTGATGTTGCCCGGGGAATCCTGACGGAAGAGGAGGCGGGGCGTGTACGCATCGAGGTGTCGCGGCGACTGCTTGACGCGGACAGGACTGCACGGGCGGCGAAATCAGCAAGTCCACCCAGATTCGCATCTGCAGCCCTTGCCATTGGCATCTGCATCTTGATGTTGGGTGGATCGGTCGGACTCTATCTTCGGATCGGCGCTCCCGGTTATCCGGACCTACCACTTGCGGAACGCATTGCGCTCGCTGAGGAAATCCATGGATCTCGTATGAGTCAAACGGAGATGGAGGCTTGGATAGATCAAGCCTGGGTGGCGCCAGAAGGTGTTGACCCGACTCTGCTTGGCCTAATGGACAGGCTTCGTGAGACTGTCGCGGAGAATCCCGGTGAACTTGAGGGATGGCAGCTTCTGGCTCGGTACGAAGCCCTCCTAGGCAACCATAAGGCCGCTCATGCCGCGCAGTCTCGCCTGATTGCATTGAAGGGTGAAGCTGCTACAGCAGATGACTATGCCACGCTCGCCCATCACCTGGTGCTTGCGACCAATGGATTCGTTTCGCCGGAAGCGGAGGCTGCGTTACGAACGGCGCTGCAACTTGATCCCGGGCATAGCCAAGCGCGGTTTTACATGGGTCTTATGCTTGCCCAGGGCGGGCGTCCTGACCTGACGTTCAGGATTTGGCGTACGCTCTTGGAGCAAGGCCCTCCGGATGCACCGTGGATTCAACCGATCATGGATCAGATAAAGGACGTGGCGCAGGCTGCAGGGATCCGAAATGTCCCATCCGCCATTCAGGCACCTCCGCTTCCTGGCCCTACAGTTGAGGACATCGAGGCAGCAAGCGGATTGGATGCCGATGACAGGCGGGAGATGATACTTGGTATGGTAATGGGGCTGGCCGAGAGGATCGAGAGCGAAGGAAGCGATTCTCCCGTGGAATGGGCCCGGCTCATCCGGTCCTTGGGAGTCCTCGGCGACACGACGCGTGCGTCTGAATTCTGGGCAAAGGCACGAGAGAGATTTGTTGATGACATTGAAGCACTTGCGTTGATTCGTGCTGCCGCTGTCGGATCAGGTGTGGCGGAATGATCCACAAAAACATTGCGGAATTCGTTGCTGACCTACCCGCAGCGCAGGCCATCGCCGGGCTTGATCTAGGCGCGGCAACGATTGGAATCGCGGTATCGGATTCCTTCCGAGCGATCGCCACACCGTTACAGACCATCCGACGGAGGAAGTTCCGGGAGGATGCCGCTCGCCTGCTGGCAGTGGCAGACAATCGGAGCCTGGCTGGCTTTGTCATCGGGCTACCGTTGAACATGGACGGCACCGAAGGAAGACGCTGCCAGTCGACCCGGGCGTTTACCCGTAACCTCGCCCGTCTGACCAACCTTCCCATTGTGTTCTGGGACGAACGACTCAGCACGGTCGCCGCAGAACGTTTGCTGCTTGAGGCGGATACGTCCCGAAAACGTCGCGGAGAGGTTATCAACCATGTCGCGGCTGGCTATATCCTTCAAGGCGCATTGGACAGGATGCAAAATCTGAGGGCTGGTAGGTGAAAGACGAGATTCTCTGGAGGCGGGACGAAGTCGATTCGCCCTGTGTGCGCATTTGCGTCGTGCATCCGGATTCCCAGCTTTGCACCGGCTGTATGCGTTCGATTGACGAGATCAGTCGATGGTCATCAATGGCACCGGAAGAGCGGCGCAGAATCACGGAAGAACTTCCCGGACGGGCGAGTAAGCTGGTCCGCCGCCGCGGCGGGCGCACCGCACGTCTGAATCGGGCAGGTTGAAGGGCCGAATCCGGGCATTCGTCTACAACTGTGCTGTGTGCCTCCACCGTGCGGCGCTTCCTGAAACATCAAAGCCTTTCGGATCGAGCAGCGACGAGTCAGGCGATGAAATCGAAATCGGCCGCGGTCAGCAGCGAGACCTGGAAATCCTCGATCACGATCGAGAAAGCATCGGAGGGGCCGCTGATCACGGTGTCGCCGCCGCTTTGCTTGATGTCGAGGTCGGAGAATTTCAGCCCCCTGATGACGATTGTGTCCAGCCCGTCCTCGAAGTCGTGGATGGTGTCGGTTTCGGACTCCCAGTCGAACACGAACCGGTCGGCTCCGCCGCCGCCATAAAGGTCATCGTTGCCTTTTCCGCCCTCAAGGGTGTCGTTGCCGCCCTTGCCTTCACCACTGTAGGAGTCGCCGTAGAGGGTGTCGTCGCCGTCGTCACCGTAGAGGGTATCGTTGCCGCCGTCGCTTTTTCCACCCGAGTGGAAGTCGCCGTAGAGCGTGTCGCCGCCGGTGCCGCCGTGGAGGGTGTCGTCGCCAAGGGCACCCCAGAGATAGTCTTTGCCCTTTCCGCCCTCCAGGGTGTCGTCGCCGCCGCCACCATTCAGGTCGTCACGGCCCTTGCCGCCGTAGAGGGTGTCGTCACCACCCTCGCCGTTGAGGTAATCATTGCCGCCCTCGCCATAGAGGATGTCGTCACCGCCGCCCTCAGCCAAGCCACCCGAACCGCCGTCATCGCCGTAGAGGTGGTCGTCTCCATCGCCGCCCTTCAGAGTGTCGCCGCTATCCCAACCGTAGAGGGTGTCGGCGCCCCGACCGCCCGTCAGGGTGTCGGCGCCCTCGCCGCCGTTCAGGGTGACGCCTTTGGGGGCCGGCGTGTCCGAGGCCCCGACGTCGCTGGAGGGCAATTCGAAGTCGACCGCGCCCAGCGAGTCCGCCGAGACGCCCGACAGCCGGATGGTGTCGCCGTCGCCGTGGCGGATGACGGCGTCGGCGCCGTCCTGCTCGATAACCAGTGACGCGAACCCGCCGGACACCCCGTCGATGCGGATCGTGTCGCCGGCCCCGAAATCGACGATGGTGTCGTGGCCGTCCCCCGCCACGAACGCGAAGGTGTCGCCGCCGTTGCCGCCCTTCAGCGTGTCGTCGCCAGCGCCGCCGCTTAGGGTGTCGCCGCCGTTGCCGCCCTTCAGCGTGTCGTCGCCAGCGCCGCCGCTTAGGGTGTCGCCGCCGTTGCCGCCCTTCAGCGTGTCGTCGCCAGCGCCGCCGCTTAGGGTGTCGCCGCCCCTGGTGCCCTTTAGCGTGATCCCTTTGGCGGGATCGTCCTTCGGGGTAGCGCCGCTAGTTAACTCGTCGCCGGCCCGGTCGGTGCCGTCGTCGTCACCACCCTGTGGGGTTTCCTCGGCGGGCACCTGAGAAGGAGGCTGGAGATCGGGATCGATATAAGGCTCGAAGTCGAAATTGTCTTTATTGAGGCTGTCCGCCGACACGCCCGACAGCCTGATTGTGTCGCCGTCGCCGTAGCGGATGACGGCGTCGGCGCCGTCCTGCTCGATGGTCAACCCCGGGAACCCGCCGGACACGCCCGTAATCTTAATGGTGTCGCCGTCCTCGAAACCGTAGATGGCGTCAGGTCCGTCTCCCACAGCAAATACAAAGGTGTCAGCACCCAAGCCACCAAACAGGGAATCTCAGCCCTTGCCACCGACCAGAACATCGTCGCCGCGACCGCCAAACAGTATGTCGACTCCCGCACCACCGTAGAGGGTGTCGTTGCCGTCGCCGCCGTAGAGGGTGTCGTTGCCGGACCAGCCATCGAGGGTGTCGTCGCCCGCGCCGCCGTAGAGGGTGTCGTTGCCGTCGCCGCCGTCCAAGGTGTCGGTCGCCTTGCCGCCGCGAAGCGTGATGCCCTTATCGGTCATTTCCTGTCTCCTGTTCTTCTCATTCCCTAGTATCGCGACCTTATTGTGCCCCACTTCCACTCCGAAGTGCAACACCGGCCATTCCCGCAGCGGGGGCGTAGCCCGAGCGTAGGGAATGGCCGGAAGGCGTGGTCTGCGGCCCCCGGGCGCCGCGGATCCGGCCCCGGAACGGCTGTGGTCCCGTCGGTATGGAGTCTATCCGGACTTTCCGGGCGGCGCAACGCCTCCGCCGGGTCGGGTCGCGTCCGTCCGGGCGCAGGGAGGGCGCAGCCCGACCGGAGCCCGGACGGACGCGACGGCGAAATCCTGTCCACCCCCTTCCTGCGCGCCGGTGGGAGGCGGTCGCGCGGCTTCAGGGAGGGCGGGCCTTGTGCAGCACCTCGGCGGGCGTCCGGTAGCCCAGCGCCCGGCGCGGACGCGCGTTCAGGCGGTCCTGCACCGCCCTCACCTCCGCGTCGGTGACCGCGCGGAGGTCCGTCCCCTTCGGCAGGTACTGCCGGACCAGCCCGTTGGTGCGCTCGTTCAGGCCACGCTCCCAGGAATGGTAGGGGGTGGCGAAGTGGAACCCGGCCCCGAGCTCCGCCGCGACGCCGGCGTGGCCCGCGAACTCCTTCCCGTTGTCCGCCGTGACCGTGTGGACGGGCGCGGCGGAAGGCCGGAGGAGATCCACCATCGCGGCGGAGACCGCGGCCGAGGTTCTCCGGTCAACCCTCTGTAAACACGTGTATTTCGACGCCCTGTCCACAAGGGAGACCACCGCCCCGCTGTGGCCTTTCCCGATGATCGTGTCCGCCTCCCAGTCGCCCACACGCTCCTTCCTCTCCGCCTCCTC
The DNA here is from genome assembly GCA_965203255.1 of Paracoccaceae bacterium. Classification (GTDB taxonomy): domain Bacteria; phylum Pseudomonadota; class Alphaproteobacteria; order Rhodobacterales; family Rhodobacteraceae; genus JAPOUP01. The sequence goes on along the minus strand of OZ241882.1, from coordinate 6,111,704 downwards.
CGGCCTCTCGGAGATGTCCACCCGGCCCGGGATGTGGCCCCGGCCCGAGTGCCTGCCGCCTCGCCAGTCCGGCTTCCTGCCGCGGCGCCGCAGCAGCAGGAACAGCCTGCCGCCCGCCTTCCGGTCGGCCTTCACACGTTCGTATATCCACTGGCGGCCCACCGTCCAGCCGCCCTCCAGACGCAGCCGTCCCGCGACCTGCTCCGGGCTCCAGCCCTCCCCGGAAGCCCCTCCACCTGCGCCCAGCGGTCGGGCGTCATCCTGCGGGGAACACTGGAGGCCGCGCCGCGGCGGGCCTCCGCCCTGCCCTGCGCCTCCCCGGGGCTGTACCCCCCGCCGCCGGCGTTCCGGCGCAGCTCCCGCCAGACCGACGTCCGGTCACGGCCCAGACGGGCCGCGATGGCCCCGTCGGACAGCCCGCTTTCCTTCAGCGCACCGATCTGGCATCTCTCTTCATGGGTCAGGTGGCGGTAGCCCTCGGGCATGGCAGTCTCCTTCTCTTCAGCAAAGGGACTGTCGCCGCTTCCTGGCCGATACGCAACATCATGCGGCCGGAAAACCGGTCAACACCGCCACTGGTGTTGCACTTCAGGGTGGAATGGGGCTTGTGATGGATAGAGGGACTTCAGTTTCACGCGGGCGTCCCCGGTCCTGAACCGCCAGTCGACCGGCTTCGCCGACGAGTTCCTGTGCCGTTGCCAGGCGCCGACCTCCCGCACCATCGCCTCCCGGTCCGGGATCCGCCGGGCGGGGCACTGCCGGGAGAGGACGTCTGTCCCGGTCTCCGCCATGTTAAGCCAGCTCCCATGCTTCGGCGTGTGGTGGACCTCGAAGCGGTCCGCGAGCCGCGACGCCTCCGCCGGCTCGAACGTCCCGTACAGGGTCGACAGCCTGTGGGTGTCGGGCTGTCCATCACGGGGACGGTTTTCCTGTCCGGAAAGTGGACGTCGGCGATGTCGGCGAGCAGCCTTGCGAAGTCCCGCCCCCTGCGCCGGTCGGTGACCTTCACGTGGCGCCACGCCTCCAGCGGGGGGGGGTGGACCATGAACATAGAAGTCGCAGCAGCCATGATGCCGTCCGAAAGGGGTCGGGCGGCGTCCGGAAATATTGGGTCAGGCAGCGCCCAACCGGACGCCGGTCAGGGGACGGCCGCGCGAATGTTCCCTGGTTGCACTGCTGGGGGGGGGAAGTCGCGCACGCACGAGGCGATCATGCAACGCCCCGACCGCCACGGCAGGCCTTGCATCGGAACGTCGCTTGCGGTGTTCATTGTGAAATCATCCCCAGTGCCGGATTCCGACTGCGCGACGGCAGCAACCTGATCTGGATTGTTACGTAGTGCTTGCCAGAAAACCCCTTAAGCCTTTGACTCCATTTGATTAAGCCGGGTATTCTCTGTGTGAGGATTCCACCGGAGGGGCCGGTTTCCGGCCCGTTCGGCGCGGATCGGGCGGAAAACGGCGGTTCTTCGGGAGGCAGGCATGGGAAACACCATCGATCCGCAGCCGGAACCCGGCGCGGTCGGCATGGAGGACATCGAGCTGGACATGAAATCCAGGGACGGCATCCCGGCGCTGCTGCTGGGGCTCCAGCACCTGTATTCCGACGGGGCGTTCCGGACGCGGCTGTTCGCGCTGATGGAGGAGCGCATGCTGCCCGGCGTGGACAGGAAGGTCGGGCGGCCCGGCATGGAGATGTGGCGGATCCTTGTGATGGGCGTGGGCAGGCAGGGACTCGGCTGCGACTTCGACCGGCTGCACGAACTGGCGAACCGGCACCGGACGCTGCGGCGGTTCCTGGGCCACCCGGACGTTTGGGACGGGCGCCGTTACCACCACCAGACGCTGGTGGACAACGTGGGACTCCTGAACCCCGGGCTTCTGGTAGGGGTCAACCGCCTGATCGGCGGGAGCGGCCATGCGGTCGCGGGAAAAAAGCCTGGCGCGCCCCTGCGCGGGCGCTGTGACTCATTCGTCGCCGGGACCGACGTCCATTACCCGACGGACGTCAGTCTGCTCTGGGACGCGATGCGCTGCCTGGTCCGGACCACGGGCCGCGCTGCCGCGGACCACGGCGTCCCCGGCTGGCGGCAGTGGCGGCACCTGACGGGGAACCTGAAGGCGCTCCTCAACGGGGTCCGGCCGGCCCGCCGCGCCAGCCCGGAGCGGGTGGAGGGATACCTCCCGGCCTGCCGCGCGCCCGTCCGGCGCGCCGGGGCCAGCCTGCCCGCGCTGGCCGTGAACGGCGCGCCAGCCCTCACCGTCACGCGGATCAGGGACTTCCTGTTGCACGCGGAGCGCCGGACCGCCCGGGTGGACCGCCGCCTGCTGCGTGGGGAGACCATCCCGCACAGGGAGAAGGTGTTCTCCATATCCGGGCCGCACACGCGCTGGATACCGAAGGGCAAGGTGGGGTGCCCGGTGGAGCTCGGGGTGCCCGTCTGCGCGCTGGAGGACCGGCACGGCTTCATCCCGCGCCACGAGGTGATGTGGAAGGGCAGTGACGTCGATTGCGCGGTGCCGATGGTGGAGGCGGCCCGCAAGGCCTTTCCGGACCTCCGGGCGGTGAGCTTCGACCGGGGGTTCCACAGCCCGGGGAACCGGACCCGCCCCGCCGGGATTCTGGACTGCAACGCCCTGCCGAGGAAGGGCTGCCTGAACGCCGCCGACCGGGAGCGGGAGGGCGGCGCGGCCTTCCGGGCCATGCGCAGGGCGCATCCGGCGGTGGAATCGGCCATCAACAACCTGGAGCACCGCGGCCTCGACAGGGTGCTGGCGTTCGGAGCCAGTGGCTTCGGGCGCACCGTCGCGCTCGCCGTGGTGGCCCTGAACGTCCACCGCATCGGGCTGCTCCTGCGGAGGAGGGAGCGGCTCAGGAAACGGCGGCGCCGCGCCGCCTGACGGCGCATTCCACAGGGAACGGGCGTTTCCGGCCCGCGTGGAGCGGGAACGGAACCCCATTGCCAGCGCCATGCCGGAGACGCCCAGGAAAGGAACGGATGGCGAACATGCAGCCGTCCGGTCTCCGCCGCAGGCCCGGAGCGGAACCCGTCGGGCCGTCGGCGGGCGTCCGGCGCGGCCGGAAATCCGGCCCGTCAGCGCGAAAAAGGGGGTTTTCTGGCGGACACTACGTAGGCGAGACAGCGGCCGATTACAACCCCTAGCCCGGATATCTCACCAGACCGGGAGTCCGGGCATCCGGCACCGATCCGGCCCGTCATCCGGTCCCGTCCGGCGGCGGCTGCGGCCGGCGGTGCCCCGGCGGCGGCGTCCGCAGGCCGTCGGTGGCTGCGGAAGCGGGAACATAAGGCGAACAGCGGTACCGCCGCGCGCGCCTTCGGGAGCCGCGCGCGCGGCTCTCCCGTGGCCGGCCTCCCCGGCGCTTGGTTCCGGCGGTTCAGGCGGGCGGCGTGGCGGCCACCGCGAGGCCCGCGCCGCGGCGGCCAGCGGCGGCGCCGCCACCGCCCGGCGGAACAGCCCCCGGTATGGATGCGCCGGGGACAGCGACAGGCGGATCCGGCGGACGCCCGCCCGCAGCTGGCAGGCGGTCCTCAGGAGCCGCGCCCGGATGGTGCCGGGCTGCGCCCTGGCAAGGTCCGTCCCGGCGAGGCCGGCCGCCCGGACGGTCCGGCCCGGCATCCCGGCGAAGGCCGGAAGGTACACCCGCAGCTGGCTGGCCCGCATGGCCGCCGCCGGGGTCCGGTCGGCGAACAGCTCCAGCCGCCGCTCCCTGGTCCGGTTCTCCATGTCGCCGCGGGCGCAGTGGAGATCCCCGTGAAGCGCGCGGTTGCCGGACTCCGGACCCGGCAGGCCGGTGACGGTGAGGCGCGGGCTGCCGCCCCTCGGGCCGGGCAGCGCCCCGGCCCTGGCCACCACCCGCCGGCTCCGGCTCCAGGCCGGCGGCGTCCGGCAGCCGGAGCCGGTGAACCGGCGCGAGGGCTCCCCGGTGGCGACGCACCGGCTCCGCGGGCGCCGCATCCGGCGTCCGGTCCTGCGCTCCAGCCGTGGGCTGCGGGCCAGGCCGGACACGGAATCCACGCCGCCGGCCCCGCGCCAGGCCATGGTCCCGTCGCGGCGGAAGCCGGAATCCCCCCGGACCGTGATCCGGACGGACGGCCACGCGCCGCGGATGACGGCCACGATCCTGGCCAGCCCCTCCAGCGCCCCGTCGGAGGCGTCGATGTCCGGGGGCCGAAGCCGGGCGAACGGGACATGCCCGCCGCAGGTGACGTGAAGGGGAAGGCAGCGGCAGTGTCCGCAGTGTCCGTGCAGGAAACGGCACTCCCGGCGCCCGTGCGGAGGTCCGTCGGTGGCGTCGGGGCCGGGGACGGTCCCCTCGGGTGGCGCCCCGCGGGCCTCCGGGAACATGCCCGGCATCAGCCTGCCGGTCGCCGCCGGGTCGGCGGCCATTCGCCTGTACCGGTCATCCGCGGCCCTGTCCGGCTCGCCCGGCTCCAGGCGGTCGGGCGCGCTGGAACCGGCCAGCGGGGCGCCCCGGTCGCTCTCCCGCCGCCGGCCGTCGCCGGTGACGCCGTCACGGCCCAGCGCCAGCGCCAGCGCGCTGTCGCCGCGCAGGATGCCGTGGTCGTTGATATCCCCGTAGCCCAGCGCGGTCCCATCACCCGCTGGGCGACGGGGCACCGGAGGCCGTGCCCGGTGCGGTCCGGGTCACGGTGGTCCGTGAAGCAATCCGCCAGTCCGCGCGTCAGCCCGGTCAGCAGGTCCGCCCTACCGAGTATACATAAATCTGCATGGCGACGTGCTATTCCGCTCCGCGCAGCGCATGCCTCCGGCCGGCCTCGAAGCCGATCCCGTTGCCGAGCGCGGCGCTGGTCAGGCGCGTCTGGCCGTGCCACATGATCTGGTTTCCCGGCTCCGGGTCGTGCTTCCTGTCCCGGTAGCCGCCGAGGCGCCCGACCAGGCGGACGGCGTCGCCGAGCCGCTCCGGCGCCCCCAGGCCGTACCTGTCCGCGCAGTCGGGCGGGAAGGCGAGTTCCGCGTCGGTGAACATCAGCTGCGGGTCGCAGTCGGGGACCTGGCGCCCGAGCAGGGTCATGACCATGATCCGCCAGGCGATGACCGCGTTGATGGCGACCGCCCGCCGCAGCCGTCCGGCGGTGCGGAACAGCGGGAACCCGACGCGGCAGCCGGACTCGGGACGCGCAGGAAATCCTCGACGCGCCATCCCTGGAGGTGGAGGCCGACGGTCTCCGCCGCGTCCCGGGCGCTCTCCACGCTGGATGTGGTGAGCGGCCGCCACTGCACGGGCTCCTCCCCATCGGGCGGCGCGACCTCCCTGACATGGACCCCGTACACGGTGACCGGGTCCGCGTCGGGGAAGGTCTCCGTCGCCGGCAGGGTGACGCGCCGGAACCGCGGCCCGCAGGCCGCCAGCCGCGCGGTCCGCGCCGGGCGGCCGGTCCTCGGTCGCGCCGTGAGCGCGTCGACCTGGACGTCCACCATGCCTTCGGGCCCGCCGCCGGCGAGGGTGGCGAACAGCTTCGGCCGCCCCCCGCCGAGCACCCTGCCGTGCTGCGCGCGCACCAGCAGCCCGACGCGCGGGCGGCGGCGCCGCGCGTGGAACAGCCCGGGGATGTCCGCCTCCCGGTCGCAGACCGGGACCACCCGCGTCCTTCCGCCGACCTCGCGGACGGCGTCGGCGATGTCGTCGAACCCCTCCAGCCAGCGCTCCGTCCTGCTGCGCCGCTCCGCCTCCGCCCTCTCCGGCGTCCGGTCCGCCCCGTCCTTCGGGGCCGCCTTCGCCGGGTCGAAGCCCAGCCTGGGCAGGCCGGGCGGCAGGCCGGTGTCCGCCACCGCCAGCGTCGCGCGCATATGCAGGCCCGGCGTCGAGGATGTGGCCCGGTTCCTGCCGACGGGCTCCAGGCCGTCGCAGCCGGGGCGGCGCGGGAGGTTCAGGTCCGTCCCGTCCTGGATGGCCAGGACCGTCCGCTGGCCCCGGATCCTCTGGACGGTCCGCCCGCGGTGCGTCGCCAGGATGTCCGGCACCGTGACCTCCGATCCGTCCGGCGATCCGGTCATGCGGTGGAAGCCGGCGACGTCGCTGTCCCCGCTGTCGCTGGAGGCGTTGGCCCTCTGTCCCGGACACCCCGCCAGGAGGCCGGCGCTCCTGACCAGCCGTGCCGGGAGCCGCCTGTCGCCCAGGGGTGCCCCTCCGAACCCGTTCTCCGCCCGGACCGCCGCGTCCAGGCCCTCGCCGGGCCCAAGCGACGGCGCATGGTCCACATGCGGGACCCCCAGCCTGCGGCGCCAGGACCGCTCCAGACCGCGCATGGACACCGTCCTCACGGTCCTCTCCCGCCGGTGCTCCCGGTCCTGCCGGCCGCGCCCGGCCGTGGCGCCGACGCACAGGAAGCCCGCCGCCCGGAGGCAGATCCCGTCATACCCCTCGTCGGCGAAGCTTTCAACGGGATACGGGCGGAAGCCGTAGCGCCCCTCGAAGTCGCCGGGCAGGCGGCGCAGGATGCGGCCGGGCACATGGCTGGCCAGGTGCGGGCAGCGCACCGAGGTCCGGACCAGGAAGCGGCCCAGGCAGACGACGCGGGCGGGGCGCGCCCGCCGCCCCGCGTCGTCCCACGCGATCCAGCGGTCCCGCGCCGCGACCCGCAGCGCGGCGGCCGAGAACCCCGCCGCGCCAAGCCAGCCGTGGTCCGAGCCGACCAGATGGCGGAGCTGGCGGCCCGCGAAGACCGCCATCCCGCGCGGGTGCTCCCGCGCCATCAGCGTGTTCCACAGCGCCCGGTCCCCGCGCGCCGTGACCGGTCCGACGCGGAGCCCCCCGATCCGGGACGGATGCGACGGCACCCCCTCCGGCTCCGGGACGCCGGCGCCGGGCAGCCGCGGTCCGCCACCCACGGCCGGTGCCTTCGGCGGCGGCAGCGCGATGCACGGCTCGCGTTCGGCAAGGGCGGCCAGCGCCTTCAGGCAGCCGGACAGCTGCGGGCGGCCGCGGGCGTCGAGGAAGGGGAACTCCCCGCAGACGCGCCGGCCCAGCGCGCTCCGGCTGTCGAACCGCTCCCGCGACAGGATCTCCGCGACCCGCGCGACCGACGCCGCGTCCCGCAGGGTGCGGCTTGTCCGTTACTGTGCCATGCCGCATCCCTGGCCTGCGGAATTCACGTTGTCCAGAACTTTTTTGTAGACATGGTAGGGTCCGCCTCCACGGGAAGGGGAGCGCCGCCGTCCGATGACAGCCGTCCGCCGCCGGAGGCGCCCGTCACCTCACGTCGGCCATGGTGGCTGGAATCGATGCGGTCGGCGTTACACTGTGTCTGCATGGGGTCGGTCCTCCGTCCCGTGCAAGGTCCTGCAATCCCTGCATATGTCACGGATTCCAGCCCCATGCAACAAAATCTGGTGAGATATCCGGGCTAGGGCGAATTCGGGGGCGATTCCCGTATGGTGACACTTCTTTGCAACATTGTGTTCCGGCTGCAAATCACGCGGCGAGCGCGACCTGCGCCACCGGCAGGTTCTCGTTGGCGGATTGCGGGGGCCTGCTGCCGCCGCTGCAGTTCAGGCGCAGCCCATGCCCGGTCAAAGCGGCCCGATCTGAGCAGCGAGCGAAAGGAGCGCTACCGTTCCATGGCGCACGGATCGCATAAGGCCGCCGACAGCTTCTGGCTGCCGGTCGATCGATCCGAACCTCACACCGTCATGCTGACCAAATGCGTGACCGACGCACCCGTCCGCATGGTCGCCGTTTCTGCCCGCGAGGAAAACCCGCCCCAACGTCCGGCGACGGCGAAGGGGAGAAAGAGGATTGTGCTGCTGCACTGGATGCTGCTTCTGAACAGCGGCGACGCCGACCCCGGCGCCGCCCGCGACGTTCCGCGATGCCACATCGAACGCTTTTTCCACGCGCTCAGGCAGGGGACGCGGATGGAGGACCGCCGCCTCGACGCGGCCGACGACCTGCGCAGGTGCCTCGCATTCGACGCCATCACCGCGTTACGGATCCGGAACGTCCCGGCTCTCCTCTCGCTCGCCAAGCGCCACGGGTTCAGGGTTCCGCGGGGACCGCCCGACATGACCATCGCGGGCTTCGACGTACTTACCGCCGGGCTGGCCGGATTCCATCCCCCGAAACGCCAGACGCTGCCGGGCAGGCGGAAGCTCAGGGAAGGGGTGAAGCTGCTGTCTCAACCCGTCATCACCATCGAGGCGATGCGGGACTGGGACGCAGACAGGTCGAAAGGGGACGAAGACACGGAATTCAAGTGTGATGGATTTATAGGCCCGGCAGGGAGACCGCCCGGTTGGCCCACTGGCTCGTTGAGTCCCGGCTGACGGTGATGCCGACATCGGCCAGCATCCTGTGCTGACGGGAGGGCGGCAGGTGCCACATGAATCTGTCGACGGGCATCCCGGCGAGAAGGGAGACGTCGGTGCAGCAGCCGCTCCTGAAGACGCCTTCGCAAGTCGGGGCGGACACGGGCCGGTCGGTCCCCCTGATCCTCACGGTGAGGTGGTGGTGGCGGATGACTACGTACCGCTGGTCCAAGGCGGCGAGCCGACGGTTGACGCACTCCGGGACCAGCTAGTGGCCGTCCTCCGGCTGCCCTCCGACCTCCGGCGGCGTCACGGTGATGCCGGTCACCGGGGCCCTCCCTTCGAAGCGCAGCCCGGCGTCGCTGACCGAATCGCCGCGCTCCTTCCTGACCGTCCTGCCCGGCTGGAGCGTCGGATCCTATCCCGCCTTGCCTGCGCCTTTTCGGGCGCGGGCCGTACAGATCCCGCTCCAGCCGGGCGACCTGCGCCAGAACTTTGGCGTTGTCCGACGCCAGCCGCCGGACAGCCCGCCGGCGACCGGAGCGCCCCCTCGGCCTCCGGCGAAGCCGCCTGGCCCGCCCGTCCGTGCCACCATGGCGGCCCCCGAAGTAATTCGTCACAATGGCCAGTCACCAAGGGCAATCCACTATACTGTCAAACCTAAAACGGATGGGTGGGAGCCGAACGGGCACCGTACTTCAATCGCTTACCAAGATACATCACTGAGAGTTGGGCATGGAGATAGTGGACAACTGGAAACCCCATGACGCAGCGTCCTCAAATGCCGTGCTCGGGAGAGCGCCCCAATCCATCGAGGGAGTCCTCCGGATCATTTGGCAAAAAACTCACGTCGACAAACCGTGCGCACTCATAATCTTGCCGATTTCATGCCAATCAGCGCTTTGTGGCACCATGACCACTTCACGAGTGGTGGGCAGCTTTCCTATGACACGCTCTAACAGTTCCCCATCGCACTTAATTTCGAGCCCGCCTATGGAACCAAAATTCGTTGACCCACACGACGTGACTCCTCTTCCCCGACATAAGACAGCGCCATATCAATGACCTCGAGCCCTGCCCCGTTTTGGCTTCCTAATTCCGACAGAGTGCGCCGCCAGGCACGCGCTCCCCGGCGACCAGTGAACAATCCAAGCATATGGCGCGCTACGTCCTGCAACCGACCTCCCTGCGCGAGGTGCCGGGCAATGTAGGGGCGCATGAGTTCCACGATTTCCCGAGCAGTCCGAACCGACGGTACACCAAAGATTTCTTCATCAGCGCACAGTAGGATGTCGGAAGGCATTGTGTATGCGGCACGGCCGATCATGACTCCATCCACGCCCATGGTCATGTGAGTCTTTGCCTCTTCGAGCGATCGAACCCCACCGTTAATTGAAACGTGCATATCCGGAAACTCTCGCTTCATTCTGTAGACAAGTGGATAGTTCAAAGGCGGGATATTACGGTTTTCCTTCGGGCTCAAGCCATCAAGCCAAGCCTTGCGAGCATGAATCGCGATTCTTGCGGCACCTGCCGCACGCACTGTCTCAATGAATGCAGGCAGCGTCTCCTCCGTCTCTTGCTCATCGACTCCAATTCTGCACTTTACTGTGACCTCCACCGGTTGCGCCGCAATCATTTCCGCAACGCATTCCGCGACCAGGTCAGGTTGCCTCATTAGCACGGCACCGAAGCAGCCCGATTGTACCCGATCGGAAGGGCATCCAACATTCAGGTTGATCTCGTCGTATCCTACGTCGGCAACCATTGACGCAGCCAGTGCCAGTTCCTTCGGCTCGGCTCCGCCGAGCTGCAAAGCAACTGGATGCTCAGCAGGATCAAAACGCAAGAGATGCCGGGCATTGCCGCGAACCAGTGATGGAGCTGCAATCATCTCCGAATACAGCAACGTGTGCCGCGACATGAGTCTGTATAGGTAGCGGCAGTGCCTGTCGGTCCTGTCCATCATCGGGGCACATGACAATCTAGCGTTTTGATTTATCGTCATTTTTTGCATCTTCAAACTGTTGGCGGCAACGGCTGCTACGCTGGAATACACCCCGATATCCCCAAATTTGTCTCTCTACGACGACTCATTGCACACACAGCGCACACGAAAATGGCCACCATGACCAAGCTTCCTTCCAGTGCCTACCGGGTCCAGATCAGACGAAAGGGCCGCTACGCGAGCGACACGTTTCTCCGCCGCAACGACGCCCATCGTTGGGCCCGGCAAGCGGAGACCCGGGTGGATCAAGGGTTGGCGCCGAACAAGTCGTCCGTCTCCCGCCTCCGAACCTTTGGCAACATCATCGACCTTCATATAGCCGATATGTGCGAGGTAGGGAAACCGCTCCGACGCAGCAAGGCCGCCACGCTGACCACGCTCAAGCGCGATCTGGGCAAGGAAGGGATCGGCCACCTCGACCGGCAGAAGCTGATCGACTACGGCAAGATGCGCGCGGAGCAAGGCACCGGTCCGGCAACCCTCGGGATCGACATAGGCGTGATCAAGATGATCATCATCCATGCGGCCGCGGTCCATGGCCTCGACATCTCCCCGGAGCCCGTCGATCTGGCGCGTGTCGCGCTGAAACGGCTTGGCCTCATCTGCAAGCGAACCGAGCGGGACCGACGCCCCGGCACGGACGAGTTGAACCGCCTGTTCCGTTGCTTCGATGACAACGAACGCCTGGCCTTGCCCATGGCGCGGATTGTGAAGTTCGCGGTAGCCACGGCCATGCGGCTCGACGAGATCTGCCGCGTCGAATGGAGCGATCTCGATGTCGACCGCCGGATGCTCCTGATCCTCGACCGTAAGGACCCGCGCAACAAGACCGGGACCGAACAGTGAATTCCTCTCTTCGCAGCCACCGGGTTCGACGTCTGGGCGCTGATTACGGCGCAGGCCAAGCATCTGGGTCACACCAACGGGCGGATCTTTCCCTACAACTCGAGGTCGGTCGGAACGGCCTTCCAGCGCGCCTGCGTGGAGGGCATTGTCAAAGACCTGCATTTCCATAACTTGCGCCACGGAGGCACAAGTCGCCTCTTTGAGGTGGGCTTCGCCATCGGACAGGTCGCTCTCGTCACCAGCCACATGGACTGGAAGATGCTGCGCCGCTATACGCATATCAGGCCCGAAGCCCTGCATCGGCTGGCGGCCTCCCGCGCCCCTTTCCCGTCCGGGAACCTCGCAGCCGAGTGATTCGATAGTAAGAGGAACGCCGTCCCGGGCCTTTCAATGTAACACTGTTGACTCGATGCCCGCGTAGTCGCGCATGGCCCTGTGGTGTTCGGTGAGGAGTGACAGCGTCAGGCATCCCTCCAATGGCTCTCGTGTGCCCGGCGTGGTCTGTCGCCTCTACGGGACGGAGCCGGCGAGGCGCGCGGTGCTGGCGGCGAACTCCGCGACCGTCCGGGCCGGGTCGGGCGGTCCGCACTGCCTGCGGTGGCTGGGCTTCGCCATGTGGACGGCGGGGACATGGATTTCGTCAGGGTGGACGACGGTCCGCGCCGGCCTGTCCGGCTCGCCGCGCGCGAGGCGCCCGCCGGACATGACGGTGCAGGCGGTGACGGCGCCGGAGGCGAGGCAGCGGCGCAGGTCGTCGGCGGCGCTGGGCCGGCGGTCCCTGCTCCGGGTGCCGGTCCTGAGGGCGCCGACCCATTCCCCGGTGAGCCACCTTGCCTCGTACCAGCCCGCGACGCGGAGCGCGTTCGCCGCGTCCGGCCCGCCCCCGGTGGCCGTCAGTAGCCAGTCGAGGCGCATCGCGACGACCCCGAGAAGCTTGGCCTCGTCCTGCCGGGCACGGATGAACCCATCGCACCGACACTTTGGAGCTTCGGCCAGCTTTCAAGCCTCGTCGGCGCGCCCGCGGCCTATCTGCGCCAGCTGCCTGCGCCGCTGGCAGGGATCAACCTGCAATACGGCCTGACCAACCACCGGGCCGAGCAGATCAAGACGATGGAGTTAGCGGATGGCCGCACGGAACTGAGTGCCGTGACCGGCCCCGATTATGGCCGCGTCTACGACCACGAACTGGTCTCCGCCGTGCAGCGCATCGCAGGCAACGGCATTGGCGACACCCGATGGAAGGTGCCGGGCGTGTTCGACTGGTCGACCGGCATCCACAATCCCCGTGTGGACATGACGACGGAGACGACGACGCTCTACGCCTCCGACCGCGACGTGTTCCTGTTCCTCGTCGACGATCTCAACCCGATCGAGGCGGGGCTGCTGCTTGACGGCTCGCCCGACCTCTATTTCCGGGGTTTCTACTGCTGGAATTCCGAGGTTGGAGCGAAGACGCTCGGCATCACCAGCTTCTACCCTTTTGCGGTCTGCCAGAAACGCAACCTCTGAGGGGTCGAGGACTTCCGGGAGATCACCATCCGGCATTCGAATTACGCCGCCTCTCGCTTCGCCCATGAGGCCGCTCCGGCGCTCAGCCGCTTCGCCGAGTCCTCGCCCGCGCCGTTCATCGACGGCATCCGCGTGGCGCGCGAGAAGATCTTCGCGCGGTCGGACGACGACCGCAAGGACTTCCTGCGCAAGCTCGGGTTCTCGAAAGCGGAGACAGGGCGGGTCGTCGAGACGGTGCTTGCCGAGGAGGGCCGCTCGCCTGAGAGCGTGTTCGATTTCGTGAAAGGGATCACAGCGGTTGCTCGGTCGAACCCGCAACAGGACGCACGGCTGGTGACCGAGGGGAAGGCGAAGGCGTTTCTGGAGAAGGCTTGACAGAGTTTAATAATATTTTTTCCGATTCTTATAGCAATCAACTGAAGTGCCACATGAGGATATAGAGGGGCGTCAGAGCCCCTTGATCGAGAACTCAGGCACACCCTGCCAGACAAGCTTCCAGCTTGCGCCCGGGCGGACATTTTGGATGATGCCTGGATCGAAGGCGACGAAGCACCGGCCGCTAAGGTGGCGCACGGATGGGTAGATCAGGCCGCGATGCCCCTCTGCCCTCAAGTCCGCGGCGAGGCGCTGCCAGGCTGGGTAGCCCCGCTCGGGAACCGGATCAAGCGCGGGATGCCTCGTCTCATGCAGATCCGGGAAATCGCAGATGAAATCGGCCAGCAGCTCCACGTAGCGCGCCTCGTCCTCGTAGCGGCCGATGAAACCCAATTCGCGGGTCCTTGTGGAAGCCCACCTCCTGCGCACTCGTCAGCATGTCCCAGGCGCAATACCACGCGCCCCGGTCGCCGGTGTTGAACCGGTTTCCCGTGGATCTCGTGTAGGTGAAGGCCGCGTTGATATGGCTCTGCCCGTAGAGGGTCAGGTCATGAGAGCGCCGCGCGAAGGCGAGTTCGCGGCGGTCAAGCGTGGGGCTGCCCTCGCGTTCCGCGATCAGGCGGGCACTTGTCTCGCCTTCGATCTCGGTGAGGATCTCCGCCTCTTCGTCACTGTCCACCAGCCCTCGCAGCACCGGGGGTTTGTGGTGGGTCTCAGAGATCAACCGGACAAGGGCGCGGTCGTTGACAGGGTTGAACCTCAAACCCCACCCCGCAGTGCATCGACATAGCCCCGCACGCGCAGGATCTTGGGCAAACCGCCTGCAATCATGGCGTCCACGGGCCGCACGCCATCGAACTCAGGACCTCGGTTGAGCAGCTTCACCCAATCCCGCGAGATCGGCTCGTCGAAGTAGAGCTCGAGCGACTTGTAGAGACCGATGAGCGAGCTCAAACGCAGCATCTGGTCGTGCGTCAGATCCCCCGCAAAATTCGGCTTCTTCGCCCGCTTCCAGGTGGAGTCCGACATGTCCGCCAGCGCTGCCGCCTCAAGCAGGGTCAGCGACCATGCGTCCGCAATCCGGGCAAAGACCTTGAGAGCGACCCCCTGCCGGTCCGGCGCGGCACGGTCCAGAACCAAGTTTTCCACGTGTTGGCGCTCCTTCGCAACTTGAGCAGCAAGATAAGGCAATATGACGTTCATTTCAAATTCATATGACCATCAATGCCCCCTGGAGTAAGAGGGATGCCGGGTTTTCCGTGACGGGTTTGGAGGTCGGGAGAGAGGCTCCCGGCTGGCCAGTCGCGGAGATATCCCGATGACCAAGCAACAAAAGATCACCCTCAGCGCCTCGCGCGACATCCCCTTCAACAAGCTGATGCTCAGCCAGTCCAACGTGCGCCACGTCAAGGCGGGCGTGTCGATTGTGGAGCGGCGTGCAAAATTGACCCACTTCGGAAGGAATCGGCGTCGAGAACTGACCCACCATCCCGGTGGCGAATTGAGGATTCTCGCGACCGTTTTTGCGGTTTGTGGGAGAATCAGAGGATGCTGGTAGTAGCGACGATTGCGAAGATCCGTCGGATGTGCCTAGTCGAGGGCCGGTCGATCCGTTCGGTGGCCCGGGACCTAGGGCTGGCCCGGAACACCGTGCGCAAGTTCCCGAAGCTCCCGTCGGTCTCCACTCGCCATCTCGCGCCCTCCCGCCAATCCCCGAAGGAAAAAGACTACCGGGAAAGGAAGGCAGGAAAAGGCGGGTCAGTTTTGGACGCCTATTGACAAGCGACCCGGATGACTTGACGGTCTATCGGTTGCGGCAACCGAGATCGAAGACCTGACGACACTCGAAAACCACCATGAGGCGGTCTCGCGAGCAGTCGATCTCTTTTTGACACCTATCAAGGACCATCTCTCCGATGAAGAAAAGACGATAGACGTTTGGATGTTTGCGGTTCCAGAGCTTGTCTTCGAGAGATGCAGGCCTCTTGTCAGAGGTCGACGCAACATCGAATTGACGCCCGAGGAGTTTGCAAGAAAGCAGAAGCCAAAATCTGATCTGCCTCTCTTTGCCGAAGTTATCGATTTTGGAGATGAGCGGATATTCGATGATGTGACAGATTTTCACAGGCAGGTGAAAGCGAGATTGCCGAGATTGCTGCAGTTGGCCCAACCCTGCCAACTCATTCGCGAAACAACATTGGCGCCCAAACAATTTCTAGCCCCATTCCACCCTGAAGTGCAACACCATTGGCGGTGGTGACCGGTTTTCCGGCCGCATGATGTTGCGTATCGGCCAGCAGGCGGCGACAGTCCCTTTGCTGAAACAAGGGAGACTGCCATGCCCGAGGGCCATCGCCACCTGACCCGGGACGGAAGATGCCGGATCGGTGCGCTGAAGGAAAGCGGGCTCTCCGACGGAGCCATCGCCGCCCGTCTGGGCCGTGACCGGACGTCGGTCTGGCGGGAGCTGCGCCGGAACGGGGGCGGCGGGGGGTACAGCCCCGGCGAGGCGCAGGGGAGGGCGGAGGCCCGCCGCAGCGCGGCGTCCGGCGCCTCCCGCAGGATGGCGCCGGAGCGCTGGGCGCGCGTCGAGGGGCTTCCGGGGAGGGCTGGAGCCCGGAGCAGGTCGCGGGACGGCTGCGTCTGGAGGGCGGCTGGACGGTGGGCCGCCAGTGGACATCCGAACACGTCAGGGCCGACAGGAAGGCGGGCGGCGGGCTGTTCCCGCTGCTGCGGCGCCGCGGCAGGAAGCCGGACCGGCGTGGCGGCAGGCACTCGGGCCGTGGCCACATCCCGGGCCGGGTGGACATCTCCGGGAGGCCGGAGGAGGCGGGGAGCAGGGAGCGTGTCGGCGCCGCGAACTCCTTCCCGTTGTCCGCCGTGATCGTGTGGACGGGCGCGGCGGAAGGCCGCAGCATCTCCACCATCGCGGCGGAGACCGCGGCCGCCGTTCTCCGCTCAACCCTCTGTAAATACGTGTATTTCGAGGCCCTGTCCACAAGGGAGACCACCGCCCCGCTGTGGCCTTTCCCGATGATCGTGTCCGCCTCCCAGTCGCCCACACGCTCCTTCCTCTCCACCTCATCCGGCCTCTCGGAGATGTCCACCCGGCCCGGGATGTGGCCACGGCCCGAGTGCCTGCCGCCACGCCAGTTCGGCTTTCTGCCGCGGCGCCGCAGCAGCAGGAACAGCCTGCCGCCCAGAAATTCCCACCAGTGAAATTCCGGTCCGGTTTCCGGCGGATTGCGGGCGTCGGCGGCGGATTCGGGCGGAATCCGGGCGTGCGGGGGCGTCCGGCGGCGTTCCGGTGGAAATAAGGGATGTGTCGCGGGTCTGCCCCTGGGGCGGTTCGGTCGGGCGTTCAGGCGCGCCCGGGCGCCCCGCGCCGCGGCGGCGACCGTCCGGACGGTCCGGCGACGTTCAGGGCCACAGGCGCGTGCCCGTGGGTCAGGGCGGCGTAGAGTGTCCGCCAGTCGGGGACCGGGAAGTCGTGGAAGTATGACCGGGTTCTCTCGCGGAGGTACCTCAGCCGCCCCCTCGCCTCCAGCGCGGCGGCGAACACCCTGCAGGAGGCGGCCTCGATCTGGTCCGTGAGGAAGGCGAGCATCATCGTCATGGCGAGCACGGTGGTCAGGTGCCGCTTTCCATGCCCGAAGCTGTGCTCGAAGTGGTAGCCCTGGTTCTTCAGCGTGTTGAACGTCTCGTTCTCTATCCGCCATCGGGAGCGGGCGGCGCGCATGACCGGCATGAGGCTGTCGCTGTCGACGGGAAGGTCGGTGACCCAGGAGAACCTCCGCTGCTTCTCCTCCACCCGGTGGGTCGGGTCGTCCGGGCCGCGGTGGTGCTTCGCGATGTATGTCCTCTTGATGACCGTCTCCCGGTATTCGATGACGTTGACCCTGATGTCGGGATGGGAGGCGTTGACTGGCGCACCGTTCAGGTAGCGGAAGTCGTGCCGGGTGCCGTCGGCGTCGGTGAACCGGGCGGTGCGGGTGTCGGGGCTGGCGTCGAGGCTGGCGAACAGCAGCGCGTGGTCGCCGGGTTTCGCGCCGAGGATGAAGCGGAGGCCGTGCCGCCGCAGGCGGGCGATGTGGGGCCCGTTGGAGGCGAGGCCGTCCTGCAGGACGATGGCCTTCAGGTGCGGATGCTCCCGCCGGAGGTCGTCGATGAACCGCGCGGCGGCGTTGCGCTCGCAGTCGTTCCTCCTGTCTCCGTCGGTCCTGGCGATCGGCTCCGGGGCCAGCGGCAGCACCTCGCGGCGTTCCGGGTGGCAGACCACGGCGGCGAGCATGCTGTGCGAGTAGGTCCTCGATCCATCACTGCGGCGGGCGACGCAGCAGTGGTCGCAGTGGACGGATTTCGAGCTGAAGTAGCCGGTGCCGTCAATCGAGATCAGGTAGTGGCCGTCGAAAACCGGCTGGTCCTCCAGCACCCTGCCGCGCTGCAGCCTCGCGAACAGGGTCCTGAACGCCGGGCGCAGCTGCCTGGGGTCGACCGTGTCGAGGCGTTTCCGCATGGCGGAGTCGCAGGGCGCCGCCGCGATCCCGAACAGCGTCCGGAGGTTCCCGCGGACGATGGCGTCCCTGCGGCTGTCCCTGTCGAACTGCAGGAGCGACGGATATTTGAGCGAGAACATCGCGAACGCCGACATGAGGTGGTCCGCGAGGCTGAACCGGCGCCCGTCCACCGGATCGTCGATCCTGCCGAAGCATTCCGCAAGCGCCCTGATCAGCCCGGGCCTGCCGAGGTCCTTCCGAAACCGCATCGTCCCAACTCCCGTCATCGAAGTCAACACCGGTTGCGGTAAGGGCCCCAGCCTATGATGTCCAGAGGATTCCGGGCGGTTTCCAGTCGTCTGGAAGGAAAAGTCTACGAAACCCGGTTCACGGAAGCCCAAGGAATACAGGGTCCGGAAGGGCTGGTGGGAATTGCTGCCTGCCGCCCGCCTTCCGGTCGGCCCTCACACGCTCATATATCCACTGGCGGCCCACCGTCCAGCCGCCCTCCAGACGCAGCCGTCCCGCGACCTGCTCCGGGCTCCAGCCCTCCGCCAGAAGCCCCTCCACGCGCGCCCACCGGTCGGGCGTCATCTTCCTCGGGTTCGAGGAAGCCGCGCCGCGGCGGGCCTCCGCCCTCCCCTGCGCCTCGCCCGGGCTGTATCCCGAATCCCCGCCGTTACGGCGCATCTCCCGCCAGACCGTCGTCCGGTCACGGCCCAGACGGGCGGCGACCGCACCGTCGGAGAGCCCGCTTTCCTTCAGCGCGCCGATCTGGCATCTTTCGTCCCGGGTCAGGTGGCGGTAGCCCTCGGGCATGGCAGTCTCCCATGTTGCATCACAGGGACTGTCGCCGCTTCCTGGCCGATACGCAACATCATGCGGCCGGAAAACCGGTCACCACCGCCACTGGTGTTGCACTTCAGGGTGGAATGGGGCCTCTGCAAGCTACAATGATGGGCAGCCCGTCAAGATCAGAATTGCAGACAAGGTCGGCGACATCCTCGTGATGGGAAGCGCGAAGGATGCCAATCTACAGCCCTTTGAATTTTACATTTGACGGGACCAGCCTGTGAAAACCGTTGACCTCACAGCCAATATCTTGACTTCACACCCGTCGCTGCCGACGAGATCGGAAATGTACATTTCGGAAGCCTCGACATATCCGGATTGGCCTGGGAATGCTTGCGCCGTAATTCGGATTATCGCGCTGACTACCCGCAGATGCGGGATGGACTGAAATCGTCGGCTGCATGGGGTTTACGATTTCCCGGTTGATCTGGATATCGAAGCCCCTCATGCACCCGTGTTCTGGACTCCATCGACCGCTCCGGCAGCGGTAGGGTTCGTTGCACCGCTTCCCAGTGATGACGTTGTTTCGACGAGCATCAATGCGGATGATGTAACCGTTATCGTTTTCGACAATGCGGACATTGACCGTTCGGTTCAGGCCATGGCGGATTTCAAATTCCGACACGCCGGCCAGGTCTGCATAGCACCGACCCGCTTTCTAGTGCAGAATCCTGTGGCGGATGCATTCAAGGCCAGTTTTGTCAAAGCCGCGCGTTCGATGCGC
The DNA here is from genome assembly GCA_965203255.1 of Paracoccaceae bacterium. Taxonomy (GTDB): domain Bacteria; phylum Pseudomonadota; class Alphaproteobacteria; order Rhodobacterales; family Rhodobacteraceae; genus JAPOUP01. Next base: position 6,092,606 of record OZ241882.1, on the reverse strand, counting down.
GTTTGGCTAGGGACCGACCCCACGTCAGAAATTGGGCCGCTTGCCAATGACCGACGCATTCCCGCGCTCAACAGAATGGTCGCAGACGCCGTCGGTCGCGAGCGCACGCCTTTTGACCGGGGGTCGACGCATTGGCAACGAAGGGAACTTCTTCGAACCCACTGTTCTTTCCGCGGCACCCACCGATGCAGAGATCATAAACGAAGAGCCGTTTGGACCGGTGATGAAGCATGCGCTGAGTCAAATCGCCTTGCTTTTGGTTTGGCGGCCTACGCTTGGACATCCTCCTCGGCGCGGCCACAGAGACTTCAGGATGAAGTTCAATCCGGCATGCTCAGCATAAACCAGCTCGGATTGGGCGCAGCAGAAGTGCCCTTCAGCGGGATCAAGGATCAAGGATTCAGGCATCGGGACCGAGGGCGGCTCCGAAGCGATAGAGGGCTACCTTCAGAGCCGTTTTGTGACTCGGCTGAACTAGCCAAGTGGGATACGTGTTACGGCCCGTAACCACGCGATCGTACCATGAACATCTGACGCACACGGCAAGCCGCAACACACTGAAATCAAGCCCAAACCGCCACCGTCCATCGTAGGCGAAATAGACAACCGCGAGGCCTCGGTGGCTGCTTTGAATGGCATTCAGCGATCTACTTGGACCCATCGGTCGGCAGGCGAACCCGCAGTGCACATACTATGCACATGCCAGCTTTCAATCCGCCCACCGGCACACAATGACCGGGGAACGGCGGCGTTTGGGACGACTTGGTCGCCGGTCACAACAAGGGAAGACCTCAATTCAGGAACGTGGATCGACTAGTACCTTGCAAATCTTCCATTCAATGGAATAAATACAAGGTATGATCGAGCGCAGACACAGGCAGTCGATTGAAGGGGCCCTGAGGCGTCAGGCTGGCGTGGTTCTTCTTGGTCCACGCCAGGTCGGAAAGACCACCCTTGCCCAGAAGGTCGCCGAGACATGCGATGCCGTCTACCTCGACATGGAACGGAGCGCCGACCGGCAGATTCTCGATGAGCCCGACCTCTATCTCGATGAGCAGATGGGTCGCCTCGTCGTGATCGACGAGGTCCAAATTGTGCCGAACCTGTTCAAGGCGCTTCGGGGCCAGATCGATCGGCGACGACGGAAAGGCTTCCGTACGGGGCAATTCCTGCTCCTGGGTTCCGCCTCCGAAACCCTCCTGCACCAAAGCGCGGAGTCGCTAGCCGGTCGCGTCAGCTATCATGAGCTGACCCCTTTCGGGCTTCTGGAGACCGGCAAGGACACGCTTTCGCCGATCTGGCTGCGCGGAGGGTTTCCCGATAGCTATCTCGCCTCAAGCGACCGCGACAGCCTGTCGTGGCGTGAGGACTTCATCCGTACATATCTCGAGCGAGACATCCCGGCCTTTGGCTTGCGCATCCCGGCCGAGACGCTGCGCCGCTTCTGGACCATGCTGGCCCATAGCCAGGGCGGCTTGCTGAATGCCGCCAAGTTGGCGACAGGTCTCGGCGTGTCAGGCCAGACGGTGGCGCGGTATCTCGACCTCCTCGTCGACCTGATGCTCGTGCGTCGGCTGCCGCCCTGGCATTCGAATCTCGGAAAGCGCCTCGTCAAGTCACCCAAGACCTACATCCGCGACAGTGGACTCACCCACGCCCTCCTGAACCTCGGAACCAGAGAGGGCCTGCTCGGGCATCCGGTCGTCGGTGGAAGCTGGGAGGGGTTCTGCATCGAGAACCTGATTTCAGCCGCCCCTCGTGGCACTGAGGCGAGCTTCTACCGCTCCTCGGCCGGATCCGAAATCGATCTCGTCCTTAGGTTGCCTAGGGGTGCGCTCTGGACCATCGAGGTGAAGCGCACGACTTCGCCGAAGGTCAGCCGTGGCTTTCACATCGCATCAGATGACCTAGGCTCCGAGCAACGGATACTGGTCTATGCCGGTGATAGGGAGGTGCCGGTAGGAGATGATATTCGCGCTTTGCCTCTCATGGACGCACTTCAACATCTTTCTACCGCATAGGCCCTAAAGGGCATATTGGAACGCTCACACCACTCCACCGCAGCGGCCGCTCGCACGACGTGCAGATTGACGAACCCTTCGACCGACCGCTAAGCGGACCACCCAGCATCCATCACAAACGACCGAAAAAGAGGGACAAAGCACCGCATCAATGTCGCAAACGAGAGATTGGCCTTTGTTCCATGGGGTTATCTTTCGACGCAAGACCTCGTTGATCGACTCCCGATGACAACCGCAGACTCTCCTACATTTGCAGCGGACTCCCACAAGTACGGGGTGCTCTTCGTCTTTGCGGCCGGAGTCCTTTGGTCAACTGTGGGCTTGGGCATCCGCCTGATCGAAGAAGCCGTCGTCTGGCAGATATTGCTCTATCGGTCGATCAGCCTTTCGGTGTTTCTCTACATGGTCATTCGCCTGAGGTCGGGCGAAAGCGCTTTCGTCCAGATGCGCCGCATCGGCTTACCTGCGGTGATAGCGGGACTGTCACTCGTGGCGGCGTATTCCGGCGGAGTTTACTCAATCCAGAACACTTCTGTGGCGAATGCCATGCTGCTTTTTGCGACGGCGCCGTTCATGGCCGCTATTCTGGGCCGAATTTTCCTGAGTGAATCGGTGCGTCCGGCAACCTCGATAGCGATTGCCGTCGCCATTGGCGGCATTGCCATCATGGTAGCCGATAAGTCCGGCAGCGTCACTCTAAAGGGAAGTCTTGCTGCACTCGGTTCAGCGTTCGGATTTGCCGTCTTCACCGTTGCGTTGCGTTGGGGGCGGACAGGCGAAATGCTACCCTCTGTATTCCTGTCCGGGATCTTTGCCATCGTCATGATGCTCGGCATATGCCAATATCTGAAGCTGCCACTGGTTCTGTCGTTGCAAGACGGCGGTATCGCTATGGGTATGGGTGTGTTTCAGGTGGGTGCCGGACTGATACTTTACACGCTTGGGTCGCGGAGCTTGACTGCTGCCGAACTTACGTTGCTGTCCCTAACCGAGGTGCTGCTTGGGCCATTCTGGGTCTGGCTCTTCCTTGGCGAGACTGCGAGCGTCAACACACTGGTTGGCGGCACGTTCCTGCTTGCGGCGATTGCAGGAAATTCACTCTCGGGAAAACGGCGCCGCCCACCAATCGCTGCCCCCTAAGGACGCCGTCACTCGAATTGCCATGCCGCAGCTAGTGAACTAGTTCGATCTGAAGCCGGGAATTGATCGGGCGATTTTTGACGACGCCTGGCAGTCCTTTGCGGATCATCTTATTGAATCAGGTCTGGCATCAGACGTAGGCCCAGTTCTGAACCGCCACGCGGAAAGTGGGTTCGATACCGACACAGTGCGACCGCAGTCCTTGATGGCCGTGATCAGTTTCGCGAACCAAGCGCAGGCCGACGCTGCCTGGTCTGAAATTCGAAATCACAAGGAACCGCTTGCCCCGCTACATAGGGAAGTTCTTCGACTCGTTCATAATCCGGTCTTTACCTTTTGGGTCGATGGTTAATCAAACAGCCAATGAATACCAGCTGAAGCGATTGATTGGGGTGCATCCCAGATTGTTGGCATGAGTCGCTTGGAAATTTTGTTTGAGTCTTGATTTCTTGGCATAGGAACGCATTTTGATCGGTTTTCGCCCATGAGAATCGACCGAAAACACAGATTTCCAAAAATCTGGGATACACGCCGATTGATTGAGCCGCAAGGAAGGAGTGATCATGGGGTGTAACCCAGGATTCCTGTCAAGCTGCTGCGACCTGATGGGTGTAACCGAGGATTTTTGACTCCTATACACTTTCTTTCCAATTTCCTGGCCCATGGTACTGGAGCGCGTGCCGAGCGGATCAAGCCTCCGGGTCATTACAAGAATCCTGGGCTACACCCGTGATCATGTTGGGCCAAATTTGGTCACCTGAGAGGTTCGATCAGGTTTGAGGGCGGTGCACGTCGGCGGAGATCCAAAACGCAGGATATTTCCGACAATTGTAAAGATCAAGCGAGTGCTCACTTTAGCTTTGCACTACACTTGAGCGATCAGCAGACAACGATGTCGGGTGCAAGTAGGAGAGAATAATCGGGGCGGGAAACAGAGTTGATTGTTTGCCAAAAACCTGGACAATCCTCTTGCACGAAAGCCGAATTCCCGAATGGCTTCGCCATGCACCCGCCAATTGTGTGAGGATTCAACATCTGACTTAACCGGCGCTTGCGATGACCGAAGCGATGCCGAAGCGCTCGGGCCAAATTTTCCTTTTCTCGACCGATGCAGTCAGCTCGGCGGGGACGGTCCCCGTTGACCCGAAGGGACGAAGGTCACGCGATGCCCCTTTCTCTCGAGCACTAATTGGAAGGCGTTAGCGAGGTCCAACGCATGCGGCAAGCGGACCTCGGAAGTCACGATGCCCGGCAGCAAGAATTTGTAGGGCCTTGGAAACTCATGCTCATCAATCCTAGCCTTTTGCGGTTCTGGCGTCTTGCGATAGAGTGACACAATGCCATGCAAGATCGGAGGTCGTCCAGCCTTGCCAAGCATTTCGGCCAATGGATCCGCCGACCGCTGCTTTGCCACGTGCTTCACGGGACGTACAGGGGGAGTGTCCGCAGATCAAGTCAGCTGATTCCCTAGGCGCTCAGACGGTAACGGCGGAAGCGGAATGCCCTTCCTGACCGCCCTCTTTCGCCAATGACCGGCGGGAAGCGGTGATACAGTTTGAGCCGCACAGACCCGCGCAAGACAGGAGCCTGGAACATCATAGTCAGCAGTAAGGCGGTTGGCGGGCTCTGACCAGCCCCCATTGGCGTAAACACAGGTTGAAATAGTCAGAAAAGCGGCATGGGCGGGCGGAACGATTAATGCGGACAGGACGGTGCTGGCCGACGCCATGTGGGCGCGGGCCGGGAACATCCCTGCCGGCAGGAAGGCCGACCCGGGAGTGACCGCGGCGGACAGCCGCCCCTTCGGCGGGGCGGCGCCTGCGCGGTTCCGCACGGGATCGCCGTGGCGCGGCCTTCCGGAGCGCTTCGGAAAGTGGAACGGCGTCTCCAGGCGGTTCCGCCGCCGGGCTCTTTCCGGGGTTTCCGGGCGTGTTTTCAGGGCTTTGCCGGACGGGTCCGGCCTCGATCACGTGTCCGTCGACGGCACGGTCGTCCAGGCCCACCGGAAGCATCCATGTCTGGAATCAAGCCCGGATCCGGCTTTTTTTCCGTTTTTTCCGGGTTCCGTGTCCGGCTGTCCCGGACCTTTCCACAGCGTTCCCCACAGGCGGCGCCGTCCGGGCACGCCGGAAGCGCCCGCCGGGGAGACCCCGGCCGGCCCGCCGGTGATTCGCTTTCGGTGCCGGACGGACGCGGTCCGGCCTGCCGTCAGGCGGCGGCCGCCGTCCGGTCCTCCCACATCCGGCGGTCGCGGAGAAGGGCGCTGGCGGTCACGACCAGCCTGCGCATGACGGCGACGAGGGCGACCCTGTGGGGCTTTCCCCTCTCCCGGAGCCGTTGGTACAGTTCCCTCATGTCCGGGGAGCGCCTGCTGGCCGACAGCGCTGCCATATAGACGACATCCCTCGGCCTGCGGCGTCCGCCGCCGATGTGGCGCCCGCCCTTCAGGGTGCCGCTGTCGCGGGCGAGGGGGGGGCCACGCCGGGCAGGGATGCGGCCTGGCGGTTGCCGATGGCGCCGAGCTCGGCCATCCATGCGCCCGGCGCCGCGGCGGTGACGGGGCCGATGCCGGGCACCGGGGCCAGGATGCGGTGGCTGCCGGCGAACTCCGGCGATCCGGCGACCGTCCCGCCGATCCGCCGCTCCAGGGCCGCGATGGCGGCGCCGATGTCCTCAAGGACCCTGCCGACCTCCGTGCCGGGCGCGCCGGCGCCGACCTCCGGCACGACGGTCCCCGTCCCGGCGCGATGGTCCACGGGCCTGTCCCGCAGCCCCGGCATGTCGCGGAGCCGGTCGATGGCGGCGGCGGCCGGCGCCGTGGCCCGCATGTCCGGGAAAGCGGCCCCGAAGGCCGCCAGTATCCTGGCGTCCACCCTGTCCGTCCTCCCAAGGGCCCCGGCGGCCTTCGGGAGGTCCCGGGCCTGGCGGGGGTTCACCACGAGGGTGGCGAAACCCCTGGCATGCAGCGACTGCGGAAGGGCCCGGTGCATGCGCCCCGTGGCCTCCATGACGGCCCGCGTGGCGCCGCCCTCCCTGAGGAGGCGGCCGACCCTGCGCAGGCCGACCGTGTCGTTGGTGGCCGTGAAGTCACGCCCGTTGACGTGGATGTCGGGTGTACGCTTGCCTGCGCCGGTTCCGGCGACCATTGCTGTCATGCTCTCCCGCTCCTGTCCTCGCGATGATCCGGTTCTGAAAACCCAGGCATCCATCCAGGACCCGGGAGACGGACGGGAGGGCGGGCCGACCACGCTTCCGGACGGATCCGCAGCTGCGATCCAGGGCGGTATCGGTCCAACCCGTCCTGCGGGGCAGGGCCCCGCACCGCCGCCGGTAGTGACCGACGGCGGCGGTCCCGACACAGGAATGAACCGGAGGGACGGCGGAAGGCAACAGGCATGTTCTGCACAGAAAAACGCGCCAAATTTTTCCACAGCCACCACCTCCGTTCATTTCTGATTCTCTGAACATACGAGGCGGCGGGCGCGGAAGGGGGGCCGGAAGACAGGGAACCGGGCGTTCCCGGGGTGGCCCGGCCGGCAGGGCCGTGGCGGTCGTGGACGCACTGGCCATTCCGTGCGGTTCACGGTCCTTCCCGGCCAGGCGCGCGACCCCCGGGGCGTGCCGGAACTCCCTGAAGGGCTCCGGTTCGGGACCCTGGTCGGCGACAGGGCGTCCGGCGCGGACTGGCTGCTGGAGGATCCGGGACGGCGCGGCGCCGGGGCGGTGATCCCGGCGGGGCGGAACCGGACGGAGCCGCGGGAGCACGGCCGGGAGAAATACGGGTGGCGGCACCGGGTGGAGAGTTTCCTCGCCAGAACCAGGGAGTTCCGGGCGGTCGCGACGCGCTGAGACAGGACCGCCACGAGCTTCGCGGCGGGGATTCACCTCGTCGCGGGCATGGCGGCAGCATCATGATTGTCCACAGGCCCTAACCAAGATTGCCCTAAGCACCTCATTCGACATCCCCTTCAATAGACTCATGCTCAGCCAATTGAACCCACACCATGTCCAGGTGGGCGTATCGATCAAGGAACACGCCCCACAGGCGAACGATGGTTCTGCGCACACCAATTGCTCGTGAATCAGAAACCGATGGACAGGGAAACGCCGATCCTCTTCATTCTGCGCACCTGCGCTAAAGCCAAGGATGGATTTCCAACGTGCACAATGCACAGACCCAACCAGTTCTGTGCCTTCCAAGATGCGCACATCACCCAAATTGGTGCCTCAACTCCCTCGATCATCCGGTCTCCCAAATCGATGTGACTGGCAACCAATTGCCGATTGATCCGACATCCCGACAGAAGGTGGATCAATATGGCCCCTACTACCCCCACTCGAAACATTCCTCCAACTCACACAAATGACGAACGCAACCTCGAAGCGATCTAGAAACCAAACTCCTTAGCTTCCATCCATCATCGTCGAGGTAACGTTGGAGCGCTCGATACGATCCGCTGCAACTGGCACATTTCCGTCAGGCATCGACGCTTTCACTTAATCCCACCCTCGCGGCGCACTCCTGCCCAAAGGGCTGAATTCCCGCCTCTTCTGGCACCGCTAAGCTGCCAATCCAGATCCGTCATCTTCCCGTTTCTAGGGGAGTCGCGTCCGAGCAGTTGACGCGGTTCCAGCGAATCGACGACCAAAGGGCACCAAGTATCAGCGTCGCACCGATCAAACCGGTAATCACCTCGTGAACATGGAAAAGTGACTGGGCAAACATGATTAAGGACAGTGCCAGAATCGAATAGAAGGCTCCGTGTTCCAGATAGCGAAACTGAGAAAGAGTCCGTTGTTCGACCAACATGATCGTCATTGAACGAACATACATGGCACCAACACCCAACCCAATCGCGATAAGGAAGAGGTTCTGCGTCAACGCGAAGGCACCGATCACACCATCGAAACTGAATGAAGCGTCCAGCATTTCTAGATAGAGAAATGCTCCCAATCCCCCTGACCGCGCAGCCGACTGAACCGCTTCCCGCCGGTCGAGAACATGGCCCAAGAGTTCCATAAGCGTGAACGTCACCAGACCCAGCATCCCAGCGAACAGGAAAGTCGCCTGTTCCTGTACCCCGAGAAACCTTCCAAACACAAGCAGCGCCGCCATGACCATGGTGATCTGCAGTCCACGAATGGACGCCAACCTGCGCAGCCTCCGTTCGACCATCGCTATCCAATCAATCGACTTGGCCTCATCAATGAAATAGCTGAGGCCCACCATCATCAGGAACGCACCCCCGAACGCCACAATCCCCAGATGCGCATCCTTCATGATTTCGGCGTATTGACGTGGATCAGTCGCAGCTAGTTTCACGGCCGCCCAAGGCCCGATCTTTGCGGCGACTGCAACCACTGCGAGCGGAAAGATGATTCGCATTCCAAAGACTGCGATCAAGATACCCCAGGTCAGGAACCTTCGCTGCCAAACTGGCGTCATTCGCTCAAGTTTGTTGGCATTTACGATTGCGTTGTCGACGCTTAGCGATATCTCAAGAATCGCTAAAACGCTACCGATCAATAGAAACGACAGCGTTCCACTCACCGTTCCATAGGTGGCCCAGCCTAACCAGCCAGCCAACACGATCCCAAGTCCTGTGGTGGCAAGTGCCCACTTCAGGTAACTCAGTGTGCTCCAACTCATGGGTCCGTCCCTGTTCTCAGCTTTCCGGAAGACCAGAGGTGTTTGGCAATGCCCTAGGGAAACGGTTCCACGTTCCATGGCTCCGCAAGACAGTCTCTTGCCGTGTTGGCGGCCCAATAACGCCCGATTCAAAACGGACCCGTCCCACCAAGCCTAAGCCTTCATGGAATCTCTTTCGCAGAGACGCCGACCAACCAAAGCTGATAATGTCTGAACACCCTACGATAAGCCTGATCTTTCCACCGCATGCAGGCTCCTGCCCACTTCGTTTCCTGATTATCAGCTAGAAGCTAGAGGCAACGTCAGGCCGCCTGCCAATCCGTCTATATGAATTATGTTCAAGCGAACCGGACGAACCATTTTGACTGGCCTGCGATAGCTCCGAACTCATTGCGTCACTGGTCCAACCCGTAAACGGAATTACGCGCTAGCGCAACACGGCTTCCTGATCGTTTGAAATCAGCACAACGGAAAGCACCAGTCCGGTCCTCTCACCCCGAAATCGCTTGTCCACCCGCTTTAGGCTAGTAGCTTAGTGCAAGCCATCACATTGAGTTTCCAATCTGTATTGATACACCAACATACGGATGATTCAGAAATGCTGGCTGAAGAGACAACCTTGACACTGGGCTCCCCTACCCAGCCAACAGAGCCGTGATAGCCTCTGGGTCACCTCGGGAGGTAATTGCTATGGCTGCCATCCCAAATGACATCTTCGCAACCGACTCTGGGAATTGCGTCTTGACTCGTCGTCCGGAATGGGAAATCGGCGGAAAGGTAGTCACGGAGTGCCTTCCAACCAACCATCGCCACTCCTTGTCCGCTTGTTGGCAGACCACGCACACGTAACGCCATCTGTTCCGAAAGGTACGCGCCATGAAAGACAGCAATTTCCTGAAAGAGCACAACGCCCGCCATCTCTGGCATCCGATGGCCCACCCCGGAGATATGCAGGCCAATCCGCCCACAATAATAACTGATGCACACGGTACCCGTATCCGCGACATTGACGGCAACGAGGTGGTGGACGCCGTGGGCGGGCTCTGGAATGTCAATCTCGGATTTTCGTGCGACCCCATCAAGAATGCCATCTCTACCCAGCTCAACCGTCTTCCGTACTACTCCGCCTTTCGTGGCACCACGAGTGACGTGATCATTGAACTGTCCGAACTCCTGTACGATTTCTTCAGCCCCGATGGTCTCTCCCGTGCGTTCTACACCTCCGGTGGTGGCGACAGTGTCGAAACGGCCCTAAGACTGGCCCGTCAATACCACAAGATCAAGGGTGATGAAGGCCGCTTTAAGTTCCTTTCCCTGAAGAAGGGATATCACGGCACACAGTTCGGAGGCGCATCGGTCAACGGCAATGCCACCTTCCGTAAGCCCTATGAACCTCTGCTGCCGGGCTGCTTGCATATTCCGTCGCCGTATACCTACCGAAACCCATTCAATGAGACGAATCCGGAGCGGCTTGCACAGCTTTGCCTGAGCTCACTGGAAGACGAAATCGCATTCCAAGGCGCTGACACGATCGCGGCCATGATCATGGAGCCGGTTCTTGGTGCGGGAGGCGTCATCGTGCCTCATGAGAGTTTCATGAAGGGTGTCCGCGAAATCACGGCCAAGCACGGTATCCTTCTGATCAGCGATGAGGTCATCACCGGGTTTGGGCGCACAGGTGACTGGACAGGTGCACGTCATTGGGGTGTTCAGCCCGACTTGGCAACGACCGCCAAGGCGATCACAAATGGCTATTTCCCCTTTGGCGCCGTCATGATCTGCGATTCCGTCGCCGAAACATTTGAGGGGGGCGAGGCATCGAAGGCAATGATCGGTCATGGCTACACCTATTCCGGTCATCCGGTCGGTGCTGCGGCTGCGTTGGCCTGCCTGGACGAAACCATCAAGCTTCAGGTGCAGAAGAATGCAGCCGCGAGAGGCGCGGATCTCTGGTCAGGAATCCAGGCACTGAAGGAGCGCCACGAAGTGATTGGCGACGTCCGAGGTGGTCATGGATTGATGCTTGCGATAGAACTTGTGAATGATCGAGACTCGAAGACTCCGGCTGACAAGGAGGTTATTGAACGTGTCCAGGCCGCCACCTATCAGGCTGGCGCAATGGTCCGGATTTCCGGCAACAATATCCTGATGTCTCCACCTCTCGTACTGACAGAAGAAGATGTTCGGATCGTATTGGATGCTCTTGAAACAGGGTTTTCTGCAGTTGGCTAGAGATGGGTCTGGATCAACGGACTGCCGCCGTTCCAGTTTGTGTCGAGTTATCGGCGGAAATTGATCTGCACATCGGAATCTTTGAACCAGAGGCAATAGCCGTCTGACCGGCCAATCGACGCCGCTGTTTCTGTGCCCAAAGTCATGGGCAACCCGCGGTTGCTAGCTAACCGCTGGAGTGCCACGATCCTATCGGTCAGACTCGGTTCGTCCCAGAATCCGGTCGACACTCCAACTCGATGGAGCTGCAACCGGGCGCGCGGTGAACTCAATTGCCAAGTACCGGACGATGTGCGTTTGAACAGAGGTCTGGATTCGTATACGTTGCCTATATTCAGGGTTTGAGAATGATCTTCGGAGCCACAACGTCGCCATTGAGAATTTCCTCGAATGCCTGTTCGCCGTCGCACAAGGGTCGGGTTTCATACCAGTCGAGTGAACCTAGCACACCGGTGAAGACAGCGTTTGCGGCATCGCGAAAATTCTTCCCGGTATATGTATAGGTTCCGACCAATGTGATTTCTCCAAGCGTCATCCTTCGGGCGTCAACACCACCTTCGGCGGAATGAAGACCAACATGTACTATGACACCCCCACGTCTGACATTCCGGAAAGCCTGTGTTCGGGACTTCGCTGAGCCGACCGCATCGATGACGAGATCCCATTCGCCCTCGTCGGATTCAATCCTCTCCAGATCGGTGACTGTAAGGGTCGTGTTCTGCGATATCACGTCTCGACGCCGGCCATTTGGCTCCACAACAGACACATCGGCGGCACCGGTCGCCTGAAGGCAGATTGCTGATCCCAGACCGATGGCTCCTCCGCCAAGAACGAGGCACCGGGCAGTGCCCAGATTCAGATGTGGCATGCTTTCCGCGAGCCTGATCGCATGCCATGCAACTGCGAGCGGCTCAACGAGGGCTGCCTTTTCAAGCAAAACTCCTGCAGGGACCGGGACCAGGTTCTTCTGCGGGACGGAGATATACTCGGCAAAGGCACCCTCTCGGGGCGGCATGGAAATGATCTCGCGGTCTCCGCAGATGTTTGTCCTTCCAGAAAGGCAATCTCTACACATTCCGCAGGTTACGAGCGGATTGATCGTAACTGGACACCCCTCGTATGCTCCGGACACAACAGTTCCTGCAGCTTCGTGGCCAAGTATGAGCGGTGCTGGACGGCGTTCGTCATGTCCGAGCCAGGCATGCATGTCAGAACCACAAATTCCGACTGAATCGACCCGCACCAAACACGTTTCCAGACCCACTGCTGGATCAGGAACGTCCCTGAAAACCAACGTGCGTGGACCATTGTAAACAAGTGCCTTCATGTCAATGAAACCTTTCCACCAACGAAGGATTCCTGTCCGTCCACCAAGCAGAGCGCGGTGGTGCGACAGCACCGAAGAACGCCTTCGATATCCGAATGATGCGGTACAGGACCGTGTTCCATCGCAATTCTCGGGCTTGGGAACGGGCGACAATCGGCAGTCAATTCCGATCTTGCCGACAGGACTGGCAATGGTTCAGCCACATCACTTCGTAGCCAAGTCCGGTTCATGCCCATGATACTTTACCGAACCCGGATGTAGACGTTCCCTGGATGCCCAATACGACATTTGCGCTTCCAGACATCGAAGAAAGAGAAGGCAGTTGGAAAGATGTCAGATTCGCAGGAAGCGCTGAGGTCGCCAGTTGGATGACACATAAATCGTGCCATAATTCCCACGAAGGACAAAGATCCCGTCGGCAGCGGATATAGCTGACGACATCTGGACTTGATCGTCCTGCGCCTGGAACTGCGGACCTGCATCTCCCCATCAGCACGTCCCCTAGTTGCCGTAAATCAGAGTTGGTAACCAGAGGGCAACCTGAGGGAAGGAAAACACAAGTGCGAGGCCAATGAGCTGGATTACCATGAATTGCATCATGCCGAGATAGATGTCCTTCAGATCCCATTGGGGAACCACGCCCTTGAGAAAATAGGCCGACAGGGCAACGGGCGGGCTGAGCCAGGCCGTCTGCAGATTGACAGCAACCAGAATTCCAAACCAGGTTAGATTGACGCCGAGCTTGTCAAGCGCCGGAATCAGGATTGGAACAATGATGAGTACAATCGGAACCCACTCAAGCGGCCAGCCAAGCAGGAATATCAACGCCATGATGATGATCAGGATGATCGTCTCCGAGAGATCCCACACCAGTAGCGCTTCGGTCAGCATGGTTGGTGTTCCCAGCCGCGAGAACACCGCACCGAAGAAATTCGACGCAGCAACCAGGAACAGGATAAGAACGGTGATCTCAAGTGTCTTGATGAGCGCCGAATAAAAGAACTCAAAGGTCAGTTTGCGGTAGGCGAGGCTCAGAACCAGTGCGCCGAGAGCGCCGCAGCCCGCGCCTTCGGTCGGAGTTGCCCAACCGAAGAGTATTGAACCCAGCGCGAACGCGACAAGCGCCGACGGGGGCACGAGTCCCATGAAGAACTCATACCAAAGGTCAGAGAAGTAAAACCCAGCCGGTCTTGTTTCCCGCACCCAGCGGGCCGCGAGATACATGAGCGCCATCCATCCGAGTGGTAGGACCGCCCACGAAAGGGGGAACAGCCCGGTGAGATTTCCCCCAAGCGCCATGACAATCAGGGCGAACAAAATCAATATCGAACCGATGACACAGAGCGCCTCAAGCCAGTAAAATGGAGACGTAACCGGCTGTTCCTCAGGCGGAAGGATTGGACCAAGGGACGGGTTCAACCAGCAACGGAACAGGGCGTATCCCGCGTAGAGCGCAGCCAGCAGGATGCCGGGGATGATTGCTGCGGAGAACAGGTCCGTGACAGGAACCTCGAGAACCGGTCCCATTACAACCAGCATGATCGATGGCGGGATCAGGATACCGAGCGTACCGCCAGCGGTGATCGTTCCCGCAGCCAATCGAACGTCATACCCGGAACGGTTCATGGTCTTCGCGGCCATGATGCCGAGGATCGTTACAGAGGCCCCGACGATACCCGTCGCAGCTGCAAAAATCGTGGAAACGAACAGAACCGCCAGATAGAGCGCACCTCGCGTCCGGGAGAGCATCAGCTGCACGGCGGCGAACAACCGCTCCATCAGGCCCGCCCTTTCCATCATTATGCCCATGAATACAAATAGCGGCACCGCCGCGAGCGTCTGTTCCAGCATAACCGTATTGAATTGCAGCGTCTGGAGATAGAAGACGAGCTTGCCACCGAAACCCCATGCGCCGAAGGCAAGACCCAGGAAAACCAGAGTGAACGAAATGGGGAATCCCACAAAGATCGCGAATAGCATGATGGCAATCATGATCACCCCGATCCATTCCGGTTCGACGTCCGCCAGTCCGGTTGCCGAGACAAAGGATGACCAGCTACCGCCGATGGGCATTGCGGACGGATAGAATGTGCTGAGGAAAACAATTGCGAGGACCGACAGGTAAACGGGAGTGCCAAACAGGAACTGGCGTTCGCGAACCCGACCCATGGCATAGAGACACTTAAGGTACTCGGACACTCCCTGCATAACCAGAAACAACGCGCCGAGCGGCATGGCGCTTCTTGCAGGCGCAAGGGGAGCCATCATGGTCGTGTCCATCGACCGCTCCCAACTCAACCATGCCTTGAATGTATACTCGGATGAAATCCACAAAAAGAACAACATGGCGGGGAAATAGAAGGCAAGATAGAGAACCGCGTCAACCGTTGCCTGTGTTCGGCGCGACCAGCCGCGATAGAGAAAATCGGCACGAATGTGCACTCCGCGCATAAGCGCATATCCGGCGCCAAGCATGAACAGAGCGCCCGCGAACATACGACTCAGCTCATAAGCCCAGAGTGTCGGCGCTACGAACAGCTTTCGCGCAGCGACTTCGTAGACCATGGCAAATATCACGGGAAGAAGCAGAAGGCAGGCGATTCGGCCAACCCAGAGATTCGAAATGTCGACAGCCAGGATGATCTTGCGCATCCACGGCCGCATGTCTTCCGGAGTCTCCCAAGGCTCTCCAGCCCGCCGCTCTGCAATCAACTCATCGGTGATGTCGAGCCTCGGCTCTCCGGTCTTGTCGGCCATCGCACCTCTCCTCCTTCGAGTGGGCGTTTCCGCCCGCCGATTTCATCGACGAGCGGAAATAGATGAGGTTCGCAGAACTGACACCGCGACCCATATACGGTCAACGCTATTTGAGGCTGTCCGCGAACGCCTTTCCGAGACCCGCGTTCGAGGCTTGCGCACCAGCCCAGAAGGGAACTGCGATTTCCGCAAAGTCCCTCTGGCTTTGCCATACCTCGGCGAAGAAGGCGTTCTCCGCCGCGTTTTTCTCAAGGCTTGCCTTCGCGGCGTTCATGTAGGCCGGGAAGTAGTCGGCCGGCGTGTCGTGAAGAATGACACCGTGGTTGTCGGTGAGGTCCTTCAGTGCCTTACCATTCTCGATGATGCGATAGGAGATGGACTTGACGAGCGACGCATTTGCCGCGACTTCGATCGCCTTTTTCTGGTGATCGGTCAGGGAGTCATACACATCGCCGTTGATGTAGAAATCCGCATTGACGACGACCTGGTGAAGTCCCTGCAGGTAGTAGTGCTTCAGCACCTTCTGGAATCCAAAGATGGAATCCGGTTTCGGGCAGCACCATTCGGCGGCATCGATCGTGCCTTTCTCGAGTGCCGGCAGGATGTCGCCACCACCCATGGCCACGGATGCAACGCCGATATCCTTGTAGGTCTGACCAGGAATTCCTGGAGGAGTCCGGAAGCGATACTTGCGGAAGTCATCCATCGACATGATGGGCTCCTTGAACCAGCCGAGCGCTTCAGGGCCTACGGGCTGGAGCATGAATCCCTTTACATTGATGCCCATCTCGTCCCAGAGCCTGTCATAGAGCTCCTGCCCGCCACCAAACTGAAACCAACTCAGGAAGGCAATGTTGTCGATTCCGACGCCTGCGCCCGCTACTGGTGAGCCGAAGAGCATCGCGGCCGGGTGCTTGCCGGACCAGTAGTGAGTCCAGGCAAATCCACCCTCGACCAGGCCTGCGTCGACCGCATCCAGCAATTCGCGAATGCCGGCGACGGCACCTGCCGGCAGCACTTCGAACTTCAATTCACCGTTCGTCAGCGCCTCAACATCTGCAGCAAACTCATTGAACATGACCACTTCGTCACTCTTTAGCGGCGTGGGTGCCTGTACCCGGATCGTCACCTCCGCTAGCGCGGACGTGGCGAGCATCGCCAGACCAACAGCGGCCACAACCACTCTACCGGGTAACTTCATGCAATTCTTCATTGATTACCTCCACTTGGGTTAGTGCCTTCTGTCCAAGATCCCTGCAGTAGCCCCCGAAGGCGAAGGGGCGGAGAAGCACAGGGACATTCCTGAATATCTATGATTGGCCAGATTTGCCTCGGAGCGGCAAGTTGCTGAATGTCGGGAGCCTTGATCATGCGGCTCCCCCTGCAAAACTGAACATGCGACGTAGAACCCGTCTCAAGTCACCGACAGGGGAAACGCGTTCGGCAAATGGCAGGCACTCAATCCAGATCATTGGGTACATGTTGACGGTAACCAAGGCAGTGCCAAGGATGCGAAGGCCTGCAGCGAGTTGATGGCAGCCAATCGAGTCGCAAACCCATTGGCATCCGACTGGATAATTTCTCCGCGAACAGGCATCAGGGAGCCGACCATGGGCTCTATCAGGACAAATCCCGATCACGAGCGTGCATCCTCGTGGATCAGGTCCGCTGCCTTCTCTCCGATCATAATGGTTGGCGCATTTGTGTTTCCCGACACGATTCGCGGCATGATCGACGCATCAGCCACACGAAGCCCGGGAACGCCGTGAACGCACAGCCGCGAGTCAACGACAGCCAGTTCGTCACCGCCCATCTTGCAGGTTCCGGTGGGGTGGTAGATCGTTGTCGCGGTGCTGCGCACCCAATTGAGTAGCGCTTCGTCGTCATCGTCTGCAATCTCGGATCCCGGGGCATGTTCTTCGCTGACATGCGATCTTAGAGGGTCATGCCGGACGATCTGCCGTGCGATACGAATGCCTTCAACGATCGTACGGCAATCGGTATCGGTTGCCAGGTAATTGGGATGGATCTCAGGCGGATCGACCGGGTTCGCCGAGCGAAGGCCAATATGGCCGGAACTTTCTGGCCGTAACTGAAGAACGGATGCAGTAAATGCCGAAAATCCATGCGTGCCTTTGCCAGGCGAATCCGTGCTGAACGGCTGTATGTGGAACTGGATATCCGGCGTCGCAAGATCCCGGCGTGTCTTGAGAAAACCGGTTCCGAGGCTCGCGGCCATGGTCATTGGCCCGGTTCGAAACATACCATATTCGAGACCAATTCTCACCTTCTTCAACAGGTTCCCGGTCTCGACGTTTATTGTCGAGAGTTCGGTTCTGAACACCGGCCGGGCCTGGAGATGGTCCTGGAGGTTCTTGCCGACACCCTTGATGTCAGCACGAACCTCAATCCCGTGACGGCGGAGTTCCCCGCCCTCGCCAATTCCCGAAATCATCAGGATCTGCGGTGACCCAATTGAGCCGGCGGAGAGAATGACCTCCCGGCGTACACGGATTTCGATGAGACGGCCATCCTGCCCGGAAATCTCCAGTCCAACAACGCGACCTTGGTCAAATCTGAGACGCCGTGCGTGGTAACTCGTGAACACCTCAAGATTTGGTCGGCGTCGGGCGGGCCGTAGGTACGCAACTGCCGCACTGCAGCGTCGGCCGCGATCCGCTGTCTGCTGAAAGAACCCGACACCTTCCTGATTTTCGCCATTGTAATCGGGGTTCTGGCGGTAGCCGGCATTGACCGCTGCCGTGATCCAAAGATCAACGATCCTGCGCCGCAGCCGAGTTTCCGACACCACGAGTGGACCGTCCACACCGCGCAGGTCGTCATTGGCACTGCCGCCGCACCAGGATTCCGATCGTTTGAAATATGGGAGAACATCCTGCCAGGACCATCCCGGGTTCCCGAGTTGGCGCCAGTGATCATAATCTTCAGCCTGACCTCTGACATAGAGCAACCCATTGATGGAACTGGACCCACCGAGTACGCGTCCCCTCGGCCAGGGAATGGTCCGACCGTTCAATCCTGGGCAGGGACTGGTCTCGTAACACCAATCCATCGCCGGATCACCCATGGTCTTGAAGTAGCCAATCGGGATATGAATCCATGGATTCCAATCCCGACCTCCCGCCTCGACAAGAGCGATACGGTAGTTCGAATGCGCCGACAACCGGTTTGCAAGCACACAACCAGCCGATCCTGCACCCACGATGACGAAATCGAATTCCAAAACACCTCGAATCTGCAAAAATGAGACTCTTTATCCCATTTTCCACCTTTGTTACCCTATGCGCAATTGAAACCGGGAGCAAGGGCCGTCGCGTAGTTCACTCCATTGACGGCAATTGCCCAGAGAAACGGGGAATGACACAGTTGGCGGATAACAGGCGCACACCTACCAACCTAAGGAATATCCTGATTATCGAAGCTATCGCGAATAGCGACGTGCCGATGACACCATCGGAGGTCAACCGCCATCTTGGACTTCCGAAGCAAACCATCCACCGCCTCTGCAACACGCTGGTACAGGAAGGATTTCTTGAACGGGAGCCATACGGGCGACGGCTTCGACCGGCGTTGCGATTGCGCAGGATTGGTTCCGGGATCCTGCACTTCTCGAGATCCAATATCGCAAGGCACCAGATACTCGTCGACATTGCGGCGCGGCTCGGGGAAACAGTGAATTTCGTCGTCCCCCACGACACCGGCATGCACTATGTCGATCGTGTGGAGAGTGATTGGCCACTTCGAATTCAACTTCCGGTCGGCACCAATGTCCCCTTCCATTGCACGGCGAGCGGCAAGGTATTCCTTGCAAGCCTGCCACTTTCCCGGCGGCGCAGATTTGTTTCGGCAATGAACCTAAAACGCTATACGCGAAAGACTCTTGTCGCTTCGTCGGCACTTATCAAGGACACAGAGCGCGTCGCCCAACGCGGCTACGCACTTGACGACGAAGAGTTTTACGAGGACATGGTTGCTGTTTCGGTGCCGGTCACCGATGATCAGGGCCGATATGTGGCATCGCTTGCATTCCACGGTCCACGGTTACGGCTTTCAATTGATATCGCGGAATCTCGAGTGGACATACTTCGTGACGGTGCGCAAGCGTTGCGGCGTGTTCTTTTTCCTGATCCAGAAGCTCAGCAGCCATAGACGGATTTCGTCTCCGCCAAGGTGCAGGAGTCGCAAGAGCTTAGACACGACCCAGATCCGGATTGGCGCGTCTGGCGGTGATAGCGAGTCTTCACAAACCAATGAGCACGAGTTAACCGGAAACGAGGCTCGCTCAATCCCAGCCAACAATCATCGCCAATTTCTGGAAGTGGGGCAGAAAGACGTGAAAAGGGGATCCGGGAGTCGAGCCCGTTTTGCATGACGGCAACTTATACCAATCCACGAAAATGATCACCCATCCGACGACGTATGCTGGACGGGTTGAACGGGGGTGTAGCCCAGGATTCTTGTAATGCCCCGGAGGCTTGATCCGCCCGGCACGCGCTCCAGGACCATGGGCCAAGAAAATGGAAAGAAGGTGGACAAGAGTCGAGAATCCTGGGCTACACCCGGTTGAACGGCCGCCGACACCAGTCGGTCCTGCCCGGCTTCGCCTGCCGGGGAATGGACGGGCCGTGGCGAAAGCCGGCGCCCGCATCGGGCGGCGGACCGCCCCACCGGACATCACGACGTCAAGGACATGCCTGATCCTGTCCCGAACCAGGCCGACCGTCCAAGCTGGAACACCGTCCTGCGGACCCCCGTCGAGTCAGCGCCCCACCTCGGTGCGCCGGTTCCCGCCCAGCCTCGACGGGCGGCCGCGGCCCGGTCTGTCCTCCAGCCCGGCCGGACCCGCGCATTGTACCGGTTGACCCAGTCGCGCAGCGTCCGCCTGCCGACCCCCGCCGCACGGTCTCCCCACGGCTCGGTGTGCCTTCGACCACCCGCCCGACCGCCCGCAGGCGGTGGGGCTCCGCCCGGTTCCCGCATTTCTTCGCCAATGCCCCAAGCCCATCCGCCGTGTGGTCGGTGTTCGTGGTCCCGATGCCAGCCGGCATGGGTTCCTCCTGTGATCAGTATGTCCAACCACAGGATACAGGGAGCCAACACCGACCGCATCCCCCATAATGTTCCACTTCTGTTCATGAGTACATTATTTCGTGGATTGGTATTAGATGGCCATGTGTTTCGAACTTCTCTGCCTCTGTCTGTTACATAGTGGATTAAAAGCGCTACACTTCCAAGAAGAAAGCCGCTTGGCGGCTCTGGAAGTTCGGCTTAAAGTGGTTTCTCATCGTCAAGAGAGTCAAGTTCTGCAATCGCATCACTCGACGCCTCGGCTATATGCGAAAGCACCCCCCTCCTCAGAGCTTAACCCCCAATGCTTGATGACATCTGCTAATGGAAATGCATTGCCCTTTGCCCAATCAACATACGGTGCTGCAGTAGCGCTCCACGGTTCCTTTGAAGGGAGGTTTACCTGAACACGTGCGGGCACATGAAACGCACTACCAAAGACGATGGCCTCGCCTGACGCAAGAACCGTAACTTGATCAAGCAGCCTTTGCGCCTGTTTCGGGATGATGCGGCGGAAATGGTCAATGTCATCTGGATTCTGGAGCCGATGCGAAAAGAAATTCGCGCACTGGCTGATTATAGTGGGACTGACTTCGCTGGGTCGCTGACTTGCGACTATAAGTGATAGTCCGAATTTTCTGCCTTCCTTGGCAACACGTTCAAATGCACGACGGGACAGACTATGGCCTCTATCTTCGGCACGTCCGGGCGGCCGCGCATAATTGTGGGCTTCTTCTAGAGCCAGAACCCATGGATAACGATTTCGGGCTTCGGGCCGCAGCATTTCGCGGGTTTCAAGAAGAAGTCGCCCAAGCAAGGCACAGGCGAAAGGAAGCACTTCGCCCGCAAGCATCGAAAAATCCAAAACAGATACGCGTTCTCCAACCGATTGCGCGATGCCGAGTTTCTTGATCCAGTCCTCAAAAGAACCGATCCGCTGATCTTCGTAGGAAAAGAAGGATTGCCAACGTCGGTCATCAAGGCGAGTGCGCAGCCTGAGTTTAAGCGTCAGAAGATACTGGTCAATCTTCTTGCTACTTTCCTGATCCGTAGTACGGTCTACAAGGTTCGGATCGCGAAACTCGTGAACGGGGACAAAGCGGGGGGAGTCGGCAGTCTTGGCGAAATTAATCCCTTCATGTTGCCGCGCTGAAATTCTATGGAGCAAATCCGAACGTATCTCGACCAAGCGATCCCTCACCGCGCGGTCATTCGATACTTTGCGCCATTTATCGCCTCGCTGCGGCACCCAGTCGGCGAGTCTCCTGAATTCCTCCCAATCAAAATCTCTAGCGTATTGCGAGGCGTGATCGACAAAGACGTCGAAACTTCCCTCTGCTGGTGGTTTCGGGTCATCGAGCCAACCAAGGGCCAAATCGATTTTTCCTATCGCAACCTGGAGCGGATCATAGGCTTCAGCCCCCGTTCGAGATGCCTTCGAAATCGACCACCAATCCTTAAGCACCGGTTCTTGTGTCGCCTCCGAAGCCTGAAGCCAATCGCAAATTTCCTCACCGTTCATAAGCCACACGGGTAGACAGAACTCCTCTCCGTTAAGATAGACTTTGTTGGGCTCCCGCATGTACGAAGCGCTCTCACCGGAGAGAAACGCGTTGGCATACTCTCCGTTAATGTCCAGAATGAAGATATGCGGCTCTGCGCTCTCGACCGCGCTGAAAGCGCCGTGTTCGATTATGCCGCGTAGAATATTGGCAACCGTGTACGATTTTCCGGAACCCGTATTGCCTACCACCGCAAGCGGACGGGAGAACAGGTCATTGAACGATGCCTTTATGCAAGCGTCTTCATCTCCTGATTGGTGCCCGATCTCAAGCGGATAGTCAAAGCTCTCATCTTCGCAACCAGCGGGACGGTTGCGCTTTGGAGGATTGGCGAAAACGCCAGTGAGCACGTCGGGGTTCGCCACTTCGGCGGGAGTATCGAGAGTAGGTAGGACGGTAATTCCAGTAACGAATTTCCATGAATTGGAAGCGGTCTGCTTTATCGTGCCCAATAGCTGCACCGAAGCAATTCGGCGCGGCTTAGTCAACTCGAGAGACAACTCTTCGTCTCGCGTTGGATCATAGTTCTCGCGAGCTTCCAACTCGCTTAGGACACCTAGAGCGTGCGACCCCGCTCCAAGGTCGAAGGTCAAATACGAGTTGATCGCAACGGCGCGCTGAACACCATCAGGTGTCGCTCGGGCCGATGATTTCGCATTGGTTGACAGCTCAACCTTGATCCGGAAGCCATGGACAGAGACCACGTGTCCGACTATGCGGGGCTGTTCCATCATAGACCTCGTGCGCCACCTTGCGGCTCGCAGTCATCGGTTTTCCTGATTTGTTCTTCGAACATGCGGAGACGCTTATAGTCGTCTAGCCACTTCACATCAGGCATGACATTGCACGCGAAGTCGGAGAATGTTGCTCTATTATAAGAGCAATTTTGTCCTTCACTTAAGCGCTCGGTAAGGACAAATGCTCGCTGACCGAGGCTTTGGTAGCGGCCAATCCGCTCTACAATTTGACTGTCGGAATTCGGTTCAACCACCAACATTACGAGCGAAGGATTCATCAAAGCCGATTCGATAATGCGTGTTACGTGCCCGTCACCAAATCCGTACCCCAAAACTAGCAAGAAGGTTTGGGGCTGGTTCAAACGAGCGTGGAACAGCCGGAAAAGATGCGCATAGGGCATCCCTAATGTTTGGGTAAATTTCTGTGATGTCGGAAGAATTCCGAACGATCCCACACCCTCGAAGACTTCGGATTCGAGCGCGTTGGCCTTTTGTATTACCGAGGCGTCCCGATAGGAGCTTGCAAAGGTAAGGTCGCGGTGACGAGCCCTGTAGATGCCTGCTTCATCTACATACCAATGCAAAGAACCATGCAGTTTGTAGAACTGCATGAATTTGTCAAAACGCCTGACTCGTCCTTCGGCCACATCTCCAGGGTAATAGACATCGAGACCGTATACGGCAGGGTCGAAGCGCGAACTAGTCTTTCCTGAAAATCCGTCAAAATACTGGATTCCCAACTCCTCCATGGCCTGCTCGAACAGCGTGTCATAGTTAAGTGTAAACAAATGGGTGCGGCCGAGATTTGTGTCGCGGGCGCTCAACTTGGCGAGAAACGGTATGTGACCTGAGGATTCGCGCACACTTCCTCCAGACAACTCGCTGCGGTCAATTTGCAGGGCACACTCAGCGAATATTGCCTTTCCAATCTGCGCACACAATTTTCCAAGGTCTTCATCGGAAAGTATCAAGGGCGCTTCGGAACCTTCAGGTTTTTTTCCTTTCCAATAAACGGCATCAATTGGTGATTGGCCCAATGTCGTCAGACCCGGGACATTGAAGAGATGACTCAGCCAATCTTCGAAACCGAGTGGACCACTGTCTTTAGGCCACCCCGACATACGATGTTGAATCACGGACTTTGCTGATTCGGGCAAAGACGTTTGAGCAGCTGCCTCAAGCACGAGACACTCCAAATTGCTGGTCTTTGGCCCAGCCATGAGGCGGCCTCCACGACCAACAGAGCATCCCGCAGCCGCAAGAACGACGACGTTTTCCATTCTGAGCCAATCCGCGAGAAGGGCTTGGATGCGTCGGAGTCCATCCTTTGCCGACTTACACTTCAGCAGGTCATCACTTTCACCAGCAGAGACAGGCGAAAGCAGCTTGTAAGGTGTCAACCCAGCCATCAGTCAATCTCCAGCGCTGGCAGGCTGTTCATGATCTTCATCGTCTCAAGACTGACAGTGATCACCCGTTGGAACAGTAACAGCGGATAGCGCGGGTCGCCGATTGTTTCGTTGGCGTAATCGTTGGCGTCGTTGACGATGCGGCTAGCTTTGTCGGTCTTGACCACCTGCCTTTCCATCACCCATTCCAGCGCGGGTTTACCGTTGACGACGTAGTCATAGGCCTTTAGTGGCACGTTTTGGATGGTGATGTTGTCGTTATATATAACGGTAGTCCTGTCTTTGTCCTTGCCTTTACCGGCCCATTTCCACTTGGCTGTGTGTATGACGCGGTAGAACGCAACCGGGTCGTCCTCAGCTTCGGGAATCAGGCGGTGGTCGCCTTCTTTAAACGTAACCATGTAAGGCTCAACCCTTTCGAAGTTCACATGCAAATCGGCAAGGGCTCGGCCTGAATCGCGGAAGGCGGCGAAATCGGCAAAGTTCCTCACCGCCGGGATACGGGGAAGTTGCTTGGCGAGGTTGTTTTTGAACTGCTCACGGTAGTCGGGCGAGTGCAGCAGGCCATAGATATAATGGAACAGGCATTTCTTACTGATTTCCTCACCCGGATAGGCGGCTCGGAAATGTTTGAGGGCTTCATCTGTGATCGCATCGCGGCGGGTAAGGCCCCTGGCACAAGCGTTTGAGGTGGCAAAGAGCCTATCGCCGTGTTCGGCTTCTCCGTAAAGGTAGAGGGGGAAACACTGACCAGAGTCAACGGTGTGCAAGTTCGGCAGGGAGTTAGTCATAAGGGCAGAAAACCCTGCGCGTGCACCGATGCCAGAAACCTGAATTACCAAGTTGCTTGCGCCAGCATCAGGGCCCCATTCCACCCTGAAGTGCAACACCAGTGGCGGTGGTGACCGGTTTTCCGGCCGCATGATGTTGCGTATCGGCCAGGAAGCGGCGACAGTCCCTGTGATGCAACATGGGAGACTGCCATGCCCGAGGGCTACCGCCACCTGACCCGGGACGAAAGATGCCAGATCGGCGCGCTGAAGGAAAGCGGGCTCTCCGACGGTGCGGTCGCCGCCCGTCTGGGCCGTGACCGGACGACGGTCTGGCGGGAGATGCGCCGTAACGGCGGGGATTCGGGATACAGCCCGGGCGAGGCGCAGGGGAGGGCGGAGGCCCGCCGCGGCGCGGCTTCCTCGAACCCGAGGAAGATGACGCCCGACCGGTGGGCGCGCGTGGAGGGGCTTCTGGCGGAGGGCTGGAGCCCGGAGCAGGTCGCGGGACGGCTGCGTCTGGAGGGCGGCTGGACGGTGGGCCGCCAGTGGATATATGAGCGTGTGAGGGCCGACCGGAAGGCGGGCGGCGGGCTGTTCCTGCTGCTGCGGCGCCGCGGCAGAAAGCCGAACTGGCGTGGCGGCAGGCACTCGGGCCGTGGCCACATCCCGGGCCGGGTGGACATCTCCGAGAGGCCGGATGAGGTGGAGAGGAAGGAGCGTGTGGGCGACTGGGAGGCGGACACGATCATCGGGAAAGGCCACAGCGGGGCGGTGGTCTCCCTTGTGGACAGGGCCTCGAAATACACGTATTTACAGAGGGTTGAGCGGAGAACGGCGGCCGCGGTCTCCGCCGCGATGGTGGAGATGCTGCGGCCTTCCGCCGCGCCCGTCCACACGATCACGGCGGACAACGGGAAGGAGTTCGCGGGCCACGCCGGCGTGGCGGAGGCGCTCGGTGCCTCCTTCTTCCTCCCCACCCCTACCACTCTTGGGAGCGTGGCCTGAACGAGCACACCAACGGGCTGGTCCGGCAGTACCTGCCGAAGGGGACGGACCTCCGCGCGGTCAGCGACGCGGAGGTGAGACAGGTGCAGGACCGCCTGAACGCGCGTCCGCGCCGGGCGCTGGGCTACCGGACGCCCGCCGAGGTGCTGCATGAGGCCCGCCCTCCCTGACGCCGCGCGACCGCCTCCCACCGGAGCGCAGGAAGGGGGTGGACAGGATTTCGAGGTCGCGTCCGTCCGGGCTCCGGTCGGGCTGCGCCCTCCCTGCGCCCGGACGGACGCGACCCGCCCCGGCGGAGGCGTTGCGTTGCCCGGAAAGCCCGGATAACCTGCATCCAGACGGGACCACAGCCGTCCCGGGGCCGGATCCGCGGTGCCCGGGGGCCGGAAACCGCGCCTTCCGGCCATTCCCTACGCTCGGGCTACGCCCCCGCCGCGGGAATGGCCGGTGTTGCACTTCGGAGTGGAAGTGGGGAGGAATATGTGAGGAAGCTGACCGCGACGATCATTGAATTGCGCCGAATAGAACACCCAAGAACGATTAAACGGGCGATAAAGGGATTTTGCGGCAATGCCGCTTTCCAGAGTGGCGCACGCTCCTCGCTTCACGCCCGCGAAAAGATGGTCACTCCACGAAATGCGCTTGGCGTCATAATC
The DNA here is from genome assembly GCA_965203255.1 of Paracoccaceae bacterium. Classification (GTDB taxonomy): domain Bacteria; phylum Pseudomonadota; class Alphaproteobacteria; order Rhodobacterales; family Rhodobacteraceae; genus JAPOUP01. The sequence goes on along the minus strand of OZ241882.1, from coordinate 6,066,249 downwards.
GACAGCCTTCTTGATTTGGTCGATGGAATGGCCGCCGACCCGGTCGACGGCCTCGTTATATACATCGATCATCCGGTCCATATTAGCCATCAGCTTTTTCAGTGAAGCGTTATAGGCCCAAGCATCGCGTTGGGTTTTCAGGCCATTCGAGAAATCTTTAAAAATCAGCGCCTCGTTGATTTTGCGCTTGTCGCCAAGCGGCAAAAAACGATCGAAACTGCGGTCCACCTGATCGAGCCAATCGTTGTTCTCATCTGGCGTGATCGTGATCCATCCGCGTGTCTTAGTAATCCCGTTAACCGACGTGTAGTCGCGGATTATGTTCAGCTTTTGCATTGTCGTCAGGTCGGGGCCGATGTCATGGAAATAAATACGGCCATTTTCGCCCGCGTCCGGGTTCTTGACCAGCACAGCAATGGAAATGCCAGTCATACTGCCTGAGGCAAAGACGTTCTGCCCCTCACGCGCGGCCCCCTTAGAGAGCATGTTCTTGCGGATATCGCCGCGCAGGTGAAAGACGTAGAGATCGCTGAATTCCTCGACCAGAAATTTGCGCATCCCGTCCGCGTATGACCGTTCAATCCATGCGCTGCCTGACACGAAGGCCACAATTCCAGCACAACCAATCCGCTCGGTCGCCCACCGGAAGGCACGGATGTAGCTGTTGTATAGAGCCGTCTTCAAAGATGCAGTTGAGTGTGCCGCGTAGGTATCACGGATCGACGCATCGAGTTGCGGGTAGTTTACCTTCTGCGCGTTGTCGTTCGCACTCTTTTGTCCCGCCGAATAGGGCGGATTGCTGACAATCACCCGGATATCCAGCGCCTTCTGCTTGGTCCGGCGTTCCGAGTTGTCGGGCAGAAGGTTGGCGACCATGTCGTGCTCCTGCTCATACATCTGGAAGGTATCGGTCAGCAGGATTCCCTCGAACGGGACATAGGGTGTGTTGGCTGAGATCGAGCCAAAGGCCAGTTCGTGATAGACCGTCTCGATATTCACCGCGGCGATGTAATATGCCAGCAGCACGATTTCGTTGGCGTGGATTTCGCGCTTGTATTTGTGCTCCAACTCAACGGGTGCAATTAGACCTGATTGCAGCAGGCGGGTGATAAACGTACCTGTACCGGTGAAGGGGTCGAGGATATGCACGCCCTTGGAGCCGAGCGTCAAGCCAAACTGCGCCCTAAGCACGTCATTGACCGATCTTATGATGAAATCCACCACCTCTACAGGCGTATAGACGATGCCAAGCCGTGCGGTGAGTACCGGGAAAGCTGCACGGAAGAACTTGTCGTAAAGCTCGGTGATGAGCGTCTGGCGGCCCTGTGCGGTGTTCACATCCGCTGCGCGGCGTTCCACGCTGGCGTAGAACTTGGTGAGGCTGTCGGATTCCTTATCCAGATTGTGCTCGTGCAACTGGCCAAGGACGATCTCCATCGCGCGGGAGACAGGGTTTTCCTTGGTGAAGCGGCTGCCCTTGAAGAGCGCGTCAAAGACCGGTTTGGTGATGAGGTGCTGGGCGAGCATCTCGATGGCCTCGGACTCGGAAATTTCGGGATTCAGGTCATCGTGCAGTTCTTCGAGAAAGGCGAGAAAGGCGGCGCGTTCTGCCCCTTCCCTGGCAACGATGGTGGTGATGCGGGTGATGTGAGTTTGCGCGATCTTGGCGATGTCTTTTGCCCAAGTGTCCCAGTATTCACGGGTGCCACACTTCTCGACGATCTTGGCCATGATGGCGCGGCTGAATTCGTCGAAGACCATTTCGCTTTGGACGAGTTCATCGTTTTGACGGCATCCGGACGCATCGCTGCCGATATCTGCGCTCGGTTTCGCGATCTTGGTTTTGAAGGTGGAGAAATCATCGACGACAGCGGTAAGCTCTTTCATCTCGGATTCCGAGGAGATGCGGACCAGCCTAACCTTGTCACTGATATCCTCACCGATTTTGGCTTGGTTTATGCGTGCGTCAAGACGTTCGTCATGGGCACGCAGGGCGTTCAGTATCTGCCAGACGACCCTGTACCGCTCGTTGTCGTTCAGTGCTTCTTCGGGCTTGGTGTTGGGCGGGATGGCAACGGGCAGGATGACATATCCGAGCTTTTTCCGTCCTGTCGGATCTTTGCGCATAACGCGTCCGACCGACTGAACCACATCGATTTGACTCTTGCGCGGGTGCATGAACATGATGGCGTCGAGGGTAGGCAAATCTACGCCTTCGGAGAGCACTTTGGCGTTGGTCAAGATGCGGCAGGTTTCACTGTCAGCATCTGCCTTGAGCCAGTTCAACATTTCCTCGCGGGCGCTAGCGTTGAGGCTGCCGTCTATGTGACGAACCTCGGTACGAAGATGACGGGCATCATCGATCACTGCATCGCCAGTGTATTCTTCGACGACCTGTGCAAATTCGTCCTCGATGATCTTGGACTTCGCGATGCTCCGGCAGAATGCCAGCGCACGGCGCATGGGGCGCTGGTCGAACTCCAGATCGGCAGTGAGATCGGATTTGGTCAGCGCCTTGTAGCAGCCGATGATCTTCGTAGCGTCGTCGAGGGTAAGTTCCGCGCCGTCTTTAAGGCGGTTCTGGATGGCAGTCGAAATCAAACCCTCATCCACAGCCAGAACAACGACCTTGTAGTCAGTCAGCAGTTCGTTCTCGACTGCCCAACCGAAGCCACGATGGAACAGGTCTTTGCCGAACTTGCTTTCGTCATCCATCGAGGCCAGTTCCGCGTCGTGATCATCCGCTTTGCGTTTGGCGACATCCCCGAAAATGCGGGGCGTGGCCGTCATGTAGAGCCGTTTCTTCGCGGCCACATAGTCATTGCTGTGGATGCGGACAAAGTTGCTGTCATCTTCTTCTTTGAGCGTGACGCCTGTGGTGCGGTGCGCCTCGTCGCAGATAGCCAGGTCAAACTCAGGCAGAGCGTATTTTTTCTGCGCGCGCGTCAGCACATCGATCGAATGGTAGGTCGAGAAAACGACAGTCATCCTGTCGGCGGAAGCTTCATTGACCTGACGGGCCAGTCGGTCTGGGTCTGTTGTCGCGGGAAAAGCTAGATCATGGACGTCAAGATCAAGGCTGTCTGCATCTGCGTTGCTACCAACCTTGGTATCGGAGCAAACCGAAAACGCTGTGAAATCCTCTTCGCTGTCGTTTTTCCACTCCCTGACGGTCTGGGACATGAGTGCGAGTGACGGGACCATGAATAGAACCCGCTTGCCTTTGCCGGCCATGGCTTCTGCAATGCGAAGTCCGGTGAACGTCTTGCCGGTGCCGCAAGCCATGATGAGCTTTCCGCGATCGGCCTTGGCCATGCCACTCATCACCGTTTGCAGTGCGTCGCGCTGATGGTCACGAAGCCGCTTCTTTGGCGCAAGGCTGATCGTGCCGGTGCCAGTGAACTGCGACCAATCAATCCGACTGGCCTCAAGTTCGTTCACACCGATGCGATTCCAGTCCTTTGATAGCTTATCAAGGGTATCTTTTGCGTTTTTGCCGAACTCCTTTTGAGTGGTGTCGACAATGATCAAGCGAGTGAAGAGATCGTTGGAGGCCGCCGAGATGAAGCTGTCGATGTCAGGCTTCTGGACTCTGTGGTTGGGAGCATAGAACTTGCACTGGATCGCAGCAAGACCCGAACTGTCAGCGAGCGTTGCGACCAAATCAATCCCGGTCTCCGCTGTCCCCCATGCCCGTGCCTTCGCCCATTCGGTGAACGGCATGACCTCGGAATAGTATTGTTTCTGCGTATCATCGTTCTCAAGGAAGACGCGAACTAACCGTTCAAAATAGTCGCCCTTCTCGCGCTCGCTACGCGCAGACTCACGATATTTATCCAGTAACTCTTGTAGTTGCATCCACTCAAATCCCACCTTTCGCGACGACGAGCCATCCTTCCTATTCTTGTTCCCCAGGCTCCACCCTGAGTGCAATACCACAGGTGCTGGCAACCTGTTCACCGGACGCAGGATGGCAACAATCGACCGGGAAGAGATTACAGTCCCCGTAAAGAAACAGGGGAGGAGACTGCTACGCCGAAGGGCTGCCACCGCCTCTTCCGTGAGGACAGATGCCAGATATAAGCGACGAGGGAAAGTCGGCTCTCCAATCTGCTGACCACCCAACAGCTGTCTCTGGCCCGGATGCCGATGCTCGAGAGCCCAGAGTTCTGAACGTTTCCTCACCTCGTGCGGATCCCTCGCATAGGAACCGGGCAGTGTTGCACGTTGTTGTGAAAACGGAGTTTTGAATTGTCGACGAGGCATCGCGGCGGATGGTTCTGTCCGCTTTCAGAATTGCGGGCTGAATCCATGGTGACCATATTTCGAGGAACAATTCGGATGCAGGCAATTGTTGCCGGACTACGAATCGATCGCGAAGAGCTCAAAACGCACCCCGCAAGACTTTCCGTTCCCTTGGCAAAGCTGTGAGTTAGTGAGTCTCGTCCCATCTTCCGCACGCTGCCAATTGCGCTACTTTGTATCTATCGAAGCCTTCGTCAAATTCCGGAACCAACGACGAATCCGGCTTGATCGACCGGTCGATCGGTGGCACAGAAGCGAGCCTTGCTCCTTCGCCGGTCACAGCCATCATAGCAAGCCGGGCGGCACCGAATGCGCCTCCGAGATCAGCTGCTGACGGGCGGTCAATTGAGGTGTTCAGGGATGTCGCAACGACTTGGAGCCAATAGTCGGAACGAGAACCACCACCCAGTGCCTGCAGCGATTCAATAGTTGTTCCTGTCGCAGCCAGGGAATCGCGGCAGTCGCGGATCGCGAAGCTCACTCCCTCCAGTATAGCTCGGGTTGCCGCCACTCGATCCGTGGCATGTTCAAGGCCAAGGAAGGCACCACGTACTGTCGGATCGTTCAGTGGGGTCCGCTCACCGCCAAGATACGGCAGGAACGTAGTCCTTCCCGGAGGCTGCAGGACACCGAGATCAAAGGTCAGGGTAGCTGCATCCTCTCCGATCAGCCGTGCGAACCAGTTAAGCGAGTCAGTCGCGGACAGGACAACACCCATCTGGTGCCACGTATCTGGAAGCACATGACAGAATGTATGCACCGCTGACTCGGGATCAGGTCGATAGCTGTCGTTCGCCGCGAATAGGACTCCCGAAGTTCCCAGCGATACGAATGCCTGCCCCTCACGAATCACACCGGCCGCCATAGCTGACGCCGCGTTGTCCCCTCCTCCCCCAGCGATGGATACCCCTTGACGAAACCCCCACCGACTCGCGACAGACGACCGCAGTTCACCGGATACCTCGAGACCTTCAATGAGTCTGGGCATATGTGCGCGACTAAGGTCAGTGCCGGCCAGGAGATCGTCAGACCAGTCCCGACGGGCGGTTTCCAACCAAGACGTCCCGGAAGCGTCAGACATATCGGTGGCGAATTCGCCCGTAAGCCAGAATCTCAGGAAATCTTTTGGTAACAGCACCTTGCTGATCCTGGAGAATATTTCCGGCTCGAATCTCTTGATCCAAGCCAGTTTGGGGGCCGTAAAGCCCGGAAAGACAATGTTCCCGGTTGTTCTGCGCCAGACGGGATCGGCATCCAGCTGTGCCGCCTCCTCATATGAGCGTGTATCGTTCCAAAGGATGCAGGGACGCAACACATTATGAGATGCGTCGAGCAGAGTTGCCCCATGCATCTGACCCGACAGTCCAATCCCAACGACCTGACCCAAATCCTTCGATGCGGCAAGCCCATCAAGAGCGGTCTCAGCCGCGGTTATCCAGTCTTGCGGGTTCTGTTCCGACCACCCGTCATTCGGGCGCGATACATCCAGAGGTGCCGAAGCCTCTGCAACGATATTCTGATCGCCGTCGATCATAAGTGCCTTGAGGCTGGAAGTTCCGAGATCAATTCCGATGAACATCACACTGACGCCGTTTCTGGTCCACGTCTCACTCTATCTTGTCAGGCCAGCGGATTCCATTGGCGACAGGAGGAATGGCGTTCTTTCTGTCTCTCCACTCCAGTCTCCATAGATGATTTTCCCGAAGACCTCCCGGGCACATCGAGCCCGGAACAATTGACTGGCAATAACAGAAGTGGCGGCGAGATCAGGGAAGCAATCAACAGCCATCGCCCAACGCTTCCCCCTTGCTGTTGGCGATATAGCCAGTCTTGACCTACCCCCAGAAATGAAACAAGCAGCTGGCCTATCGTAATGCTGACTGGGTTAGGAAACAGAAGCTCCAATGGGAGAGCCTTTCGACCACTGTCGCAAATCGGCATAGCCCGGATATCTCACCAGACCGGGAGTCCGGGCATCCGGCACCGATCCGGCCCGTCATCCGGTCCCGTCCGGCGGCGGCTGCGGCCGGCGGTGCCCCGGCGGCGGCGTCCGCAGGCCGTCGGTGGCTGCGGAAGCGGGAACATAAGGCGAACAGCGGTACCGCCGCGCGCGCCTTCGGGAGCCGCGCGCGCGGCTCTCCCGTGGCCGGCCTCCCCGGCGCTTGGTTCCGGCGGTTCAGGCGGGCGGCGTGGCGGCCACCGCGAGGCCCGCGCCGCGGCGGCCAGCGGCGGCGCCGCCACCGCCCGGCGGAACAGCCCCCGGTATGGATGCGCCGGGGACAGCGACAGGCGGATCCGGCGGACGCCCGCCCGCAGCTGGCAGGCGGTCCTCAGGAGCCGCGCCCGGATGGTGCCGGGCTGCGCCCTGGCAAGGTCCGTCCCGGCGAGGCCGGCCGCCCGGACGGTCCGGCCCGGCATCCCGGCGAAGGCCGGAAGGTACACCCGCAGCTGGCTGGCCCGCATGGCCGCCGCCGGGGTCCGGTCGGCGAACAGCTCCAGCCGCCGCTCCCTGGTCCGGTTCTCCATGTCGCCGCGGGCGCAGTGGAGGTCCCCGTGAAGCGCGCGGTTGCCGGACTCCGGACCCGGCAGGCCGGTGACGGTGAGGCGCGGGCTGCCGCCCCTCGGGCCGGGCAGCGCCCCGGCCCTGGCCACCACCCGCCGGCTCCGGCTCCAGGCCGGCGGCGTCCGGCAGCCGGAGCCGGTGAACCGGCGCGAGGGCTCCCCGGTGGCGACGCACCGGCTCCGCGGGCGCCGCATCCGGCGTCCGGCCCTGCGCTCCAGCCGTGGGCTGCGGGCCAGGCCGGACACGGAATCCACGCCGCCGGCCACGCGCCAGGCCATGGTCCCGTCGCGGCGGAAGCCGGAATCCCCCCGGACCGTGATCCGGACGGACGGCCACGCGCCGCGGATGACGGCCACGATCCTGGCCAGCCCCTCCAGCGCCCCGTCGGAGGCGTCGATGTCCGAGGGCCGAAGCCGGGCGAACGGGACATGCTCGCCGCAGGTGACGTAAAGGGGAAGGCAGCGGCAGTGTCCGTGGTATCCGTGCAGGAAGCGGCCCTCCTGGCGCCCGCGCGGAGGTCCGTCGGTGGCGGCGGGGCCGGGGACGGTCCCCTCGGGTGGCGCCCCGTGGGCCTCCAGGAACATGCCCGGCATCAGCCTGCCGGTCGCCTCCGGGTCGGCGGCGATGCGCCTGTACCGGTCATCCGCGGCCCTGTCCGGCTCGCCCAGCTCCAGGCGGTCGGGCGCGCTGGAACTGGCCAGCGGGGCGCCCCGGTCGCTCTCCCGCCGCCGGCCGTCGCCGGTGACGTCGTCACGGCCCAGCGCCAGCGCCAGCGCGCTGCCGCCGGGCGGGATGTCATGGTCGTTGATGTCCCCGTAGCCCAGCGCGGTCCCCATCACCCGCTGGGCGACGGGGCACCGGAGGCCGTGCCCGGCGCGGTCCGGGTCACGGTGGTCCGTGAAGCGATCCGCCAGCCTGCGCGTCAGCCCGGTCAGCAGGTCCGCCTCCACGGGAAGGGGAGCGCCGCCGTCCGATGACAGCCGTCCGCCGCCGGAGGCGCCCGTCACCTCACGTCGGCCATGGTGGCTGGAATCGATGCGGTCGGCGTTGCACTGTGTCTGCATGGGGTCGGTCCTCCGTCCCGTGTAAGGTCCTGTAATCCCTGCATATGTCACGGATTCCAGCCCCATGCAACAAAATCTGGTGAGATATCCGGGATAGGTCATCCTCTGGTCTGCCCCCGTCGGATAATGTCAAAACACACATCCGTCCAAGCCACCGCCACTGGCGTTGCACGTCAGAACGGAATTGGGGTCCTCGGAAGTCGGTCGCCAGAACCAGTCCTGGATTCGAGATTCGGAAGCGCTCGAGTTCGTGCGCAAAATCCAACGTCATTTCCAGTTCCCATCGGAAACTCACGGACCTTCCTTTCGGATCGATCCGAGTCTGCGCGGTTACAGTCCGAAATGGAAGTGTGGCCATCAAATCACTGTTTCCGCGTGATTCCCGTTGAACTCGCGGAAATCGCACGTGCCAGGTAAATTTTGCTCGATGGCAGAGAGTCGTTTTTCCCGATCCATCCAGTGGCCTCAGCAAACGCTGACCGCACCCCGAACGAGCACCATATCTAGATCCTGTCGGTCGGGACCGGCCGCCGACGCGCTCGGGAACTGCGGAGGCCGTCCCGGCCCTGTATGTTTCCCAACATCCAAACCCCGCCGCCATCCGCACATTCCGCCGCAAGGCCGATCCGGTCCGGTTTGGGATTGGTGTCGCGAAGCATCGCCAGGCCAGATTGGCGGGCGTCATCCAGGAGGACGCATGAGCGATGGTTCCAATCAGATCAGGAACCCGATGACCGCGACTGCGAGACCCAGCATTCCGGCGATCGCCAGGAGCATACGCGTTTCGCGCTTCGCGGCTTCCACGTCGCGCGTGGCCATGTCCACAAGGAAGCGTTCAAGAGTGGCCGAAAGGTCGGCCTGCATCGTGTTCATGCGTTCCTCCAGCACGGCGACCTGCCGGGCAAGGTAATTGATGTCCGGCGCACCGCTCATGGCTTCAACTTAGGGTCGACGCGGCGGCGGCGCAAGGGAAATTGGTGAGCTCAGCCCAGAAGCCTGGATTTGACCTCACGGCGCAAATCAGGTGTTGAGTATGACTTTGGGCATATGGGCAGGGCGACTTCGCGGTGTTCGGATCTCTCATGAAGCACTTTTGGGCGAAACCGGAAAATTCCGTCACCATGGGTCGGGATCGGCATCGTTTCCCGCGGGTGTCGGTCTTCACGGACCAGTACTTGCAACGAACCCCGTGTGTGTCGACCCTGACCACCCGGGAGAGTTTTGAGTGCGAAGGATCCCGCGCTCAGACGGAACCCCTTCGATGGTGGCTCAACTGAAGGCACTCTAGACTGCGTCTCCGCTCTTCTCGGTCTGTTCATGGCGCAATCGCAGACCGAGTTCACGGGCACTCATCGAATGCAACCGTGGCAGCATGTCCCATATCTCCTCGCCCTGATTCCCGATAGCGGAGAGCGCCTTGTGGCGCAGCCTGGTACCCAACGCCTCTTCCGCCATAGGTTCCGCCAGATCGTTGGCGATTGAAACCGATGTCCCATCAACCAACGAAAGACCTACAACGGTCTGTAGGTCCGTGAGGCTGCCATCCCCGATCACCGCGACCCTTTCCGAGAACTCCGCAAGCTGAGGATCTGTGGCAAGTGAGGACAGGTACTTTCGGTGGTCGCCTGTTTCGTCACCGCGGAGGACCATGCCCGCGAGCCAACCGTAGCTGAACTTCACCTCAAGACCGGTCCGGGGGGTTTTGATATCGCAGACACTTAGCCAGCGTGGGTTTGTTCTCAGTTCCAGGGCCGCAATATCTCTGAGTCTCAAACTGCGCGACTCCCTGACATTCAGGAGCGCCTCAATCATCGCGTGTGTACCATGGCAGCAGGCGTGGAACTTGTAGAGGTTGTCCCCGAAGAGGAAACTGTTCGGCGACAGGGGCTGGATGACACCGGGACAGTTGCCTGGCGTGTGCGTGTCGACAAATCCCTGCGCACCCATCAGCCCATCATCTGCAGAACCAAGGTTCAGGCGGGCCAGCATCGCGCATTCGACCCCGTTGGAAGCCGCAATGCCTGCATTATACGGTTTGCCCATTGTACCGAACTGCGACTTCAACCCAGAAGCACGAGTCGCACACAGTCCGATAGCCGCACGCATCTGGGCAGCGTGGAGTTCGTAGAGCCTCCCCGCGGCAACTGTCGCACCGAATGCGCCCGCCGTCGCGGTCTGGTGAAAGCCAAGCCTGTAGTGGTCACGGCCCAACACCAAGCCTATTCGGATCGCTGTTTCCGCCCCAACCAGGAACGATGCGATGACGTCGCTTACCTGTGCATCAACTTCCTCTCCGGCAGCCAGTGCCGCCGGCAATATGCCGACCGAAAGGTGGCCGACGTGGGCAAAATGTGTGTCGTCATAGTCCAGGGCGTGCGTGGTTGCGCCATTTACAAGCGCTGCCATACGCGCGGGTGCCACGTCACCACCGATCAAGGAAGCCACCGGCGTACCGGCCTCTGCATTGGCGAACGCTCGCAGCTTGACCGCTACCGACTCTCGGGTACCAGCCAGCCCGCACACTATCCAGTCCAACAACGAGAATCGGGCGAGGTTCATCGGACGCTTGGGCAATTCATCAATCGGTCGCTGCGCCAGCTCTATGATTGCGGCTGTAAGGTCCATCAACTCACCTCCTGCGGTGGCTTATCCTGTTTCCAAGGTGAAGCCGCTAAAGACCTGATCGGAATGAGATAACCCGACCACCTATCAGTGAATTGCGCCACATCTTTCGTTGGCCACCGGTTGACGTTGGGCGCGTCCCATTCGAGTGTGACCATAAGGTCTGAAGTGTGGCCCTAGAACCCGCAGTTTTGCATGAGGCGGAAGGACTTCGCCCTATATTCAAGCGCCTCCGCATAAGTCAGCCAGGAACTTGGCATGCCTGGACAGACAGAACTTGAAATCGCTCTTTCCAGGGAATTCGGTCGTTATCCTCGGAATCAATCAACCTGAAGCATTCAGGCCTTGGAGCCTGACTCAGGTCGACTTGGGTTGCGTTTCCAGGACTGAGTTGCCTTTGACTACGGTTTGCTTGAGCGTCGGGGCACGTCCCGTCACAAGGAAACATCGTAATCCGAAACAAGGAGATGCGTCGGAGCGACGTCCTCCTCAATGGTTGAAAATCGCCCGATCGCATCACGGAATACATTATCCGTCCGGTCATCATTTACGTTTGACACTTCGCCAATCAGAACTCGGCCACCCTCTCCCCAGAATGAATGCCAAATGTCGGGCTCAAGCGTCACACTCTCACCCGGGGCCAGTTTGAGTAGACCCCCGCCTTGAATCTTCCTGAGTGAGCCGTCCGTGCGCAAAGTAATTTCGGCAGATTCGTCTATGCCACCATCCGGGTCGGCCCGAAAGAGCTCAAGTACCAGCGTGCCACCGCCACGGTTGATAATGTCCTCGGTCTTCAGATTATGTCGATGCATCGGAGTGACTTGGTTCTCGGCCGAAATCAAGAGCTTCTCGGCATAGAGCATCCCTTTACCACGAACGACATTGGAACTTGACCCGTTGCGGACAGTGAACAGAAACAGACCCAGTTCATCAAAACGGTCTTGTCCAAAGTCCGTAATGTCCCAACCCAGAAAGTGGTCCCGAACGAGTTGGCTGTCAGATGCGGTGCGCCTCCGAAATTCCTCGGGAGACCAATATGCGAACGGCGGCAAACTGAAGCCATGGCTACGGATGAAAGCGTCTGATTCAGCGATAAGTTCATTGATTCTGGACCGAAGCATTGGCACGGATCCTCCGTGTGATTTCCTACTCCGACGATCCTGACGCGTAGCATGGACGTTAGCAAGTACGTGCGCTTGCAATCTCGGCGGAAGGTAACGATGCTGAATATCTGGAGGATAGACAATGCTGATTCTGCACAACTATTTCCGATCATCCACTTCGACGCGGCTGCGGGTCGCCCTAAATCTCAAGAACCTTGACTATCGCTATCTGTCCTATTCCCTGCTGAAAGACGAACACCGCAATCCCACCTTTCTCGGAAAGAGCCCCTCTGGTCTCGTGCCTGCTTTGGAACTTGACGACGGCACGGTGCTGTCTCAGTCGCTCCCGATCATTGAATATCTCGATGAAGTGCACCCGCATCCACCGCTTCTTCCAAACGACCCGAAGGGCCGCGCGAGGGTTCGGGCGCTTGCCTGCATGATTGCCTGCGAAGTCCACCCGCTCAACAACCTGCGGGTGCTTCGGCACCTCGAAGGTCTTGGGCTGGATGGTTACAGCAAATCGGAATGGTTCCAGCATTGGGTCAAGACAACGTTTGAGCCGCTCGAGCGGATTCTCGTCGAGAGCCCGGAAACGGGAAGATTCTGCCACGGCGAATCGCCGGGAATCGCCGATATCTGCCTTTACTCGCAAGTCTGGAACAACAGGCGCTTCCACATCGATCACGCACCCTATCCAACGATTGAGCGGATCTTCGGAGAGCTCGACCAAATCACCGCATTCCGAAAAGCTGCACCACCCGAACAACCGGACGCAAATTAGGCCAACGCCGCCAATAGGCCTGTGGCATCCTCCCTCGCAGCGCAATACTGTAAGCGGGAACCGATTTCTGCCCATCACCTTCAACGCCAAACAGCGATTGGACCAGATCAAGCTAGATAGCCCAATCCAGAACTCTCGAGGATAAAATGAATCGAAGACGACTCGCCGCAGGAAACTGGAAAATGAATGGGTTATCTAATGATCTTTATAAACTGAATGAATTGATCGCGAATCACTCAAGCCCTGCCTGCGATGTGGTGATATGCCCACCCGCAACATTGCTGGAACCGATGCATAGACTGGCTGCAGGAAGCGCCATCGCACTGGGTGGGCAGGATTGCCATGCGGCCGTCAATGGAGCTCATACAGGTGAAGTCTCCGCTTACATGTTGGCGGATGCTGGAGCTGAATATGTAATTCTAGGGCATTCAGAACGGCGGGCTGCCTACGGTGAATCTGACTCGTTGATCCAGTCAAAGGCATCCACCGCAAATTCCGCCGGTCTCGTCACCATCATTTGCGTAGGAGAGACTCTGCACCAGCGGGAAAATGGTGAAACCCTTGAAATCATTGGCTCTCAGCTCTCGGGCTCCTTACCTGGAGAAACCAACAGCCAGTCGGTTGTTGTCGCCTACGAGCCGGTCTGGGCGATCGGCACCGGCACGATTCCGTCCATGGGGCAGATCGCTGAGGTTCACAATTACATGCGCTCCCAAATCCAGAGCAGTTTTGGACCGGATGCTGATGGCGTGCGGCTTCTATATGGGGGCTCGGTTAATCCATCGAACGCAGGTGAGATTTTTTCCGTTGCCAATGTCGATGGAGCTCTGGTGGGCGGTGCTTCGTTGAAACCGGCGGACTTCGGTGGAATTATCGCGGCGCTTGAATCTCTGCCCTGAACATCTCGCCCAACGTTTGGGTTCGAGGCATCGGCCTCATACGACCTTCGATGAATCACCGGGATCCGGATCCAGTAGGGCCGGCGACTCCCGCGTGACGTCGAAACCATATAGCCAGCCGAAGCGGTTCAGTGCTAACTGTGGCATCGTCACCCCTCCAACCCTGAGGATTGCATGGGCAACGGTCCTTAACAGCGGATTGCGAAGATGGAAATTTCTCGCGTTTGCCGTTGCCGCCGCGATGACCCGAACAATTCGCGCGTTGCGACGCCTTTGGTATTCCGCAAGAGCCTCTTGCTGCGGCAACCGATCCAGGCAGCGGGTCATGACCCACGCGTCTTCAAGTGCAAGATTTGCACCCTGCGCCAGGAACGGGAGTGTCGGATGTGCCGCGTCGCCCAACAAGACAAAACGCCCGTCTTGCCAGCGCGTGGCGACTTCGTGCCGGAACAGTCCCCAGAGCCGAACATCATTCACCTGGGCGAGCCACTGCCTGACCTCAGGGTCGAAACTCGCGAACGCCGCCCGTAGGTTGGCAGGGTCGTCAGCCCGATTCCAGTCCTCAGCTGCCCATCGCTTGCGCTCCTCCACCGCAACGATGTTCCGCAATCCCGTTTCCAGCGCATAAGATACCAGATGCCGACCCGGTCCCATCCAGACATTCACTTCAGGTTCCGCTTTGTCAGGCACCAGCGCTCGCCAGGCGACCTGACCTGTAAAGAATGGCACTTCCGGCCCATTGAGATGCTTCCGTGTCTCCGACCTGAGTCCGTCAGCCCCGACTACCAGCGAGCCATCGACGCTCGACGGATCAGCGGACGCGCCAAACGCGACATCCACGCCAGACTTTCGCGCCCGCTCCTCCAACAGTCCAATCAAGCGTGTTCGATGAACCAGAAGAAATGGAATACGGCTTCGCCGCTTGGTCAAATCGATTCGCAGGACCCGCCGACCGGCACGATAATCCTTGAGTTCAATGGCAGTTGTCTCCAGTCCAGCACGTCTTGCCTCTGTACCAAGTCCAAGCGCATCCAGCACCACAAACCCGTTTGGTGAAACCTGCAGCCCCGCTCCAACCTGGGCAATTTTCTGAGATCGTTCCAGGACCCGCACTTTCGCGCCGCATTGAGCCAACGCCACCGCAGCGGAAAGACCGGCTATACCGGCTCCAATGACCGTAACTTGCCGACCCCTCAACACGGTCCCGAACTCTAGCCGCGGCCGTAATGGCGCACTGAAACCCGTATCGCGGGCAAGCAGGCCATGTCGCCGCGATGGACCTTTTCGCGCCGCTCGTGTCGCTCCTGCGCCGCCAGGCCCATTGTCGCAATTGGACGCGCGTCAAGTCTCTTGAGTGAGATCGGATCACCCGTCACCTCGCAGTAACCGTATCCGCCCTGTTGAATCCGCCGCAGCGCCGCATCGATCTTCGCAACTAGCTTGCGCTGGCGATCTCGGGTCCGGAGTTCTCGTGCACGATCCGTTTCCTCGCTGGCACGATCAGTCATATCGGGAACACTGTGCGCGCTGTCCTGAAGTCCCTCGATCGTGAGTTTCGACTCGCTCAGCAATTCGTCCTTCCACGCGACGAGCTTACGTCGGAAATACTCGAGCTGTCGCTCGCTCATGAATGTCTCGTCTTCGGAAGGTCGGTAGTCATCCGGCAGAACAACCCTTGCCGCCATGTTGGCTCCCTCGTGCTTGACGGATCAAATCCATGTTTCGAACCGCCTGAATCAGGCCACTTCAATGCTGGAACGCCTTAGCCTAAGCGAATTGCCTTGTCACGCTCGGAAACCACAAGCTTGCAAGGTAGTTCCCAGATCATTAGGGAAACGAGACCCTAGAGATTCAGTCCCGATAGAGGCCCATGAGATTCTCCGGCACCAAAGCCTATGTGGCAACAGATGATCTGACAGTTGCGGTAAACGCCTCGGTCGTCCTGGAGCGTCCGCTATTGGTCAAGGGGGAACCGGGCACCGGAAAGACCGAGCTCGCCCGTCAGGTCGCCGAGGCACTTGGGCTCGAGCTCATTGAGTGGCACGTCAAGTCCACGACAAAGGCTCAACAGGGCCTTTACGAGTACGATGCGGTGTCACGCCTCCGTGACAGCCAAATCGGCGAAGAACGCGTGCGTGACGTGAAGAACTACATCAAGCCGGGAAAACTATGGCAAGCGTTTATCGCTGAGCAAAAGGTCGTTCTGCTGATCGACGAAATAGACAAGGCTGACATCGAGTTCCCGAACGATCTGCTTCAGGAACTGGATAGGATGGAATTCCAGGTCCATGAGACTGGCGAGACGGTGGCAGCGAGGCACCGACCGATCGTCATCATCACTTCAAACAACGAAAAGGAACTGCCCGATGCATTCCTGCGTCGGTGCTTTTTCCATTACATCCGATTTCCAGACATGGAGACGATGAGAAAAATTGTCGAGGTACATCATCCAGGAATCAAGGAGCGATTGCTGGCGACCGCGCTTTCGCAGTTCTTTGAATTGCGTGAGACTCCCGGTCTGAAGAAGAAGCCATCCACTTCCGAAGTCCTGGACTGGCTGAAACTCCTGCTGGCAGAAGACCTATCCGCCGAAGATCTGAAACTGGACGGTAGGAGTGCGCTGCCAAAGATGCATGGGGCACTACTGAAGAATGAACAGGACCTTCACATGTTCGAACGTCTGGCATTCATGGCGCGCGGCGACAGATAGTCACTTCGCCTAGCGGAATTCCAACTCCTGACCGATATGGCTGTCGAGGCTGATTTGCCTGATCATTGGGCGTTACATCCGAAAGATCACGTCGACTTGCGAGCTCCGCTTACCGACCTGATTGTCCAAATTGGAGGATTCGGGAATAGTGCCTGCTTCAATCACCGTCATCTGGGGCAATTCCGGTTGTTCCACCGCACGGGAGAGGATCCTTGCCAGTTCCCTATGCTCAGCCGTGGTCCTGCTCCAAGTCATAGGAGAGAGCCGAAGACAGAGGACCAGGCTTTCTTCAAACCAAATCCAACCACCACTCAGCAACGCGAATTCAAGAGAAATGATGTGGCAAACAATTCCTGAATGTCTGCATGCGCTGTTCGAGATTTCATATGCATCCCGCACACAGCGGGTTGGAACCGCCTACCGCAAGTGCAATCATGGCAAACCAATCCGCAGGCATACTTCCTGTGAACGCCCCAAGGGAGAGGACTGGCTATAATGATCGTGTTGGCATCCGCTGCTGTGGGGGCGCTTATCGGTGGAATCCAAGCGAGGCGGCGAAGAGGAAACGCAATGGACGTAGCGCAATATGCCGCCGTATATGCGATGGCATTTGGAGTGCTCGCTGTATTTGCCGCAATCATTATCGAGCGTGCATATAGCTGATGTTCCTGCCCTTCTTTCAGAGTCTTCGGGAGGCCGGAATTTCAGTCAGTCTTCGCGAGTACCTGACCTTTCTGGAGGCCATTGGGAGGGGGCTCGTTACATTTGACGTTGAGCGCTTCTATTTTCTGGCTCGTGCGGCATTGGTGAAGGACGAACGCAACCTTGATCGATTTGACCGTGCGTTCAGCGAGGCATTCAGGGGGCTGGAACAGATTCCCACCGAATCATTGATGGCTGCGGTCGACTTACCTGGAGACTGGCTTGAGAAACTGACGGAGCGGCACCTAAGTGAAGCGGAGAAAGCTGAGGTCAAGGCCCTAGGCGGGTTCGACAAACTGATGGAAACGTTGCGGGAGCGACTGCGCGAACAGGAGGGCCGCCACCAAGGCGGAAGCAAGTGGATCGGCACCGCAGGCACAAGCCCTTTCGGCGCATATGGATATAACCCGGAGGGCATAAGAATTGGTCAGAGAGAAAGCCGCCATCAACGAGCCGTCAAGGTCTGGGACCGTCGCGAATTCCGGGATCTGGACGATAGGGTCGAAATCGGAACACGCAACATAAAGGTCGCGCTGAAGCGGCTTCGCCGCTGGGCCCGTGACGGAACTGCTGAAGAACTGGATCTACCTGGAACGATCAGAGCCACAGCGGAAAACGGCTACCTCGACGTACAGACCAGGCCCGAACGACGAAACGCGGTAAAGGTGCTTCTGTTTCTTGACGTCGGTGGTTCGATGGACCCTCATATCCGGATGGTGGAGGAACTGTTCTCGGCGGCCCGCGCGGAGTTCAAGCATCTACGACACTTCTATTATCACAACTGCCTTTACGAAAGCGTCTGGCAGGACAACCGCAGACGCTGGAACGAACGGACGCCGACTTGGGAAGTGCTGCGCACCTTCGGGCACGATTACAAATGCATCTTTGTTGGCGACGCATCGATGAGTCCCTATGAAATCGCCTTCCCCGGTGGAGCGAACGAGCATTGGAACGCCGAAGCGGGACAGGTCTGGCTTGAACGTGCCCGCGTCCAATGGCCGGCGGTTCTCTGGATCAACCCAATCGCCGAACGGGCATGGGGCTATACGCAATCAATCCGAATGATTCAGGAAATCCTGGGTCGTGACCGTATGGTTCCCATGACAATCGAAGGTATTGAACGCGGCATGAAGGTGCTGGGAAACTGAACTTGACGGCGACTCGGTAAAGCAGGGATCGACTGCCTGCCCGACCGGAAACACGTGGAGTCGGATGCCCTGCCTCACAAGGATTCCTTTCTCCGCTGTTTGTCCGCCCAACTTCCAGATCCAAGACCCAATCCGCGGCTTTCGGCAGTCAACCGCCTACTGTTGAGTGCCCGCCAGATTCCCGGCGGGCACTCCGACCTCATTTACGTGGTCGTTCAGGTTTGGGCGGCGACCTATCCGGATGACTTCAAACTGGTTCCGATAGGTCGTCCTTCATTTTCAAAGTACTCCCGCGTAACCTTGAACACCACCGGAGCGAGCAGGAGTAGTCCGATCAGGTTGGGCACCGCCATCAAGCCGTTCAGGGTATCGGAAAGGTTCCAGACCAAATCAACCTTTACGTTGGCGAAGCTCAACGCGGCGAGAACCCACAACGCCCGATAGATGACGACACTCTGCTCCTTGAACAGGTATTGCCAGCAGCGCTCGCCGTAGTAGGACCATCCGAGAATGGTTGTGAACGCGAAGACCGCCAATGCGATCGTAACGACATATTGTCCCCCGGCTATTGATTCCTGGAAACTGGTGGAGGTCAGCACCGCACCGGTAAGTCCGGAACCATCAGGTCCGAACATCATCCACGCGCCCGAAGTCAGAATCACCAGAGCCGTCATGGTGCAAACCACGATGGTGTCGATGAAGGTTCCGAGCATTGCGATAATGCCTTGGCGTACAGGACTGTTCGTCTGGGCCGCGGCATGTGCGATCGCTGCGGAGCCTAACCCGGATTCATTCGAAAACACGCCCCGGGCAACACCGAACCGGATCGCAGCTGCGACTGCAGCACCTGCAAATCCGCCAGTTGCCGCTGCCGGTGTGAAGGCATACGTGAATATCATGCCGATCGCCGCCGGAATTGCGGTAAAATTTATGATGAGGATCACAATCGCCGCCCCGATATAGAGAACGATCATGGTAGGAACCAGCTTGCCAGCAACCTCGCCAATTCTGCGGATGCCACCAATAACAACGATCCCAACCAATGCGGCCACAACCACCCCGGTAATCCATGGCGGAAGACCAAAGCTGCTGTCAAGCGCAGCCGCCATCGAGTTGACCTGCACCGCATTGCCAATTCCAAAGGCAGCGACAGCGCCGAAAATGGCAAATGCCACGCCGAGCCATTTTCCGAGTTCCGGAGCGAATTCCCCGACACCGTTTCGGAGATAGTACATCGGTCCGCCAACATACTTTCCGCTCTGGTCAACTTCACGATAGGTGACAGCACAAACGGCTTCCGCATATTTCGTTGCCATCCCAAACAGCGCGATCACCCACATATAGAAGATGGCGCCGGGGCCCCCAAGCGCGATTGCGGTCGCGACACCTGCGATGTTTCCCGTGCCAACGGTCGCCGACAATGCGGTCATGAGGGCGTTGAACGGCTTGACCTCGCCCTCACCGGAAGCTGAGTCTTTGTCGAACAGGAGGCGGAACCCGTAGCCGACCTTTCTCCAGGGCATGAACATGAGCCCGAGCGTAAGCAGGACTCCGGTGACACCGAGCATGCCGAGCATCGGCGGTCCCCAGGCAAAGGCGTTGATAGCCCCAATGATCTCGTTCAGTCTGTCCATATCACTCTTTCTCCTCAAGTGGTTCCGAGCGACGCGACAGGCAACGATTTCGCAAGCGACCGCTTAAGCAATCTCCTGCCGCTACGCCCCGGCGTCCATCATAACAGCATGTCGCGATGCGACAAATTGTAATTCACTGTTCCGGCATCCCGCTCAAGCCCGCCCAGTTTCCGTGCCCCAAGCGGTTAATTTCGGTCTGGATCGACGAATCCAGATAGGAGATTAGGACGGTCCAGACCTATTCATTTGGCTTATGGGCTACGGTCGAAACGGCACGCGTCCGGAGACTGCCAAGCGTTGCCACGCCGAGTTTTGTCAGCGTGAACACCCACCGGTCAGTTCTCACTCGAGTGCCGGTTCCTTCCTACGACACACAGATGTCGAAATATGTATTGGGGGCTCGCGGCCAACCTCTGTTCGTACCGGGCCCCCGACCTCGAAGTCCGTCTCGCCGCAACCTACCTGGGCCAGCGAATGTCAGCATTGCGAAGAGGGGGATGCCCGACAGCCCTAGTCCGGCGGTGAGAGAAGGCGCTCTGACGGGCGATATGTGTCGTAGTCAGAACCCTTACCGCGCCGGACAAACGTCGCTGCAGGCCGGAAGTCCGCCACCTCCGCCAAGCCCAAGTAGGTGACCAACCTGCTATGCCTTTAAGTCAAAGGGCCAATCTCACCGGCCTCGCGGCGTAGAATGGGGAAGGATTTCCATTACTGTGCCACCAAGTATCCGCTTCAGGAGACTCAGAGTTTGACCTGGAATTCCACATCTAGCCCATTCGGCTGGCCATACGAGGGCGTTCTCGCAATATATGGAGCATAGACAGCAATTTTAGGTCAAGCTCTCAAAGAACGTGGACCCACCATCCAGTAACGTCGTGGATCCATCACTCTCCTCGCACCAACGGATCAGCTCCGCTTCCAGATCAACGGTCAAGGAAACGCACGGTTCCGGACGACCCTCACAACCGAGGAATTCTGAAAGAGGTTCGGTCGGCCAAGCATTGCGGTCGTAATCTCAATCCGACAGGATGGAGCCAAAGATCAACAAGGGTTGTAACAGGACTTTCTGATGGCTCAGGCTCCGGTAGTGGACATTGAACTCGAGACATTCCATGCGGACCCTTATCCAGCACTCGCAGCAATGCGCTCGGAAACGCCAATCTGTTTCGTTCCGCAGCTTGGTGCCACGCTTTTGACAAAACGCGATGCCATATTTGAGCAGGAGAAACGTATCGGTGTCTTTTCCAGCCACCAACCAGAAGGACTTATGAGCGTCCTCATGGGCGAGAACATGATGCGTAAGGACGGAAAGGAACACGCGAGCGAACGCAGAGCCACATTCCCGGCATTCAGCCCCCGCACGGTCCGCGGCCACTGGCTCCATGAGTTCCGCAAACACACCGAAGAAGTGCTCGACGGACTCGCGCCGAGAACGTCCTGCGATCTCGTGGCTGATTTCGCGATGCCGGTTTCGGGTCACGCATTGAGAGTGATCACCGGACTTCGCAATATGGATTGGCAGGAAATCGATCAAGTAAGTCAAGGCATGATCGACGGAATCGCGAACTACGCCGGCGATCCACGGATCGAGGCACATTGCAACGACTGCACCGCCATAATCGACGATCATATCGAAGAGCGAATGCCAGAAGTTTGGAATACGCCTGATCTATCACTTCTTTCAGTGCAGCTTCAGGCAGGCCTGCCGTTAGAAGCCATTCGGGCCAATGTAAAGCTCGCGATTTCCGGAGGTCAGAATGAGCCGCGCGATGCAATCGCAGGAACAGCCTGGGCCCTCCTGACCCATCCTGACCAGTTGAATCTCATTAGGGCAGGTCGAGCCAGCTGGCGCGATGCATTTGAAGAATATGCGAGGTGGATTTCTCCAATTGGCATGTCACCGCGACGGGTGGCACGGGCCGACACAATCAATTGCATCGACTTTGAACCAAACTCCCGCGTCTTTTTCATGTTCGGCTCCGGAAACCGGGACGAGGAAGTATTCAGGGAATCCGACAAATTCGATATAGCCCGTGACACTTCCCCGAGCCTTGCCTTTGGAGCAGGACCCCATTTCTGCGCGGGAGCGGCCGCCAGTCGGACACTTATCGCGGACGTTGCCTTGCCGATGCTGTTCGATCGTTTGCCTGGATTGCGGATGGCTGGTGAGGTGCCATTCGCCGGTTGGGCGTTCCGGGGACCGACCAAGGTTCCAGTAACGTGGACTCAAGACTGATTGGGTCTCCGAAGTCCGAAGCGACCAAGCCCGTCGGTTACCGCAACTTCCACCCGCTTCCCGACGACGTGCAACATTCCCTTGATTTAAGAATTTCTTTCGATAAATCGTTGCCAATAAATAGATATGTTCCCGTAAAGAAGACTACAATTCATCGGATTCCGCTTGCCTGCCTTGGGAACGAAGGATGGCATCCCCGCAGTACCGATCAATGGCGGGGAACAGTCCAATGAACCCGCTGACGCTGCCGCCGTGCCCTCTGCGCCCTGCTTCCTTCCATGGCCTGCATGGCCCCGTTACCGGAGACGGCGTCCCAGAACATGGTGCTGAGGCATGGGGGAAGTCGCAGGACGGTTCCATGGGAGACGTTGCCCTGATTAGGCAGAGGATGGAGGCGAACCAAGGAAACAAGCGGGATCAGCTTTCCGCCGGAAAGGAAAGGTCACGGGCAGCGTGGCCGCAGCGGACCTCCCCGCGCTGCTGGCGGACCGGGTGATGGTGGGCTGGACATCAAGGGCACGGAACCGATTCCAGCGATGGCCGTTTCGATGCCTGCGTCATGCCCGTACCAACGGCGGCAGAACATTTCCGGAGGCATCGAGCCGGGCCTGTGCGAATGCCGCGACGTAGCGAGCCTGTGTCAGGTCGTCCCTTGTTTCGCGACCTGAGAGAAAATCCCTTCCCGTAACAGCGGCGCAGAGAAGGTGATGGTTTCGTACTAGATTTGCATGGAAATCCGGGCTTTCAGAAAGCCGCCGACTTCCGGAACGCCGGGTATATAGCATCTGGATTTCGCAGGACGGAACTTTCGCTGGACAGGACATGGCGCACCAAGGTGGAATGGGGGTGATCTTTCAATATCGATGGGTTACGGATGGCGTGGTGAACAAAAGTTGGGGAATTATATACTAAAATGCCGCGCATTGGCTGGCAGCCTGATCGGACCAGTCTGCGCATTGTTCATTGACCTGATCCCTGACCGCCATTGGCTCAAATTCGATCGCCGCTTCTGATCCGATCGGCACTATCGCACATGCTCCCCCGTTTTTATCCGAAGGGGAAGTGGGGAGGTCGAGAGTGGTTTGCTGATTCGGCTACACCAGGCAGGCATGCGAACCAACGTAGTTCTGAATGAACCCGTTGATGGAGAATTCCACTGTCCCACTCGAAGTCAAGCATTGCCTGACGGGCCCAGCCATTCCATATTCAGACCATGCTAAAGTTCCTGCCCATCTTACTCGCAGTAATTTATGGCTTGGCCATGTACAGGTTTTCAGCATGGAGGATGGCGCGTCAACTCAAGGCGAACTCCACAGAATTGGTGGATCCAACCCTGACGTTGCTGGCAGGGCGGATGGCGGAGGCACTTGATCTCCCCGCCATCCGGGTCGAGGTCTATGACATCGAACAGATAAACGGTCTTGCAGCGCCGGACGGACGCATATTCATTACCCGCGGATTCCTCAGGAAGTATCGGGCAGGAGAAGTCAGTTCAGACGAACTTGCAAGTGTGATCGCACATGAACTAGGGCATGTGGCTCTAGGGCATTCGCGGCGGCGAATGATTGTCTTCACCGGACAGAATGCGTTTCGGACCGCGTTGGTTCTGGCATTGGGTCGGTTCCTGCCCTTCCCGCCGGTGCTTCGATGGCTAAGCGGTCATCTTGCCAATCTATTGACTTCTCTATTCACGGCTAAGTTGAGCCGGAACGATGAGTTCGAGGCGGACGCCTACGCAGCCGCATTACTGGTCAAGGCAGGAATCGGGACGGAGCCTCAGACATCTTTGCTGAGAAAACTCGATAGACTCAGCCAATCCGGATCCAGAGCCGGTCCTGCTTGGTTCCTTAGCCACCCAAGTGCCGAGAAGCGGATCGAAGCCATCGAAAAACTCTCGGCCCGATGGGTTGAAAAACGCGGCAAGCACTGACGCCGGGCGCATTCATCTCCAGATTGCGGACGTCGGAGTTGAAGGAGCGCTCAGCTGTGCAGAGATACTTCATCGACCCGTGTCGTCTGCCCGGCGAACCGACGCCGGCGGCGGGCGACCCGGCGGGCAAGCGCTACCGTTTCGAGCGCGGCGCGTGGAAGGACAGTGGCGGCGGCTGGGCCGACGTCCGGAGGCACGGCCGTTCCGTCTGGGGGCACTGGGGCGGGCACGCCGACCCCGACGCGGCGTTCAACCGGTCGCGGCTGCAGGCGCCCGCGCCGGAGAACCCGCCGCCGATCACCTCCGACATGGAGCGGACTCCGCATCCGCTCCAGCTGGCCGGGCGGCGTGGCCGTGCCGCACGGGTCTGCGTTCGACGGTCTCGCCGACGGCGCGGCCCGCGGCAGGCCTAAGGCGGGCGATACCCGCCGACACGGGGCGGCTGCGTCTCTGGGCCAGTCCCCGCGGGTCCCGGCCTCCGGGCCGGTCAGGCGATGAAGTCGAAGTCGGCCTCGCTCAGCAGCGATGCATCGAAGTCCCCGAGCACGATCGAGAGGGTGTCGGAAGGGTCGCTGACCACGGCGTCGCCGCCACGGTGCTTTATGTCGAGGTCGGCGAATCTCAGGCCGCCCCTGATGACGACGGTGTCCCGTCCGTCCCCGAAGTCGTGGATGGTGTCGGTTCCGGACTCCCGGTCGAACACGAACCGGTCGTCGCCGGCCCCGCCATGCAGCCCCCGCTCCACCCTGAAGTGCAATATCAGAGAAGGTGGTGACCTGCTTTCCGGGCGCATGATGGCGCAAATCGGCTACCACCGTCCGCTGCCGACTGAGACAAGTTTCCTGCTCAGATGCTGTTTCCTTCCGTAGGGTTGCCCCGAACATACTCATCCAACGCGGAGAGCTCTTCCGAAGTCATCCGGAGACCGAGCTTTGACCGCCGCCAGACGATATCCTCGGCGGTGCGAGCGAACTCCCTCTGCATCATCCAATCAACCTCTCGCTCCGTGAGAGTCGCCCCAAAGTCACGACCGAGATCATCGGCGCTGCGGGAACTTCCGAGAATGCAGGTCGCATCTGTGCCATATGCACGAACAAGACGTCGCGCCCAACTGTCATCGACAAATTCGAATTTGAGGCGGAGATCCCGCTCCAGTGCCGCCACTCCATCAACGGGAAATCCGCCACCCGGAAGCGCAACGCCGGCCGTCCATGGACCAGGAAGCCCGGGAAAACACTCGGCGATTCGATCAACAGCACGTTCTGCCAACTTGCGGTAAGTCGTTATCTTGCCTCCAAGAACGCTCAGCAGCGGTGCGCCGTTCGAATTGTTAATCTCCAGGACATACTCCCTTGTTGTCGCAGTTGGATTCTCCGCACCGGAATCAAACAATGCACGGACGCCGGCGAAGCTCCAGACTACGTCCGCAGCACCAATCTGTCTTCTGAAGTATCGATTGACAAAGGCAATCAAATAGTCCCGTTCTTCATCTGTACAGACCGGTGACTGCATTGTCCGCCCGCAATCCACATCGGTCGTGCCGATGAGAGTGAATTCGGATTCGTAAGGGATCACAAAGACAATTCGCCCATCCTCACCCTGCAGGAAATAGCACTTCTCATGGTCGAAGAGCTGTCGTGTGACGATATGGGAACCTTTAACAAGCCGGAGTGCCGAAGGGGGCTGAATTCCAGTCACGCCCGACAGTACTTCTTCCGCCCAAGGACCCGCGGCATTTACAAGAAATCTGGCAGTTGTCGTCCTGCATTTTCCACTATCCTTGTCTTCCATGCGGATTTCCCAGCACCCGTGCCTTACCTCCGCCCCGACCACACGGGTCCCAATGTTGACCTCGGCACCGCGTTCGGCCGCGTCTCTGGCGTTAAGGACGACCAGCCTCGAATCATCCACCCAGCAATCGGAATATTCGAATGCCTTACGAAACCGCTCCTTGAGTGGGTCACCTTCGGAAGCGGTAACAAGGTTTACGGTCGAGGTGCCAGGAAGTATACTGCGTTCGCCAATGTTGTCGTAAAGGAACAGACCCAGTCGGATTAGCCAGCTTGGGCGGCGACCCTTCATCCAAGGCATGACACGTGTTAGAAGCCGGGACGCGGAAGTCATCCCCTCAAACCTCATATCCGGGTGGTAGGGCAGTATGAAACGCATGGGCCAACTTATATGTGGCATCGCCCGCAGGAGCCGTTCCCGCTCAGCCAGGCCTTCGCGAACCAATCGAAACTCAAAATGCTCCAGATAGCGCAGCCCACCATGGAACAATTTGGTGGAAGCGCTGGATGTTGCTGAAGCCAGATCATTCATCTCCGCCAGGCAAATCCCAAGGCCACGACCCGCGGCGTCCCGCGCGATTCCACAGCCGTTGACGCCCCCTCCAATTATAAACAGATCAAACTCCGGCTTGACGGTCACCATTTCCGCATCCTTTCAGGAAGTTCCGCAGGCTAACGATATGCACGGCCCTCCGTGCCTTGGCCAGAAATCCGATTCCGTACCTAGCCAATTCCACTACTTCGGAAATGAACCCACGACACGGGCATCCGCGCCACCTATCCCCTGCCCTTTCACCATGCGGGCACGCCGTCCAGCGCGACGCCCGGTTCGCATGGTCTCCGTGAGACCTTCTCGAAGAATTACACTCATGGGATGATCTGGCACATGGCCCCCGTAGGTCTCGAGCAACAACGCGATGGCTTCACGTGGATTGAATTCCGGGGGAAGCTTGATCGCCCAGTCCAGGAATATGGACCGGCATTCGGGTGCCCCGATTCCCTCAATGCGATAGGCTTCCCGGATAAGCTGGTTACTGTCGACTTGATCTAGGGTCATTCGTCCAACGAGTTATGAAGGCGACCAATCAAAGCTACACTCCTGCCACATCAGGAATCCACCGGATTCTTCCACCGATTCAAATGTCCTTCGTAGCACAGTGACGCGGTTTCTGCGGCGTTCAGCGCTTGTCCCTGCGAGTCATCAACTATAGTCACTCCCCGTTGTGCAAGGGGATTGAAATGAGCAGAAGCGTGAACCGGGTACGCGGCGCACTCAAGGCCGCCGGGCTGGAAGCCGAAATTCGCGAAATGCCGGACAACACGCGCACCGCGGCACAGGCCGCTAAAGCCGCTGGTTGCCATCTCGACCAGATCATGAAGTCCATCATGTTCAAGGGGGAGCAGAGCGGCGATCTCATTCTGTTCCTTACCGCGGGCGGAAACAGAGTTGATCCGGAAAAGGCAAGCGCGGTTGTAGGCGAGTGGCCGGTCAAGGCAGATGCGGATCTGATCCGGTCACGGACCGGGTTCGCGATCGGAGGGGTTGCGCCAGTGGGTCACCTGAGTCCTATCCGCACTTTCATCGACAGGCGCCTCCTGGAATTTGATTCGGTCTGGGCCGCTGGTGGTACGCCGCGACACATATTCTGCATTGATCCACACGATATTCAAAGGATCACCGGAGCGGAGGTTGCGGAATTCGTGTGTGGAGGTCAGGGTGACCGGTAGAGCTGTCGAGCCGGGCTCGCGAACATCCGAATCAAGATGGTTCGGTGTCCAGAATCCCCGAGGGTTCATCTTTTCTTAGCAACATTGGATGTCCAGTCATCCAAACCTGGCAGGACGGTGTTTCGGTCTCCACCCGCCGCCAAGATATCTCCCATTGGAATTCGCCGAAATAGACCATTAATAGCAGACGTATTTCGCTGAACGCTTGCATACCAGAGAGTCGACCGAAAAAATGTAAATTTATTTTACATTATGCCTTGAACTTGGCGATGCGACGCCCATCTTCCACAATGTGAATGAGAATCACATTGCAGAAACCGCGAAATGAGGAGACATAGAGATGAGTTCGGTCGCAACATGGCCCACACAGGCGGAAGCCTGGCTCGACGATCGCGGCAAGGGGGCCTGGATAGCCATAATGGTGCTGGGTTTCATCCTCTTCTGGCCAATCGGCCTTGCCATCCTTGCCTACATGATCTGGAGCAAACGCATGTTCAACGGAGCCTGTTCAGCAAAACGTAGCTATGCCAAGCGCAGGCGTGGCAGCCGTTTCAAGGAAACTGGAAACGCGGCATTCGACGCCTATAAGGCCGAAACCCTTCGCCGTCTTGAGGATGAGCAGGAAGCGTTCCAGGCTTTTCTTCAACGACTGCGTGAAGCCAAGGACAAGGTTGAGTTCGACCAATTCATGGAAGAACGCGCCAAGACCGCGCAGGCAGACGCAGCCGACAGCTAGACGGTTTCGCCCGCGAGCGGAAATCACTGGCGTCAGGTAGGCCCCGATTTCGGGGCCTACCTGCAATTGTCGGGCGACGTCGTTTCGACTGCCACTGGCTGGTTGGAGCGAAAACCGACGGTTCCCATAACCTATCCAGAATCCTGAAAAGTCTGGAACCACAACGATCCTTCGTGGGAATTGCGGATATGGGTCCGTTCACCCAATGCATTCATCTGGACTTCAGTTTGATTACATTGACCGCGCCGTTCTTTCCGCCGGGAATGAACCGGATCATCGGAGCTTCACATCGGAGGCGGACGCCTGCACCGGAATTCCCAACATGGAAAACGCGGCTGATGAACATCGAACGCTGTACGCAAAAAATGCAGATTCAGTTGGCGGACTGCGCGTAAAATGACGCAATTGAAGCCTTTGCCCATAAATCCTGCGTTGTTCTCCAACTCCAGCGGCATTGGCAGATGCCGCCCATGCGCAATTGTCAGGGATTGAAGGATCTGATTTTCCGAACCGTAGTCAGGAACATATCGGATCTGGGTTCAAGGCAACGTGCCTCACTCCTTTCTGTAACTGTCATTGATCCGAGCATTGGCCGTGTTTGATGCCGATACACCTGCTGTTCGTTCAGGATTTGCCGCGAAATTACATTTGGAGATAACGCCCGAAACCATCCTTTCATTCCTGCCTACAGCCGACAACTCCGAATGAACTGGAGTGAACTCTGGAACGATGTGCTGCGGGCACGGAGGATGGCATTTGGCTGCCACTGCGAAGAAGTGTTGCGATACAGACGTCCGTCGGCCGTCCATGACATCGAGAACTGCTCGAATGGAATAGATAGCCATCGCAGAATATACCATCATTCGTCGCGACAGCCACAAGATACATGGGCCTACACCCTTATGAAACCCGGCAGTTTCAGGGGCTTGGCAGACAGTGTTCGCGCTGCTAGCAATTGAGTCAACCAATATGCGTTGTGCCGATGCTCCATTCCCTGCCAATTGCGCCTAGATTCCACGTTACCGCGCCGCTGCCCTGCCCATATCTGGAAGGGAAGCAGGAAAGGAAGCTGTTCACCTCCCTGCGAGGAACTCAAGCAGTTAAGTTGAACAACATGCTGTCCAAACAGGGCTTTCGAAGGTCGCAGAACATCCTTTACCGGCCATCCTGTCCAACCTGTGCCGCCTGTATCTCAGTACGGGTCCTCGTAGAGGAGTTCGTGCCCTCAAAGAGCCAACGTCGAATATTGAGACGCAATGCCGATCTGGAAAGGCTCGCGGCTTCGCCATGGGCGACCGAAGAGCAGTATGCGCTCTTCCTCGACTACGTCGAACACCGTCATCCCGGAGGTGGAATGACGGACATGGATATCTTCGAATTCGCTTCGATGGTCGAGGATACACCGGTCGAAAACCAGATTGTGGAATATGTAACAACCGCTTCGGACGGGAAGAGCAGTCTGACAGCGGTGTGCCTGACTGACATTCAGGATGACGGACTTAGTATGGTCTACAGCTTTTTCGATCCGGCCCGCTTGCGTGACAGTCTGGGGACATATGTGATTCTGGACCATATCGCCCTCGCCCGTGAGGCTAGGTTGAAATACATCTATCTCGGCTACTGGGTGCCGGGAAGTAAAAAGATGGACTACAAAATCCGGTTCAATGCAATGGAAGTCTATCGCGACGGCTGTTGGAAGAGATTGGGCAATCCCTCCAGGCATTCCGCTGCGCGATTCACTCCAGCTGCCCCGGCGGAGGAGCAGGTGGCAGACATCAATCTGCCGGATTCTCATCCAATCAGGTAAATGCAGGCAATCAATTGTTGTTCGTCAACACCCAAGCAGACAAAGCCAGTCGCCCAGAGCAATCGCAACAATTGCCCGGAAACTGGCTTGCGCCGGGCAACGACGAAAGATCGGCGGCCAGCCCTATGGCCATACCCCATCCCACATCAACCGGCAGATCTATAACGTCAAATCGGTTCACCAGAGGCAACGCCTTGACGACTTCCGCCCGCTTGCCTAGGCTTCCCGATATATATGGAGGTGATATGGGATGATTCCTGTACTCGCGGTGATAGGAGACGGGCACTTGGTTTGGTGAACTGCATTGTTTGCTGATCCATGCGCCCCCGGATCGGCAACGGGGGTTTTTTTGTGCGAACACACAACACACACGGAGCTGCGATATGTCGCTTCAGATGACCGGAGCTAGAATGGTGGTCCAAGCCCTGAAGGATCAAGGCGTGGATACCGTATTTGGCTATCCCGGAGGCGCGGTCCTCCCGATCTACGATGAAATCTTCCTCCAGAATGATGTTCGCCACTATCTGGTGCGCCATGAACAGGGTGCGGTGCATTCCGCCGAAGGCTATGCACGGTCAACCGGAAAGCCCGGCGTTGTCCTGGTTACTTCTGGTCCGGGCGCCACAAACGCTGTTACCGGCTTGACTGATGCATTGATGGATTCCGTCCCGATCGTTGTGTTGACCGGTCAGGTGCCGACTTTCATGATCGGAAACGATGCGTTTCAAGAGGCCGACACTGTTGGAATCACACGACCCTGTACCAAACACAACTGGCTGGTGAAGGATACGGCCGAACTCAGCACCGCGATCCATCAGGCCTTCCATGTCGCAGCTTCTGGCCGTCCCGGCCCAGTCTTGGTCGACATACCGAAGGATGTCCAGTTTGCTACGGCGGAATATATCGGACCAAACAAGGTCCAGACGCGTCATTATGCACCGGTGGTCAAGGGTGATGCACAGCAGATCGAACGTTTGGTCGATCTGATCGAGGTAGCAGAACGACCCATTTTCTACACCGGCGGCGGCGTCATCAACTCGGGCCCCTCCGCCTCTGCCAGCTTGCGTGAGTTGGTGGATGCCACAGGGTTCCCCGTCACCTCGACGCTGATGGGGCTTGGTGCATATCCAGCGAGCGGAAAGAACTGGATGGGCATGCTGGGAATGCACGGACTCTACGAAGCCAATCTCGCGATGTATGGCTGTGACCTGTTGATCAATGTAGGTGCCCGCTTTGATGACCGGATTACCGGCCGGGTTCAGGATTTCTCACCAGGATCGCGCAAGGCGCATATCGACATCGACCCAAGTTCGATCAACAAGGTCATCCGGGTGGATGTCCCGATCATCGGTGATGCCGGGATTATCCTGTCCGACACCCTCACCTTGTGGAGAGAGCGAGGCTCCAAAACCGCGGTGGCGAAGGTCCTGGACTGGTGGCACCAGATTGAGGAATGGCGCAAGGTCGACTGCCTCGCCTACGAGTCTAGCGCGAACTCGATCAAACCACAGCACGCGGTCGCACGGCTGGAAACACTGACCCAGAATCACCAGAGTCGCTACATCTGCACGGATGTCGGACAACATCAGATGTGGGCCGCTCAATATATTGGAATCAATGAACCGAACCGTTGGATGACATCCGGGGGCTTGGGCACCATGGGATATGGCTTTCCCGCGTCGCTTGGTGTGCAGGTCGCACATCCAGAGGCACTGGTCATCAATGTCTCGGGAGAGGCGAGCTGGCTGATGAATATGCAGGAACTGGGAACAGCTGTTCAGTATCGACTACCGGTCAAACAGTTCATTCTCAACAATAACCGTCTGGGCATGGTCCGACAATGGCAGGAACTCCTGCACGGTGAGCGCTATTCGCATTCATGGTCCGAGGCGCTTCCTGACTTTGTGAAACTGGCCGAGGCGTTTGGCGCAAAGGGCATCTACTGTGACAACCCAAATGACCTCGACGAGGCGATACTGGAAATGCTGAACCACGATGGTCCGGTCGTGTTCGATTGCCTGGTCGAAAAACACGAGAATTGCTTTCCGATGATACCTTCGGGCGAGCCGCACAATAAAATGCTCCTTGGTGAGAACGCTTCCACACAGGATGCCATAGGAACAGCCGGTGCTGTTCTGGTCTGATTGACGCCCGAGACTGTCCATTGCAGGCGAAATCTCCCAACTATTTGATGGTTGGTCGAATTTTGTTTATCCTGATCGGAACATGTCGACTGAATTGCGGCGTCTATGGGCTGGCGCGTATTCGCGACCTTGCTGCTTGCCGTAGGCGTGGCACCCCATATATTGCGAGCGAACTGACAACACAGGTTTCCCCCAATTCAGGATGAATCCACAATGTCGCCTCTAAAGATCAAGAAGGGAACTTCCAAAAGATCCGCATATGACCTGAGGGATCCCCACAGTGAGAGGCTTGAGCGGCACACGCTGGCGATCGTGGTGGATAACGAGGCCGGAGTTCTGGCACGGGTCATCGGGCTGTTCTCAGGACGTGGCTACAATATCGAGTCGCTGACAGTTGCTGAGACGGACCACGAAGGGCATCTCAGCCGAATCACGATTGTTACCATTGGTACGCCGAGCGTGATTGACCAGATTATCTCGCAACTCGGCCGGATTGTGCCGGTTCATGAGGTCCATGATCTCACTGTCGAAGGAATGTCGGTTGAGCGCGAACTGGCTCTATTCAAAGTGGCGGGAACCGGGAATAACCGGATTGAAGCCCTGCGTCTTGCGGAGATATTCCGGGCCAACGTTGTCGATTCGACGTTGAAGAGTTTCGTATTCGAGTTGACCGGCAATAGCGAAAAGATCGATGCCTTTGCCGAACTGATGCGCCCACTTGGTCTGGTCGAGATCGCACGGACCGGCGCGGCCGCATTGAGCCGAGGGTCTGAGTAGAGCCCCAAGCAGGTTTTACTCGACCATAACCCTCCGCCCACACGATTCGGTTAATCGACGCTATCCATTCGGCCCGTAAGGACCGCCACCAATGCACAGCCAACATTCGAGGGCGCCAATGTGCATCGGTACCCGGCAATTGGGATTGGTGACCCTGTAGAAGCCGACCAATTCCTGCTACTAGATGGGACGTCCAATGACCCGCTTCGTGCGCAACCCGATAAAATGGAACAGTAATTTCCCCACTTAGGGGGAGGCATTTCCTGAACTATTGTTGCCATAACCGTTGCAGAGGCGGAATCCGAGCACCGTCTGGGAGGACATCTGGAAGGTCTCGGAACCGAGCTTCATACCCGGCACGGATGCTGTAGTGTTGCGCTTCAGGGTGGAACGGAGGATCCGGACAAACACAAATGGCTGCGGTCACTATTGGCACTTTCTTTCACCTTGGGCTGATGTCGTTGACAGGACAGTTCCACCAAACACGAAGGTCCGCATTAGGGCCTGTGGACAATCATGATGCCGCCTCCACGCCCACCACGAGATGAATCCCCGCCGCGGATCTCGTGGCGGTCCTGTCACAACGCGTCGCGATCTCCCGGAACTCCCTGGTTCTGGCGAAGGGATTCTCCACCCGGTGCCGCCATCCGTATTTCTCCCGGTCGTGCTCCCGCAGCTCCGTCCGGCTCCGCCTTGACGGGATCACCGCCTCCGCTCCGCGCCGTCCCGGATCCTCCGGCAGCCAGTCCGCACCGGACGCCCCGTCGCCGGCCAGGGTCCCGAACCGGAGCCCTTCAGGGAGTTCCGGCACCGCCCTGAGGTCGTGCGCCTGGCCAGGAAGGACCGTGAACCGCACGGGATGGCCCAGCGCGTCCACGACCGCCACGGCCCTGCTGGTCATGCCACCCCGTGAACGCCCGGTTCCCTGTCTTTCGGTCCCCCTTCCGCGCCCGGCGGCGGAACCGCCTGGAGACGCCGTTCCACTTTCCGGAGCGCTCCGGAAGGTCGCGCCACGGCGATCCCGCGCGGAACCGCACGGGCACCGCCTCGACGAAGAGGCGGCTGTCCGCAGCGGTCATTCACGGATCACTCTTCCTGCCGACAGGCATGCTCCCGGTCCGCGCCCAAAAGGCGTCGGTCAGCACCGTCCTGTACGCATCCATCGTTCCGCCCGCCCATGTCGCCTGTGCCGCCTTTCCGGCGTGCGGGGCGGGGTGAACGCCGTCGGCTGGCCAGATTGTCAACAGGCCCTAATTGAAAGTTGGATTGCTGGCCGCCACTGACGGCCAGTCGTTGTTCATCAGATTTCAATGCTCTCCGCGATCTCAAGCGCGTCTTCCAGTTCGATCCCGAGATAACGCACCGTGCGATCTATCTTGGTATGACCAAGCAACAGTTGCACCGCTCGCAGGTTGCCGGTCTTCCGAGGGTTATCGCGCGCTCGGCCATCAGGCGCGGGCCGGGATCATCAAAGCGGTCGACTACTGGCTCGACGGCCCCGATGGCAGCGCCATGTGTGATCGGCGCAACAGCACCTACCGGCGTTGCCTGCTCAGCGAGCTCGGCGACTTGAACTCAGCGTACCGCGCACCCGGCGCTTCTACCCGACCGAGGTTCTGAAGAGCTACGCAAGACGCGCCCCAGAGATCGAACGCGCCATCCTAGCCGGCTTCGTGCTGGGGCTTTCGACCCGCAAGGTCGACGAGGTGGTGTTGGGCGCACAAGATCCGCAACATCTTGGACAAGGTCCGCGAGGCCGACCAGAAGGCCGTCAAGACCGACGTCCACGCTGTCATGAACGCTCCCAACCGCCGCAAGGCCGAGAGCACCGCGCGCTGCTTCGCCAATGTCTGGAAAGATACCTATCCCAACGCCGTCGCTTGCCTGCGCAACGACCTCGACGACCTGCTCATCTGCTTCCGCTACAAGACCCTTGACGAGCGAAAGCAGGTCAGGACCACCAATTCTCTCGAACGACGGTTCCGGGACGTTTGGAGACGAACCCGACCCATGGGAACATTCATGGACCGAACCTCAATGGACCGCATCCTCTACGCGGTCTTCATTCAAGAAAACAAGTCTCAGAGGTTGACCTAAAATGTGGATGGCCTCCGCCAGATGTGGTATCTCCGTGTCAGAAACCAACCAGACAGGGAGGATACCATGGCCTGGAACGGGACCACCCAGGAGAAGTATAGGCGCAATGCGGAGCGATATGAAAGCGACCTGACCGACAGGGAATGGCTTCTGGTCGAGCCGCTTCTGCCGCCGCCGCCGCAGCTGGACCGGCCCCGGTCCACGGATCTCCGCGGGGTCCTCGACGCGATCCGGTACATGCTGGCGACGGGCTGCCGGTTGCGGGCGATTCCCAGGTGTTCTGCGCCGTTTGCGACGGTCCAGAACTGTTTCCATCCATGGCGCGACAAGGGCGTCCTGGAGCGCATGATGGACGCGCTGCGCGACCTGGCGCGCGAACGGGCGGGGCGTGACCCGGAGCCGACCGCCGCCGGGACCGGCAGCCAGCCGGTGAGGACGGCGGGGCCGTCGGGGTACGGCGCCGGAAAGAGAACCAGGGGCCGCAGACGTCACATCGCCGTCGATGTGGAGGGGACCCCGGTCACGGTCCAGGCCCACACGGCGGACGCGCGGAACCGGGACGGCGCGCCGGAGGCCATCCTGGCGACGCCCGTGAAGGCGCCGGAGGTGACGGAGGTCTGGGCCGGCAGCGGCTGCAGCGGCGCGGGACCGCGCGCCAGGCTCGCGGAGACGGGTGTCCCCGAGGTGCCGGGGACCGTGGAAAGACCCAGGGGAACCAGGGGTTCACGGTGCCGTGCCGCCGCTGGGTCGTGGAGCGCGCCTTCGCCTGGATGTCGCGCCGCCGCCGTCTGGCGAAGGACCGCCGGCGGAGCCTGGGGAGCTCCGTGGCCTGGGCGCGGCTGGCCGCCTGCCGGTTCCTGTTCCGAAGGCTGGCAAGGGACGCAGGTGCCTGAAATACAATAATATAATTAAAACAACGACTTATGAGTCAAACTTTCAGAGAATCAACACACCGATCTCCCTGACACATAACTCTTGACGTTACCATGAGAATCGGCAGGTTGACGGGGTAGCGATCGGTCGCTACCTTGAGTGCATGAGGTCGGTCGGGATCAAGGTGCTGAACAGCCGGTTGAGCGAATATGTCCGGCTCGCTGCGTTGGGCGAGACCATTCTTGTGACCGACCGCGACCGCGTCGTGGCGGAGCTCGGCCCATTGCGGGAGAACCGGAGCCCGGTCCTTGCCGATGCCTTCCTTGCGGAGGCGGTGCGATCGGGCGTGCTCGCGCCGCCGGCGCTTGCGGGCTCGGGACCGCCTCCTAGACCCGCCCCGGTAGCCAGCTTGGACGAGGTT
This sequence comes from Paracoccaceae bacterium, assembly GCA_965203255.1. GTDB lineage: Bacteria > Pseudomonadota > Alphaproteobacteria > Rhodobacterales > Rhodobacteraceae > JAPOUP01. The sequence continues at coordinate 6,030,176 of OZ241882.1, read as the reverse complement.
CTGGCCGAACTCGACGAGAGTCGGCGCGACTGGTGATCTATCTCGACACGTCGATTGCGCTTGCGCATCTCCTAGCCGAGGACCGACAGCCGCCGGTCTCACTGTGGGACGAGACCTTGGTCTCCAGTCGGCTGCTGGAATACGAGATATGGACCCCGCTACACCGGCGCGGGCTTGTCGGGTCGCATGGCGGGGCGGCCCGCGGGCTGCTCGGGCGGGTCGCGCTGCTGGAACTTACCCCGCGGGTTCTGGCGCGGGCGCTAGAGGCGTTTCCCGGCACCGGTCCGTTGCGGACCCTCGACGCCCTGCATCTGGCGTCGTGCGCGTATCTGGCCGATCAGTGCCAAGAGGTGGAACTCGCGAGCTACGACCGGCGGATGAGCGATGTCGCCCGCGCCATGGGTCTTCCGGTCCATGACCTGAAGGCAGCGCAGGATCCTTGACCGGCCCGCAAACTCCGATCATGCCGCTGGCGCGGCATGCCGCGCCAGTGGTGGCCGGCGGCAAGCAGGGGCATGGTTCAATACAGGAATTCCCATACATGGCAGGTTTGACAGGGCCGGATCGCGTGTCCAGACCCATTCCCGGAAGCATGGTGCTGCGGGAGTTGCCGGGAGATGCGGGACAGCGGGGAACGCGGGATTGCCGCGATGCGCGGTGGCGAACGGCAACCCCGGCCCGGGCGTGGGTCGACGCCGCCGTGGCGAAGCTGGCTCAGCCAGCAGATCGTGCGCAAGCATTTCGACAGGCGTGCCGCGGCGAACGACAATGCGCCAGATATGGAGGCGCACGACCGACAGGAGGCCAGAGACCATGACCCTGCGCTGCGCACTCTACGCCCGCCACTCGTCCGACCAGCAAAGGCGGCGTCGATTAAGGACCAGTTCGGCCATAATGGGCCTGATCGAACGCACCTTGCTCAACCCGGCGAGATAGACGCCACGCTTCATGGCGGCCTCGGGACCTTCCTCGAATGGGCCGCCACCGGTGTCGGAAACAGCACGGGGAAAGGGGGTGCTATAACTTGAGGTCGGCTTCGGGTTTTGCGCCCGGAAACGATGTCGAGGATGTTCATCACCTCGCCGCATAAGGTGGCGTTGAGCTCGCCGCGCTCGTCGCCGGGCTCAAGCACCACTGCGTCGACCAGTGCGCGGAACGCCTCGGCGGCTTGATCGCGCAGTTCGGGATCGGCCAAAGCCTCGCTCAACTGCGTCAACTTGGCTTTGTAGATTTCGGCGATGTTGGGGTTGATGTCCGGGACGTCCTCGGGCGCCTGTTCCATATGCGCCAGGACATCCACTTTCTGGCGCTCAAGTTCCTCCATCCGATCCTTCATGACCGGCTGATACATGCCGTCCTCGATCACCGCCATGATGCCGGCGATGCCGCGTTCGATCTTCTCCAGCGCCTTGCGGTCAAGCTCCACCTGCGCCCAGCGTTCACGGTTCTGACTGTTGAGCGCTTCGGCATAGGCACGCACGGCCTTGGCGACCATGTCGGCCGAAACCAGCCGTTCGGTAAGGCCGGAGAGAATGCGCTGCTCGATGTTATCGCGACGGGTGGTATGGTCGTTGTCGCAGGTGCCCCGGCGATAGCGGTTGAGACAGCCGTAGCGGTCGCGGGTCATGATGCCGTAATTGCCGCCACAGCAACCGCATTTGAGCAAGCCCGAGAACAGAAAGGTCGGGCGGCGCAGTTCGTTCATGTGCCTGGCACGATAGGCGCGCACGCCCTTGGTGACATTCTCGAACTGTTTGGAGATTTCCTCCTGCCACCGCCGGGCCGCCTGCCATAGGTCTTCGTCGACGATGCGCAGGTCCGACACCTTGGTCCTGATATCCATTCGGACTCGAGGTTGACGCGCGAGACGCGCTTTCCCGTCGCCGGATTCTTGATGTAGCGCAGGCGGTTCAAGACCAGCAAACCGGCATGGAGCTCGTTGTTGACGACGCCATTGCCCCGGCAGACATGGCCACGAATGGTCGTGTGCCCCCAAGCCTTGCTATTTGGGCCGGGAATGTCATCGCGGTTGAGATCGGCGGCGATGGCCTTGGGGCTCTTGCCAGCGGCGAATTCACGGAAGATGGGGCGGACGATCTCGGCCTCGTTGATCTTCCGTTCGCCGCGCACCTGCTCGCCATCGCCGTAGAGGCGTTTCACGACGTCATAGCTATAGCAGAGGCCGCCACCCCCCCCTTTCCCTTCTCGACGCGGCCGCGCAGACCGCGGTGGGTCTTGGCGGCGAGGTCTTTCAGGAATAGGGCGTTCATCGTGCCCCGTGAGACCGACATGGAACTCGGAGATTTCGCCCTCAGCGAGCGTCACGAGCGTGACACCGGCAAATATGAAATGCTTGTAGAGAATGGCGACATCGGCCCGGTCGCGGCTGATGAGATCCAGCGCTTCCGCCAACACGATCTCGAACTTGCCCGCCTGCGCGTTCTGCAAGAGCGCCTGGATGCCCGACCGCAAGGTGACGCTGGCACCCGAATTGGCGGCGTCCTTGTAGGCCCCCACCACCTTCCACTTCTCCCGCGCCGCCTAGTCCTGGCAAATGCGGAACTGGTCCTCGATGGAGGAAACGCTCTGATTGTCCGAGGAATAGCGGGCGTATAGCGCAAAGCGGGTCATAAGACTCTCCTTTCTCTCAAGGGCGGATTTCACCCGTCCGGTTCCCGCTCCTCTTCCTTTGGCCGTTTGTCGTTGGCCTCCCGCTTCCGCCGTTCCCGCTCCCAGACGCTGGAGTGTTCGCGGGCGAAGTGGCGGCTGATGGCCCGCGCGGACGCGCAGGGTGCTCGGCTCCCGGACGCCCGCCGAGGTGTTCCGCCAGGCCCGCCCTCCCTGACGCGGCCCGCCCGCCCCCGCCGGTGCGGATGGCTGCGCCGGAAGGGGTGGAACGGATCAAGCCGTCGCGACCGTCCGGGCTCCGGCGGAGGCGTTGCGCTGCCCTGAAAGCCCGGATATTGTCCATCCGGACGGGACCGGAGCCTCCGCTCCCCGAGGGCCGCGGACCCCGCCTTCCAGCCATCTGCGCAGCCCGGGCTCCGCCCTCGCTGCGCAGATGGCCGGTGTTGCACTTCGGACTGGAAGTGGGGCAAAAACCCAATTACCGATGGATGCACTGGAAAGGTCGCATGACCAAGCTGACAAGGCGCTGAAACAGTCCGCTGCGGCGCTGCCCGGTGCCAGGACACATCTGGTGCATGGCCACCCGGGGCGATTCATTGTCGACTACGCGAAGGAGCACGGTATCGATTGCATCATCACCGCGTCACACAGGCCGGGCATCGAGGACTATTTCCTCGGCTCCACCGCGGCCAGGGTGGTGCGACACGCCCAGTGCGCGATGCACGCCATTCGCTGAACAAAGAACTGCGACGCGGCAGCCCATGCGTGATCCAAGTCATGGGTGGGCTCGCCTCTTTCAGTCGGTTGATACCTGTTTTTCTTCAGTGCCGACCCGAAGCGCTTGACCGGATCGCGTGTCGGGCCGAAGCTTGTTTTCGGGCATTCAGTTCTTACACAATGACCGGGGGCAGATGAATGGCAACGAACGATCAAGTTCCGACAAATTCCGGCTTTCACGCAAAGTCATCCGGCTCGGACGTTCTGTCAGGTATCAACCTGACCGGAAAACGGCCATCGTGACGGGCGGCTATAGTGGCATCGGGTTGGAAACCGCGCGTTGTCTGGTGCGCAATGGCGCCTCGGTCATCGTGCCGGTTCGTTCGCCGGACAAGGCGAAGGAAACCCTTGCTGACCTGCAAGGCGATGTTAGGACAATCCCACTGGATCTTGCCGACCTGTCCTCTGTTCGCAAATTCGCACAAACAGTGCGGGAAACCAGTCCGCACCTGCACATCCTTATCAACAACGCCGACATCATGGCATGCCCCGAGGCCCGCGTCGGTCCCGGTTGGGAGTCCCAGTTCGGGATCAACCATATGGGCCATTTCGCGTTGACGACCGCCTTGCTTCCGCTGCTTGGAGGAACCGAGGATGCACGCGTTGTTTTGCGCTCGTCGACAGCCCACAAGATCAGCGATATCCGCTGGGACGACATTCAGTACGAAAACACCGACTACGACAAATGGCTGGCCTATGGGCAGGCCAAAACCGCCAATGCCCTTTTCGCAAATGACCTGTCGCGGCGTCTCAAGGAGAGCGGTGGCCCTGCGTTTTCAGTTCACCCCGGCGGGATCTTCACACCCCTGCAGAGGTACCTTCCGCAGGAGGAATTGATCGCGCGCGGCTGGCTGGGCGACGATGGCTAGCCTTCTGAGCTTGCCAAACAGGGCTTCAAGACACCCGAACAGGGCGCTTCGACCTCGCTATGGGCCGCGACCTCTGAGAAGCTTGCCGACAAGCCCGGGTCTATTGCGAAGACTGCGATATCGCGGCGGTGACGGACCCGGACAGCCCTTATGCGCACTATATGGGCGTTGATGTGCATGCCAGTAACGATGAATCGGTCGAACGCCTCTGGGAGGTTAGCGAGCGGCTGCTCGCGCAGGCGTGACGCACGGCCGGTGAGGCGCGGCCTCAAACTGTTATAGCGAAACGATGCGGCGCAGATATTCGATGAGCATCCTGGTCTCGGCCTCGGAAAGATTGGCCGTCAGGTCCCGCTGATAGCCAGGATTTCTTGCCGCTGCCTCGGCGACGACATCGCGGCCCTTTTTCGTAAGTTTCAGGACGAATGATCGCTTGTCCCGTTGGGAGGATTCGCGCCTGAGAAGGTCTTTCTTGATCATCCTGACGACGAGTTCGCTCACTGAATTCCGATCCAGCGCGATGATGTCGCCTATGGCGTTCTGCGTGGCTCCCGGATTTTGATCAACCGCGACCATCAGGGCCAGTTGACGAGAGGTCAGCCCGTCGCGGCTCATCGCTTTGGCGAAGCGGGCCTCGGCAAAAAAATGTGCCCGTCTCAGAAGGTGCGACACCATGAACCGCATATCGGTGAATTTGGCCATGTCACCGGAAATGATCGGCTCGGCCGGGTTGGGTCTTTTGTCTTCGCTTATCACGTGTCGATCCATCGAGATGACCCTTGGGTGCTGTCTTCTCGCACGACAGGGCTGCGCATTCAGTGCGATGCCTGGATAGGCGATTGACAGCAGACTGTCAAATTAGTATGTATAATGACTAATTTGCCGCCAAGTGGAGGGCGCCGCGGGAGAATCGTGCATGGCCGTACGGATCGGAATCATCGGATGCGGGTTTATCGGCTCTGCTTTGGCCGACCGGGTGATGGCGTCCGATGGGGCGCTGGAACTTGCATTCGTTCATAACCGCACCACAGACCGGCTCTCAGCATTTGATCCGTCTTTGCGCTTGAGCGATCTCTCCGCATTCCGCACATACGCACCTGATCTGATCGTTGAAGCCTCGCACCCGATCGTTTCCGCAGAGCACGGAGCGGACTTCCTTTCCCATTGCGATTACATGCCGCTATCGACGACGGCGCTTCTGGATGACGGGTTGCGCGAACGTCTGATCTCTATGGCGGCGGATAAGGGAACACGGTTGTTTTTGCCATCGGGCGCGTTGATTGGCGGCAACGAACTGGTCAAGCGTCAGACCCCGTGGACGCATGTCAAAATCACCTTTCGCAAAAATCCGCGTAACATCGATTTCAATGACACGTGGCCATGGCATGAAAATGCGGGTGATCCGGTGACACTGGCCGATGGACCGGTGCGCGAAATCGCAAAACGGTTTCCGCGCAATGTCAACACGATGGTCACCTGCGCCCTGCTTTCAAGCGGACTTGATGCTTGCCAGGGGGTGCTGGTCGCAGACCCCGGGCTGGATTGCGCGGTTGCCGAAGTGGAAGCCTGGGATGCCGATGGCGGTTATGTTCGAACCGAGAAGCGCCAGCCCGCGGTTGGTGTGTCCGGGACAGAAATGTTGGATTCAGCCTGGTACTCGCTGCAGCGCGCAGTCGGTCACGGGGCACAGCCCATGACCTATGTGTGACCGGCTGACTGAGGGAAACAACAAACAAATTGGAGGATACCCGAATGAACAAACTGATCAGATCGACGACCTTCGCGATATCAATCGCGATGGCCGGCATGGTTGCCGCACTTCCCGCTCACGCGGATGAAAAGAAGGTTGCCATCGCCAATCTCGGGCCGCATGTGGCGCTCAACGCAGTCGTTTCCGGCTTCAAGAAGGGGCTTGAGGAAGGTGGCTTTTCGGAAGGGAACAATGTTGCGTTCGAATACAAGGATGCGAATTTCGATCCTGCCGTTGTTGCGCAGATGATCACTGCATTGGAAGCGACCGATCCGGATCTCATCCTGACGGTTACGACCCCGATCACGCAGGCTTCCAAAAGGGTTGTCCGCAACAAGGATATCCCGATCGTCTTTGCACCGGTAACTGATCCTGTGGACGCGGGGCTGGTCACGTCCTGGGACAAGGGCAGCGACCGGTTTGTCGGGGCATCCAACCTGCAATCAATGCAAACGGTGCTGGAGTTCGGACAGAAACTGCTGGGTGATGTCGAGACCGTCGGTCTTTTGTACAATCCGGGCGACGCGAATGATGTGGTCAATGTCCGCTATGCCGAGGAAGCGGCCGAGGCGATGGGTATCAAGCTCAACGCGGTCAGTGTGGATACGCCCAATGATATTCCAGTGCGTATCGCCGCGTTGAAGGATGCGGACTTCATCTACCTTATCCCGTCAAGCATGCTGCAACCGGCCATGCCTGCCGTTGCGGCAGCAGCCAATCGCGCGGAAATCCCGGTCATCAATGCGTCGCCCGCCGGCGTTGCGGACGGGCTGGTTCTGGCCTCCATGTCGGTGTCCTGGTTCGATGTCGGCCGGCAGGCCGGTCTGCGGGCCGCACAAATCCTGGAGGGCGCCAAGCCGTCCGATCTTTCAGTGTTCCGCCCGAAGCCAGAAGACCACAGCGCATTGATCAGCGGCAAGCGTATGGACGCGATGGGAATGAACCTGCCGGACGCGCTCAGCGACTGCGATTGCGTCAAATAGACCGGTCAGTCGGTGGCGGACGACACACCATATCCGGCGATCCGGGTGGACAGCATCAAGCGGACGTTCCACCCGGGCACCGTGCAGGAAAAGAAGGCCCTGAAAGGCATCAGTCTCGATCTGGAGCCGGGTGAATTTGCCGTGGTCATCGGCAGCAACGGCGCGGGCAAGAGCACTCTTCTCAATGCGCTTGCAGGCGAAATACCGGTCGATTCCGGACGCATTGTCGCCAGTGGCATGGAGATACAGAACTGGCCTGTCCACCGCCGGGCCGGGCTCATGTCACGGGTTTTTCAGGATCCCATGTCGGGCACAGCGGCGGCACTGACAATCGAAGAGAACCTGTCGATTGCGGCGCGCCGCGGTGAGCGCAGGAGCCTGCGTTTCGGCATCAGACGAAACGAACGGAAGGTTTTTCGAGAAAAACTGGAAACGCTCGGGTTGGGGCTTGAAAACAGGCTCTCCGACCGGGTCGACCTGTTGTCCGGCGGGCAGCGGCAATCGCTCACGCTTGTCATGGCAACGCTCAAACAGCCGCAATTGCTGTTGCTGGACGAGCATACGGCGGCGCTCGACCCGCGGGCGGCGGCGCTTGTCATGCGGGCTACGACAGAGGTGGTTAAGGAGAACGCCACGACAACGCTGATGGTCACGCACAACATGAACCACGCCATCGAATTCGGAAACCGGTTGCTGATGATCCATGAAGGTTGCGTCATCCTGGATGCGTCGGCGGAAGAAAAGTCCAAGCTGACGGCAAGCAGCCTGGTCGGTCGCTTCCATGATGTGGTCAGCGACCGCATGGTGCTGAATTGACGCGCATGGACATTCTCTCCACCTATCTCAACCTGCTTCCGGTCAGCCTCGCACAGGGCGCGGTCTATGCATTTGTTGCGCTCGGCGTGATGATCCCGTTCCGGGTGCTCTCACTGCCCGATCTGACATCGGAAGGCACGTTTCCTCTCGGCGGCGCCGTTCTGGCAACACTGCTGGCAGCGGGCTTCAACCCGGTTGCGGGCCTGCTCGTTGCAATCGGTGCCGGCATTCTCGCGGGCGGTGCGACGGCACTCATACATCTGCTTCTGAAAATTCCGTCGCTGCTTGCCGGCATCATTGTGCTGACCATGCTTTTCAGCATCAACATCAGGATCATGGGAAAACCCAATACGGCGATTTTCAACTACGACACGATTTTCACCGAACTGCTCAATGCCGATGGCGGCGCCCCGCTTTCGCAATTCGCGCTGCTGATGGTGATCATATTGGCTGTTTGCGGTCTGCTTTTCTGGTTCCTGCACACGGAGATCGGTGTTGCGTTGCGGTCGGTGGGCGCCAATCAGATGATGTCGCGGGCGCAGGGCTTGCCGACGAAGTGGTATATTGTCGGCGGACTGGGTCTTGCCGGAGCACTCAGCGCCTTCGGCGGCGCCATCATGGCACAGTTTCAAAGCTATGCGGACGTGACCATGGGGGCGGGTGTCCTCATCATCGGATTGGCCTCCACAATCCTCGGCGAAGCCTTGGTCGGCACAAAGAACCTGGTGCGGCAGATCGCGGCGCCGGTTGTCGGTGCGCTGGTCTATTTTCAGGTTGTGGCTGTTGCCCTGGCGCTTGGCATGGAGCCCTCTGATCTGAGGCTTCTGACGGGCATCTTCGTTCTTTGCACCCTAGCCGCACCCCTCTTTGCAAAGAGGGTGGCGCGTATGCGGTGAGGAGGCGTCATCCCCTGCGGAGATAGCGCCGAGTAACGCCTCGCACGGAAACGGAAAAAGGCAACCATCCGGGTCACCTTCAATTGCGGATCAGGCGCTTTGCTGGCGCCGGCTTACGTCATCAGCCGATCGATTGGCTGGTCTTTGCCCAGTCGGCGAGGCAGGCTTCGAGGCCCTTGTCGGTCAACGGATGCTTGACCAGCGCGTGAAGCGTTACAGGCAGAACCGCGGCGACGTCGGCACCGATCAGCGCGGCTTCCTTGACATGGTTAACCGTGCGGACCGAAGCGGCCAGGATCTCGGTCTCAAAATCGTAATTGTCGTAGATCTTGCGGATTTCGGACTATCGAGCACCGACGCTCGAACACGCAAGTTTTAGCAAATTTCAGAAGTTGTTTCTCCAAATCAAAGTAATCGCGTGGCAGACGGCAATCCCTATCAAACAGATTGAGCAGCCACCCTGCCCGTAGAACATGAATATCCAGAATCGCGATTGAATCGGTGTGCAGCCAATTCCGCGCGATCCAACTGGCAGTCTTTGGTCCTGCGCCCTCTAAACCCTGAATCTGGTCCCAAAACCTGATCGGGTCGGCTTCATCGAACTCCATCGTCGCAAGACCCGCCATTGCACGGTGAACCCGGCGGGCCCGCTGCATTGGAAACCGGTAGCGGCGGGGCCGCCCGCGGATCGCCGCAGGTTCGTCGAGCATAGCGAAGAGGGTGGTTTCCGAAACGACAATGCCCGGGTTCGAAGACGCCATTGATCCGCAAGCGTTCAAAGAAGGCGGTGGCAATCTCAAATGTCACACCGAAGCCGCCCAGCAGTCAGAACCCAACCTTTTCCTCAAGGGTGCCATGGTGGTTTACGAAATCTATGTCGGTGGTGTCTGCGGTGACGCAACGCATGGCCCAATACGCAGGCGTCAGCAACTCGTCCTTCCGGCCAAACCTTTTACCCGGCATGACCTCCTCATCAGGATGGGACAATGCCAACAGCCTACACTGAGCGATGTGTTCCACTCTCTGCTCACACATTTCATCTCGCCAAATGCATTTACGCATATTATATGCTTTCTCTATGAGTGTAAGCGAATGGAACAGTGGCGATTATCCTAAGCGTTTGAGGCGGGCGAGGCAGAAGGCTGGGCTGACTCAGACGGAGCTCGCCAACCGCATTGGCGCCAAGCAATTCAACATTTCACGCATGGAAGGCGGGCAGAGGCCGAGACAACCTCTGCTTTCTCGCGTCACTGTTTTCATCGAAGACACCGAGCGTCCTCCGGCGAAGGCCCAAGACCAGATCGTATCGGCCATTGCGCACTCAGACGAACTCAAGGCGCTTATCGCCCGCATCGTGACCGAATTATAATGCATTTTTTATGCATACAGCACAAGATGATCCAGGATCGAAACGTGCTGCTTTATCCGAGCGTTTGTATGACCGCCCTTCGCAGGGGGGCTCGCGAAAGCCATCGCTATCTGAGGTCTTTTGCGCACGATTTCGGAATCGAGCAAATCAGAGCGGCTCACCCCTCCGCCGTCTGTTCCAGACGAGTTGCGCCCGGTGGCCATCCTCGGAGGGGAACAGCGCGGCGGTGAAGGGCACAGGAAGGCTCGGGTCGTCGAGACGGACGCGAAGATAGTATTTCGGGTGATCGCCCGTCGTCCGGGCATCCCAGGCGTCACCGATGCTGGCGTTACCGACGAGGACGCGGAATGCCGGGGCGTTGTCGTGGGTACGGTCGTCATTGGGGACGAGCCGAGCCTTGGCGTCGATGGTGAGCGTGCGGATGGAGCCGGTCCAGCCACCGTCATTGGACAAAGTGAAGGCGCCGATTTGCATGGGTCACTCCTGGAATTGCGATGTGGATGAGGCAGCGGGCGATGCCGCTGCGGGATCGCCCGCGCGGGATGAGCGGGCGCGGCGCACCGGTCTGTCGATGTCCGTCTCCGGCAAACCGTCCTTGCGCGCCTTGGCGAAGGCGCGGTCGCTGTCGAGGAAGGCCTCCAGCATGAAGGGAATGAGCTCGGCGACGGATTCGGCCTCGCCGTAGGTGGCGCGGTAGAGGGTCGCATAATCCCGGAGCGCCTGGTTGAGGTCGGCGCCCACCGTGATGGTGATCTTCGCCGACGTGCGGTCGGAAAGTTTTCCGAGTTTCAGATTGGCCATGATCGATCCTTTCAGCCTTGGTAGCGGCGCAATACGAGATCCCTCTGGACGACGACCCTGAGCGGCCAGCCGGGACGGACGATGCTGGTCGGCTGGATGCTGAGGTTCTTCTCGGTGATGCGCCGGCCGGCCCGGCTGACGTTCTGCTGGGTGGATTCGCGGATCGCCCGGACCAGATCGCTCTCGTCGCTGCCTAGGCTCAGCTCCGTGCCGACGCCGAACAAGGTGGCGAGCGCGATGCCCTTGATGAGCCGCCAGGTGTGGTAGTCGACCTCGTCCTCGAGCCCGGCATAGCCGACCGAGTTGGTTGTGGGCAGATTGTCGATCTCGATGGAGGAGCCGTCAGGCAGGATGATGCGCTGCCAGACAAGCAGCGCACGCGATTGGCCGAAGGCAGTCACGCTGTCATAGGTGCCGATGAGGCGCGAACCCTGCGGGATGAGCAGCTTGCTGCCGGTCACCGTGTCGTAGACGTTCTCGGTGACCTAGGCGACGACGAGGCACGGCAGGTCGGAATTGATGCCGGTGATCAGGCTCGCGGCGATCACACTGTCGGCCATCACCTGATAGGGCGAGACCGGCGTCTGCAGAGCTTGGGGGTTGTAGATGCCGCCGCTGTCGCGCTGCTTCAGAAAATCCAGTTTGCGCTGCTGGTTGTTCTGGTCGCGCTTCGGGTCGAGCGCCAGACGGTTGGCATCGGGCGAACCAGTCTCCGTCGCTGCAATTTGCTGGGACTCGCCCGTCACTGCCGGCGTGTCCTGCCGCGGCTGGTTCTCGATACGGCGGTGGACCCAATTCAGTTGTCTGGGGACGGACCTGCGAATAAACGCCGGGCAGCGCGGCAAGCCCATCCGGGGTCGGCTTGCGTTCGGTGTTGTGGAACTCCTCGGCCTGGTCCTGAATGCGCAGGGTTGGGCCTTGCAGCGCCATCAGGGTCACGCCGAGGATGGTGCCGGAGCCGAGCGCGGCTACGCCGATGACAAGACCGCGCCTGAAGCGGACGACACAGCGGGGCGCGGGTCCAGCTTGCCGGGATCGCGCTTGGACGAAGCGGCAGGTTTTGGCGTTGGTGCGGCGGTATCCGTCATAGCCCCTCCCTACCGGTCCGTGCACGAAAACAGCGCCGTGGCGTCCCATCGTTCCGCGAGGTCCGCACCACCTGCTGCGGCTTGGCGCCGAGGCGCAGCTCGGCGGCGGCGAAGAGGCGGTCGACGATGTAGTAGTTGCCGCGTATGCGGAAGTTGACGAGCTGGTTGCCGCCGTCAGCGCCCACCAAAGAGCGGCGGCGCCTCGCCCTGGTCGATGCGGCGGGGGAACTCAATATAGACCTTGTGGCCGTCGTCGAAGGCGCGCAGCGGTTTCCAGGGCGGACTGTCGCCGGTGATGGCATAGCGGAAGCGGATATTCTCCAACGCCACGTTCGAGGCGACCGGCAATGCCACGTCGGCCGCCGCGTTCTGCCGGCGCAGGGCGAGAATCTCATCGGACGGCGAGACTGCTTGCCTTGGAGAGGGATAAGCTTCGGGCAACCCGGGATGCCGTTGGCAACTTCACGGCCTGGCTCAGGCCGAGCCCAAACAGCAAAGGCCGCCTTTCGGCGGCCTAAGCAATTGTTATATCTCACATTCTATAGAGTTATAACAAAAGTGGTTGCGGAGGCAGGATTTGAACCTGCGACCTTCAGGCCATGAGTCAAAAAAAATGGGGCCCCAAAAAAGGAGGCCCAGTCTCATAGCCTTCACACAACTCTTCTTCTACTGCCCGGCTTCCGCCTTAAATCCAGACATTGGCCGAGAGGACACTCCCACCCGCCCCGGAATCCAGTCACAGGGCGCAGCACAACATGCCTCCGGTCATATTCAGCTACACCCGCTCGTCGCACCACAGGTGTTGCACTTTAGGCACGTGCCATTGCGAACAAGCGTGTAGTTTCCGCATTCTCCACAGGAATCCCCTTCATATCCCTGCATCCTCGCCGTGGCGCTGGCCTGTACCGCGCCGCCTACGGCCAATGGAGACCCTTCAGTTGCATAGGCACCATAGGTCTCCTCGAGCTCAAGGTCGCCTTCCGGTCGAGTCTGCAATGATGATACCGCCCTCTCCTGAGCCGTTGGACCGGTTGTGCCTCCCTGGAGAACCGCGAACTCGCGAGGCGCCCGGTTCCTGAAATACCCGGGAGACACCACCTTCTTCAGAACTTCCATCTGACTGGCACCTGTCCGTTCCGAAAGTTTGGCAAGGTTGGGCTTTCCTTCGTTGTCTCCCTGACCGAGGTCATCGAACGTCGGACCGTTCGGCATCACATGCGCCAGATCAGTTCGATCAAGGTAACTCACCGCCAACTCTCGGAAAATGTAATCAATTACTGAAGTTGCGCTCTTGATCGAGTCGTTGCCCTGAACCATTCCAGCCGGCTCAAACCGCGTAAACGTGAACGCATCGACAAATTCTTCCAGAGGCACACCGTACTGAAGCCCTACGCTGACGGCGATGGCGAAATTGTTCATCATCGCCCGGAATCCGGCACCCTCCTTGTGCATGTCTATGAATATCTCTCCGAGCGATCCATCGTTGTACTCGCCCGTCCGCAAATATACCTTGTGACCGCCGACAATCGCTTTCTGGGTGTAACCACGACGACGACCCGGCATCTTGTACCGAACGCGCGTCGGAACCTCCTTGATCACTTCCTTGACCACCACTTTCTCGACGACCTTTTCGGCGAGAACCGCAGCCTTTTCCGTCGGCGATGCAGACGCAAGAATCTCCGCAGCCTCCTCATCATCCTCGACCAGCGATGCCGCGAGTGGTTGGCTGAGCTTTGAGCCGTCGCGGTACAACGCGTTTGCCTTGATGCCTTTCGACCAAGAACGTTCGTACGCTTCCTTCACTTCCTCAACTGTCGCTTCGTTCGGAAGATTGATGGTCTTGGAGATCGCGCCGGATACAAATGACTGGGCAGCCGCCATCATATCGATATGGCTGTTGACGGAAAGGAACCGTTTGCCCCTCTTCCCGCACGGGCTTGCGCAGTCAAACACATGTAGATGTTCGGTTCTGAGATGCGGTGCGCCCTCCAGGGTCATGGTTCCGCACACAAAATCGTTAGCACTTTCAATGTCGGCGCGGCTGAACCCAAGGTGCCGAAGGAGGTCAAAACCGCGACTATTCAGCGTTTCAGGAGAAATTCCCAGTTTTTCCGTGCAGAACCGCTCGCCAAGGGTCCACTGATTGAAGACAAAGCGGATATCGAAGGCTGACGGCGAAGCCGCTTCCACCTTTTCCAACTCGTCCTTGCCAAACCCTAGGTCGGATAGGGCCTTATGGTTGATGCCCGGTGCAGCCCGCAAAGATCCGTGACCGACGGCGTAGGAGACGATCTCCTCAATCTGGGAGGCGGAATATCCAAGAGCTTCCAGCGCCCTCGGTACCGAGTGGTTGATGATCTTGAAATATCCACCACCCGCAAGTTTTTTGAACTTCACAAGCGCGAAGTCAGGCTCAATTCCGGTTGTATCGCAGTCCATCACCAGCCCGATTGTGCCAGTGGGCGCGATCACCGTAGCCTGCGCATTGCGATAACCATGCTTCTCGCCGAGGCGCAAAGCCTCGTCCCAGCTCGACTTCGCGAGTTCCAACAATGCCGGATCTGGACAGTTGGGATGATCCAACGGAACCGGAGCCACTGCCAGGCCCTCGTAACCATCGCTTCTCCCGTAAGCGGCATTGCGGTGATTTCGAATGACACGCAGCATATGGGACGCGTTTTTCTTGTAGCCCGGAAACGCCCCCACCTCACCTGCGATTTCGGCGCTGGTGGAATAGGCAACGCCCGTCATCACCGAGGTCAACGCACCGCAAAGGGTGCGCCCCTCGAAACTGTCGTAACCATAACCCATGGTCATCAGCAGCCCGCCGATATTCGCGTATCCAAGACCAAGTGTGCGGAAGTCAAAGGACCGCTGCGCGATTTCCCTCGACGGGAATTGCGCCATCATCACGCTGATCTCCAACGTGAGAGTCCAAAGGCGCGTGGCGTGGATATACTCCTCGGCCAGAAATCTGCCGTCTTGGTAGAATGCCAGTAGATTCATGGAGGCAAGGTTGCACGCCGTGTCATCAAGGAACATGTATTCAGAACACGGATTCGAACCACGAATCTCGCCATCTTCGGGGCATGTATGCCAGGCATTGATGGTATCGTGATACTGGATTCCAGGATCGGCGCAGGCCCAGGCGGCATGGCCGATCTGCTCCCATAGGTCACGGGCCTTGACCACCTTGGCGACATTGCCGTCAGTCCGGCGGATGAGTTCCCAGTCGGCGTCTTCGGTGACGGCGAGCAGGAACGCGTCAGTGAGCCGGACGGAATTGTTTGAGTTCTGCCCCGAGACCGTGCCGTAGGCTTCGGAATCCCAGTCAGTGTCGTGTGTCGGAAACTCGATCGAGGTGTAGCCCTGTCGAGCGTAGTCCAATATCCGCTTCACATAAGTCTCGGGAATGGCGCACTTCTTTGCTGCCCTAAGCGCCTCCATCAGCGATGGATTCGCGTTCGGGTCGATCGCATCCTCATGCTTGCCGTCCCACGTATTGATCGCGGTGAATATATCGTTGAGCCTAGCCTCATGCATCTTCGATCCGGCAACCAGAGAGGCGACTTTCTGTTCTTCACGGACCTTCCAGTTGATGAAGCTTTCGACGTCCGGGTGGTCGGCGTCGCATATGACCATCTTCGCCGCCCGTCGCGTTGTTCCGCCTGACTTGATGGCACCCGCGGCACGGTCCCCAATCTTGAGGAAACCCATCAATCCACTGGACTTGCCTCCGCCGGACAGCTCCTCACCCTCGCCCCTGAGACGGCTGAAATTGGTTCCGGTGCCTGACCCATATTTGAACAGACGCGCCTCACGAACCCAAAGGTCCATGATTCCGCCATCGTTGACCAGGTCATCGTCGCATGACTGGATAAAACATGCGTGTGGCTGCGGGTGCTCATAGGCAGAACCCGACTTGACCAGTTTTCCAGTCCTGTAATCGACATAGTGATGGCCTTGGCTCGGCCCATCGATACCGTAAGCCCAATGCAGGCCTGTATTGAACCACTGCGGCGAATTCGGTGCCGCCCGTTGCGTCGCGAGCATGTACCGCATCTCGTCGAAATATGCCTGCGCGTCCTTCTGGGATGAGAAATAGCCGCCTTTCCAGCCCCAATAGGCCCAGGTTCCAGCCAACCGGTCGAATACCTGCCTGGCGCTCGATTCGCCGGCCCTCTTCGTGCTTTCGCCTTCGGCTTCGGAACGCCATAGGAATTTGGGCACCCCCTTTTCCTCAATCCGTCTGAGCCGCTCAGGCACACCAGCCTTGCGGAAGTATTTCTGGGCAATGATGTCGGATGCCACCTGACTCCAGCCTGCCGGTACTTCCACGTTCTCGTTCCTGAACACCACTGTGCCATCAGGATTGCGGATTTCCGATGTTCTCGTAATGAACTCGATGCCCGCGTATGCATCCTCGCCGGCTTTCGTGAATTTGCGTCCGATTTTCATATTCCTGCCACCCTGTAAGTCCCTACAACCTTCATTCCGATCCGTGTACCAGACGCTGGATCGTCCAAGTTAACTCTCCGCCCACCCAACGAAGCAAAGCCAATGCTCTCAAGCGGCATTTTCGTCACTGATGGTCCAAAGGGAGCCCGCCAAGTGCCGGCGCTTTCCCTTGTGGCCTCTAACGGCGGCTATATCTGGTGGCCGCCGCGTCGGCCCCACACAACCTGACGTAACTCGAAGGGGAGGGTCAACAGAAATCTTCGGAAAGCATGGAAAAAGTTCCCGCCCAGATTCCAGTAGCCGGGGCTTTCGCGGTTGAAAGGCCGATCACAAATTTGAAATCTGTTTGACCATGAGCGGCTTACGGCACCAAGTTGCAACGCGACATTCATGCCATGCTTTTCCCACGACTGTCATGGATCGGACCGATGCCCTGGGCTCATCTTGAACAGTGCCAATGCCGGCTCCGTCAACTTGCCAGTTGATTCGCTAAATTCGCCCTCCCTCGTGGCAGCCTACAGGCGCTTTCCAGTATCAAAAACCTCTCCATTGGCGCAGCCGCTGCCCAGGTTCCCGGCCCCCGCTTAGCATGCGCCGCCCCTCTGCTGGAGAATCCCCCAGCGACGTTACATAGCACCACGCAGCCCATTCATGCGAATTCGTCCAAAATACCCGGAACGGCGAGGTTTGAACTCACGGCCCTGTACCCGAAACGCCTGGCTTGGCGCGGCGTTCTGGCCGCTGGAAGTCAACGATCGGACTTCGGAGCCGCGATCAATGGGTAACCCGGAAAGCCGAGTAAGGCGACGGTAAGGCCGATCATTCCAGCCGGTGCCAGCAATAGGAGCGTTTCGCATTTTCCTGTGTCTTCGCACAGCAGAACCTGGCCATTTCGTAGCGCTCACAATTGGTGTCCATGCGTCTATCCAAAACTGACAGCTGTCCGGTAGGCTCCTGACGGTCCGGCGCTGCGCTCATGGCCGCTCTGTCCGTTCAATACGGGAAACAAGGACATCCCAAGACGCGCCACCATGCCAAACTGTCTGTGTGAGACTGCACGGGCCAGCCGACGGTGCTACTGATTCGGTCGCGAGCCGCCGCAATCGCTCGCTTTGATGACACAATGATGATGCGTCGGCGAATCGCCTCTGCGGAATTTTCTGTTCACTTCTTCCGAACGCCCCGTCCCGCGGGCTTCCCATGGTCGGGGCGGCGAGATTTGAACTCACGACCCCCTGTACCCAAAACAGGTGCGCTACCAGACTGCGCCACGCCCCGACGCGGATCTCTTAACCTAAGGGCAATCTCTTGAAAAGCCCCCTCAGCCGATTGCGCAAGGCCAGGCGGCAATGTCCTGTTCGATCTGTGGATGTCGAATTTCAGATCCTGTCGAGATCCCAAGCCGCCGCGCGAGACCACCGTTGATCTCCAGAACATATTTCACGTCGTCACCTCCAGATATCGGTGTTTGGTCCAGTGGCGTTGCGCTCTCATGAATCCGCAAGACCACACCTTCGGCCGACAGAAAGATGATATCCAATGGAACCAAGGTGTCCTTCATCCAAAAGACCACATTTCGCGGAGATTCGAAGACAAAGAACATTCCGGCACTACCGGGAAGTGATCTGCGGTGCATCAGGCCACGTGATCGCTCCTCAGGCGTAATCGCCAGTTCAATCGAGAATCTCGCCGAGCCCCAGTCCCCTCTCACATCAACTCTTGACTCATCGCAGGTTGCCTGAGCAAACGATACCGAGGACACCCAAAGGAACAGCGCTGTCAATACCCTCACTGCCTGACCTTCAGTGCCGTATCCCAGGAAGCGATCTGTGCCGCCATACTGCCACGAGCACCCTGTACCACCTTTATCGCTACGGCTTCGCCCTGCTGCAGATCAGCCAAACCCGATCTGCGAACCGCTTCGATATGAACGAACACATCCTCGGAGCGGCCGAACACATTGGCAAATCCGAAGCCCTTGACACTGTCAAACCATTTCACCCGAGCCGGCTCGAATGGAACCTCCTGCAGCGAAACATCAGGTTCGTGGGAGCGAAGCCCGGAAAGTGCTGTACCGTCGTCCTCGGGCAATTCAATGGAAAGGACCTCAACCGCCTGTTCTCCGCGAGGGGTCTTCTGTACGATCTGCTCAATTCGACTACCTTCGGCGACGGAACTCTGGCCAAAGCTTCTTAGGACATTGGCATGCAGCAGAATGTCGGGACCACCGGACTCAGGCACCACAAAGCCGAACCCCTTGATTGGATCAAACCACTTGACATGGCCCACGACAGTCCTTGTTGAATCGTCGGATTGCGTCATGCCCTCCTCCCCACGGCACCGATCCCGTGATCTTCGGCATACGATCTGCCACGCGGCCAAGGGATCGGTCTACAGCAAGGCGACCATCCATTGGCCGCGAGCGTCATGGGCTCAATCGCTGGACCGCCCATTCATCATCAATTTGCGTCCGGTACCAGCGAAAGCGGTCATGCAGGCGGAACTGGCCATTCGCCCAGAACTCAATCTCAAGCGGTCGGATCCGAAACCCGCCCCAGAATGGCGGTCGTTTCGGGTCGGCCCCGTGGCGCATTCCTTCCTTCGCGACCGCCGCCGCAAGTGCTGCCTTGGATTTCAGCGGCCGCGACTGAGCCGACGCCCAAGCCCCGATGCGGCTACCCAGCGGGCGCGATTCATAGTATGCGTCTGCCATGGCGCCCCGCTCCTGTTCAACAATACCGCGAACGCGGATCTGGCGCATCAACGACTTCCAGTGTATAACAAACGCCGCCTTACCGGAAGCCACAAGCTCCTTCCCCTTGACGCTCTCATAATTCGTATAAAATACAAAGGCATCCTTTTCAAGTCCACGCAGTAGAACCATTCGCACGTTGGGCATGCCGTCGGGGTCTACACTCGCGAGTGCGATGGCGTCAGGATCGGCCGGTTCGGATACTCTGGCCTCATCCATCCACGCGGATACCAATGCGAACGGATCGTCTCCTGCGAATATGCCGCCTCGATCACCCATCTTCGCCGCCGCCATACCAACAACTTGAAGCCTAGCCCCGATCTAACCTCTGCACAAGCCCGAGGAGCGGGTTTCAAATCTTGATCGGACCCCTGCCTGCGCCCCTTCTCCTATCCGGCCTGGTGTGGTCCGTGCCCGGGAAAATCCAGAACCGGTAGGTGCCGAATCACTGCACTGGCCTTGAAGCGCCGCAATGAATGCCCTAAGCGACGTGCAACGTGTCGAGAGGAAACAATGGCTGTAGACCTGATGGCGGGAAAACGGGGCCTGATCATGGGCCTCGCCAACGAAAGATCCATTGCGTGGGGCATAGCACGGGCACTGGGAGACGCTGGGGCCCAACTTGCGTTTTCCTATCAGGGCGAAGCGCTGAAGAAACGGGTCATGCCGCTCGCCGAACAGCTCGGCTCGGACCTGGTCGTCGAATGCGACGTGGCTGACGACCAAGGGGTCGGCAACCTGTTCAGGACATTGTCGAACCACTGGAATTCCATTGATTTCATCGTTCATGCTATCGGATTTTCGGAGAAAAACGAGCTTCGTGGTCGTTATGTGGACACCAGTCGGGAGAATTTCCGGACGACAATGGACATCTCCGTGTACAGTTTCACAGTCGTGGCACGCCACGCAGCCATGATGATGCCCGACGGCGGATCAATGCTGACCATGACTTACTATGGAGCTGAGCGCGTCATGCCCCACTATAATGTGATGGGTGTGGCGAAGGCGGCTCTCGAGGCAAGTGTTCGGTATCTGGCGGAGGATCTTGGAAAGGACGGAATAAGGGTCAACGCGATTAGCGCCGGACCGATCAAAACGCTTGCCGCAAGCGGAATTGGTGATTTCCGCTACATCATGAAGTGGAACGAGTACAACTCACCGCTGCGTCGCAGCGTGGATATTGTCGATGTAGGTAGATCCGCGCTCTACCTTCTTTCTGGCCTGAGTTCAGGCGTGACCGGCGAAACGCATCATGTCGATGCCGGATACCATGTGGTGGGAATGAAGGCTGTTGACGCCCCGGACATCGCCAAGAGCTAACGCCAATGACCGACCGCCTGCCTCACGAAAAGGGATTCCATGTCAGCTGGGACCAGCTTCACCGGGATGCCCGTGCCCTTGCATGGCGGCTTGATGGACGGGGCCCAGACAACGGTGCCTGGAAAGCCATCCTCGCCATCACCCGGGGAGGTATGGCCCCTGCAATGATCGTCGCTCGGGAACTGGATATTCGCATTGTCGATACGATCAGCGTCCGATCCTACGACCACCAGACACAATCAGCGCCGGAGATCATCAAAATGCCGAATTCCAGCGTTGTTGGTCGGGGATCCGGGGTATTGGTTATCGACGACCTGGTCGATACCGGAAAGACGATCGAAGCCGTGCGGACGGAATTGCCGAAAGCTCACATCGCCACGGTCTACGCAAAGCCTTTGGGAGAACGGGTGGTTGACACATTCATTACCGGAGTTAGCCAAGACACCTGGATCTTTTTTCCGTGGGACATGGCGCTTCAGTATGTCGAGCCGTTTCGGGGGCGTTAGCGAGCATCTTGAGCGCCCTGTGAACTGTTCTCTGTCCGGGACGTCCATCAGCGGGCGCTTAGTGACATCCACAGGGCGAACCTGACATCGGCGATGCGGAGGCTTGCCAGCGTTTCCTGTCAGATGGGCTGGGCTCGCAATGGCATGCGCTGAAAGAACGAAGGACGGCTACATCTCATCAAAATGCCGTTCCATGTCGGGAATCATCGCTATTGGACGGTCCAGAGATCGGATCGGTTGACCTATCAGATTGTTGGGGACGGTCTCGACGGAGTGCGACATCTGGCTCGGGAACGAACCCCCCCGACAGTAATGCGGGCGCCGGAGCAAATCCGCCAGCTGGCGAAGTGGCACTCGACCTGAGCAGGCTGCAGACCCGTAATGTTGCCGCGAGGGCCTTTCTTCGCCTCTCACGGGACCGACCTGACCACCGGAAGCCACCTGAGCGCATCTACCACGGTCATCACATTTCCCTTGCGCAGCCGCCGCGCCGGTCCAATGGTGCAACGGCGAGCCGGACCTTCACAATCCGGACAACTGGATTGTCCGTTTGGAGGAACGCATGAACACGATGCAGGCTGAATACCGGATCGAACATTGCCCTTCCGGCGGCAACCATTGCCAGACGCGACATGGGACCGCGTGGCACGCAGGCTGCTGGCAGTCGCCGGAATGACGGGTCTGGCAGTCGCGGTCATCAGGTTCCCGGTCTGGTTGGGACCATCGCTCAAGCGTCCTCCCGGATGATCGCCCATCGGGCTTCACCATGCCTGACGACACCAGCCCAAAGAGGTTGGCAAGTCGTTCAGAGAGCGCAGTTGTCCGGATGTCGGGAAACATGCAGGGTCGGGATGGCCCAGCGGATACCCGGCGGGGCCGTGCCCGGTTCTGATCGGTCGGATCCAGATATGGCGCCCGTTCCGCGCCTGTCCGGGCAACTGAACGTGCTGGGGCGAAGACGGCCCTCTACCATCGAACTCAGCGCCTCCGGCACGGGAATCACCTTGAGATCAACGGGAGGCGACGCGGAAAAATGATTTTGAGCTATTGCGGGCCGTCAGTCGCCCCGCGGCAGCCGCTCGGCCAGGATCGCCTCGATGCGGGCGACCTGATCCTGGAGCGAGCCGATCTCCGAGTAGAGAACTCCGGGCACGGCGACTCCGGGGCGGTGAACCCCCCGACGATCCACATGATCGTGGTCCTGTCGAAGCTCCGGTCGGCGGCGTGAGGGTGTGGTGGGTCGCATCAGCCAACGGGGTCTTTCCAGATTCCAGTCTTCGCCACCGGACGTGCCATTGCCGACTTGCCATAGAGTGTGCCGTCTCCGCCTTCACAGTGCTGTCCGACCGTTAACCCATGCGGTGAAACTATATCCGCCGGCGCGAACGGGCAAGAGCCGCTTTTCCCGGGAGTGTAGCCCAACCCGGTTGATCAGGCGGCGACGGCCCGTCTCGCACTCCCGTCGAGGAAGTCCGGTAGCCGGCCTTCAATGACGCGGGATACAAGGGACATCACGGCGTTGGCACCTCTCTGCGACCATCTGTGCCTAGGCGCCCCGCCCGCGGTCTGAACAAGCGACAGTCGCTTCCCACGAAGCCAGCGTCGACCTGCATACCCCGGTCGCGGTATCCCTCGCACCGCATCCGGCTAAAGCTGTTCGCGAAACAGCTACGGCGCACCACGACGTCCCTGAGCCTGTCTCCGTCCGGCTCGCCCCTATTTCCGCGCTGGCCTCGCCAGCGGGGAAAGGCCGAAGTTTCCCCTGCAACCACTGCTGCGCATTCGACGCGGAGTGACCTGTGGACACAAAGCCGTCTCCGTGTATGTTGTGTGCAGTCACCTCTTCGTGAGAAGGGCAGATCCTGATGCAGCATATCATCAGCTTTATCGCCGCGCTGCTGATCGGCGCGGCGATCATTGGCGGAATCGAAGCCTGCCACCGCGCTTGCGAGATATGCGCCACCACGCCCGTTAGCCTGTATTAGGCTACACCAGCCAGAACTCGACCCGCGAAAACCCCGGCGTAGAACGTTCCGCGAAGCTCAATCGCCAACTACACGTCCAAGATCGCGCTCAATTTCTTCAACCAATTGAGGAACTATTCGCCAGTACATTACTGCCACTTCCACAAAACAGTAGCTAACCGCTGTCTCATCGACGGCCTCGCGCATTTTCGGGTCTGTTTCATATCTCGGAAGATCGCCGATTTTCATCGCAAGGCTCTCTATCATATCATTGGCCCAGCCCAGTGTGTTCGGTTCCAATTCGCGCATGTTAGGAACAATGGCATAAATTTCGGCAAACTCCGAAATGCATGGGTCGATTACGCTGTCGCTGACTTCGCTGGCCCAGATCTTCCTGATGCGCGAATGGAATCCCATGAATTACTGAGTGGTCCGCGCTATGGGATGGATGGGCCAGCGTCATTGCTGCTGCGGTGATCAATCCCCAACTCCAGGCTTTTTGCCCGAGCCACAAGGCCAATCCCGTTAGCTGTTCAAAACGGTTTCGCCCTATGGCTGCACGAGATTTGCCTAGCATTACAGAACCGCGCCATATGCCGCCGCCTTCCTGGGATTGACCCCTATTTCGTTTGCGGACCAAACCAATATCCATACCAATAGGACGGTCCCATATCCACACCAGCCATCAGGAAACGCCCGGTTTCGGGAAAACCACTCGACCGGTGGGTTTGCACGACGCTCAGCAAGAAAATCAATGCCATCGCCGGGGCGCCGAAATCTCAATAATCCTGCAACTGATTCAAAGTGTATCGTCTCGCCAGCATCTGGACCGGCGAATCCCGGCAAGAAAATCAGTGGTCGGCGAAGTCGCGGCAAGACAGTTGCACCACAATACGTCCGCCAATTTCGTAAACTGCAAGTTCGGAACCAAGGACGCCCCCCTCAAGCCGAGCCCAACGGATCCTTCGATTCAATCATATCAGGATGCCAAGGCCGGACGCGCACCAGACATACAGGCTATCCTTACCTGATCCAATGGTCTTGCCAGATCGCGGAATTCTGCGTAGACACCGCGAACGTATATTGCCAGGAGAACATCGAGACATGGCGAGTGCCGCGAAGAGCAAAGGATCCAAGGCTGCGGTCTGGACCATTCTGGTCCTGCTGATCGTTGGCCTCGCTGGCTTCGGAACCACCAATTTCAGCGGACCTATGGATTCCATCGGGACGGTTGGAAACCGGAATATCGACCTCCAGCGCTATGCCCGCGCACTGCAGGACCAGATTCGGGCCTACTCAACCCAGACCGGGGCAAATCTCTCCATCGCCGACGCTCTTGAACTTGGAATTGACCGGGCAGTTCTTGAACAGTTAATCGCAGCCGTTGCAATCGAGAACGAGGCTGAGAGACTCGGTATATCAGCCGGTGATGACACCGTCCGAAAGGAAATCCTGCAGATTTCGGCCTTTCAGGGCCTGGATGGCAGATTTGACAGGGAAGCCTACAGTTTCGTCCTGGACAGCGCCGGCCTGGACGAGAAAGACTTCGAGGACAATCTCCGCTCGGAAATCGCCCGCACCATCGTGCAGGACGCCGTGGCTGGGGGCGTGTCCGTTCCTGAAACCTACATAGACACGGTGTTGGACTACATCGGCGAACGACGCAGCTTCGCATTCGCCTCTCTTGATGTTCATACACTCGAAACCGAAATATCCGACCCAACCGACGTTGATCTTCAAGGCTATTTCGATCAGCATTCCAACGAATTCATGCTGCCCGAGACGCGCAGAATCACTTACGCGTGGCTGACGCCTGAAATGCTGATCGATACGATCGAAATCGACGAAGATGCGCTGAGGGCTCTCTACGAAGAAAATATCGACGATTATGTCGTCCCAGAGCGCCGCTTGGTTGAACGGCTCGTCCTTGGTGATGAAGCAACTGAAGCGAAGTCGCGGCTTGATGCAGGCGACGTATCGTTTGAGGACCTGGTGGAGGAACGGAATCTCGAACTCGGTGACATTGACCTCGGTGACGTGGGCGAGGCGGACTTGGGAGCCGCAGGAGCCGCTGTGTTCGCAACTGAAGACTTGGGAGTCGTTGGCCCCGCGGAGACTGAATTTGGCCCCGCGCTGTTTCGGGTCAACGGAATTCTGGCCGCACAGAATACGACCTTTGATATGGCCAGGGTCGAACTTATCGATCAGTTCGCGCTCGATCGCGCACGGCGGGTCATCGCCGACCGAATCGAGGACTTTGACGATCTGCTGGCTGGTGGAGCGACGTTAGAAGAACTGGCCAACGAGACGGAACTTCGATTGGGCGAAACGGAATGGACAGCAGAATCAACCGACGGGATCTCGGCCTATCCTGAATTCCGTCTAGCGGTCAACAATTCCGCAGAAGGCGATTTCCCTGAAATTGCGGAACTCGAAGACGGGGGCGTGTTTGCGCTGAGAATCGATTCGATTCTGGAACCGCGCCTGCCGGAGTTTCAGGATGTGAAAGACGAGGTTGAGAATGCGTGGCGGGCAAAAGCGACCACCGACGCGCTTGAGACCCAAGCGCAAGCGCTTGTCGAGCGGTTGAGGGTCGGAGCGAAGCCAGAGGACCTTGGGCTTGAAATGCGCGGGGAAACCGACATCCGGCGGGACGGATACCTCTTCGATGCACCTGTCGGGTTGCGGGACATGGTCTTCGAAATGTCCAGGGGCGACATATCCGTCCATAGGGGCGAGTCCGCAGCTTACATCGTCCGTCTTGACGAAATCTCGCCTCCCGATCCCGACGACGAGGCAAGCGCCCGGCAACGCGAGTTGATCAGACAGTTTGCAAGGCGGGAGCTGAGCACAGAATTGCTGTTGGCCTATTCCCATGAGGTGGAAGCCAAGACTGGCGTTTCGCTTGATCAAGCGGCGATCAACGCTGTCCACGCACAGTTTCCATAAGCAATGCAACTGACCCCGTCATTTGGCGAATTCGAAACCGGGTTCAACGCCGGTCGTAATCAACTCGTCTATGCGCGTCTGGCAGCGGATCTCGACACGCCGGTTTCGGTGATGCTTAAACTCACGGCGGCCAGAAAGGACAGTTTCATACTGGAATCGGTTACAGGTGGAGAAATTCGCGGCCGATACTCCATCATTGGAATGAGACCTGACCTTGTTTGGGAGTGCCATGGAACCGTTTCCCGGATCAATCGATCGGCGAGGTTCGATCCTGCCGCCGTCGAAGACCTTAAAGGCGACCCGTTGGAGACATTGCGAGCGGTAATCGAAGAATCGAAGATTGATCTCCCGGATGACCTTCCGCCCGCCAGCGCAGGGCTGTTTGGCTATCTCGGCTACGACATGATTCGGTTGGTCGAATACCTTCCGAACGTAAACCCTGACCCATTGAAGCTGCCTGACGCAGTGATGCTGCGTCCATCTGTTGTTGCGGTGCTTGATGGCGTCAAGGGGGAGGTGACGGTTGTCGCACCGGCCTGGGTGTCATCGGGACTGTCGGCCAAGTCTGCCTATGCGCAAGCTGCAGAGCGGGTTCTGGACGCGGTTCAGGATCTGGAACGTAGTGTGGTCGGTGCCAACAGGGACCTTGGCGATGTGGCGGATTTTGATGAGCCTGTCTCAAACTTCGCTCACGTGGACTTTCTTGCGGCGGTTCGGAAAGCCAAGGAATACATACGCGCTGGCGATGTCTTCCAGGTTGTGCCAAGCCAGCGATGGGCTTTGCCGTTTGAGTTGCCACCCTTCGCACTCTATCGCAGCCTTAGGCGAACCAACCCTTCCCCATTCATGTTCTTTTTCAATTTCGGCGATTTCCAGGCGATCGGCGCCAGCCCGGAGATTCTTGTACGGGTTTTTGACGGCGAGGTAACAATTCGTCCGGTCGCCGGCACCCGGCCCCGAGGCGCAACGCCCGAAGCTGATCGCTTGTTGGAAAAGGAACTTCTGACCGATGAGAAGGAACGCGCTGAACACCTGATGCTCCTGGACCTTGGCCGCAACGATGTGGGCCGCGTTGCCAAAATCGGGACTGTACGCCCAACCGAACAGTTTGTGATCGAACGATACAGCCACGTCATGCACATCGTCTCCAATGTGGTTGGGGAACTCTTGGGAGACCACGACGCACTCTCCGCACTGTTGGCCGGCCTTCCAGCCGGAACGGTGTCAGGCGCACCTAAAGTGCGTGCCATGGAGATAATTGACGAACTCGAACCTGAAAAACGGGGGCTTTACGCCGGTGGTGTCGGATACTTCAGTGCAGGCGGGAACATGGATATGTGTATCGCTCTGCGCACCGCGGTCCTGAAGAATGGCACGCTGTACATACAGGCTGGTGGAGGCGTCGTGTTTGATAGCGACCCGCAATCCGAGTTTGATGAGACCGTTACGAAATCACAAGCCATCCGTAAGGCAGCTGCAGAAGCCGGTCGGTTCCAGTGAGGCTAGAGTGCCGACCCAATTCGGTTCATTACCGACGCGCATAAAGTTGGGAAACTCGCCATCCGCGATAGGTACTTTGCGAGACTGTTCATTTCTTCGACAGCGAATCCAGAATGGCACCAACTTCGGGTCAAGGCAGCGGTGAACTGACGGCGGGCAGAGCGTCCATCGTTTTTTCGCTTGGTGATGGCCAACCAGACGGATCCGCATCGGATCGTATGGTCTGCGCACCATTCGGCGTCCAATTGCTGACAATTGTTGACCGACCATAGGCATCGAAGGTAAAGACTTCGGCAATTCGGTCCGGAAATTTGACCATTCCGGCGCAAATGCCTCGCCAACTTCTGGCCTAGGTGGCATCAAATCGATTCCAGGTACCAACACGGACGCTACGACGATGACTGCCCCGGCACCGATCACACCGATCAACAGTCCCAGCAGTGCGCGATGGATGATTCGGTGACTTCCTTAATGAACTGCGAAGCCTCGAAGTCATGGCATGCGCCTTGACCGCCGCATTCGTTTCTGAACATGTATGACCTAACAACGCACAAACTGGTTCAAAGACTCTCGCACAAAAATCCAATGCTGCTACTGATCGACAACTACGATAGCTTCACCTACAATCTCGCGCATTTCCTCGGCGAGCTTGGCGCGGAAGTGGAGGTGAGACGCAACGATGTGCTGAGCGTGACGCAGGCCATGTCCCTGCGTCCAGACGGTATTGTTATCAGCCCGGGACCCTGCGACCCCGCCAGAGCGGGGATCTGCCTCGAGACCGTGCTGGCGGCGGCAGACGCGGGAGTCCCTCTGCTCGGCGTTTGCCTCGGCCATCAGACAATCGGCCAGGCGTTTGGCGGCAAAGTGATTCATGCGAATGAAATTGTACATGGCAAGATTGGACGCATACATCATTCGTGCACCGGCCTGTTCACCGGCCTGCCCTCCCCGCTGATGGCCACCAGATACCATTCGTTGATCGTCGAACGGACCAGCCTGCCATATGACCTCGAAGTCACTGCCTGGCTTCAGGATGGAACCATTATGGGGCTTCAGCATCAGGACCTGCCGATCTTTGGGGTGCAGTTCCATCCGGAATCCATCGCAACTGAACATGGACACAAGCTGTTGAAGAACTTTCTTGATCTCGTGCCGGTGGCTGCATGAGCGATGCATTGAAACCACTGATCGCCGCTGCCGTCGATCGCCCCCTCACACTGACTGAGGCTGAGACGGCCTTTGGAATCCTGTTTGAAGGTGAAGCCACCCCTAGCCAGATAGGTGGCTTTCTGATGGCATTGCGCACTCGCGGTGAAACCGTCGACGAATATGCTGCAGCGGCACGTGTGATGCGAGCCAAGTGCAACGGGGTGCGCGCTCCGGTTGGGGCAATCGATGTCGTAGGCACTGGCGGAGACGGAAAGGGCACGCTCAACATCTCGACCGCAACCGCGTTCGTGGTGGCGGGAGCGGGAGTGCCGGTTGCCAAACACGGCAACCGAAATCTCTCCTCGAAATCCGGTGCCGCCGACCTGCTTGCCCAGATGGGCATCGATGTCATGGTTGGCCCTGAGACCGTGGAACGCGCACTGGATGAAATTGGCATCGGTTTCATGATGGCTCCGATGCATCACCCAGCCATGGCGCATGTCGGGCCCGTGCGGGCGGAACTGGGAACCCGCACAATCTTCAATATTCTCGGCCCCCTCACCAATCCCGCAGGTGTCAGGTACCAGCTCTCTGGAGCCTTCTCCCGCGAGTTGATCCAGCCAATGGCAGAGACACTTCAGACTCTAGGAACGGAACGGGCCTGGCTGGTACACGGGGCCGATGGGACTGACGAACTCTCCATCTGTGGGTCCACGTCAGTCGTGATGCTCGCTGACGGATTGAAAGAGGTCGAGCTGTCCCCGGAAGACGCTGGACTTCCGGTCTATCCATTCGAGGCAATTTTAGGTGGAACGCCGAAGGAAAATGGCGATGCCTTTCGAGCGCTACTGGATGGTGCGGAAGGCGCTTATCGCGATGCCGTGCTCCTGAACGCCGCGGCTGCCCTTGTTGTCGCACGCAAGGCGAGTGACCTCCGCGACGGTGTTGGGTTGGCAGCGGAGAGTATTGATTCCGGTGCTGCGAAATCAAAGGTGGAAGGGCTGGCGTGCGTCACGTCGGGAGCCAGATGAACAGTACGGTTCTTGATCGAATCAAGGTCTACAAGCTGGACGAAATCGCCGCAAACAAGTCCAACCGTCCAGTTGCCGAGGTGGAGTCGGAAGCAAAGGCCGCCAAGCCCACACGTCGATTCGCCGATCGGCTACAGGCCGCGACCCGAAACGGCTATGGATTGATTGCCGAAATCAAAAAGGCCAGCCCCTCCAAAGGGCTGATCCGCGAGGACTTCGACCCATCTGAGTTGGCTCGTGCCTACGAAGCAGGAGGTGCCATCTGCCTCAGCGTACTGACTGACACTCCGTCGTTTCGGGGTGCGCCTGACCACCTAAGCAGCGCCCGCGAGTCCGTTTCCATACCGGTCCTGCGCAAGGACTTCATGTATGACCCCTACCAAGTGGCTGAAGCCCGTGCCTTGGGAGCCGATTGTATCCTGATTATCATGGCAAGCGTTTCAGACAGTCAGGCAGTGGAACTGGAAGATGCTGCAATGCAATGGAACATGGATGTTCTCATAGAGGTTCACAATGCAACCGAACTTGAGCGCGGCCTGCGGCTGAAATCCCGACTCATCGGAATTAACAATCGCGATCTAAAGACGTTCGAGACCACGCTCGAAACCACAAGGTCCCTGTCAGCGATGGTTCCATCAGACCGACTCACGGTTTCCGAATCCGGGCTCAGCACGCCAACCGACCTCGCAGACATGGCTCGTCACGGTGCACGGGCATTTCTGATCGGGGAAAGCCTGATGCGAAAGCGCGATGTGAAAGAGGCGACACGTGCGCTTCTTGCCGACCCGGTTCCTCTCCGATGACAAAGCTCACGCATATCGATTCATCGGGCAACGCCCGCATGGTCGACGTCTCTGACAAGCCGGTGACATCCCGCACCGCGACGGCCGTGGGATGCGTGAAGATGTCCACGGGAACGCTGGAAACGATCATCGAAGGTCAGGCCAGGAAGGGAGACGTTCTCGGCGCAGCGCGGTTGGCAGGCATTATGGGAGCAAAACGGACAGCGGACCTGATCCCCCTATGTCATCCGTTGCCGATCGCGGCAGCCGTCGTTGACCTCACACCTGACCACCAACTTCCGGGCATCCGCATCAGGGCCACGGTGAAAACCTCTGGCACGACCGGTGTGGAAATGGAGGCGTTAACGGCCGTATCGACAGCTGCCCTGACAATTTACGACATGGCAAAGGCGATTGAGCGATCCATGGAAATCAGCGACATAAGACTGACCTTTAAGGATGGCGGGAAATCAGGACGTTACGAGGCGAAGTGATTACCGTTTCAGAAGCCCTGTCCCGAATTCTGGACCTTGCGGGACTCATGCCACCTGAAAGCGTACCGCTCTCATCGGCGGCGGGTCGCGTGCTAGCCACTCCCGTAGGGGCTCGCCGCGACCAGCCACCCTTTCGTGCATCGGCGATGGATGGTTACGCAATGCGAAGTGATGAAGCGGTCCCCGGTGCAACTTTTCGGGTCGTCGGCACCTCCGCCGCGGGACATGGCTTCAATGGCCCCGTTGGTGTCGGCGAAGCGGTCCGGATATTCACTGGTGCGCCAGTACCCAATGGTGCGGATAGGGTGATCATTCAGGAAAATGTAACCCGTGCAGGAGACCAAATAGCGCTTAAGGATGGACTGGATACCAGCATTTACATCCGTCCTGTTGGTTCGGATTTCCAAACCGGAATGACGATCAGCGCACCACGTAGGCTGCGGCCAGCCGACATCTCTCTGCTTGCTTCAATGAATGTGGACGTCGTGTCCGTCGCCCGCCTTCCCGTTGTGGCGCTGCTCGCCACAGGAAACGAACTCGTCATGCCCGGGGAGCCTCCCCGGTCGGATCAAATCGTGGCATCCAATGCCTTTGGGCTGAAGGCAATGCTAGAGGCTGAGGGGGCACAGTCCAGAATGCTACCGATCGCGCGAGACAACATCGCTAGCCTTCGGATGGCATTCGAACTTGCCAAGGGGGCGGACCTCATTGTCACCATCGGTGGTGCCTCGGTCGGCGACCACGACCTTGTGGCTTCTGTGGCCAAGGAACTGGGAATGGAGCAGGCATTTTTTCGGATCGCCATGCGACCGGGCAAGCCTGTGATGGCCGGACGTTTGGCAGGAAGCGCCATGATCGGCCTGCCGGGCAATCCGGTATCGTCACTGGTTTGCGGTCAGGTCTTTGTCCTTCCGCTCATTCGCGCGATGCTCGGGCTTGAGCGCGGCCCAGCGGAGCGACGCAGGGCCCCGCTTGCCATGGGAATAGGTCCGAACGGTCCCCGCGAACACTACATGCGTGCGAAGCTGTCCGAAGAGGGAATCACGCCGTTCGACCGGCAGGACAGCAGCCTCCTGACGGTTCTGGCTGAAGCGAACGCACTACTGGTCCGGCCCATCGGCGACCGATCCCGGGAGGCTGGTGAAACAGTCGAGTACATCCCTGTCTGACCTTCCATGTCCGGTCCGAAGCGCATGCGGAGGGGAAGGGGATTTCAGGAAGGTATCGCAGCCTCGATGTCCAGCCAGTCGAAGTCTCTCCCACCGGGATTCCAACCTGGCCGCATATTGACCCCGAATCTCAACGTAGGCGTTCCCAGTCCGGCCTTCCCACATTCTTCCAATGGATGACGTATCCAAGGGAATGCCCCGATACTTGTGAATGACTGTGGAATATGCGGGAAACAGCCATTTGCTAATGCGACGGAATGGACCAAGTCCGGCGTCATCCGGGGTCTGGCGTAATTCCTTCGGTAGACCTTCGCCCAGAAATCCCCCTTGTATCTTGACCGGTCCTTCGCCGTCGTCCAGCCGAGATGCCCGCAGATCATCTTCGCCAGCTCGTTGCGGCTGTCGTTGGGCAGCAGCGCCACGGCCTCCTGGATGTCGGCGACCTGCCGCCGGTTCACGCGGCGCTCCGAGAAGGTGGTCGACTTCATGCCGATGATCCGCTGGTCCATGTCCGGTTCCTCCGGCAGTTCGTCACCGCAGGCATACGAATCGCGGGCTGGCTGTCAGGCCCCTGGCGGAAAAGAGTCCCCCCCCCGCCCGGGAAAGTCACGCCATTCCATAGGCTTGGAGGCTGAAAGAAATCGTGCGCGGCGCAGCAAGTCTATCCGAATGCCATTGGCGTGCACCGTCCGGCCGCCTCGGTCCGCTTCATCCGTCAGATGCTGCGCCAATCAATCGAGCACCCGCTCCCTGTCCGTTGATACCGGCACCTGCCGAGCCAATTCCGCATAGTCGCCAGTAGTGGCCTTCTGATGCAGTTGCTTCAATGCGCCAACCGGGTCGTCGGAGTGGTGGTCGATTCGCAGCGTGAGGGGTGGCCAGTCCGAATGCAGCACGAGCAGGGCCGCTGACAACAGGCCCCGGTAGTCTCCACCTGCGTCACGGGCCGCAAAAAGAGATGCCAGCAATCGATTTCCGAAAGCGAGATCCGACCCGAGAAATCCGTCCACCAAGGCTGGCAGAACATCTTTCCCCTTCAGCATGTTGCCGGCAGCAATGCCGCCAGTGAACTCAATGCTCCCTTTCACGTCCTTGTTTTCGGAACCTGTAAAGGCAGCGGTGCCACCTGTCATGTCAAGTGCCGAAAGCTGTCTGTGTTCGCGTCCCTTGTCTCTTGACGTCACCAGCCCTACGGCACGATTGGCATCCAAACGGTTGCACATGAAATGCAGTACGTCCTCACCCCAAAAGGTCGAGGGCGCCGCTCCCTGGCTGGCCGACATCCCCGCCGCGAGGTCGCCGCGCAACACCCAGCCGCCGACGCAAAGACTCCCGGTCGCCGCGGCACCACCTATTGCCCCTGTTTCAGGATCACGTGCGAGAATGGAAAAGGTCATGCCTCACCAAAGAAGTTCTCTGGAAGTTATCATGATAACTTGACCAATGCAATTTATCATGATAATTATCGCAGCAGAGATCCAACACGGAGAACACAGATGAAGTACATGCCCTGGACCCGCAGGGGTCTGTTCCTCGCCGCCGCGGGAGCGGTTGCTGTCATCTCCGGACATTCGGAACGCGCCGTGGCTCAGACGCCTCCCGGCGTACTGATTGTCGGTCAGGTTGCCGAGCCGAAATCGCTTGATCCGGCTGCGGTCACGGCAGTCAACGACTTTCGAATTCTCGTGAATGTCTACGAAGGTCTGACCCGTTACAAGTCCGGCACGCTCGAGGTCGAGCCGGCGTTGGCAACCGGCTGGGACATTAGCGACGATGGTACCGAATACACCTTCACCCTGCGAGACGGTGTAAGCTTCCACGATGGCACACCCTTCAATGCCAAGGCGGTAAAGTTCAATTTCGACCGGATGCTGGACGAGAACCATCCCCACCACGACACCGGCCCGTTCCCCTTGAGCTTCTTCTTTGGAGCCGTGGAGGCAACCGAGGTCGTCGATGACATGACCGTCAGGTTCACGTTGAATGCGCCCTACGCACCGTTCCTGTCAAATCTGGCCTATCCGACCGGCCTGATTGTTTCGCCGGCCGCGGTTGAGGCACATCGCACGGACTTTGGCCGCAACCCCGCTGGCACCGGGCCGTTCCGGTTTGCCGAATGGCGCTCGAACGAAGCCGTGGTGATCGAACGCAATGATGCCTATTGGGGAGAGGCAGCCGAAACACAGGCCGTCGTTTTCCGCCCGATTACCGACTCCAACACCCGTGTGGCCGAGATGCTGGCCGGCGGCATCGACATGATGGTCGAAGTGCCGCCAACCTCCCTGATGCAGTTCTCGGGCGAGGGCTTCTCTATTGCCGAGCAGGCCGGGCCGCATGTCTGGTTCCTGATCCTGAACGCCAAGGAAGGACCTTTTGCCGACAAGCGCGTGCGTCAGGCGGCCAATTACGCGATCAACAAGGAAGCGATCGTGAAGGATGTGCTGGAAGGCACCGCGACCGTGGCCGCAGGCCCGACCCCGCCCGCATTTGCTTGGGCCTATAACGAGGAACTCGAACCGTATCCCTACGATCCCGGGAAAGCGAGGGCGCTGATTGCCGAAGCTGGGGCCGAAGGCGCAGAACTGGTTTTCTATGTCACCGAGGGTGGCTCAGGCATGCTGGATCCCGTTCCCATGGGGACGGCCATTCAGGCCGATCTCCAGGCCGTGGGCCTTGAGGTCAAGATCGAAACCTACGAGTGGAACACGTTTCTGGGCGAAGTGAATCCGGGACTGGAAGGCAAGGCCGACATGGCCGAAATGGCTTGGATGACAAACGACCCGGACACGCTGCCATACCTGGCGTTGCGATCCGAAGCGTGGCCTGACAAAGGCGGATTCAACTCGGGATACTATTCCAACGCCAAGGTCGACGAATTGCTTGAGGCCGCTCGCACGGCAACCGATCAGGACGAACGCGCACGGCTCTACCGTGAAATGCAGGCCATTGTCCAGGAAGACGCGCCTTGGGTCTTCGTCGCCAACTGGAAGCAGAACGCCGTGACCAGCAATCGGGTCGAGAATTTTAGGCTTGAACCGTCGTTCCTGCTGCATCTGCGAACTGTCATCAAGAACTGACGCGACAATCCCGCCCGGCGGGGCGCCTCTCTGCCGGGCCGGGAATTTTCAAAAGTTCCTGGCACGTCTATCCTGAAGAAACTTGTCCTGTGGGGAACTTCGGATGGGCAGCTACATCCTGAAACGGCTGATTTCGGCGGTCCCGGTGCTATTCGGCATCACCATCGTCGTTTTCCTGATCATGTCCCTGATACCTGGCGATCCGGCGACCGCGATCCTCGGCTCCTACGCAACGCCCGAGAATGTTGAGAAACTGAACCGGGACCTGGGCCTTGACAAGCCCATGGTGCAGCGGTACCTCATCTGGCTTGGGAATATGCTGACCGGCGATTTCGGCCGTTCCTTCTCGCTTAACCGCCCCGTCATCGATGAAGTGCTCGAACGGTTCAACGCGACGATGATCCTGGCCGGAACGAGTTTCGTGCTCTGCTCGGTCCTCGGCATCCTTGCCGGGGTCGTCTCGGCCACCCGCCAATACGGCCTTGCCGACAAGGCCATCACCTTCGTGGTGCTCATCGGCATTTCGGTGCCGTCCTTCTTTTTGGGCATGATGTTGATCCTGCTCTTCGCGGTGAACCTCCGGTGGCTACCGGTCAGCGGCATGTACGCGATCTATGGTGGAGGTGACCTTCCCGACCTGATCCGCCATCTGATCATGCCCGCTCTGACACTGGCAGCCGTGGCGACCGGCGTGATCGCGCGGCTAAGCCGCTCGGCCATGCTTGAGGTGCTGCGACAGGATTACGTTCGCACCGCCCGAGCCAACGGCGTGAGGGAAAGGAGCGTGATCATGGGCCACGCCTTGCGGGTCGCAATGGTGTCGATCTTTCCCGTACTGGGCGTACAGGCAGGCTTCGTCCTTTCCGGCGCGGTCTATGTCGAGATCGTCTTTCAATGGCCCGGTGTGGGACGGATGCTGGTCGATGCAATCCTGACTCGCGACCTTCTTGTGGTTCAGGGCGGCGTTGTCTTCGTCGCCGCATGCTACGTGCTGTTCAACATCGCGGTGGACGTGGCCCAATGCTTGCTGGACCCGAGGATCAAGACATGAGCGCCTTTCTCACGCTGCTGTTCCGCAACCGGCTGGCGGCCCTGGGCGTGGTTGTCATCGCGGCGATCCTGCTGCTGGTCATGGCCACGCCGCTCCTGCCCCTGCACGACCCGAACGTGATCGCTACCGCCGACCGATTCATGCGGCCGTTTGCCGAAGGCCGCCTGCTGGGCACCGACCATCTCGGCCGCGACCTTCTGAGCCGCCTCTTGCATGGCACGCGCCTGTCTCTTGCCGTCGGCGTCGCTGCCGCACTGATCGCAGCCATCATTGGTTCGACCATCGGTATTGTCGCCGGTTATTTTGGAGGGCGCACCGACAATGTTGTAATGCGCGGGGTCGACATGTTGATGGCCTTTCCGTACATCCTGCTGGCGCTGGCCATTGTCGCCGCCCTTGGTCCCGGCCTGATGAACGCGCTGGTCGCCGTCGCTGCCGTCAACGTTCCCTTCTTTGCCCGAAACATCCGCGGCATCACCGTGGGACTGGCCGGTCGCGAATTCATTGACGCCGCACGGCTTGCAGGCATGGGCCATGCGCGCATCATCCTGACCGAACTCTTGCCGAACGTCCTGCCTGTCATCGTCATCGCCATGTCCACCACCGTCGGCTGGATGATCCTGGAAACCGCCGGCCTTTCGTTCCTCGGTCTCGGCAGCCAACCGCCCCAGGCCGACCTCGGCTCCATGCTGGGCGAGGCGCGTTCGGCGATGATCTCGCATCCCCATACATCCATTGTTCCGGGGCTCATGATTTTCCTGATTGTCATGTCAATCAACCTTCTGGGAGACGGCGTGCGCGATGCGCTCGACCCGCGCCTGCGCTCGGGCGGGCTTTCCCGCCCGTGCGCTGCGACGCTGGTCAGGCGTCAAGGCGAGATCCCGCCGGCCACCGACGACCTTTTGGCAATTCAGGACCTGCGCACGGAGTTCCATATCGGCAAGCGCAGCTATCGCGCCGTGGGCGGCGTTTCACTATCGGTCAAGCCCGGCGACTGCCTGGGCGTCATTGGCGAATCGGGTTCGGGCAAATCGGTCACCGCACTGTCGATCATGGGGTTGGTTGCGTCGCCTCCCGGCGTGATCACCGGCGGTGCGGTGCGCTTTCATGGGGAAGACCTGATAGGCGCACCCTATGAGACGCTCCGCCAGAAACGTGGCAACCGGGTCGCCTATGTCTTTCAGGATCCGGTTGCCACCCTGCACCCACTTTACCGCGTGGGGCAGCAGCTGACTGAGACGATCCGGTCGCATCGCGTCCTGCCGAAATCAGAAGCGCGCACGCGCGCCATCCAGCTGTTGAATGATGTGCGAATTCCGAACCCGGAGCGGCGTGTCGACGACTACCCCCACGAAATGTCCGGCGGTATGCGTCAGCGCGTTGGCATCGCCATGGCGCTCGCCAATGAACCGGACGTGATCATCGCGGATGAACCAACCACAGCGCTGGACGTGACGGTGCAAGCGCAGATTCTGTGTCTTCTGGATGACCTCCGCCGCGAACGAGGTCTGGCGATCATCTTCATCACTCACGACTTCGGTATCGTCGCACAGCTCTGTGATTGGGTCGCGGTGATATATGCGGGCAGGATCGTGGAAGAAGGGCCAGCGCAAGCCGTGCTGGGCGCGCCTGCCCATCCCTACACCAAGCGCCTGATCGCCTGCGTGCCAGCACTGGGCGGCGGCCGTCGCGAATTGGCCGCGATCCCGGGCTTGCCGCCGGAACTGGACGATCTGCAGCCTGGCTGCGCCTTCGCGCCGCGATGCAGCAAGGCTGAGGTGAGCTGCCGGCGAGGCGAGATTCCCCTGCAAGGTCCGGCCCTCCATGCCGTCAGGTGCCTCTTCCCTGAGAGGGCGCCGTGACGCGTGCGCTCAAGGTTGAGCATCTGGCCAAGACCTTCCCGCGGACAAGGCCACTCTTCGGCGCGGCCCCGCCCGGCACGCATGCGGTGCGGCCCATGTCGTTTCAGGTCGAATCCGGCGAAACCCTTGGCGTCGTGGGCGAATCCGGATGCGGCAAGTCAACCCTTGCGAGAATGCTTGTCGGATTGCTGGAGCCGACCGAGGGCACGATCGAAATCGCGGGCAAGGCGCTTGGCAGCACCGGCCCCGCAGAGTTCGGCAAGCTCATACAGTACGTCTTCCAGGATCCGCAAAGCAGCCTGAACCCGCGCAGGACGATCCGGCAGATCATGGAAACGCCCCTGAAGCGGCTTCACAGCATGGCGAAACCCGATC
This sequence comes from Paracoccaceae bacterium, assembly GCA_965203255.1. GTDB lineage: Bacteria > Pseudomonadota > Alphaproteobacteria > Rhodobacterales > Rhodobacteraceae > JAPOUP01. The sequence continues at coordinate 5,991,760 of OZ241882.1, read as the reverse complement.
GCGACAGGCGCATTGCCGAGATCTTCGCGTCCGTGAACCTCCGCGAAGAGTTTCTTGACCGTTACCCCCATGAATTCTCGGGCGGGCAGGCTCAGAGGATCGCTATTGCCCGGGCGCTGGCCGCGAACCCCAGAATCATTGTGCTGGACGAACCGGTTTCGGCATTGGATGTCTCGGTCCAGGCGCAGGTTCTGAACCTTTTGGCGGATCTCAAGACAAGGTTTGGCCTCACCTATTTGTTCATCACGCATGATCTGGCGGTGGTCGAAGCGGTCAGTGATCGGGTCGTCGTCCTGTATTTTGGGACGGTGGTCGAGATCGGCCGTGCCGAGCGCATCTTTGCAAGTCCCCGCCATCCATATACAAGCCTGCTGGCCAAGAGCGCACCGGTCGTGGGCCGCTCGCTGGCAGCACCCGAACAGAAAGGAACCGAACTTCCCGATCCGCTGAATCCGCCGCGAGGCTGCGCATTCGCCGGGCGATGTCCGCGGACGACCGACCTTTGCCGCGCAAGGGAACCGGACCTGAAACCGATGGGAGAAGACCAGCTTGCCGCCTGTCACCACCCGCTCGAACGCTGAGCCCAGGCTTAGCCGCCCGGTTCAGGTCGCCGAGTCGATCAAGGACTGGGTGGTCACCGAGGGCCTGAAGGCCGGTGACCGCCTGCCTGGCGAGGCCGACTTGATCGTGCGCTTTGGCATGGCCAAGGGGACAATTCGCGAGGCGATGCGCATTCTGGAAGCACAGGGCCTCGTCAAGACGCGGACCGGCCCCGGCGGCGGCAGTTTCGTCCATGAGGTCAGCCGCCAGCGGGCCAAGGCGCTTCTGGGGAACTATTTCTTTTTCAAGGACCTGACCATCGGCGACATCTATCAACTTCGGCTGACGCTGGAACCGGAATTGGCCGCCTCGCTGGCAGGCAACCTGCCCGAAGATGTGCTGCAATTGCTGGAAGGGAACATTGCACAATATTCCAGCCCCGCTCGCGATCTTGAAGAGGAGCGTGCCCAGCACGTTGCCTCTCTCAGGTTCCATGCCATCCTTGCAAAACAGGCAAACAATCCGCTGCTTGGGTTTGTCATTGATTTCATGGTGAAGCTCCTTTCGGACCTGACCGTCTATCGCCACCTGTATTCTCCACCCAATATTGAGCTTTGGCAACAAGGCCATGACCACCAGAAAGCGCTGGTCGGTGCCCTGCGCAACGGTGACGCAGACCGCGCCCGCGCGATCATGGCCGATCATATGAAAACGGCCTGGAAGCTAATGCGTCGGCAGGAAGTCGAAGTGCAAAACCGCTTCATTTCGGAGTGATCAACAAGACCAAGCGGCGTCACGTCTCGGCCTCGCCAACCGGAAGCCAATTGCCATGGAATCCGCGCCGCAGGCCCTCGCCTTGCATGAGACCTTGTCGAGTGGCAGGGCTCCGGCGCCTCCGGCAGGCGCAGGCCCAGCGCGTCCGCGAGCTGCAGCGGCAGCGTCCGCGCCGAAACCAGGCAGGCCGCCCTGTGGGGCCGCGCCAGTCCTCGCACTCGACCGGCCCGCTGGCCAGCGCGCTCCGGTTCAGCCCGCCGCCGCAGGCCGTCGTGAACCAATCCACCGTCCCCGACTGTATCTGCCGCATACGAATCCGCATGGCGGCCTGATTCGCACGGAACCGGACCTCGAGGCAGGAGTGGGTGGTTGATAGCACCGAAGCCCTGTGCGGACAGGTTGCTCCGCTCCGTTACGCCCATCCGCCGCGACGGTGGCGAATGGCCAGCTTCGCTGCGTACATTCAGAGGTAATTGTTGTTTCTCTGTTTATGTCAGCAGACAAAAGACAAACATTCCCGAATTGATCCGGACACCTCTCCCGCTTTCTTTCTTTCCAGGTAGACACTCCCGATCAGCGCAACCGGATGCCGTGAAGGCATTCCTTCATAGAGCTATCGCAATCCCTTCAAGTTATTGCGACGTAAAGCAGCCGGATGAATCCGGGGATTCTGCCCTGACATTAAGTGAGAAACAACGGCATTCGCGGACAAGGCCCCATTCCACCCTGAAGTGCAACACCAGTGGCGGTGGTGACCGGTTTTCCGGCCGCATGATGTTGCGTATCGGCCAGCAGGCGGCGACAGTCCCTGTGACCAAACAGGAGAGACTGCCATGCCCGAGGGCTACCGCCACCTGACCCATGAAGAGAGATGCCAGATCGGCGCGCTGAAGGAAAGCGGGCTGTCCGACGGGGCCATCGCGGCCCGTCTGGGCCGTGACCGTTCGTCGGTCTGGCGGGAGCTGCGCCGTAACGGCGGGGATTCGGGATACAGCCCGGGCGAGGCGCAGGGGAGGGCGGAGGCCCGCCGCGGCGCGGCTTCCTCGAACCCGAGGAAGATGACGCCCGACCGCTGGGCGCGCGTCGAGGGGCTTCTGGCGGAGGGCTGGAGCCCGGAGCAGGTCGCGGGACGGCTGCGTCTGGAGGGTGGCTGGACGGTGGGCCGCCAGTGGATATACGAACACGTCAGGGCCGACCGGAAGGCGGGCGGCGGGCTGTTCCTGCTGCTGCGGCGCCGCGGCAGAAAGCCGAACTGGCGAGGCGGCAGGCACTCGGGCCGGGGCCACATCCCGGGCCGGGTGGACATCTCCGAGCGGCCGGAGGAGGTGGAGAGGAAGGAGCGTGTCGGCGACTGGGAGGCGGACACGATCATCGGGAAAGGCCACAGCGGGGCGGTGGTCTCCCTTGTGGACAGGGCGTCGAAATACGCGCTTCTCCAAAGGGTTGACCGGAGAACCTCGGCCGCGGTCTCCGCCGCGATGGTGGATCTCCTCCGGCCGTCCGCCGCGCCCGTCCACACGATCACGGCGGACAACGGCAGGGAGTTCGCGGGCCACGCCGGCGTGGCGGCGGAGCTCGGGGCCGCCTTCTATTTCGCCACCCCCTACCACTCCTGGGAGCGTGGCCTGAACGGGCACACCAACGGGCTGGTCCGGCAGTACCTGCCGAAGGGGACGGACCTCCGCGCGGTCACCGACGCGGAGGTGAGGGCGGTGCAGGACCGCCTGAACGCGCGTCCGCGCCGGGCGCTGGGCTACCGGACGCCCGCCGAGGTGCTGCACAAGGCCCGCCCTCCCTGACGCCGCGCGACCGCCTCCCGCCGGCGCGCAGGAAGGGGGTGGACAGGATTTCGCCGTCGCGTCCGTCCGGGCTCCGGTCGGGCTACGCCCTCCCTGCGCCCGGACGGACGCGACCCGACCCGGCGGAGGCGTTGCGCCGCCCGGAAAGCCCGGATAGACTCCATACAGAAGGGACCACAGCCGTCCCGGGGCCGGATCCGCGGCGCCCGGGCGGCCGGAAACCGCGCCTTCCGGCCATTCCCTACGCTCGGGCTACGCCCCCGCTGCGGGAATGGCCGGTGTTGCACTTCGGAGTGGAAGTGGGGTCTGGAAACTACCCAAGCACCACCTTCGGGAAGTAGAAAGACACTGTCCAGTTCGGCACATCAACGATTTGGCTGATTCTCAGATCTCCACAAACTGAGCAGAGCATGTAGGCGTCGAGTGCCGACATTCCGGCTTGATACGACACGATATCAATCATCCCCGAAACGGCATCACGTGCGGCCTGCATCAGGTCTTCGCCGATCCCGGTTGTGGCCCAGTAACCTTGAGGGTCGAAATGGCGGGAGATCGGGCCCTCTGTTTCGAAACGCGGGAACGGCAGACTTGCCCCTTTGAGAAGATCAACTTTGATCGCCACGTCCATCGGACTTTCGATGGCCGTCCCGCATACCTCTCCATCACCCTGAGCAGCGTGTGTGTCACCCAGCGAAAGGAGCCCGCCTTCAACTTCGACGGGCAGATAGAGCGTTGTTCCCACCCCATTGTCGCGTATGTCGAGATTGCCGCCAACGCGACGGGGCGGCACCACAGAATGCAGCCCGGGCTCAGCCAAGGCCAGACCAATCGTACCGACGAACGGTTTCAGAGGCACCTTTCCCCCCGGACCATGGAGGGCGGGCTTCATTGCCACGGCGTCATAATTCCAGATGTGGAGTGCCGGATCCCCGAATTGGTCCGCCAGCAGCCCAAAACCTGGGATGTTGGCCGTCCAGCCCCAACCCGATGGCTTGAAATCCAGAAATGTCGCCGCGACGGCGTCGCCAGGCTCTGCTCCTTCCACATAGATCGGACCGGTCACAGGGTTGACGTGGTCAAAGGACAGGCCCCTCAGGTCATCCAGCGTTGAATCCCGACCAAGCTGCCCACCGGAGGCGTCGATGGTTTCCACTTCGATGGTTTGACCCGGAGAGACGGCCAGAACCGGCTCCATTGCATTGTCCCACCCAAAATGATGGGTGTCCTTGTGGATGGTGTGATTGCAGGCCATGCGCTTTCCTATTTTCCCAGAACGAGTTCCTCGATTTCATGATCGCCCATGATGCCGCCCGGCCGCAAGGCCATGGTCAAGACGATGACCGCACCCAGGGCAACTCCTGAAAGGCCAAGGACTTCGGGCAGGTCGAAACCCAAGATCTCGGGTCCGGTTTCAAGCCACCGCACCCATTCAAGGCCGAACGAGATCAGGAATGTGCCGAGAACCGCTCCTGTGACCGTGCGCATGCCACCCAAGATTAACATAGCAAGTGTTAGGAAGACGTGATTGAAGTAAAATGGCCGTGCGCTGATCGTGCCCAGAAAATAGGCGTATGCGATCCCCGCCACGGCCAACAAGCCGCAGGACAACACCCAAGCGATCAGCCGTAGGCCATGGACGTCCACGGCCATGGAGGTCGCTCCGGTCTCGTCATCGGCAGAGGCCCTCAGCGCGATGCCCCAGCGGCTTTCGCGAAAACCGCGGACAACGAAAACCATCAGAACAGCAAGGACCACTGCAGACGTTAGCGTAAAGAGTTGGGGAATGCCGAAAAACGCCTGGTTGCCCTTGAAGATATCAGTTCGGTAGAGGAACAGTGAATGGACGATCACGAGCACGGCCAGCGAAACAATCGTTGCGCCGATGCCTGAAAGGCGCACGATGAACAGGCCGACAAGAAACGCGATCGCTCCCGTGATCAGCAGTGCGACGAATGCAGAGGTGATTGGATCCAACTCGAATGCATTGAGTCCCCAAGGTGCGTTCGGCAGCGATATTTCCTTCATGGCGACGGGCGTTACGCAGATCGCCGCCGCATAGGCCCCGATCCCCATAAAGGCCGAATGGCTCAGGTTCGTGATCCGGGCATTGCCCATGAAAACCTGCAAGGCGAGAACCACCATCAGATTGACGTAAGCGCCGTAGACGATGCGTAGCTGGTAGCCGGATCCGAAATGGGCCGTGACCATCCCGATCGAAATGAGCAGCACCGCGAGCAGCGTGGCACCGATCAACCCTCGCTTTTGGCTGCGTGACACGGTCATTGCTTGTCCCCCCTTTCGCTACGGGGGGTCAGAATGCCGTCAGGCCGCCAGATCAGAAGCAAGGCAATGATTCCAAAGACGAACGCATCCGTCATGCCTCCCAGCGACTGCGGCAGCATCACAAGCATGGCGACTTCGACTGCACCCAACAGAAAACCGCCCAAAACCGCGCCCGGCAGGCTGCCGAAGCCACCGACGACGCAGGCGACAAAAGCCTTCAGGACAGGATCAAAACCCAAATGGGGATCCACCGAACCACGACGAGCCATAATGAAGACGCAGGCGATTCCCGCAAGCAGGCCCGAGATCAGGAAGGCGGCGGCAAACACTCGATTGGCGCGGATGCCGGTCAGGCGCACCATCTCAAAGTCCTGCGCTGCCGCTCGCATGGCTAGCCCCAGCGCTGTACGCCTGAGAAACAGCATCATCAGCACGATGACGATGACGGTTGCGAGTGCCTCAAATAGTTGCAGCGACGATATCCGGATGCCGCCCAACTCCATCGGCCATTCCAGAAAGTAGATTGAAGTCACGGCGATGGGGCGGGGAGAGACCAGGAGCAGGAACAAGTTCTGAAGCATTATCGACACGCCGAAAGCTGTCAGAAGGCCAGTTGTCGGATCGGCATATCGAACGGGCCGGAACGCCACGCGTTCCAAGGTGACAGAAGCCAATATCGCTGCCATAATTGCCGCCCCAACGACGATCAGCGGGTTGTTCAGGGAAAGGGCCGCAATTCCCACCATGGTGTAGCCACCAACGGCGATGATCTCTCCATGGGCAAAGTTGACCATGCCCATGATCGAAAAGACTATCGCCAGGCCAAGTGCCAGAAGCGCATATTCCGCACCGAACGACAGGGCATTCATCACTTGTTGCGCAATATACTCCATGTCAGGTCAGACCCGTCAGTTCCGCCATGAGGGCATCATTGCCACCAAGCGTCTCAGAATTGCCGTTCGCAACAATTCGACCATTGTTCAAAAGGAATGCATGGTGGGAAAGGCGCAGCGCTTGTGTGGCATTCTGTTCCACCAGCAGAATGGTCATGCCCTGTTCACTCAGCCGCTGGATCATTGCGAATATCTGAGTGACAATCCTGGGAGCCAGTCCAAGGCTGGGTTCATCCAAGAGAAGGATGCGAGGCTGTGCCATCAGGGCGCGGGCAATCGCGAGCATTTGCTGCTCGCCTCCGGAAAGCGTACCTGCCAACTGATCCCGTCGCTCCCCGAGAATCGGAAAGGTGTCAAACCAGTCACTGATCCGCGCGGCCAACCCGTCCATTCGATGCGCCCCGCCGAGACGGAGGTTCTCCTCGACACTCAGATTTGCGAACACTCGCCGCCCTTCCGGCACCAAGGCGATTCCTTGACGAATGCGGGCTTCGACAGGCAGGGAGGTCAAATCCTCACCCAATAGGGTGATGCGCCCAGTGGATCTGGCGACACCGGTGATCCCCGAAATTGTTGACGTCTTTCCTGCCCCGTTTGGTCCCAGCAATGAGACACATTGACCTAGGCCGACAGAAAACGAAATACCGTGCACGGCCTCGATCGGACCGTGATACACTTTCAGGTCTTCAACATGCAGCATGTCGGGGTCCGGCAAGGGCGGGGCCAGAGTGGCCCCGCCCGACGGATTCAGTTCCAGTCTATCGGCGTGTTTGCGGGAATCTCATTCGAGATCAAAACCCGATTGCCGCCTTCGTAGCCGATTACGGGGATGGTTCGCTGCGCATACGTCTTTGTATCCTTGAAGGAGATGCTGTCCACGGTCAGCACCGGAACGCTGTCCGCGCTGCGGATGGTCTCGGCGATAGTAGCAGGATCTGTGCTTCCTGACTGTTCGACCGCCCAAGCCACTGCCTTGACCGTGTCCGCACCGGTCGCAGGGAACAGGCCCGGCACATCGATTCCCATGGCACGGCAATCCGCCATGAACTTAACCACGGCGCTTTCCGCGTGGCTAGGTGCCAAGGTGGCGAAGAACACTTTATCGAGGACCGAGGGATCGTCCGAACCAATGGCGTCCAGCGACGGGTCGTCAAACCCATCTGAACCCACGACATACGAGTCAATGCCCGCGCTCCTCAGCTGGCGAATCAGCACGGCGATGTCAGGCATGATTGACGAGATATAGACAGCATCGATATCCTCATCCAGAGCCTTCATCTCGGCAATTTGCGGTGACCAATCCGAGGTTCCGAAAGAGAAGTTCATCTTGGTCAAGACCTTGCCGCCACCGGCCTCCACGACTTCTCCGAACCAGAGAGGGGTCCGCGCCGACCATGATCCGCCTTCATCCGACGTCATCAAGACCACGTTCCTGACGCCGAGGCTGAGCGCGTGGTTGGCGGCCGCCGTTGCGGTGAAGGGATCGGGCGAAACACCCGTGAAGAAGTTGTTGACGATGCCGGCATGCATTTCCACCTGCGTCGATTGCGGCTGGAAGATCGATACGCCGTACCCCTGCGCCACCTGCGCCACCGGGATCATTGTATCCGAAAAAGGAATGGTCCCCAGCATCACCGCACCTTCATCCAGGAACTTTTGGGCCAGGCTGATCGCGGTCTGGGTGTCAGCACCGGAATCCTGTGTCAAGACTTCGATTTTCATTCCATTGACGCCACCATCGGCATTTATCATTTCGGCCATGCAACGCGCACCCTGCCATTCGGCATAGGGCGCATAGTCGCCAGTCATGGGTACGCCCAGCCCGATCTTGATCGTGTCCTCGGCCATGGCCGGTGTCGTCAATGCCAGACAGGCCAATGCAATCAGTGTCTTTCTCATCTTTCTTTCCTCCTTTTTTGAAGCCCGCCTATGCGGCATGCTCCTGTTCTTCGCCCAAATAAGCGTGAATGACTTGCCTGTCTTCCGCAACCTCTTGTGGGGTGCCCTCCGCGATCACCTCTCCCATGTTCAGAACCGTGATCCGTTCGCTGAGTGCCATGACGAACCTCAGGTCATGGTCAATCACAAGTATCGCACAGTCACTTTGGTTGCGAACCCATCTGAGCGCCTGTGCCAGTGCCTCGGTCTCCCGTTCATTCATGCCCGCAGCGGGCTCGTCCAGCATCAAGACCCGAGGTCTGAGCGCCAAGGCGCGAACGATCTCCAGCCGACGCAACTGTCCGTATGCCAACGAACCGGCGGTTTCGTTCAGCTTATCGACGAGGCCAAAGCGCTGGATGGCCTCTGGCAATATCTCACCGCCTCCACGACCGCTGGCTGCTCCGGAATATCCGGCAACATCAATGTTTTGCCGAACGGTCAGACTGGCAAAGACGCGCAGGTTCTGAAATGTTCTGGCGATGCCCCGCCGAGCGCGCCCTTGCGCAGACAGACCGCCAATTGCTTCGCCATCGAGCGACAACGTGCCCGCGGAATGTGTCAGCAACCCAGATATGAGATTGACCAACGTGCTCTTGCCGGCCCCATTCGGGCCGATCAGTCCTCGCACCTCACCTGAGGCGATGGACATCGTCACATCCTGCACTGCCCTGACGCCGCCAAAGGTCTTTGAAACGCCTTTCAGCTCAAGCATCGGCCAATTCCCGCACCAGATCTGCGGTCGACACTTGGCGGCAGTAACCTTTGATCGTGCGGAGCGAGTTGTCGTGGCGTTCCTGGCTGTAGGTGAGGCAGGCATCTGTGACTTGGGTGACCAGATAGCCCAGATCGCAAGCATCGCGGATGGCACTCTCCACGCACTGGTCGGTGATGAGGCCGGATAAGACAAGCTGCCGAACGCCCAAATTGCGGAGGACGTAGTCGATGTGTGTCGAAACGAAAACCGAAGACGAGGACTTCGGCAGGACAATCTCGTCGCCTTGGGGCGCGATCTGTTCGATCACCCTGCCGTCCCAGGAACCCTTGGGAACGTTGAATCCGGTGATCTTGTAATCGAGGGAACGATCCCGACCATCCAATGTAAGGCTTTCAATCGTGGTGTACATGACTTCGACCTTTGCTGCGCGGCAGGCGTCCTGGACCGCCCGCATGTTCGGGATGACCCGAGTGTCCAGTTTGTCAAAGAACCAGCCGTACTTCCGGTTGAATTCCTCTTGGGAAAGACCCTTGAATTCACCACCCTCCCGATGGGCCGCGAAATTCTGCACATCGATGAAAAGAAGCGCCGAGCATTCCGGATCAAGAGGAACCTCCCTTGTCAGGGACATGCATTCGCCTCCATGAACTCACCTATCGCACCAGCCAGAATCCCGGCCCATAGCCTTGCACCATCAGAATGAATGATCTGGTCATTCCTGATTTCGATCAGGCAATGCGGCAGCCCAAGCGCTTCAGCGTAGCGAGGGATGAACCAATCGGTCTGGTCGTCGATCTGGTAGGGTTCATTGAGCGCCAGGGTCAGGCCCGGCTGCCGACCATCTACAGATCGCATCAGTAGCTCAGCCGTATCCGTCGACGCCCGCGTCAGAAAGCCCGCGTGCCACGGGCGTTGCTCACCGCCCATATGCGGCGAGAATGAATGAATCGAGAATGCCGCCCGCCGCTTCCAGCGCCGGAACACCTCGGTCACCGCGTGATCGAAAGGCCAGAAGATTTCATTCACACGCATAGCCAATTCGGCTCGGCTTGCGCTGCGGTTTCCGGGAATGTCCTGATGGTCACTCACCGGTGGCACCGAGTCAGGGCTGTCTGGCGGGCGATTGCAATCAATGACCAGCCGCGAATACCTCTGGATGACCAACGGTGCGCACAATGCATCTGACAGCCTGCGGGCGACTTCTTCAGCACCGATGTCCCATCCACGATGGGAATTCAACACGTCTTCGCCAATGCCAAGAGTGCCGAGCGCCTCTGGAATTGCCCGCCCGGCATGTTCACAGACAAGCACTAGATCAGACGGACTTTCGTCATGCAAAACTTCGATCGGCGCTGGATCAGCGGGTCCGATCAGAGATTTGCATGCAGCTTGGCCCATGAACCCACCTTAGAGAAATAAAGGAGTCCAAAGTCAATGAGTATGACATTGACCGGAAGAAAGTTCCGGCAACGACAGACACCCCACTTCCATTCCGAACTGTGCCACCAGTTGCGCTCCTGTCGCGATTTTGGTCAGGTTTGGATGATTTCAGGCATCAACGCGACGACAGAAGCCCAAATGCGATTACCCTAGGAATCCGGGAATTCGCGAGCACGTCCGGCAGGGCTGCGGTCGGGTTCCCTCCCGCTGCGGAACTGGCCGGTGTCGCGCTTCGGAGCGGAAGGTAGGGATCGAGATTTTGATGGTCTAGGTCAACCATACAATGGATCGGTTCATGGACGAGTACTTGCGCTTGAACGCTGACGCCCGCGGCAAAGGACCTGCTGAGTGGGCTTCGCCTCTGGACGCCACCTGAACGCCTCCCAAGCCACTCCGAGAGATTCCGTGCGCTGCCGCCGTTCTGGAGGAACGCATGAACACAATGCAGACTGAATACAGGACCGACATTACCCGGCTGGCGGAAGACATTGCGAAACGCGACGCGGAAGCCGCGAAACGCGTATGTTGCTGGCAATCGCCGGAATGCTGGGCCTAGCAGTCGCGATCATTGGTTCCTGATCTGATTTGAGCCATCGCTCCGGCCTCCTCCTGCGATGGCCACTTCGACAGGCTGGCGATGGCATTTATGCGAACGCGCTTCCCCCTCGCTAGGCCTTGGCGCAGGAGGATGGCGGGCTTTACGGCCTGGTCGAGGACCGTTTCGACGTCGGGACCTCCGTTATGGAAACCAAGTTCCCGCCATGATGCATTCCCCCGCCATCCTGATTGGCGGGTATCGAGAAAGAGCGTCTTTCCGGGTTTCCCTCGGGCGGTGCCCGGAATCCACCCTCGCACCAATTATGGCATTGAGAGTTCTGGAAATGACCGGCGGCAGGTTGAAAGAAACGCGATGATCGGCCTCGTATGTTCAGAGAATCAGAAATGAAAGGAGGAGGTGGCTGTGGAAAAATCTGGCGCGCTTTCCTGTGGAAAACATGCCGGTTGCCTTCCGCCGTCCCTCCGGTCCATTCCTGTGTCGGGGCCGCCGCCGTCGGTCACTACCGGCGGCGGCGGTGCGGGGCCCTGCCCCGCAGGACGGGTTGGACCGATACCGCCTTGGATCGCAGCTGCGGATCCGTCCGGCAGCGTGGTCGGCCCGCCCTCCCGTCCATCTCCCGGGTCCTGGATGGATGCCTGGGTTCACGGAACCGAATCATCGCGAGGACAGGAGCGGGAGAGCATGACCACAATGGTCGCCGGAATCGACGCAGGCAAGCGTACACTCAACATCCACGTCAACGGGCGGGACTTCACGGCCACCAACGACAGGGTCGGCTTCCGAAAGGTCGCCCGCCTCCTCAGGGAGGGCGGCGCCGTGAAGGCCGTCATGGAGGCGACGGGGCGCATGCACCGGGCCCTGCTGCAGTCGCTGCGCGCCAGGGGGTTCTCCGTCCCTGTCATCAACCCGAGGCAGGCGAGGGATCTCCCGAAGGCCGCCGGGGCCCTTGCGAAAACCGACAGGGTGGACGCCAGGATACTGGCGGCCTTCGGGGCCGCGTTCCCGGACATGCGGGCCACCGCCCCGGCCGCCGCCGCCATCGACCGGCTCCGCGACATGCCGGTGCTGCGGGAGAGACTCGTGGACCATCGCGCCGGGACGGGGACCGTCGTGTCGGAGGTCGGCGCCGGCGCGCCCGGCACGGAGGTCGGCAGGGTCCCCGGGGACATCGACGCCGCCATCGCGGCCCTGGAGCGGCGGATCGGCGGGACGGTCGCCGGATCGCCGGAGTTCGCCGACAGCCACCGCATCCTGGCCCCGGTGCCCGGCATCGGCCCCGTCACCGCCGCGGCGCTGGTCGCATGGATGGCCGAGCTGGGCGCCATCGGCAACCGCCAGGCCGCATCCCTGCTCGGCGTGGCCCCCTTCGCCCGAGACAGCGGCACCCTGAAGGGCGGGCGCCACATCGGCGGCGGACGCCGCAGGCCGAGGGATGTCGTCTATATGGCCGCGCTGTCGGCCAGCAGGTGCTCCCCGGACATGAGGGAACTGTACCAACGGCTCCGGGAGAGGGGAAAGCCCCACAAAGTCGCCCCCGTCGCCGTCATGCGCAGGCTGGTCGTGACCGCCAACGCCCTTCTCCGCGACCGCCGGATGTGGGAGGACCGGACGGCGGCCGCCGCCTGACGGCAGGCCGGACCGCGTCCGTCCGGCACCGAAAGCGAATCACCGGCGGGCCGGCCGGGGTCTCCCCGGCGGGCCCTTCGGCGCGCCCGGACGCCGCCGCCTGTGGGGAACGCTGTGGAAAGGTCCGGGACAGCCGGACACGGAACCGCGGAAAAACCGGGAAAAAGTCGGAAAAAAGCCGGATCCGGGCTTGATTTCCAACATGGATGCTGCCGGGCAATCCGGTATCGTCACTGGTTTGCGGTCAGGTCTTTGTCCTTCCGCTCATTCGCGCGATGCTCGGGCTTGAGCGCGGCCCAGCGGAGCGACGCAGGGCCCCGCTTGCCATGGGAATAGGTCCGAACGGTCCCCGCGAACACTACATGCGCGCGAAGCTGTCCGAAGAGGGAATCACGCCGTTCGACCGGCAGGACAGCAGCCTCCTGACGGTTCTGGCTGAAGCGAACGCACTACTGGTCCGGCCCATCGGCGACCGATCCCGCGAAGCTGGTGAAACAGTCGAGTACATCCCTGTCTGACCTTCCATGTCCGGTCCGAAGCGCATGCGGAGGGGAAGGGGAAGGGGATTTCAGGAAGGTTCGGCAGCCTCGATATTGGGTCAATCGGGTTCCTCCTCATCCAGACTCCCTTTGGCTGCATATCAATCCACCGCCTGCCAACATTCGCATTCCCAATCGGTTCCTCCAGAGGATACCTCTTCCTGGGGAATGTCCTTATACCTGACGAAGGCTGAAAAGGTCCGGAATACCGGCGATTCGCCGCGCATTGGCTGAGCTTGTTCCCTTTCCATACTGTCATGCCCAATTGGGGCTGTTGCCGGAACTCGTGTGGCCTGTCCCGTTGCCAAGGCTCTGCAGGATGCGTGTCTGCGCAACGGCACGTTGCGCTTTGTCTGGCAGAGATATTAGGGCCTTGGTTGGTCCATTCTTCTGGAGGGGCTGCAGGGTGCGGTCATGGCATTAGGAATTTCTTTGTTCGAATCGACCGCCAAACGCACTACAATTCGGCACAAACGCGGAATGCCGACCCCGGGACAGCGGAATGTGAACCTAACACACACAGAATCCAGGCTGATCTTCTCGATTATGCGCGACCTGAGCGGTGAGTTCGATCATTTCGAAGTGCGCAGACGTGTCGGAAAGAAGCTGCTTGATCTGCTCCACGCGGATTACTTCGCCTCCTATATATGGGATGAAGCCGTCCAACGCTTCGTCTCCTGCGTTCAAATCAACATGACGGACGACAATCTCCGTCGCTACGAGACCTATTTCCAGTTCAATGATCCAATCACTCCGGTTCTACAGAAGCGACGCCACGCGACACCGGTGAGCGATGTCATGTGCCATGAAAGGTTGGTACGGACAGAATTCTACAATGACTTCCTCAAGAAGGACGGACTCTGTTTCGGACTGAATTATTTCGCCTATGATCGGGGAGAGAACATCGGCGACCTCCGGATCTGGCGCGGAACGTCTCGGGAGGACTTTTCGGTACGCGACGCCCGAATAGTCGACGCCATTGGACCTAGCCTCGTGAACGCACTGATTAGAGCCCACAGCCGCGACGGGGCCCTGCCCGCTCACCGCTTTGTGGAGATCGCCGGGGACTTCGGATTTACGGCACGCGAATCGGAAGTCGCCGATCTTCTCGTTACGGGACTCACGGACAGTGAAATCTGCGGCAAACTCGGGATTTCAAAGCCGACCCTGAGATCCCACATCACGTCCATTTTCCGGAAGTCCGGCCTCAGGAGGCGATCTCAACTTGCGCAGTTCCTGACATTGAAAAACCATCATTTATGACGATAGCCAGACAGGCCACCGACTTGCTAACCTTTTCGCACTCGGCCTGAGGAGAGACGTTGATTCATGGTGAGGGACCTCGCGGAACTGGACACATTTGGTGCCGCCGACGCGATCCGGCAAGGTTTCATCCGCCCACGCACGTATGCGGAGGCCCTGCTCGAAAGGGCGCAAGCAAGCGCAGGTCTCAACGCGCTTTACTGTATCGACGCAGAGAACATCATCAAACGTGCAGAGGAAACGGCCCAAGCAAATCCAGAGAGTGCGCTCGCCGGCTTGCCTCTGGTTGCCAAGGACAATATCAACACAAGCACGCTCCCGACGACCGGCGGTACGCCAGCACTCAGGAACCACACCCCGAACACCGATGCAGGCGTGGTCAGGCGGGTCGTCGCTGCGGGCGGATTCATCGGTGCAAAATCCAGCATGCACGAGCTTGCATTTGGCATTACCTCCAACAACACCGGATTCGGCGCTGTGAGGAATCCGATCGATCCTGCAATGATCCCCGGGGGGTCCTCAGGCGGCACCGCGGCCGCGGTCGCGGCCGGCATCTTTCCCTCCGGACTGGGAACCGACACCGGTGGGTCTTGTCGAATTCCAGCCGCACTCTGCGGCGTCATCGGATTCAGGCCATCAACCACCCGCTACCCAGGCGATGGAGTCATACCTATCTCCCAGACTCGCGACACGGTGGGGCCCATCGCCCGAACGGTTCGGGACATTGTCCTGCTAGACAGTATCCTCGCAAATGATCCAGGCGACATCGTCCGCGTCGACCTAACCTCTGTGCGGCTCGGCATTCCCCGTCCGACGTTCTATGACAACCTGGACCCCATGGTGGAGCATGAGGTCGAGACCGCGCTCAAGTGTCTGACCCGTGCAGGCGCCTCACTTATCGAGATCAGTCTAGAGGAGATACAGCCCCACAATCTGGCTTTTGGCTTCCCGGTGGCATTCTACGAGGTCATGCGCGACCTGCCGGCCTATCTCGCCGCACATGCGCCCAGTGTCACGTTCGAGGCGCTCATCGAAAGCATCGCCTCCCCTGATGTTTCCGACGTATTCCAAAGTCAATATGGAGAAGGGGCAATACCCGAAGCCGTCTATCACGCTGCTCTGGAGAAACACCGGCCAAATTTGCTGCGTATCTACGAAGAAACCTTTCAGGCGCATGGACTCGACGCGATCGTTTTTCCCACGACGCCCCTTCCGGCACGCCCCATCGGAGAGGATGAGACGGTCGAGTTGAACGGCGAACGTGTTTCGACCTTTCTCACCTACATCCGAAATACCGATTCCGGTTCGAACATCGGTGCACCGGGAATTTCACTACCCTGTCCGGGCGCCTCGGATCTACCCGTCGGAATTGAATTCGACGCCCTGCCGGGAAAGGACCGATCCCTTCTGGGCCTCGCCGCGGCAGTGGAGCGAGCGTTTGCGCACTAGACCCCCATAGCAAGCAAGGGAGAAACAAAATGGTAAGGAAACTCTCAAACGTTGCGTCCTGCGTCGCGGTGACCGTGTTCCTGGCTGGCGGCCCCGTCGGCGCCGACGTCAAGATCGGTGTATTGGTGCCTGATTCCGGACCTGGAGGGCTGTTCGGTCCATCAGCGAGAAACTCCGCCATGCTTGCCGCTGAAAGGATCAACGCTACCGGCGGAGTCAACGGTGAGGAGATCGAACTTATTTTCGCGGATGTTGGTGTCCCGCCTGCAGAAGCCGCGCAGGCGGCTCTTCGGCTTTGGAAAGGTGACGGCGTGCAGGCTTTCGTCGGCATGCATGATTCCGCAGTGCGTGAGGCCTTGATTGGCCGATTTGGAGGCCAGATACCTTATGTCTATACGCCTGTCTACGAGGGCAACTCATGTGCCTCTGGGCTTTACATCACTGGCGAAACCCCCAGCCAACAGCTGGCACCGGTGATTCCACACATCATGGATATCGAGGGCGTCTCGAAATGGTATCTCATCGGTCATGACTACAATTGGCCACGCGACACGAATGCTCTGGCACATGAGTACATCAATGATGCAGGCGGTACGGTGGTCGGCGAGGAATACGTACCTTTCACTGTGTCAGAGTTTGATTCGTCGCTGCATCGCATACAGGAAAGCGGGGCCGACGCGGTATTGATTACCCTGGTGGGCGGCGGCTCTGTCGGCTTCAATGTCGGTTTCGCGGGATTCGGGCTAGACGCCCAAGCCATCCGCCTCGGCACGCTGATCGAGGAAAACACCCTGGCAGGCATCGGTCCGGGCAACGCTAACCGGCTGTTCTCATCATCCGGATACTTCGGTTCCATCAAGACCGAGCAGGCGAAATCCTTCGCAGCCGAATACATGGCGACCTTTGGCGCGAATGCTCCGGTTCTGAACGGCCTGGGCCAGTCCACCTATGAAGGGCTGATGCTTCTTGCCGCTCTAGCGAATGAGGCCGGAAGCGTCGGCGTTGCAGCGATGGACGGGGTTGCGGAAGGCTTAGAATGGAGCACTCCAAGAGGGGACAATGTGCTTCTGGGTCGCCATATGTCCCAGACCATCTATCTCGCAGATGGTACGGGAGGCACTTTCGATATCGTTGCATCGTTCGAAAAGGTGGAATCTTCCGAAACCTGCGCGGACTGAGCATTCTGCCATGTCGCCAGTTTTGATAATGAACATGGTCTGGAGCATCAGCACTTTGTGTCTGGTCGCACTGGGACTCGCCATCGTGTTCGGCAAACTGAAGATAATGAACATGGCACATGGTGAATTCGTGATGATTGGGGCGTATGCCCCAATCATCACATCAAGTCTTGGAATGCCAAGCTGGCTGCAACTCCCGGTTTGCCTTGTGACGGTTGCAATGGTTGCTTTCATTCTAGAGCGACTCATTGTCCGACATCTCTATGGACGGATGTCCGATAGCCTTCTGGCCACCTGGGGCATATCCATCCTTCTACGTGAAATGGTGGAATGGCTGTTTGGACGGGGCTATCAATCGGTGAACGTTCCTTTGCCGGGTACGTCGATTGTCTTCGGAACCGAATACCCAACCTATCGGATTGCTGTCATCTCCGGAATCGTACTGGGATTTTCCGGGCTCCTGTTTTGGGAAAGACGTACAGGTCTTGCCACCAAGATCAAGGCGATGACCGACAATCGTGAGTTGGCGGAAGCAGTGGGAATAAACACTTCGCGCCTTTCCGCTGGGGCATTTGTCTTCGGCTGCTGCACTGCCGGTTTGGCGGGGCTGGTTTTGGCACCTACGATCCGTATTGAACCCATAATGGGTCTCGACTATCTGATCCGGTCATTTTTCTCTCTCGTCATTGGCGGTCTCGGCGGACTCGAAGGACTTGGAATTGGAGTGGCAATCATTGCCGGCACCCAGTCTCTTCTTGGCGCCATTACCAACCAGACCTACGGCTACATGGCTGTCCTTTTTGTTTCCATTCTCTTTCTGTGGCTTAAACCAGATGGCATCCGTTCTTCTTCCCGTTAGTTTTTTAGCGGCGCTGCTTCTATTGGTTCCCGAAGTTCTTGGAGACTTCACCGCGTATCAAATTGGACTCTACCTGATATACGGCATTGCGGCTCAGGGCATTGGATTCCTTTGGGGGAAAACCGGTATACTACCGCTTGGCCAAGCTCTGTTCTTCGGCGTTTCCGCATACGTCGCTGCATGGACGCTCAGGTCTGGCGCTGCTTTGTCAGAGCAGTTTCTCCTCGCCGCAATTGTATTGTTCGCTGTGGCTCTGTCCTCCTTTTTTCTGGCGACACTCATTTTTCGCGGTCGAAGTGAAAGTGGTCCGTATTTCTCATTGATCACACTTGCACTTGTCATGATTGCTGAGCAAATTGCGGGGTCAGCCACAAACCTTACTGGTGGCTTCAACGGACTAAGTGGATTCCAGAGTTTCGGAAACCTTGATCCGTTCGGAGGCTTTTACTACGTCATCGTCGCCACGACGGCTGCGGTCAGCGCTTTCCTGCTCGCTCTTAACAGGCTCCCAGTCAATCTAATTGCGCAGGCGGTTGCGGATAACGAACCGCGCCTGCAATTGCTGGGTTTTCCCACTCATATGGTAAAGGGGGCTGCGTTTGCGTTATCGGCTGTCATTGCTTCATTGGCAGGTGGGCTGTTTGCTTCGCATCAAGGTATCGTGACCCCGACCTCAACAGGCTTCGCCCTTTCGGCTGAAATGGTCATACTCACGGCTGTTGGCGGCCGTTTTCATGTTCTTGGCCCGCTCGTCGGGGCTGTATTGGTAGGCTGGGTAGCAGCCGAGTTACGTGACAGTGTCCCGTATTGGGAATTCCTTATGGCACTTGCGTTCATAGTTGTCGTACTTAAAGCGCCTGGTGGGATCGCAGAATTGTTGGAACAGGTATTCCGACGGCTCTGGCCAAGAGACCCTGAAGTACCGCCAACGTCTCTCGACGCGCCGTCAACGAGGTTCAGCGGCAGCCCCGGATCACTTCGATTTGAAGGTGTTAGCCTGAACATCGGTGCCGTTCGGATATTGGACAAGGTGTCATTTGCAACGCCACCCAGAGGGATTGTCTGCATAATTGGGCCGAACGGTGCCGGAAAGACCTGCGCGCTCAACACGATTACCGGCAATCTACATCCGACTGCGGGAAGCATAATGTTAGGCAAGGAGAGAATCGACTCCGGACCGCCCCACAAAGCTCTTCGCCATGGAATTGGCCGTAAGTTGCAAGTCCCTTCCGTTTTCTTTTCCTTAAGCGTTTCCGAAAACCTTTCGATTGCAATGATGGCAAGACGGGCCCGGCTGGTCGATCTGTTCAGACGGTCAACCTTTCAATGGCAATCCAACTCTCTGCGCGATCTTATGAATCACCCACAATTTCCTCTTCATGGAGCGCTTGTTCGCGCCGTCAATCAGCTACCTCAAGGACATCGCCAGTTCCTCGAATACGCAATGACCGTTGCTGCAGAACCGCAGGTTTTGCTTCTAGATGAACCGTGTGCCGGTTTGTCGACGGATGAGACGACTTTGATGGCTGATTTGATCCGAGACTACCATGCAAAAGCCGGGGCACTGGTTATCGTAATTGAACATGACATGAGTCTTGTTGAGAGAATTTCCGACACGGTTCTCGTTCTGCATCTCGGTAGGGTCCTAGCCTTTGATACATTTGACGGAATCCGAGACAATCCCGAAGTGCAGGCTGTCTATTCCGGCGGGACAAAATGACGGCTCTGCTGAAAGTTGACAATTTGACAGGAGGGTACCGTGACACAAACGTACTCTTCAACATTTTTGCTCGAATTGAAACGGGCGCTATACTTGGTGTCGTTGGCAGAAACGGGGTGGGCAAAACGACTCTCTGTCGATTGGTGCAAGGTGGCCTGGCTCCTTCCAAGGGCGACATCCGACTGGATGGCCTGACCATTGGCAGTCTTCCAGCGCATGCACGAAGGGCACTGGGTATTGGCTACATGCCGCAGACGTCCATGGTGTTTGACAAACTAACCGTCCAGGAAAACCTTACAATTGGAAAGAACAGGGAAAATCCTGATAGATACTTCGAGAGATTCCCAATGCTTGCCGCACGGCTGGACAGGCCTGCGGGAACGATGTCCGGTGGCGAAAGGAAAATTCTCGCCTTCGTTCGCACGATGGTTGAGGATACAAAAGTCCTTGTTTTGGATGAACCATCGGAAGGTGTTCAACCAGAGAACATTGAACACATGATTGGTTGCCTCAAACAACGGGTAGACAGCGGTGCAGCGGTGCTTCTTTGCGAGCAAAATCTTGGATTCCTCACCAGACTTGCCGATTGGTATCTTGGGCTTGATACAGGAAGAGTTATATTGAACAAACCATCCGGCGCAGTTTCCTACAAAGAACTCAGAAAAGTCCTGATCCTTTGAGTTTGGCATCTGGAGAACGTGGATCAAGTATTGATACCCATTGAATTTCCGTGAAGGTCTCTGACGGTTCATCTTGGAGGAGCGGAAACCTCTCCCCGTGGGCTGCACTCGCTCATCGAGACAACCAAGTCCTTTGGCTGAGAGCGAACCCACTCGTCTGGACCGTCATGATCATCGGATTGCGATAGAACATTGATGTCGGAGTCTGTTGCGGAACCATTGCGCTTCCAGTGGCCGCGGCCAACCTTCCGTCCCCCACAATTCCGGCACCGGATCTGGCAGCTGCGGTCACTGGGTTCCTGATCTGAACCTTCGCTCCGCCCCTTGGAGACGGCGGCGCCCTTGGGGACCGCCCGGAAGCCCCCGGCGACCGCTGACGGCAGTTTCGGCAGGCTGGCGATAGCCCTCATTCGGACGCGCCTCCCCCGCGTCAGGACCTGACGCGGGAGGGCGGCGGGCTTTCCGGCCGGTTGGGGACCGGTTCGATACAGGCGGGTATCGCGAAAGGTGTCTTTCCGGATATCCTCCGGGCGGTGCCCGGAATCCGCCCCCGCACCGGCGTTGGCACCGGAAGTTCCGGAAATGACCGCCTTGTCGAGTGAACTGCCAGTTCATTCCTACGGGTTGCTCACAAAAGGCCACCGATGGTTCCGCTTGAATGGCCACCGGCACATAGGAAGGAGCGCGGCGAACTGCCGAAATCTCGCGCATCTTCGCCGCCGTCAAAAGTTGGATCGGCTCTGTGCTGTCCATGCCTCAGTGGTGCCGCGACCCTTTCAATTGCCGAGAAAGCCGCATCGACGATCCGAGGCGCGTGACGCAACTTACAGCGGTCGACGCGCCAAGGAATAGACCTGTCCTGTTGGGCCACCAATTGGCTGCGTGGCCAACTGCAGTGCCAAAGCAGCCACTTCATCCGGATGTTTGACACGCTCCCAAGAGGGCAGCCCCTTTGGCAAGGACTCACGACCCTGCGACAGGATTTCCTCTGGTGTCCGTTCCGCGCCAGATGCGGCATTGTCGAACGTCGCTGTGGCGGTTGGTCCGGGCACGAGGCAATTCACATCTATGTCACGCGTCCAAAGCTCGTTGGCGAGACCTTCCGTCAACATATTGAGTGCGGCCTTGGATACATGATAGGCGCTGCTGTTGGTGCCAGCGCTAAAGCCCTTACCGGAAGTCAGGTTGATGATCTTGCCACCACTACGCATGGTACCGATCAAATTCCGGATGATCAGGTATGGTCCCCGGACATTGACCTCCATTGTCTTCCACCAAAGTTCGGGATCGGAGTCCTCGAATGTTCCGCGTTCCAGATAGGCACCAGCGTTGTTCACAATTATGTCGACACCACCGAATGCGTTGAGGATCTCGTCACAGAACGTCTTCGTCTGCACGGGTTCCGAAAGATCGATGGGCCTGGCCAGACAGCGTTGCCGTTGCCCGAACGCTTCGATTGCAGTTCGAACCGTGTCAAGACCGTCCCCCGATCTCGCACAGATCGCAAGATCCGCTCCGGCTTTGGCGAACACCAGCGCGACGGATCTACCGATGCCGCGCCCGGCTCCCGTGACCACGGCAACTTTGCCCTTGAGTTCTGCTTCGACCATTGAACTTTGCCTCCAGAATCGCGAGCGTCGCGTTGATCTCCGCCATACCTTCGTCCCAATTCACGGCACCCCTGGCGGTGTAATGGGCCATGGGTAACGCCTTCTTCAGGCAATCAATTCCGTCCCACAGCCGAGTGTCGCAAACTATCGCGAATGGACGGTCCGGCGTCGCTCTCGCTTCGTCGAATGTCTCCAGCAACTCTGGGATGTCCGTTCCACTGATTCGCCGTGCCTTGAAACCAAACGCCTCGAACTTCTCCGGCACCGGTTCGACATTCATGACGTCCTTGGCGTGACCAGATGCCTGCATATCATTGTTGTCGATTATGTAGCAAAGGTTCGAGAGCCTTTGGTGCCCTGCGAACATTGCCGCTTCCCAGACATTGCCCTCCTGCAGTTCGCCATCCGAAAACAGGCAATAGACCCGCTTGTCAGAGCCCTGCTGACGGAGCGCCCAGGCCAGGCCAGCAGATTGGCTTGGCCCCTGCCCCAGCGATCCAGCCGTAATCTCGAAGCCGAGCTGGCCTTCGATAGGGCTTTGATCGACTTTGGTTCCATCCGCGTTGATCGTCTTGAGTTCTTCCATTGTATAATGGCCGGTTTCGGCCAAAGCCCCGTAGGTCAGGATCGCATCGTGGCCGTTCGAAAGCACAAATCGATCATGGAACCAACCACGGCCGTCAGGGCGCAATTCATCGAAGTAAAGCGCAGCAGCAACATCGGCCAACGCGACCCCTTGTGCTGCGTAACCCCCGCGTTGGCGACAGATCTCCAGAACATTTCGCCGGATTTTCGCGGCGATGAGATCAAGCTCCAGAATCGATGCGCTGCGTCTCATGACCTGGCCTCTGCGATGCGGGAGGCCAGCGTCTGGGCATCCAGCCCCAATTGCCTGCGAATATAGGGCAGCGTGCCGCCAGGTGCCCATAGGTTGGCGAGGCCAAACCGTCTGATCCGCGGCCCTCCGCCAATGTCTGAAACGATCTCTGTGACAAGCGAGCCTAAACCGGTGACGATCTGATGGTTCTCGACCGTTACAATCTGATTGTGCCCGAAGGCGAAGTCCGCAATCTCGGCTTCATTGATTGGCTTTATTGTGGGCACGTGCAGAACGGAGTGATCCACACCCAGCTCGGTCAGGATGTCAGAGGCCTCCAGCGCCCATTGCGTGCCGTGCCCGGTCGCGATGATACCGACGCCGGACCCTTCCTTGAGCCTGTAGGTCTTCCCGAGTTCAAAACTGAATCCATCAGGGTCCAGATAGCGCGGCGTGTCGCCTCTATGGCCGCGGATGTAGGTCAGGCCCGGCAGGTCGACGGCTGCATCCAATGCGGCACGGAAATCGGTCGGGTCCATCGGGTCAATCACCGTTGCATTCGGGATTGCGCGCACCATGCCCAGATCTTCGGCCGCCTGATGATGGATCCGTGCGGGGTTGGCGATACCCGGTGTGAAGCCGACCGCGATGTTCGTATTTGTGCCAGTGCCCATACAGATCATCAGCTGGTCGTAGGCGCGACGGGTGATATAGCAGGCAAAACAAGTCGCTACCGGGACATACCCACCCTTGGAAACTCCCGCGGCGACGGACAAAAGGTTCTGTTCGGCCATACCGACGTCGAGATGCTGATCGGGCAGTTCGTTTTTCACACGCACCACCTGGCAATACTTGCTGAGGTCGGCGCTCATGATCACGACGTCTTTGCGACGGGCGCAGAGATCATAGCTGATTGAGTCGAATGGTGCAGGATCGAAGGTGCGCTCGCCGGTCAGAAGCATTGTTGTCTCACGGAACGTGGATAGCGTTAGGCAGAAGCACGTTTTCCAGATACTCCTTGGCCTCGGCATGGGTCACCCAACCAAGTGGTGGGAAATCAGCCGCCATGTCCCAGTCGTCGCCGGTGGCTTTCATGTGGGATTCCAACTCGACGTCAAACGCATCCATGAGTGCAGCGTACGCGGGATCGTGCATCAGGTTGTTCATCTCATGCGGGTCCGCACGCTCATCAATGAGCAAGGCGCGGTGGTCCTTCCGGCGCATGTAGAGCCAGTCCTTGGTTCGGATCCCACGCTCAGCAAAGGGAGCGAATTCGCCGGGATTGCCACCGACCTGGGTAAAGACCTGATACCAGATCGCATCACGATGCTCCTCTGTCGTTCCATCAAGAACGGGCAGGTAACTCCTGCTGTCGCGCCCCTCGGGCATGTCGATGCCAGTGAGGTCGAATAATGTTGCCATAAGATCGACACCGACATCTACCATGGCCTCGGTTCGACGCGGACTGAAACGCGGTGGATAGCGGATGATCAAAGGCACCTGCATCGCGGCACGGTAAACCTGATTCTTGATTCCGCAGAATGAACCGTGCTGGCCGCACATATCACCGTGATCGGAAAAAAATACGACCAAGGTATCGTCAGCAATCCCAAGTGCGTCCAATTGGTTCAGGATACGACCAATGTTCCAATCAATATTGTGAATCATGCCGTAATACTCGGCGATGAATTCGCGAATTTCAGCTTCGGTTTCGACATCGCCCCTGGACTTGGTCTCGTGGGCCGCGTGGCTCCTGTGGCCGGAGCGCGGGTCGCCACCGCAGAGCACCTCGTTGCGATGCATCTGGACCTCGGCCTGCAAAGTCGCATTCGGCACGCCGGGCGGTAGCGGCACCTCTTCCGGCTTGTAGATGCGGCGCAGATAGTGGGGCATGTCCATCGGAAAATGTGGAGGGCCATAGCTGACATAGCCGAAAAACGGTCCGTCCCTTTTGGCCGCGCCGTCTATGAAATCCATCAATTGGTCTGTCTGGTAGTCCGGTTCGTAGCGCGCGGAGTGATAGGCCTGGCCTGCGTCATCGTAGTAAATGGATGAGCGGTAGTCGTGTCCCCGATTGAAACCCACGAAATGCTCAAACCCAAAGCGCCGGTCAGGCGGCACAAAGCCAGGTTTGGGCCCACCTTCCAAGTGCCATTTACCGATGTAGCCCGTCTGATAGCCCGCGTCGCGCAAATATTCGGCCAGAAACCCCTGCCCGTCACGTAGTGGGAAGTGGTTCTGCACCATCCCATGCCCCTGCGCGTATTTCCCGGTCAATATAGATGCACGAAACGGACAGCAGATCGGATAGCTGGTATAGGCTTCTGTGAAATGAACGCCCTCTGCCGAAAGCCGGTCCATGTTCGCCGTCTTGATCACCGGATTGCCCGAACAGCCCATTGCGTCATAACGCATCTGGTCAGCGTAGATGATCAGGATGTTCGGGAGATGACTCATGCGCCCGCTGTTCCGCGATTCAGGCGCTTGGTCACTGGTCCCCAAATGATCGTCAGCGCGAGGGCAGCATAGATTGTCAAACCAATGGGTGTGCTGAAGAACTCCGCCACCGAACCGTCGGCGATGGTAATCGACTGACGCAGCGAGTTTTCCAGGATCGGGCCAAGTACGAAGCCAATGGAAAGCGGGGCAATGGAATAGCCAAGTTTACGCACGACATAACCCAGAATGCCGGCACCGAGCAGAACACCCACGTTGAAGAACGAGTTCGAGACGGAGTAGATGCCAACGAAGCTGAGGAGCATCACCGTTGGCACGATCACTGACGTCGGCACCATGATCAGCCTGGCTGCGAAACGGATTGCGATCAGGCCAATGAACATCATCATGACATTGATGATAAACAACCCCATGAAGATCGCGTACATCAGGTCGGGCTGATCAGAGAACAGCTTGGGGCCGGGTGTCAGCCCCTGGATGAGCAACGCACCCAGAAGGACCGCCGCAGCTGGGGAGCCAGGCACACCGAGTGTAAGGGTCGGCACGAGCGCACCGCCAACAGTAGCGTTGTTGGCCGTTTCCGGTGCAACAACGCCCTCAGGGATTCCAGTCCCGTATTTCTCTGGTTCCTTCGAGCGCCGTTTGGCTTCGGAATAGGCGAAGAAGGCGCCAACGGCGGCCCCTTCACCTGGGATGATGCCGATGATGGTGCCGATGACGGAAGACCGCAGGATGACATCCTTCATGCGTCCCAAAACCTTCAGGCCGGGAAGTTTGACCGTCAGACTCTCAATGGAGAAATCAATCTTCCGCGCGGCGCGTTCGGCGCCAATCAGCACCTCGGACACCGCAAAGAGGCCAACCAGGAACGGCACCAAGGGCAGGCCTTCGTAAAGGTGATAGGTTCCGAACGTGTACCTTTCGGTTCCGTTCAGCTCATCGAGCCCCCAGGTTGTCAGGAAGATGCCAACGCCGCCGACGAGAAGCCCCTTGGGGAGGCTTTGTCCAGCAACGCGAACGACAACGATCAAACCGAACACGCTGATCGCGAGGTATTCGCGCGGGCCGAATTTGACTGCCAGCTCGGCGAGAAACGGCGCAATCAACGCAAGGCAAACAGCACTGAAGAGGCCACCGATAATGGAGCCTGCGAGCGAGAATCCAAGCGCCTCTCCGCCGCGGCCGGATTTGAACATTTTATGTCCGTCCTCGACCGTCGCAATGGCCGCACCTGTTCCTGGGATTCCCACCGCAATCGCGGATATCGAGCCACCATAGACTGCTGCGGAGTAAATCCCCAGCAGAAGCACCATAGATGGCACGGTATCCATGTAGAAAGTGAACGGCAGCGCCAGGGCGATGGCAATCGGTGGGCCAAGCCCCGGCAGAATACCAATGACAAGGCCGATTACGATGCCCAGGACGAGCAACACCATCGTCAGGGGATCAGCCAGAAGACCCAGAGCGGAAAGAAGAGCTGTACTGTCAAACATCCCGCGTCACACAAGCTGAATGCCAAGGCCGTAGGTGAAGACGACGGTGACGCCCCCTGTGAGTGCGAGCACTACGATGTAGATGGCTGTTCGGCGCACTCCCATCACCAGTAGGCTGAGAGGACCAAGCAGGACGGCCATCGGAGTGAAACCAGATGTACGCCAGATGAAATAGCATGCGACGGCGACAATCAGCATCAGGATGCCTTGCCGGGCCTCGGCAACGCTTCCGAACACGGTCACTCCGTCGTCACCGCCAGCCGCACCATGGCGCAGATAGAGGTATCCGACGACCACGGCGCAAACCACGATCAACCCCAAAACCAATTGCGGAAAGAACTTTGATGGCAGGCCTGAACTCGCAAGCAAACCGGATGTCACGAAACCCTCCGCGACCCAGGCAAAGTAGCCGCAGGCGGCGATGATGAACGCGACGAATATCAGGTTGGCCACTCTTTGGCTAAGCATGCTGACTGCCTCGGAAAGATACGCCGTGCAAGCTCTCCTGCACGGCGTTTGGACCAATCGGCGGCGCTACTTGCGCAGCAGACCCAACCCATCCAGAAGCGGGGCATAAAGGTCAATGCCAGACTGGATCAGCGCCGTCGTCTCCTCCACACCGTGCGTCCAGTCATAACTGACCGCTTTCGGGACTTTCGAGATGAATTCATCAGACCCCATCGACTCAGAGGCGGCAAGCAGCCTGTCCACGATCTCTTGCGGCGTGCCTGCTTTCACGGCCAAGCCACCATGCACCCATGTGCCGGCCTGTTTGCCAGGAAAAGCTTCACCGACAGTACGGACGCCCGGCAGGTCTGTTTCGTAGTAGGGCTTTCGATCATTATCGAGGATAATGAGCGGACGGATTTCGTCGCCATAGGCGTGGATAGACGCCACTTGGCCAACCGCCACATCCACCTGCCCGCCAATGAGGCCCGCCAGAGTTGCCGGAACGGTCTTCAGCGCGACGGTCTTGAATTCAAGTCCAAACTCGAAGGCCAACTGCACAGCTGACAGATTCGGCGGAGCCCCCAGGTTGTTGACCCCCATACTAAATTTGCTGACCTTCGCACCTTCGATGAATTCCTCAAAGGTTGTGTAGGGGCTGTCGGCTGCCACATAGAGCGCATTGGATGCCGAAATCCCCGCGTAAAGGGGGATGAAATCCTTCAACGGATCGTAGGGCGTCTCCCGGGTCAGAGGCACAACCATGAAGCTAGGCGGCGACCAGTTGAAGACAGTGTACCCGTCAGCGGGCGCTTCGAGCACGCTCATTGTCGCGGGGATGTGCGCGCCGCCGGGCTTGTTGACCACGTTTACCGGTACACCCAGCGCTCCACTCAGTACTTCGGCATTCATGCGCGCAACGATGTCAGCATTGCCGCCCGCAGCGAAGGAAACAACATACGTGATCGGTTTTTCAGGCCATTCAGCCAAGGCGACCCCTGAGCTAAGCCCAAGCACCAACAAACCGGCGGCGGCGGTTCCAGTCAGTTTCATTGTGAAGCCCTCCTTGCTTCGTTCCAAGCCTTGACGGCTTTCGTGGTCTAGATGTATATACCTTTAGCCTTGATCCTCCAGTTGTCAAGCGGCAAGCCATCCCATGACCCCGACTGTCATTCCGTAGCAAACTCCACCTCGAATTCGAGAAGGTCGCCGGGATAGTACAACGTCGCCGAGTAAATCAGCTGACCGCTCGCATTCAGGAATTCGCGCATCACGCGGAACACGGCCGAATTCACCTTGATCCCAAGCGCTTCGGCCATCTCAAAGTCGGAATGGGAGATGGTGACCTTCTGTCGGGCTTTAGGTGTTGAGACACCCAGATCTTTCAGAACCGTGACGACAATTTCCTTTGCAAAACGATCGGGAGCCCGCTCGAACACCTGATCATCCAGTCTGATATCGACCTGACAGAAAGGTTTGCCCGCTCTGGCGTGAATTCGGCGCATACACCTGAAGTAGCGGCCATCGTCTCCCTTCTCGATGGTTGCATCTCCCTTTCGTACATAGACCTCCATCTGGTCGACCATGGCATAAATCTGTGAAATCTCGGCTTTCATGTGCAGCGTGTGACGCTTGGGTACCTTTACCTCCTTGACGAAGGTTCCCCGGCCAGAGTGCTTTTCGATCAAGCCTTCTTCCTCCAGCGAGTTCATGGCCTGCACGACGGTCATGCGCGCCACACCGAGCTGTTCCGTGAGTTCGCGAAGCGCGAGTAGCCTGGTACCTGCCGGCAGATCTCCAGAAAGAATCTGATGGCGTAGAACGCCAGCAACTTCGGCATGCAACGGCACAGAGGTCCGCTTCATGGCTTGAAGATTCATGTTGACATTCTTCCCTTTCTCATAGGTACAGAGATATGGATCTTAATTTGACGCCCATTTTGGCTTGACTCCGACACTAGCAGAAATTCGCAGTTCCAGGCGAGAGGAATTTCGATTGGCCGGGAGACAACGCGAAAGGCGCTCGACAGCATTTTACGGATCTACGCAAGGCGGGTCGCTGGCGGCGTTCGGCACAAGGTCTCGGAATTCACCCTCGGGAACAATGACTGCGATTCCAGAGAGACGCCGTTCCATGCCGACCTGTCGGCAACACTTCACGCCGATTGATCCGACCTCGGCCATGCAAGGGTCCCTTTGCCCCAACCGAAATCCCGGGCGTGCCGGGGCAAGGTGTCCGGCTACCAGTACCAGAAGCCTGCGATGTTTCGAAAACGATCACATTCCCGGTTCACCGCCCCATGACACCGCCGCCATCTGCGCGACCCTGGTTGAAAGCGGGCGCCTGACGACGAAAGCGCGCTTCCGCCCCGGCAACGATGGCGGCTCAGTCGAGATGACAGGAGCGGAGCATCCGCCGGGACTTGAATTGACGACCGGATCCTCCGATCAGGCTGTCACGCAGTTGCGCGGCATCGCCTTTGCTGAAAAGCGCAGAGGAGGAACCCGTCGCAGCATCTTCATGTCCGGCGAGCCTGAGAAAGGTCAGACAAGGGAATGCATCCAGTGTGTGATTCACTACAGGCTCTACGATGCGGTGACTGAGTTCGATGTCAATGGGATGCAGTGTGACAGCACCACTGCGGACCATCAATCACAAACGGCGATCAAAACCCGTGGACCGGAGAACTTCGCGACATCTGTGAGGAGACCGCACAAATGGATCCTTGGTTCACCGGCGAAATTCTCTCGCAGGCGGAGCATCATTCGAGGCGGCTGGTGCTCCAGTTGGCAGAGCGGTACGACACGTGAACAGGCTTGACGGCAAAGTGGCCCTGATTACAGGGGGTGCGCACGGCATGGGGGCTGCTGAAGCCAAACTCTTTGGTCAGGCGGGTGCAACCGTTGTGATTACGGATGTTGATGAGGCCGAAGGCCAATCTGTGGCCGAGGGAATCGGCGCAGCCTGTCAGTTTGTTCAGCAGGATGTCGCATTGGAAGCTGATTGGCAGCGTGTTGTTGCGCAGGTCGAAAGCGAACACGGACGTATAGATGTTCTGGTCAACAATGCCGGCATTTTTCGCGTGATGGGGACCGTGGACACGTCGCTGGACGTCTGGGACAGGCTTGTCGCAATCAATCAGACAGGTACGTTTCTTGGTATCCGAAGCGTTGTTCCTGGCATGAAACGCCGTGGCTCAGGGAGCATTATCAACCTCTCGTCCATCGCGGGCCTGACTGGTGCGCCACGCGCGCCCGCCTACGCCGCCACGAAATGGGCCGTTCGGGGATTGACCAGATCCGCTGCCGCGGAATTTGCGCCCTTCGGTATCCGGGTGAATTCCGTCCATCCGGGATTGATTGACACACGAATGATGGGCGAACTGGAGGAAACCGCTGACAAGCTGGACGCCCGTGTGCCACTTGGCAGGCGAGGTACTGTTGACGAAGTCGCCCGAATGGTCCTTTTTCTAGCGTCCGACGACTCAAGTTATTGTTCCGGACATGAGTTTGTTGTGGACGGCGCAATCAGGGCCTGAAAGCTCCCAAGGTCTTCTCGACTGGCCTGGCTCCACAACACGCCGCCGTCGACCATTCGCATGAAAGCCGGTCGGAGGAGAGGTTCGGGAATGGAGCGTGATGCCGATGTGATCTGCCCAAATCTCCAGCGCGGACCGGAACCCAGTGCGCCAGACCGATGCCCTGCAGGCTAAGGAAGGATCCTCTCATGCAGGAGACCTCCAAGTCGCACCACGACCGGTGCCGTCTCCAGACCCCGCCCGGGCCGGTGCACCAAGGCAAAAAGCTCATTGTTCGAACCACGGCCGCCAGTGCGCTTGCCACGTCAGGTCATCGCAACCGCCGCTGACGGGAACTTCTTGCATACGTATTCACTTATGGGTAGTTTCACCTGAGCAATCACTGTTCTCCGGGAGGAATCAAGATGAAGAGACGTTCGATGTTAAGGGCAGGTCTTGCAGCCGCGTTGTTCGTGGTACCGGCCGGCACTTTTGCCGAGGACATTCCCTATGATCTGCTGCCTGGCAAACCCTTTGATGGGACAAAGCTGAACATTCTCAGTGTCGTCACACCGCAATTCGACGGGCTGATGCTTCGGGACGGCGAGTTCACTGAACTGACCGGCATCGAGACCGAATGGACGTTCATCCCGTTCGGATCGCTGCAGGAAAAAATCAACGCGGAAGGCATTGCGGCAAATGGAACGTTTGACGTGGTGAACTATTTGGACAGCTGGGGGCCACCAAACGCGCATTGGCTGATGAAAATCGATGATCTCATGGCTCGTGACAGCATCTCAATGGACCGATATCCAGCCGCTTTCGCGCGCTCCGCACAGTTCGAGGGTGACACACTCGGCTTCCCACTCCGTGCGCACCCACAACTGCTGTTCTATCGCAAGGACCTGATTCCGGAACCGCCCAAGAGTTGGGAAGAGGTTGTCGAGATCGGCAATGAACTCAAGGAGTCCCATCCCGACGTCGCGCCGATTGCGCTTTACTATAACAATGACGGAAACCGCCAAAACCTGTTCATCTGGATAAATTTCCTTTGGGCGGCCGGAGCTGACATCTTCAATGATGACTGGACTCCTGCCTGGACCACCGAGGAAGCGCTGCAGGCAACCGAAGACTATATCGCGCTCCACACGGTGCATCAGGTCACCAATCCCAACTCACTCGCCTTCGTCGAGCAGGACGCGCGCCAGTCCTTCATGCAGGGCAACTCGGCGATGATCCCGGTATGGTGGTGGGCTTATTCGGGATTCTACAACCCCGACAGTTCAACCCTTACCAAGGATCAAGTGGCCTTCACTGGAATGCCAACCTACAATGGCGTCGTCAAAACCTATGCCATTTCGATGCCGTTTTCGATTTCCGAGTACTCGGCGAACAAGGACGCTGCCTGGGAATTCCTGAAATGGCTTTCGAACCCTGAAATGGACAAGGCCAACGCCACGGAGCGCGAGGTCGGCGGCAAGACCATCATCAACAACGTCGTCACGCATATTTCGAGCCTGACCGATCCGGATGTGAACGCCGCGAACGATGGCATCCAATCCGCTGCCTGGGACTCATTGAAGGAATCCGACATTATGCCCCAGATTCCCGAATGGCCTGAGGTTGGAGACATCCTGTCTGCCGCCATCGCCGAAGCCGCCGCAGGCGGCGACACCCGGCAACTGATGATCGACGCCGCTGAGCGCACCGAGAAAGTCCTGCGCCGCGCAGGTCGCATCCAATAGATCCGATGGCAGGGCGGGCTATTGCCCGCCCTTCCCAAGTGCGGGACAATGTCCTGAAATATGTGCTGGTTGCGCCGGCGGTGTTGGTCGTCTTCGCCACGGCCATCTGGCCTCTCATCGAATCAGCGAGACTTTCGTTCACCGTCGGCAGACTTAATCGCCCGGGTTCCCTGCAACAATATCTTGGTTGGGAGAACTATACATGGGCCCTGTTGGAAGAGCCGGCGTTCTGGAATTCCGTCTGGGTCACTACGATCTACACCCTTCTGACTGTCACATTGACCACTGTGCTCGCGCTTGGACTGGCATTGCTGCTTGCGCCCGGCGGGCAGCTGCGGTCAGGCGTCCAGACACTGCTGATCCTGCCTTTCGCCATGAGCCCTGCCCTGATTGGCGTTTCGTTCAGATTCATGTTCAATCCGGAGTTTGGCCTGTTCGACGCTTTTTTCGGTGCGCTCATTCCCCCCTTGGCCGATGTAAGCTGGCTAGCCGATCCGGTCCTCGCCTTCGCTGTATGTATCATGGCGGATGTTTGGGGCTGGATCCCGTTTCTTACACTTGTGCTGATCGGCGGTCTTGTGAGCGTGCCGCAGGAAACGCTGGAGGCCGCGAGAATCGACGGCGCGAGTGGTTGGAGGGTCCTGCGGGACATCACGCTTCCGCAGTTGGCTCCTGTGCTTGCTGTCGTGATCATCCTCAAATCGATCTTTTCGCTGAAGACATTCGACCAGATATTCATGCTTACAAATGGAGGCCCGGGCACCGCGACACAAACGCTGTCTCACTACATATATTTCAACGGAATGAAATACGGACAGATAGGGTTTGCCGCCTCAGTCGCCTGGCTGATGGTGATCCCGATGATCTTCCTCACCTACGCCTACGCCAAACTGGTTTTCCGAAAGGGCTGATGACGATGACTGGCATACGGAAATCGCAGTTTCTCTCCTCGGTCCAGGTCGCGTTGATCCTTCTGGCGACCTTTGTAATGCTTGTTCCGATCGCCTGGATATTCCTTGCGGCATTCAAGACGCATGTCGATGTCTACCAGTTGAAACTTTTCTTCACGCCCACGCTTGAGAATTTCGGCACGGTGTTCGATGCCCCCTTCTTCCTTGGCGCAAAGCTGTTCAACTCCACGGTCGTTGCCTTCATTACCGTGTTGCTGGCAATTCCAATTGCGACCATGGCGGCCTATTCCTTCAGCCGTTTCCGCCTGACAGGCGAAACGACGATGCTCGTGACAATCCTGGCCACGCAGTTCGTTCCGGCGGTCGTCATTGTCCTGCCATTCTTTGTAATGTTCCGCGATGTCGGACTTCTTGATACGCGAATCGGGTTGATTCTGGTCAATCTTGCCATCGTGATGCCCTTCGCCATCTGGATGATCAAAGGGTTCATTGATGGCATTCCGATGGACACGGAGGAGGCCGCGATGGTCGACGGGTCATCGCGGCTTCAGGTGATCCACAACATTGTGCTGCCGATGGCTGCACCGGGCATACTTACGGCGGGCATTTTCTGCTTCATCATCGCCTGGAACGAGTTTCTCTTCGCACTGATTCTGACCAACAAGGACGCGGTGACCCTGCCCATTGGCCTGGCTCTCTTCAAAGCCGAGGAAGGCGACCTCTGGAATCTGCTCAGTGCGGCCGGCATAATCATCATGCTTCCGATGTTCATCCTTGCGCTGATCATCCGAAAGTACTTTGTGCAGGGCATGACGATGGGAGCGGTGCGCTGATGGCCGAGGTCATTCTGCGAAACCTCACAAAGCGGTGGGGCAACGTCATCGGTGTCGATGACCAGTCGCTACATATCAGGGATCGCGAGTTTCTGGTCCTTCTTGGCCCTTCCGGCTGCGGCAAGACGACGACAATGCGCATGATTGCAGGGCTGGAAGAGCCGACCTCAGGTGAAATCTGGATAGGCGATCGCCTGGTCAACCAGGAGCTTCCCAAAGACCGGGACGTGGCAATGGTCTTCCAGAACTATGGCCTCTACCCACATATGTCGATCTTCGACAACATCGCCTATCCGCTAAAGGTACGCCGGGTACCAAAACCTGAAATTGCCCCCCGGGTCGAAGAGGTGGCCCGGAAAGTTGAGCTCACCGAACTCCTTGAACGCAGGCCCAAGGCACTTTCCGGAGGTCAACGACAGCGCGTGGCGCTTGCCCGCGCCATCGTAAGGACCCCCAAGGTATTCCTGATGGACGAACCATTGTCCAATCTGGATGCGAAGCTACGGGTCTCAATGCGGGCCGAGCTCAAGCATCTCAGCCATGAGTTGATGACGACCACCATCTACGTCACCCATGATCAGGTCGAGGCGATGACTCTCGCCGACCGGGTTGCGGTGATGAGGAACGGCATAATCCAACAGCTCGGCGCGCCCGATGAAATCTATAACGATCCGGCAAACCTGTTCGTGGCGGGTTTCATCGGCTCTCCCGCGATGAACCTGGTTGAGGGTTTGGTCCAGGGTGGCAATTTCGTAGCAGCCGGTGGCATTGGGCTGTCACCGGTCGGTGGCAGAGACCGCGACTCGGTGATTCTCGGAGTGAGGGCCGACGACATCCAGATCTCCGAACCCAATGAGGGCGCGATGGATGTGACGATTTACGCCTTCGAGAACACAGGTGACAGCACGCTGCTTACCGTACAATTGGGTTCGCAGCGTATCATTGCCCGC
Source organism: Paracoccaceae bacterium (assembly GCA_965203255.1). Lineage (GTDB taxonomy): Bacteria > Pseudomonadota > Alphaproteobacteria > Rhodobacterales > Rhodobacteraceae > JAPOUP01. Next base: position 5,956,722 of record OZ241882.1, on the reverse strand, counting down.
GGTGACCGGCACCTGAGAAAGGAACAGAACGATGTTGTCAGCATCACTCTCGATCCGGATCATCTGTATCTATTCGATCCGCAGAGCGGCGCGAGACTCCGGGACTAGAGGTTGATGCTTAAAGGCGGGAGATTCAAAAAATGGACTGTATCGAACCTTGACCTGCCAAGAATCATTGGCGGCTTTCTCGGGGTTGGCAACTTGGTTCAGCCAAAAAGTTTCGCTAACGACACAGGTAAAGTCCGATCCGGAGATCCCGGACTTCGGTGTTGGAACGCAATGCGTTGCCATTCACCCAGACCTTGAAGATGCGTCCGCTTCTTCCTATCGTTTTCCTGCCGGGGATGATGTGCGACGCAAGGCTCTATACGCCTCAGATCGCCGCGTTTGGTAGCGGGCGCACCCTTCATCTCCCTCCACTGTCCGGCTCGGACACGACACGAGGCCTTGCCAAACGGATATTGGCCAACGCACCAAACAGGTTTGTGCTGGCCGGGCTGTCAATGGGCGGAATCATCGCAATGGAAGTGATGGCCATCGCACCGGAGCGGGTGGAGCGACTCGCGCTTCTCGACACGAACCCGTGCAGTGAACTTCCCGAAGTTCAGGCGAGCAGGATGACCCAGATCGCCAAAGTACGTGACGGCAGGCTGAACGAGGTAATGCGGGACGAAATGAAGCCAAACTATCTCGCCGACGGTCCGAACAGGGACCCAATCCTCGATCTATGCATGAGGATGGCGCTTGACCTTGGCCCGGACGTCTTCATCAACCAGTCCCAGGCCCTGCGCAACCGACCCGACCGGCAGGAACTTCTACGAGACATCCGCATTCCGACATTGATATTGTGCGGGCGCGAGGATCGGCTCTGCCCGGTCGTCCGCCACGAACTCATGCGGGACCTGATCCCGGGCTCTCGTCTTGAAATCATTGAGGGAGCAGGTCATCTTCCGGTTCTTGAAAAACCGCATCCTACCAACAGGGCAATATCTCAATGGCTGAAATGGTGATCTCCGATAGCCTGCTCGCGGCTTTGCGCAAGGTTGACACTCCTACGGTGTGCAATGCCATAGAGTTTGCCCAAGGAAAGCGTGGATTTGACCGATTTACCCGCGGCACCATGCAGCATTCGAGGCCGGGTGCTCCTCCAATGGTAGGTTTCGCGCGTACGGCGACGATCTCATACCAAACCAAATAAGTAATCACCGATAGGCGCCCCGGATATCACGGCACCGCCCATTCCCTCGTGGTGATCCGCGTGACCTCCCCCTTCCGGCCGATGAAGGCGTCCCACACCCGCTCCACGGTCTCCCTGACGTGCTCCGCGCTTTCGAACACCCTGTTGGCGAAGTGCCGGTGCTTCAGGACGGAGAACACCGTCTCCACGGGGTTGAGCTCCGGGCTGTAGGGCGGCAGCCGGAGCAGGGAGACGTTGTCCGGTATCCCGAGGTCTTTCGACCGGTGCCAGCCCGCCCCGTCGAGGACCACCAGGGCGTGCTTCCCGGCGGGGACCCGCTCCCCGATGTCGCGGAGGTGCCGGTCCGTCTCCACGGTGTTGGCCCTGCCGCACACGTGCCCGACCGCGTCGCCGGTCGCGGGGCAGGCAGCGGAGAACAGGTACACGTATCCGTACCGGTGGTCCCGCGCGATGCGCGGGCGCGTCCCCCTCCGTGCCCAGACCCTGGAGAGCATGCCCTTCTGCCCGACCCTCGCCTCGTCCTGGAAATACACGAGCACATCCTCCGGGGCCACCCCGTCGGGTACCGCCTTACGGGCCAACCTGCTGAAACCACTGCGGAATCCCTCCCGGGCGGCGGGGTCCGCCCTCGGATGGACGGGCCGCGGGGACATGTGCCGGAAGCCCAGCCTCCGCACCAGCCGGCGCGCGCCCTCCAGCGTGCACCCCACCCCAAAGCTGTCCGCGATCCGCGCCCGGATGTCGGCGACGGTCCAGCGGGAGGGCCCGCCCGCGTCGGGGTCCGGCCCGTCCTCCAGCCACGACGCGACCTCCGTCGCCTGTCCGCTTTCCAGCTTCGGCGGCGCCCCCGGCCGGGCGGCGTCCCGCAGGCCGTCCAGGCCGTCGGCGTTGTACCGGACGACCCAGTCGCGGAGCGTCTGGACACCGACGCCGGCGGCGGAGGCAACCGCGGTCCGCGACAGCCTGTCCTCGATGACCAGGGCGATGGCGCGCAGCCGGTGACGGCAGTCACGGAACCTGCGCTTCGATGCCAGTTCGCGTAAATGTCCGGGTGTGTGGTCGGTGTGCGAGACCATGACTTTCGCTGGCATGCCGTTCTCTCCTTCTGCATGTTGCCCAGACACGGAATACAGGACGGCGGCACCGATCACACGCCGAATGTTGGGGGTTCACACAGCATGATGTTCCGCTTTTGTTCTTGAGTCTTTATTTATTTGGTTTGGTATCAGGGGCGGCACCCGCCAAGGAATCTGCGGATGTCCTTCGCGCCAGGCGCATGGACTACTACAGGTACATGTCCACAGGTCTCGGCCCTATCGTAGCGGTGATCCAGGATCTTGATTACCCGCACGCTGTCGGCGCTTGGTGGGGAGAGGTAAATGTAGCTGTTCACAGGGGTCTCGGACTGGCCGGTGCCGTAACGAACGGGGTGATGCGTGACCTTGATGCCGTTGACACAGATTTTCCCGTTCTGGCGGGTTCCGTGGGCGTCAGTCACGGGTTTGTTCATATACTGGAGACAAACATTGCCGTTGAAGTGATGGGCATGCGGGTGGAGCACGGCGAATTGATTCACGCAGACCGGCATGGGGCGCTTGTAATTCCTTCAGCCGGTCTGTCCGAACTTGAAGTGGCCATCCACTCGGTTGTGGCAAGTGAGTCGATCGTTCTTGGGGCCGCGAACTCTCCGGATTTCAGTATTGAAGAACTCGAAACCGCTTGGACTGCCTTTGAAGCTGCGCGGTCATAATGACCTATTTGCCAAACAAGCCGAAAGATCCCGTTCTTCAGGGCGGGGGTACAAGGCGCAATCAACGGTTGAAGTTCTGACCTCACTTCCATTCCGCACTCCTCCCGTCGTTGGGTCGACGGATGGAGTTCGGATTGTGCTGTGTAGCCATCGGCAATCTACCCGAAGCGCAGGGCGGGGTCGAATATGCCCGAGATGACGTTGACTATCTCGTGCACAGGACAGGAAGCGCACCGTCATGTCCGGAGAGAACGGACCCTAGTTCGGTGAACTGCCCGGCCACTTGCACCACCGCAAGACGTCGGGATACGCCCATCTGGCCGACAACCATATCGTCGAGACCGCCATCGCACCGGCAGTCTCATCGTAGAGGCAATGGCTAGATGCGTCATGTCGGACTGATCTGTCGAAAGGTCGGGGGATGGATCACCTGTGACCACAGTGGAGCGGGCGTCGGTGTGACTCTCCCCTTGCACTGGTCTTTTTTTGCACCTGACTTCGAACCGGACAGGTAGCGTTGCAATGATCGAAGGAATCGTGCGGTATGGTTATCGAGTGAAAAGCTGGCCGCACTTTCCCCAACAGCTCTCAAATTCTTCGAGTCGGCATTTCATCTCCTTATCGGGATTGATGATGAAGAAGGTTCGGTTACTCCAGCGTCGCCAGTACCAAGCTCTGGTACAGCCCGGCAATTCGTTCATACAGTCCATGATTTCCTTGCAGTGCCCACCCTTGCGGCGGGTGTTGTGGTGATAGATCACCGCTGTTCGTCCTTTGGCAAGGTCCTTTGCCTCGGACACTGATATACTTTTCGCGCTGCGTTTTTGCGTTGGCCGGAACTTGTCTTCAGAGACGATACCGTTGTCAGGGTCGGCAAACACCAAATCGCAGCCGGAGAGCTTCTCCAAAACGCGCTTGAACCACCGCTGACGCCAGCGTCTGCGGGAGCGGATTGGGACGTTTTCGATGCAGAGTTTCTCACCCGCGAATTTGGCGTTTCCCAGTATACCGGACTCTTGCACCGCCTCGACTGATCTCTGCTCCAGGTCCACGATTTTCTTCAGACTATTGAACAATTCACAATCGAGGTTGCGCCAATCATCTGGCCGCTCCAGGTAATGAGTATAGCGACCGTCGCCGGATGGGCCAGAATCGGGGTGCAGATACCACGCGACGCCGAGACATTTCTCATGGCCGATAGCACGCAAGAGTCCGTACTTCGCGAAATCCCCGATATCTCCGACATATCGATCCTGCATTCGACACCTCGATCACTCATTGTATTGACAACGGTCGAACGCAACATCCCCCGTCACTGCGGGAGAGCGGCGACCGTAGCGATTCCAGCGAGTTAGGCTACTTTCCCAAAGCCTGCAAGATGTGCCAATGCAATGCCGGAGACGCTTCCAATGATGACCAATGGAAGCCGTCCAACGGGTCAGGAACCGTTCCATCACAAGCGCGGTGAACAGCATCGTTCGGGCCGAGCCGTTGGAATGGAACGGCCATCCCACCCGAGGCAACAAGGTTATGGGCAATCGAGCCTTTACGCCCGCCGGCGGTTTGCGCGTCACACCCCACACCCGCCAAGGGCGTTGCTTCAGAGACGTGATGCCGATATCGGCATCACGCCCATCGGCAAACCACAAGAGGCAACCCGCGGACGACAAAGGTACCATACCTTTCAAATCGACGTATTGACCCATTTAGGGAACATGTATAGAACATACGTGGAACCGAATCGACTTTGCGCAGGAAAGGTGAATGAGATGCTGACAAGAAAGCAAAGGGATCTGCTTGATGTAATCTACGAAGTCATTTCACGTGACGGGATTTCCCCTTCATTTGAAGAGATGAAAAAGGCGTCGGGTCTGAGCTCCAAATCCGGAGTTCACAGGCATCTCGTCGCGCTGGAGGAACGTGGATTCATCAAAAGGCTGCCAAATAGAGCCAGGGCGATAGAGGTAATAAAGGCTCCTCCGCCCCGAACAGGGGAAACCGGATTCACTCCCAAGGTGATCGACGGCGGTCGGACCAATTCTCCACATATGGCGGAGCAGGTTGACACGATGGGAACAATGGAACTGCCGATGATGGGCCGCATCGCAGCCGGTGTCCCGATTGAAGCCATCAGCAGTGTCTTGGACAGTATACCGGTTCCAAACGCCATGCTTTCCAAGAATGCACGCCACTACGCGCTGGAGGTCCAAGGCGATTCGATGATCGGGGAAGGCATCAACCACGGTGATATCGTCGTTATCCGCGAGACGAGAACCGCAGACAACGGCGATATTGTGGTGGCGTTTGTTGAAGGCCACGAGGCTACGCTGAAGCGGTTCCGAAGAAAGGGCTCGAAAGTCGCTCTGGAAGCGGCAAATCCGGCCTATAGCACTCAGGAATACCGTGGTGACCAAGTCGAGGTCCAGGGCCGACTGGTCGGACTGATCCGCGCCTATTGACCCAAGCGAGGAACCCTTTGGCGGCAGCAGTCCTTGTTGGAAGTATCAGGCCAAGAACGCCTGGGCCACATCTGTTGATCCGGACCTCTGTCAGGATCGCACTCTCGAATACGCCCTCAGTGCCCGGGCGCGGCCTTCTTCCGCCGAGATGATCGGCTGTGGGTAAGGCGCATCGGGAGACATTCCCCAACTTTCTGGAATGGCATCGAAATATTCGAGCGCCGTCGCGGTTGGATTGGCCTGTCCTTCCGCAATCCAACGGCGTGTATAGATCCCTTCCGTGTCGAACCGCGCGAGTTGCCTCTCCGGGTTAATGATGCGGAAGTATGGCACCGCATCCGGACCGGAGCCGGCCGACCACTGCCATCCCAAAGCATTCGAAGCCGGATCCCAGTCGATAAGATGACTTTCGAACCAGCGCAGCCCTATCCGCCAATGCGTCAGCAGATGCTTGGTCAAATAGCTGGCAACGATCATTCTCGCCCGATTGTGCATATATCCGGTTACAGTGAGTTCCCGCATGGCGGCGTCGACAAACTTCATTCCTGTCTGCCCCCGCTTCCACGCAATGACCCCTACATCGCAGTCGTCCCCATTCCATGGAAATCCGTCCCAACTTGGTCGCCAGTTCCGTTCTGCCATATTTGGCGCATGATAAAGGAGATGGTAGGCGAATTCACGCCATGCCAGTTCACGTAGGAACGCTTCCGCTCCCTCACCGGTTTCTCTGGCTGCCATGCCCGCAGACCAGACGGTTCGAGCCGAGAGATCTCCGACCGCGAGATGCTCCGACAAGCGCGAGGTACCGTCTACACCCGGAACATCCCTTTGGCGCTCATAACCATCCAGCTTTTCCGCCATGAAGCGGTCCAGCCGGTGATATGCGGCGATTTCCCCTACAACCACGTACCGCGACACAACTGCCCCACCCCGTCGCATTGCACAGTCCATTTTCCATGCGTCAAGCAGATCGCTCTCGGGCCAGACTTCGCATGGGCGCAGGCTCTTGATGGGTGGCAGGGGCGAGCCGGGATCCAAGTCCCTCACCGACCTCCAGAATGGCGAGAAAACGCTGTAGGGTCGACCATCTTGAGTCTTGACCTTCCATGGTTCGAACAGAATGTGTCCATGCAGCTCCCGCACCTCAGTGCCGAGACCTTCAAATGCAGACTTAAGTGCATTGTCTCTGGCGGTCCAAGACGGATCATAATTCCGTTGCCAGACTACCATTCGCGCACCGGTCTCTGCGATGAGGTCTCGTATGACGTCGTTCGCGTTACCGCGCCGAAGAATTAGCCGTGAGCCAATTTTCTCCAGTTGCCGCGAAAATTCCGCCAGCCCCAGACCAAGCCGGAATCTCGGCGCCGCTCCCAAGGCATCGACAGCCTCGTCGTGAATGAAGACTGGCAGGACAGGTCGTCGAGTCGCAACCGCTTCCGACAAGGCGGGGTGGTCACTTAGCCTCAGATCACGGCGTAACCAAACAATAACCGGAGAATCATGGGACATGGCTACCATTCCTCCAGTACTTGATTGTGCGAGTGTTGGACACATGAATTACTGGAAGAACGTCCATTCTGAAGCAATCACCCGGCCGTCGTCGGTCCCGTCGCAGGATTGAGAGGGACTCGAGCTATCGACTGCCTTTGGAGAAGTAAACGGTTTTCAGAATGTTCATCTCTTTCACCTGGTTCCAGATGAATCCCGCCGCCATTCCATCCCTTTCCGGCGATCTGAGTTCGCTTTCGGGCATCGCAGCGGATCCGGCTACGCAGCCTGACGGACCTCTCCCTGAATCATCGCGACGTCTGCCAGCCGCGCATGCCTGGTTTAGGTGAGTCGCCCGAGCATTCCCTGTTTCCACAGCAGAATTCAACACTGGCCATCCGACACAAACCCATCCATCGTCATCAATGACCATGACCGTGCCGCACGGGAGATTGCGTTTCACAGGGGTTTCACGGACATGGCTGCCTCCATCGCAGTACAATGAAGAGGCAAGCAATTCAGGCGAAACATCGACATAACCACACCTGACCGCAACGCGTGATCGCCAAAAGGACTGATCGACAAATTGGATTTGAAAGAGAGTGAGCCCGTTTGCCACAACCTCGGCGACCACGCCATTGGCGCCACATGAGACTTCATGCAATTGACCGAGTGACTCAAATGCCTGCCACCACAACTGCCCTACAACTGGATTGCAAGGATCTCCTGCCAACGGCTATGTCACCTTAGCGGAGTCTCGCCTCGCTTTCTGCGTCAAACAGGAACGCATCCGATGAATCAAATTCGACAGTAACGCCAGTGCCGGATGCGATGGATTCATCACCCCTCGTCTCGACGACGATCCTCTCACCGGTCGGAGTTGAAAGGTAATCGTAGGCTACGCCGCCTAGACGCTCGCGGAGGTCAACCTTCAAAGGAGAATCGGCCGGGCGCACGGTCAGGCTCTGTGGCCGCAGACCGACAATGACTTCTCCGCCATCTGCCGGAAGTGCCACGCTAGGCGCAATGATCGCTTCATCAAGAGCAGCAACCATCACCTTGCCAGATCGCACTGTGCCCAAGAGGAAGTTCATACTCGGCGACCCAATGAACCCGGCAACAAACCTGTTGTCCGGATCTTGGTAGAGATGCATTGGGCTGCCGACCTGTTCGATATGCCCGGACCGAAGGACGACGATTTTGTCCGCAAGCGTCATTGCTTCAACCTGATCATGTGTCACATAGACCATGGTCGCACCGATTTCATTGTGCAGTCGGGCAATCTCAACGCGCATCTCAACCCGAAGTTCGGCGTCGAGGTTGGAGAGCGGTTCGTCGAAAAGGAACACTTCGGGGCCGCGCACGATCGCACGACCGATGGCAACACGCTGGCGCTGGCCACCCGAAAGTGCTTTTGGCTTGCGATCGAGGTATTGGTCTAGCTTGAGGATCCGACTGGCTTCCGCAACCTTCGAGGCTATTGTTGTTCTGTCGACGCCGTTCATTTTCAGGCCGAAGCCCATGTTTTCCCGAACAGTCATATGGGGATAGAGAGCGTAGGTCTGGAACACCATGGCGACGCCACGGTCAGCCGGGTCGGTACGGGTTACATTGCGCCCGCCAATATGGATTGTACCTTCCGTGGTTTCTTCCAATCCAGCAATCATCCGGAGCAGCGTTGACTTGCCACATCCTGACGGCCCGACAAAGACACAGAATTCCCCATCGTCAATTCCAAGATCGACGCCGTGAATGACCTCAGTCGTCCCATAGCGCTTGATGGCATTGTTCAGTGCTACGCCTGACATACCTACTCCTTTCCAGCATCAAGTTGGAAATTGCCAGTTTGTGGCAACTTCTCCAATTTTTCTCGCAACTCTCAATAGGACGGGCCGGGATTCACCCAGCGCTGTCAACGTCTGTCGAGTTGTCGACGTCGCTATCGAAACCGCACCGATTATCCTGCCACTTTCGGCAAGTATCGGCGCGGCTATCGAGATGATCCCCTCTTCGTGCTCCTCCCGATCATAAGTGACACCATGTTCCCGGATCGCCTTCAGTTCCCTCTTCACACACTTGGCCGACTTCTTCGTATTGGGAGTGTGGCCGAAGAAGGACTGGTGCCGAAGAACCAGTTCCAACCTCTCGGGTGCCATGAAAGCGTGCATCGCCTTGCCGACACCGGTGCAGTAGGCGCGTGCTACCATGCCGACCTGTGCCAGTGTCTCGATGCGTGGATTCAAGTTGATCATGTCAACAAAGATGACTTGACCATTATCGAATTGCGCGAGATGGACAGCTTGCCCGGTTTCGATAGCCAATGTCTCCGTATATTCCTTTGCAATCGGTGCCAGTGAAGCATTCTTCCATGCAGAATGAGCAAGGCGCACGAGACGAACGCCAAGGCTGTATGTTCCCGAACTGGGATCATGTGTCAGCATGTTCTGCCCGGTCAGAACCTGCAGAAATCGATAAAGCGTGGCTTTGGGATACGGGTTCTGGGAAAGCAGTTCCGAGAATCGGACAGGTCGTTCGAAACTGGCTACAAAGTCAAGAATTGCCAACGCTTTTCCCACCGTCCCGCCATCACCAACCTGCCGGTGCATTGCAGAATTTCCCATTTTGTGGATTGCTTTGTCCTAGCAGTTGACAGCGTATCGCATTCCGCTCATAGTTTCAATAATTGAAATTCGGTTTCAAATGGTGCAGCCACCTCAATGGAAGAACAAGAGAGGATCCAAATGTCAAGATTTCTACGCGTTTCAACGGCAGCGACGGCATTGACCGTAAGCGCTGCAGGCGGTGCTTGGGCAGAAGACCTGTCCGGCACTCTCCGCATTATTTCGGATATGTCCAATCCAGCCCCTCGCGCGATCATGCAGCAGCTTGCCTCTGACTTTGACGCGATGCATGCGGACCTAACAGTTGAATTGGAAGTGGTCGACCGCGAAGCCTGGAAGAGTCAGATTCGCAACGCGCTGTCCGCAAACCCTCCAGATGTCGTAAACTGGTATGCTGCCAACAGGATGGGCCCCTATGTTGAAGCTGGCCTCTTCATGGATATCTCCGACATGTACAGCAATGGCGATCTACCGGGTCTGGATGCTGTCAAAGGAGCACTGACCATCGATGGAAAGCAATGGGGCGTCCCCTACACCTACTATCAATGGGGTATCTACTACCGTGAAGATATCTTTGCGGAGCTTGGCCTAACCGAACCGACCACATTCGCAGAGGAACTCGCCAACTGCGAGGCGGTCCTGGCGTCGGGCCGCAATTGCTATGCGATCGGCTCGAAATTTCTCTGGACAGCCGGTGGCTGGTTTGACTATCTGAACATGCGGACCAATGGATTTGATTTCCATATGGCGTTGGCCCGAGGTGAAGTGGCCTGGACCGATGAACGTGTCCGTGAGACGTTTGCCAACTGGCGCAAGCTGATAGATCTCGGCGCTTACATCGACGACCACCAGTCCTATAACTGGCAGGATGCGCTCACCTTTGTGGTGAACGGCGAAGCGACGGCATATCTGATCGGCAACTTCGCGGTTCCCCATCTGCGAACCGCTGGTCTTTCCGACGCCCAGCTGGATTTCTACCAATTCCCCAAAATCGCAGACGTCGCGATGGGTGAGGATGCGCCGACCGACACGTTCCACATCGCTTCCGGTGCCCAAAATGTGGCGGCCGCAAAGGCTTTCCTTCAATACGTGACCTCTCCAGACGTCCAGACCGCCATAAACGGTCCTGAAGGCTTGGGACAGCTCCCGATCAACGCCGACGCATCGGTCGCCGATGACGAGTTCATCGTTCAGGGCTTCGACATGCTTTCCAACAACGCGACCGGCGGAATCGCCCAGTTCTTTGACCGCGATTTCCCAGCCGAGATGGCGGCAATAGGCATGGAAGGGCTGCAGGAGTTTATGGTATTTCCGGACAACCTGGAGGATATTCTTAACCGTCTTGAGTCGGTGCGCGAGAGAATCTACAAGTAATCCGAGAAACGCATGTGCCCTGCGGGAGTGGGGCACATCGCATCACGGCGGGCGCCCCTTAAGTGGACTTGCGATAGTGAAGCGGAGCACGCAGGACTGGGGAGAGACGCAATGAGTGTGGCGGTGGACACCCGGGGATGGCTTGCCCGCAACCGAATGACCATCACGCCTTTGCTGTTTCTTCTACCCGGCGTCCTGTTCTTTGCAGTCTACGTGATTATTCCAATTGTTCAAAGTTTCCATATTTCAACATACGAATGGAACGGACTTGGCCGGCTTTCCGAACAGGGTGTGTATGTCGGCATCCGGAACTATCAGGAACTTTTCACCGATCGAGCATTCGAAGTCTCGCTCTGGAACAATGTGAAATGGCTTGTTCTGTATTTGCTCGCAATTCCGGCAGGTCTGTTTATCGCACTCTTCCTCAATCAGACGGTTACCGGAATCCGAATATACAAGTCCCTCTTCTTTTTCCCTTTCGTGCTCAGTCAAGTCGTGGTTGGGTTGGTGTTTTCCTGGTTCTACCTTCCCCGTGAAGGACTGTTGAACGCGATAATCACATTCTTTGGGCTCGAACCGGTCAACATCCTCGGAGACCCAACCCTTGCCACCTACGGCATCATCGCAGCGGGATTGTGGCCGCAGACCGCTTACTGCATGATACTGTATCTGACGGGCCTGAATGCGGTCGACCCAGAGCAGGTTGAGGCCGGTCGGCTTGATCGCGCAAGGGGTTGGCGGATGCTTTGGTACGTGATCCTGCCACAACTCCGCCCCGCGACGTTCATTGCCTTTGTCGTTACGATTATCGGGGCATTGAGGTCCTTCGACATGATTTCGGTCATGACAAATGGTGGTCCGTTCGGTTCCACTCGCGTGCTCAGCTTCTACATGTTCGAAAAGGCACTTTCCGAATACGGATTTCGCATGGGCTACGGCTCCGCCATCGCAGTTGTCCTGTTTCTCATCATGCTGGTCTTCATTGCCTACTTCCTGTGGTCAATGTACCAGGACGAGCGCGAAGCGCGGCGCTAGGAAGGACGCGCAGGCATGTTCCCGACCCCCATCGAAAGACGTTCCCGAGCAGCGCAGATCACGTATCAATCCCTCGTGCCAATAGCGCTCGTCATCTGGCTATTGCCACTGATCGCAGTCGCATTGTTCTCCATCCGGCCTCTCACCGACTTTACGAACGGAAACTACTGGGGATGGCCATCTTCGTTCGAGTTCTTCAGTAACTATGGCCGGGTCTTCCTCGAATCCGACATGCCGCGCTATATGCTTAACTCTGTGTTGATCACAGTGCCGACCGTCCTCGGAGCCGTCGCGCTCTCCTGCATGACTGGATTTGCGCTCGGCATCTATAGGTTCCGGGGCAATCTCCTGATCTTCTTCATGTTCATCGCAGGAAACTTCGTTCCTTTCCAGATTCTGATGGTACCTGTCCGCGAATTGACGGTAAATGCCGGACTCTACGACACGAAACTTGGACTTGTGCTGTTCCATATCGCATTTCAGACCGGTTTCTGCACGCTGTTCATGCGCAATTTCATCCGGGCATTGCCATATGAGTTGATCGAGGCGGCCCGTGTGGAAGGCGTCGCTGAATGGCGCATATTCTGGTATGTGGTCCTTCCCCTTATGAAGCCCGCGATCGCCGCTCTTGCCGTTCTGATCTTCACGTTCATCTGGAACGACTATTTCTGGGCGATCGTCCTGACACAGGGACCCGATGCACAGCCTGTGACTGCAGGAATCACGTCCTTCAATTCGCAGTTCATCGCCCAATACCACCTGATGAGTGCGGGCAGTATCGTTGCAGCAATTCCGCCAGTTGCCATGTTCTTCCTGATGCAACGGCACTTCATTGCCGGTTTGACGCTAGGTGCAGTGAAGTGAACTGGATCCGACGCGCAGGTTACCCCTTCCAGCATGTTTGGGTTTCCCTATGGATGACATCTAAAATCGGGATCTTGCGTCGGGATTGCGCACTTCTGAATTCGGCAGACCATCCCCCGGGACTCAAGGGATCTTGCAATGCTTCGCCTGCACTCCCCCTACTCTTGGCGACCGCACACGCGGACACTCTTTTCCTTGATCGCCGACTTGGTAAGCTTGGGTCGAAGCGATCTGGATCGGACTGTTGAGGGATGGAGTACGAGCTTGGAGAAGTGGTGCGGGGCTGGACTTCCGCGCAAAGTCCATTGGGAACGGAACTTCGGGGTAGAAGTGTCACGCTAAGGCAGATGACGGTTTCTGACGCGCCGGTGCTCTTCGAGAGATTTGACTGCCGGAATCACCTGTATGATTGGTTCTATATGCCATTTGGACCATTTGAGAGCGCGAGTGAATTACAGAAATGGATTGGAACCGTGAAAGATGGATCTGATCCGATGTTCTACACGATGTGCGCCACGGACAGCGACCTCCCTTTCGGATTCTGCAGTTTCCTGAACATCAAACCCAAAGCTGGCTCCATCGAAATCGGGTTCATCCAAGTGGCGCCAGGCTTTCAGCGGTCCATCCATTTCACTGAAGCCATGTATCTAATGGCGACTCACGCATTCGACCTAGGATACCGCAGATACGAATGGAAGTGTGATTCGCTGAACGCGCGTTCCCGACGTGCAGCCCATCGGCTCGGATTCAGCTATGAAGGTCGGTTCCGGCAGGCACTTGTCGTAAAGGGGCGGAATCGAGACACAAAATGGTTCTCGATCATCGACACAGAATGGCCTGACATCTCAAAAGCGCTCCAATCCTGGCTGAGCCCGACGAATTTTGATCGCTCGGGTCGCCAGCGGGAGTCGCTATCACGGATGACTGCGCCACTGGTCGTTCAGTTTGACCCTGATCTCGCCTACCAGGTGCGGCCAACGCAGTTTTGACGGCAAGCGACTCAATGATGCGGAATCAGCCATTTGGTGAAAGCGACTCCCCAACGTAGAGAGGCGGACGCCAGATCAAGAAGATCAGTCCACCAAGCCGAAAGCGTCCACCGATTGCGGTTAGTTCAATCACTTGTCATCGAAAAAGCGAGTTGTCGATCATGTTTGGGATTGGCTGATGGAAGAAGGTCAACCAGCGAATGGAGTGGCCTTCGACCCGCAGAAACCTGGTCCGCTGCGCACCGAGTCGCAAGCCAAGGTCTTCATCCCTGGGTCCAAACGGATCATCGACCGGTTGTTGGCGACTGCGAATAGGTGCGGGATTCCGGCGGTAGACCGCGCCATTCAGCGAATGTCCCACCCCTCATAGTCCGGCTTCAATCCGCGCTGTCTCTTATGCCCCAGTCAACTGTCCTGGTTTCTCGGCCCATGTGTCGATTCGGCTGCCCGGGTCCGAGACGCACAATTGGGGCACCTTCGCCGCAAAGGAGGCGAGACCCCTGGACGGCCACTTCCGAATCCGGCGCGCATGGAAGCCCACCCCGTGGTCCATCAGCCAAGGTATCAGGATTCCTTCATTCGGCTCGAACACCCTAACCGTGATGCGGATCGGTACGTCAGACCAACTCTTCCGCGTCCGTTTCTGGATATCCCAAGGGAACCCCTTAACCTCAGGTCATGGTTCGATCAAAGTGGGGACCGAAGAACTGAAGGCCATCGCCTGTGCGCCCAACGTCCGGTCAGATTACTTGGTCTAACGCACGCATTAGCCGTTCGATATCGCCTTCACTCGTGTAGTGGACGAATGACATTCTGAGCACACCCTGCTCTGGGTCCACTCCCATCGCCCTAAGCGGCCTAACGGCATAGAAATCTCCGCTTCCTGCCAAAATCCCACGTTCCGCGAGTTTAACCGCAATGTCCATACAGGAGGTTCCGCAGTCAACAGCCACCGTTGGAGCGCGCCTCTCAGCTAGGCTCGGACCCAACAGTCGCAAGCGGTTCCTGCCGGACAGAAACTCGATCAGAGGTCGGAGAAGCTTCGTTTCGTGGTCCTGAATGAGGCCGCGAACCTGAATTGCCCGCTGCCGAGGATCGGACTCGGGCGCGAAGTGATGCGAATGCAGCGCATCGAAATAATCGGCGATTCCGGCGCTTGCCGCGACTTGGGCATGATCCGGTCCGGCAGGCGTGAAACGCTTGAAGAGACTGTCACCGTTAAAGAAATGCCCTTGGTTGGGCAAACGCATACCCAGTTCCCGACGAACCGCCATCACACCTTGATGCGGACCAAACGTCTTGTAAGCCGAGAACAGATAGACGTCAGCGCCAAGTGAACCCACATCCGGCAAACCGTGCGGTGCAAATGACACACCATCAACACATGTTACCCCTCCGGCATCCCGGACGGCCCTGCAGATGGATGCAACATCATTCACTTCCCCAACAACGTTGGAGCAATGCGGGAAGCACACAAGCCGCGTCCGATCATTCAGGACATTCAGCAACGTAGCGAGGTCGAGATGCCCAGTATCGCGATCAATTCGCCACTCAAGTACTTTGATTCCGTCGTCTGCCAAACGCCGCCAGGGACCAGAGTTCGCTTCATGGTCCTGATCTGTAACGACGATCTCGTCTCCCCTGCGCAGTATCTGCCGGAACGCCTGCGCCAGCACATAGACATTCTGGGTGGTTGAGGGCCCGAAACTCAACTCATCCACTTCCACCCCCAACATGGAAGCCAGACGATTACGGGCTTCGTCCATCTCCTCGCCACCCAGACGGCTGGCATCGTAGGATCCGTATGGCTGAACCTTTCTTTCGCGGTAGAACCGGCTTAGCCGGTCAATCACCTGCCTACAGGCAAAGGACCCGCCTGCGTTTTCGAAGAACGACTGACGGGCAAGCGAAGGTTCGGAAAACGCCGGGAACTGGCTGCGTACAAAGTCCAGATCAAGCTGCATTGGTCCAAATCCAGTTGCCAATAGGGTTTTCTCTGATGGCCTGTTGCGCTCGAATTGCCGATTGCGCCACCGGTTTCTGGCTCCGCCACGCGAATTCGATGTTTACGCATGGCCGACGCCGGGATGGTGCGGGCATCGGCGGGGCCTCGTGCCTCAGTCCCGGACTACGCCACTGCTATGCGTTCACATCGACGACAACGCGCCCCTTCACCTTGCCTTTCAGGATATCACGTCCGAGCGCTGGAAGATCCGCAAGGGTTGCATTCTGGATCATTGCCTCCAGCTGGCCCATCGGGAGATCCCTCGCCAACCGCTCCCAGACCCGCTTACGGGTTTCGAACGGCTGCATGACGGAATCAATTCCAAGGAGATTCACGCCACGCAGCAGGAACGGAATCACAGACGCAGGCAATGACGCGCCGCCAGCCAATCCCACAGCCGCCACCGATGCACCATATTGCATCTGTCCGAGCACACGCGCCAGCATGGCACCACCCACGGCATCGACACAACCGCCCCAAGCCTCTTTTTCAAGCGGCCGTTTCACCGTTTCATTCAATTCCTCTCTCGCGACGATGTGCGAAGCGCCGAGTCCGCGGAGGTAATCTTCCGTTTCCTTCCTTCCGGTCACAGCCGCCACTTCGTAGCCAAGACCTGCAAGAATCGCGGTAGCGACCGACCCAACTCCACCAGCCGCACCTGTCACCAGCACTGGCCCATCCTTAAGGCCAGTTTTCTCAAGTGCCATCACAGCAAGCATGGCGGTGAATCCAGCGGTACCAACGGCCATGGAGTGCCGCATATCCAATCCCGTAGGCAGCGGAACCAACCAATCAGCCCTGACCCGGGCCTTCTGGGCATAACCGCCCCACTGCACTTCGCCGACACGCCAACCCGTCAGAACAACCCGGTCCCCGGCATTGTACCGGTTGTCTTCGGATGCCTCCACGGTACCAACAAAGTCAATCCCAGGAACATGCGGATAGTTCCGAACCAACCCTCCGCCCGGGCCGATACACAGCCCGTCTTTGTAGTTAAGGGTTGAAAAAGCAACGGAAACCGTCACATCGCCATCCGGAAGCCTGTCCTCTTCGATCCGTTGAACTGACGCGCCTGTCTGTCCAGCGTCGTCACGTTCAACAACCAAGGCATTGAATGCCATCGTGCCCTCCTATCTGTAGAAAGATTCGCGAATTTCCGCCGTTCGAACCCTGTCAGGAGCCTGAACCTCGACTTGGGTGCCATCCCTCCAATGGCTGCGGTCAATCATTCCGATCGCAACATTTGTCTGAAACTCCGGCGACCAGACGGCGGAACTTATTCGGCCGACCCGTTGTCCTTTACCGACCACCGTCCAGAAGTCGGTCAATGGCGGCACTGGACCACCGCTGATGCTGACGCACCGAATCTGCCTCGGCGGCCCTTCGGCAACCTCCCTAAGTAACGCCTTGCGCCCAATGCACTCAACTGCTTCTGGACGGCAATAGGCACCGAGGCCTGCTTGGTAGGGAGTGTGCTCACGGGTGATATCACTGCCATAGCTCAACAGGCCCGACTCCACACGTTCAACGCTGTTGGGGCAACCGACACGCACATTCAGATCGCCTCCCGCTTCCATAAACGCATTGAAGACAGGCATGCCATTCACATAGCCATCGACATAGATCTCAAAACCACCCTGCTTTGACCATCCTGAACGCGCAACGACATGGTCCTTGCCCTCGAAGGAACAGTTGGCAAAGCGAAAAAACCGGACGCTCCTGATACCATCTCCAAACACCCGCGCAACCAGATCCTCCGCTCTTGGTCCCTGAATCGCCAGCGGCGAAATATCCGGTTCGTGTACCGTCACATCCATATTGGCACCGATCGACAGCCCCTTTGCGTATTGCAGGACATCACTGTCTGCCAGACTCAACCACCACCGATCCCGGTCAAGACGCAATGCGACCGGATCATTCAGCATGCCGCCAAGCTCGTCACAGATGGGCACATATGCACAGGTGCCGACATTCACCCCGGAAATGTCCCTCGGCGTCATCCATTGCACCAAGCGTAGCGCATCTGGACCGGCAATCTCGACCTGCCGCTGCGCCGCTACATCCCAGACCTGAACGTATTCCTTCAGGTGTGCACAGTCGGATTCAAGGCTCTCAAAAACTGAAGCAAGCCGCATATGGTTATAGACGGTATATCCCTTTGGGTTGGCTGCTTCGACGCCGGGAGTGAATGGCGTCGGCCGTATTCTTGGCGACATGACAAGTTCCGGCATCAGTGCCCAACTCCGTTGCCCGGCAGAACTGTAGCGACCAATGCAGCTTCAGCAGAGGTGTCCCTTTGCCTGGTGCTGAGCCGCAGGACTCTCACCTGCCGGGCCCGTGCCAATCAATGGCGCAGATCTCACCTGACTTTCCGTCAAAATCCCAGACCCGTCCATAGTCGCGGACCCGACTACGGTTTCCCCGCGCGACTATCACGTCAGGGCCCATCCAATACCGGGTATTGCTGACCATAACCGGCTCACCCGGATCATTGCCCGCCACCATTTCGATCTCGCCATTGATCTTTCTTCCAATGTTCAGAACCCGCCGAGCACCATCCCGAACGATCTCGACCGGCGCACGTTCAGCACCGATGATCGTGCTGACGAGCTTTGTGAAGAGCCCGGTTGTTCCGCCCGCGCTGCCCGAGAATATCTGCAATATGCCATTGTAGGCCCTTTGCGATGCGCGTTCATCGACATAGGCCGCCACTCTCCAGTCGCCCTCGCTCATTCGGCCCGGAATCTCTACCAAAAGCCCGACATTGAGTCCGCCTATGTCCTCGCCCTCGAAATGCCCTTCGTCGATTGCGATGGCCATCCAGGCATGGCAGTGACCTTCGGTAGGCCGATGCTTGCCGAGCGAAACCACACAAGGGCAGAACACCTCGCAGGAGCAGTTCAGAAACAATTCACCTTTGAGCCTCCAGTTCGTGGGATTCTCGCGTCTGCGACTCGACGTCATTCTCTGATCGATGCGGGACTTCAGGCGTAGCCGGTCCGAGGGTTGGCTCCTTGGCGCGAAATTGGTCATTGCAGGTCTCCTCATTGTCCCACACCGGCGGCGCAGGCCAGTCCAGCGAGAATTAACGCCGCGCCCAGAGGGCGGACGGTGAAGCGTGAAATCTGTGGCAGTTTCTCCAAAACCATCAGGAACGTCGCGGCCCCCATCCAGAGGAGGTTCATGGCACCTCCGATGAAAGCCAGTAGCATAAGCGCCCAGCAGCAACCTAGGCAAACCACACCCATACGCAGCCCCATGTAGACCGAGTTCCAACGCTCATCACGCCAATGGCGCATGAAGAAGTGGAAAGGTGTCTGGCATCTACTGAGACAGGCCTGCTTCAGTGTGGAGAACTGATACGCCCCTGCGATAACCAGCAGCATTGCCGTCGGCCAAGGCGACTGCATACGGCCATCAGGGGAAAGCACATCCGCCTCTGCGAGTAGAACCTGTGCGAATGCCGCCAGTCCTGCAAACCCAAGCCAGACCAACAGGTAACCTCCGGCGAGTTCGGGGAATCCGCTGCGTTGCACCGCTCCAGTTCTTGAGAGTTCATCGAATACGGCGAGAGCAGGAACGAATGTCGGTGCCATCATCGCGACTGTCATCAGCGCCCACATCAGAAACGCCACCGGGTAACCCTTCAGACCGGGAGTTGCCTGGCAAAGCGCAATCCAGAATTCCGGTCCGTAAAGTGCCGCTTCAGGGAGTTGCATTGCATATAGTGCACCCCATGCAGAGAGCACGCCAAGAAAGAAAACCAGCCAATGCCCGTCCCGCAGGGCCGTCCGCTTCGGTGCCAACAAGGAATGCGCCTCAATTCAGTTCAGAATACGCCCTCGCCCCGTCTGGGCAGATTGTCAAACGATTTGAGAAACTAGCGACCACCAACGTGTCCGAAATGAGATCCAACGGACCTCGGATGCTGCTGACATCGCGAGAACAGATTCAATCGAGAGACCAGAAAACGTCGGGGAATGAAGACTCTTCCGAGCACCTGTCCCGAGCAACGACATCCATCTGGCAATTCCCCACGATTGGCCAAACTCTGGGTGGATCGTCCTATGGTTGACTCTTCCTGTATGGCGCTGGCTCCTGCTGACGATACCAATGGAGTGCTTGCGCTTCGGCAAGACACAAGCTCCTATGCGGCTTAGCCTACCTGAAAATGAAATTCGAGCTTGCATTCCAGAGGAAAATCCCTTATCTATGTGATGTTGTTTACCGACTATGGCGATAAACGCGCACGGAATAAGCGGATCGGACCCGGGGGCGGTACCCGGCGGCTCCACCAAAGCCCGTCGTTGGAGGGATCATGGGGCCGAAACAGGATCGACGGACGTGTAAAGGTGTTGCTTTCGCTCGGTGAGGTACCACCGTTATCGGTCCACAAAGCATAATTGCCAACGACAATGATGCTCCGGTTGCTCTCGCTGCGTGACGCAGTGCGAACGACCGACCTTTCAAGTCCTTGACTCTAGCCAGTCAGGGCGGGGCTGCAGGCGCCTGGCAACAGAAGCCTGCTCTTGACCCTTCCCCTGAATTCTCGGACCGCTGGCGTTTCGACCCAGGAGATCCCGTTCATTTCTCGCCCGCAGGTGCTTTGCACCACAATTGTTCTGCCGGTACGGGTGACTGCCAGAATAGGCGCTCTCTGAGCTAAGCTGGCAGGATGGAATCTGTTTGGCAGGTTGGTGCGACGACCAGTTCGAACTACACTGATCGGAAAATCCTGATGGGCTCTTCTTCCCACTCACGAAACCATCAGCGCTATCCGGCACCGCTGCGGGCGAGGGAACATTGAACGTCACCTATACGGAATTGCTGCGGGTATTCGCGCGCATTGGCCTTCTCAGTTTCGGCGGTCCTGCCGCGCAGATCGCTGTAATGCACCGTGAACTCGTTGACGATCGCCCCTGGCTGACTGAAAGGCAATTCCTTTCTGCCTTGAGTTTCTGCATGCTGCTTCCTGGTCCTGAAGCGATGCAACTCGCCACCTATTGCGGCTGGCGGTTGCGTGGTGTTCCGGGGGGAATCGCCGCAGGCCTACTGTTCGTCGTTCCCGGCGCGATCTTCATGCTGCTGCTGGCGATGCTTTACGCAACGTTTGGCGCGGTGCCAATTGTCCAGGCGCTGTTTCTCGGCATTAAGGCCTCGGTCGTCATCATTGTACTGCAGGCACTTTTCAATGTCGCGGGCAAGGCATTGGCAGACACCCAGCGCCAGGCCACCGCCGCGCTTTCCTTCGCCGCGATTTTCCTGTTCGCTGCTCCGTTTCCCCTGATCATCTGTTGCGCAGCAGCCTTCGGCGCGATGTGCGGTGGCGGCGAGGCGAAATCGGTGCCTCTTCCCAAGCACACCAACACCATGCGCACCATTGCGATCTGGGTCACGCTTTGGTGGGCCCCTATCGGGGCGCTCATGGCGATGAGCCATGAACTGCTGACCGACATTGGGTTGTTCTTCTCGAAACTGGCTGTCGTCACTTTCGGCGGTGCCTATGCGGTACTTGCCTATATGACCCAGGAAGTCGTTCAGGACCAAGGTTGGCTTACCACGGCACAGATGATGGATGGGCTGGGGCTGGCGGAAACAACTCCCGGCCCACTGATACTTGTGACCGAGTTTGTGGGATTCATGGCAGGATTCCGTTTGGGTGGCGCTTGGCTGGCAGCGGTCGCGGCCACGATCACGCTCTGGGTTACATTCGTGCCCTGCTTCCTTTGGATATTCGCAGGCGCACCATATCTGGAGTGGATTTCGACCCGGCCACGCCTGTCGGCGGCACTCGAGTCGATTACCGCTGCAGTGGTTGGGGTGATCCTGAACCTCTCTCTTTGGTTCGCGGCACATGTGTTCTTCAGGGAAGTGTGGACCACCTGGATGGGCCCGGTCCGTCTTCTCATCCCGGCTCCGGAGACCTTGGACTGGCGTGCGGTGGTCCTGGCCATTGCCGCTGGCTTCGCGGTCTTTGGACTTAGGTGGGGGTTACTTCGCATATTTGCACTATCCTCAATTGCCGGCGCCTTGATGTCGGTCCTACCGTAAGTGCCCAACTCCCATTTCGCTTTAACTTCCGGTCGAATCACTTATGGTCGCAGCGCGCACTGGCCCCAACCCGGCGATGGTATGAACCGCATGATCGACTACGGTAACCTTATGCACCGCGCCATGCGCGAGCTGATTCGAAACGTGTTGCGGGATGTCCAGGAAAACGGCCTTCCCGGCAATCACCACTTTTTCATCACTTTTGACACGACCCATCCGGATGCAGAGTTCACCCGTTGGCTTGGCGAACGTTATCCGAAGGAAATGACGGTCGTCCTGCAGCACTGGTTTGATGGTCTGGAAGTCTTTGATACCGGTTTCTCGGTCATCCTTAAGTTCAGTGGAAAGCCTGAGACCCTGTTTGTCCCTTTCGATGCGATCACGACTTTCGCCGATCCCTCAGTCGAGTTTGGGCTCAGATTCGAGACGGCGGCCGATGCGGAGGAGGCGGCGGAAGCGCCAATGGATAGCGCCCCTGAAGAAGCGGAACACAAGGATGCCGAGATCGTAAGCCTTGACAGCTTCCGCGGCCAACGAAAATAGATGGCTTCCAAGGCGCACCGATCCGACTTTAGCGACAGCGCTCGGCAGAAGGTGTCGCCCAATCTGGTTGATCACGCGGCGACGGCCTGGCCCGGCAATCGGGAAATCGGGCATCCTGCCATTAATGACGCGGAACAAAATGGACATCACGGCTTTGGCCCCTCCCCGCGGCTGCCGGGTGCCGGAGCCACGTCGATACTCAGAACCTCGCTGCGGGTATGACCGCCCTCGTATGTCCGGACAGCCGCAACGCCCTCTTCCCCCAAACATTTCAGATACGCCACCGCGTCCGGATACCGATACCCGTGTTGCCTTGGCCAAGCGCCAAGATCAATGCTGCGCTGCCCTTGAAGGCGCAAGGTCGGTTGGTTCCCCGATCATTCCCGGACACACTGAGGTGCCAGACTGGTAAATTCAATCATCGCCATCAATCGGATTGGGCCACAAACCTTGGCAGAGACTGGATCGAAAGAGCATCCGGTCAGTTCGGGACACCATCTTGACTGGCGGAACACGGCTAATTTTTCTCGGCGGGGCTTCACGAGGTCCTTCGGCGGTGCGGCAATTGATCGGGTGCCGGATTCGGCTGTTTCGGCAGTGATTCCGTGGCCTCGCGGCGGCATCGCCCACCCTGTGGTTGATTGCGGACATGCCGATCTGCCTGCCTCGAGGCGCCAGGAAGGTTTCCTCGTCCTGATCCGGGACGGTTGTTGACGGCGGCGTAAAAGCGCGGGATTCCGGCGGTTTCCCGCGCTTTCGCCTGTCTCTCTTGAAGAAATTCGCCCTGTGAACGCGGTTTGTAGCTTGAGTTTTCGACAGAATCTTCTAACCGCTATCGCAAACGCGTTACGTTCGCGATAGCGGTTAAGGGAAGGGAAAGCAAGATGGGTTCAATTACCTTGCGGGCAGGCGAGCTTTCGCCGATCCCGGCCGCTGTGACCTTGGATGGCGACTCCGGCGACGACATGCTGATCGGCGGTGACGGAAGGGACGTGCTGTACGGCAGCTGGGGCGACGACGACCTCTACGGTCGGGAGGGCCGTACGGCGCAAAATGGACATGGAAAAGCCTGAACTCCGGTTTGTCCAGGCTTTTCGCGTCAATTTTTGGCGGGCAGCCAGTTTCGCACCTTCCGGCAACTGTTCCCGCCGCCTTGTAGATAGTTTTGGAAGCGGCCGACCGCACCCGATGCAGGTTTCACCAGGCAGCCCCAACTGGCGGGAACCAATCGACTTTCTTACGACGGTAGCCGAAATCTATCGTTCGGCCTTGCCGACAATCCCGCGCAGTGTCGAACAGGGATTGTCAGTCGCGCGGCGAACCGGGAATTCGTCCGCATCGTCGAGTGCACGGCAGTGCGCAGCCAGCAAACGCCGGATCACTGCGGAGAAGGTGGCATCGAGAGTGATGTCGCGCAGGTCAAACCCGACCACATCGCGGGCGCGGTTCATGCGCGACAGGACGCAGGAGCGGCGGCCGGGGAGAATGTCGTGGGCCCTGTCGGCGGGTTCGGCCGCCGGCGGCAGGATCCGGTGCCACGCGGGGAAGGAGCCATGACCCGGCGGCGTCTTCCGATCGGGATCCAGGACTTTCCGACGATCCGGAACGAGGGCTTCTACTATGTCGACAAGACCCCGCTGGTCCGGCAGCTTGTGGACGAGGGGCGCCACTACTTCCTGTCCCGTCCGCGGCGCTTTGGCAAGAGCCTGCTGCTCGACACGCTGGGGTCGCTGTTCGCCTGCGACGAGCCCCTGTTCCGGGGGCTGGACATCCACCCGCACTGGGACTGGTCCGCGCCGCATCCGGTGGTGCGGCTGAGCTTCGGCGGGAAATACAACGAGCCGGGGGATATCGAGCGCAACGTCCTGACCCAGCTAGCGGTGATCGAACGCCATGCGAGCCTCCCGCCCGCCTCCTGCGCGACCGGACCCGAGCGCCTTTTCGACCTCCTCGACCGCCTGCATACCACCTCCGGCCGTCCGGTGGCGGTGCTGGTGGACGAGTACGACAAGCCGGTTCTGGACGTGCTGCATGACCCGGGCCTCGCGAGGGCCAACCGGGACTACCTGCGGGGCTTCTACGGCATCGTCAAGGACAGTGCCCGGCATGTCCGCTTCGTCTTCGTCACCGGGGTGAGCATGTTCTCCAAGGTCAGCCTGTTCTCGGGCCTCAACAACCTCAAGGACATCAGCCTCGACCCGCGCTTCGCCGCGGTCTGTGGCTACCGGGAGGAGGACCTTGACCGGGTGTTCGGCCCCGAACTCGACGGGCTGGACCGGGATAGGGTCCGCAGCTGGTACAACGGCTATCACTGGCTGGGCGGGGAGCGGGTCTACAACCCCTACGACGTGCTTCTGCTGCTGGACAGCCGCAGATTCCGCCCGTACTGGTTCGAGACCGGGTCGCCGGACTTCCTGTTCCGGATGCTGATGGAGCAGTCGGTGAGCCCGATGGAGCTGGAGGGCCGGCTGGCGGACACGGCGTTGGTCTCGAAGTTCGACGTCGGCGACATCGGCATCGAGGCGCTGCTCTTCCAGACCGGCTATCTCACCATCGCCGAGGAGCTTGCCATCGCGGAGGACGAGGAGGATGACTTCGACGCTCTCTATCGCCTCGACTATCCCAATCGTGAGGTTCGGGTCAGCCTGAACCGGGGCCTGCTGGCCTGGCTGGGCAAGACGGGCGCCGATGCGCGGCAACAGGGTCGGGAGTTCTGCGCACTGCTGGCAGCGCACGACTTCGCGGGCTTCGGCGCGAGGCTGCGGGCCTGGCTGTCGGGGATTCCCTACCAGTGGCATGCGAGAGGCGATCTTGCGCGCTACGAGGCGTGGTATGCAAGCCTCCTCTATATGTGCCTGCGCGCGGTCGGCGCGGACCTGCGGGTGGAGGAGGCCTCCTCCCGCGGCCGGGCGGACATGGTGCTGCGTCTCGGCGGTCAGATCTTCGTGATCGAGTTCAAGATGGCCGAGGACACGGATGGCGCCGAGGCTGCACTCG
The DNA here is from genome assembly GCA_965203255.1 of Paracoccaceae bacterium. Taxonomy (GTDB): domain Bacteria; phylum Pseudomonadota; class Alphaproteobacteria; order Rhodobacterales; family Rhodobacteraceae; genus JAPOUP01. The sequence goes on along the minus strand of OZ241882.1, from coordinate 5,931,348 downwards.
ATGGGGCGATGGCGCAGATGCGCGGGCGGGGCTATGCGGAGAAGTACCGCGACCACGACGGGCCGGTTCACCTGGTCGGCGTGGCCTGCGGGCGCGAGGCGCGCAACCTCCTCGACATCCGCGCCGAACCCGCATGACCGGGGTTCGCGCGACCCGGCTGCCGGTCCGCGCTCCGGAAATGCAGAAAGCCCGGACGTTGCCCGGGCTTCCGTGTTTCCTTGCGGCGTCCAACCGTCGCCGTGTATAATCTCACGCCATCAGGTTCAGCCGAGAAAGTCGAAGTCCGATTCAGTCAGTTCCGCAACGGCCACGCCCCTCAAGCGCGATGCTGCCGCTCGCGCCGTAGTCCGTGATCACGGCGTTGCAGCCCACGTTGTCCTTGATGGTCAGATTGCGAAACTCCGCACCTCGGATCACGATCAGGTCCTGACCCGACCCGAAGTCTGTGATCGTGTCATGCCCACCGAGGCTGCCGAACACGAACCGGTCCGCATCCAAGCCGCCAGACATCTTGTCGTTCCCCCAACCGCCGGACAGCACGTCCCTTCCGTCGCCGCCGTATATCTTGCCGTCGCCGCCCTTCATCGTGTCGTCGCCGGAGTCGCCATCCAAGGTCACAGCGGCCGGGATCGGCGAAGGCTCGCCTGCCCGCAAGGTAAATGAACCCATCTTGCTTTCCCTTCCCTTAACCGCTATCGCGAACGTGACGCGTCTGCGATAGCGGTTAGGAGATTCTGTCGAAAACTAAAGCTACAAACCACGTTCACAGGGCGAATTTCTTCAAGAGAGACAGGCGAAAGCGCGGGAATCCCGCGCTTTTACGCCGCCGTCAACAGCCGGACACGGAACCGCGGAAAGGAGTCGTTTCACGATGGCGCATGGATGCGCGCATTCCATGCTGCACCGTGAGGCGATAGGGGGCGGTATATGCGATGACGCGCTGTACCGAAGCGGCCTGTCCAACCAGCCTGAACATGAAGCCAATGGACTGGCTGCCGATATTCCGATGCCGCATCACTTGATCCATGAGGCCATGGACGACGGTTGCGGTACGATCGGGTTGCCGGCGGAGTTCCTTCAGGTGTCCGGAAGCGCGATGTCGGTCAGGACAGGCGTGCCGTATGGAAGCCGATCCCGGGCAACGCCCTGACGCCAGGGCCGGTGCCGGTTTCGGCGGCGGTCGGTCCCGTCCTTCGGATTCCTCCAGGGTGGCGGGCGATCATGGAAACGCCATCTGTTGCGGCAGGCCTTCGTTTTCAGAAGCCGCATCCGGGGCCGTCGTCGCCGGTCCTCCGGTCCGGGGACGGCTCGGGCATGGTCCCGGCCTCGATCAGCCAGGTCCGGAAGGAGGGAATCGGGGAATGGACATTTCCTTCGTCACTGATGTACAGGGCTCCACGATGGACGAGATGTTCGAGGAAATCCTCCGCGTCCATTCCTTTCGGCAATGACCAGGAAACGCTCTCCGGCGCATCGCCGTACCGGCGATGCCGGAGGATCGAGGCCAGGACCTCCGTGTCCTCGACCCGCCTGGTTCCGTCGCCATGCGCCGGAATGTCCCGCATAACCGCCGCCACGAGAGCCTTGGCATGGCGCATCCGCGAATTTCTCTGGGAGTCGTAATAGGCCTGGCGCCTTTCCCATGTCCCTGACGTCATCGCCGGCCAGTCCATGCGGGTCATGTCGCCATTCACGCGCAGAACCTCCTCCGCCAGGATTTCGCCGGCATGGCGCAGATGCCGGGGCCAGCCGTCGCAGATGTCGGCCAGGGCCTCCAGACGGGAATTGTGGCGGGAAGTGTCAAGGCCGAACCACAGGGCCAGCCGTCGCATGAAGTCCCGGGCCTGGGCTTCCGTGAGTGGCTTGACCTCATGGATTTTTCGCCCGCGTGTCAACTGCATGGCGTCGGCTTTCGCCTCTGTATCCGACAGACCAGCGAGGACCAGACCCAAGGGGAGTCCAGTCCCGCCATTGTGGATCTCGCGCAGGAAACATGCGGGAATGGAATCATAGTCGCCCTTGAGCGCCTGGGCTTCATCCACGGCCAGGATGACTGGATGTTTCCAAGCCCGCGCCCTGCCCTGTCGAACAGCCATGCTGATAAGCTTCGCTTCCCTGTAGACGTCAAATTCCGCCGACAGACCATAACCGGCTACGGAGGCACCCACGGATGTCAGTCTCCTGAACCGTTCACGGACGATTTTCAGCCAACCATTCGGATCGGAGAGACCGGCGGCCATGATCGCCTGGATCACGCCGGATGTATTCTGGGTAACGGCTTCCGAGGACACCACGACCACCCGCGGGGTTCCATCCGTGCCCGTCCACCGCTTCTGCATCTCGTGCAGCAGCGAGGTCTTGCCGGCGCCGGGAGCGCCCTGCACGATGCGGGTCATCTTTGGTTGGCCGGCGCTGTCCCTGGCCGTGGCCAGGATATCATCCAGGATGTTCCAGTGACCGACGAAAACCGGCGGCGGGGCGCCTTCGCCCTGGCGCAGGTATTCCCTGATTGGTTCGACATGCATCGCGCCAGCCTTCCCTGTCTGGTCCAGCCATACATATCATAGGGACATCGAACTGCCAAGAAATGGCGACCTCAGCCCCCGACAAAGTCATCGCTCCTCCTTCGCAGCGCCGTCCCGGGCGAGATCGAAAAGTGCCAACGCCCACTTCGTCATCCTGCCGAAGACCTTGTTTTCCAGATGACAGGACTCCAATCAGACCTGGCTTGCCTTGCGCCTGACATCAGGACGGAGATAACAGGATATGTGATCTCTGCCGCGGATCCGGGTCAGGGAGGGAACCGAAGCGCCGGGATTCCCTCACTTCAAAAGCCGGGACCGGTTCAACAGCCTGGATGTGGTCACGGGGCTGAAACTACGGGGCCGGAACCTGTACATTCCCGGTCTGGAATGGCTACCGGTGCGCCGCCGGGGCGGCAATCCCCACCGACAGGGAATTCCGGTTTCCGGCACGCTGACCCGGACCTGCGGCAAATGGTATGTCACGCTCCGGTTCAAACTCCCGGTTGCGCCACCATATGACAATGGCCGTGTTCTGGGTCTGGACCGGAATGTCGGCTAGGCCACCGATATTGTCGGCACCATCCATCACCTGCCTGATTTCAGCCGCGATGACGCGAGGATCAACCGGTTGAAGCGGCGTCTGTCGCGGTAACGCAAGGGCAGCCGCCAGCGGCAAAGAATGAAGGAGCGGGCGGAGCGAAGGAAAGCCAACCGCCGCCGCAACGCGCTGCATCACATCAGTAAAAGGATGGCGGTGAAAACAATGGCGAAATCGGCCAAGGGCACATGGGGAGGCGCCGGGACGCAATGTCCGCGCCAAGGCGGGTCTCAACCGCGGCATCTACGAGTCAGGCTGGAGCCTGCTCCAGCACATGCTTGATTACAAGGCCGCGGCAGTGCTGCGGGTTCCGACCCACAACACTTCGCGGACCTGCCACAGGTGCGGAACGGTGGATGGCCGTTCACGCAGATCCCGGTCCGAATTCCGCTGCGTGACCTGCGGTCACGTGGCGAAGGCCGATATCTACGCGACGTTGAACATCCGTGCGCGGGGGCTCAGGCTCCTGCGGGCGGGACCGCTGGACTCCCGCGGAGACGAGGCGTCAGGGACTGGCGCATCCGCACGGAGAGGAGCGTTGGCGCTGGCCACTCCGTTGAGCCGTGAAATCAATACCTGTTCAAACAGTATTTTGCATCAGGTATATAATTCGCAAGAAATTAGTCGTGACTGGCGGAAATTCTGGGCTTGACGCGGATGCGGATACGCCACCGTACGCAATTGAACCTCGGCCAACGAATCGATAGATCAGCCCACAACCGCAATGCGCCGATGGAGAGAGCCATGACCGCAACGCGCACCGAGACAGACAGCTTTGGTCCGTTGGAAGTGCCCGCCGACCGCTATTGGGGCGCGCAGACCCAGCGGAGCCTGATGAACTTCCCCATTGGATGGGAACGGCAACCTGTCGCCATCGTGAGAGCGCTTGGCATCATCAAGCAAGCCTGCGCCCAAACAAACAGGAACAACGGCAGACTTCGACCGGAATTGGCCGAAGCCATCGTTAAGGCGGCTTCCGAGGTCGCCACCGGAGATCTCGATGACCACTTTCCGCTTGTTGTCTGGCAGACCGGTTCTGGAACTCAGTCAAACATGAATGCGAACGAGGTCATCGCGAACAGAGCTATAGAGTTGTTGGGAGGAGTGATCGGCTCGAAGGAACCGGTACACCCGAACGACCACTGCAATATGGGACAGTCATCAAACGATACCTTTCCCACCGCCATGCATATCGCGACAGCAGTTACAGCCCGAGATGTCACCCTTCCCGGACTTACAGTTCTGGCCAAGGCTCTTGAAAGGAAGAAAGATGAGTTCCGGGGCATCATCAAGATCGGACGAACACACACGATGGACGCGACGCCGCTCACGCTGGCCCAGGAATTCTCGGGCTATGCCCATCAGGTCCAGAAGGGGGTTGAGCGGATCCAGTCAGCACTGGCCGACATCTACGAACTGGCCCAGGGCGGTACCGCCGTCGGCACCGGCCTGAATTCGCCGCCCGGTTGGGGGGAATTGGTCGCTGCGGAAATCGCCCGCATAACTGGTCTGCCATTCAAGACCGCACCGAACAAGTTCGAGGCCCTCGCCGCACACGATGCGATGGTCGGGATGTCGGGGGCACTGAAGACGGTCGCTGCCAGCCTCTACAAAATCGCCAATGACATTCGGTTGCTGGGCTCAGGTCCACGCTGTGGACTAGGTGAACTGCTTCTACCCGAGAATGAGCCCGGCAGTTCAATAATGCCCGGTAAGGTCAACCCAACACAAGCAGAGGCGATCACCCAGGTCTGCGCTCATGTGATGGGAAACGACACAGCAATTGGCTTTGCCGGCTCCCAGGGACATTTCGAGTTGAACGTATACAAGCCAATGATTGCCTATAACGTACTGCAGTCGATGCGGTTGATCGGCGATGCCGCCCGCACGTTCACCGAGAATTGCGTTTCGGGCCTTCGCGCGGATGAGGAACGCATCGGCAAACTGATGCGGGAATCACTGATGCTGGTGACGGCTCTTGCTCCGCGTATCGGCTATGACAGCGCCACGGCTGTGGCGAAGGCGGCGCACCGGAACGGAACCACCCTCAAGGAAGAGGCGGTCAGACTGGGATTCGTCGACGAGCGGACCTTTGATGAAACCGTTAGACCCGAACAGATGATCGGGCCGAAATGACGATAACCTGTCACTCCATTCCGACGCCGGAGAACCGAAGTCATCACGGAAGATCCTACCGGACTGCGCGGCTTGCGGCCGACGGATGAGTCGCCGGCCGGAGAAACACTCGGTTACTTTGAAGGGTCATCGCACGTCTGTCTCCCTTGAGCCCGAATTCTGGGCTGAGTTGCGAAGCATTGCAAGGGAGAGATCCATTTCAATCAACACTTTGGCAGCTGAAATTGATGCTTCGCGACATCTTGGAACTGGCCTTGCGTCGGCAATTCGACTCCATGTCCTGCGCCATCTTCGTGATCGGTGCTGAACGCCACGCATGATGTGCGACTACAGCTCACCGCCCATGTTCAAGGGGGATTACTGTTCTGATATATATGCAGCACTCGAGGCGGAGGTTAACGCAGTTGGGCTGAAAGGCAGCGGCGGCAAGGCATTCCTGCCGTTCAGGGAAATCTGACAGCTCAAGTCCATGACACCGCTGAGCAACTGCAGAGGCACTGCGGCAGCTGCATTGATCAACTCGAAGAGCAGCTTCAGCACCACTGAGGTGGACATCCCGAAGATCCCGCCCCGTGCCTGTTAGCGTCCGGGACACCTGACGCTGGGTTTCGCCTCCAACTTCGGAAGCTGAGACCTGAACTCCGCCGAGACCGCCTCCAACAGCTCCGGAAGCGGACGGCCCTCCGTCCGGTCTCAGGCCCGCTATGGGTGGTCCGTCCTCCGTGCGGTCACGGCGTCTCATCTTCCAGCCCTCTATCCAGTACTGGGTGAGCGCACAGCTTGCCCGCTGACAACTGGCGGATACATAGCCGCATCCCTTTCCGTCAGGCTCTCCGGACATGCCAACGCGTCGCTATGCCGATGCCTTTGTCCCGCCTTGCCCTTTGAATGATACATGCTTCATTGCCCATGAAGGCGCAACGCCGCCGGATTCCTTTGTCGTTCACGGAGACACCGCGCCTGAATGGCAGCAAATTCGAATGGCTATGAGCAGCCAGTTTGGGCTACACCCATTGAATCGCTGGCACGGTATGGCAGGACTGCGTTATGGGTGTATTGGGACAAAGGAAGTCGGCAATGATCTATGAATCCCGACGGGATTGGTTGGAGGCACAGCGGAAACGGGTGCTCCTATTCGGCATGTCGGGCCTTGGTAAGACCTATGTCTCAACAATGCTGCGAACGAGCGGCGAGTGGTATCACTACTCTGTCGATTATCGTATCGGCACCCATTACATGGGCGAACATATTGTGGATAATTTCAAGAAACAGGCCATGCAGGTGCCATTCCTGAGGGATCTTCTGCTGTCTGACTCGATTTTCATCGGCTCGAATATCACCTTCAACAACCTCAGTCCGCTATCAACCTATCTGGGCAAACCAGGAAACCCGGAACAGGGTGGCCTCCCTTTCGCCGAATACCGCCGAAGGCAGGCCCAGCACGAAAGGGCAGAGAAGGCTGCTGTGCGGGATACAGCACGGTTCATCGAACGCGCACAGGAGATATACGGATATCCGAATTTCGTCTGCGATTCGAGTGGTTCGATCTGCGAGGTCGTCGACCCAGATGACCCAAATGACCCACTACTCAAGGCTCTCTCTGACTGCGTCCTCATGGTCTGGATCGAGGGATCGGAAGCTCATGCGGCAAAGCTTGCCCGTCGCTTTGACGCCGCTCCGAAGCCCATGTGCTACCAGCCCGCATTTCTTGACGGGGCCTGGGCGGAGTATCTTGCCAAAACCGGTGTTTCCGAAGATCAGGTCGATCCAGATGAATTTGTACGTTGGGCCTATTCCCGAGCGCTTGCGCACAGGCAGCCGCTCTATGCTGCAATAGCGCACAATTGGGGCGTGACGGTCGCTGCAGACCAAATCGCCGAACTCCGTGATTCAGCGGATTTTCGGTCACTTATCGCATCGGTCCTTCCACCCTGATCGATACGGTCCAGCTTTCCTCCATTCAAGGCGACACTGGGAGAGACGCAGTTCCCATCGCCATCCGGCGGACACCATTGTGAAGGCTTCGGAAAAGGGGCCGCGTCTAGCGTTTCGGTTATTTTCAGGGTATTGCGATAGCTCAACGATCAGGAAATCCAAGATGCCCATCATTCTGCCATCCAACCTGCCAGCGTACGAAGCTCTGCGTGACGAGGGCGTGATGGTGATGTCGGACGACCAGGCGAAGCGTCAGGACATCAGACCGCTGCGAATCGGACTACTGAACCTGATGCCCACCAAGGTGAGGAAACAGACCGAAATCCAGTTCGGTCGCCTGTTTGGCTCCACCCCGCTGCAGATCGATCTACAGCTCATTCGAATGACGGATTTCAGGCCCAGAGACATGGCACCCGACTACCTGCGGATCTTCTACCGACCATTCTCAGAGGTACGAAACGAGAAATTCGATGGCCTGATCATCACCGGTTCCCCTATTGAACACCTTCCGTTCGAGGAAGTCACCTATTGGGAGGAACTGAAGGAGGTCATGCAGTGGACCCAGACCAATGTGCATTCCACCATTGGCGTCTGCTGGGGCGGCATGGCGATGCTCTGGCACTTTCATCGGGTTGAAAAGCACATGCTTCCACAGAAGGCTTTTGGGTGCTTTCAGCATCAGAATCTCGCGCCGGAGTCACCCTACCTGAGGGGCTTCGCCGACGAGTGCGTCGTTCCCATCAGCCGATGGACGATGGTGCGCAAGGACGAGACCGATGCAAAGGAACTGCGAACCTTGCTGATGGGTTCAGAAAAGTTTGGACCCTGTCTGATCCAGGATACCCGACATCGTGCACTGTATGTCTTTAACCACTTCGAGTATGATCGGGAAACGCTGAAAGGCGAATATGACAGGGACATCGCGGCCGGGAAACCAATCAGTCTTCCCGGGAACTATTTCCCGGACAACGACCCGTCGAGAATGCCAAGAAACAGTTGGCGTAGCCACGGGCATTTGCTGTACGGCAACTGGATCAATGAAATCTACCGGACCACTCCGTTCGATCCCGATTGCATCGGTCGTTGAGGGAAAGCGGACCGGCAATTCATCGGTCGTTGCGTCAATATCCCTTCAGCAATAGGCTTGGATGGTGAAAGGGCATAACATGGCTGATCTCGCCTTTCGCATGATCCTCCGTCGCATTGCAGCTGTCGACTTGGCTGATGGACCTGAGCCACATCACGATGATCCTCTCATCTCCAAACTGTTGCCCAGCCGCCCTCGCGGCCAGCTGGATCATGCAACAACGTGACTTGATGCCAACCTCCGGCTCCGCAAGCTTCTCAATTGAAGCACTTTCTTGTGCATTGACTCAGCAGCACTGCGAGCGGCTCCCGGAACACCGGTATGGTCCGCAATGTTACCAGCAGGTCTTTTTGCCAAGCTTGGGCCAAACGACTTCAATGGTGTATATGGCAGTGGCAAATGCCTAAGCGCGGCTATCATCATGGCAACCTACGCCAAGCATTGGTCGACGCCGCGCTGGAACTGATCGGGGCGAAAGGCCCAACTGGCTTCACGCTCAGCGAGGCCGCCAAACAGGCGGGCGTGACCCCAGCGGCAGTCTACAGACATTTTGAGGGTCGTGAGGATCTGATCGCTGAAGCCGCACGCCAAGGTTACGAGATCTTCGCCGATCTGATGGAATTCGCGTATGAGTCTGGACAGCCTTCTGCCTTATCTTCCTTCGAGGCAACCGGCAGAGCCTATCTGGCATTCGCTCGGAAATACCCTGGCCACTACGTCGCGATGTTCGAGAGCGGCGTTTCAGTAAACCGCACGCCGGATTTGGCGATGGTTGCAACGCGTGCAAACCGGGTTCTGGAGAGGGCAGCCGCCGCTCTTTCCGAACACGCACCTTTGGGTAGACGTCCACCCTCAACAATGTTCTCAGCCCATATCTGGGCAATGAGCCACGGAGTGGTCGAACTGTTCGCGCGTGGTGCCGCCGGCAGCCGATCTCCTTTTCCACCGGAAGAACTCCTGGAAGCCGGGATCGGAATCTACCTTCGTGGGCTTGGACTGGTGCCGCCCGACGAATGATCCCGAATTGGTATAGAACTTTGACGACCCGCCCACGGACGACGATGACCAGACACCTCGACCGGAGCCACCTTGGCCAATCGGCTTGTTTCGGAACTCCCGCCGACTGGGATGTCGGCCGGTTTGGTTTCTGGCCATCCAATTCCACTCTGAATCCGCGAACTACCCGTGAAATCATCCCCAGTCTGTGGCATCCATGTCCATAATGCAATCCGCCTGAGGCCAGATATGACCAACTCAAGACCCCGCGACCCTTCCGATCCGGCGAATGACGACGGCAAATCCAACGCTTGCCGCAGTCGCGCTCGGAAATTCCTTTCCAACCTTACTCCGGAGCTGTTTCTGCGCTGGCTTGTCGTCAGGGATGGACCACTCCTGCCAGGAGGACGTCTTGTGGGGATGGCAACCGCTCCTGTGGAGGCAGAGCGAGACGTGCTTCAGGTGGCGAAGCGAATTGTGGAAGCTTGGCCTGCCGGGTTCATCCTGCCCTCACTCGCCGATCCCAAGCAGAGGGACTTGCCGGGATTGGTCATTCGTTCCCTGGCGCTGTCCGGCATGATACGTCGTGCGCTCGTCTCGACAGCGTCGGCCGGATCCCACGAGTGGTTAGACCATCTGGAGATGATGTTTCTGATCAGATTCCCATTCCCGAAGGTCGGTGCAGAAGACACACAAAGCTATACACCTCTGTCGGTCATTCCCATTGATTCCCTTGCTGAGCCCGACGAGCGCGAGATTCCGAACGGCTCGCCATGGTGGGATCTTTCGTTGCTGGACGAGACTGACACCGCAATCCCGATTTCGGTGATCGAGTCTGTGCGTCAACGAACGCGTTCTCTGCTGCTGGCACCAATGCCGAACATGCCTCAGGAGCGTGCTTTCGGTCTGATAAGTCTGTTCCGACGTGCCGGAAGTTTCAGCCTAGACACAGCCATAGTCCGGGAATTCCACCGAATGATTGGCGAGTTCGAGACGGCCAAGGGTCGGATATCGGAATGTGACATCCAGATTCTCCGACAAGCGGTCGATGAAATCAGGGAACTTGATCCGGATCATTGGAACCTGATGATGGATGCATTGGGCGAACAGGGACGTGCAGTCCTCAGGCGTTGGCTAAGGACCGGCTGCACCCTGAATTCGGACGAGGCAGATGCAGTTGCATACGCGTTGCACCTAGCTGGACCGCTGTCCCGGGCAAAGGCGGAGATTGCTACATGTTCCGTGGAATCACCACCGGTCATCCCAACAGCAGGCGATCAAACTTCTGACCTGATCGCCGCGCCAGTCACGCTCGACGATATTTTCGCCCTTCTGGTCGACACTGCGCAATTGGATGGAGTGCTCCAGCCAACGGATGAGCAAGACGTATATTCAATTGATACGGGCTCAGGCGCGACAATCCGCATAACGGCATCCAAGAGTGCCCTGGAATGGAAATGCGGCCATTCATCTGGAGGCTGTTTCGGCGCACCTTGCGAGTTCGCCTCCTATGGCGGATCCGGCTTTGATAGCCTGCTCGAACTTCTGCCGGGACCAAGCGAATTGCCAAATTGGTTGCACCGGGTTGAAGTTGACGCCACGGAAGAAGGCATCACCGTCAAACGAATTGCCTATGTCGCAAGCTGCATCGGCGGTGACCGGACGGTTCTTTCTCTCCGAGCCCTGAATGGCGCGGTAATTGACCCGACCAAGTCACCTTCGAGAGCCTTCATCGCCAGCGTTGAACGATACCTGCGGCAAGACGCACGCTCGGAACTCGCACGAATCAAGAGCATCGATCTTCTGGATGAGGCGAACATCGCCGCCGCGCGCCGCCAGCGAGCGTTTGCACTTGAACTCGCGGCAGCGTTGACCCAGCACATCGAGCCCGACGACAGTACCGGAGTCCGCGAATGTCTCGAGGCGCTCGCTGGAAGGCAACATCCCATGCTGGTGACTCTGGACCGGGCACGGCTGTTCCGGCATTCACCGAACCTCATTGACATCGGACAGGGAGTTCCGGACGATGGCAGCATATGCCTCAACGTTCCACCGGCGCTGCTCGTTGCGTCGGCCTCGGAGGGCTTGGGAGCGACATCCTGGAACAATGCTGAGGTCAGTTCAGCCGTGTTTCGTCAGGAAGTCGACCGCCTTTTGGACATGTGCGCATCCTGACATCCGATCGGGGAAACACATCGGAAACACTGCCTCACTTCACGCCCAGTGAACAGGAAGGGCTTTCCGCTCGACATCGACATTGCTTACCTGACGCAGGCCGGTCGGCTTTCGCCGATTGCCGTAGCACATCACCCTCGCACCCTCCACCAACCACTGCGTTTTGGATTCGGTGAACTGTCATGAAATTCGCCCGCCGCCCGTTCCGACCGGGAATCCTCTTCCTCTGGAAGATCAGCTGTTTCGGAACCTGCAACGGATACCGGATTGTCCAGCGAAGATGGAGTTTCCGGAGTGTCAGTTACCCCCTGCTCCGACATTGCGGTCTCGGACTCCGATCGGTCTGATGAGTCAGCCGAATCGATATATGTTCCGGACTCAGAATTTGACTCCGAAGGTAATTCGGCCGGGGTATCGTTGCCAGAATCAGCTTCCGTTTCCAGAGTCTCGCCAACTGTTCGCTTTCCAGCACGACCGGAACGCTTGCGTCTGGACTTCCTCGCCTTCTTCCCAAGTTCCGGTTCCGAGGCCTCCGGCACATCCTTCGCACCTTCAGCAGCTGGTGCGGTACCTGAGGACTGTAGCTCTACGGCCCTAGCCTTCCTGGATCTCGAGCGGCGTGGACTTCCGGTCCGCTTCCCCCCGCTCAGGCTTTCAGACGAAGAATCTACTGATACCGTCTCTCCGGAAACTTCAGTCGACTCAGTCGATACCTCCTGCCGTGCGTGACCGGCTACTGATGACTCTTCAGGTGCCTCGGCATCGCTTCCACCTCCACGGCGACCCTTTCGGCCCCTACGGCGTGTTCTCGACGGCTTTTCCTTGGATTGAGCAACATCTTCAGCGCCCCCTCCCTCCTCTTTCTCTTCATCAAGGTCTGGCATCATCGAGGCGTCTACAGATACCACTGTCCCGGTCGGGCGCAGCGTCCTGGTGGCGGACCTGAGCTTCTCGATCTGATAGTCAGGAGTGACCATAGCCGCATCTGCCTCGATACGGATCGAAATGCCGTAGCAGGTTTCGATTTGCGCCACATGCTCGCGCTTCTGATTGAACAGGAAATTCACAATGCCTGCAGGAGCCTTGAGCAGCAGTTCCCCATGGCGGCACCGGGCAACTTCCTCTTCGAGTTCGCGCAGAACACTGAGAGCATGGTTCTCGTCTGACCGGACGCGACCCGTGCCATGGCAGGCGGCACATATCTGCGTGGTGGCCTCAATCATGCCAAGACGCTGGCGTTGACGGGACATTTCCAGAAGCCCGAACCCGGAGATATGCCCAACCTGAATTCGCGCCCTGTCGGACCTGAGCCTATCCTTGAACCGCTTTTCGACTGCCACGTTGTTCCGACGCTCATACATGTCGATGAAGTCGATCACGATCAATCCAGCCAGATCGCGGAGCCGAAGCTGACGGGCGACTTCCTCCGCAGCCTCCAGGTTGGTCTTCAGCGCAGTCTCCTCAACTGAACCTTCCCTTGTGGCCCGACCAGAGTTTACGTCGATCGCGACCAATGCTTCGGTCTCGCCAATTACTATGTAACCGCCCGACTTGAGTTGGACGGTCGGGCTGTACATGGAAGACAGATGGCTTTCGATCTGGTGGCGGGCAAAGAGCGGCAAGGAATCCTGATAGGACTTAACCCTCTTGGCGTGAGACGGCATGATCATCTTCATGAAGTCTTTCGCCGTCCTGTAGCCGACCTCTCCCTCTACCAGCACCTCGTCGATCTCCCGGCTATATAAGTCACGGATCGATCGCTTAATCAGGTTGCCTTCTTCGTAGATCTGTATCGGCGCGATGGAACTGAGCGTCAATTCGCGTATCTGTTCCCAAAGGCGCTGCAGAAATTCATAGTCTCGCTTGATCTCGGACTTTGTCCGCTTCGCACCAGCCGTCCGAATGATGAGCCCTGCCCCCTTAGGAACATCAAGTTTGGATGCTATCTCCTTGAGCTTGTTCCGATCTGGCACATTTTTGATCTTCCGGCTTATACCACCCCCCCGTGCAGTGTTTGGCATAAGCACGCAGTAGCGCCCTGCGAGGCTGATGTAGGTTGTCAGTGCCGCTCCCTTGTTTCCACGCTCTTCCTTGATCACCTGAACAAGCAGAATCTGCCGGACCTTGATCACCTCCTGGATATTGTAGGGGCGTGGGCGCGGTTTGCGTGGCTGCCGGATTTCCTCCGCCTCGTCCCCGGTTATGGATTCGATTCGGTCAACTCCGTCCTTTCGATCCTCAAAACCATCGATATCCTCAAAGGCCGCGGCCTCTTCAACCGTGTCCTCGGAACCGTCAGGCAACGCTTCTTCGATTTTTGGCGGGAAGGCCAGATCCTGTTCAGAACTGGCGCCATCCTGCGCGTGCATCTGCCCGTTCGACGGCGATTCGGGCTCGTCGGTTTCCATCCAATCTGATCTGGCATCAAGCTCGACCACTCCCATACCTGGGATGTCGTCTGGCATCGCCGTAATTTCAGCGGAGTCCTTTGATCGAACTGCCTCGGATCTGTTTCTTGTTCTGCGGCGGCGAGATCGCTTGGGGCTGCCGGTCTCCACCTCGGATTCCGCGTTCTGCATCCGATCATAGGCCTCCTCCTCTGCGAGGATCGCCTGACGATCAGCAATGGGAATCTGGTAGTAGTCGGGATGGATCTCCGAAAAGGCCAGAAATCCATGGCGGTTCCCGCCGTAATCAACAAATGCGGCCTGCAGTGATGGTTCTACCCTTGTGACCTTCGCCAGATAGATATTTCCCGCAAGCCTGAGCCTACTTTCGGTCTCGAAGTCGAATTCCTCGACCCTCTTTCCATCCGCCACCACAACCCGGGTCTCTTCCGGATGTGTGGCGTCGATGAGCATTTTCCTTGCCATTCAATTTCTCGGCACCCCACAGGAATTGCCTTGCAGCATGGTGCATATGAATTCGGCGGGGTGGCTAGTTCGGGCGACGGCGCAAGACACGCAGACCCGTCCAAAGGCCGTTTGACCAATTCAGAATAGAAAGCCTGCCGTGCGCATATCATCGCAGTTCATCTCCGGCGTCACTCTGTCCGATGTCAGTCGAAACGCCTGCTCATGGCCCGATCGGCTTTTTGCCTCAGGGCATTATTCCGTCCCTTGTAACTGGATGCCAACGGTGTTGATCCAGGTCTCCGTCCGCAGTGAACTGCATGAAACGGAAGGGACGGCTTGAAATTCCTCGTGTGGATAAGATCGCCACACTTCGGAGGAGTAGATAGTCCGATCAACAGCAAGTTGCAATACGGAATGCTTAAGCTTTATGAACTCGCTTCCCAAATGGAGGTGGCATATATTTGACCTGCAATTCCACTTCTGGACAAGATCCCCAAGCCATTGATTCCTGACCATTGCCGGATTCCGGACCGGCTCCCGTCCAGGTGACCCGCACGCTGAGGCGCCGCGGGCTCCGGCTGCCCTAGCCGTCCTCGGGTTCACACCCCCGGTCCCATGTGCGCAGGGCCGGATCTTGCTCCTGCGACAAGGCCGCCGCCGCACGAAGGTGTGGACTCCGAAGTGCAACACCGGACGAGTTTTCGAATTCGAAGTCGATTTGTGCCCGCGACAGCGGAGACGCCGTTCCAACGGAGCCTTTTCGCTTGATTCACCTTGGTCCCATAAGTCGGATGTCTACGCAGCGGATAGATCAAATCATTCAAATGACGGATTGAACCAATTGCGAGAGCAAGTGAGCCTTGGCGGCGCTTCGGACCTATCGAACGGGCCTTAACACCGTCAGACTTGGCAGGTTGGAAATGTAGCGTTCGATCATTGCTTTCCTTCGCGAAGCCATGCGCCAATGACAAGAAGCGACCCCATCAGGAGAAACAGCCATGCATAAACCAGCGGTATGACCGTTACATCCGTTGTCACATATGCCTCTCGCGGCGTTAACCCTAGCCAATCGCGTCCCGCTGCTGGACGCCCCGAACGCACTTTGCGAAGATCAGGAATGCCGGACTCTATGTTAACGACACCACCACGAGTGGCCTTGATCAGGGGCGTCAGTTCCGTAGAACTGGCGACAGTTCGCTCAAATTCCCGCGCTGCCGACGGTCCGACAACGACCACGGCCTCCTCCTCACCCTCCTTCAGCCTATAGAGCCCAAGTTCCTGCCCCTCCACAATGGCTTCAAATCGGCCAGGCCCAACTTCCTCAAGCGGAACAGAGGTCACCGTGCCGTCGGGGACCGTCAGCATTACATCGCCGACACCATCACTCAAAGTGCGTCGGGTGATCAGCATTGTCTGGCCATCCGCTGTCGCCGACAATGCCTCTTCCTCCAGGTCCGGCTCTTTCATCATCCAGTGGGCAAGACGCCTCAGAAGCTCCAGCTGAGGACCTCCGCCTTCGAAACCGCGGGTCCATAACCACGCATGGTCCGATCCCAATAGCGCAATCCTTCCTTCACCGATCCGGTCAAGTACAAGCAAGGGCCGGTCTTCCAGCCCATGCATCACTGTCGTTCCGCCGGTCACCTCGAGGTCGACAATCCTTATCCAACGACCCCAGCCAAGGCCTTCCTCTTCGACCGGGGCATACGCATGCAATCCAGCGGTGACCGGATGGCGCTGACCAAGTTCCGTGATTTCAGGCCGATAACCTTCCTCAAGAACTATTGATGTGGGGCGGGCCGGCATGATTTCCCCAAGCGGCGACCTAAAGAGGCTGCTCGCCTGTGCGAATTCCGGCCCAGCAGCCAACAGCACAGCGCCACCGTCTTCGACATATCTTCGGACGTTTTCGAGATATAGAGTCGGCAGAATTCCACGCCGTTTGTAGCGGTCGAATATGATGAGATCGAATTCCTCGATCTTCTCGATGAACAGTTCACGCGTCGGAAATGCAATGAGCGAAAGTTCACTCACCGGCGTCCCGTCCTGCTTGCTGGGCGGGCGAAGAATCGTGAAATGTACAAGATCAACGGAACTGTCGGATTTAAGGAGATTGCGCCACGTGCGCTCACCGGGATGGGGTTCGCCACTGATCAGCAACACACGCAACCGGTCACGCACGCCGTTGATCTGCACTGCTGCGGAGTTGTTGCGGTCAGTCAGTTCACTGTCAACAGCCGGAAGGATGAATTGGATCACGTTGATGCCACCATGTGTCAGCGTCACGGAGAGTTCCAATTCCTCACCTACCGGGACAGAATGGCTTTCCGATTCTCCTCCACCCACGGCGACCTGCAGTTCGACCACACCGTCCAATTCATCTGGCACGTCACCCTGATCCTCTATCCGCAACCGTAGAATCACTGGCTCTCCAAGAATTGCGAAAGCTGGAGCGTTCATCACTCGGAGATGTCGGTCCCAATCCCCCTTTCGCCCGGTCATCAGGAGATGCAGAGGCGCGTTCATGTCCGGAGAACGGTCTAGATCGTGCAGCAATCCATCGGACAACAGAAAAGCCCCAGCAAGCCGAGACTGGGGCTCTTCGACAATAGCCTCGGACAGCGCGGTCATCAGCAACGTCCCCTGATTGTCCTCGCCGTCACCGACGGTCACAACGCGGAGTTCCGTATCGCCGAGTCTCTCAATCTCGGATTCAATTGCGGCAATTGTTCGATCAACCTGTTCTGGCCGATCGGAAACGCCCTGGCTGGCGCTTGCATCCACAACAAGGATGACTATGTCGGAGAGCTGGTTCCGCTCCTCGCGTTGCAGCAGCGGGTTGACCAGCGCCAACAGTAGAAGCAAGCCTGCAAGCCCGCGCAACCACCATCCGGGAAGACCGCGCATATACGCCAAGGCGACGTAGACCATCACTAACCCGGAGGCCAGGCAAGTGAGCGGCCACGCGAGAAGCGGGTCGAATATCACAGTTCCTGTCATCCCTAGATATCCTCAAAGGAGTATTGGGACCGCGGACAGCATCGCCGTTTGGCTTGCAGGTTCCTTCCACTGCCAGCAGGCTTCATTGCCCAAGCCTATCCAAAAGTGCCGGAACATGCACCTGATCGGATTTGTAGTTTCCGGTCAGTACATGCATGACGAGATTCACGCCAAACCGCCTTGCAAGTTCCCTTTGCCGCTCTCCTGCCGCGCCGCGGCCCACCTGAAACATTTCATTTCCCTCTTCGTCCACGGCCCAAGCAGATGCCCAGTCGTTCCCGCCAATGAGGACAGGCGTTACATTGTCGTTGAGATTCCGGAATGGCATCCCTTCAATTCTCTGAGCATCTGATGGTGCAGCTTCAACCCAGACCTCGGGGCTCGCATACCGACCGGGAAAATCCTGCAGAAGGTAGAATGCGCGTGTAAGGACATGATCGTTTGGCAGGGGCTCCAATGGAGGGATGACGAGCTGACGGGTGAGTTCCTGTAACATGCGTCGATTCGGACTTGTCCGACCGTAATTGGCAATATCGGCATCAAGAGTGTCGAACAGAATCATGCCTCCGCCCCGCAGGAAGCGGTTGAGCCTCTCGTACGCCGCGTCAGAGGGCATTTCCTGTCCTGACGTAACCGGCCAATAAAGCAGCGGAAAGACACTCAGTTCATCGCTCTCGACATTGACCGGCAACGGGTTCCCTGGCTCTACCGAAGTTCGGTTCAGCAGCACTTGTGACAGACCTCTCAGGCCTGACCTCGCAATGGAATCGACTCGCGCATCGCCTGTGACTATGTAGCCAAGACTTACTTTTGAAACCGCCTTCATGGCGAATTCATCTGAAGACTGGGCCTCAGCCTGAGCCCCGCTGAACAGAGCAAGACCAAGTGCGGCGACCATACCGCGTGAAACCAAGGTTAGCCGTCCGGTCAGCCAAAGCGAACCGACTACGTCCAGCATTAGCAACACGATTGCCGCTGCGATGAACCAACCCTTCAGCGCCGTTTCGCGCAATGCCACCAATTCCTGTATCTTGATGGACTCTGGCCAAGCGACTGGCAGGATCGACATCGTTGATCCAATCACATTGACCGCAATGCGTTGGCCCTCGGATGAGTATATTCCTGGCGGCATGTCTGGAGCCGGTCTACCCTCAGCGACCCTGGCGCCAGGAACACCTGCTAGATCTGTCACCTCCCTGATCGCACCGAAGGCATCCATTGTGGCATCGGCAGACCATACGGTTCCCAACAGTTCCTCCGGCTTGAGATTGGTTGGCTGGGTCGAGACTGAAAGGCGTTCCAGCATCTGAACGAAGAGTCCAGACAGCGGTAGCGTCGACCATTCGGCATTAGCCGTTACATGGAAAAGCACCACTTGCCCCTGACCGATCCGCTTGCGAGTCACAAGCGGCGTCCCATCCGCCAGCGATGCAATGACACGTTCCGCTAGATTCGGGTCAGGCTGGGCCATGACCTGGCTGGTAACGCGCACATCCTCTGGTACCTGCAAACCAAAAAAGGGAGAGCCCGGAGCAAAATCCCGAAGCGCCTTTGGTTCTCCCCAGCTCATTGCGCCACCGATGATCCGTCCACCTGCGCGTAGTCGCACTGGCATTAGAGGATTCAGCTCACTGCGGCTGACATCGCTGGCCGCCAGTCTTGGCCCGGCGAACCGAAGTAGCGTGCCGCCACGCTCAATCCAATCAATGACAGGCTGCCGCTCAGCTGCGCTGACAGCAGCCACGTCGGCGAACACAATAACGTCAGGATTGGCAGGCAGGACATCAGGCAATGCACCGTCGATCAGGTCCGCGGTGGGGAGAAGCGCCCGCTTCAGGTAATGGAGCGGCGACATAAGTTCAGGGCCCTCCCGGCCACCGCCTTCCTCGACCAGTGCGACTTCCCTCCGCCTCAGTGCGTCGTCTGTCAAGGTCACGGCACCGGCGGACCGGACACCCGCGATTTCGAATCGAGAGATACGGTTTCTGAGTTCTGTGGGAAGCGACAGCGTCGCTTCGGAACTCAACTCATCTTCCACAAACTCCACGTTGGTCGCGGCAAGTTGGCGTTCGACGCCGCCGGGATCCAAGCCCCTCGCAACAACGGTCGCAACCGCACTCGAAGCGGACCGGCTTCGATTGACCGAGACTGTGATTCCTTCCGGACCGTATTCGACTGGACGAATTGCAACGACCGGCCGATCGTTCTCCAGTACAGTGACGGTTCCCCGCGCCTCAAGTGCGCGCAGCAATTCAGAACGTGACTCGCGGGCCAACCCGTCTGAGACCCATAACGTGTCGAATCTTTCCTCGGAAAGGTTTGCGATCCAAAGTGCAGGTGCGGTCAACTCAGGCTCCCAAGGGCTGGGCAGAAGGCCTGGCAGCCGGTTTGCCACTGCGTCCGCTGCCTGAAATGGCAGTTCACCGGCTGGTAGGTCAGTAAGGCGCACAAGCGCGACCGACCGACCCCAGCGCGCAGCGTCTTCCAAGGTGGAAGCGATGCGCTCAATACGTCGGTTCCAGTCCGGCGCATCCGCCCAAGTTCCGTCCACAAGAATCAGCAGCGGCCCGGTCGGCGCATTACCGTCTCTGGGATTGAGGATCGGTCCTGCGAATCCGACAATGAGAGCCGCAACTGCCAGAATGCGCAGCAACAGCAGCCACCATGGCGTCCTGTCGGTCTGCGTCTCGTCGTCCTTCAATCCCAGAAGAAGTGCCACGCCGGGAAAGCGCCTGCGCACAGGGGCTGGAGGTACGGTGCGCAGCAGAATCCATAGGATCGGAAGTCCGGCGAGTGCCGCAAGAAGCCACGGTGCGGTGAAGCCAATTCCCGCGATCGAAAACATCTACCGCCGCCGCTCCAATGCTGAATATATCCAAAGAAGCGCCGACTGGGCGGTATTCCCCGTCCAATGGCAGGCATATTGCCAGCCCGCCGTCCTCGCGGCCTCCTCAAGTTCCGCTTTTCGCCCTGAGAGCCGTTCGAGATAGCGGCCGCGGAGATCTCCCGCCTTCAGGGTTTCATGGGATAACGTTCCACCCATGGATTCGAACACCGTCCGCCCGTCATAAGGAAACGCCTCTTCCGCCGGGTCGAGCACCTGAAGGAGTGCCCCCCTAACGTTTCGGTCGGCCGCACGGGCGAGTTGCGCATTCAGCGGACCGGAATCCGCCATGAAATCGGAAATGAACAAAGCCCGGGCGTGCGGAGGCAGCACATTGATTTCAGGAACTCCGTAATCAACATCGACTCCTTGGGTCGAGAGATGCTCGGCTATGCTTAGAAGCTGTCTTTGTGAGGACCGCGGAGGCGCTCCAAGTTCCGCCAGACCAACCCGCTCGCCCGTCCGAATCAGCAGTACACTGATTGCCAATGCCAATAGCCGGGATCTGTCGGATTTCGTCGGTCGGTTAAGATCTGATGAGAATTCCATTGACTTCGAACGGTCGACCCAGATCAACACGGACTGCGCGGCCTGCCATTCCTTTTCGCGAACGAAGTGCACATCAGACCTGGCCGAACGACGCCAATCGATCAGCCTCACTTCGTCTCCAGCGCGAGCAGGGCGATACTGCCAGAACTCGTCACCTACGCCCGAACGTCGGCGACCGTGGGAGCCTAGCAGCAAAGTCCGGGCCAGATGCTCCGCCTCCGCCAGCAAGTCGGGGAGCGGAGCGGCAAGGGCTTCAGCGCGCTCACGAAGCCGTGCCTGGGCGCTCATGGGGTTTGGCCACCGCGCCGGCCATACCTTAGGCCCCAAATGAAGAGTTCGGACGATCCGGTCGGGAAACGAGGAGCAGTGGTCACGCTGCCGCCTCGATCCGCATCACCTGTTCGGCGACGCGCCCCACAAGTCCTCCGATACTCTCGCCCCTCGCCCGTGCTGCGAAGTTTAGGGCCATTCGATGGCTCAACACTGGCCGCGCCATCTCCAGCACATCCTCGGCAGAAGGCACTAGCCGCCCCTTGAGCAGCGCACGTGCCCGGACTGTCAGCATCAACGCCTGCGTAGCTCTGGGCCCCGGCCCCCAGCCGACCGAGTCATTGACAAAATCCCCAGCCTCGATATCTCCCGGGCGGCACGAACGCACCAGATCAAGAATGAGTTCCATCACGGAATCGCCAACTGGCATGCGTCGGACCAATCTCTGCGCAGCCAGGAGTTCCTCGGCAGAAAACACCTGTTCCGACTGCGCATCCTCGACCCCAGTGGTGGCCAAAAGGATTTCACGCTCGAAGTCCCGATCCGGATAGTCCACATCGATCCTGAGCAGAAACCGGTCCAACTGCGCTTCCGGTAGCGGATAGGTGCCCTCCTGTTCAATTGGATTTTGGGTTGCAAGTACATGAAAGGGCCTGGGAAGCCTGTGCAGTTGCCCGGCTATTGTGACCGATTGTTCCTGCATGGCCTGCAATAATGCGGACTGCGTGCGAGGGCTGGCTCGGTTCACCTCGTCAGCCATCAGAAGCTGGCAGAAGACAGGTCCTTCCATAAACTTGAAGCCACGTCCGCCATCCGCTCCGGTTTCCAGCACTTCACTGCCAAGTATGTCAGCTGGCATCAGGTCGGGCGTGAATTGAATGCGGGCTTCGGACAGGCCCATAACAGTGCCCAAGGTCTCCACCAGACGTGTCTTTCCAAGTCCTGGCAGCCCAATCAACAAACCATGGCCACCACAGAGCAGCGTGCTGAGCACCTGTTCAACCACCTGCTTCTGCCCGATGAACCGTTTGGAGATGCTGGCTTCGGCCTCGGCCAAGCGACCGCCCAATGCCTCGATCTCCATGACGAGGTTTTCGGGTTCCTCCATGACATCACTCCTGCACCTGTTATACTTGCTAATATCTGAACAAGCGCATGAAGCACAAACGACAAGGAACGGAACCGCACAAATGATCGTGAAACCGTCTGCGGAAAACCTTGCCAGCGCGGCAAGGGCGGCCTCCAGAAAGGGTCCTCCACCGGTTCATCTATGGGATCCACCGTTCTGCGGCGATCTCGATATACGGATCGCACGTGACGGAACCTGGTTCTACCTAGGGACGCCAATCGGACGAAAGGAGCTGGTAAAGCTGTTTTCGTCCATTCTGCGCCGCGACGATGACGACTACTTTCTGGTCACTCCTGTCGAAAAGGTAGGAATTGCCGTTGACGACGCTCCGTTCATTGCGGTTGATTTCGAGGCGAGTGGGAAAGGTAAGGATCAGGTCCTGACCTTTACGACCCAAGTTGACGACCAGGTTGCTGCCGGTCCAGACCATCCGATTCGCGTCGAGCGCGACAGGCAATCCGGAGAGCCGTCACCTTACATTCTGATCCGAGCCCGGCTCGAGGCGCTGATCGACCGAAAGAGCTTCTATCGTCTCGTTGAGATCTGTACGGTGGAAAACATCGACGGAACGGACCAGTTCGGACTTTGGTCAGGAGGTGAGTTCTTTCCGATCATCCCGGCAGCGGAACTTCCGTGAGTCCCTGTGCTTCGGATCCACGAGGTACGTTCACCCAAAGGATCAGCCTTGCTCGCACGGAGTGGTGTTCGGTTAGTAGAACATCAGTGCTCCTGCGCACCTGAATTCAGGACATGAATGCCAGATGCCTTTGATGGATCAATTCGTGTGGACGTCGGAATGAACGCTCAACGCCTCCCCATCGCAGTGGCTCGTGGTGCAGAGGTTTCAAATTCTTCAGCGGGTGGATTCCGCAGCACATTCCTTTAAGTGTGGGGTGGTGGATCGATCACTGTCGATGGGTACGGAAACCTTAGGCGCCCAATACTGGAAATGGCGGCATGAACCTCTTTGGCAAGCTTGGTTTTTCGTGGAACCGCGACATTGTTCCCGCATACGCCCGAAAATCGATGGCAAGAGCGATATTCAGATACCGACGTTCGCTGGTACAGTTCGTGTTTGACGCCGGTGCGCTTGAGGGGAATCCGTTTACCTTTCCCGAGGTCAAGACCTTGCTGGACGGAGTGACAGTCGGAGGAAAACGACTTTCGGATCAACGTCAGCTCCTGAATCTCGCGGAGGCATCCGAAGAACTGTTCGAACTGGTCCAGTCTGGCCAGTTTCGCATGGACCGGAAGACATTTGATCGGCTTCATGGACTGATCGCCGACGGAGAGGCGCTTGAGAGCGGTCACTTTCGTGGCGAAGGCGAAATCAAGGACGCCACGTTTCCGGTTCTGTTGGGGAATCAAGGAGCGCACATGCCATCGCCAACCGAAGCAGGTGCCCTTGAACTGAACAGAGTGTTTGCCGAGGGCGTTGAAGCTCTCGAATCCTGCGTTCCGGACCCCCTTGAAAGAGGAATCGCGTTCTTTCTTTTCGGAGCGCTGCAACAGTTCTATTTCGACGGAAACAAGCGCGCGTCCAGGTTCATGATGAACGGAATTCTCATGTCGCACGGCATCGACGCGATTTCGGTTCCAGCCACCCGTGCGGTGGAGTTCAACGAAGGCATGGTCGGGTTTTTCCTCGACCGGAACGGAACCGGGATGATGGAATTCCTGCTGGACTGTCGAGCGGACGAAGACTTGAACCCAAGATAGGTCAAATGGCAACATCCTCGGTCGTACAACGATCCAGATTTGTACCGGTTAGCTTCGTTCAATTCCCGCGCCGGGAAGGGATCGCTTCAGGACATTTGAGGACGTTCCAATGGTTTACCGTCCGTTCCGCCCTTCGCCCCCGGTCCGGGAATGGCCGGTGTTGCACTTCGGAATGGAAGTGAGGAGGTTAATTGGACCTTTATTCGCTTCACACTTGCCCCTTCCAGCGGCTACTGAAATCAGCCAGAACAGCCGCATACGGGCTGCTACAGTCCTCCCAAAAGGCCGTGGTCGTCGCGGACCGGAAGGCCGCTCTGGATGACACCGACCACCTTGTTCTCGTGCTGTGAAAAGCACTCCAGGCCATCCAGCGGATTGCTGTCGACGATCACCAGGTCCGCGAAGGCCCCGTCCGAGACCTGTCCAACCTTTCCTTCCATGCGGATGATACGCGCATTGTTTACGGTCGCATGGCGCAGCGCTTCCGCGGCTCCGCAGACTTTCTGGTGAATGAGCAGGCCGTCGCCCTGATAACTCTTCGGCGACCAACACAGGTCTGTTCCGTACCCGACATTGACACCGTGTTTCAGGGCAACTTCCAGTGAGGTCAATCCGTGAGACAGGACTTCGGCATTCTTTTGTTCAGCCTCCTTCGACCAGCCAAAGCTCCTGCCGTATTTCGCGTCGGCTTCGTAGGTGATGAGCGTAGGCACCAGATGGGCGCCCTTGTTCCGCATCATTTTCGCCGTGTCTTCCTGCAGGAAATTGCCGTGTTCAACCGAGCGGACGCCCTCTCCGACGGCCCGCTTGATGCCAATGTCGCTGTAAATATGGGCCATCACATAGCGTCCGCAAAGCCGAGCCTCGTCAACAATTGCAGCAATTTCATCTAGCGAATATTGCGGGTGGATCAGCTTGTCACCAGGGGAACTGACGCCACCGCCCCCCATGATCTTGATTTGGTCAACGCCCTGCCGGACGTTTTCACGCACAGCCTTTCTGACCTCATCCACACCATCGGCGATGACCGACATGCCACCGGCATGGGTGACGCAGGAACAGGTGTCAGCAATGGCGCGATGATCGCCATGACCGCCGGTCTGCGACAGGATCTTACCGGAAACAAACAGCCGAGGTCCGGCGAACAGTCCCTTTTCAACTGCAGTCCTGTGGCCGGAATCGGCGCCGCCGGCATCGCGGACAGTCGTGAAGCCACGCTGAAGCATGCCTTCGAGATGCCGGCCGGCGCGTGCCGTCATCTCGGACGGCATAACGTTGCCGCGGTCCCCGAACTGGCCGACAAAGCAATGGGCGTGACAGTCGATCAGACCGGGTGTCAGACAACGCCCGCCAAGCGGCACCTTCTGCAATTGCGGATCCAGCGCACCCTCTTCCAACACCGCTTCGATCACCTCGCCGCGAACGACAACGGCCTTGTCGGTCAGCAATTCGCCGACGACGACATCAACAATCCGCGCTTCGGTCAGCGCATATCGCCTTGGCTCCATGATTGCTTCCTTTCTGCGATCATTCGTCCTGAGTTTCCGTGACGAAACCGTTACGCACATCGTCGGCATGCGCCCGAGGATCACGGTCGGCGGGATCCCCCCAACCGGAACCACCTGCCGAAAAGTTCACGAAGGCTTCACCCTCCTGAAGGGTCTGGCGATACATCCCGACACGTTTCTGTCGGTCATCACCGGGCCACAACACCATATGATTTTTCACCGGCGAGGGCTGCCCGCCGTAGAGACCCCATCCAACCGTTTTGGATTTCTTCTTCATCGAAATGACTTCGGTCTCGCCGGTCATTCGCACATTGCGACGCACACCCAGACCGCCGCGATACTGGCCCTTGCCGCCCGAATCAGGTATCAAGGCAAGCTCTTCGTGAAACAGATTGGCCTGCCGTTCCAGCACTTCGACCGGCGTGTTGCGGACCGTGCTTGTCGACGGGTGCTGAAGGGCAGAGGCGCCGTCGTGATTGCGTGTCGCACCCCAGCCGATGCCTTCATTGTTGCTGACGACAAACCGCCTGCCGGTATCGCGATTTACACCGACGGCCATGAACCCTGGCTCGTCGCCACCTGAAGACATCGGAATCCAGCCGATCACGGGCGCCAACGCCTTTGCGATCAGTTCGAAGGCAACCATCTTCGTCCACGGCATGTAGGTGGCCGCCGGATACACCGCATGAAACAGGTTTCCGGGATCCGCCAACACCTCCAGAGGAATGTAGTTGCCGTGATTGCTGGGCGCATCGGCCGAGGTCAGGAACTTGAAATAGGTCTTTGCCATGGTGATCGTGCCGCCAAAGGGAGCATTGACAGGCCCCGGGACCTGCTGCGCAGATCCATTGTAGTCGACGATAAAACGGTCATCGGTGATGGTTACCTCGACCGCCATGCGGATCATGTCATCCGTAATGCCATCATCGTCCAGCCAGTCTTCGGCAGACCAGGTTCCCTTCGGCAGCTGTTTCAGCGCCAGCAGCGTCTTGTGATGGGCGTGATCAAAGAAATCCTCGATCGCGGTGAGGACCCGCTGCTTGCCGAACTTGGAAAAGATGTCGCGGACGCATTGTTCGCCTGTTCGCAGACAGGCCACCTGCGCACCGAAATCACCCCTGATCGCTTCGGGCAGACGCGAGTTGAATTCGAGGATCTGCCAGAGATCCTCATCAAGTTTCCCTTCCTTGATGATGCGAACGCCTGGAACGATCAGGCCCTCCTGGTGGATATCAGTGGAATCAATCACATATCCGGGATCCTTTGCCCCGAGGTCGAGCCAATGCGCACGCACGCAAAGAAACATGTCGATCATGTCGCCATCGATGAACACCGGCGTCATGAGCAGCGCGTCCGATGCATGAGCCGAGTTCCAGTAGGGATAGTTCAGCATGACAACATCACCCGGCCGCAACCGACTCATATCCATGCGCTTGAGCAGCGTCTTAAGTGCATAGTCGTTGGCACCGATGAAAGATGTGATGCCGGCGGCTTCGGCCACCATGCGGCCCTTGCCGTCGGCAATGGAAATGCCGAAATCAAGGACTTCGTAAATCACCGCATTGAATGCCGTTCGCACGAGGGTGCGGCGCATCTGCTCCGCCGCCGAAAAGAATAGCCCGGAAATGATCTCAAGTTCTGCCGCCTTGTTGATGGTCATTTCAGCCTCCCGCATGTGCGACAACAATCATTCCCGACGAGTCGACCCGCAATCGCTGGCCGGCCGGCAGGGCGAGAGACAAACCCTCGTCAACAACAAGCAACGGCCCGTCGAATACATGGTCCGCAGACAGCAGGTTCCGGTCGAAGCGGAGGCCCTCCACGAAACCGTCTGCCACTGCATCAAACATCCTGTGCGGCTTGCCTTCGGATGCACCGCCACCCAAAACAACCTCGGCCTCCAGGTCAGGTTTCCGAGTGACCAGAATGAGTTTCGCCATCATCGAGACAACTTCCGCCTCAACGTCAAACGTATGGCCGAAACGATCGGCGTGGGCACACGAAAACCGCGTAAAAAGGTCTTCGGCTGTATCGCCAATGTTGTAGACAACGCTCAATGTGTGTTCCTGACCGACAAAACGCAATCGCGCCGACAGTTCGACAAGCGGTTCGGCGGTTTCACCGGTCTTCTCCCTGAGTTCGGCAATGCTCCGATTCCGTAGTACATTCGCCACCTTCGCAACACGATCCATGGTGCCATCAGAGACCATCTCCATAACAGAAGCGGTGTTGCTGAACGACAGATCGCTGGCCATCATCCCCCAGGCCGAGAAGACAGAAGGAAGGGGCGGCACGATCAATTCGGACATTCCGAGCTCCCGAAACAGCATCGGACCGAGCAGAGGGCCACAGCCACCAAACGCCAAAAGGGAGAAATCCCGAGGATCAAGGCCACGTTCGAGCATCATTTCCTTGATCGACGAGGCGGTGCGCGAGACGAGGACATCAAAAATGGACTTTGCTGCCTCCTCAGGTGAAATCCCCAGTACATCGCCGATGTTTCTCTGCAGCGCCTGCACCGCCAGATCATGTGCCACGGCCATTTCGCCGTCCATGAAATTTTCGGCATCGATATAGCCGAGCGCAAGCGCCGCATCAGTGACCGTCGCGTCAGTTCCGCCGCGCCCGTAGCAAGCTGGACCGGGTACCGCTCCAGCGCTTTCCGGTCCTACCTGCAGCAACTTGTTGTCGACCCGTGCGATGGAGCCACCGCCGGCACCCAAGGTACGAAGATCGTAGATCGGTTGCAGGAGCGGGAATCCGTCGATCCGCGCCTCGAAGACATCCACCGGCCGAAAATCCACGATCAAACAGGAATCCAGGCTAGTGCCACCCACATCGACCGAGAGGACATTGTGGCGCCCGGTCGCCTCGGCAACATACTGCGCCCCGGATACACCGCCGGCAGGCCCGGACAGAATCGTTGCTATCGGCTGTGTTTCGGCGAGGTTGAATGTCAGCGTTCCACCAGAAGAGTTCATGACATACTTCTTTCCGCGGAAGCCGTTGACTTCGATGCCGGAGGTAAGCCGGCCAAGATATTTCTTCAGCACCGGCTTGATATACGCGTCGAGCACTGCCGTGCTGGTGCGCTCGTATTCCCGGTATTCATTGGCAAGGAGCGCTCCAGCCGAGACCTCGATGCCAGGATACGCAGCGTTTATCAGCTCCAATGTGGTTCGTTCATGCGCCTCGTTGGCATAGGAGTGCAGATAGCTGACTGCGATGGCGGTACAGCCGTTCTCAACGACCAGTTCCCGCGCCGCTGTCGACACCGCTTCGGTATCGAGCTCCGTCACCTCACGCCCCAGATAGTCCATGCGCCCGGCAACCTCGCGTGTATCACACCGATCAACCAGACTCGCCGGCTGCTCGTAATCGAACCGATACATGTCCGCAAATTCGAGACTGCCGCGGCCAATTGCGAAAATGTCGCGAAATCCATCATTGGCGATAATGCCCACACGGGCACCCTTACGCTCCAGGATGGCGTTGAGACCGAGCGTCGTGCCGTGAATAAATTCGAATATCTCCTCGGCCGGCATGTCCAGCTGACGGACCGCCTCAATTACCCCTTCGGCCGGATCGTGCGGCGTTGTCGGCAGTTTGAAGGCGTGCAATGACGTCGTCTCGAAATCAAAGACGACAACATCAACGAAAGTGCCGCCGATATCGATTGCGAGTTTGTACCTGTTCATAATCCTACCGTCAGTAGACAGCCTCGATCAGTTCGGCGGTGTATTCGGATTGCGGATTGTTCAGCACATCGACCGCCCTGCCCTGTTCAACAATCCGTCCGTCAAGCATGACATAGACGCGATCGCAGAGCAGCCGCGCAACATTGATGTCATGCGTGATGAAAATCATCGTTAAATCGTGTTGCCGTATCAGCCGCACGAAGAGTTCCAGCACCTGCGCCTGGATCGAAACGTCGAGCGATGAGAGCGGTTCATCGCACACCAGAAGTTCAGGTTCGACGGCCATGGCCCGGGCGATCGCAATTCTCTGTCGTTGCCCTCCGGAAAACTCATGCGGATAACGGCTGAGAACATCCCCGGACAGGCCAACCTCCTCCATCAATTGCCGCACGCGTATGTCGCGCTCTGCTCGAGCCAGTTCAGGCTGGTGAATCACCAGACCCTCGCGAACGATGGATCCGACCGTCGCACGCGGATTGAGACTGCCGTAGGGATCCTGAAAGACGATCTGCACGGCGGATTTGAAAGCAAGGCGATCAGTTGCTGTGTAACCCTTCACGTCTCGACCGTCGTAGAAATATGTCCCGGCGTCATACGCGGTCAGCTGCGTGATTATGTTGGCGAGCGTTGACTTGCCGCTGCCGGACTCCCCCAACAGTCCTACGACTTCCCGTCGGTTCACCTTCAGGTCAATCTCCTGCAGTGAGAAGCTTCGCGCCTGCATCAGCGCCCGTTTCGCATAGGTCTTTGACACGCCCAGCATCTCCACAATCGGTTCCTGTGCAGTCATGATCCTACGCTCCCCTGTTGAGAAGGCAGGCGCTGAATTCTGGATCAACAGCCTGGTTGCAAGGAAGTGGTTCGGTGCGGCAAAGATCAGAGGCAAAGGCGCAACGAGCCGCGAAGGCACAGCCAATACGCCCAAATCCGGCTGTCACCGGTTCGCCGGGAATCGACTTGATATCCTCCAGATTCCTGTCCGCTGTAGGTATACAGTTGAAGAGCGCCTCTGTGTAAGGATGCAATTCCGATCGGCCGAGCCGTGCCGACTCAAATACATTCAGCAACTGGCCGCTGTACAAGACCGCGATCCGGTTCATGCTCTGATGAAGCAGTTCGAGATTGTGACTGATCAGTATGACGGCCAGATTGCGTTTACGGCTGTGGTCGATGATGAGGTCGATGATGCGGCGCTGAGTGGAGGAATCGAGTGCCGTTGTCGGTTCGTCGGCGATCAGCAGCTTGGGTTCCTGCGACAGCGCTATGGCGATGACGATCCGTTGTCGCATGCCGCCCGAAAACTGGTCGGGATACTGATGAAACGCAGTCTCCGGCTCGGGAATGCCCACCTCGGCAAGGAGTTCCAAAGCTGAGTTCATGGCAGTTTTCGATTTGGGTGCCAGGCCTTTTGACAAGTAGATCGCTTCCGTGATCTGCCGCCCGACCCGCATGGATGGGTTCAGGGAGGAAAACGGATCCTGCGGGATAATGGCGACATCGCGACCCAACCGCTTCTTCATCTCTGCACGATATGCCGTTCGGGAAACAGGCTGACCATTGAGAGCAACTCTGCCGTCGGCGACGTAGGCGTCCTCATGCAGCCCGAAGGTCGTGAGCGTGAACAATGTCTTTCCTGATCCGGATTCGCCCGCAATTCCGACCAGTTCACCAGGCCGCACGGCGAGCGAAACGCCGGTCACCATCTCGCGACCACTTCGCCGCAATGCGATCGTCACATTCCGGACCTCCAGCAAATAGTCCGGATCCGGTGGCCGTCTGTTTGACGCCGCTTCGCTCATGTCGCCCGCCTTGACGTCGGGTCAAGTTCACGGCGTAACATATCGCCGATGACATTGAAGCTGAGAGCGGTGATGAAAATCATCAGGCCGGGAAACACCACGATCCACCATCCGCTGCTGACGAAGGCGCGTCCTTCGGCGATCATAGCACCCCACTCCGGCGCCGGGATCTGAGCGCCAACACCGATGAAAGACAACCCGGAGATCGCCAGCATGACCGCCGAAACGTCGAGCGTGACCTGGATGATCAGCACATCGAAAGCGTTCGGCACGACGTAAACAAACACCTTGCGCCACCTCGGTACGCCGAGAGCGGTTGCACCTGCAATGTACTTCTGGGACAGAATGTCGACCGTAATCATGCGCGATAACCGGGCATAGTTGGGCCACCAGCTCAGAATCAGGGCCAAAATGGCGGCATCGAGGCTTGCTCCGAGCGCCGCAGCAAAGCCGAGGGCAAGGATCAGCGGAGGAAAGCCGAGCCAGATATCGGCGAGCCGCATAAGCAGGTTGTCGACCGCTCCTCCAACAAAGGCGGAGAACATGCCGATGACACAGCCGATGACGAGTACGATGAGGATCACGGAAAATGTCGACAGAAGAGTCAGTTGTGCGCCGCTGAGAAGCCTGCTCAGCACATCACGTCCCGACCCGTCAGTTCCCATAAGGTGTTGCCAGGAGGGCGCATGCAGTTTGGCGCGGAAATCGATCTGGAGCGGATCGTAGGGTGCCAGCCAGTTGCCCAGCAGCGCCATTAGCAGCACCAGGACGGCGACCACCAGCGCAATCCGTTCGACAAAACTCTTCGGAAAGCGCCAGAGCTGGCGGACCGCGTTCATTCCTTACTCCATTTCCGCGGACTGAGAACATAAAGCAGGATGTCAACAACAAGGTTGGCGAGCAGGAAAACCAGACCGACGACCAGCACCACTGCCACGACGGCATGCACGTCGGACTGCGTGACGGCCTTGACCGCGTACCGGCCGATACCAGGCCGGCCGAAAATCTCTTCGACCAGCACCGTGGCACCAAGCATCCAGCCGAACTGCATGCCGAAAACCGTCAGGGAGGGTGTCGCACCATTCGGGAAGACGTGACGGAACATGATACGCGCTTCGCCAGCTCCTTTTGCGCGCGCCAGAAGAACGTAATCCTTGCGAAACTCGCTGATCATGGACGTGCGGGTTATGCGCAGGCCGACGGCGGTGAACAGGAGTGAAAGAGCAAAAGCAGGCAAAACGAGATGCGACAGCGCATCTGTAAATACGTCGAAGCGACCAGAAACCAAGCTGTCCAATAGGTAAAATCCGCTGGCACCCTCAAAATCCCGATAGGCGAAGCTCAAGCGCCCGGCGACAGGGAAGAGACCCAAATCCGCGGCAAGTGTCTGCTGTAGAATGATGGCCGTCCAGAAGATGGGGAGCCCTGCGCCGGCAACGGCCACGAGGCGCACAATATCGTCAAACCTGGTGCCGTTGTGGCGCGCCGTTAGCATACCCAGCGGCAACGAGATCGCCAGATTGATCACCATGGCCAACGTTACAAGCTCCAAGGAGGGCGGCAGCTCCCGCATGAGATCCTGCAGAATGGGCTGGTGTGTAAACCATGAGGTTCCGATATCGCCGCTGAGCAGATTGCGACAGTAGATTGCGAATTGCGTCACGAGCGGCTTGTTCAGCCCCATTTCCTCGCGCAGTTCGGCAATTTTCTCGGCGCCCGCATTGGGTCCGGCCGCAACGATAGCCGGATCGCCTGGAACAACATGACTGAGCACGAATGTTATCAGCAGCAATACGAAGAGGGACAGGGCAGAGAAGGTCAGCCTCTGCAAAACGTATTTCATCTGACCTGTCCCTCCACTTCGTTTCAGCTCGAACGAGCGGCGGTCCCGCCTATTTCAGTCCTATTTCCATGTAGTTGAAGGTCTGGTGATGGGCGACATTGTACCTGTAGCCCTCGACCTTGTTCGACATGGCCACAACGGAACCGGGCAGCGATACCGTAATCACTGGATATTCCGCAGCAATGAGCTTCTGTGCCTCGGCATAGAGTTCCGCCCGTCTTTCCTGGTTCGATAAACTGGCAGCTTCGTTCAAAAGCCTGTCGACCTCGGGATTGGAGAACTGCGCCCAGTTGTAACCGCCATTGTATCCCGTGTTGGCTGAGTTGAACGACGTATTCAGAATGGCGTGTGGATCGGGGAAGGTCGGAAAGTTGTAGATCATGTTGATGTCAGATGTCGTGGCCAGATCCTGGACCGTTGCCGCCTGGGCCGGCCAGGTCATGCCTTCCGCTTCCAGTTCGATCCCGAGCTGGGCAAGGTTAGATTGCAACTGTTCCACAGCGGCCTTCTCTTCCTCGATCGCCGGAAGATAGCGAACCGTCAGCTTGGTTCCGGACCAGCCGTTTTCTTCAACCATCGACTTTGCCTTTTCGAGGTCAAAGCCAAGTTCGGCATGCGGCTGATGCCCCATCCAATCCGGCGGCAACGGCCCGTCAGGCATGGAGCCCAGACCCTGCAAAACGAAGTCAAGATGCAGCTTCCGGTCAAACGCCTGCACCAGCATCTTGCGGAATTCCCTGTTGCCGGTCAGCCCGTCGCTCGCGGTGTTGATCTGGAAATAGAGTGGCGTTGCGGCAGCGCCGATATCGACCGTAAACCCATCTTCGTCTCTGAGCGCCAGCTTGTCCTGGACGGTAATGTCAGGCGCGACGTGAACCTCGCCACTGCGCAACAGGGCCAGCTGCGTTGACGGCTCAGACACATATCGGAACACCACTTCCTCCACATGGTTTCCATCCCATCCGCCCCAATAGCCGGCGAAGGCGGTCAATACGACGACCTCCGTGGGTTTGTAGGTGGTGACGGTGTAAGGGCCGGAACCGGCCTCATTGACTGCCAGCCAGCCGCGGGCATTGTCGTCACCCATATGCGGTTCAACCTGAGCCTTGTTGACGACATAAATGCGCGACAACGCAGAAATGAAGGGACCGAACGGCGCTGAAAGTTTCAGGTCGATCGTATGATCGTCAACCACTTCTGCCGACTCATATGTACCCATAAGACTGGAAGTTACTTCTGCCGAACTGAGATCGAACCTCTTGTCGATGGCCGATCAGTTAGACAATGTTCTCTTGCCTATTGAGGAAGTTGACATCGTCGATTCTCCGGAGCCTTCTCCCCCTTACCTGCCCGCGGTGCCTGAGGATGACACCACTTTCACCGAACTTCCCCCTACCCTGAACGCCGTGCAAGGTGCCATGGCGATGGCTGTCTGGGGCGTTCCTCGCATTCCGGCTTTCGTGGATCTCCTGCGCCACGGCCTCAATCAGAATGCTGCGGAAATCTCGGTGAAGATCGAACGCCTCGGCGTGCCATGGTTCCGGTTTCCGTGGCATCGACAGGAACCTGCACCTACTGTGGCGGGCGAGATGGCAAGTCAAGCGCACCTTTGGCAGGCTGCGGTGTCTGTTCTGCGCTCTCCTTCAGCTGACCGCAGGTCGACCCTCGATTGCGCAGAATTGATAGCGCAAGAGGCAAGTGTCAGCGACAGTGGCCAAATCCCAGATAAGTGGTTGGCGCAAACCCGGCGGTTGCTGGATGCAAATGACCAAATTAGCTGCGACCGGCGCGAGCAAGATGGAGCGGGTCTCGCCGTTCAACTCGTTCTGCTAAGACCTGAGCCAGCAATGTTCAAAGCCTGGGCGAAAGACCTTCCAGATCTTTCACCGTCAGTTTGGTGGGCCGCCGCAATTCTGTGCGGGTGGCGTATTGGATATCAGGCTTTGGGCAGAAGTTTCCGAGGCGTCAGGGAGTTGAATGAGGCCATCGCAACTCGTGCTTTGGTGCAATCAATGGAAGTCGATATTCCAGAAGCGCTGCCCCCGTGCCAAAGGGCACCAATTGAAGTGGCTCCGAAGCGCGACGGTTTTACGCTGATCTGGCACGGCGCTGAGTTGTTGCGAAAGCAATGGCAGTCTCGGGGCAAGTGGTACAACGCCGATCTTTCAGACGTGGTCTCCGACAAAGCTGCAAGGGATATGGCCCGCTGTCTGGGGTGGACTTGCCTCGACCGATATCTGTCCTTGCCGGAAGGACGCCACATAACAACAGGTACCGGATCGCTGTTGATTGATGGTGAATACCTCGTAGCCAAGGGCGACATGAGAGTTCGGCTTTCCGCGGATGCCCAAATACGTGAATCCATCAATCAGGATGAGTTTCACCGCCTTTTGGCCACAGGCCAAGGGATCGTGCCTGACCTTCCAGCCAATGTCAGCCAGAATCTGGAAATTGAACCGTATGTTGCACCCGAACAGCCGATGGTCTCGCGTCGCTGTGAAATCCATGACGTTCCGGGTTTGGTATACCTGCCGGATTTCATCTCTAAGGATGAAGAAAGATCACTTGTGGATCAACTTGATCAGGCTGAATGGATCAATCCCATCAAGCGCAGGGTCCAGCACTATGGTTGGCGCTACGACTACAGCAAACGGATGATCGACGATTCCGCACGAATTGGCGACCTGCCTGAATGGGCGATGGATCTGGCGCGAAGACTGCTGGAACAACGATTGGTCTCGACCCTACCGAACCAAGTGATTGTCAATGAATACTGCAAAGATCAAGGTATCTCGAAACATATCGACAAGACAGACGACTTTGCCGAACATATCGCGACGATCAGTCTGCTCGAAACTTGGGAAATGATTTTTCGGCGCAGCAAGAAACCCAAATTCTCAATTCCCCTCGAGCGGCGAAGTGTTGCGATCATGAGCGGGGACGCACGATACAAATGGACCCATGAAATTCCCACCCGAAAAAGGGAACCACGGCATGACGGGGGCGGCAAAAAACGGATGGATCGAGGCCGAAGAATTTCACTTACCTTTCGTGCTGTGAACTGCCACAAGTGACGTAATTTCTTTACGCGAGGGCAATCGCTAGCAACCGGACCGAAATCAACAGGCGTAAAGTCTCAACCCTCCGCGCACCTCGACCACCGCTCAGAACCTAGTGAGAATTCGAGGCAAGTCCAGGAAGTGGCACGCACCCGGAACTTTGAATGCCGCTTCTCAGTTGATCGCGGCCAGAACTGCGCAGTCTCACTTCGCCTCCTATTCTCACCCGCGGCGCTTCCAGACCGAAATGCATGGATTCGATTTGGCAGACAACTCAATCCAGGGACGTCACGTCAGTCTGCCCGGTCCGCGAAACAGACCTGCGCTGCGCTCAAACCCGGAAAAACTGTCGCTACGGTTGACCTGCGCACATGCACGGATCTTGAGGTCACGGCCTCTACCGCGAAAACGGCTTGGGCCTTCGCCCCTCCCGCGCTGCTGCCGATGCCTCCCCAATCCGCCTCTTCCGGGTTCTTTCCGTCTTTGCGGTCTTTATCCATTCCAGTGTCGCACGCCTTATGCTTCGGGGCCAGCTTTCCCAAACTTCGATGGACCTTCCAAGCGCAGTATCCAGGTCAGCCGGTCGTTCCAACCTCTCCACGTCTTCGAGGAATTTCCACATTCCGTTGGCTCTCGCCGCCGCGATCAGTGCCTCTCCAGCAGGCATCATCAAACCGTTGGCACGCGCAGCTTCAACCTTGGACTTGTTGACCGCAGACCAGGCCGATTTCGGGTTCCTGGGCGCGACCAGCACACTCGTCCGATCCGAATCGACTCTTCTTGTCTGACTGTCGATCCACCCCCAGCAAAGCAATTCCTCAATCATCTCACCGTATGGAAGGTAATGCGGCGTATGCTTCTTCCATGTCACCAGCCAAACTGACTCGGCCTGACCATGGTGCGAAGACAGCCACGCCCGAAGTTCCGAACGACACCGAACCTCAACACTTTCGGCACTTTCCGCAGCCGGTGCCATCAGGTTGATCCAACCGTCAAGACAGGATTGCCCAGCGGATTGTCCATCAAATGAATCAACCGACACTCACCAAAGGAGTGCCCGGGCAAGCGACAGAACACCTGCGGCCTGTTCAATGAGCTTCCGACCAGTTGGCACCCCTCCCGGAATCAACCGTCAAAGGCACATCAAGTTGAACAATGGGATGTGCCGCGCTCTCCATCACTTCTCGAGCCGCCGCTACAGTTGCCTCAATCGCGTCTTCCGCAACCTCGAAGACCAATTCGTCATGTACCTGCAGCAACATCCTGGCCGGCAAACCCGCAATCGCCGCATCCATGCGGATCATTGCGCGACGGATCACATCAGCGGCGGTACCCTGAATCGGTGCGTTGATTGCTGCCCGTTGGGCAAATCCCGCACGAGGTCCCTTGGCGTTGATATCCGGTGTATGGACCTTCCTGCCAAATAGAGTCTGGACATAGCCGTTGTCCTTGGCGAACCGAACTATCTCATCCATGTAATTGCGGATACCCGGAAACCGTTCGAAATAGCGGTCTATGAAACCCTGAGCCTCTTTACGCGGAATACGTAGATTGCGAGCGAGACCAAAACCCGAAATCCCATAGATCACTCCGAAGTTAATTGCCTTGGCCTGGCGACGGATTTCCGGGGTCATCTCTTCGAGCGGAACATTGAACATTTCTGACGCTGTCATCGCATGGATATCCAGCCCATCCGCAAATGCTCTCTTCAATTCAGGAATATCGGCGAAATGGGCGAGAATCCTGAGTTCGATCTGGGAATAATCCAGAGACACCAGAAGCTTCCCGGGTGCAGCGACGAACGCTTCGCGGATACGGCGACCTTCTTCAGTACGCACCGGGATATTCTGAAGGTTTGGGTCGGTCGAAGCCAACCGACCGGTTGATGCACCTGCGATCGAATAGGATGTGTGAACCCTTCCGGTATCCGGATTGATATGTTCCTGCAGGGTATCCGTATAGGTCGACTTCAGCTTGGCAATATGTCGCCAGTCAAGCACTCGTGCGGGAATTTCATGCTCAGTCGCAAGATCCTCCAGCACGATTGCCGAGGTGGAATAGGCTCCATTCTTGCCGCGCTTGCCACCGGGAAAGCCCATCTTGTCAAAGAGTATTTCGCCGAGCTGCTTCGGAGACCCAACGTTGAAAGTGCAGCCAGAAAGTTCGTGAATTTCCTCCTCGAACCGTGCCATTGTCTGGCTGAACTTCTCTGACATGCGAGAGAGAACATTCCGGTCAACGGTGATACCCTCCATCTCCATGCGCTTCAGTACCGCCACCATAGGTCGTTCCAGCGTCTCATAGACTGTCGATACGCGTTCGCGATGAAGCTGCGGCTTGAATGCCTTCCAGAGTCGCAGGGTTATGTCAGCGTCTTCAGCGGCATATTCAGTGGCCTGTTCTAGAGCCAACCGGTCGAAAGTGATGGCCGATTTGCCGCTTCCCAGCAATTCCTTGATCGAAATCGGCTTGTGGCCGAGGTATCGATCACTCAACAGATCCATGCCATGGCCGTGGCTGCCTCCATGGAGTGCATAGCTCATGAGCATGGTGTCATCGATTGGCGCGACCTCAACGCCGTAGCAGGCGAAGATCTTGGCGTCGTATTTCATGTTCTGGCCGATTTTCAGGATGGC
Source organism: Paracoccaceae bacterium (assembly GCA_965203255.1). Lineage (GTDB taxonomy): Bacteria > Pseudomonadota > Alphaproteobacteria > Rhodobacterales > Rhodobacteraceae > JAPOUP01. The sequence goes on along the minus strand of OZ241882.1, from coordinate 5,892,947 downwards.
GTCGTCCTCCATCACCGGCTTGAGCATCTCCAGAGCCTGGGTGGGCGACATCTGACCTTTGGCCAGTTCATTGGAACCGAACAGGTCGTCAGACTGACTCGCTTTGTGTATCAACGGCACATAACAAGCCTGCCCCGGCTCGACCGAGAGCGATATGCCCACAAGCTCCGAACGCATTTCGTCCAGACCGGTTGTTTCTGTATCGACAGCAACATAGCCGCGTTGGCGAATTCGATCGATCCACGTCTGGAGCGCTACCGCATCATTGACCTGCTCATAGGCAGTTCGGTCGAATGGAACGACCTCCGGAGAATCCTCCTGCGACTGACGTGCCTGCATCCCAACAGCCGGCGGCTCAACGCCAAAAGCCTCTGCCACACGTTTGGTTACGGTGCGGAATTCCATGGACGTGAGGAATTCCAGAAGCGTTTCAGGCTCAGGATCCTTTACTTCAAGGTCATCCAGACCGATTTCGAGAGCCATGCTTTGGTCGAGTGTCACCAGCTCTCGCGAAATGCGGATCTGGTCCGCATTGTCGATCAGCGTCTGGCGGCGCTTGGGTTGGCGGATTTCATTGGCCCGCGCGATCAGTGAGTCGAGGTCTCCGTATTCATTGATTAGCAGAGCCGCCGTCTTCGGCCCGATTCCCGGCGCACCTGGAATGTTGTCGGTGCTGTCTCCGGAGAGCGATTGCACATCGATCACCCGATCTGGACCTACTCCGAATTTTGATTCAACCTCCTCTACCCCGATACGGAGGTTCTTCATTGGATCCAGCATTTCCACACCGCCGCCCACAAGTTGCATCAAATCCTTGTCGGAACTCACGATCGTCACTCGTCCGTGCGCTTCCCGAGCCTGCCGCGCAAGCGTCGCGATAACGTCGTCGGCTTCGTATCCCTCGACTTCAATACAGGCGATGTTGAACGCGCGCGTGGCGTCGCGGGTTAACGGAAACTGCGGCACCAGATCCTCTGGTGTTGGCGGACGGTGAGCTTTGTATTCGGGGAAAATGTCGTTGCGGAATGACTTCCCGGAATAGTCGAAGACCACCGCGGCGTGCGTGGGAGCATCGGAACCGTTGCTTTCCCTGAGGAATTTGAAGAGCATGTTCACGAAGCCGCTGACCGCCCCCACCGGCAACCCATCTGACTTTCGCTTGAGTGGTGGCAGGGCGTGATATGCACGGAAGATGAACGCTGAGCCATCGATCAGATGCAGATGGCACCCTGTGCCGAAACGCATTGCCGCTCTCCCTTCCATCCAGGAACTCGAATTGCCGATGCAGGTGATTTCCGGATCAGGATCCGGTCTGCTCGGCAAAGTCCCTGTGAATGAACCTCTTGTCACAATATCCGCATTCGATCCAGCCCTTGTCCGGCGGGATCGACAACCATACGCGGGGATGCCCGAGTGCGCCCTCTCCGCCATCGCACGCAACCCGCATGGTTTCGACAATTTCGGTTTCAGGGGCTTCCATAATCACATTCCGACCTAACAGGAACTTGGCTTGACGGTCCTGACTGGCGACCATGATATAGCGTCAATGTCCATGCGCAACTGTTTAGCGTCTTCACAAAACACAAGTTCAATCCCGCATCCCTGAGTCTGCGTTTCCCTTCAGGGATGTCCACGCGCCTTCAACCAGTCCTCAACCATTCATCACATCCCGCACGCGCCTGCGAAGCTCTGGCAAAAGGTCGAGTTCAAACCAGGGGTTTCTCTTTAGCCAGCCGGTGTTTCGCCAACTTGGATGAGGCAGCGGAAAACAGCGAGGCGCATGGTCACGCCAGCCGACAACGGTGTCGGTCACGGTGCTGGATCCGCACAGATGCCACCGATGTGCATATCCGCCAACCAATAGAACGAGAGGTATCTCCGGCAATGCGTGCATGAGTCTTCCGTGCCATGTCTCCGCACAGACCCTTGGCGGCGGAAGGTCCGAGCCCTTGGAGTCGTAACCCGGAAAGCAGAACGCCATCGGGATGATTGCAATGCGGCTGATGTCGTAGAACTCATCGCGACTCAATTCCATCCAATCCCTTAGCCGGTCACCGGACGGATCATCGAACGGTACGCCTGATGAATGCACCCGCATTCCCGGCGTCTGACCACAGATCAATATCCGAGGGCTATCCCTGAACCAGACCACCGGACGGGGTTCATGCCCCGTGTGCGTCTGAGCGAACCTCCCTGAACAGAGGCGGCAGGAGGCGATTTCCTGTCGAAGAGCCGAAATGGTCACGTCCATCGCCATAGCTCACATTGAATCCGGTCGTGTCCGACAATGCCGGCTGTTCCGAGCGAATGACCACGGCTGCGGCCCATCGACCTGAACGTTCTCGCCCCGAGCCGGCGCCAAATTGGTTCCTGCCCCAAAACGGCTCCGGGCGCAACCGCATGCCTGCAATCGCGAGGACGACGTTTCCTGTAACTGGATCAGCAAAGGACTTCCCTGACTTTCCTCTCGAACACTTCGCTACCATTCGGCGGACTCGCTTGCGACTGCGCACAGCACCTCCTTCCAAAGGAGCGACTTTCGCAAACAGACAAGAGTGCATGCGTCCATCCACCTAAGGCGATTCTTACACGGCATGTCTTCAGACTCTGTCCAAACGACATCAAGTGCTTTGCCACCTAGACGAAGCCGGTCCCAAAAAATGCAAACCCATACACATCCCCGTCGATCATCGGAAGAGTCCTCTTGACATTATTTCGATAATTCTAGAAATATCGAATCATGGGCACGCAAAGAGAATCCAACATGACCGTCAAGGAGGCTGCCTCGACCTTTGCCGCGCTTGGGTCGGAGCAGCGACTTGGCGTGCTGAACCCTCTCGTGCGCGCAGGTCCAGAAGGGCTGAGCGTCGGGGAACTCGGCGAGCGATCGGGGGTCACAGGATCAACTCTGACCCATCACCTGAGGATCCTTACCCAAGCCGGACTGGTCAGGCAGACCCGCGTGGGGCGCTCCACCATTTGCGCGGCGGCGGCATATGATGAGATGAAGTCGCTGTCGCGGTTCCTGCTTTCTGAATGCTGCGCCGATGCAACCATCCGCTACGAGGCACAGGAAAGTGACTGAACTGACTCAACGGCTACCTGAGACACAGGCATTCTGGAGGCGGGTCGACAGGGTGCTGCTCGCAATCGTCACGATTCCCGTGGCCTTGGCGGCAGTCGATCCGGCACAGGTTTGGCCCACAATCTCATTTGCCGGCAACGCTATCGCACATACCGGCGTATTCATCGTGTTCGCTGTACTTGCAGTAGCTTACATGAAAGCGACGGGAGCGGAGACTCTGCTTGCCAAAGCCTTTGAAGGGCGTGAGACGCGCATGATACTGCTGGCGGCGCTCTTGGGCGGACTCTCTCCGTTCTGCTCGTGCGAGGTGATTCCTTTCATCGCGGCGCTCTTGGCTCTCGGAGCGCCTCTGTCGGCGGTTATGGCGTTCTGGCTCAGTTCCCCATTGATGGACCCGGCGATGTTCCTGATCACCTCTGGCAACCTGGGCTGGGAATTCGCGACGGCCAAGACCGTCGCTGCCGTTGGTGTCGGCCTAATGGGCGGATTTACCGTGAAATCCCTCTCCAAGAGCTTGATCTTTACCGACGCACTCAAGGCAAGGTCAGCGAATGGCTGCGGATCCTGTTGCGGCCTGTCCAGCCCATTTGCCGGTCGCCCGCAATGGGCATTCTGGGAAGAGTCGGAGCGTAGGCGGAATTTTCGGGTTACAGCCATCGACAATGCGCTCTTTCTGGGAAAATGGCTTCTGCTTGCATATCTCATAGAAGCGATCATGCTGGAGTATATCCCTGCTGAACTGATCGCGACCGTTCTTGGTGGAAGCGGGCCAATGCCGGTTCTGCTAGGAGCACTGGTTGGTGCTCCGGCCTACCTGAACGGCTACGCCGCCGTTCCGTTGGTGGACGCACTACTTGAACAGGGAATGTCAGACGGTGCGGCCATGTCCTTTGTCATCGCAGGAGGCGTCAGTTCCGTTCCCGCGGCAATCGCTGTCTGGGCTCTCGTGAGGCCCCGGGTTTTCGCGGCCTATATCGGATTCGCCTTCGTCGGAGCCTTCATTGCGGGCATCGCGTGGAACCTCATCGCATGATCCGCACAGTGTCTTCCCACAACCTCGTTGCCCAATCCCCCGAGTTATTCTATCCCCGTCGCCAGCAGAGATTCAGGGGGAGAGTTCATGTACCGGGTCTGGAATTTTGTATCTACCTATTCGGTACTGCTGTTGGCGGGTGCGGTGTTGGCGCTGTTTTGGGCCAACATTTCCCCACATAGTTACCACGACTTTGTCGAATTCGTCCTGGTTGACGACTTCATAATTGGGCATGCCCATTATGACGAGGACGGGGAGGTCCACCGCACCCTGACACTGCACTTTCTGGTCAATGACGTGTTGATGGCCTTCTTCTTCGCCATCGCCGCAAAAGAAGTCTGGGAAGCCGTGATACTGGAGAACGGAAGCCTGCGTGGGCGAAAGGCGGCGACTCCCCTGTTCGCAACCGCTGGTGGTATGTTCGGACCGATAGCAGTGTATCTCGGCCTGGCCGCCCTTCTTGGATCCGACACCTACGATGCCGTGCAGCGAGGATGGGCGATCCCGACTGCCACTGACATCGCATTTTCCTACGTCGTAGGCCGAATTGTATTCGGAGCGGGTCATCCAGCTGTGCGATTCCTGCTCCTTCTGGCGATCGCCGACGACGCCGCTGGCCTATTGATCCTTGCCGTATTCTACCCAAGTGGCGAAGTCGTTCCGGCGTGGCTTCTTCTGTCCGCCGGTGCCGCAATGGGAGTATTCCTGCTCTTCAACTGGCTGCCACGCCATCTTGACCGGGGAGACCAATTGCGGAGGCGCTCGACCTGGGTGCGCGAAAGACTGTCATTCTGGCCCTATGCGGCCGCCGGAGCGCTGAGCTGGTACGGCTTTCAGCAAAGCGGACTCCATCCCGCACTTGGTCTGCTGCCCATCGTTCCCACCATTCCCCACGCCGACCGTGCTTTCGGGTTCTTTAGCGAGGCGGAAGTATATCTGCACGACCTTCTGAACCACATTGAGCACATTCTGAAGTATCCTGTTGAGATCATTCTGTTCTTTTTCGGACTCCTGAATGCCGGTGTTGAGTTTTCGGTGATCAGCGCTCCGACTTGGCTAGTGTTGGCGGGTCTGTTGATCGGCAAGCCCATTGGCATCGCGCTATTTGGATGGTTTGCCGCGTATCCGCTGAAACTCGGCTTTCCGAAGAACATGCGAACGTCCGATCTGTTCGTCATCGGACTGGTTGCCGCAATTGGATTCACAGTATCGCTGTTTATCGCCGCGGTCGCATTCGAAGGAGGCGTTGTTCTCGAAGGACTGTCCGTTCAGGACGCTGCAAAGATGGGTGCGCTTCTCAGCTTCTTCGCCGCTGTCATCGCGATCATTGCCGGGCGATTGCTACGGATCGAGAAGATCCATAACTGATTGAGGAACCAAGCGGCAGGTCAGGCAACTCCCGCCGGTAGACAGACCAGACGCGGACTGTCGTTATGGGTTCCCATGGAATCCCTCCAGGACCGTGCACCCTGTTCACCCCGATCCTGAGTGCTGGATCCACCTGCATCACCTCGGGTCCGGCGGACCGCAACGGGCAACGTTCGAGAGGCGGTTGTTTCATTCCTTGCCAATGGCGGATGTTCAGGAAGGAATCGGCGACAGAGATCTCCGATGCGGAGAGATCATCGTCACCCAGGTCCGGCCTGATTGCGAATTGAAGATTGTCATCGCACAAGGCATACAAGGACTGAATTGGCAATAGACGGTGGCGTAGCTGATCAAGGCATCGATCCAGACAAGCCGGGAAGACGGCGTCTGGGCGCGTGGATCCATCGCTTCATAACCGAAGTTCGGGGCCAGCAGGCACGGCAAATCTCCCCGTCAACCCACATTGCATACAGAACAGCAGGATCTGGAATGAAGATGAAGGAGGTTCCCATCGGCGGATTGAAGTTTGGCAACGACCTGCCGTTGATCGTCATTGCAGGACCTTGCCAGCTGGAGTCTTCCGATCACGCTCAAATGATAGCCGGGCGAATGGTCGAGTTCTGCGGTGCCGTTGGTGCAGGCTATGTGTTCAAGTCATCTTTCGACAAGGCGAACCGAACGTCGTTATCCGGCAAGCGCGGCGTTGGAATGGATGCCGGGCTCAATATCCTTTCGGACCTGCGCTCTGCGCTGGATGTCCCTGTGCTGACTGACGTGCATCTACCCGAACAATGCGCTCAGGCTGCGGACGCCGTCGACGTTATTCAGATTCCGGCATTTCTCAGTCGCCAGACCGACTTGCTTGTCGCCGCCGCGAAAACCGGGACGGCGGTCAACATCAAGAAGGGGCAGTTCCTTGCCCCTTGGGATATGGCCCATGTTGCGGCAAAGGTCGAAGGCTCCGGGAACCACCGTATCCTGCTAACGGAGCGCGGTACCTCGTTTGGCTACAATTCGCTGGTGACAGACATGCGAAGCCTACCGCAGATGGCAGCGACTGGATACCCGGTCATTATGGATGCCACGCATTCCGTTCAGCAGCCAGGCGGACTGGGCGGCGCCAGCGGCGGACAGCGCGAGTTCGCGCCGGTGCTTGCTCGCGCGGCTGTTTCGCTTGGAATCGCGGGAGTATTTATCGAAACGCACCAAGCACCCGATACGGCACCTTCGGACGGACCGAACATGATCGAGCTTGACCGCATGCCAGGACTGCTCAAGACGCTCATGGATATGGATCATCTGGCCAAATCGGTACCGGTGCGCATGTAGGGACGCAAATTTCGACGATCAGGGCTTGAAGCATACGAGCGAATCGCGTAGCTACCCGGGAGTCGTTGGGGTGTGGCCAAGTGGTAAGGCAGCGGTTTTTGGTACCGTGTACCGTAGGTTCGAATCCTACCACCCCAGCCAACTCGTATGACCTGTGGATAAATCTCCTTTAGGATCATTTCTGGACGCGATTTCTGCGGTCGTTTTTGCAAGTAAATCAAATGGTTGCCGGAAGGTCGCCTCAACCTCTCCCTGCCGCCAGATCGAGTTCGACAGCACCAGATTCAGAAGTCGTTTTTTCTCGTGAGCTTTCTGTTTGGCGAAGAGTTCGCGGGCATTCCGGGCCAATTCAAGCAGTTTGATTCCATCGTCCATATATGAATGTTCGGCATCCGTATGCCGCTCGATCTCGCGCAACAACTTCACCTGATCTGTCTTCCACGCCTTGGCCATGCGATCATGGAAGGCCTGATCGATCCGCCCGTCGAGCTTGTCGAGATAAATGGCATTCAGCCGGTCCTCCAGCCGCTTGTATTCGGCCTGGCAGCGCTTGATGGCTTCCTCATGCTCGCGCCGCTCGTCCGCATGGCTGGCCTTGAGCGCCTCGCGCACCCAGTCCAGCACTTCCACATCAAAGCAGAGCTGATCCAGCAGCGCCGCGAATTGCGTCTCCAGCGCCTCCTCACGCACATATTTGCGCCGGCAGTCGGACGGGTTGCCACGATTGCCGTCGGCATGGCCGGTGCAGTGGTAGTAGATGTATTTGCCCTTCTTGATTTCCGCCACGACGGCGCAGCCGCAATCGGCGCATTTCATAAGGCCGGAGAAGGCGAATTCGCGGCCATAGGAATGGACCGGCGTCGTGTTCCGCCCCGTCAGGACGCCTTGAACCCGCTCCCATAGTTCTATCGAAACCAACGGCTCGTGCTTGCCCCGGTGCAGCTTGCCGTTCCACTCGAACATTCCCGAATAGAGACGGTTGCGCAGGATACCATGGATCGTGCTGACCGGAACGCGGTTGCCGCTCTTCGGGTAGACAAAGCCGTCGGCATGGGCCGCCCTGGTGAGTGCCTTCAGCGAATAATGGCCGGTCGCATAGCGCTCGAACAGCCTGGTGACCATGGGCGCCATCGCCGGATCCGGCTCGATGATCTTCTTGCCGTCCTTCGCGGTGACGTTGAGATAGCCCAGCGGCGCCTTGGACGGCCAGATGCCCTGTTCGGCCTTCTCCATCTGCCCCTTGCGCGCCTCCTCGGAGAGGTTGTCGATATAGTTCTTCGCCATCAGCACCTTGATGCCGTGCATAAACTTTTCCGATGAGCGAGAATTGGCCGAAAGGACCGTGCCCTCCTTGGCGAGGTGTATCTCGATATCCAACTCGTCAAGCGTCACCCAATCCTTGAGGTTGCGATAGAGCCGGTCGGTCTTCTCCACCAGCACCACCCGCACGCCAGGATGCTTGCGCAGATATTTGACCATCTCGCCGAAGTTATACTTGGTGAACTGACTTCGACCGCATTCCAAGGCATGATTCGTCCGCCGCCGCATCTTCGGATGCACCGGGTCCGGCGTGTCGGCGACTATCCGACAAGCCGATGCCGGTCATGGGTGATGATCCGGAAGTTGTCGGTGACGGATTCCGTGATCGCCTCCCATTCGTTGGGCAGCGTTTCGTTGAAGAATGCGAAGATCGCTTCGGTGAACTGGCGGAAGTCCGCATGGAAGCGGTTGTGCGTCACGTGGCGGTGCATGACGCCCCACAAACGCTCGATGGGGTTCAGGTGCGGCGCATAGGGTGGCAGGAAGTGCAGCCGGATGCGGCGCCCCGGCCGCTCCAGGAACGGCTTGAGCGCCTTCGCGTGATGGTAGCGGGCGTTGTCCAGGAAGACATGGATCACCCGGCTGTCGGGATGGGCGCGCTCCAGCTTCCTCAGAAGCCGCAGGCTCGTCCCGGCATCGATCCTCTCGCCCTCCACCAGCGTGAGCCTCATCGTCTCCAGGTCCAGCGCCCCGTGCAGGTTCAGGCGCCGCCGGCCGGTCGTCGACCTGATGGCGGGCCTGTCCTCGCGGACGAACCAGCCATGCGCCGGCCGGCCTTGCCATTCGGGGTGGACCGCGTCGGCGAAGACGACCGTCTCGTCGGGGAGCAGCCCGCGCATCAGTTGCTCGTAGCGCCGGATGAAGGCTTCCTGGGCTTCCCTGTCGGCCTGCCTCGGAAGCGGTTTCGGCTTGATGTACTCGAATCCCAGCCTGTGCATCAGCTTGATCGCGCCGCCGCGGGTGTATTCGACGCCGTGGCGCTGCAGGATGGCGGCCCGGACCTCGTTGGTGTCACGCGGCGGGCTGTCCCGGAACATCGCCCTGAGCGAGGCCTCCTGGCCCCGGGTCAGCTTGCCCTCCCGTTCCGGATACGCCGCCGGGTCCAACGAGGCGAGGCCCGTCCTGCGGAACTCCCGCAGCCAGCCGCGCACCGTGTCGGGGTCGAGATGGAGAATCCGGCAGACGAGGCGGACGCTGTTCCCGTCGTCAAGCGCAACGAGCGCGTTCGCGCGCCGCACCTTGAGCGCCGCAACCTTGCGCCCGCGCATGACCGCAAGAAGCGCATCGCGCTCCGCGGATGTCAGGATGGAACCGGCCCCGGACATGACGTCTGTCAATGATGTTCACTGCTCGTTTTGACGGACATCTGGAACGTTCCGCGAATCATGTCAACCCGCAAGGGCGAATTCAGGACTCCGAGTATAGTGCGCCCGGTGCTCTTTGCCGTTTCGACGTCTATATACTCCTCGACGATCCTGAAGCCGTTCTGTGCCGCATAATCGCGCAGCAACTTGGATTGCGCCGGGATGGAGAAGCCTTCTTTCTTTCCCCCACTTCCACTCCGAAGTGCAACACCGGCCATTCCCGCAGCGGGGGCGTAGCCCGAGCTGCGGGAATGGCCGGAAGGTGGGGTTTCCGGCCCCCGGGCACCGCGGATCCGGCCCCGGGACGGCTGTGGTCCCTTCTGTATGGAGTCTATCCGGGCTTTCCGGGCGGCGCAACGCCTCCGCCGGGGCGGGTCGCGTCCGTCCGGGCGCAGGGAGGGCGCAGCCCGACCGGAGCCCGGACGGACGCGGTCCCGAAATCCATTCCACCCCCTTCCTGCGCGCCGGTGGGAGGCGGTCGCGCGGCGTCAGGGAGGGCGGGCCTTGTGCAGCACCTCGGCGGGCGTCCGGTAGCCCAGCGCCCGGCGCGGACGCGCGTTCAGGCGGTCCTGCACCGCCCTCACCTCCGCGTCGCTGACCGCGCGGAGGTCCGTCCCCTTCGGCAGGTACTGCCGGACCAGCCCGTTGGTGCGCCCGTTCAGGCCACGCTCCCAGGAGTGGTAGGGGGTCGCGAAGTAGAAGGAGGCGCCGAGCGCCTCCGCCACGCCGGCGTGGCCCGCGAACTCCTTGCCGTTGTCCGCCGTGATCGTGTGGACGGGCACGGCGGACGGCGGCGGCATCTCCACCATCGCGGCGGAGACCGCAGCCGAGGTTCTCCGGTCAACCCTCTGTAAACACGTGTATTTCGAGGCCCTGTCCACCAGGGAGACCACCGCCCCGCTGTGGCCTTTCCCGATGATCGTGTCCGCCTCCCGATCGCCCACACGCTCCTTCCTCTCCACCTCATCCGGCCTCCCGGAGATGTCCACCCGGCCCGGGATGTGGCCACGGCCCGAGTGCCTGCCGCCACGCCAGTTCGGCTTCCTGCCGCGGCGCCGCAGCAGCAGGAACAGCCTGCCGCCCGCCTTCCGGTCGGCCCTGACGTGTTCGGATGTCCACTGGCGGCCCACCGTCCAGCCACCCTCCAGACGCAGCCGTCCCGCGACCTGCTCCGGGCTCCAGCCCTCCGCCAGAAGCCCCTCGACGCGCGCCCACCGGTCCGGCGTCATCCTGCGGGGAACACTGGAGGCCGCGCTGCGGCGGGCCTCCGCCCTCCCCTGCGCCTCCCCGGGGCTGTATCCCGAATCCCCGCCGTTACGGCGCAGCTCCCGCCAGACCGTCGTCCGGTCACGGCCCAGACGGGCCGCGATGGCCCCGTCGGACAGCCCGCTTTCCTTCAGTGCGCCGATCTGGCATCTTCCGTCCCGGGTCAGGTGGCGGTAGCCCTCGGGCATGGCAGTCTCCCCTGTTTGCTCACAGGGACTGTCGCCGCTTCCTGGCCGATACGCAGGATCATGCGGCCGGAAAACCGGTCACCACCGCCACTGGTGTTGCACTTCAGGGTGGAATGGGGCCGGCTAAATGGACGGAAACCTTGCCACGATGCGCCGCCCACCCCATAGCATCTTTATGGTGCGAAGGTGTGGAGAATTTTACGAATAACCCAATTGCGTGATAGACCCTGATCGTTTCAATTGATTGGCCTGCGTATCAGGCAACAATCCCTGGGCAGCATGGGTTCATCGGCCGGATTACAGGCGACTGCGGTCTGCTCACCGAGACAGCATCGTGAACTGGACATGCACGGTTTCATCGGCTCGATTGAGTTGCCGGACGGTGCCGGTGATCTTTGGCCGCTCCTGGCTGCCGGATTCTGGATCCATGCCGGCAAGGGCACGGTGTTCGGGCTCGGGCAAATGCAGGCGATCCCCAATACCTGCCCCATCGCATGAAATTCGCGCCGCTACGACAGTTGCGCAGGCGTACATTCAGTCAGAAGCAGACGATCAACCTGACGGCGTTGGCCAACCTGTCTCATGAAATACTCGGCCCGCCCCTCTGCCGCCCGATGGTCCATGAGACGGTCTCGCCGCGCATGACGCCGGCGACCTGCCTGCCGATATGGCGGTCGAGGACGGGGCGCCAGGGCACGAGGGTGAACTCCCGGGACTTCCCGACGAGGGCATATCTGCCGCTGGCAAGTTCCACGGAGCGTCGGAGCGTGCCTTCCACCGGGTCGCCTTTGCGGGTTTCGGCATAGGCAAGGCCCAGCTGTCCGGCGACGCGGGCGAGTTCGCGCCTGCGCAGGCTTGCCAGCATATCGGTGCGATAGATGGTGCGGTTTTCACCGGCCCCTTGCTCGCGTTCAGCGCGTTCGTCATTCGAAAGGTCTCGCCGGGACCTTTTGTCCGCTGACGCGGACCGCTCCTGACCCTCCCGCGCCAGCTCCTCGGCGATCAGCCATTGCCTTCGGCGGGCCTGCGCTTCGCGCACCTCGCGGCCGAAGCCCGAGTCGCGGACGGGTTCGGGATTGCCGGAAACGAGTTCACGGTCGAGCCAGGTGGCGCCGTCAGCGTCCACCTGCCGGTCGAGCGAAAGGTGCGACAGCGTTTCGACGATGACCGGGGCACTACGGGCTCTTTGGCGTTCGTAGTCCACCGCCCGGTCGAGATGGTCCGGCGCGACGATCCAGGCGCCGTTGGGCTCGCGGGCAACGCCGCCGGTGGCGCGGCGGATGGCTTCGAGCCGCCGCACATGGGTTTCGGCGTATTCCTCGGTGGCGCCGGGATCGTGCCTGAGATGCAGGTCGATGGTGTAGCGTCCGGCGTTGGCGGCGGCGACCTCGGCGACGGTGCGGTCCGCCTTGCGCGGCTCGACGCTCTTCGGCGTCACGCGCACTATGCTGCCGTCCGGCGTCGGTTCGGTCATGTCGCCCTTGCCGATATCGATATAGTGAGCGCGGCCGTCCACACCGTCGACGATGAGGTAATGGCGGTCGTTGAGTTCGTCGGATAGCCCGCGTGCCACCACACGCCCGATGACCGGATTCACGGTCGGGTCTTCCGGGTCGAGGACCACGTAATCGCCGGGGCTGCGGGCAATGTTCTTCTCCGCCATTTCGCGCTGCATGGTCCTGATGATGTCGCCGCGCCCGCCCATGCGCCGCAGCGTATCCTCCAGCCCTTCTTCCAGCCGCCAGCGGCCGGGGCGGATTTCCTCCGCGAGGCCAAGGCGTTCCAGTTTCTTCAGGCGCCCCATGCGCAGGCTTTGCCGGAAGGCGTCACGGCCGGTGGCGGAGACGAGGCCGCTTTCGTCCCTGTCGCGGATCAGGCGGCGGTCGATGCTCGTCAGCCGTTCCTGCTCCATCTCGGCCCTGAGCCGGTCCTCGATTTCCCGGTCCGAACGCGGCCCGAAATCCAGGCTGACGATCCCGGCGGCGCGCGCGCATGCCGGTGGTCATGTAGTCGCGGGCGATGATCAGATCCCTGCCTTTGTCGTCGCGGCCGCGCAGCAGGATATGGGTGTGGGGATGGCCGGTATTGTGGTGATCGACCGCCACCCAGTCGAGGCGCGTAGCCAGATCCTCTTCCATGCGCGCCATCAGGCGGCGGGTGAGCGGTTTGAGATCTTCGTATTGCGCGCCGTCCTCGGCCGAGACGATGAAGCGGAACTGGTGGCGGTCGCCTTGCGAGCGTTCCAGGAACGCCTTGCCGTCCGCCCGGTCCTCATTGGCGCCGTAGAGTTCGCCGCGCTCGCCGTCGTGTGTCACCCCGTCGCGCTGGATATAGCGCAGATGCGCCCGCGCGCTTTCCATGCCCCGGGCCCCTGCCCTGCCCTTCCCCTCGCCGGCGAGTTTGACGATGCGCGATTTGACGATGACCCGGCGCCGGCGCAAGGCGGCATGACGGTCGCGGCTGGCGAGCACGCGTCCCGTCCCGGCGCCGCGCCCGATCCGCTTGCCGGTGAAACCCGGCTTGCGTGTGCCACTCGCGCCGCCACGCGCCAGGTTCGAGGCGGCCAGGACCCGGTGCAGGAACTTGCGTCCGCGCTTTGCGCCGCGCGAGCGGATTTTTCCGGGCCTGGGTTTGAAGTCGTCGTCTTCGGACATGCTCTGCTCCTCATGGGCTCCCACTCGTGGGTTCCCAATAACCCAATAAATGGCCACGACGGCGGCCTCAGGAAACCGGTGCCAGTCAACCCCAGGAAAACCGGGGCTTTGCCGCCCCCATGGCACCATGACGGGGCGTATGGCGCCATCCGCCGCCCCTAAAAAACGATGTGCAGACAAAGGCTTGCCGTCCGCGATGCCGGCGTATGGTGCCGGAGCTTTATCTTGCCTTACGCGGCTTTCCTGAGCCTGCCTGCGACCATCCACGATCATCTGCGATCACATCGACTGATGGCGAGAAAGCCCGGCAGCGGCGAAGCCGCGCCGCCGGGCGAAGGAAGGTGCGAGAAGCGCAGGGGGAAGCGGACTCTGACGCCGCATTTCTCGCCTCATTTTTCGTGCCTGTTTCGCGTCGAAAGCGGCACGAAAAGCTCGCCGTCCGGGGCATGTTCTTCACCGTTTCCGGTGTCGTTTTGCGTTGCCGAAAGCGAAAAGAACAGCCGCGTATCGAAGGCGATTGGCGGCGGATTCCGTGCGCCCGGTGGGCCTGCTTTCGCTTTCATCGAAGTCAATTCGCCCATGCTTGCGAGCGTTTTCTCGATGCGCGCGACATAGGCGCGGGTCTCGGCGGGGAGCGGTTTTCCGGTCTTCAGATGCTTCCCGTAGCGGCCCGGACCGGCATTGTAGGCGGCGAACAGGCCGGGATAGCCGAAGCGCTCATGCATGGCCTTGAGATAGGCGGTTCCGGCCAGAATGTTGGTGCGCGGATCGAAGGGGTCGGCGCCAAGATCGTGCCGGTCGCGCAGTTCCTCCCATGTCCCCGGCATGAGCTGCATCAGGCCCATGGCGCCCCTGGGCGAGACGGCAAGCGGGTCGCCGTTGCTCTCCGCCATGATGACGGCACCGATCCAGCTATCTGGGACCGTGAAGCGTTTCGACGCCTCGGAAACGTACGTGTGGAACCGGTCGATACCGGCGGCATGGGCGGGGGCGATCATGGCGATTGCCATGACGATCAGGCACGTTCTCATTCCTGCCGTCCCCCGCAAGGTTCGCGGCGTTCATCGCCGACAGCGTTGAATCCTTCCGGCTCTTTCCGCTCTTTCCGCTCTTTCCGCTCTTTCCGCTCTTTCCGCTCTTTGGGACCATCGCCCTTCACCCATAGCGGCGCGAGCCTGCCGACGATCCGTGCGCGTGTTACCGGCCCGAAATAGCGGCTGTCGAAGGAGTCCGGGGCCGCCGTCAGCAGGAAAACCTCATCCGCATCGAGCACCCGGCACACGTTCCAGCGCGGCAAGGGACGGCCCGCGCTATCGGCGGCAAGCCGGCGGGCGGCGACGCGGCCGTTGATTATGATCGCGTCGTCGAAGGCGCAGGCATCGTCGCCCGCAACAGCCGCGATGCGCTTGATCAGCGGCACGCCAACGGGCAGGTAACCGCGCCCGGCGGCAAGTCCCGCGATGGACATGGCGGGCTGGACGAGCGCCAGGTCGCCGCGTTCCGGCGCACCGGATGTGACGCGATAGAGACCGACCGGGGCGCTCGCCGAAGCGTTCCAGACCAGGAGGGGCGCCAGATTGCGCACATGCGCGACGGCGGAAAGACCGATCAGGCCGAGGCCGAGGATGCCGCAGACGAGGATAGCGCGGGGGTTCCTTTGTGCCCGCCGGCGTTGGCGGGAACGCGCAAGCGAAAGGGCGCTCATCGCGCTTCGCCCCTGTCTGAGGTGGAGGTCCGACGTTCCCCTTCCGACCAGGCGTCGAGATCGGCGATGTGGTAGCGCACATAGCGGCCATGCTTGCGAAAGCGCGGCCCGTGGCCGGTAAGGCGCATTTTCTCCAGGGTGCGATAAGACAGGCTGAGATAGTGCGCGGCCTGCCGGGTGGTCAGGAACGGGCTGCCCTTTTTGGCCTCCATCGCCCGTGATGGATCGTCTTGCATATTCCGTGTCCTTTCGTCGGTTGAGGGCGCGAATGAAGGACACGATGGCGGGCAAGGGCGCTTTGCGGGACGCTCGAATGACGGGGGCCGCGAAATTCGAGCCCCCTCTTTCGTTGTCATTTTCGCCGACGCGAAACTGGCGGCGCGATCCGGCTTTCGCCGGGAAAAGAAGAGAAGGAAGGAGCGCTATGCCCCTTCCGTTTCCTCCATCGCGGCGAGTTGGAGCCGCAGTTCGGCGATCTGTTTTCGTGCCTCGATGCGCTCGCGCCCCGGCAGGCCCGCGCGCAATTCGATATCCAGAAGTTCGATCGAGATGGCGATATCGTTGCGTGACATGGGTGGTAGCCTCCTGTGATTGAGCTGTTCTGCCGGTCGCTTGACACGCCTTCCTCGGTCATCCGGCAAGCCGCGGGTCAAGGCCGCGTCGGCGCCGCGAAGCGGGGCGTGGGGGAGCCGAAATGCGAAGCATTTTGGGGGTACCGCGCAGCCTTGAGGCGCCCCCTGGCCGGATGGCATGCTGGAAAGGTCGAGACAAAGGGCCCGTTACCACGGGCATCGCCGTATCGGTTCCGGCGGCCCGGCAACCGCGAGAGCATGAGGAAAGGCCCCACCGGGCGAACCCGGCGGGGCTTTGAGAGGAACCGGATCAGCGCTCGCGCGGCTCCCACAGGGCGATATGGGTGGTTCCGTCCTCGCCGGACTGTTCCAGTTTGACGAGGCGGGCGCGCACCCAGTTGGGGCCGAATTCCGGCGCGCCGATCTTGAGGTTGATGTAGGTCTCGCCGCTCGACCTGGCGACCTGGCTCCAGCCGGCGCCGACCTCGTACTGGTTGCCGTTGCCGGCATAGACGCGATGGTCGGGGGCGTTTTCGCTCATCTTGTCCACCGGGACGATGACGAGGCCGGCGGCGACGTTGAGGGTCTTGAGGGTGCCGGTGAAGGAACCGTTTGCGGATTTGGTGAAGGCGCCAAGGGTGATAGCCATTTCGAAGTTTCCTTTGCTGTTCGTCGCGGGGACCGTCCCTCGCGATGTCGCCGGCGAAAAGACCGCAAGGGCGGGACGTTCACCTGAAAGGGCGCAGCGAAGCGGAGCACCCGCCGGACGGCGAAATTTGAAGCGAAGCGGGCGCGAGGAATGCGGCGCAGCCGCAGGGGAAATTTCTCCGGCCGCAGGGTTGAACGGCCCGGCGCGGGATTTAAGCGGCAAACGACACGCAAGGGACCGGTCCCCGATGAATGGCGCGGCAAGGAGACGAACGGCCTCATCGCCCCGCAGCTTTCATCGCCTGCCTGACCGCTTTTCCGGTCACTCGAAAGCTCTGCACCGCCCGCCGGATTAGCATTCTTCCGGGCAGGGATGAGCCCCGAAACGTCCCTTCAGCGCCCTGCAATGCCGGTGGCGCGATATGGATTGGCCGGTGCGGCACGTCAATGCCGGTGGTGCAGTCGTCCCACGATCCTCATTCGCCGCGCCATTCCGACCTGAAAAACGCCATCCTGCCGATGCGGGACTCGCCCAAAGACGGCCTGCCACCTGCCAGACTGCCGCAGGAAGCCACCGCATCAGTATTCCCGTTGCCGCCCGGGCACACCTGACCGCTCGGAGTATGGGAGCCTATTCATGGAGAAAACGCCGTCTGCCGGCTTGCCGCGAACGTGGGCAAGAGCGCCAGCTGGGGTAATCGGATTCCGGCTGTCTGCTACACCTTCCGGGGTTCGAAAACCTATGGGGGGATAGTCATGAGATTATTTGTCGGCCTCGATATCGGCCTCATGAAAACGGCATTGTGCTGCGTAGATGGCAACGGCGAAGTGGTTCTGGAGGTCGTCGTTGCGAGCGAACCGGCCACCATCATCACCAAGCTGTCGCCGCTGCGTGACCATGTGGAACTGATCGGGCTGGAGGCATGTCCGTTATCGGAGTGGCTGTATGGTGCGCTGGTCGAGGACGGTTTCGAAACGTTTTGCCTGGAGACGCGCCACACGCAGCGTTTCCTGTCGACACGACCGAACAGCACCGACAGGACGGATGCCCATGGCATCGCTTCGATGATGCGGCTCGGCCACTTCAAGTCCGTTCACGTCAAGAGTAAGCAATCGCAGCTCGGGCGTCGCTGACCGCCCGCAAGCAGTTCATGACGTCGATGCTTCAGATCGAGAACACCATCCGGGGCCTGATACGCGTCGAGGGCCTGAAGATCGGCCGCATTCATCGCAACAACTTCAGCGCCAAGGTCGAGGGACTGTGCATCAGCTCGCCGGAGATATGGCAGGCGACCGAGCCGCTGCTGAGGGCGCGCGATGTGATGCGTTCCGAGCTCAAGATGCTCAATCTATCCCTGGAATGCAAGGCGAGGAACTACCCGGTCTGCAGACTGTTCATGACCATCCCCGGCGTCGGGCCACTGACCAGTCTGGCCTTCAAGTCGACCATCGATGATCCGCACCGGTTCAAGTCTTCGAAACTGGTGCCAGCGCATCCGGGGTTAATACCACGCGTCTACCAGTCTGGCGAGATCGATAGGTCGGGCCACATATCGAAGTCAGGCGACAAGCTGCTCAGATATCACCTGGTCAATGCGGCAGCCTCGATGCTGATGATCTCCGGCAAATGGTGTTCGATCAAGGCATGGGGTGTACGGCTGGCAAAGAAGAAGGGAAAGGCGAAAGCGATCATCGACACACCACAGAAGTTTAGCAGTCCAGAAAACGAAAAACGCCGCCCGTTTCAGCGACGTTTCAAAAAAGAAGTGCTTGACCCAAAGACCGCGATTAGACAACGCACCCCAGATGCTTTCCGGCAGATGGACCGGGCAGGGTCCAGTTCCCGACCGTCGACCGGTTTGACCGTGGCGGCGGTCCGCGCACTGTCGGGTCTGATCGGGTTAGGGTCCCGCGCCCGGTCAGCGATCTGACTGTGCGGCTGGCCCCGCCGGGGGCGGCGCCTCAGCCAACAAAGATGAAGTCATCCTCGGTCAGGGCATTCGCGTTCACGTTCTCCAGCGTGATGCTGTCACCAGCACCGCCGTATCCCGTGATCACGGTATTTTGCCCAGGGCGGCGCACTCGAAGCCGACCGTCAAACTGTCAACAGGACTGTCCGGGAATTACTGAAATCGCTGTCCGCGATTTTCTGGAACCACTGTCCGGGAATTACTGAAACACGCAGCCCTGCAGGCAAACGGGGTCGTGGTCCGCGTATTCATGATCTTCGACACACGATGGCCATCCGCACCATCACCGCCTGGTTAGGCGCGAATTCGCAAGCGAAAACGGCACGGAATGACATCCTGCCCAGAATGAGCCCGCTGAACCCGGAGTATTCACCCAGAAAACAACGGGTGTTTCAAGCGATTTCGGCTTTTGTCGAGAAGTTCAGGGGCGTTGGGGGTACGTTTCATTGAGGCGGAGAGGGAGCAGATGCCACTCGGTTGCCCCGACCCCCGGGTCATTCCGTCGCATCCGGGATCAACCGGTGCAATCTGATGAAGCGATGGTCCCCCTTTAAATCCGGGCGAGTTGCCTGAATAGTTTCAAGGCAAGATTTGAGGCCATTAAAAAAAGGAAAGTCGACTGTATTTCCAAATGCTTTGTCGAGAAGCCCAAGCGCTTCCTCGGGATAGGCTTCATCCATTTTTTGTTCATGCAGGAAAACCGCAACGCGATTGGGTTTAGATAAATTCCGCAACCATGGTTTAACCTGACCTAGGGCTTGCGGAAAAGCGTTCCCGCTCACTATGCACGCACAAAAAAACTCTGCGCAATCTGTTCGGACGCCGTTTCATTCGCCTTCGGCCAGACTGCATCCAAATATGGCCATGCTCTATTTATCCAGTATTCCGCGCTCTGGCCTGCTGCGCTTTCAATGCTGCGGAGGAAGGTGTCAGCCGCAATATCCAGCGCGTTTTGGGGCAGGTTTTGCATGGCGACCGCAAGGTGCCCCATGCCGATGCGGTCCCGTATTTCCGTATCCAGTCCACAAGATACCAACAGAGACACGTAGTTTCTTAGACGGCCCCAGGGAAATCGAGAGCAATGTTTCGCTGTATCAAGAAACGCTGGCTCAAGCGCTTCCAGAAATGGCGCATGGACTTGTGGTGATGAAAGAAACCCTTCCCAAGTCAATTTGGCTTCTTTCGGATTCTTCCATTCAAAAAGTGGAAGCAACGAATTGCCTGTCCAGGCCTGATCCACTTTGAACAAGGATACCGCATTTCTTGCCAACAATACGCGGCCATGTTGGAATTTACCGAACTGCGGGTCGCAGAGTCGAGTAAACCTTTCGCGCAGCTTCGTATTCAGGCATTGCCCATGCTTTGGGGAAGTGTGATACCACCAGATAAGCAGTGCTTCGGTGACTTTTCCGATGGGATGATTGAGCGCACAATCAAGGGGATCATTGATATCCTCTTCCATCTCGTATTGGATGTCCAATATCTGATCGCACAACTTGAAAAAGGTTTCTTTATCCCCGATCGACTTCTTGGCAAGGCTCTCCAGCCAAGCACTCATCCAATAGGAAAATTTCAACAAACTCGATTCTGGTGTTTTAGTCAGCAGTGGAGCGACCCTCTGCCATGAGCGTTCCAGAAATTCTTCCTTAGACCACACAAGAAGTGCTTCATTCCACCTTCCCGCTGGCCAGAAATTCTCATTTGCAAGTGTTGTCAGCGCGGACACTGCAACATCAAAATCGTCACGGCATCTAATTCCCCAGTCATCATTTTCACCCCACAATCTTTCCGGGTCCGATTTTTCTCTTAGCCAGTTAACGAGTGAATCGTGATCTACGGGTGATTTCTCATAGGTTGAAAAGTCTTGGGCACTAAAGTCGTCGGAACTGCTCGTCCATACCGGAAACTCTTCCCGCTGATTGTCTTGCAGTTGGAGGTTAGGGTATTTTTCCGATATGGACGCGACTCTATCAGATGCGATTTGGCTGAGTTTTGCCCCTGCCTGCTTCAATTTTGCGAGACGAAGCCAAATGGTTTTTTCTTTAATCCTCTGCCATTTACGATCATCAAGGTCGGGCTTGAACATTTCGCGAGGCGGGCCGTCAAGGATTACACGTTCCAGTTTTTTCAGGGCTCTGTCATCGAATTTCGCCCCTAGAACGATAAGCAGTCGCATCGCTTCCCGTTGCGTTTCGGCCGACCACAGCCACCGGTTGACGTCCATTAGCAGCCAATCCAGGGCCTGGTTGGGCATTATTATGTCGGGATGTTCGGTAGCGGCGAAGAGCGCCAGACGACGAAAAAGGGGATATTCAATCCCGATCCAAAACTCTACCACCATTAGCGCTCGGTCGGGAGATGTCCTGGCGGTGGCCAGCCAAGCGTCTCTCGCGAGTTCAACGAGAACAGTCCAGTCGCACACCTTCGAATTTTGAGGGTGCTCGCTGATGGAGGCCATATCCTCGTAAGACCCATCGTGTTTTTTGTCTGCGTCCCTGAGTTCGGACTTCAAATCGAGTATATCGCGTAGCAGTCCTGTCATGTCGTCTAGCAACATTGGCAGTGCAGCTACCCAATTTTCATTTTCCTCAAGACCATCAAGAGCTGTGCGCACATGGTTTGCAGAAAGTTCGACATCCCATTCCACGTGATTGCGCAGATGGTCCTGTCCTTGGGTTTCGCCACCGGCGTCTGGCGGCCAACGAAAGGGTTCACTCAATCGCAGGCAGGGTCGCAGAATGTCGCGCAGTTCAAATCTTAAGGCGGTTGTCAGGCCTTCCCGTTCAAATCGCTCGCGCCAAAGACAGATTGGGTCAACTATACCACAATGCGGCCTTTTGATCCGGTCGGTCAGGACCAGCCTCCAGAGCGTGCGCATTTGTTCATCAGGAAGCGCACGGGATGCACCCGATTTTATGCGATTTAGTTCTTCGGTATTTCCCTCAGTCTCTAGTCTGACCAGATCATCCAGGCGTTGCCCGATATGTCTTGCAAACGCAGGGTGCAGTTGTGCGTCCTGTCTTGTGGCCCACAAAAGTAGCTTTGGATCTCCCAGATGGCGGACCAGCCAGCGACACAATTGCGACATCACTTCGTCAAAGCCACCTTCATGTTCACCCCATTCCACGAATGCCATCTCAGGGGCAAGCTGATAAGGGGTCGGTCTCCGTATAAGGCTGAATTTCCTGTACGTGCCCGATATATTCGGCAGAGGCGAAATGCCAAAACGGGGAAGATCGTTGTGGCTGAAACGTTCATCATCGAAATGCTTGAGCCAGTCTAGACTTGGCACCGGTTTGAAGTCGGCAAATCTCTTGGCGGGACGGCCACTCGGGTCACATATCGCCCAGACGACGCGCCCGACAAAATCGTCTTCGGATGTTGAGGTGTCTGGATTCGCACTGGCATAACGCTCAACAATTGCTTGTTTACCCAGAACTCCATCTCGGTACGAATTGGCCCATAAGCGAAGCGTTTCATGAAGATACTTATGATGGTTCTGATTATCATAGAGAATTGGTGTCGCGTTCTTTGCGCACCATTCATTGGATTTGACGTCTTGTTCCCCGTTCGAAAAGTCGCCAAAAGCGAACATTTCCTGCGGGCTTTCCCCGAGAAGACGGTCAGCGGCGATGGCGTCCATCATGTAGCGCAGGATGGGGTCATCAATACTATATCCCACAAAGCACAGGACAAAGTTGCGGACCAGTTCGCTTACGAAGCGTGCCGCCCATCGTTCCGAAAGGTAGGCCAGTCCAAAATCTCCGCTGCTTATACCAAACCAAATAAATAATCACCGATAGGCGTCCCGGATCTCACGGCACCGCCCATTCCCTCGTGGTGATCCGCGTGACCTCCCCCTTCCGGCGGATGAAGGCGTCCCACACCCGCTCCACGGTCTCCCTGACATGCTCCGCGCTTTCGAACACCCGGTTGGCGAAATGCCGGTGCTTCAGGACGGGGAACACCGTCTCCACCGGATTCAGTTCCGGGCTGTAGGGCGGCAGCCGGAGCAGGGAGACGCTGTCCGGTATCCCCAGGTCCTTCGACCGGTGCCAGCCCGCCCCGTCGAGGACCACCAGGGCGCGCTTTCCGGCGGGGACCCGCTCCCCGATGTCGCGGAGGTGCCGGTTCATCTCCGCGGTGTTGGCCCTGCCGCACACATGCCCGACCGCGTCGCCGGTGGCGGGACAGGCGGCGGGGAACAGGTACACGTATCCGTACCGGTGGTCCCGCACGATGCGCGGGCGCGTCCCTTTCCGCGCCCAGACCCCCGGCAGCATGCCCTTCCGCCCCACCCGCGCCTCGTCCTGCAGGTACACCAGGACATCCTCCGGGGCGACGCCGTCGGGCACCGCCTCACGCGCCAACCGGACGGAATCCCTGCGGAATCCCTCCCGGGCGGCGGGGTCCGCCCTCGGGTGGACGGGCCGCGGGGACATGTGCCGGAAGCCCAGCCTCCGCACCAGCCGGCGCGCGCCCTCCAGCGTGTACGCCACCCCGAAGCTGTCCGCGATCCGCTTCCGGACGTCGGCGACGGTCCAGCGCGACGGCCCGCCCGCGTCGGGGTCCGGCCCCTCATCCAGCCAAGACGCGACCTCCTCCGCCTGTCCGCTTTCCAGCTTCGGCGGCGCCCCCGGGCGGGCGGCGTCCCGCAGGCCGTCCAGGCCGTCGGCGTTGTACCGGATGATCCAGTCGCGGAGCGTCCGGGCGCCGACGCCTGCGCCGGAGGCCACCGCGGCCCTGGACAGCCCGTCCTCCATGACCAGGGCAATGGCGCGCATCCGGCGGCGGCAGTCGCGGAACCTGTGTTTCCGGGCCAGCTCCCGTAACTGACCGGGTGTGTGGTCGGTGCGCCGGACCATGGCTTTCGCTGGCATGCCGTTCTCCTTCTGCCTGTTTCCCGGACACGGAATACAGGACGGCGGCACCGGTCACACGCAGAATGTTGGGGGGTCACACAGCATGATGTTCAGTCTTTGTTCTGGGTACATTATTAATTTGGTTTGGTATTACGACCAGATTATCCAGATCACAGTCTTCAGAGTTCTCGGGCAGGAGACCGTGAAGATATATCAGGCCGTCCCATCTTTGCTTTGGAATAGGCAGCAACGGTGCTTCGTATCGCTTAACTGAAAGGTCTCTTTCTTCGATGACCTGCTCGAACAGTCTATCGAAATTTGTGGTAATCAGCCGGGTTCGTTGATCGTGGTTTTTCGCAAGCGCCAAAAGCGCATTATGCGTCTCGGACCAAAGGGATTCATTTGGAGTTAGAATTTGTGCTATGTGCTGACGTATGCTTCGCCGACCATCAACAAGACGATTTTCAAGCAAATTCAGAGCCGTATCATAACGCCCTTGATCGATCAATTTCTTCTCAATATCGTTTTGATGGAAATTCAAACGGCAATATATTTGCTTTACCAATCCATGGAAGCCCGGAAAGCCAGCAGGGTAAGAAATCCCTGCACCGCAGAAGAAAACCACTCGACCTTCTTCATGTGCCCGAAGCAAAGTTTCCGGAACATCTGGGCCGTGAGCGACAAACTGCATTTTGAACTCTCCACATGACTACGTGAATGTATATTTGCGGATGAGTTGGACGCAATGGGCCACTATATGGTTTTTTTGAGAGTCACTGACCAATATGCTTGCAAATCATGCAAGCTGTGCTCATATGGCGCTATGAACAACAAGCATCGCAAGACCCTCATTGCGGTCTTCACCGACCCGGTATCAGGAACGATCGAATGGTCGGCGGTCGAACGGCTTCTGATAGCCGTTGGCGCAACAGTCATCGAGGGCGGCGGGTCACGGGTACGTTTCGAGAAGGACGGTGAAGTCGAAACCTTTCACCGTCCTCATCCCGCTAAGGAAGCGAAGAGATATCAGGTTCGGGCGGTGCGGTCGTTTCTGGAGAGAACAGGGGTCAAGCCATGACCAATACAATGACGTACAAAGGTTATTCAGCCCGTATAGAGTATGACGATGAAGACGGGCTTCTGGTTGGATGCATTGCCGGTATTCGCGATGGTGTCGGATTTCATGCCGAATCCGTAGAGGGACTGAAAGCCGCGTTTTATCAGGCGGTTGACGATTACGTCGAAACCTGCGCGAAGATCGGCAAGGAACCGCAGAAACCCTATTCGGGTCGAGTGATGTTTCGAGTTGACCCTGAGGTTCACCGACGCGCCGCCCTGGCGGCGGAACTGGCTGGAAAGAGCCTGAACCAATGGGCCGAGGATGTTATCAGCCGAGCTGCTGGCTGACGTCCGAGGATCGCGGTAGGAAACCGGGTTGCCCCGGTCCCCACGCACAGATCCCCGCTGCGCGTTAACGCACGAGGCACCTGCTTTGGGTGTTGACGATAAGCCGCTGGCTTGGCCACGGGTGACGGATTCTGGATTTTGGCCAATGGAAGCCTATGAGGCGATCCAGTGCTGTCCAACTGTAGCGGTCTTTCTGCGAGCGCCTGCGCAGAGCGCGCAGCAGCATACGTTGGACCACAAAGACAAATGCCCTGATGGAGCGTGAGGTGCCGGGGACGGCGTAGTAGTTAAGCCATCCATTGATGACCCTTCCGAGCCATTTGGCAACCTCGTGCCTACCCCATGGAGCGGCACCCAAGCATCGCCGCATGAAAATTATAGCCTAACCTTGTGCCAGTATATGTTCTTAAAGGGATCGATAAACAATTTAAAGCGGGAGCGGTGGGGGAATCATTGTGATTTCAAAAAATACCCTGGCACCGGTTGCAATCGCCTTGGCGCTGAGCGGCTGCATGAGCGCGGCCCAGCATCAGGAAAGTGTTGGTTCGACCAAGGCCACCGGTAATCTCACCGCAGGCAAGGTCCAGCGCGAAATCAGGATCGGCATGACTTCATCCGGCGTGGTGGAGGCGTTGGGCTCGCCCAACCTCGTCACCACCGACGAACAACGCCGCGAAGTCTGGGTCTATGACAAGATCGCAACCGAGCGGATTTATTCAACCTCGGGCATCGGGGGTTCGCTGATTCTGGTCGGCGGCGGTTCATTCGCGGGTGCTTCCTCGACTTCGCAGCGGACCTTGACCGTGGTCATCAAGTACGACAACGCCGGTCGCGTACGCGATTACGCCTACCGCCAGTCGGCTTTCTGAGGATCGTGTATGCGTGTTTTGCCCGCCGCTGTAATTGCGGCCGTATCCCTGGCCATTTCCGCCCGTAAACAGACCATACCGCCTGAAGCGCTTTCTATCAGCCAGGTCACGGTCGAGAAGCGCCAACTCCAGACCCGGTATTTCCAGACCGGAGATGAACCGAAGTGTAAGCGATTAAAGCGCGACGTGGCGCATTCGCCTTGATCGGCGCCTCCGGAGTGCGGGAGGGTTCCCCGGTCCATTCAACGTGACCGGAGGATTGTCCATGATGACGGAGGTGAACGCAATGGCCGCCGACGGTCCGGAGCGAGGCGGAGTGGCAGCGGCTGATGGCGGAGTTCGGACGCTGGGACGGCTCGCAGGCCAGCTTCTGTGAATCCCGCGGGGTTCCGGTGAAGACGTTCAAGAGCTGGCGCCGGCGGCGCGGCCTGACCGGCGGCGGCGCCACGGGCGGGACCGGCGGCCTCCTCGAGGTTGTGGCGGCGGCGGAGGCCACCCCGGCCCTGGACAGACCGTCCTCGATGACCGGGGCGATCGCGCGCATCCGGTGGCGGCGGTCGCGGAACCTGTGTTTCCGGGCCAGCTCCCGTAACTGGCCGGGTGTGTGGCCGGTGCGCCGGACCATGACTTTCGCTGGCATGCCGTTCTCCTTCCGCCTGTTTCCCGGACACGGAATACAGGACGGCGGCACCGGTCACACGCGGAATGTTGCCGTGTCACACAGCATGATGTTCAACCTTTGTTCTGGGCACATTATTAATTTGGTTTGGTATTAGGTCCGACAAGCCATGGGTGACGAGTGGACCCTTGAGATCATCAAGCGACCAAGTGCAGTGACAAAATCACTCGCCTGAAACCCGAGCCAAAACCGGCGTTGTTCGAGGTTTCCAATTTCAATTCTACGCCGAAGCCCACTCAAGTGCTTCCGCATCCGCGATCAGTACTTTCATATCCGTCGAAGGCGAAACGCACAAAGTTCTAAAAGCTTCCAGAAACCCCAGCCACACGGTCACCCCTTTGGAATGTCCGCAAGGCGCTCCCCCAAAAAGGCCTCACGATCCTTAGTGAGGCGGCTCCTTCCCACATCTGGCAACCGGTGCCGGGCGGAATACTCCGCTGATACCTGAGAGGATATCAACGCTGCGGTTTCATGATGCCCCACTTCCACTCGGAGGTGCGACGCCGGCCATCTCTCAGGGAGGATATCCTCGCGGGTCGGCGCACCACCGCCAGACGTACGATCAGCTTTCGGCCCTCCAGCGGGAAGCTCGACCACAACATCAAGTTTGTCATACGGAACGAGTTACCAAGAACTGATATGCGTTTCCCTTGAATTGGCGCCTTTGGGTGTATATCAGGGCGCCTAGTCTTTCGGTTTTGTGTTCCACGATGGTGTGTTCGAGGGTCTCGACAACCGAAAGAGAGAACAACTTGCTGAAGATGATTGAAGAGCTGGTTAGCTCCGGCAAACTGCAGTACAATTTCATCTTGATCGACACCGATCTGCCCCGCGACCCGGAAGACCGCCCTATTTCGGTTTCGGATGAAGAGGTGATCCCAAGATTGTACGGCGACGGAAGGGATGGGCGTTTGTTGAGGATGGCGGAATTTTAGGCAGCCGAACGATTGTCTAGAGGAATGTAGCGCCGCAGCACCAGACGACATCGCAAATGTTCGGAACGGGCCGCCTTCGAAGACCCGTAGAGATCACCGGATATAGATGCTGCGTGCGCTCCAATGTCTCGAGCGAGCCCATTCCTACCAGGTTACTTCGGCACGGCGAATGACGGCTTTGTAGCTTTCGAATTGAGCTACGGTCGCTGTTTTGTAAAAACAGGTCGGGAGAAAAGCCGACCATCGATCACTGCGAACCCCAATGCAATAATACCAAATCCAGCCCATGCTTCGGGCTCCATACGTTCACCGAGAAACATCACGCCAAGGCCGATTGCGAAAGGTGGGATAAGCAAAGTCACAAGCAGAAGATTGGCCGCGCCTGCTCGAGCCAGAATTGCAAAATAAAGGCCCCACTTCCACTCCGAAGTGCAACACCGGCCATTCCCGCAGCGGGGGCGTAGCCCGAGCTGCGGGAATGGCCGGAAGGCGTGGTCTGCGGCCCCCGGGCGCCGCGGATCCGGCCCCGGGACGGCTGTGGTCCCTTCTGTATGCAGGTTATCCGGGCTTTCCGGGCAACGCAACGCCTCCGCCGGGGCGGGTCGCGTCCGTCCGGGCGCAGGGAGGGCGCAGCCCGACCGGAGCCCGGACGGACGCGGTCCCGAAATCCATTCCACCCCCTTCCTGCGCGCCGGTGGGAGGCGGTCGCGCGGCCTCAGGGAGGGCGGGCCTTGTGCAGCACCTCGGCGGGCGTCCGGTAGCCCAGCGCCCGGCGCGGACGCGCGTTCAGGCGGTCCTGCACCCGTTTCACCTCCGCGTCGGTGACCGCGCGGAGGTCCGTCCCCTTGGGCAGGTACTGCCGGACCAGCCCGTTGGTGTGCTCGTTCAGGCCACGCTCCCAGGAGTGGTAGGGGTGGGGAGGAAGAAGGCGGCCCCGAGCGCCTCCGCCACGCCGGCGTGGCCCGCGAACTCCTTCCCGTTGTCCGCCGTGATCGTGTGGACGGGCGCGGCGGAAGGCGGCGGCATCTCCACCATCGCGGCGGAGACCGCGGCCGAGGTTCTCCGGTCAACCCTTTGGAGAAGCGCGTATTTCGACGCCCTGTCCACAAGGGAGACAACCGCCCCGCTGTGGCCCTTCCCGATGATCGTGTCCGCCTCCCAGTCGCCGACACGCTCCTTCCTCTCCACCTCATCCGGCCTCTCGGAGATGTCGACGCGGCCCGGGATGTGGCCACGGCCCGAGTGCCTGCCGCCTCGCCAGTTCGGCTTTCTGCCGCGGCGCCGCAGCAGCAGGAACAGCCTGCCGCCCGCCTTCCTGTCGGCCTTCACACGTTCGTATATCCACTGGCGGCCCACCGTCCAGCCGCCCTCCAGACGCAGCCGTCCCGCGACCTGCTCCGGGCTCCAGCCCTCCGCCAGAAGCCCCTCCACGCGCGCCCAGCGGTCGGGCGTCATCTTCCTCGGGTTCGAGGAAGCCGCGCCGCGGCGGGCCTCCGCCCTCCCCTGCGCCTCGCCCGGGCTGTATCCCGAATCCCCGCCGTTACGGCGCAGCTCCCGCCAGACCGACGAACGGTCACGGCCCAGACGGGCCGCGATGGCCCCGTCGGAGAGCCCGCTTTCCTTCAGCGCGCCGATCTGGCATCTTTCGTCCCGGGTCAGGTGGCGGTAGCCCTCGGGCATGGCAGTCTCCTTCTCTTCAGCAAAGGGACTGTCGCCGCTTCCTGGCCGATACGCAACATCATGCGGCCGGAAAACCGGTCACCACCGCCACTGGTGTTGCACTTCAGGGTGGAATGGGGCAGGACATAGGCCAATGCGGTTGAAAGCGCGGCCATGCCCAACAATGCGCCCCAGACGCCTGCCGACAGGTTGAAACTGGGGGTGCCATTCTCGATCATAGCAATCGGGATCATTAGCACGGTGCTGCCAACCAACATTCCAAGGGCATTCACGAGCGGCGGTTGGCCGGAAAGCGCAGTTCTGCCCCAAACACCCGCGAAGGCATATGAGAGAGTGGCACCAAGGATCGCGAGTTGCGCGAGATTGCCTAGGTTGAATTCGGTCAACGCGCTTGGCCCCATAATGAATGCCACGCCTGCAATGCCCAATGCAGCTCCGACGATCTTTTTTGGCGTCAAGGGTTCATCTTTCAGAAGGATACCAGCGACGACAGCGGCGAACATTGCGGTCGTTGCATTCAGGGTGGAATGGGGCATGCCAATCCGCTGCTGATCTGCGTTTGACCCCAAAGGATCAGCGAAAATGGGATCGCGTTGTTGAGTGCTCCCATGACAAGATACGCGCCCCAAATCTTGGCTGACCGCGGGGTGCCGAGTCCTTGATAGCGAACGATCAGCGCAAGGACTGGCACCGCCCACAACACTCGATGAAGCGTGATTGTAAGTGGAGGAACTTCGCTTAACGCGACTTCACCGAAGAAAAACGAACCGCCCCATACAACCGCAAGCAGCAACAGCATCAATGTAGCCTTCAAATCCATCGCTTGCATGGGCTGTCGGGGCAAAGCTGGAACGTCTTTCAACTGCAACAACACTGTAGCGGTAACAGTCTAGGCTTACGTCGGGCGACCCGGTTCTTGCGGTTAATGCAGGTTATCGGCAATGAGTTCATTCTACCGGATTCTGGAGTTCGCCCGAACGGCTACTATTGCTATTCGGGTGGAGACCATTCTGGCTTACGTGGCAATCACTCTGAAACAGCGTCTTTCATCTCGATAAGCTGTATGAGGTTTCCGCATGTGTCGTCGAGCGTGGCCATGCGAACAGGCCCGGCATCCATCGGCTCTTGAACAAACACCACGCCTAGTTCGCCTAATCTTTTCCGCTCCGCATCAAGGTTATTCACCTGAAAAGAGTGCGCCGGAACGCCATCGGAAACCAGTGCATCCTTGTAGGGTCTCACAGCAGGATGATCGCTTGGCTCAAGTAGCAATTCCGTTCCTTCAGGGTCTTCACTGGAGACGACCGTCAACCAACGATTTTCACCTAAAGGGATATTGTTCTTCACTTTGAAACCGAGGATATCAGTGTAAAATTTCTCGGCTTTGTCTTGGTCATCGACAAAGACGTTAGTCAGATAGATTTTCATTTTCTGTTCCCCACTTCCACCCCGAGGTACGGCACCGGCCATTTCGCAAGGAAGATATCCTCGAAGGTCGACGCACCACCGCCAGACTTGAGATCAGATTTCGGCCCTCCTGCGGGAAGCATCTCTCACAAGCGCAGCCAACCGATAGAATCCATGAACCATCTTCGTATACGGAGTGAGCAGGAAGAAGGTCAACACCGTGCCAAGATGGAAGGGCAGCAACCACACCACTGCTCCGGTTCCGGTCGCCGCATAGAGCCCGAGACCCGACGCCCCTGTCAGGAACGTCAAAAGAATGAAGGCCATTTCCCCGCCCCATACCGACGGCGAACCAAGCTCCGGGTCCGCCCGCAATTTCAGCCACGCGAGCGCGGCAGTCCCTGAACAGAGCAAGAGGCCTCCTGGAACTCCAAGAAGTTTGGGAAGGCTGAATATCCCGTAAGGCGCCGCCACTCCAAACCCATAGTGCAGCAATGTACCGCTGACGGTGGACCCAAAGCAGAGAAGAAACCCCCAAAGCGTCGCCTGATGGGCCTGACGACGGGCATGGCTGAACCGGTCCCCATCCTCAAAATTGCAGCCATCACCATGGCCGCCCTCAAGATCCTTCAGCCTCCCTGCAGAATGCAGCGCAACAATTATATCGGCCGGAGTGACCCGCCCACCTCCGACATGACGCCAGTAAGAACGGAGCGAGACAGTCATGGCCAGAATTGGCAACAGGAATGCCGGCGCGAAAATCGTCACCATCAATCCGTGGGACATATAGGCGTAGAAGCCCTCCCCTTCTTCAGGGCGAAGCCAGAAGATCAACGCCAGAAGGATCAGGGAGGCAGCGACGATTCCAAACGCGATGGACACCCCCCGGCCATCAAACAACACCGCAAAACCCCTTGGCCACGCAAAGGATTTCCAGGTTTCCTGTCGAACTTCGGCCAGCGCACGGGGAAAGTTCAGGTCAAATTCGTGCGGGGCTGCGTATTGGCATGAATAATAGCAGCCGCGGCAATTGTGGCAGAGATTCGCAAGCTGGGTGATGTCCCCGTCGCTGATGGACCGTTGCGCATGTAGTGCAGGAAATACTGAGCAATAGCCCTCGCAATAACGGCACGCATTGCAGATTTCCGCCTGTCGCCGCGCTTCCTGAATCAGGTCAACTGACATAGGCGGCGGCCTCCCGTCCAGCAATTCGTCCGAAGACCGTACCGATGGTCATGCCCAAACCGGCGAGATAGCCCTGACCAAGAATGGACCCAGCCATGGTCTCACCTGCCGCCCAGAGATTCGCCATTGGCCGGGCGCCGATGCAGCAACGGGCACTCTCATCCACCTTCAGGCCGAGATAGGTGAAGGTAACTCCGGTCCGAAGCGGATAGCCATAGTAGGGCGGCGTGTCGATCGGTCGCGCCCAGTTGGACTTCTGCGGTGTGAGTCCAATCGTGGATACGCCGTCGAGCTCGGTCGGGTGGAAACCCGACGTATCTCCGCACGCATCGTTGAATTCCTCCACAGTATTGCGCAGCCGCTTTGGGGGAAGGTCCAAGCCTGCCGCCAGCCCTTCCAGCGTGTCCGATGTTATGGGAGGAAACACCGACGGCATAAAGAGATCGAGCGACTTGGCGTCGATGATGACGTAACCAACTTGGTCGGGCTGCGCGGCAACCAGCCTGCCCCAAATGGCATATCGCTTGGGCCAAACATCTTCGCCCTCGTCGTAGAAGCGTTCACCTTCCCTGTTGACCACGATCGAAAACGGAACGCAGTCGAGCCTTGTAACGATACCCCCATCGAATTTTGGTGCCCGACCATCGATCGCAACGGCGTGGCATTGGGTTGGATCACCCACTTTCTCGACACCTTGGTTCGTTAGATCAGCGAGCACTTCGCCACGGTTGTAGGGCGTGCCGCGGACAAGGAAGTTTCTCGCCGCGGGTCCCCATGCGCGCGTGAGCCACTCCATGTCAGCTTGAAATCCACCTGATGCGACGACGACCGCCTTTGGCTTCGTCGATCTGGATTCACCGCCTTCGGTGAAGTCAATTCGAACAATCCTATCGCCGTCGAGTTCCAAATGTGAGACCGGTGCCTCGTATTGCACCGCCACCCCGAGAACCTCGGCGGCACGGTAATAGGCGTTGACCAGGCTTTTTCCCCCTCCCAAGAAGAACGCATTCGTCCGAGAAAGTGAAAGCGTTCCCGAAAGAGAAGGTTGAAAGCGCACCCCGTGGGCCTCCATCCACGGTAGGCACTCCTCAGAGGTTATTATCGCCAGCCGAGCCAGAGATTCGTCGGTCTTTCCTTCTGTGACATTCAGGAGATCGGTGAGATATTCCTCTTCGTCATAGCTATCGACCAACGGGCCGAGCGGTCCACTGTGCATGCAACGAAAGTTCCGTGTATGACGGGAATTGCCTCCTCTATAGGGTGGTGGCGCCGCTTCGAGCAGCAACACCCGCGCACCGGCTTCTGCCGCTGAAATTGCGGCACAAAGGCCAGCATTGCCCCCACCAATAACCACAATTTCTGGTTCCAACGGCATGCGAATGTCCTTTGCGCCGTTCGCTCTAAACTCGACGGGGGCCATCCTCAAGCTATCATTGGGTGTGTTTCCTGCATGGTGTGATCTTGCCTCGTTGCAGCGAATGACCTGAAAGCCGTTTCATCCGTGTCCGCATGGACGGAATGGCATCATCACCCGATCCCGCCATGGTTCGGTCCAGCGGAATCCAGCACATTGCCCGACATGGCGCGCACGACGGGAATCAGGCAGCCGATCGGAGTCGAGACCTTCGAATTGCGAGGCCCGGAAACACGCAATCCTGCTACCGGTTGCCGAAGCGAACCCAGCAGGCGCGATGATCAAATTTTCGGTGGCTGGGATGTAGATGTCATTGCGACACGGAAACCGCCGGTGAAAGCACAACCCCAATCCGTCCATGGACGATTCCGCCGGCTTCCTGAATTGTCAGAGTCGCAGGCGGTGGAGGCCGACCGCGGTGAGTCAGGAAGCACAGTTGACTGCATCACATACGCTCACATCAACAGATCGCGAAGAACCGAGATAGGTGCGAAGTCGGCGATGTGCAGCGAATCCTCACGCCTGATTCTGCGAATAATGGAAAAGGCTTATCCCTTTGACTACGGCACCGCAACATGTTGTGCCGGCGGTCTGACGGCCGGTTCCCCGGATTCCGGCGGAATCCGGGCCGCCGCCACGCGGCGGCCCGTCCGGAGCCGGAAGGATCGGGATTCTGGGGGACTGGGGGTCGGCGCCGCGGGACGGGGCGGAGTCCGGGCGCGGGTCCGCGGACGTCAGGCGGCGGCGTCGGTGAGGTCGCGGTACGTCGCGGGCGGCAGCCCGAGGCCGATGCCGAGGAGTCGGTCGAAGGAGGTCCGCCTGTGGCGGCGGCGGTTCCATCGGAAGACGAACTCGTCCAGGTAGCGCTGGGCATGCTTCCTGCGCAGCCCGTGGTACACGCCCATGGCCCAGCGCTTCAGGTTGGAGAACACCCGGTGGATCCACCTCAGGACCTTGTGGGCCGGGCGGCCGCCGACCACC
This sequence comes from Paracoccaceae bacterium, assembly GCA_965203255.1. Classification (GTDB taxonomy): domain Bacteria; phylum Pseudomonadota; class Alphaproteobacteria; order Rhodobacterales; family Rhodobacteraceae; genus JAPOUP01. Next base: position 5,859,026 of record OZ241882.1, on the reverse strand, counting down.
CTGCGCTCGCGCGGGTTGTCCGGCAGGCCGGTGTATCCGCTCCACCCGTCGGTGACGGCCCAGGCGCCCGGCGCGACCGCCCCGGCGATGAAGCCATGGAGCGCTTCGGCGCCGTAGCCGTCCACTTCCTTCAGCCGGATGCGGCGTGGACTGCCGTCCTCCGACAGCTCCACGGCCCCGGCGATGGGGATCCGGCCCGACGTGCTGCGGCCCCGGCCGGCCACGCCCCTCTCCCCGCCGTCCTCCGCGCCGCCGCCGTCGCGGCAGGGCACGGACGCCCCGTCCACCTCCGCGGTCCCCTGCAGCGGGCTCCGGTCCGGGTCCACCATCGCCCGCCGCAGCTTCTGGAGAAGCAGCCAGGCTGACCTGTAGCTTCCGATGCCCAGCTGCGCCTGGAGCTGGAGCGCGGAGATGCCGTTGGAGTGCGTCGCCATGAGGTGGGCCGCAAGGAACCACGTCCCCGTCGGAAGGTGGGAGCGGTGCATAACCGTTCCGGCCGTCACCGACGTCTGGCGCCCGCAGTCCGCGCACTCCCGGCGGCAGCGCTCCCCTTTCAGCTCCCAGCCCCTCGTCCCGCCGCAGGCCGGGCACGCGAAGCCCTTGCCCCAGCGCAGCTCCGCAAGGTGCCGGGCGCAGGCGCCGTCGTCCGGGAAAAGCTCCTCGAACTCCTGGCGGGACATGGGGCGGTCGTCTTTCCATCGGCTTGGCATGGACGGAACATAAGGCGAACGCAGCGCCGCGTCAACCCCTCCGGCACAAAATATTGACCCGCCTTGGTCAAAGGGATAAGCCTTTAATGGAAATGATTGCGGTGCTCGTGTTCCGACTCTGTTGCTGCGAAACGTGCCTTCGGATTGATTGCCAACCTTTCGGGAAACCTCGTCATCATCGGCCTTGACGCGAGCGTCGAAACTGTCACCCGAAACCTCAATCTCGTCTACTTAACCATTCGGTCAATCGCATTCGCAATCGCAGCGGAGACAGGATGCGCATTTCCCTATCGCCACATATAGCGAAGCCGACCACAGTAAAATGCGTGCCGGTCGCTCCCGTCATCCTCAGCGTCCAAATGAAGCGATCTGTATGGTCGCGGAAGGCGCTCTTGTTCGACCTTTGGCTGCGTGAACGCATCGAGTCTTCCGTTTCCGAGACAGCGGCGCTCTACATCGGGTGTAGCCCAGGAATCTTGGCTCTTGTCCACCTTCTTTCCATTTTCCTGGCCCATGGTCCTGGAGCGCGTGCCGGGCGGATCAAGCCTCCGGGGCATTACAAGAATCCTGGGCTACACCCCTCTACATCGGAAGCTTTATGCAACGAGGGGCCGACGGTATTGAATTTTGGAATAGACGCGGGACCGCGAAATCCGGATCGCCAATCTGTGATCACTTGTTTTGCTTGATATGATCCCCGCATCCGGAGTGAGCCCCGTCCGACTGGCAAACCTTGAGCATGTTGTCAGGCGCGGCGCTCCGAGCGTAGTCGCGGTCGGGTTCCGCCAACCGATCAAGGGCACCGGATTCGGTCATGTGAGCGACGGGGCTGACCGAATCCTTGCATCTCTTTCATTTATGACCTATATGTTGGTCAGCTGGAAGGGAGCATGCTCATGCAGATCGCAATTGCCGCAGCCAAGGCCCAGTTCGCCGAACTGGTCCGCCGTGCCGAGGCGGGCGAAGCGATCGAACTGACGCGCTATGGTCGCCCTGTGGCCCGGATCGTAGCCGCAGAATGTCCGGTAGGTCGGCTTCTGATCGGAGCCATGGAAGGCGCGTTTTCACTGCCTGACGACATGTTTGCCGACGACGATGAGATCGCGGAGATGTTCGAATCAAGCACGGCGACCTAAGTGCGGCTGTTACTCGACACACATATCCTGCTCTGGGCGGTCTTGAACGACCCACGCCTCTCGGAGACTCAGGTTCAGGCCATCTCTAACGGCGATCTCTATCTCTCGGCAGCGAGCGTCTGGGAGATCGGGATCAAGCGCGCGCTTGGTAAACTTCAGGTGCCGGAGGAACTCTTCGATATAGCAGTGGATGCCGGGTGCCGACCACTTCCCATCTCTTGGACCCATGCAGATGCCGCTGCGACGCTGCCGCCGCATCACGCCGACCCGTTCGACCGAATGCTGATCGCACAGGCCCGCTGCGAAGGCCTGAGTCTGGCGAGTTCCGACATGAAGCTGTCGGCTTATGAAGTCGATCTTGTCGGTTGAGCGGCCCTATCGGACGTCCCGACTCACCAGGTTTCGCAAGACACCGCTCGGACCCCGGCCGTTTCCGGCAACGTCCGCGTTTCGGAACAAATCGGGTTGGATTCGAACTCGGCAAGACGCCAGGCATGTCGAAGAAGCCCTTGGCGACCTCTGTAGACGTGTCTACGGGCTGCTCGGTTGCGACGATTTCCAGCTGCCTGTCGTGCCGGACGTGCATCAGCGGCAGCCTTATGCCCGCGTCGGCCAGTGCGTCGACGGGGGTTCCCTGCAAAGCCCGGCTCCCTCCATCAGCGCCGCCCCGATCCCCTTGGCCTAGAGCAGGCCCAAATGTCGGCGACGGGCAATGGAGCGAATGCCATTCTGGCCGGCCAGTTTGGAATCAGAACTTCACGCAAAGAAACACCCTGAATCGATAGATGCACCAGACTGCATACGCACAAATCAGCGAGCCTGGGCCGCATTCGTGAGATGGAAGCCGGTTGCACGCTTTGAGACCTGTCGATAGACTGTCCAACAGGCCGCATGGAGATTTCCAATGAAGCTGCTTCTACCTATCCTGATACTCTCGATTTGGTTCGCACCCAGCGTATTTGCCCAATCTCCCGAAGAAAAGGGGCTCGCGATTGTCAAGGAGATGGATCTCCGCGATCGCGGCTGGGGGGACCAGAGCGCCTCCGTGATCATGATCCTGCGCGACCGGAAGGGGCAGGAAAGCCGCCGTGAGTTACGGATCAGCACGTTGGAGGTTGATGGCGACGGTGACAGGAGCCTGACGGTGTTTGACACCCCAAGGGATGTAAAGGGGACCGCGTCAGCTTCAGTCATGCAACGGAACCGGATGAACAATGGCTCTTCCTGCCTGCACTGAAGCGGGTCAAACGGATCTCGTCGAGAAATAAGTCTGGGTCGTTCATGGGTAGCGAGTTCGCTTACGAGGACCTTTCTTCGCCGGAAGTCGAGAAGTTCAGCTACAAATGGCTGCGCGACGAGAACCTTGACGGGAAGGAGACCAGAGTCGTCGAGTACTACCCCGAGTACAAAAACTCCGGGTATACCCTCCAAATCGTCTGGATCGACAGCAAAGCACTGAAGATCGTCAAAACCGAGTTCTACGACCGCAAGAATTCGCTGCTCAAGACACTCAACGTCAAAGGCTATCGGCAGTATCTCGACAAATTCTGGCGCGCTGGGTTAATGCACATGGTGAACAACCAGACTGGCAAGAGCACCGAGATTCAGTGGGGCGAATATCAGTTCAGAACTGGGCTCCGGGACCGCGACTTCAATCCGAATGCGCTCAAGCGGGTTCGGTAAACGCTCCCGCAAAATGAACTCTTGGCCCATGATCCTGGAGACGGCAATCTGTGCCAACCTTCGGGACATGCGGTGACGTCGAATCGAAAGCTGCGAGGATGCGCGTCTATTGCCAGGACGCTCTTGCGTGAGTGGCCTCATATCCCGATACTGCCAACAGGAATGTAAGTTTCGAGCGTCGCGGGCAAGAACCTGAATGACTGGCGGGGAGAGCAAGTGGTCGACCTTGAGTCTTTCACATCAATCAAGAGATGGTTGAGGCCATTTTCGAGCCGGCCTTCCGGTTGCCGACCATGCTCCGAATGTATCGGATCCCTTACGTTGTGCGGTCGGCGCATCCGACCCCAAACTGACGATCGGTCGACGTCTCGATTTGACGTGAGTCCCAGGAAACGATGAACTACCCATAAGATCAACCTATGGACACGCCAGCGGAATCAAGAGTGATGTGCATGCGCAACTTCGCCCGACGCAGCGGGGCTGTTCTCGCTTATGCCGCGCTGTTCACAGCCGCCGTTCCGGTCGAAGCAGTCGAGGTCAGCGGCCGCGTGGACATTGAGCCACGCGTTGTCCTTCACTCGCCCGAACATTCCTTTCAGAACCATCACGGCATATCGCTTGCGATTGAACCTGAGTTCTATTTCCTGTTCCAGAACGATCGACAAAGTCTGGTGTTCACGCCCTTCCTGCGGGTCGATTCGGCCGACGGCCGACGGTCGCATTTCGACTTAAGGGAGTTGACGTACCAATGGGTGTTCGACGATCTGGAACTCCGCGCTGGAATTGGGCGTGTATTCTGGGGCGTCACTGAATCCTACAGTCTCGTCGACGTCATCAACCAGACTGACATGATCGAGGACGTCGATCTAAAGGAAAAGCTTGGCCAGCCAATGGTCAACCTCACCCTCATCCGCGACTGGGGTGCACTCGACTTTTTTGCGATGCCCGGGTTCCGCGAGCGGACCTATCCGGGTCGCACCGGACGTTTGCGTGCGAGCCATACGTCGATACGAGCCGCGCCACGTATGAATCGGGAGCTGGGCGAGACCACATTGACTTCGCGTTGCGGTGGTCGCATGCGATCGGGGATTTTGACATCGGCTTGGCGCACTTCCGGGGTACGAGCAGGAAGCCAACGCTATCTGTCGATGCGATCAAGGGCGCGGAACTTCCACAAGACTCCAAATGCCGAACTCTTCGGATATCTGATACCAAACCAAATTAATAATGTACCCAGAACAAAGATTGAACATCATGCTGTGTGACACGGCAACATTCTGCGTGTGACCGGTGCCGCCGTCCTGTATTCTGTGTCCGGGAAACAGGCAGAAGGAGAACGGCATGCCAGCGAAAGTCATGGTCCGGCGCACCGACCACACACCCGGTCAGTTACGGGAGCTGGCCCGGAAACACAGGTTCCGCGACTGCCGCCGCCGGATGCGCGCCATTGCCCTGGTCATGGAGGACGGGCTGTCCAGGGCCGCGGTGGCCTCCGGCGCAGGCGTCGGTGTCCAGACGCTCCGCGACTGGATCATCCGGTACAACGCCGACGGCCTGGACGGCCTGCGGGACGCCGCCCGCCCGGGGGCGCCGCCGAAGCTGGAAAGCGGACAGGCGGAGGAGGTCGCGTCTTGGCTGGATGAGGGGCCGGACCCCGACGCGGGCGGGCCGTCGCGCTGGACCGTCGCCGACGTCCGGAAGCGGATCGCGGACAGCTTCGGGGTGGCGTACACGCTGGAGGGCGCGCGCCGGCTGGTGCGGAGGCTGGGCTTCCGGCACATGTCCCCGCGGCCCGTCCACCCGAGGGCGGACCCCGCCGCCCGGGAGGGATTCCGCAGGGATTCCGTCCGGTTGGCGCGTGAGGCGGTGCCCGACGGCGTGGCCCCGGAGGACGTGCTCGTGTACCTGCAGGACGGGGCGCGGGTGGGGCGGAAGGGCATGCTGCCGGGGGTCCGGGCGCGGAAAGGGACGCGCCCGCGCATCGCGCGGGACCACCGGTACGGATACGTGTACCTGTTCTCCGCCGCCTGTCCCGCCACCGGCGACGCGGTCGGGCATGTGTGCGGCAGGGCCAGCACCGCGGAGATGAACCGGCACCTCCGGGAGATCGGGGAGCGGGTCCCCGCCGGAAAGCGCGCCCTGGTGGTCCTCGACGGGGCGGGCTGGCACCGGTCGGGGGACCTGGAGATACCGGACAGCGTCTCCCTGCTCCGGCTGCCACCCTACAGCCCGGAACCGGACCCGGTGGAGACGGTGTTCCCCCTCCTGAAGCACCGGCATTTCGCCAACCGGGTGTCCGGAAGCGCGGAGCATGTCAGGGAGACCGTGGAGCGGGTGTGGGACGCCTTCATCCGCCGGAAGGGGGAGGTCACGCGGATCACCACGAGGGAATGGGCGGTGCCGTGAGATCCGGGACGCCTATCGGTGATTATTTATTTGGTTTGGTATGAGTTCATCCGCAAGCTCGTTTCCGATCAAGGCGCGAGAAACCCCACTTCCACTCCGAAGTGCAACACCGGCCATTCCCGCAGCGGGGGCGCAGCCCGAGCGTAGGGAATGGCCGGAAGGCGTGGTCTGCGGCCCCCGGGCGCCGCGGATCCGGCCCCGGGATGGCTGTGGTCCCGTCTGGATGCAGGTTATCCGGGCTTTCCGGGCGGCGCAACGCCTCCGCCGGGCTGGGTCGCGTCCGTCCGGGCGCAGGGAGGGCGCAGCCCGACCGGAGCCCGGACGGACGCGACGGAGAAATCCTGTCCACCCCCTCCCGGCGCCCCAACCCGCGCCGGTGGGAGGCGGTCGCGCGGCGTCAGGGAGGGCGGGCCTTGTGCAGCACCTCGGCGGGCGTCCGGTAGCCCAGCGCCCGGCGCGGACGCGCGTTCAGGCGGTCCTGCACCGCCCTCACCTCCGCGTCGCTGACCGCGCGGAAGTCCGTCCCCTTCGGCAGGTACTGCCGGACCAGCCCGTTGGTGTGCCCGTTCAGGCCACGCTCCCAGGAGTGGCAGGGGGTCGCGAAGAAAAAGGCGGCCCCGAGCGCCTCCGCCACGCCGGCGTGGCCCGCGAACTCCTTGCCGTTGTCCGCCGTGATCGTGTGGACGGGCGCGGCGGAAGGCGGCGGCATCTCCACCATCGCGGCGGAGACCGCAGCCGAGGTTCTCCGGTCAACCCTCTGTAAATACGTGTATTTCGACGCCCTGTCCACAAGGGAGACCACCGCCCCGCTGTGGCCTTTCCCGATGATCGTGTCCGCCTCCCAGTCGCCCACACGCTCCCTGCTCCCCGCCTCCTCCGGCCGCTCGGAGATGTCCACGCGGCCCGGGATGTGGCCACGGCCCGAGTGCCTGCCGCCTCGCCAGTTCGGCTTCCTGCCGCGGCGCCGCAGCAGCAGGAACAGCCTGCCGCCCGCCTTCCTGTCGGCCCTGACGTGTTCGGATGTCCACTGTCGGCCCACCGTCCAGCCGCCCTCCAGACGCAGCCGTCCCGCGACCTGCTCCGGGCTCCAGCCCTCCGCCAGAAGCCCCTCGACGCGCGCCCAGCGGTCGGGCGTCATCCTGCGGGGAACACTGGAGGCCGCGCTGCGGCGGGCCTCCGCCCTGCCCTGCGCCTCCCCGGGGCTGTACCCCCCGCCGCCGCCGGCGTTCCGGCGCAGCTCCCGCCAGACCGACGAACGGTCACGGCCCAGACGGGCCGCGATGGCCCCGTCCGAAAGCCCGCTTTCCTTCAGCGCGCCGATCCGGCATCTCTCCTCATGGGTCAGGTGGCGGTAGCCCTCGGGCATGGCAGTCTCCCTTGTTTCGTCACAGGGACTGTCGCCGCTTCCTGGCCGATACGCAACATCATGCGGCCGGAAAACCGGTCACCACCGCCACTGGTGTTGCACTTCAGGGTGGAATGGGGCAAATCTGTCCGATATAACCGGCCAGTTTGTCGCGCTTGTTCCTGTCGTCCAGCCCCGCGAACAAAGGCGCCGAATTAACCAAAGATGAGGCTATAGCAATCGATTCCAATGATGGCGGAGGCTCGCACAACCTGCCGACCTCAAAAATCCTAAGCGCATCCTCTTCATCGCGGAACAGGATGGTTTCCGGAATGCCCATAAGGTAGCCGCTATACCGCCAGACGGCCATGAAACTTTCGCGCTCCTTCGTGTCAAGGGATGCCCCAAGGCTCTCTAGGTGTTTCAGTGATCTTGCGAAAAGGCAGAGATGGCAAATCCCAGATGCGCGGCGCTGATCGGTGTGCCCAACTCGTCGGAGTCCCATTCATCGGACCTGGACAGCAGCCTGCGGATTTTCGCATGCACCAGCCTGACGCGGACGGAGTGCGCCCACCCATCGGCATGTCTTTTCATGCCGCCAGGTATGAAAATCTCAAGCATGTGACGGTTGTTCTGCTTTAGGCGTCGCACGCCCTGATCTCTCAGTCGCCCGGTCAGGAAAAACGACTTGGCGATGTTGGTGGAAAACCCTTCGATCAGGACGCCGCCCACCATGCTGGCCAGCACCAGCCGCGTGTTCCTGTGGAACATGAGGCAGCCAGGCAGGAACGAAGACAAGTCGAGCCAATCTGGCGGTTCGGCGCAATGCGCAAAGAATTCCCTAACTGAAGTCGGCGCGTCCCGTAGTGCATCACCATCTTGATCGTGCATGCCAAGGCTGATCAGCCTCGCGGATTCCTCTCGCCCCAAGGGTTCGAGATCGGAGACCATCTTATCTGCGAGAGGGTCGCCGACCGTCGCATGCGTGACGTAATTCTCCGCCCGCACAGCATCGACTTGCCGACTTTTCGCGTATGCGTCCGTATATGCGGTCGGAATTTTCATGGTCCGGGCATCGGAGAACCTGCTTCCTTAAATTCTCCAAGACTACAGCGCAACGCAACCGATTTTAACCCCATATCGGCAGAAGGCCAGGAATTCAGCCGGAAATCAAGTCCCCGAAGGTCATGGAACAGGGAATCCAGCGGCATCGCTGGAGATCAGGCGGAGGCGATCCAACTCACAGGTCTTCCGTACATGCAGGACTTACGCATACGGCCTGACCCCATTGACGCGACCGACAAATCAACAGCCCTGCCAATTGAGGTGATTTTCGGGAGTCGACTACGCGACGACAACCCCTGACGCGTTCACGACCACGAGGTCCGACCGGCTAACCCGGTTCTGCCGGTGTCTGGCGGACTACCGAAGTTACATGTCTAAATCCGAGCCGCAGCGGACCCAACAGTACGCAGCGGACTTACTCCCTTTCGGGGACAGCTTCAGAGTTCTTCGGACCGTCTTGATTTTGCCAGTATGGATCCGGAATTTTCGACGCCGTCCCGTTGAGGTCAAATCCAGGAGGTTCAAGCCAGACGTGACCCCGCTGAGCTTTCTGAATTCGCGGTGACTACGCCGACAATCGTGGGGAATGGTTTGGAGGTTCAATGCCACTGGCCGCAGACGCGGAAAGATCCGGTCATCGGTATATCGACAGTCTTGGGTGGCGTTCGCGCCGACAGGAAAACGCACCGTTCCACGTCGCAGCGAGAAACCCGGGATGGCGGGAATCCCGGTTGGAATGACTTGTTGAAGTGCGACATTCTTTATTCTAGCGTTATGGGTATGGTGATCGAGACCCCATTACTGGACAAAGTCAAATGGCCACGCGACCTGCGTAACCTGTCTCCCAGAGAATTGCGCAGGTTAGCAGATGAACTACGCGCCGAAATGATTGATGCCGTATCGACAACTGGCGGACACCTCGGTGCCGGGCTTGGTGTGGTCGAGCTCACGGTTGCTCTGCATCATCTCTTCGATACACCCAACGACATCCTGATCTGGGATGTCGGACACCAGTGCTACCCACACAAGATCATCACGGGAAGACGCGAACAGATTCGCACGATCCGCCAAGGCGGCGGACTATCGGGATTCACCAAGCGTTCCGAGAGTGAGTACGATCCGTTCGGAGCAGCGCATGCCTCGACGTCGGTTTCTGCTGGAGTCGGCTTCGCGGTCGGACGCGACCTCCGGCATGGGACAAACCACGTAATCGCGGTGATCGGCGACGGAGCATTGACCGGCGGGATGGCGTATGAGGGGCTCAACCATGCTGGTTCTCTGGGCAGCCGACTGATCGTAGTCCTGAACGACAACGACATGTCAATCGCCCCGCCGGTCGGCGCGATGAGTGCCTACCTGTCGCGGCTGATATCTTCAAGGAGTTATCGAAACTTGCGAGACACCGCCCACAGTCTCGCCGAGAGGTTCCCTCGCGTCGTCGAACGCGGAATGAAGAGAGCCGAAGAATACGCCCGTGGCTTGGTGACTGGCGGCACGCTGTTCGAGGAGCTCGGCTTCTTCTATGTTGGACCGGTGGATGGGCACAATCTGGACCACTTGATTCCGGTGCTGAAGAATGCCCGCGACGACAGGGGCGAGGGTCCCATCTTGATCCATGTCGTCACGGTAAAGGGCAAGGGCTATGCTCCGGCTGAAACATCGGCCGACAAGTATCACGGCGTTTCGAAGTTTGAGGTGGTCAGCGGCGTCCAGGACAAGCCGAAGACAAACGTTCCGTCCTTTACCAAGGTATTCGCCAACAGTTTGATCGCCGAGGCAGAGAGGGATGACAGAATTGTTGCCATCACGGCTGCGATGCCTTCCGGAACCGGCGTAGATGCCTTCCAGAAGGCGTTCCCGGACCGTGCCTTTGATGTCGGGCTCGCCGAGCAACACGGTGTGACCTTCGCCGCTGGCCTGGCGGCTGCTGGCATGAAGCCTTTTGCGGTGATTTACTCCACCTTTCTCCAGCGCGCGTTTGACCAGATCGTCCATGACGTGGCAATCCAGAGCCTGCCAGTCCGCTTTGCAATGGATCGTGCAGGTCTGGTCGGCGCTGACGGCCAGACCCATGCGGGCGCGTTTGACATTGCCTATCTCGGTTGCTTGCCCGGGATGGTTTTGATGGCTGCCGCAGATGAGGCCGAACTGGTCCACATGGTGGCGACGGCGGTGGCGATCGACGACCGACCGTCGGGGCTTCGTTATCCTCGTGGCGTGGGCTTCGGTGAAACCCTGCCCGATCGTGGCAAAGTACTGCCGATCGGAAAGGGCCGCGTTCTGCGGGAGGGGTCGACCGTCGCAATCCTCTCTTACGGTGCGCGCCTGCATGAGGCGCAGAAGGCGGCCGAAGATCTGGCCGCCATGGGAATATCGACTACGGTTGCCGATGCCCGGTTCGCCAAACCGATCGATGAAGAACTGACGCTCCGTATTGCACGCGAACACGAGATCCTGATCACCATTGAGGAGGGATCCATAGGGGGCTTCGCGTCCCAGGTGCTGCATTTTCTGGCGCTACGGCAGGTGCTCGACGAAGGGATAAAGGTCAGACCGATGGTACTGCCCGATCTATTCCTTGGTCAGGACAAGCCGCATCTTCAATATGAGGCAGCTGGTCTGAACGCACGCCACATCGTGGCTACTGCACTCGAAGCAATGGGGCGTGGCGACACTGTCATGGCAGAGGTCGAAAGCGCCTGATAATCTTGGACTTGACGCACTAGTCGTTGCTCGCGGCTTCGCCAAGTTGCGGTCGGAATCCAAAGAGTTGTCCTGCATCGGCGGGTCTTACGGTCTGGAAGCTACCCGACAAGCCATTCAATTCGCTAGGACAATGCGCTGGAATCGAACTGCTTTTGGGAATATGTTGTCGAACAGTTGGAGTCGGCAAAGGAACGAACGTTCAGCGTTTCAGGCATGGTTGCAAGAAGTGCCACATATCATTGTCAATCAGTGCGGTAGAACAGAGGGTACGAAATAGTGGACGCTCAGGGAGCCAAATGGACAGTCCGAGCGCTCACTCGCCTTCTAGTTGTCAGTCTCCTGATGACAAATGCCGCCTCGTTGGATAGTAGCTGGGCTGCGGAGCCAATCGACGCCGCCAGGGTGGCTTTTGCGAAGGGGCACTTCATCGACGCGGCCAGGATTGCCGAAACTGCCGAAACTTCTCGAGGGTTCGCGCTAGCGGCGGAGTCGCTGACAATTCATGCCCATTTCATCGCTTCCAATGGCGAGAAGGAAGCGACGTTGCAACGATCAGCCGAACTGGCGCGGCGGGCAATCCACGCCGACCCCGACAACGCGGACGCCCACCTGCAGTTCGCACGCGCAATCGGTCGGCGCGCTCAGATCGTTGGGTCGATAAAGGCGGCGAACAGGGGGTATGCGGAGCAAATTCGCGAGGCAACGGAGACCGCACTCCGACTTGATCCGGATATGGCGGCAGGACACCTCAGCCGTGGTTTGTGGCATGCCGAAATTGTCGGTGCCGTTGGCCCCCTGCTTGCGCGCTTGACTTATCGAGCCAATGCAAAGGATGCCATTTCCTCGTTTGAACGCGCTATTGAACTCGCGCCGGACGCCAAAGCCGCATATTTGGAGTATGCTATCGGACTACTCGCCTTGAACGAGAGAAAATACCGAAACAAGGCACGGAATCTCCTGAAGCGCACCATTGGAATTCCTGCTGATGACGCCTATGATCGCCTACTCGAAAGAAGGGCTGCTGAGCATCTTGCGGCCCTTGATGCAACTTAGGTCTGACGATTTTCCGGAAACTTGACGATCATAGTCCAAGTACAAATGGTAGCTGTTGATTCCCGGCAGAGCTAGCGACGAGTCGAGGAGCTTCAACCGGTCGGTTCTGGTCCAGCCTTATCCTACCCTTGATAAGGTGGCCTGGAAATCGTCCTCGGCATCAGTTATTTGCCGACTGATCCCCACTGGGGGCCGAATCAGATAGCGTCAGTTGCATCCACCGAAACTGTCGCTGCAGGTCAATCCCAACACGATTTCGCTCGCAAGAGTGTAAGCGCGGAGGGTGACTGCGATCACCAAAGATCTACTAACCCAATTCCCGCAACGCCAGGGACGTCGACTCATCTCAAAGTCACGCCGAATTGGTCTCGGAGCAGCGGTCGATGCTGAGCACGGGAAGCTACTTCAGAAAATCGATCGGGCCGCAACTGTTTAACAACAAAGGAGAGTCCGACCAAAGAGGTCCACCCTAACGCGAGAGAAGCCATTGGAAACGGGACGATTGTCAAGCAACGCCCAAAATGCCAGAAAGCAGGGGCTTGGGTTGAGCACTCATCAATCTGAGTTACAATCGGTCGCCCACGGCAGCGTCCGTCATTGAATTCCAGCCGCCAATTTGATCTTTTGGTTGTGGGCCTCGAGTAGCTTGCGCCTGACTATGTTGTAGGCAAAGTGGCGGTCCGCAAGGAACTCAGTCCACGAGAGAGGATGGCGATGATTGTCAGCGACCCGAGAGGCAGGCGTTCAATCAGGATCTTGCTTCCTGAACCAAGAGGGTTTTGCGCGGGAGTGGTCCGCGCCATCGACATCGTTGAAAAGGCATTGGAGACCTATGGCTCCCCCATCTATGTCCACCACGAGATCGTCCACAATAGACATGTAGTCGACAGTCTCCGCGAGCGGGGGGCGGTCTTTGTGGAGCAGGTGAACGATATTCCAATGGGAGCGGTTGCAGTCTTTAGCGCACACGGAGTTTCACGGCGCGTTGAGGACGATTCAAAGCTTCGGGACCTACATGTGATCGACGCCACTTGCCCATTGGTCAAGAAGGTTCACAATGAAGCCCACCGATACAGCAGGCAGGGGCGCGAGATCATCCTCATTGGACACAATGGGCACCCGGAAGTCGAGGGAACAATGGGCCAGGTTAAAGGAACCGTTTTCCTGATTTCGACCAAGGAGGAGGTTTGGCAGCTCGAGCCAACCGATCCCTCCAAACTTGCATACGTCTCGCAGACGACGCTGAGCGTCGATGACACCAGGGAAATTGTGGCAGCGCTCAAGAAGCGCTTCCCGCAAATCGTCGGTCCAGGAGCAAGCGACATATGCTACGCGACTCAGAACCGTCAGGATGCGGTCAAGAAACTGATGTCGAAATGCGACTTGATATTGGTCATCGGGGCACAGAACAGCTCCAATTCAAACCGGCTCCGAGAAATCTGCGAAGCAGGCGGCACAAGAAGTTTGCTGGTCCCCAATGCCGAGCACATCGAATCCGGGTGGTTCGAGGGTGTGGAAACCGTAGGCGTCACAGCCGGCGCATCGGCACCGGAAATCCTGGTGCAGCAACTGATCGCTCGCCTCAGTGAAATGTTTGATGCAACCGTAGAGAATCTGGATGGCGTTGCTGAAAACGTGGTCTTCCGGTTACCGCGCGAGTTTCGGCGCAAGGAACCAGACCGGCAAGACATCGCGGATTGAGAAATACAGGTCGCAACCATTGGATTCCTGGGCAACATCCAATGCGCGTCCGAATCCTCAAGATGAAGCGCCAGGTCCGCTCCTAACTTCAGCGACGATTTCGGCCAGACCCTCGCCCCGACCACCACGCGACGGGACATGGAACCGTGCGGCGAAAAATGCTGTGCCGACCATCCGAGGGCAGCTTCTCGAATGCATATGCGAGACTCGACTGGAGCGACTCCATGGTCGCGGGTCCACCTGATCACGAACCTTGCCGATCCGGGGACACGGACGCGTTCAAACCTCGGGACGAAAACCCAATGATCGCGAAAGAATTCAGGCTTGATTCAACAAAGTCCGCTCACGTCACATCAATAGGGCAATGACCAGGGTCGATCCCTCGGTCCCAATCGAAACAGCTCTCCGGTATGCACCAAATTCAGACCACCAAGGTATCGAAGGATCGTGGCTCTATCCCAACAATGGAGCGCGGAATCCAATCAGGTGTTCACTTCAGGTCGGGGAAGACCGCGGGTCAGGGCCGCAAAGAAAACGCGCAACGCAAGATCCGAGCGCGCCAGGAAGCTGGTGGCGGCGGCAATCGCCCTCACGCTAAGCCTCGAAATCTTCACGTCATCGCCGGTTGCATATGAAGGTGTGGCGTGAATTTGCCTAAGGGTCAGAACCGCGAATCCGAGCGCCCAAAGGCAATGACGCCGTATGCCTGTTTCCTTTGCTGGAATGAGCAGAATATAGCGCAAAGCACCATCAAGGTGTTCAAGGGCCAAAGAGGTGAGTTCGCGGATACCATGCGCCATGCGTGGGTCCTTTTCCTCGGCAGTCACCGTGCCCAATTCCAGCCCGGCCCTGCCGAAAACGTCCCTAGGCAACCAGCAGGCACCACGCTGTCGGTCCTCCCAGGTATCCTTTAGAATGTTGGTCATCTGCAGTCCCTGACCAAAGGAAACCGACAGTCGCATCAATTCCTCCCGCCGGGCACCGATTTCGCCGGAATAGTCGCAGAAGAGTTCGGTCAACATTTCGCCAACGACACCGGCAACACAGTAACAGTATCGATCCATCTCAGCGATGTTCTCCAAGCCATCAACGCCGGCATCGCGCTGAAACTCCATCATGCCACTTGACATGATTCGGACACAGCGTTCGATGGCTCGCCTTTGAGCGGTGCCCAGACTGTGCGTAACCCGAATGACGCGGGCTGTATTGGCAACGAGATCCCGCTCACTTTCATCTGTCGATGCAGGTAGCAACTTGCCTAGATCGCGGGCAAAGGAAGCCGCCTCTTCCTGCCCCTTGATGACCGCGACAAACCGGTCGGCAAAGGCTGCCTTGCTCTCGGTCTCCACGGCCGGTGTATCTTCAATTGTGTCTGTGATGCGACATAGCAGATAGGCATTTCCGACAGCGACGCGCAGTTTGTCAGGCAATTGAGGTATCGTCAGGGCAAAGGTTCTCGATACATGATCAAGAATGCCGCTCTGGTAGGCAATGCAATCCATCAGGACTATGGATTGATCTGTTCGCATGCTGAAGAACTCGTCTCGGCCATACCTGGACTTGAGATCATCATAGCCCTTGGGACTCGATGGAGCAACTCACGAGGCAAACAGCGGATGTATCCCAGATTGTTGGGAATCTATGCTTTCGGTCGGTTTTCACGGGCGAAAACCGACCGAAAGGAGTTCCTATGCCAGGAAATCATCAAAGCTCAAAAAGACATCCGAGCGATTCATGCCAACAATCTGGGCTACACCCGGCAAACAGCCGTTTGACCGGCAGAACCCGAGATGGTTCCCTCGCTTCCTCCTGCGTGGCTGCCGCAGTTGAACGTCACACTGCAGACTGGGTTGCCGAGTTCGAACTTTCCACCTCTTCGCTATATGAGAGACATGGGGGCTAAAGGATAAGGCGGTGTCAGAAGTCCGATTGGTTCGCTGCAGCAACGAATGTCGCCAGCGGATGCGTGTGCATTGAGTCCATGACGGGCATCCGTTCCAAGGTGGCCCAAGTCACAGAGAACTCAACAGCCGAGATGTCAATTGAGCTCCCTGCGAAACTCCCGGATTCAGCGATAAACCGGCAGCGGGCAGAAATAATGCTTGAAAGACAGCGGGATGGAGGGAGCGCACAGGAAACGCCCAAAAGCGTATCAACACCATGTCAGCACGAAGGCCGGATCGCCGCAACAGGCCTTCCGAGAGGCAGTGCGGGCGCAGACACCGGCGCGATTTTGCGCTGGCGTCAATCGCGGGCGTCGCGTTCGGAGAGGCCGACAAGCTCGACCGGAGGACGGTCGGGGAAGCGGGCGACCAGCGACAGGCTGCCGCCCTTCGCCTCCACCGTCTTCTTCAGCGTGGACAGCAAGAGGTCGCTGCGCTGCTCCAGCCGCGAGACCGCGTCCTGGCCGATGCCGAGCTCTCGCGCAACGCTCGCCTGGGTGAGTTCGCGGGCCTTGCGCAACTCGCGCAACGTCATTTCCTCGGCGATCAGTTGGGCGGCCATGTCCTCGACCTTGCGGCGCTCGTCAGGGTCGAGCGCTGCGATCACGTCTTCCACATCCAACGCCATGACGCTTCTCCTCTTCTCTATCCATCGGCGAGCCGGGCAAGATGCCGGTCGAAGCGTTCGTCGGCCTTACGGATCAGTTCCCGATAGAACCGCCGTCCGCTGCCGCCCGACCTGTCGCCCGCCACCAGAAGCATGGCGCGGCGCACGGGATCGAACGCGAAGGCGACCCGCCACTCCCCGCTTGCCGCTTGCCGCGCTGAACCTTATCTCCTTCATGTTCGCATGCCGCGAACCGTTCAGCGTGTCCGCGCGCGGGCGGCCGAGTTGCGGGCCATACTCCCGCAGGAGCCGTGAATGCGCGAGCATCGTTCGACGCACTTCCAGGGGCAAGGCGGATAATTCGGGTTCGAACTCCTCGGCAATCTGGACCCGCCATGTCATGGCAGGAGGATGGCCTCGCCGGAACATGAAGTCAAGGACATGTCCGAACCTCCCGTCGCGGGTGTAGCCCAGATTGTTGGCATCAAGCCGCGGCGGCCTGATTCGCCCGCCATCCGGGCAGGTCGGCCAGCCTGTGGTTCAGGACGCGGCATTCCAGCGCCAGCATGGCGTTGGCGCCCCTCTCCGGCCAGAGGGTGCCCGAGCGCTTCAGGCGGAGTCCGAACACCCGGCAGCAGGCCTCCACGTCCCCGGTCCGTCCGCTGAACGGCTCCAGTTCCCGGACCACTCTCCCCGCCCGGCCAGCCCCGGTGTCCGCGAACCGCCGGTCCCGCTCCGGCTCTTCCGGATGGGCCGCCCTACCGGCGTCGGAGGGTTGCTCCAGCGCGTGCCACATATCCAGGACAAAGGTGACATTCCCGCCCCCGAACAGCCCGTCGCAGGTGCCGGGTGTCCATTCGGCCCAGTCGGAGATGACGCCCGGCTCCCCGACCTTCCGGATGGCGCCGCCGCGCTGCCGGTCAGGCAGCCGACCGGCCCGCTGCCCCTGTCCCTGCTGGCAGCGCCGGTCTCCCGGTCACGCCCCTCGGCGGCGTACACGACGGCCAGCCTCCCCGCGGGTCCCCGCGCTCCCGTCCTCCCGCTTTCCGGCGACGCCCTCCACCTCCTCCCCCCGCATCGGGATCCCGGTCCCGTCGACCGAAAGGCATGCATGTGGTTCCAGTGGCCTGCCCCCAGCCACCTCCTCCCGGCCGGACTCCATGGCCTCCGCGCCGGGCTCCGTGGCCCGGCGCCGTCCGGGCCAGGATGTCCGCCATCCCCGGCGTGACGGCCCTTCCCTCCAGGCCCAGCGCCCGGTCCAAGGGCAGGCGCCCCTGCCGCGGGACGGGCAGCGGAAACACCTCCGCTCCACCTACACCTGGCCCAGCCGGGTCAGGAACGACCTTGCCTTCCTCCCCTGGCGCCGGTGCATCGGCCTGCCGCACCTGCGGCATTCCGGCCTCGGCAGCGTCGCGTCCAGCCGTCCGGACAGAAGCCCCAGCGCCGCCGCCCCGCCGACGGGGGAGGCGTCCCGGAGCTCCCGCCCGCCGGCGGCGGGGTCAGGGACGCCCGACGCGAGGTCCGCCGAAACGGCGGAGGGCAGCGCATCGGGCGCCCGCCGTCCCCGGCGACGTCGCGGCTGCGCACCTCGCCGCCTCCGGCCCAGTACCGGGTGTGGCCGCCCTCGCACGCGCGCACCACCGCCGCGCCCTCCTCTCCCGGTCCCCCGGATACGCCACCGCGTCCGGACGCCGGTGCACCGTTCCTTCCCTGTCCCGCCCCATGGCCCGCACTCCCTGCCCTTTGCCTCTCGACGCCCGCCGCTGGCCGGTTCGTCCGGCACCGTCCGGCGCGCCATCTCCGGAAAGTGCTGGAAAGAACGATGATGTCAACAAATTGGGCTACACCCTCCGAACCTTGTTCTGGCCGATCTGCCCCACCCCTGCAGGGAAAACAATCGACGACATTCGCCGCCTCCCGGCGTCTGGAGGATGATGTTGTCCGTTCGACCATTGTTCCCCCTCTCGGAAGCGCATATCTGGCCTCCATGGAGTCGCACGAATCTCGCATTCCCGCGTCCGCCGGAACGTTGCCTCGATGGTAGCGTCGATCGGCAGGATCGCCTCGCCGGCGCAGGGGGTGGGGTATTTCGAGTGCGACGGCTACTCGCGAAGGACGATGGCGCACACCGCGAGGCGAGCGTCTGGGCGGGCCGGGGCGCGGAAGCGCTAGGCCTCTCCGGCCCGGTCGATCCCGAGGCGTTCCGCCGCGTACTGGAAGGCGAGGTTTCCCGGAATGGGCCCGGGGCAGGCCCGGGCGGTCGGCGGCTGGGCCGCAAGGAACTGGACGGCGGCATCACTTAACCCAGAGCGCACGAGGGGGTCGGACTGGGAAGTTCCCTACCCTTCGCCTGCCGCCAAGCAGAGGGCTTACTCACAGACGACGCCGTCTCCATCGGCGTCGTACATATAACGGTAAGCGAGATGCTCTCGCGGCACAGGTGCGATTCCGTGGTGCCTTGCCTCACTGCAGGTAATGCGACAGTTTCCGTTGTCATCCCAAAGGCGAAGAGCGTCCACAGAATCGCTCGACCCTGTAGCTGAGAGACCCACCGGTCGTTCAGAATTGGAATCGTCAATACCGGGAGTTGCAATGATCATTTCCAGATTGGCGCACCTTGAAAGCACGGTCTCCAAGGCAACGGCCTCACGTCCATCGACCGTCAGACCGTACTTTTGCCTCACGGCCAAGACTCGGCCCGCAAACCAGCACCGGTTCATTTCCGGCTGCCATTCCGCTGCGTCATTGGCGCACTTGCCACCCTTGCCACATCGATTCACAACCGGTGATGCGAGGGTCAGATTGAGCGGGTCAGCGGCAAAGCGTCGGCGGGTCGCAAGATCGGCGGAGCAGAGACCACTGTCATGGGCCTCTGAGACGGCGACAATGTGCTCGATGTCAGTCTGCGACATACTCGCATAATGCCTCCCGGTATAAGGACCATAGATTTGACCGCCCATCGAAGCGACGATTCCTGGCTCAATTGATTGCGGGTAGCGGTAATCAGCTCGCACATAGGGCGAGCATCGATGTTCCGGCGCAACGACGAGGCCACACCAGCGACCCTCATCGACTTGCGCCTTGAGGCCCTGAGGTGCCAAGAATGCCCAGATGATGAAGAGAGCAGCGAAAACGCCCCCTGACGATTGAGTCCTGAAAGAGAGACCTCTTGGTGACGCCATTTCGAAGGTTGGCGCTTCCGCCGCTCGTGACATGTCTGGGCTTCCTCATATCGGATTTTTATTCATTTAAATCAAATATTTACAATTCTATCATGATGTTGCACTCGAAGTGGAATCCCGACCCGCTGAATGGAACGAGCATATATCATGCTGCATGGACTGGACAATCGCCATCGGTATTTGGTTGGACATTTCTTCAGCGGCAGAAAAGTCCTCCATGCGAGCCTTCGTTTGCGGGTTCTCGGCTCCGACAGCGCACGCGACTATGAATGGCGCTGAAGACCCAGACGTTGTCGCTTTGCCGTCGGCCCGTCATCACCTGGCCAACGGAGCCAGCTTCCAAACCGATGCATTGATGAGTACCATTGTGAGGCGAGACAGCTGGAAATTCCCGACGACAGCTCGAACTCCCTTTTCGTCGCCATGCCAATGGCGCTGCCCTTCATGACATGAAGTACTGGGAATGAATCGGAAGTAGCGCGGCACCGATGGACCGCGCCGCACGGCCGACCGTCGCTTCGCGTATCTCAGGCCTGACAATGCCTGTCAGGTCCACTCCATCCAGCGATTTCCGTGTGCGTTCGACAAGCCGTCTCTTCACTTCGGTTGGGAGCGCTCCATCAATCAGAACTGCTTCGACATCAACCACTGCCACGACCGCGGCGGTTGCCAAGGCAAGATTCGCAGCGGTCGTCTCGACCCAGGCGTCAACCTCCGAACCGAATTCAGTCCAGACCTCTGGATCACGCCGCAAGGCATCCAGCCCCTCCCCTCGATCTGAAAGAACGTGCTGCAGGCGATAGAGGGACGCCTTGTCCAGCAACTGGGACACTCCTCCCGTTCCATCTGGAATCGGCAGGGATCCAAATGCACCGGCGTTACCTGAACGACCTGTGAACACCTTGCCATCCAGGACAAGCCCACCACCAACGAAAGTTCCAAGGAAAAAATATGCGAAATCCGAAAACTCGTGCCCCAATCCCAGAAGATGTTCCGCAACGCAGGCCGAAGTTGCGTCATTCTCGAACACCGCGTCGAGTCCAGTGATCTTCGACACCTGACCAACCAGATCGAGGGAGCGCCACTGCTTCATTATCGCTTCGGGCGCATCAACCTGCTGCAGCCAGTTCCAAAGCTCGAAAGGCGCTGCAACTCCTATCCCTGCCAGTTTGCCGACCACTTCCGGCCTTCCCGCGATGATCTCCCCATACGCACCTTCCAGAAACGAGCACACGTCCTCCGGATCCGGATACCGGTAGGTGGTGAGCCGCTCATCAAGCCGCATGCCTGTGAAGTTTACCAACACCAGCTCCGCCGTTCCGCGCCCTACGTTGAGGCCGAGCGAATAGACGCCAGCCGGATTTAGGGAGACCGGCGTAAGCGGCTTACCAACCTTCCTCTCTTCCTTGACCGCCGCGTGGCGCGTCAACAGTCCCTCTACCTCAAGCGCCCGGATGATGTTCGAAATCGTTTGCGCGGAAAGTCCGGACATGCGGGCGATTTCCGCGCTGGCCAGAGCCCCATGGCGCCGCATCAACCACATGACCAGCCGGGCGTTTCGGTCGCGAAGGCCGGATTGGTTACTGCCGCTCTCGGTTTCGCGAATCACTCTGGGAGCCATGGCATATGTTCATTCGTGCATCCTGACATGGCAGCTGGGATATCCGGAATCTACGCCGATGTCTATTTGTAAATAAATTTTATTTATTTATTGACAGCCTCACAAATCGCCGATACCATCCCAAAATTCCTGACGCTGTCGGGATGCAACCTTGGGAACTTAATCCAACAGAGAACTTGCATGGCCGTTCCTGGATGTTTAGGAAAACACGTACACTGATGCGACTGGAACTTTCGCGTCCGCACGGGAAGCACGCCGTTGGATGGATGATGAAGCGTGAATGCATATCCAGACTGCCTGATCGTCAGGCTGTTCTGTTTGGAATATGTCCCCAATATTTGACACCCTATGGGAGGACCCTATGAGAAAACTCTTGATCGGAACTGCAATGGGCGCGGTCGCCTGGGCGGGAGCCGCTTCCGCAGACGGCCACTCATCGATCGTTTGCCTAATCACCAAGACGGACACCAACCCCTTCTTCGTCAAGATGAAGGAAGGTGCCACTGCCAAGGCCGAAGAACTTGGCATGACGCTGAAGGCCTTTGCCGGCAAGATCGACGGCGACAACGAAACCCAGGTTCAGGCCATCGAGACCTGCATCGCCGACGGAGCAAAGGGCATTCTGCTGACACCTTCGGACACCGCCGCAATAGTGCCTTCGGTTACCCAGGCCCGCGAAGCCGGACTCCTCGTGATCGCGCTCGACACTCCGCTCGAACCCATCGGCGCCGCTGATGCCACCTTCGCCACCGACAACTTCCTGGCTGGTGAGTTGATTGGCAAATGGGCGGCGGCGACGTTGGGCGGCGAAGCAGCCAACGCCAAAATCGGGATGCTCGACCTGGCTCTTAGCCAGCCAACCGTAGGTGTTCTCCGCGACCAAGGCTTCATGCAGGGCTTCGGTATCGACATCGCCGACCCGAACAAATGGGGTGACGAGAACGACTCACGCATCGTCGGACACGACGTAACCGCTGGCAACGAAGAAGGCGGTCGCAGGGCGATGGAGAACCTTTTGGCAAAGGATCCAATGATAAACGTCGTCTACACGATCAACGAGCCTGCAGCGGCGGGCGCTTACGAGGCGTTGAAAGCCATTGGCCGCGAGAATGACGTGCTCATCGTCTCCGTTGATGGCGGCTGCCCTGGCGTTCAGAACATCAAGGACGGCGTGATTGGCGCAACCTCGCAGCAATACCCCCTCCTGATGGCTTCGCTCGGCGTCGAGGCAGTAAAGAACTGGGCCGACAACGGCGCGAAGCCTGAAAACACCCCAGGCAAAGATTTCTTTGACACCGGTGTCGCACTGGTGACCGACCAACCCGCCGAAGGTGTCGACTCCATCGACACCGATGAAGGCACTGCACGCTGCTGGGGCTGACCCTAGGCAGAGTATTGCGAAGGGGCGCCCGCGCGCCCCTTCGCGGTGGACGTCCGCCAACAATATTGGCTAGACTCTGGCTCGACCACGATGCTCGAATACAGCAGTCAGTCAGCAGGGAGCCTCATGTCAGACAACTCGACCAAAGGACAGGAATTCGAATCTTCGCTCGACGAAGAAACCGAATCCATCGTTGAATTCGATGACCCCCGCACGGGATTGGTCTACCGTATACAGCACGTCCTTCATACGAACCCATCGCTCGTGCCGCTGGTCGTGCTGGTTCTGTCGATAGTGATCTTCGGACTGCTGCTTGGATCGAAGTTCTTCTCCCCCTTCGCAATGACACTGATTCTGCAGCAGGTTCAGATTGTCGGAATCGTCGCTGCGGCCCAGTCATTGGTGATCCTGACCGCAGGCATCGACCTGTCCGTTGGCGCGATCATGGTGCTCAGCTCTGTTGTAATGGGCCAGT
The DNA here is from genome assembly GCA_965203255.1 of Paracoccaceae bacterium. Lineage (GTDB taxonomy): Bacteria > Pseudomonadota > Alphaproteobacteria > Rhodobacterales > Rhodobacteraceae > JAPOUP01. The sequence goes on along the minus strand of OZ241882.1, from coordinate 5,836,012 downwards.
TCACATTCCGTTACGGACTGCCGGCTCCGGTAGCGGTTTTCTGCGGACTTGCCTGCGGCACGCTCTGCGGGTTCATCAATGGGTGGCTCGTGGCACGGGTCAAGTTGCCACCGTTCATCGTGACGCTGGGTATGTGGCAGATCGTTTTGGCATCTAACTTTCTTTATTCAGCCAATGAAACCATCCGCAGCCAGGATATTGCCGCCGAGGCACCGCTGCTGCAGTTCTTCGGCAACAAGATCAACATCGGAGGAGCTGTCTTCACGCTAGGTGTGGTGTTCATGGTGCTTCTGGTCATCGTACTTGCCTATGTGCTTCGACATACCGCATGGGGCCGTCACGTCTATGCGGTGGGGGATGATCCCGACGCAGCGGAGCTCTCGGGGGTCGAGGTCAAGAAGGTCCTGATTTCAGTCTACATGCTGAGTGGCCTGATTTGCGCTTTCGCCGGCTGGGCGCTTATCGGGCGAATCGGGTCGGTGTCCCCAACTGCGGGACAGCTCGCGAACATCGAATCCATAACCGCTGTTGTGATTGGGGGAATCTCGCTCTTTGGGGGGCGCGGTTCGATTATGGGCACACTTTTCGGGGCGCTGATCGTTGGTGTCTTTACCTTGGGCCTCCGGCTACTCGGTGCCGACGTACAGTGGACCTACTTCCTGATTGGCGTCCTCATCATTGCGGCCGTTGCGGTCGATCAATGGATCAGAAGGGTGTCGGTCTGATGGAGCCCATTCTCGCAGCCAAACGGTTGGTCAAGCGATTCGGACGCGTTACGGCGCTCGACCACTGCGATTTCGAACTCTACCCTGGCGAGGTGCTGGGAGTGATTGGCGATAACGGCGCGGGTAAGTCAACACTGATCAAAGCGGTATCCGGGGCGCTGGTTCCCGACGAGGGAGAGGTTTACCTGGAAGGTGAACAGGTGCAGTTCAATTCGCCGCTTCAGGCCCGTGAGCACGGTATTGAGACAGTCTATCAAACGCTGGCCATGTCGCCCGCACTCTCGATCGCGGACAACATGTTCATGGGAAGGGAGATGCGAAGACCCGGATGGCGGGGCAGGTTCCTCAGGCAGCTTGACCGGCCGGCAATGGAGAAATTCGCCCGAGAGAAACTCACGGATCTTGGGTTGATGACGATCCAGAACATCAAACAGGCCGTGGAGACGCTTTCGGGTGGCCAGCGCCAGGGCGTTGCCGTGGCACGTGCGGCGGCTTTCGGGTCGAAGGTCATCATTCTCGACGAACCGACGGCAGCTCTTGGGGTCAAGGAAAGCCGGCGTGTTCTCGAACTCATCCAGGATGTCCGCGCCCGTGGAATCCCAATCATCCTGATCAGCCACAACATGCCGCATGTGTTTGAGGTCGCGGACCGGATTCACATCCACCGACTTGGCCGACGGCTGTGCGTTGTCAGTCCACAGGACTGCACCATGTCAGATGCAGTCGCGTATATGACCGGCGCGAAGGAACCAACACCGGCGACAGTGGCGTGAGTTTGGATTCCGCCCTTCTGCGGGCATCAGGTCGGAACGATCGCACCTGGTGCCTGCACAACCAAAGACGCAAGCGCATGGCCAGCGCGCATCGCTTCAATCTGTCCGCCGCCCCGGACTGTCTCAGCCAGAAATCCGGCATTGAAGCTGTCGCCCGCCGCAGTTGAGTCGACGACCCTGCCAACTGGCGCGAATGTCGGCCCATCCGTTCGCCTGTTGATCGCAACCGGCCCGGCAACACCCCGCTTGAGAGCTCCAGCCCGCAATCCGAGTCGGCGCAGGCGGTTCAGGATCTGTCGCTCCTCGCTCTCGCCATGGATTTCCAGTTCGTCATCAGCCGAAGGAAGCGCAATGTCAGTTCGGGACCACATGGCAAGATTGGTTTCACGTGCCTCCACCGCACTTCCCCACAGACTGGGGCGGTGGTTGCTGTCGTAGGCAACCAGTCCGCCGCCGGCGCGAAACCGATCCAGGCAACCCATCAGCCGAACCCGCACAGCAGAAGGCAGAATGGCCAAGGTTATGCCCGAAAGATAGACGAGGTCAAACTCTTCCATGACGTTCAATCCAACGGTCGCAGGTTCCGAAAACAGCGTCCGCGCCGCACTGTCTGAACGCCAGTAAGTGAAGCTACGTTCCCCAAGGTGGTCGGTGTCGATGGCATACAGACCCGGCGACCTGTCGGCGCGGCGCTCGATATAGCCCGTGCCAACACCGTGGGCCGTCATATGTGAGACAATTCGATCGGAAAACCTATCAAGTCCCAACGCCGTGACAAATGAGACCGAGATGGAATCGGCGCCTTCTCCAAGCAATCGCGCCAGATAGACAGCTGTATTGTAGGTATCGCCTGCGACGTTCAACTGCGCTCGACCATCTCCATCGGCTACGAGTTCAACCATCACCTCACCAATGCAGGCTATTCTGCGAATATCCCTCATCCCGCCGTCTCCGAGTTGCATCCAGAATTGTGCCATGTAGTGAGCAGGATGAAGTCGCGCATCCTGCGTAAGCGAGCGACTTGCATGAAGAGCCATGATTCCGTTTGCGCACCATCGGCCGCAATTCCAGGCCAGCGCCCATGGATTTCCCGGCTGCCGCCGCCATCTCAGCGGCAAGAGTGCCGTTGACGCCGAAGGCCACCTTGATAGTCTGCCTGGATTGCTGCGGTCCGCAAATGGGATTCGCCGTGATTGCGATGAATTTGATCAGGAAACTCGATCTGCCCTCTCCTACCTGCCCCATGAGAATCCATGGCCGACGCATTGCCACCTTGTGCGATTTGCATTGGCTGAACGCACTGATTACCCTGCAGTCAACGAAGACAATAGCGAAAAGAGGCCAGTGGGCAAGCTGCCCCAGGTTTGTTGGCCCCGAGATATGGACGGCAGGTCAGGAGTGTCATGGCAAAAATCACAAGTACTCGATCACGACTGTTCAACGTACCCCTTGCCGAAGTCCTGACCGACGCCAAACACGGCGATCACACACATTTCGAACTCGTAACTGTAACCGTTCGGCTTGAAGACGGCTCTGAAGGGACGGGCTACACCTACACAGGCGGTCGAGGTGGCCGGGCGATCAAAGCGATGGTCGACCACGATATCGCACCGTTTCTATGCGGCAAAGACGCCAGCCAGATCGAGTCGCTCCATGAACACATGCAATGGCATATCCATTATGTCGGCCGGGGAGGAATCGCGTCCTTTGCGGTCTCCGCCATCGACATCGCGCTCTGGGATATTCGCTGCAAATCGGCGGGACTTCCGCTCTGGAGAGCGGCGGGTGGCACCGCACGGCGGTGCAGAGCCTATGCCGGCGGGATCGACCTCAACTTTCCCTTGCCGAAGTTACTGGACTCGATCCGGGGATATCTGGAGCGGGGACACAACGCAGTCAAGATCAAGGTCGGCCAACCGGAACTGGCAACGGACGTCATGCGGATCAGGGCGGTTCGCGACATGATCGGTCCCGACACAGCGTTCATGGTCGACGCCAACTATTCCATGAATGTTGACCAGGCCATTGAAGCCGCACAGGCATTCCAGCCCTTCGACATTCTCTGGTTCGAAGAGCCCACGGATCCGGACGACTATTTGGGATATGGACGAATCGCCGAGGCGACGGGGATGCCTCTGGCAATGGGCGAAAACCTTCACACCATCCACGAGTTCAACCATGCATTCAGGGACGCATGTCTGAGCTTCATCCAGCCCGACGCCTCGAATTGCGGCGGCATCACGGGCTGGCTCAAGGTCGCGGAACTTTCAGGAAGGCATGGTATTCCGATCTGCAGTCATGGAATGCAGGAACTGCACGTAAGTCTGGTATCCGCCCAATCAAACGCCGGTTGGCTTGAAGTTCATTCGTTTCCGATAGATCGCTACACCAGACGACCAATACCCATCGAAGATCATTTGGCAGTCGCCCCTGAAGAACCTGGCATTGGCGTGCAATTTGACTGGCAGCTATTGGCAGCGCATGAGGAGTCACAGTGATGAGCCGAACGACAATCGCAGCCGCATTCTATCGGGGCAACCGAAGCTTTGCGGTTGAAAGAACGACTGCGACCCCACCGGGAACAGGCCAGGTCTCGATCCGAATTGCCTATTGCGGCATCTGCGGAACCGACATGCATGTCTATCACGGCAATATGGATGCGCGGGTGGGACTGAACAGAATCATCGGACATGAGATGTCGGGAACCGTTGAGTCTGTGGGCAACGGCGTGACAGACCTTCGATCCGGCCAGAACGTGGTTGTCCGCCCGCTGGATCACTGTGGCGACTGCCCCGCGTGCGAAGCGGGCCACAAGCACATCTGCCACAAGCTGAGGTTTCTAGGGCTCGACACCGATGGAGCCATGCAGGAAATCTGGACGGTGCCCGCGCATACGCTGCATGTTCTTCCCGAGGCGTTACGAATGGATCATGCCGCACTGATCGAGCCGGTCGCGGTGGCGTGCCATGATGTTCGCCTCTCCGATCTTGCGGAAGGAGAGGACGTCGTCGTGATTGGCGGTGGTCCCATTGGCATTCTCGTCGCGTCAGTCGCACGGGCTGCCGGAGGAAAGGTCGTGATCTCGGAAGTCAATCCAAACCGACTCGCTATTGCGGAGCGGATGGGATTCAGCACAGTGAATCCGGGTGTTGCCGATCTACCCATCCTGATAGGAGAGCGTACCGGCGGCAAGGGAGCCGATGTGATCTTCGAGGTTTCGGGGACCCAATCCGGCGTTGATGCCATGACGGCCGTTGCGGCGACAAGAGCGCGGATTGTCATGGTGGCGATCCACGCAGTCAGGCCAAAGGTCGATCTCTTCCAGTTCTTCTGGCGGGAACTGCGGTTGGTCGGTACCCGGGTTTATGAACCGGAGGACTACGAAAGGGCGATCAGGACTGTAGCGGAAGGAGGGATTGACGCAGATTCCGTCATAACCGACGTTAGCCCGCTGTCCGACATCCAAACCGCGTTCCAGGCGCTCGACAGCAACCCTACAGCGATGAAGAGCCTCATCAGGATTGGAGCCACCGCATGAATGTGCTGAAATCATTCGACCTCACCGGAAAGACCGCACTCGTTTCCGGAGCCAGGCGTGGCATCGGACGTGGCATGGCGGAGGCACTGGCGGGTGCTGGTGCCGACATCATCGGTGTCAGTGCGACACTGGAGTCGTCAGGCAGCGACATTGAACGATCCATCACCGATCTGGGGCGGAGATTCAGCGGCTATCAATGTGATTTCTCGGATCGCGCCGCCCTGAACGGCTTGGTCGAGCGGCTTGGTGCTGATGGGATCACCCCGGATATCCTGGTCTGCAACGCAGGCACGATCAAACGCAGCCCAGCCGCGGAACATCCGACGGACTGGTGGGACGAAGTCATCGAGGTGAACCTCTCGGCGCAGTTCATCCTCGCCCGGGAGATCGGGAAAGGGATGGTCGTCCGGGGCTCGGGAAAAGTCATCTTCACGGCTTCGCTGCTGACTTTCCAAGGTGGAATCAATGTACCGGGTTATGCGGCTTCCAAGGGCGGTATCGGACAACTGACGAAGGCGCTTGCCAACGAGTGGGCAGGCCACGGGGTCAACGTAAACGCGATCGCGCCGGGCTATATCAGGACTGACAACACGGAAGCCCTGCAGAACGACCCTGTCCGATTCCAATCAATCCTTGAGCGGATTCCGGCAGGGCGTTGGGGCGTACCGGAGGATTTTGCGGGTCCTGTGGTTTTCCTCGCATCGTCGGCATCGGACTACGTTAACGGTGAAATCCTGACGGTGGACGGGGGCTGGATGGGTCGCTAGTGTGGCACCATCGTAGAAATGACGGTTCCGTTTGGCTATCTCCCGGTATCATGCCACCTTTGCCGGCATCAGGCAATAGGCGGGCGACGGGACCTTCCAGAGGTGTATCCCAGATTATTGGAATCTGTGCTTTCGGTCGGTTTTCACGGGCGAAAATCGACGGCGGACCGCTCCGGCCTGCATCATGGAACGGAACAGGCCAAGACACAGAAGACAGGGGCTCCCCAGAGGGGACGCAGGATCCATCGGATTCGCCTTTCGGATGGCGGGAGGACGGAGCTGCGGCAGCTGATGGACGGCGGGGCGGCGGCGTACAGGCGCCGGCACGCCCGGATCCTCATCAAGGCGCTGGGCGCAGGGCGAACCGGCGCAGGGTCGACAGGCATTTCGACGTCACCGCGTGCGGGGACGGGCTGGACTGGGTGCACAATCCGGATCGGGTCGCGGCCGAGACCAGGCTGGACGGCATCCACATCGCAAGGATAAGCCTAGACCCCAGGGCCATCGCGCCGGAGGCGGCGGTCGAGGCGTACAGGTCGCTCGGGGCGTGGAGCGCACGTTCCGGCCGCCCAGACTGTCCCGGCTGAACATCCGCTAGATCCACGGCTTCACCACGCTGCCCGCCGATCTCGACACGCTGACACTGAACCATGCCTCCTTTCCTGAACGGCCGGACAGCCGGTTCCACCTCGTCGCGGAGCCGACCGCCGTCCAGAACAGGGCGGTCGAACTTCTCGGCCTCGACGCGGCAAAGGAAACTTACATAAGCATGCCAGGTTGAATCCGCACAAAACCCTTGCAGTACAGGCTGAAAGGCTGTTTCAGGTCGATGAAGTTCCGCTTAGAAGTTCCTGGACGACCGTCGGTTTACGAGCGATCAAAGCCAGAAGAACCTGTGCCGGCCCATTAGGCGTTCTGCGTCCATATTCCCAGTTCAAAAGCGTCCCTTTTGCTACACCAATGCTGCGCGCAAACTCAGCTTGAGACAGTCCTGTCTGAGCGCGGATCGCTGAAACGTTGATTTCCGAAAGCTCGATCTTGTGGACAAGCGAACCCGTCTTCTGCCCTTTCGAGAAGGCTTTTGCTTCTTTCAAGCCCTGCTTGATGCTTTCAAACGCCCTCATTGTCTTCCGCTCCACATACTTGTCTTCCGCTCCACATACTTACGATCTCCTTGCTTAACTCGACAGCCGCCGCTTGTTCCTTTGGTGTCAGATTCCCCTTTTCATTCTTCGCAAACACCGTAACGAGGAATATGGGCATGTATACTTGGTGAACTGACTTCGACCGCATTCCAAGGCATGATTCGTCCGCCGCCGCATCTTCGGATGCACCGGGTCCGGCGTGTCGGCGACTATCCGACAAGCCGATGCCGGTCATGGGTGATGATCCGGAAGTTGTCGGTGACGGATTCCGTGATCGCCTCCCATTCGTTGGGCAGCGTTTCGTTGAAGAATGCGAAGATCGCTTCGGTGAACTGGCGGAAGTCCGCATGGAAGCGGTTGTGCGTCACGTGGCGGTGCATGACGCCCCACAAACGCTCGATGGGGTTCAGGTGCGGCGCATAGGGTGGCAGGAAGTGCAGCCGGATGCGGCGCCCCGGCCGCTCCAGGAACGGCTTGAGCGCCTTCGCGTGATGGTAGCGGGCGTTGTCCAGGAAGACATGGATCACCCGGCTGTCGGGATGGGCGCGCTCCAGCTTCCTCAGAAGCCGCAGGCTCGTCCCGGCATCGATCCTCTCGCCCTCCACCAGCGTGAGCCTCATCGTCTCCAGGTCCAGCGCCCCGTGCAGGTTCAGGCGCCGCCGGCCGGTCGTCGACCTGATGGCGGGCCTGTCCTCGCGGACGAACCAGCCATGCGCCGGCCGGCCTTGCCATTCGGGGTGGACCGCGTCGGCGAAGACGACCGTCTCGTCGGGGAGCAGCCCGCGCATCAGTTGCTCGTAGCGCCGGATGAAGGCTTCCTGGGCTTCCCTGTCGGCCTGCCTCGGAAGCGGTTTCGGCTTGATGTACTCGAATCCCAGCCTGTGCATCAGCTTGATCGCGCCGCCGCGGGTGTATTCGACGCCGTGGCGCTGCAGGATGGCGGCCCGGACCTCGTTGGTGTCACGCGGCGGGCTGTCCCGGAACATCGCCCTGAGCGAGGCCTCCTGGCCCCGGGTCAGCTTGCCCTCCCGTTCCGGATACGCCGCCGGGTCCAACGAGGCGAGGCCCGTCCTGCGGAACTCCCGCAGCCAGCCGCGCACCGTGTCGGGGTCGAGATGGAGAATCCGGCAGACGAGGCGGACGCTGTTCCCGTCGTCAAGCGCAACGAGCGCGTTCGCGCGCCGCACCTTGAGCGCCGCAACCTTGCGCCCGCGCATGACCGCAAGAAGCGCATCGCGCTCCGCGGATGTCAGGATGGAACCGGCCCCGGACATGACGTCTGTCAATGATGTTCACTGCTCGTTTTGACGGACATCTGGAACGTTCCGCGAATCATGTCAACCCGCAAGGGCGAATTCAGGACTCCGAGTATAACGACCGCCGAACACATAGATCGTCCGGTACCCACCGCTCTTGCCTCCACCTTCGCGAGGTATGCGAATCTTTCGGAGTCCTCCACCAAGGGAAATCCCGCCCTCTGGGTTTGCCGCGATCCAGTCAATCATTGCTTCGCGCTCGCCGTCCGACATCATCGACTTGGCCCGGCGCTGAAATTCCGGAAGTTCGACGACTGTCTGCATTGCTCTCAATCTAGATATACGTCACTGACTCATATGTCAATGACTCTCCATGTCTGCCGATGCAACCCATACCTGATGACACATACCGGCTTCCGTCATCTATCTCAGACGTAGTCGGCATATCGTGCCGCCTGCCCGCACGCATCCATGCAGTAACTCCTCCCATGTAACTTACCTGTAACGCGTTGATTCCACGTGAGTCCCGGACTCCCGTTCTTCTACCAAAATCCGCCGTTTTCGGGCGTGGTCCCCGCCCCACCGTCCGCCCGATTCCGCTTGGGCGTCAATGCGGAGTTACTGACCTGAAAGCGCGTCCGGCGACGGTGGTTGGAACTTTTGAGAGCTGTCGTCCCCATCCAGATCGTCATCAAGGTTCACGCCGACCTTGGCCATGACTTCCTCCTCTTTAAATCACCCGCAAGATATTGATTTCCCGCAATTCCATGACTCACACCTTTTCGCCAAAGTCCGCCGTTGACAAGCCGACCTCGAACGCATCGACTCAATCACGAAACGGACATGGGACGCTCCATTGGCCAGAACTTTCGGGAAATAGTATAAGCTGCCAGTCTGAAGCCTTCCAGACTGTTCGAGCAAGCAGCGCTATCATCCACGACCTGTACCGACTTCTCCGATAGGAGGGCGCCCGCAATCGCCTGATGCGCCGGAAAATGCCACAGTGTTCACCTCATGCAATGGGTTCTCTCAGGTTCGGTCTGCGGGACATCAGACCTGTCAGTTCGATCCGTGCTGACGCTTACGACGAGACCATCAACAATTCGGATCGCGGTTTTGAAGCTCGTGCCGGGCCAGAGCTATCGCATTTGCAAATCTGGTTGTGGCAAGAGAGAACATATTGGAAATGACGATGATGTTCCTGCTGCGAATTTGTCAGGTTTGGATGATTTCAGGCATCAACTCGACGTCAGAGCCCCAAATGCGATTGCCCTACATGCCGGAGCCGGGTATATTTTCGTTGAAACACATTGCGAGTCGTATTTTGGTGTTTCATGGAATTTGAATGGGACGACGCCAAGAATCAAGCCAATGTAGCAAAGCACGGTGTAAGCTTTGAGTATGCCAGGCGCATTTTTGAGGGTTTTACATTTGACGTGTTTGACGACCGACATGCCAATGGCGAAGTGCGGACTGTGAGTATCGGTATGATTGACGGCTGTGTTATCGTTGCCGTCGTTCACGCGGACCGCAATGGAACCTGCCGCATCATTTCCGCCCGGCAGGCGAGCAGAATGGAGCGCAGACGTTATGGCGAGGAGATACAGCAGGCCTCTCACAATTGACGAGATGGCATCGCGGCCGGATGCGGACATCGATTTCGAGGATATCCCCGAACTGGGCGACGCTTTCTGGAAGAACGCGAAACTGACCCCGCCGAGGGCAAAGCCTACTGAAAGCATGCGTCTGGACGAGGATGAAATTTCGTTATCCCCCTCCTGATGGAGGGGAACTTGTCGACCCGAGCGCGGCAGGGTCGTTCCGTGGCGTAACACGGTGAAGGACAGCATCGGGCACCGGACGTTTCCTTTCAGAGTCGCTCAATGATCGGCAGGCCCGCCGATAGGTTCCACTTTTTGGATGGCCTACCTCAATGGCTTTCGGCACGTTCCCCTCGTTCGGCTTGGGAACCCGACCGGCTAGGAGCATCCATAGCGAAGAAGTGGAACTTCTGGCCAGTCACGTGATGTTCGGCACAGATAGGCCAGATCTTTAATCGAGCTCCACCCCCCCAACTGGAAGCAGGGTACCAATTGTTGTCTCCAACAAGTCGGTTGCTCGCATGGCTCGACCAAGGTAGTCATGCCTTATTCGGGCATGTTGCCCGACACGGCCAATGAAGAATGAAAGGTCCCGTGCTCAACAAATCGAGGAGGATATCCTATATGAAACTTGTCCGTAAACTCCCAATCGTAGCATCAGTCGCTGCCGTTGCCGCTGGAACGGCGCTTTCGGCGTCCGCGGAAACCACATCGCTGCGCATCCAAACCCACTTCTCGGAATCAACGCTATCAGGCCAGATGGCAGCGAAATACATTGAGGACGTCACAGCGATGTCCAACGGAGAAATCGAGATCGAGATGTTCTACGCATCAGCCGTCGTGAAGTCCGCCGAGACTTTCGATGCGGCTGCCACGGGAATTCTCGACTGTGATATGACCGGAGGCGCCTACCAAACTGGCAAGAATCCCGCTTTCCAGTTCACCGGCGATTTGATGGGCGGCTACTCCAACCCCTATCAGCAGATGGCATGGCTGCTACATGGCGGAGGTCGTGATGCTGTCAACGAGCTTTACAATGCGCACAACATGGAATTCGTTGGATGGTGGATTCCAGGCCCAGAGTCGCTTTCGTCGACCCGGCCGATCCGTGGCGTAGAGGATTTCAAGGACTGGAAATTCCGTTCGCCCCCAGGCATGGCCACCTTGGTCTTCAAGAACCTCGGCGCATCGCCAATCGTGATGGACTTCAACGAGATCTTCACCGCACTTGAAACCGGCATCATTGACGGGGCTGACGCGGCGAACCTGACAAACAACGTCGGCCTTGGACTTTACGACATCGCCGAGCATACGAACTTCCCCGGTTTCCACTCGATGCCCGCGGATCACCTTGCGTGCCGCAAGGATATTTGGGACGCGATGCCCGCCCATCACAAGGCGATCATGACCGTAGCCATGGATGCGCTTGCGCTGCACAACGCAACCATCAACGAGGTAAAGAATGCCCAAACCGCGAAGGAACTGCGCGAGAAGGGCATCAACCTCTACGAATGGTCGCCAGAGGAGTTGGCGAAGTTCCGTCAAGCTGTGAAAGCCGGTTGGACCGAATTCGCCACAACGCCGGAATCGAAAGCGCTGCTTGAGAGCCACATCAACTTCCTGCAGGGCCTCGGCGCCATGTAATTTTGATTCTATCGGATCCAGAGACAACGAGGCGGGGTCTAGGGCTCCGCCTCTGTCGCTTTTTGGGATAGGTGCGCCTTGGCCACTGGTCCCCGGAACTTACCAACTGCTCTCTTCCGGCAGGTGAGCAATCCGAACCCACACACCAACCCAATCAAAGCCCTTGCGTCCATGGCGACTTCTTTCCCAGGAAAGGCAGTTGCTCGGCCCGCTCTCTTGGGCGGTGACATACCAATAAGGCAGCCAATCAGACTGGACTAAGATTAGGGTGGCCCTCGAACTCCTGAATGTCATGGGCATCCCCACTTCAGAATGACCACTATCCACAATCGGAGCAAGCGAACAGAAGCACCTGGCCTTAACGCACCGGCGTCCGTCTGGGCGTTCAACTGCGCTCCATTTCGTAGGATTTCAGCGCCGGTTGTCGTTATCGGACACCGCCTACCGACCGCCTTTTTCCGGAGCCCGGTCCAGCCAAACACTGAGTTCACCAAGGTCGGTGCCGGTGGCGCAGGCCCTCATTCTTCCAGATAGGGAGCCAAACCGACGCTCTGGGATCTTGGTTAAACGGAATTTTCAGCAAACTGGACCAACACCACTCTTCATGCATGGGTCACAGGAGCGACAATCGCCAATTGGGTGCACCGGACAAGGTAATGCTGCACGACACACCGTCGCTCTTGGGGATTTCCCTAACTGAACGCAACCAGCGGCAAAGGGGATGACCAGTTCCCACACGAAAACAGATTGGATGATTTAGGGCGATGGCGGCCAGATGAACCGCTAGGCGAAACACTCCTGACGGAACCACCCAATTTTGCGGCGGTCGACGGCACTCCAGGGGACCAGAAACCGGATTCTGCTGACAGCGGTGCCCGAGACCGCCAGGTTCTGTAACTTGATTCTCGCGCAAGATGAATGACTCCACCCTACGAAGTGCGGCCTAAAATTGAGCGCCGCAGGTCCGTTATGGGACAGGATTTCCGAAGGCAAACGTCGATATCACGTATGATAGAAACCAGGCACGGTGGCGTGGAGATCAACTTGCCGCTTGACATTCGCCGACAGGTCGGGCCCTTCAGTTCAGCGGTAAAATTGCCGGAAACGCCTAAAGACAAGGAATGGGCTGAAGAAAACAAGTCGGCCAGAAGTGTGCCGAACAGGGGGAGAGGCTTTGGAACAAAAAACTGGTAGCCTGCGGGAATGGCTCGTTCCTGGGGCTTTGCTGATATGTGCGGGCTGGGCAATCTGGCATACCCCTGCATACATTCTCGACTTCATTCCACCGGAAAACCAAAGCCTGCTTGACCAGATGAGCGAACTTCACAAGCGCAAGGACGTCACTCCGGATCTCGGTGGCGTGTTTGGTGGCTATGCGGATGTCCTTGATTGGCTAGCGCTTGTCCTGATCCCGATACTGTTCGCGATTGGAGTCCGGGACGTTAAAGTTGCCCATATGGAATTTCAGAAATATCGTTCCATTGACCGGGTCGCTCTGTTCGTCGGGCGCACGACGATGATCATGATCGTCTCTATGACAGGCGTCATGCTGTATGAGGTCTTCCTGCGCTACGCACTTGAACGCCCTACCCTATGGGCCAACGAGCTCACTCTATGGATCGCAGGTTTCGTGTTCCTCCTTTCCGGCCTATACGCCATGCAGCAGCGATGCCATATCCGGATCTTTCTTCTCTACGACATGGTCCCACGCTGGGCACAGCGGCTATTTGATACCGTATGGGCGGTACTTCTGGTGGTCTTTGCCTTCTTTCTCGTATTCGGGAGTTTCCAGCAGGTCTTCGTCATCAAGTTCTATAAGTGGGAAATGTTCGGCACCGCATTTGATCCGCCCATTCCCGCAACTGTTCAGCCAGCGGTCCTTATCGTCGTCACGTTGGTTGCGCTTCAGGCAGTGGTCAACCTGATTGCCGACTGGAACCTCGAACCGGAGGTCCACTCCGCCGCCGACGACATCGATGAAGACGAGCTTGAGGCGATCAAGCGAAGCGTGGGAGCAGACTGATGGACGTCGGAACAATTTCAATTGTCCTGGTACTGGGGCTGATCATCCTTCTCGCCATCGGAATGCCACTGGGATTTGCCAGTGCGGTTCTCGCGCTTCTGGTGATGGTCATGAAGTTCGAGCCCGGGTTGCTGCTGAACCCTTTCAGCTTCGGCGAAGGGCTATTGACGGGTCGCCCGGGAACAGGGCCCCTATACATCCTGACACAGAAGATATTCGATCTCCTGACGGAATACGTTCTCATATCAGTGCCATTATTCATTTTCATGGCCGCGCTTCTCGAACGCTCGGGCATAGCGAAGGAGATGTATAATTCGCTCGACTATTGGTTGAGTCGCGTGCGTGGCGGTATCGCGATCGTGACGTCGTTGATGGCAGTCATAATGGCAGCGATGTCGGGGATCATCGGCGGCGAAGTGGTTCTATTGGGACTGATCGCGCTGCCGCAGATGCTGCGACTGGGCTACAACCAGAACCTTGCCATCGGAACGATCTGCGCCTCTGGCAGTCTTGGCACGATGATTCCCCCCTCGATTGTCCTGATCATTTATGGCCTGATCACGGAAACCTCGATCAAGGCGTTATTCACCGGTGCATTCGTACCTGGCTTCATGCTGGCAAGCTTCATCATTCTTTACATCGTGATCCGGACACAGATCAATCCAGATCATGCGCCTCTACCGATCCCCGAGCCGGGCGACCCGACAGGTGTGCAGAAGCTTGGCCTGTTTGGCGCATTCCTGAGCATCCTATTGGCAGGCGTCTCGGGGCTGTTGCTGCTTCGTGCGCTATACTTCACCGTTACCGGGCAGAACCAGAACATCGACGTAAACGTTGACCCTATCTTTCTGGGTATGCAGCATCATATCCCATATCTGGCGGGTTATTTGCTGGTTGGCCTCGCTCTAGCGTTCCTGGTCTTCGGGCGCGAGCGCGTAAAGGTGGGTTGGCAGCACGGCAAAGGCCTCGTGCCGCCCTTCACTGTCATTGGGGTTGTGCTCGGATCGATCTACGGCGGTATATCGGGAATTACCGAAGCGGCGGGAATGGGTGCCTTCGCCGTGTTCATGATCGCACTCTTTCGGGGCGAGGCTTCGGTCGCATTGGTCTGGGACAGCCTGATGCGGACCCTTCGCTCCACCGGAACGATCATTTGGGTAACGGTTGGTGCTGCGGCCCTGTCCGGTGCATACACCTTGGCCGGAGGGCCGCGTTACATCGCCGACCTGATCGTTGGTGCGGAGATGCCGACGATGCTTGTCCTTCTGACGATGATGCTGATTCTGCTATTCATGGGGGCGTTCATGGATTGGGTTGGAATCGTGCTTCTGATCATACCGGTATTCCTGCCCATTGTACGTGCGATGCCGATCGAGGAGATCGGGGTCATCGGCCAGCTTGACCCGCGTTTTGTCGCCGTCTGGTTTGGGGTTCTCTTCTGTATGAACATGCAGGTCAGTTTCCTGTCACCGCCATTCGGTCCAGCGGCGTTCTATCTCAAGTCAGTGGCGCCGCCGCACATCTCGCTTACGGACATTTTCAGGGGATTCCTGCCATTCATCGGGGTCCAACTTCTGGCGTTGGCGGTACTCCTGATCTGGCCATCTATCGTAACTCTGCTGCTTTAGCCCGCTGCTCGGGCACCGGAATTCCATCGTGGACGGACGCGCAAGGCTTAGGGCGCTCCGTTCCACCGGTATCGGATTGTTTGTGGTTGACTCTGAATTCAATCTGGTGCACCAAATGCCAGAGAAGTTGCATGGAGATCGAATGCCATGCTGTTGACAGAGCATCAGTCCAAAGAACTAATCGCCCAATACGGTGTTCCGATTCCGGAGGGCCATGTCGCCGGGTCAGCATTGGAAGCAAAGGAAATGGCACAAGCCATTGATGCTGGCCGCTTTGTAGTCAAAGCCCAGATCGCTGCAGGTGGCCGTGGCCTTGCGGGCGGCATCAAATTCGCTGCGACCCCATCGGCAGTCGCGCTGGAGGCTGAACAACTCCTTGGGTCACAACTCGTAACGGACCAAACGGGCTCTGAGGGCGAAACCATCCAGTTCGTCTATGTCGAGGCCGCCAAGAACATCGCCAAGCGTTACTTCCTCGCAATTGTCCTTGACCCAGCTACTGGCGCACCTTTGCTACTCGCCTCGCGTGAAGGCGGAATCGCCTTTGAGGAACGGGCTCGAACGGACGCTGAAACCGTCCGTTCCTTTCCGATGACAGATGGTGAAGAGGCACTCAGTGCGTTTCTTTCCGATCTCGGAATTGACGATGCCGAAGCACATCGTGCGGTTCTTGCGGCGTACCGCGCCTTCGTTGACCACGACATGCTCCTGCTGGAGATCAACCCGTTTTCGCGAACCGCGAGCGGCGAGTGGCTTGCCGTGGACGCCAAGGTCGCTCTCGACCGAAACGCACTGTTCCGCCATCCCGAACACGAAGCGCTAATCGGCACACGGGCACTGACGGGCATTGAAGCGGAAGCGGCCAGGAGTGAAATCAACCTCGTCAAGCTAGACGGAGACATAGGCGTGGTGGTGAACGGTGCTGGGCTTGGGCTGGCGACAAACGACATGCTTGTTGACGCTGGTGGCCGACCTGCGAATTTCATGGATATCCGAACCACCGCCAAGAGTTTTGACATTGCCCGCGGGGCCGAACTCCTGCTGAATGACCCTAATGTCAAGGCGATCCTGCTCAATGTCCATGGCGGTGGCATGACCACTTGCGACACGGTTGCCGAAGGCGTGGCATTCGCCTATTCGCGAAACAGTCGAAAAGTCCCCGTCGTAGTGCGTTTGGCTGGCCAAAATTCCGAATGGGGTCTACGCATACTGAAGGATCGCAGAGTTCCAATCGAAGTCTTCGACGACATGACCAGTGCAGTGATTCATGCAGTAAATCTGACAAAGGGTTCGCACTGATGGCTATCTTTGTCGATAGACATACCCGCGTGTTGGTGCAGGGAATGACCGGGCGCGCCGGCACATTCTATACCGATCAAATGATGCGATACGGAACTGAGGTGGTTGCGGGCGTCCGGCCTGGCAAGGGTGGAACCAAGCATCTGGGGCTCCCCGTCTTTCACTCCGTCACCGAAGCGATTGCTGAAACCGCTGCCAATGCCAGCCTGATTGTCGCGCCAGCGCCATCGGCCGCTGACGCCATGATCGAAGCGGCCGAGGCAGGATTGGGCGTTGCTGTCTGCATTACCGAGAGAGTGCCGCAGCACGACATGACGCGCGTCAAGGCAGCTCTGGCGAAGTCAGCCACGATTCTGATCGGCCCGAACAGCCAAGGTATACTTACGCCTGAAAGCTGCAAGATCGGGGTCATGCCAACTCGGAGCGCCAGATCTGGGAACATCGGTATTGTATCACGTTCGGCATCCCTAACTTCGGAGGTACTCGCGAGCTGTAGCGCAGCAGGGCTTGGCCAATCCACGACCGTGGGTATCGGAGGCGATATGCTGCACGGCGTCGGCTTCGTGGAATGTCTCAGGAGATTCGGTGACGACGAAGAAACCGAAGCGATTGTACTGATCGGCGAAATCGGCGGGCGCGAAGAGGAGGACGCGGCTGAATACCTGAGCCAAACGGAGTACACAAAGCCTGTCATCGCCCTGATTGTGGGTCGTCGAGCACCACCCGGACGCCGGATGGGACACGCCGGCACGCTTCCTGTTTTCGGATTGGAGGGCGCTGAGGCAAAGATCGCAGCGCTCAACGCCGCTGGTGCATTCACGGCCAACCATGCTGACGACGTTGTTCCGGCAATTCGGCGTGCGTTCGGACATTGAATTGCATTCACGCTGTCGAACGCGCCAGGCATTTGACTGGCAATGCAGAGAGCGAGCTGACTACTCCTATTTCCAGAGAGAGGAACCAGAAGAATGACATTCTGCACCGTATGTTGGAGATGAGCTAGCGAAGTAAATCGAATTTAGGTGATGTCGGGAAGAGCGCATCCACGTTCTGAGGCTTGATCTTGAAGAGCGGTCCTTTTTCCTTAATTCTACCGCCACGACTGTTGATTAGGTGATCAACGGTTACTGTTCCGGTTTCAAGCAACCAACCAAATTCATTCCAGCGTGGTGCGGACGTAAACGTAACGTATCGAAAATGAAAGTGCTCCATCTGGCCCTTGTTACTTGGTAACGCGACGACCCATGCTGATCGTGGTTGTCTCTCAATCAAATGGCGTTCAAGGTCGGAAATTATCCAGGCAGCAATGTCACGAGGGCCTGTATCAGGTACTGCTTGTTTTTCGACCAAATATCCCGTCGCTTTATCCACCTCCAAGAACAATCCTTGGCTGTTGGGCGGCCCTGACTGGACGGTGCAGTGAAGTCGGCGCTCACCGTCTCGAAAGTAGCCACAGAGATCGAGAATTTCCTTCGTGCTTTTGCAAGCGCTAATATCCCAGTTTGGCACCTTCGCAAAGAGATTAACGCGGTTAAGGTCTTTTGCTTTGCTGCCACGGCGAGCGGATATCACTATTCCTTCGTAAGTTGCCTTTGAAATGGAGGTCATCGGTACGCCAAGATGGTGAAGCAAGGTCTTTCCCACCGCATTATCCCCGCGGCCAATTGCTGGAAGGGGCCCACTCCTTGCTATTGATTTGAGCTTGTTAAGCAAGTTTTGAGCGACGGGGTCGAGGGTCTGGCACTGAAGAATCAAAATTCTTCTCCATCTGGAAACCGAAGCTGAGCTCCGTCATTCAAGTCCTCGATAGCTGAAACGTCGGCGAGATACTTATCGAAAAACTTCACTGGTTCGTCGTTGTCAAACTTAACGATTGCGCCGTGTTGATATCTCACGATCTCTACCTTCAGATCTCTTTCACGGACTTGCCTGTTTATCGAAAGCCCTGCGGCGACGCGGCGAATGTCCGCGACGAAATCAAGCACCAAGACACGATCCTTGGAGGTGCTGACTCGCAATCCTCTTCCGAGCTGTTGCACAAAGATGCGTCGACTATGGGTCACGCGCATGAAGGCTACGACATTCACATCTGGAACGTCTATGCCCTCGTTGAGCATTTCGATCGAGATTAGCAGATTGACTTCACCTCTCCGAAACGCAGTTAGATTCTTGAATCTCTGATCGCGCGGCAATTGGCTATGCATGAGAGCCGCTTTCACACCTTGAGCGGAGAAGAGCGGCCTAAGTCGCTCTGCGTGTTCAATAGACCGACAGAATGCCAAAGCACGCGGATTAGGCAATCTAGCCATCTTTTGGCAAATCTCCTGAACCATTGCCAAGTCACGTTCTGGAACCAACAGTTTCTTATTGAGATCCCTTATTGTCAGGCCTTGCCGCGACGCCTTGGCGACTTCTTCCCAATCGATGCCGTCGGTCAACATCCTATAGTCCACTCTTGCCAAGAAGCCCCGCCGCATTCCGTCAATGATATCCATCTTGAACACCGCTTTGCCAAAGATATCTGTAATATCACGATCATCGCCACGCCAAGGCGTCGCAGTAAGGCCGACTAGGAAATTCGGCTCAATGCAATTGAGAAGCTGGCTGAAGCTCTCGGACGGGGCGTGGTGCGCTTCATCTACAACTACGAGGCCAAACCTACCCGCGAGATCTTCACCTCTTGAAATGGCAGCACTGAGCGACTGCCAGGTCGCGAAAATGACTCCTCCGGAATATTGCGGTTGCTCCCCATCCGTCCAAAGGTGCGTTGAACACCGCTTTGGCAACTGCGTCCAACTCGAGAAATCAAGTTGTCGAACGAGTTCGCTCATATGGGCCAGAACCAAGATCTCTTGTTTAGGATTTCGCTCGAATTCTTTGGCGATTAACTGGTTGGCGACCATTGACTTTCCGAGGCCCGTGGCCATCACGACAAGCGCACGGCTTTCGCCTTGGCTTCGCTGGGACTCAACAGCCGCGACTGCTTCTTCTTGATAGTCTCGCAACTCTCTTCGTGCTATAGAGAGTTCAGATACGTGATCAAAATACCTTAGCAGGTATTCACCGTCCCATGAACGAATGTCCACACCGACACCTCTCTGAGTGTCAATATAGCCGTTAGCGCTAGGGTTAAATCTCTGGTTTGTGGCTACAATCGCAGTAGCCGCTTCATAATTTCTTAGGGCTCGCAAAACCTCCCGTGCTCCTGCATCGTCGACGCCACCGTGATTTCGGAACTTTGCTTGAAGAACCCATCTTTGACCATCTAGAGTACCTACGACATCGGCACCTTGGTCACCTGCTCCCCCAACGAGTGCAACATCTTCAAATCCGGCATGCTGGACCAGTCGTGCTATCATGCGTTCCAGTGCTTGCCACGGTCCATAGGTAAGCCTTTCAACGCACACGAAGCCAGACATCTATGTCTTCCAGGATTCAAGCAACTTAACTGAAGCCAACGCTCTAGCAAATCGGAGTCGCCAATCAAGCCCCTTATTCAAGGCGGTAGCGCCACCTTCTGTCAACCAACTCACATCCTTCAAACCTTCCACCACCTGCGAAACGGAGTCCCTTTGCTGGTCTTCGGCGAGCCGTGCGTATGGTCTGGCAAAGAACGATCCATCCAATACTAACTCTGGCCAAATCCCAACCAACTCCGGGAGGTATTCGTCGGAAACGTGCGATGCAAATTCACCTTTTCGAACGAGATTTTCGGCTTGCGAAGGTGAAAGTGATGCGGAATTAAAGGCGGAACGTCGTATGTTCTGCATTTCGTGACTAGATATAGTTCCCAAATCAATCGGTGCAATCTCTGGAAGAACTTCGTCGTAGTGGCGTTTCAATTCGCTCAATATGTTTGATGCTGCAACTGCTGCATCTTGCACATTTCCTGTTTCAGTAGAGAAGTACTTTTCACGTAGCATTCTACTAATCCGAGAGACCGGTATTTTCCTCGGTGACTCTGATGACAAAGTGAGAAAATGATGTGCGAGGTCGACTAGTAGATAATCCAGCGGTGTAGCAGTACTTTCTTCGAAGTATGGGGAATCAGAATTGTAATCAAAGCTAAATTTGTATCCATTAGGCACAATCCGAAAGGGCTGATCGTCGATGTCTGAGCTGTGACGGAACGCAGAGACTTTAATGGTGATGTCGCCAGAAAGTTCGGAAAGCTCGTAGTTCCCGGAGAGTGATTGATCAAGTTTGCCCTGCCAGACACTCTTTGCACTAACCTCTTCTAATGCGTCTTTGTCCTTGCCGGTTTCGGGATCGACCGAGCTGTTCTCTCTTTCGCCCTTCCCTGAACTCCCGATAGGAAAATCGCCTCCAAGTGCACTGGAACCGCTTCCACCTCCGCGCTTTGCTCGTTCCGCCTGCTGAACCAATTCATACCATTTGCTATCGTCTTGGTATTCGGGATCACCCTCGTAGAACTTATCCGTGAACTCTTTGACGAGTCCGGTATTGAGTCCTCGGCCTTCCCGAGTTCCAGGAACCAATGCAGCGAGACCAGCTGTGCTCTTGCGATAAGCGGAGAACAAGCGCGCTAATGGGCTTTCATTCCTTTGAAGTCCCATGCGCGCCGCGATCTGTGGCTGTAATGGTGACGTCCCACGCACAGTTTCCACAACCTTTTTCCATTCAGGATCAAGCTTGTCGAACGAATCCTTCTGATGCGAGACCCGAACAAAGTCGATTTCAAGTTCCCCAACAATCCTTCCTCCCCAATGAATTGCGTCGATTGGATATTCGAGCAAAGGGTCTCCGTCTGGACCGAGATATTTGAACAAGGACTTGTCCATCTCCTCAATTACTCGACCATTTCGAATCAAGTCGATCCCGAACCTCTCTTTGTCGAAATACCGTTGAATGCCAATCCAGCCCTTCAGCCTTCTGGAGCGTTTGATCACGTGTTCGCTATGGCCGCACGCTGAGCAATCCACGTCAGATTCCAAGAGCCAAACCCAGCAAGTTGAGCAGAATTTTCGGGAGTCAAGCGTTTCGTCGATCTCAATGCATGCCGGCACCCTACCAAACGCCTTGGTATCCACCGAGCGCACCTTGCTCCACACACAGTGCTTCACCGGCTTGACGATGTCACCTCCGTAGATGAGCTTGATATCAAGCCGTTGCATTACCCGCCCGTAGACCTTTCCTAAGCGGTCACGCGTCTTTCTCTTGCCTGTGCCCCTTATCAGTGGCCGGACCCGATCAGCCTCCAATCTTGAGATCTTGATTTCGGTGCCGTGAACTCTGTCCTCAATCTCCACGGCAGATTTTGCACGTGTTTCAACCGGAACAGCGAAGGTTTTTTGCTTGCCCCATTCCAGTCCGAAGTGCAACACCAGTGGCGGTGTTGGGCGGTTTTCCTGCCGCATGATGTTGCGGATCGGCCAGGAAGCGGCGACAGTCCCCTTGTTGAGAAGAGAGGAGACTGCCATGCCCGAGGGCTTCCGCCACCTGACCCATGGGGAAAGATGCCAGATCGGCGCACTGAAGGAAAGCGGGCTCTCCTACGGGGACATCGCGGCCCGTCTGGGCCGTGACCGTTCGTCGGTCTGGCGGGAGCTGCGCCGGAACGGCGGTGATTCGGGCTACAGCCCCGGCGAGGCGCAGGGGATGGCGGAGGCCCGCCGCAGCGCCGCCTCCTCGGTTCCGAGGAAGATGACTGCGGAGCGCTGGGCGCATGTGGAGGGGTGCCTGGCGGAGGGCTGGAGCCCGGAGCAGGTCGCGGGACGGCTGCGGCTGGAGGGTGGCTGGGCGGTGGGCCGCCAGTGGATATACGAGCGCCTGAAGGCCGACCGGAAGGCGGGCGGGGAGCTGTTCCTGCTGCTGCGCCGCCGCGGGAAGAAGCCCAACTGGCGTGGCGGGCGGCACTCGGGCCGTGGCCACATCCCGGGCCGGGTGGACATCTCGGAGAGGCCGGAGGAGGTGGAGAGGAAGGAGCGTGTCGGTGACTGGGAGGCGGACACGATCATCGGGAAGGGCCACAGCGGGGCGGTGGTCTCGCTTGTGGACCGTGCGTCGAAATACACGTATTTACAGAGGGTTGACCGGCGGACCTCGGCGGAGGTCTCCGCGGCGATGCTGGCGATGCTCCGGTCGTCCGCCGCGCCTGTCCACACGATCACGGCGGACAACGGAAAGGAGTTCGCGGGCCACGCCGGCGTGGCGGAGGCGCTGAAGGCCTCCTTCTACTTCGCGACCCCCTACCACTCCTGGGAGAGGGGCCTGAACGAGCACACCAACGGGCTGGTGCGGCAGTACCTGCCGAAGGGGACGGACCTCCGGGCGGTCGGCGACGATGAGGTGAAGGGGGTGCAGGACCGCCTGAACGCGCGTCCGCGCAGGGTGCTCGGCTACCGGACCCCCGCCGAGGTGTTCCGCCGGGCCCGCCCTCCCTGACACCGCCGGCCCGCCTCCCGACAGCGCGGATGGCCGCGCCGGGAGGGGGTGGAACGGATCAAGCCGTCGCGTCCGTCCGGGCTCCGGTCGGGCTGCGCCCTCCCTGCGCCCGGACGGACGCGACCTGCCCCGGCGGCGGCCTTGCGCTGCCCTGAAAGCCCGGATATTCTCCTTCCGGACGGGACTGCAGCCGTTCCGGGGCCGGATCCGCCGTTCCCGGAGAGCCGCAAACCCCGCCTTCCGGCCATCTGCGCAGCTCGGGCTCCGCCCTCCCTGCGCAGATGGCCGGTGTTGCACTTCGGAATGGAAGTGGGGCTTTTCCAATTGGCCAAAATCGATAACGAGACCCGTCCAATCAGGATCATCCGGACGGGTCGTCCAGACTTCAGTGCGCCTACCCATGCGTGCCGTGGAAATGTTGAAGCCCATGCCAAACAGCCCCATCTTTTCCACCGGATCATTCCCCGAGTAACCTGCCCTAACTGCTTCCTGCAGGGTTTCGAGGGACATGCCCATCCCGTTGTCGCGAACTGATATCTCCCCGGTTCCATCCTTCAGTTGATTTTCCTTCGGCAAATTGATCCAAATTTTGGGATCAGTTGCTGGCGTTCTCGCACGGTCCTGATCAATGAAAGCATCGATGGAATTGTCGATGAGTTCTGCGAGGCACTGCCACGGAGCGAAATCGATTTGGCCCAACATCCGGAGAACTCTCGGGGATGGCGTGATGTCTACAGAGTGCATTTTTCGTATCCTCGGGCAATTTTGGCTACTTTTTGATCTTGGTAATTTAGGAGTTCTGTGCCATATTTCATATGTTTGCTCAGGAGACTAAGCAAGAACGCCTCGCCAGTGCGGGCCATCGCCCCACCTAGAGTCAATATGGACGCTCCTAACGCATTTTTCCCACTTCCACTCCGAAGTGCAACACCGGCCATTCCCGCAGCGGGGGCGTAGCCCGAGCGGAGGGAATGGCCGGAAGGCGTGGTTTCCGGCCGCCCCCGGGCACCGCGGAGCCGGCCCCGGGACGGCTGTGGTCCCTTCTGTATTGAGGTTATCCGGGCTTTCCGGGCGGCGCAACGCCTCCGCCGGAGCGGGTCGTGTCCGTCCGGGCGCAGGGAGGGCGCAGCCCGACCGGAGCCCGGACGGACACGACCTCGAAATCCATTCCACCCTCCCGGCGCGGCCATCCGCACGGGTGGGGGCCTCAGGGAGGGCGGGCGTCCTGTAGCCCAGCGCCCGGCGCGGACGCGCGTCCGCGCGGTCCTGCACCGCCCTCACCTCCGCGTCGGTGACCGCGCGGAGGTCCGTCCCCTTCGGCAGGTACTGCGGTGCCAGCCCGTTGGTGTGCCCGTTCAGGCCCCTCTCCCAGAAGTGGTAAGGGATGGCGAAGTGGAACCCGGCACCGAGCTCCGCCGCGACGCCGGCGTGGCCCGCGAACTCCCTGCCGTTGTCCGAAGTGATCGTGTGGACAGGGATGTCGGACGGCCGCGGCATCTCCAGCATCGCGGCGGAGAACGCGGCTGAGGTTCTCTGGTCAACCCTTTGGAGAAGCGCGTATTTCGACGCCCTGTCCACAAGGGAGACCACCGCCCCGCTGTGGCCCCTGCCGATGACCGTATCCGCCTCCCAGTCGCCGGTCCGCTCCCTGTTCCCCGCCTCATCTGGCCTTCTGGAGATGTCCAACCGGCCCGGGATGTGGGGTGTATCTCAATCTGGTTGAATTCCACAATCCGGATGTGCCATCCCTGCGCTGCGGCGGGACCGCGGATGACCGGGGCAACCGGCGGGCGGGCGCCGTTCGGGGCAACGGTCATGGAGCGTGGGTCATGGCAGGGGGAAAGGTTGGTCACAGGCATCCGGACGCGGTGGCGTGTCCGGGAGCCTGACGGAGAGCGGCGCGGCGGTGCATCCGCCGGCTGTCCGCGGGCACGACGGGGGGTTCACCCAGTACCGGGCCGGGGGCGGCGAGGTGCGGAGCCGCGGCATCACGGAGGACGCGCTGCCGCTGGCGGGGCTGCGGCCGGGCGGTGGTCCGCTGCCGGCGCTTCTGGCGGCGGTCTCGGCGGAGTTCGGCCCGCGGCTGGCGGCGGACCTGGCGTTGGGCGTCCCGGACCTGGACGCGGTGGAGCGGGCGCTCCGGGAGGCATCCCCCGGCGGTGGCGCCGAGGCGACGGGGCCGCTTCCCGGACGGCCCGGCAGGGCGCTTCTCGCGCCGGAATGCGGAAGCTGCGGCCAGGCGATGGTCCGGCGCCCGGCAGGGAAGAGGTCGTGGCTCACCCGGCTGGGCCGTGTGGAGGTGAGGCGGGGATGTTTCCGCTGCAGCTCCTGCGGCGGGGGCCGCTTTCCGCTGGACCGGGCGCTGGGCCTGGAGGCGGACACCTTCACGCCGGGGGTGGCCGGCGTCGTTGCCGGGACGGTGTCGCTGATGGGCTTCGGGGCGGCGGCCGCGCACATCGCGGACCTTGCCGGACTGGAGGTCTCTCCGGGCTCCCTGCAGCGCCGGGCGCTGGCGCCCGGCGCGGAGGCCATGGAGTCCGGCCGGGAGGAGGTGGTCGATGGCAGGCCACTGGAATCACGTGTGTACCTTTCGGTCGACGGGACCGGGATCCCGATGCGGGCGGAGGAGGTGAAGGGCGTCGCCGGAAAGCGCGGGGACGGGAGCGTGGGGACCCGCGGGGGAGGCTGGCGGTCGTGTACGCCGTCGGGGGCCGTGACCGGGAGACCGGGGCGGCGCCGAGGACAGGGGCAGCGAACCGGTCGGCTGCCTGACCGGCAGCGCGGCGGCTATCAATCTATCACACTTGAATCCGTGTCCTCGTCCCCTTCTGGCCTGCCTGCGCCCCATTCCTGCATGGCCTGAATGGCGATGACGGCGTAGGAGAGCAGTTTCACCCCTTCCCAGAGCTTCCGCCTGCCGGGCAGCGGCTGGCGTTTCGACGGATGGAATCCGGCCAGTCCGGCGGCCGTCACGGCGAAGCCCGCGATGGTCAGGTCCGGCGGCCCGCGGGGAGCCCTGAACCCGTGGTGCCTGGCGAGCGCCAGGAGCGCCGGGACGTCCTGGAGCGTGACGTGCATGGTGGCCGGACCGTCCGGCCTCTCCCGCGCCAGGAGCGGGAGGTCCCGGACCCGGAACGCGGTGATGGCGTCGAAGGCGAGGCACTTGCGCAGGTCGTCGGCGGCGTCGAGCCGGCGGTCCTCTATCCGTGTCCCCTGCTTCAGCGCATGGAAAAAGCGTTCGATGCGCCAGCGCAGCCCGTACCAGCGCAGCGCCCCGCGGGCTGTGCCGGGACCGGCCCCGCCGCTGCTGCCCGGCAGCATCCAGTGCAGCGGCGCGCACCTCTTCCTTCCCTTCGCCGTCGCCGGACGTCGGGGCGGGCTCTCCTCGCGGGCGGAGACGGCGGCCATGCGGACGGGCGCGTCGCCGGCCCGGTCCTTCGGCGGCAGCAGGTCCACCTCCGCGCAGCGCAGTGTCAGTTTCGCGGCGCCGCCCTTCCGGCGGTTCGGGCCGCCGCAGGCGGGGACCCCGGCCTTCCGCTCCCCGACCGGCTCCGTCCCCAGGACGTGCTCCCAGAGGTCCGCGCCCCCGCCGTCCGCCGTCGCCACACGGCGCTGCGAGCCTTTGCTGGCCCGCACCAGGAGCTCCGCGCCCTTCCCCTCCGCCCGCGGGAGCGGCTGCCGGAAACCGCCCTCCCGGTGGCGGACGTTCACCACCCCCGTGTCCGGGCAGGCGTCGGCGAGGCCCTGGGCCCGGTCCAGCCCGTCCACCCAGCGGACGCTGTCCTTTCCCTCCTCCTGCCGGAAGCCGGCGTCGGCCAGGAACGTCCCGAGGGGCCGTCCGACCGCGTCGGCGCGATGCCGAAGCGCGCCAGGATGCCCGAGGTCCCCTTGCCTCCGCCGCCGAGGCCGTCGAGGCCGGAAGTCCCTGAAAGACCGTCGTAATTGAGGGTCGTCGTGTCCTGGACGGCCAGCACGAACCGCTCCGCGCGGCAGCGCCCGCCCGTCTGCTCGCAGTGCGATTCCAGCATTTGCTCCATGGTCACCGCATCGTCCGGCAGCAGCCGACAGACCGCCTTCCGTTCCGCCCGCCCGGGAAAGATCGCCGGAAGGCTCTCCCCGAGCCGCCGGGTCCAGGCGGCGCCCATCGCCGCGATCCGCCGCCGGACGCGTCCGTCGGGGTGCGGGCTCCGGCCGTACTCCCGCCCGGCCCATCCACCCCCGCAACACCTCGTCCCGGACCAGCCGGGAACCCTCTCCGGCCCGCGGCACAGGGTTCCTTTCCAGCCCTCCGCGAGCGGCACGGGCCACACCGCCCGGCGGACGCCGGAGCGACGCCCGGAGGTCGGCCCGGGACAGCGCTTCCAGCCAGCGGCCCGATGGCACAGGCCGGACATATCCGGCCCGGTGAAGGTCCGCCCCAGGACCGGGCGGACCCCACAGACCGCCTCCCAACCGTCCGCGACGCGCTCCGCCGCCATGGGCGGGGCCAGGGACGCCAGTCCGTGGACCCGGACGCCCGCAGGCAGGATGAACCTGCTGCTGCGCACGACCCTGCCGATGCTGGCCAGCCGGGCGTCCGCCGGCCAGCCGGTCAGGCGGTCACGCGGCCCCAGCTGCACCCCCGCCGCCGGCAGGCCGGTCCCGCCGAGGACCCCGTGACGCTACGGGCGCACCCAGTAGCGGACCTGCCCGCCCGGCGGACGCCGCCAGCCCTCGGGGTGGCGCCTCGCGACCATCGACTCCCAGCGGCGGCGGTCCTCCGCGTCCGTCACCCGGTCGAGCCGCACGGGACCGAGCTCCCGGAGCCGGAGGGCGACGGCGACGTCGGGCAGGTCCGTCGCCGGAGCGACGCGCGGGCCGGGGTCCGTCGCCCGCGCCTCCGGCACGCGGGCGCCCGGCGCGTCCGCCAGTTCCGGCGGAAGCGCCCGCGCCGAAGCCAGGCAGCGCCGCCCGGAGGGACCGCGCCAGTCCTCGAGATCGCACAGCCCACTGGCCAGCGCGTTCCGCGTCAGCCCGCCGCCCCTGCGCGCCGCCGTGAACCACTCCACCGTCCCCGACTGTATCTGCCGCATCCGAATCTGCATGGCGTACTGATTCGCATGGAATCAATCAGGAATCAAGTGTGGATTATTGATAGGCGCGGCGGCGGCGTCCGGAGGCCGGGAGCCCTCCGGATTCGCCGCGCGCCCCGCCCGGGAGGCGCGCCGCCGCGGGCCTGGCAGGGCCAGGGAACCGGTCGTCATCTCCGACGGGGCCGAATGGACACCCGGCACGTGCGACGGGCTGTTCGGGGACCGCAGGGTCACCTTCGTCCTGGACGCCCTGCACGCACTTGAGCACGCCTCCGACGCCGTGAAGGCGATCCACCCGGAGGGACTGGAGAGGGACCGGCGGTTCGCGGAGGTCAGGGCGGACATCGAGGCGGGCAGGGTGGTCCGTGAACTGGAGCCCCTGAGCGGACGGACCGGGGACGTGGAGGCCTGCTACCGCCACTTCCGGAACAGCCCCGGAAGGATGCGGTACGACAGGTGCCGCGACCGGGGCATCCAGGTCGGGAGCGGCGTCGTGGAGAGCGGCTGCCGCATGTCCGGGCTCCGGATGAAGCGCTCCGGCACCCGCCGGTCGCGGAAAGGGGCCAACGCAGTGATGTCACCCAGGTCCTGTGTCATGAACGGCAGGCTACCTGACTTCCTCGACTGGCGGGCGAGGCAGGCCATCGCCGCCTGATCAACCAACTTGAGATACACCCCGGGATGTGGCTCCGACCCGAGTGCTGCCCGCCACGCCAGTTCGGCCTTTTCCCGCGGCGGCGCAGCAGCAGGAACAGCTTCCCGCCCGCCTTCCGGTCGGCCCTGACGTGTTCGGATGTCCACTGGCGGCCCACCGTCCAGCCACCCTCCAGACGCAGCCGTCCCGCGACCTGCTCCGGGCTCCAGCCCTCCGCCAGAAGCCCTTCCACATGCGCCCAGCGGTCGGGCTTCATCTTCCCCGGGTTCGAGGAAGCCGCGCTGCGGCGGGCCTCCGCCCTGCCCTGCGCCTCCCCGGGGCTGTCCCCCCCGCCGCCGGCGTTCCGGCGGAGCTCCCGCCAGACCGACGTCCGGTCACAGCCCAGACGGCCGGCGATGGCCCCATCGGAGAGCCCGCTTTCCTTTAGTGCACCGATCCGGCATCTCTCTTCATGGGTCAGGTGGCGATGGCCCTCGGGCATGGCAGTCTCCCATGTTGCATCACAGGGACTGTCGCCACTTCCTGACCGATACGCAACATCATGCGGCCGGAAAACCGGTCACCACCGCCACTGATGTTGCACTTCAGGGTGGAACGGGGGGTCCCTTTCGAATTGCGATGCATATGGACGGGCCAGATAGTGCATCTTTGACTTCCAGCCAAGCAAATCGCACTTCCAAAATCAAAGTCTGCCCAATTCACGTCTATTGCTCGGTCGTCCTTCACCAAACAATGCGCAGCTTCTTGAAGCCAGAGGTCATGACGAATATCGGTTGTCCGGCGCGGGCGGATATAACTCTCAATGACGCAAGCCATGTTGACTTCGAGAAGTGGCAGCGGTTCGACATGCTGAAACAACAGAAAAACGTTT
This sequence comes from Paracoccaceae bacterium, assembly GCA_965203255.1. Classification (GTDB taxonomy): domain Bacteria; phylum Pseudomonadota; class Alphaproteobacteria; order Rhodobacterales; family Rhodobacteraceae; genus JAPOUP01. The sequence continues at coordinate 5,806,610 of OZ241882.1, read as the reverse complement.
CCCATTTGCAGTCCGACTGCCGGGATCCTCCTCAGTTGCCTCATATCAGTCGGAAAGCAATCCTCGTGCACGGTGGCGTACTTGGCCATCGAGCACAATGCACGTGCACGGCGTTTCCATAGACCAATCGGTTTGAAATGGTCACCTAACTTGTCGATTGCTGCAGCTGCGATTTGAAACCAGAGCCCAAAAGCGATCAAATGAAGCGTGGTAAATTCCAATCACAATTGCTGCACGCTTCCGTTGCAGGAGGATCTCAACGCGTATTCGTTCAAGGGCGCTGGTAGTTGGTGCACGCCACGGCAAATCTCGGCCACTTTCTGCTAACCAGAACAACCAGTCTCTACTAAGATAAGTAAGCTTCGCCTCGTGACCTTTCGTAAGGGGATCAAGTTCACGCCACCGCATAAGCACTTCTGGGTGGAACGGGGGCACGAAAGTCCTCTTTCGATTACCCTTTTTTGGCAACTGGTGCTGTGTCACCCGATCTGTCCTAATCTCGTTCAACACGGATATGGCATCGAACGGAGAGTTGACTGGGCCAAAGCATATAGGCCGCTTCAGTAGAGTTGCGGAGGGCACTGCTTTACCTCCCGCCTAGCGCGTCGTCCAAGAGAAGCCTAAAATGTTCGGCGACTTTCTCTGCGAGACCCACGGGAACCGCATTTCCAATCTGGGTGTATTTCGGCACCTCGCGATCAAAGATGCCTTCTCGGGGATTCCCTGCTCGCCTCAGTCCTCCTGTAGTCCGCTTACCTGCAAAACGGTACCAGTCTGGGAACATTTGGATTCTGGCCCATTCGCGCACTGTCAAGCTGCGTGGCTGTGCATAGTGAACGAAATCGTCCGACATGCATGTTGCCGTGATATTCGGCTCCCCATTGTCCCACTTGGCCTTAAGCACTCTCTGTGAAAATTTCTTTGTCTTGAAGCGTTCCGGGATTTCTCCGTCGTGGGAAAGCATGTAGTCGAATTTCTCGACCACCCTGCGACTGTGCTTCGAGTATTGTTGCTCGGTCAACTTGGTGCGTCTGGTCAAATCCCACGGTGGAGGATTCCGAAAGCTCTTCTGAATCGCCGTTCGAGCGGGCTTCGGATAGGATTTCGTTTCGAATGCCCCAGACGGAAAGTCACCTGAACGCAAGATATCGACTATCTTCGGATCCATCAAGTCTCCCAGAAGGTTGGACAAGTTCGGAAAGGATCCGGCTTGTCCGTCCGGAAGAAATCCGCAGGCGACCGCGTCCTCGGGGTCGCTGTCAGGGTCCAGTAAGGCACTCTCTGTGACTAAGTCTTTACGGACGCCGACTAGAAGCACGCGTGGCCTGTTTTGTGGAACTCCGTAGTTCTTGGCAAAAACCACAGACCAGCGCACCTCATACCCGGGTATCTTGCGAAACTCTGCCTTGACTTCCGGAAAGATCAACTCGTTACCGTAACGCGTCCACTTGGCGTTGAGCAGGCCACGTACGTTTTCAAAGAGGAAAATCCGTGGCCGCAAGCGTCTGATGATCTGCGCCATGCGACCAAAGAGGCGGTTGGAAGGAATCTCACTCCGGTCGACTGCGTAAGAGCGCCTGATCCCGATGCCTGAATACCCTTGACAGGGTGGCCCACCAGCGAGCACGTCGAGTGTACTGCCTCCACCAAGCCTTGAATCCACGGTGCCAGAAGGAACGAAATTGGCCTCCGGAATGTTCTGCAGATCAGAAATCAATTCATCTAGGCGCCTACCTTTCAGGCATTGGATATCGTGACATCGAAGAGCTTCGTTTTCTGCAAATTCAAGACCGCCGAGCTTATGACGGCGGTTCTGCAAGTATGTCGCCATTGCATCCTTATCCAGTTCGTTAACAAAGATCGGCGTGAAACCCGCATTTTCGAAGCCTAGGGATAGGCCACCGCACCCCGCGAACAGGTCAACCATCGTATAGTGTGGCAAGCTGTTATGCCTAGAAATGCACTCCAATTGTGCATCACGCTCGATTATCTGATGGAGCATTCTTGATTTTCCTTCATTCATTCTAAAACAAAAATCACAGTGATCTTTGAGAGTTTTAGACACTTGGCCGTATCATGTGAATTTCATATACCACATTTTGCCGCGATTCCACATTCAATGCGCTGCATATAGCAGATTTGGCGTATTCCATGCAGCGGCGGACGCTAAAAATCTATGATGGGAAGGCCAGAAAAATCCGTTACGGGCGCCCAGGGCTCATTGTCGTCATGCAATATAGCACCAGCAACGCCCGCGTCATTGCGTTCAGGAATACCATCCCTAGTGGTTGACTGAAGACAGATGCCTGCATTTGTCCGTGAAGCGTGCCACTGTCTTCCTGTCGCCGTCAGGCGGCCCCGTAACAGCCATAAGGAAGCAGGCAGGGCAATGGGCAGGAAACCGAAAAGACAGGAAACCAGGCTTTCGGACGGCGACCGCGAACGCCCCGGACGGATCGCGAAGGACCCGCAGAGCATCCAGAAGCACGTCTGGCGTGTCCGGACCATCCCCGGCCTCGGGTCGGGGGGCGGCGCGGCGGAGGCCATGCGGCGGACCGGAAAGTGCCGGCCGGCCGTGGGGCGCTGGTGGGACCGCTTCCTTGAGCAGGGCGTGGACGGGCTGCTGCGGGACGCGACCCGCCCTCCGGGGCTGGAGCCGACCCCGGAAGGAACGGTGAGGGCCGTGGCCGGCCTCGCGATCCCGCCGCCGCCGCCGCGCGCCCGGCACTGGACACTGCAGGCGCTGGGGAGGAGGCTGGCGCTGACCGCCCCGGACGTGCCAGCATCCTGAAGCGCAACGGGCTCAGGCCGCACCAGGTCAGGACGTTCAAGGTCCCGCGCGACCCGCGTTTCGAGATCAAGGTCCGCGACGTCGTGGGCCTGTATGTCGACCCGCCGGACCACGCCGTCGTGCTGTCGGTCGACGGAAAGACGCAGATTCAGGCGCCTGGGCGGACCCAGCGACCCCTCCCGATGAGGCCGGGGCATGCGGAGACCAGGACGCGCGACTACAGGCGCAACGGCGCCACCTGCCTGCTGGCGGCCCCCGCCGTCGCGACCGGAAAGGTGGTCGGGCAGACGGTGGAGCGGCACCGGTCGGCGGAGTTCACCGCCTTCCTCGACCACGTCGCCGAAGGGATCGGACCGGGCACCCCGGTGCACGTCATCCCCGGCAACGTGTCCTCCCATAAGTCCGCCGAGGTCCACGAATGGCTTGGATCCCGTCCCGACTGGACCTTCCATTTCACCCCGACCTCGGCGTCGTGGATGAACGCGGTCGAGGGCTTCTTCCCGAAGCTGACGAGGCAGCGGCTGAAGGACGCCGTCTTCGACCCGCTCGACGACTGCGTCGCGGCGGTCGAGGGCTACACCGGGCGCCACAACGCCAGCGACGCCCGCCCGTTCCGCTGGAGCCGGAATCCGGAGGATCTCGTGGCGTCGTGGAAGCGCGGGCACCGCAGGCTCCAGGAGATGGCGGCGGCTGAAAGTCCGGCATGAAATATGGACTCTTTTGTTTTGCATGAACCACTAGCCGAATTTCAACCGTTGGCAAGGCATATCGACGTAACTTCCTCCCGTCGATGAGGGTGGCTTTTGAAATCGGAGCTGAATTCAAATGCCCGTCAAGATCATGCGGTCGCAACAAGTGGCAGAATGAACACTCGGATCAGGGCTCGGCTGGCAATGACTGTTGGTGATTGGCCGAACGCTATCCATGAACCCGAAAGTGCACCCAGTCATCGGGCGAACGAAGAGCGCAAGCTGAAGGTCGTTGTTGCACTTCAGAGCCACACCCCCGCTCGGCGGCAACCCTGTCGGGAAAGTTAAATCCAGACCCGCGCACACGGGATCGGAAATGTGAATCCGGGGACGGCCAGAGCGGTCTGGGCCCGCGACATCTTGTCTTGCGGGTCACCCCTACAGGAGCAGGTCAGGATTCCGGCAATGGTCTGGAATCAATGGCTTGAGGATGTTTTGCTCAAGAATAATTGAAGTGGGGAGACAAATCTTGGGTTACAACGAGGGTGACCGCTTGGGACTCACTCAGAACGGGATATTGTCGTCTGGATCTCGTTGCTCGGAGGCGGTGAATTTGCTACTTGCGGATTCTTCAAATTGGCCAGTTTGCATCTGGCTCTCTGCGAAACGAACTGCTGTTATGTGCAATCGTGCCGAGTTGGCGGATTGCGCCCGGCAGGAGCGGCGCTTACTCTAGGGCTGACAGGTTGCGTCAGCGGCGCGGAGATGGATGTGGAATTCGGCAACGTGGAGGTCGACCAATGAACGATGAGTACTGTGCCGAGGGTGTGCGAAGCGAGAAAGTCGTGATCGGGTCCATAATGGCGCGTGAAAGGCTGGTTCGCCGGACCTGCCCGAAGCCACCGCGGCAGCTGCAGGCCGTGGTTCGATGACTGATCTGTTACTTTCGAACGACGGTCTCAACCAACTTCGATCGATCCCAAAACGGGTGACGAATCCACGTGCCCATTAGCTTGAGAAGCCGGACCGACACAGGTAACGAAATTTCAAGGCCGTAAAGAAAGACGGGATGCACTACCGAATCTACCAGCGGCAGAATCTGGATGATAGTCTGGATTTTTCGTGCGGCTTGGCGATGACACGGTGCGGCGGGAAGCCGCTGAGCCTAGTTCGTTACAATGGGGCGAGCCATGTACATGGAGAGATCCGCTATGCCTGTCACATCCACCTTGCGTCGGCCGAAGCACTCGCGGCAGGGAGGAAAGCCGACAGCTATGCCGAAGCAACGGATCGATACAGTAACATGGAAGGGGCGCTCGCGTGCCTGATCGAGGATTGTGGCGTGGAGGGCCTTACCGCGAATCATGACGGGCGGGACCTGTTCTATGGCACTTGATCAGGTGCAGCTGGAAAGACTGCTGTGCGAGCGCCTGTGCACAGAGGTCAGGATTCATCGGCGGGAAGATAATGTACTGATGATGGAATCGCCATTCACGTTTCCGGATGGCAACCACTTCCCGATCTACCTGTCCGAAACGGCAGCCGGAGGCGTGAAGCTCAGCGACCGAGGCCACACTCTGATGCACGTGAGTTACGAGCATGAAGTGGAACTGTTCTACGAAGGCGCACGCGCATCCCTACGTGAGCAAATCGTACGCGATAGCGGCATCGAGGAAGACAAGGGCGTCTTCTTCATCGAGACCCCACCAGACCAGGTGGCAGGGGCGCTGTTCAGGTTTGGGCAGGCGTTGACAAAGATCCATGACCTGACGTTCCTGAGCCGCGATAGGGCCGCCTCAACGTTCTACGAGGACCTGCGTGGGCTGGTCTTCACCATCCTCGACGAGGAAGACGTCAACACAGACTACATTCCGCCAGAAGTTCCAGACGCCAACCACTACCCGGTCGACTACCGTTTTGAGGGAAAGGATGGAAAGCCGGTGTTCCTGTACGGAATTCCGGGCCGCGACAAGGCGCGACTCACAACAATCATGCTGTCGCATTTCCTGCTTCACAACCTGGTCTTCGAGTCGGTCATCGTGTTCGCCAATCAGCCGGAGATACCGAGACTCGACCTCGCGCGCCTGACCAATGTTGCCGGAACCGCTGTGGCCTCGCTTGAGGCGGAAGAGGACCTGCGCCGAAAGATCGAGCGCCTTGCCGCATGAACGCGCGGTGAGGGAGCGCCTGCTGGTCGAGAAGTGAGCTTCGACCGGCTGGACGATTGCGAATTTTGGTCCGATGACTTCGGCTGCGTGTCAGCTGGATTTTCCGCCGGTATCCGGATCGCTGGACACCTTCATATGCCCGAGTGCCTTGTTGCCAATGAGCGGATATCTCCGCGTCATGCTTGACCGCTTTCCCCACCGCCATTCTTTGTGCCTTCCAGCCACAATGTGGCCAGCGAAAAGGTGACCGCATCGAAGGGCGGCTGCGAAACCGGTGCGTCATCAGCCAGTGTTGCCAGCAGAATCCACTGCTCCTTGCGGAGTTCGAAGACCTCCAGCGTCTTGGCATCCGGATCGACAAACCAATGATGCGACACTCCCTCACGGGCATAGACGTTGCGCTTTTCCGTCTGGTCCAACCGACGGGTTGAGTGCGAAAGGACCTCGCAGACCCAGTCCGGAGCGATGTCGCAATACGCTGTATCCGGATAGTCCGGCATCGTCTCCCGCCGCCAGCCAGCGAGGTCGGGCACCACGATGTCCGCGCCCAGATGCACCTCCGGCTCAAAGACTATCCACCAGCCACCAGGGCCGCCATCACCATAGTCGAAAGGCAGGCTGAGTTTCACGCCCATTGCAGAACTGGCCCGCGCATGGCGCATTGCCGGCCTCGGATGGGTATGGAGCGTGCCCGCGAGTACCTGCGCCACCATGTGGGGCGGAGCGTCGAGCACGTCCTGATAGGTCGCCCGTCTCTCTGCTCCCATCGGAACTGTCATACATAAGACCTCCATGAGTCTCTCCAAGACTAGCGCCGGACCGCAGGAACGGCAACTTGCGTCGTAACCAAGTCTGTTGGGCCGATCAGGGTGTGATCGAGAGCAATGATAAAAGCCAGCCTGACGGTGATCAGCCCGTCTTGAACCTTACCGACTACGTTTTGGCCGTTACGGCGGGCATCGCCAATCCATGAAGTTTCCTGTGCAATCACATCCCCTATTCGGGATTTCGACCCAGCCGTCCTTTGAGTCATCATGCCCAGTCGTCTGCAAATCCTGAATGTAGGAGCGGCTCTCTCCTTTCTGGTCCGTTCCAGCGTTCCGTAGAGTCTCAGCAATTCGTCCCCTCGAAGCGCGGGGTACCCTGTGGTCAGGCTGATCCGAGCATGAAGCTCCCCAAGCGCACTCTCCACTCCGTACCCCGCTACGACTGCTGCAGCACTCGCGTTGCAAATGATCTCGGGGCGTAGCCCCCTTTTCCGGATTCTCTCCGCTCAGAAAATCTGTCCAGCTTCTTGGACGAGTACTGTAACATCCAGAATTACGACGCCCTTGTGATCCGCACTGAAGGAAATGGCTCAATCATTGGAAAGACGGTTTCATTGAAAGAGAGAGGTTTGCTCACCTGACCACATCTGCCGCGGTGGGCACTTGCATCTCCTTCTGAATACGGAACCTGCGATTCCGCATGCTGCCTGATGATCCCAGACTATCTGGTAGGCCAAAACCGAAACTGATATTGCCGACGTGGCCGCTCGAGTCTGCCGCCAAGGAAATTCTCAACCGCCTGAATGTCCAAGACGAACTCAGCCGCACGGCTCTCATGCTCATGAAGCATATAGGTCGGGAGATCCCGCCACTCGAAATCCGGACGTCCAAAGCTGTTGGTCCCAACGCGGACCCAGACCTTGCCATCCTCAGCAAACCAGCCTTCGCTATCCGCGGCCGAGCGGGTCGCCCGCATTCGCGCCGGATGAAGAAGGCTGCGCAGTTGCTCGCGAAGCGCGTCATACCGCGTGGACGCATACTCCTTCCAGGAAACCGGACTTGCCCAAGGCGGACTAAGACCGCACTCAGTCATGAATTCCGAAAGTACACTCGAAGACAGCCAGAGCCAGTCACTCCCGCCCGCATCATCCAGACGCTCCAGAATCCTGCGCAGATAGAGTCGGTAGAGATGGGTGGTGGGCTCGATCTTGGCGAGCCGGTCAGACATATTGATACGGCCATCCTCATCTTCGCTGGGCAGCGATGCAGAACTGTAGATGAGAAGACAACGCTTCGCGATTTCATCCGGAAAGGCACCGACCCGGGCATTCATTGACACAATCATACATGGGGCTTCGTCATGCGGCTGCAGGGTCTCGTCCTTTATGAATTCCTGCGCATGGTCCCGAAACCGGTTCCAGCCGACATCATCGAAGAAAGCTGGCATACGCCTGTATGACGTATCGATCTGGCGCAGGATTCCGTTCGTCATCGGCGTCGAACACGCATTCGGAAATTCATCGGCAAACATGAACTTTCCAGTAATCTCAACGAGCTGTGTCTTGCCGGAGTTGGACTTGCCATAGATGATCCCGACCCTCGGATAGCGGATGACATCCCGGTCTTCGAGTGCAGCCTGACGCCGCAACGTGCAGATGAGCGGCGAAAAGAACATCCAGCACAGAAACACGAAATAGTCCTTCTGCAACTTCTCGACGTCACCACGGAAAGCCTCACCATAGGCATCCCAGAAGGAAACCAGTGCGGCCACATCCCCTTTTGCCTGCCCCTCATCGCCGTCGAGGGGCCAGTCGGCCCCACAAATCGCGGCTCTCCTTCGGTCCAGATCAAGTGTGAAGGTCGGGTGAGAGGCTTCCAGACTCCTCGTCTGGCGACGGATCAATCCGGAAAACCTCTTGCGAATGGAGTTATCCAGTGAAACCGTCGTCTTGTTGGCCTTTGATTTTTCCTTGGGAAGCGCCGGAAGCACCATGTCATAGATCTTCTCCAGCCTGCGGCCACGCTCCACGGATTCCTCGGTCTCCGCCGGTTGCGCGAGTTGCACCACCCCCACACCGCGGTCCGGGACCAGCACCGGCGCTTCAGCCGGAGATATGTTCTCGGCCGGGTCAAGTCGGTCCTCAATGAGACGTGCGAGCGGCACATCCGCCGAGGAATGGTCCCGGACGCGCCTGTACTGGTCTTCGAAATGATCCCAGGCGATTTCATCGCTGAAACGCATGAGCACCTCGTGTTGGTCACCGAGCAGGGCCGATGTCGAAAAGTTGGCCGAGCCGGTCAGAACGGCGCGACCTCCGTTCGGTCCCTCCGAGAGAAGGTAGATTTTTGCGTGCGAGACATGGCCCTCGACCACCCGAACCTGCAGTCGGCCGTCACGAACGCGTTCCAGAACCCTTTCTCGGCGCTCGGCGGAAAGGGTCCGTAACGCATCGCGGACATCCTCGATGGCAACTGTTTGGTGGGCAACAACAGCAGCCATATCGTTCACGGTCCGCGAATGGCCCATCACCACTTCTACCCGTGCATCCTGGAAATGATCCAGCAACGTGGCGACCATCTGCACACTCGCCGAATAGGTCAGGATCCGGATATGTCCGTATCGTGCGAACGCTTCCAGACTGAACTGTTGTATCCCGACGGCTTGGGCATCGAGCACGCGTGTCGACACCCAAGGGTCATTCGACCCAAACAACCCCGGAGCATCAGCATTCACGGTTCCCCGCACACTTGCACGTTTCGACATCCAGTTTGTCCTTTCCCAAGGGATTTCAGCACCGTAAATCAAAAGCTGTCTTGGTAAACCTCTGTCGGCCATGCAATACAGTTCGGACCGATTACCCATCCGGATTGCGTCAGGACTCTTCGGTCCAGAAACACGCAAGATTCGACCCTGCGAATTGGGGATATCAGTACGTCGCGAAGGGTTCGACCACTTCATCGATGATCTTGTTTGTACCGCTTGAGAAACGGGCGGAGCTTTGCCGGAACTGGAACGGGTCGCCGACAACAGGTACAACGGCTAGGCGAGCTGTGTCCCGAAACCACGATAGTAGCGGCTCGGCTTCGGACATCTGGAACTTTCTATGACCAATCATGTTGCTGTACCCCATTGCATCAAAGACTTCATTCGGAACTTTGGGCGCTAATGACCCAAAATATGTGAAATCTTCGGAGATAAGCACTCTGTTGGTCTTGGTATCCTTTTCGATATTGGATACGTCCGGCGTCCCGTCTGGTCGACTGTGGTGAGAGTCCTCTTGGATCCACCCACCTTTACAATCATGTCGGCGATAAATGTTGTCGCCAAGCATCGTAACGCGGCTGCCATTCCGGACCGGTCTCTTCACCTCGAACCGAGGATTATTCCAATAATCATCGAAGCTGGCCGCTTCAGTGACGCGCATACCAAATACGCAATGGTTGGGCGGCGCAAGTTGACGTCCGGCAACGCCAAAGACCCAATCTCCAATCTGGGCCGCCGATCTTATTCTCGGTTTGCAGCAGGCCAGAGTGCAGAAACCGTGAAAGGGGTTTGGCGCAAACCCAAAGTCACGCGCAACGACAAAGACAAAAACATGCTGAGCGCGGGAATTGGTCATCGGCACGTCGACGTGGACATTGCATGAACGGGTTCGCGCACTTCACCGCTCGGGCTTTCGAAACGATTGCTCTTGCCCTCGATCGCTCCTACAATGCTTTTTGTGGCCCAACTGACTATAGCTTGGCCGTAGTCGTCGAGTGCCTTCGGGACGTTCGCTTCCGTGCCGCCACGGAGATAGACTCCTACAATGCGCTTGCCCAGTTTATGGGCTTGCTCAATCTCCCAATCTACCCAAGGCCGCGTGTGAGTCTTGGGCCCGACCAGAACCACCACGGTTGACGCCCAGCGCATCTTCATCCGAAGAAGCCGTTTGATAGTGGTTTCGCTGACGCGGCCTTCCCTAACGCGCCGCTCATTGGCAGGCTTCATGCGGACGGAAGAATTGCGGACGTGATAGTCACTGCGACCAAGCATGTTCTGGAAACTGTCGACATGACTGTCGTCACCGTGATGGTGACTGATGAAGACATGCCCCATTCCACCCTGAAGTGCAACACCAGTGGCGGTGGTGACCGGTTTTCCGGCCGCATGATGTTGCGTATCGGCCAGGAAGCGGCGACAGTCCCTTTGCTGAAGAGAAGGAGACTGCCATGCCCGAGGGCTACCGCCACCTGACCCGGGACGAAAGATGCCAGATCGGCGCGCTGAAGGAAAGCGGGCTCTCCGACGGGGCCATCGCGGCCCGTCTGGGCCGTGACCGTTCGTCGGTCTGGCGGGAGCTGCGCCGTAACGGCGGGGATTCGGGATACAGCCCGGGCGAGGCGCAGGGGAGGGCGGAGGCCCGCCGCGGCGCGGCTTCCTCGAACCCGAGGAAGATGACGCCCGACCGCTGGGCGCGCGTGGAGGGGCTTCTGGCGGAGGGCTGGAGCCCGGAGCAGGTCGCGGGACGGCTGCGTCTGGAGGGCGGCTGGACGGTGGGCCGCCAGTGGATATACGAACGTGTGAAGGCCGACAGGAAGGCGGGCGGCAGGCTGTTCCTGCTGCTGCGGCGCCGCGGGAAAAGGCCGAACTGGCGAGGCGGCAGGCACTCGGGCCGTGGCCACATCCCGGGCCGCGTCGACATCTCCGAGAGGCCGGATGAGGTGGAGAGGAAGGAGCGTGTCGGCGACTGGGAGGCGGACACGATCATCGGGAAAGGCCACAGCGGGGCGGTTGTCTCCCTTGTGGACAGGGCGTCGAAATACGCGCTTCTCCAAAGGGTTGACCGGAGAACCTCGGCCGCGGTCTCCGCCGCGATGGTGGAGATGCTGCGGCCTTCCGCCGCGCCCGTCCACACGATCACGGCGGACAACGGGAAGGAGTTCGCGGGCCACGCCGGCGTGGCGGAGGCGCTCGGGGCCGCCTTCTTCTTCGCCACCCCCTACCACTCCTGGGAGCGTGGCCTGAACGAGCACACCAACGGGCTGGTCCGGCAGTACCTGCCCAAGGGGACGGACCTCCGCGCGGTCACCGACGCGGAGGTGAAACGGGTGCAGGACCGCCTGAACGCGCGTCCGCGCCGGGCGCTGGGCTACCGGACGCCCGCCGAGGTGCTGCACAAGGCCCGCCCTCCCTGAGGCCGCGCGACCGCCTCCCACCGGCGCGCAGGAAGGGGGTGGAATGGATTTCGGGACCGCGTCCGTCCGGGCTCCGGTCGGGCTGCGCCCTCCCTGCGCCCGGACGGACGCGACCCGCCCCGGCGGAGGCGTTGCGTTGCCCGGAAAGCCCGGATAACCTGCATACAGAAGGGACCACAGCCGTCCCGGGGCCGGATCCGCGGCGCCCGGGGGCCGCAGACCACGCCTTCCGGCCATTCCCGCAGCTCGGGCTACGCCCCCGCTGCGGGAATGGCCGGTGTTGCACTTCGGAGTGGAAGTGGGGCATTCTTTTGTCTCGACACAACACCCTCCAGTGATAGGCACCGCACCACAAAATTGGGCAAGCACCAAAAGAAATCAATACATTGTGTTCCATACGTTCGTTACAAACGCAGGTCCCGGCGATCGTCAAGCGACAGACCTTCTCTCGGATGCCTCAATGCCGCACAACTCGAAAAGAAGTGGAACGTAGTCAACGTCGTTCTCAAGACGGCTGAAATCAATGTTTTGATCGGCGTCGGAAAGGCGCTCCCGCAGCATCAGGGCCGCACCACCAGTCGAAAGCAGCGGAATTCTCCGGGCTTCCGGGCACAACTGCCCGAACAAGTCAAACTCCTCGAAGACACCCTTCATACCACCGATAAAGACAGCGGACTGGAACTCATTCTCGGCGAACATGGAGCGACGCATCCTTGTCAAACTTGCGGCCTGACGCTCAGGTTCCGTCATCCCAGGAGCGCGCTCCACCGCCTCGACATATCTAGTGTTCGAGAAGCGCAGGTTGTCCTCGGGGTACTGATCCTCAAAATAGGTCGATTGATAGAGCGTGACCCAATTGCCGTAGTTCACGTGCAGGCTCTCCGCAACCGACCAGACGACGGGTGTGATCGCGGGATGTCCTCCCCATATGAGGTGTCGTCGGCCGAGCACAACATACACCAATGCCCTCACAGCCCCGATGACGTCCGTCGCGTCCGATGGCCCCACGAAATGCGGCTTCGTTGGATCGGGGACTCCCGCAGACAGGAACACAGCACCGGTCATGAGACCACCCGCCTCGAAATGACACCCGCTGTTTCGGAGACCCGCATGAATTCCACATCGCCGATCTTCCTGTCCAACCAAGCGAGGTGATCCAGCCAGTCATCCGCGATCCCTGTGTGATCATACACGAGGTATGGCCCCCGCTGATTGGCGGCTTCGGCCCGCCGCACGATGTCGTAGAGCAGTTTCGCCGTCGGAACGCCGATGACTGGATACGCCCACGCACGCGTCCCGTTCCGCAGCGTCATGGCGACACTCCGGAAGGCCCCGGCCCCATCCAACCTACCCCCGGTGGCCTCGACTTCGGCCTTCAGCTTGCCTGTCATTTCAAGAAGTCTGGCGGCGATGCTTCGCGCCCGAAGACGCTCGACCCTCGCGATCAACTCCTCAACCACCGAGGGCCTGAGCCGCTCCCCGTCGAAATCAGTGTCCTGAAGTGTGTGGGAAGCCGTAAAATCCGTTGCTGGGTTTGGCGTATGCGTCGGAAATATCAAGCGCATTATACTCACGCCTATGCTCTGGGCTCGGCCAAACTCCGCACGCGTCCACTTGCTGTCAAAATATGTCGCAGTGTCCAGCATCAGCATGACATCGGAATCACAGAGACTGTGCCACAGCTGGTCCTGGAAAACCTTCCCGGGACGAATGACATGGGTATCCAGAAAGATCTGGAAACCTCGCCCCGACAACCCATCGTGGAGCTGCACAGCCGCTTCGCGGGCCTCCGTTCGCCTATAGCTGACAAACAATCGCCTTTGCGACCGCAGCAGCCCGACGCTCTCCAAAATGGCCGCACCGGCGATCGACCATTGATCCCGCCGATCCGGAAGACATGCGCCGTTTAGCGGCTGCAATTCTGAAGGGAAGTCCTCAAAACGCTCGCCTGTCCGCGCGATCGGAATGACTGGAACCCGTGACCTGAGCAGCATCTGTATCACAGCCAACTCAGACTGGCTTGCCGACCTGAAACACGCACAAACGGCGGGTCGACGGTGATCGCAGAACCCGTAGCCCGATGCTTCAGTCACAAACCGAACATCCGCCTCCGGCAGGCCGCTATCCGCCACAAGGCTCCGAAGCACCGACAGGAACGCATCGAGATCGTCGGAGTCTCTGCACCCCAGAACAAGTATATCGTAGTGACTCATGTAGCCAAGTTACCACAATTCGGCTGATGACGACAACAATACGAACCGCATGGAGTATAGTCCAATCTGATCTGTGTTTGTAAATCCGTTTCCCCCGCTTCGCTGTCGACTCTCCATCCCCGATGTGTGAAAGCGCACCTTCAGTTGGGTTCAAGGCATTCCCTAGCCTCGATTCCCAACGCCTGCAATTCCCATGAATTTCCCTAGCGGATTACAGGAAGCTGATCCGCAGCCGCCGGTCACCGAGCCACGGCACGGCGATGTCGGTCCTGTCATAGGATGCGTTGAGGAGGAACGGGTTGTTCGCCCGTCGTCCGAGCCGGACGTCGATGCGGTCGTCGGTGATCGTGATGTCGGCCGGCGCTTTGACGAAATTGCGGAACAGAGTGCAGAAATTCCCACCAGTGAAATTCCGGTCCGGTTTCCGGCGGATTGCGGGCGTCGGCGGCGGATTCGGGCGGAATCCGGGCGTGCGGGGGCGTCCGGCGGCGTTCCGGTGGAAATAAGGGATGTGTCGCGGGTCTGCCCCTGGGGCGGTTCGGTCGGGCGTTCAGGCGCGCCCGGGCGCCCCGCGCCGCGGCGGCGACCGTCCGGACGGTCCGGCGACGTTCAGGGCCACAGGCGCGTGCCCGTGGGTCAGGGCGGCGTAGAGTGTCCGCCAGTCGGGGACCGGGAAGTCGTGGAAGTATGACCGGGTTCTCTCGCGGAGGTACCTCAGCCGCCCCCTCGCCTCCAGCGCGGCGGCGAACACCCTGCAGGAGGCGGCCTCGATCTGGTCCGTGAGGAAGGCGAGCATCATCGTCATGGCGAGCACGGTGGTCAGGTGCCGCTTTCCATGCCCGAAGCTGTGCTCGAAGTGGTAGCCCTGGTTCTTCAGCGTGTTGAACGTCTCGTTCTCTATCCGCCATCGGGAGCGGGCGGCGCGCATGACCGGCATGAGGCTGTCGCTGTCGACGGGAAGGTCGGTGACCCAGGAGAACCTCCGCTGCTTCTCCTCCACCCGGTGGGTCGGGTCGTCCGGGCCGCGGTGGTGCTTCGCGATGTATGTCCTCTTGATGACCGTCTCCCGGTATTCGATGACGTTGACCCTGATGTCGGGATGGGAGGCGTTGACTGGCGCACCGTTCAGGTAGCGGAAGTCGTGCCGGGTGCCGTCGGCGTCGGTGAACCGGGCGGTGCGGGTGTCGGGGCTGGCGTCGAGGCTGGCGAACAGCAGCGCGTGGTCGCCGGGTTTCGCGCCGAGGATGAAGCGGAGGCCGTGCCGCCGCAGGCGGGCGATGTGGGGCCCGTTGGAGGCGAGGCCGTCCTGCAGGACGATGGCCTTCAGGTGCGGATGCTCCCGCCGGAGGTCGTCGATGAACCGCGCGGCGGCGTTGCGCTCGCAGTCGTTCCTCCTGTCCCCGTCGGTCCTGGCGATCGGCTCCGGGGCCAGCGGGAACACCTCGCGGCGTTCCGGGTGGCAGACCACGGCGGCGAGCATGCTGTGCGAGTAGGTCCTCGATCCATCACTGCGGCGGGCGACGCAGCAGTGGTCGCAGTGGACGGATTTCGAGCTGAAGTAGCCGGTGCCGTCAATCGAGATCAGGTAGTGGCCGTCGAAAACCGTGTAGTCCTCCAGCACCCTGCCGCGCTGCAGCCTCGCGAACAGGGTCCTGAACGCCGGGCGCAGCTGCCTGGGGTCGACCGTGTCGAGGCGTTTCCGCATGGCGGAGTCGCAGGGCGCCGCCGCGATCCCGAACAGCGTCCGGAGGTTCCCGCGGACGATGGCGTCCCTGCGGCTGTCCCTGTCGAACTGCAGGAGCGACGGATATTTGAGCGAGAACATCGCGAACGCCGACATGAGGTGGTCCGCGAGGCTGAACCGGCGCCCGTCCACCGGATCGTCGATCCTGCCGAAGCATTCCGCAAGCGCCCTGATCAGCCCGGGCCTGCCGAGGTCCTTCCGAAACCGCATCGTCCCAACTCCCGTCATCGAAGTCAACACCGGTTGCGGTAAGGGCCCCAGCCTATGATGTCCAGAGGATTCCGGGCGGTTTCCAGTCGTCTGGAAGGAAAAGTCTACGAAACCCGGTTCACGGAAGCCCAAGGAATACAGGGTCCGGAAGGGCTGGTGGGAATTGCTGAACAGAGTGCGGGATTTCGCGTTCCGTTTGCCGTTGCCCGTACGGACGGCGAGCAGCCGGTAGAGTCCGCTGGCCATGAGCGTGAGTTGCAGGTCGATATCGATTTTCATCGGCACCGAGGCTGAAAGGGCATCCATGTGGAAGAAATCGATGGCGTCGGCGATGGCGTTCCCGATCACCATGCGCCGGGCGTAGCGGTCCACGATCTGGCTTGCGGAGGTCTTCATCTGGTTGGTGAGCAGAAGGGTCGGCCGCTCATGGCCCAGGCCGCGCACGGCGAGCTGGCGGACCTCGTCGCGGTATCGGGTGATCCGGACGCGCTGGTCGAGAACCTGCGGCGTGCGGTGGACGCGCCCGACATTGTTCAGGCGCACCTGTTTCCATTCGCTGTCCGGGCGGGCGGCAACGGCGGCGGGCAGCGACTTCGAGCGCCGGCGGAGGGTCGGGAAGTCGATCCCCATGGCGTTGATCTGTCCGGGATTGGCGTAGGTTGTCAGGCGTGAATCGAACACCAGCTCCCTCGGCAGCCCACCGTTGTGCTCCCGTCAGAAGTCGATGAAGCGGAGAATCCCGTCGTTCCGGTCCGCTTTGCGGACGCGGGCGTTGGCATGGACGAGCAGCCGGGAATCGGCATCGCGGGCGAGAAAGGCGAGGACGCCTTTCTGCCTGCGGCTGCGGCTGCGCCTGGAGACATAGTGTTTTTCAACCGGCGCCTCCGGATCCCTGCCGTGCCAGGGGATGGTATGGAAGTCGAGGTCGAAGGAGCCGTCGCCGCCGAGATCGGTCCCGAGGCCGTTCAGGGCCCGGTGCCAGCGGTCCATGAGACCGGCGCACAGCTTCGGATCGATCCGGCCGGAATATTCCGTCAGGGTAGAGCGATTCGGCATGGCGTTCAGCCCGGCGAACAGGGCGGCGCCGGGATCGAGGATGTCGGTCATCATATGCGGCGGCCGTCCGATCCCCCACAGCTTCAGCGCCAGCAGGGACCGGAAGGCATGGCCAGCCGGGATCCTGGCGCTCCCCGGCATGCAGCTGTCGGCGATAATCCGGTCGAGATCGATGCGGACGGGATCGGGGACGAACAGGAACAGTCCGCCGAAACCGGTGCGCAGGCGCCGCGGCGTCAGGTCGAATCGCCCGGCATCGGCCGCCGGGGCGGGATCGGGGCGCAGGGCCGCCTCCCTTTCTCCGGGCGTCCGCCGCCGCAGCTTGCCGATGCCGTGGAGGCGCAGGACGCGGTGCACGCTGGTCGTGCCGGCGGGTATCCCCTCCTCCGCGAGCCTTTCGCTGATCTCCCCGACCGAGAGGCCGGCGGTCCTGCGGAGTTCCAGGATGCGCCGTTCCCACCGCAGCCTCAAAGGCTCTTCGGGTTTCGGTTTCGGCCCCGGCCTGGATTCGGCGAAGAGTGCGGAGACATCGCCGTCACGGCGAAGTTTGGTGCACAGATTTTAGCGGTCGGTAATTCGCATGTTTCTGTCAGGTGGATACCGGAACCGGCTATGGACAAGCGGATCATCGACCTCAAGTTGACCACCATCTCGGGTCACCATGTAACCCAGTGGCAGACCACCGACATACGGGAGACCGTGCAGCTCCTGCCGAACGGCAGCCGCAACGGGCTCGGGAAGACGGTCCGTGAGCACCTCGGCTGGACGACGGCGAGGAGCGACTACAGAGCCGGGACCTGCTTTGGCATGCTTGAGACGCCGTAGGGCCACGGCATCCTCAGGCTGTCGGCGAGTTAGGAGGAAAGCGTCGGGGACATGAGGGCCGCCGACAGCCCGGCCCTGAACTGCGGTCGGAGATCGCGGCGCAGCTATCAAAGTTTCGACCGCTAGGACTTGAGCCCGTGACGGACACGGAAGTCGGGCAGCTGCGGAACGCCTTGATGGACCGCCACCGCTATCTCGGCTACCGGCGTTCCTACGAGGCGTAAGTGCGCTACTGCGAGACCGACCGTGAGTGCCGCAGGCTGAGATGCCTGATATTCAAGGCCGTTACGAAACCCTTCCTTGACGGGACTGTTGGACTGGTTGGATCGACCGCGTGCGGGACAGCAACCGCCACCTGATAGTGTTGGACCCGCATTTCCTCGTGTTCACATAGATGCATTCATAACAGCCCCACCTTGATTGAGCGTTGATTTGTTCCGAGGCGGAAAGGAAAAATATACTTGCTCCCATCATGAAACCATGCTTAACTGCTCGCATGGAACCAAAAAACCTTACGGACCTTGCTGAGGTCGCCAACGACGCTATGCAGTTCTAGGTTCCGGTCGTAACAAAGCGCGCATTGATGGTCAAAGCAGCGGAAATCGGGACGCCAATGTGTCCATTGGTTCCCCACGCTCTGAGAACCACTTTATTCTTGGTCGCGGCCAAAGCGTTGTTTGATTGACGGAAGACGCACTGATGTCCCCTTTGACATTCTCCAAATACGGAAGCGCGGCACTACTTACCGACCTTAAGCGAACAAGCGATCCAAGCCTGTGTTTCCCACTGCTTGGACTCTTTGGTGAGACGGGCAGTCTCCTGAGCGAAGTAAAGAAGAAACAGCGCGACCCTGTGGCCTATGTCGGTTATGAGGAAAGTGTTTGCGAGGAACTGGGGGATGTGATTTGGTATCTCAATGCCGTTGCTGATCGTGCTGGCTTTACCCTGTCTGACCTAGCGATCAATCTCGACTGTGAACGTGACAATTGGCAGACGGTTGGGCGTCAGGACATTGCCTTCGCCGATGTCGAATTAGAACCCCAAAATCGACCTAGAAGGCCGTCTGCCGCATTTGCGCAGTCCTCTATACGCCTAGCCGCCGAAGTCGGTCTCCTTTTGACGGACTACCGTGCAGGTCGCCTCGAGCAAAACAGATCCGCGCTGAAAGGCCGCCTCATCGCTGTCTTCCGTGCGCTACGCCATGCGGCAAATGATGCCGGTCTGTCGCTTGAGCGTGCCGCCGTTGCCAATTTGGTCAAGATCGCCGATCGCTGGCCTGTTGAGCGAGTCTATCCAGCTCTTTTTGACGAAGCGTTTCCCATGAATGAGCAACTTCCACGCAAGTTGCATGTGACGTTCGAGGAAGTTGAACAAAACGGAAAGCTGGTCTCACGCATGACCCGCGAGGGTGTGCCAATCGGTGATCCACTGACCGATAACCGCACCGAGGATGATGATTACCGCTTTCACGACGTCTTCCACCTTGCTCATGCAGCCTTTCTTGGCTGGTCGCCAACGCTTAGGCGTCTTCTGGGAGTGAAGCGAAAGAGCCGCCCTGCCGTGGATGAAGTAGAAGACGGTGCGCGTGCAATCCTCATCGAAGAGGGTATAGCCACCTGGATTTTCAATCACGCCCGACGCTTAGCTCATTTCGACGGTCTTTCTTCACTTGACTACGGGCTGTTGAAATCCATACGGCAATTTGTTCTGGGGTATGAGGTAGAAAGCTGCCCACTATGGTTATGGGAGGAGACTATCTTGAAAGGTTACGACGTGTTCCGGAAGGTTTGCGAGCACCGAGGTGGACAAGTCAGGATCGATCTCGCGGAGCGCAAAATCCAGTTTGCTGAACCATGATCTATTCGCCCTTAAGCTTCGTCGCCGCAATAGCAGTGGTATGATTGGCAAACACTTTCAACTTCTATGCTGATCTCGGTCTCTATTCGCAGTATTGGACGCTGTTGCCCGTCGATAATTTAATCTCGAGCTTAGCCTTGCTGCCGCTGTAAGACTGTAGCCGGGAACATTTTTGGTTGCGCGAGTCCTCGACTTCAATGGTGATCGCCGTATTGGTTTTGCTTAAGCGGACTAAACGCATCTGGACGCCTACAATATGCAAGCCCCATTCCACCCTGAAGTGCAACACCAATGCCGGTACCGATCGTTTGGTCCCAAATCGCGCAAAACGGTCTGCCGGAAACCCGACGAAACTCAGTGCGGCCTGCTGGCTGCCCGTCTTCGCCTAAGACTGATGATCAGGGGGTAACAGACAAGCGCAAGCGCGATCAACATGCATGTCAACGATATCGGACGCTCAAGAAACGTCATTGGATCGCCACGGCTGGAAACCAGTGACTGGCGCAGCGAACGCTCTGCAAGAGGCCCGAGCACGATGGCAAGCACGGCCGGCGCAACCGGATAGTTCAGTTTCCGCATCAGGTACCCAACGATTCCAATGATGACCATAATCCAGACATCAAACATACGGTCTGTTGTCGCAAACACACCAAGAGCGCAGAGCACAAAAATGATCGGGGTCAGGATTGAGAATGGCATTGCAAGAACACGGACAAATACAGGAATGAGCGCAAGATTCAGAAGCAGCGTGGCCACATTCGCGATGTAGAGTGAGCCTATCAAACCCCATACAAAGTCAGGATTCTCCGAAAACAGAAGCGGTCCTGGACGCAAACCCCAAATTATCATGCCGCCAAGCAAAATCGCCGTTGTCGGAGAACCAGGAATGCCCAATGTAAGCATCGGCAGCATTGATCCGGTCGATGCAGCGTTGTTCGCGGCCTCGGGTGCCGCCACTCCCGCAACGTTTCCCTTGCCAAAACTCTCGGGATCTCTCGAGAAAGTCTTGGCCAGACCATAGCTCATCAATGATGCAGGAGTCGCACCGGCGGCTGGCAGGGTTCCCACAAAGAATCCGAGCACAGAACCCAGCCAGGTCGAATTGATGTAATTTCGGATGCCACGAAGGTTGTCGGTCATCCGTTGCCAGGTAACCCTGACACCGTGCATCTGCACCTTGCCCTTGGTACTTTCGATTGTCCAAAGCATCTCACCGATGCCGTAGATCCCAATCGCCACCACCAGAAATCCGATTCCGCGCTGGAATTCGACCATATCGAAGAAAATCAGCCGAGGTTTGCCGGAAATGATGTCAAAACCAACAGCCGCTACCACCAAGCCGATGAGGATTGAGAATATCGTCTTTGGAATGTCATCCCCACCAAGACCGACAAAGGTTGCGAAGGCAAGCACCATCAACGCGAATTCTTCCTGTGGGCCGAACTTCAGCGCGAACACCGCAAGCGGTGGTGCAAAGAATGTGAACAGAATCACCGACACCGTGCCACCAATGAAAGAAGCGATCGCAGCAGCCATCAGTGCTTGATCAGCCCGGCCCTGCTGAGCCATAGGTCGTCCGTCAAAGACCGTGGCGACGGCCGTCGAGGCACCGGGAATGCCGAGCGTAATCGAGCTGATCGCGCCTCCGTACATCGCTCCATAGTATAATGCGGCAAGGAAAATGATCGCGGCCGTCGGAGGCACGAGGAATGTGATCGGAAGCAGAATGGCAACACCATTCACCGAGCCCAATCCCGGCATGCAGCCTACGAACAGGCCCGCGAGACAACCGGCTACGATCATGAAGAGATTGAGCGGCTCGAAGGCGTGAAGCAGACCGGCACCAAGCGATACAAAAATGGTTTCCATCTGTGCCAGCCCTTCAGTAAAACCACTCGTAGCGGAAATTGTCGAGGAACAGGAATCCCTCCTCGAACACCGGAAGTCCCTTTGGCAGATACTTCGTCAGTGCCACCTCGAAGAGCAGGTAAATGAAGATCGGCGCCCCAATCGTGATCGAACAGGTCGTCAGCCAGGAATGCCCGCCAAGTAAGCGTAGGCAGACCAGCATGTACAGCATCAAGGCAAGATAAGTACCGATCACTTGGATCAGGATCAGGAAACCAAGAAACGCTAGTGTAGTTACGATCACCAGAACCAGTGTATCGGAGGCACAATACTCCTCCGTGGACCGGGATTCGGGAGTTATGCCTGCGAACCAGCGGACCAATGTCCAAAGCGAAACCAGCGCCATGCCACACGAGAGCCAGAACGGCCACATCCCGGCGCCTGGTCCTCGCCCCTCAATCCACCCGATCGAAAGACCGTCGGCGTAAATGCTGAGCATCAAGCCCAGCGACATGAGCAGGGTCGCGATCGACATTAGAAGCTCG
Organism: Paracoccaceae bacterium; assembly: GCA_965203255.1. Classification (GTDB taxonomy): domain Bacteria; phylum Pseudomonadota; class Alphaproteobacteria; order Rhodobacterales; family Rhodobacteraceae; genus JAPOUP01. Next base: position 5,784,719 of record OZ241882.1, on the reverse strand, counting down.
GCTGTGCGAACGGTCATCTCGACACTCCGTCTCGTCGCTCACTCAATCAAATCGCAATTGCCAGACGGTTCCCGAGGCGTCCGCTGGCCTGACGAAAGTCATGCATTTCCTAAGTTGCCGTCAGGAGATTGGCCCGCGCTCGAACGCGCGGGCCTACTGTCGCAATCACTCGCCAGTGATCTTTGCGGCACCGACCTGTTCGATCAGCTTCCTATGGGCATCGACATTCATTGAATGGAACGTTGCAAGCTCGTCACCCTTCATCATGCCGGCGCATGTCAAGCCGTCCGAAACGCAGAACTCCTGCCATTCTTCAGAGTCGAACAGGGTCTGGAATAGATTTGTGTACCAATCCACAGCTTCCGCCGACATTCCTGGTGGACCGTTCACCGAGCGCTGCATGTAATATTCGATTTCCACGCCAAGTTCCTTGGCTGTCGGAACATCCGGGAACGCAGCCATGCGTTCGCCAGTGAACTGAACAAGCGGCTTTGTATTGCCAGCGCGCCAGAACTCCAGCTGCTCAGACGGGTTGTTCACCGTCGAGTCGATATGATTGCCGACCAGATTCTTGGCCACAGTGCCACCGCCCGGGAACGGAATGTAGGTCACCTCATAGTCAAAGGCGGCCTCCATCATCGCCGTAAGAATCGAGTCTTCCTGACCCGAGCCGGTTCCGCCGACTTTCCAGTCGAGACCGGCTGCCTTTACCGCACCGACATAGCTATCGAGATCCGATATGTCGCCTCGATCTGTGTTGACCCATAGCAGAAAGGTGTCCATCGCCATCAGACCGATCGGAGTGAACGTCGTCACGTCAACGCCCAGATCTTCCTGAATGAGCGGCGTAGTGTAAAAGCTATTCAGTGTCATCATGACCGTGTGGTCATCACCAGCCTTATCCTGCATGTAACGCAGGGCCTCTGCACCGGAGCCACCAGGTTTGTTGATCGGTATGAATGGACGCGGCGAAAGGTCTTTCTGTTCGATAAGGCCTTGTAGAAGCCGTGCGATCTGGTCGGCGCCGCCGCCTGTGCCGGCCATGATTATGAACTCAACGGGCTTGCGCGGTTGCCAATCGGCCAGAGCCGCAGGTGTCAACAGCGCAAGTGCGGCGGCACTTGCCGCCAGGGATTTAAAGAGTCTCATCAGTCTCCTCCTCATTGTTCGACCACAAATGCGGTCATGTTATGCCGGAACCGGATACCCGCAAATCTTCGCTCGCTTTGATTCCGACCTAAGCTCTTGACCTCAATAAACAAATCACTCTAGTTGCAGTCATGTCAACCGCTCCCCGGATTCCTCAAGAGATCCAGGTTCCATCGCCTCGCAAACAATCGCCAGACCGTCTTGCCGACAACTTTCTCATGTTCGCCGTGGATGATGCAGTGCAGGCCTTAACGTCCTCAGACGCCTGAGAGACCGAACAGTCGACAACTGGCCCTTCCGACTTCTCCGCATCAGTCGCAAGCCGTGTGGCACCGGTGCCTGCGTGCGTAATCAAAGACATGGCTATAGTGTGCCAAAGTCCTGCATTCATTACCGACTGCGTGCCCAATGCAGAACCTGTGCCGATGACAGGGCTTGTCCTTTCCAGCAGGAACCGACCAGCATCAAACCCCAATGACGGGCTATCCCCATGCGACAGCCTGCAGTGAAGCGAACTCGTGCGGGCTCCGCCGGACCTATGTGCGGACGCTTCACTCACCCTCCGTCTCCGCAAACTGAGAGCGCAATGATCTGAAAACCAGCTGTCACGACTTAGAACAATCCTTCGATCTGACCTGCATCGTTGATATGGATCTGCTCAGCCGCCGGGCGGCTCGGTAGACCCGGCATAGTCATGATCTCTCCACAGATCACCACGACGAACCCAGCACCGGCGCTGAGCCGCACCTCACGGACAGGCAAAGAATGGCCAGTTGGTGCGCCACGCCGTGACGGGTCCGTGGTGAAGCTGTACTGTGTCTTGGCCATGCAGACAGGCAGGTTGCCGTAGCCCTGCCGTTCCCAATCCGCTAGTTGATTGCGGATTTTCTGGTCGGCCAGCACTTCATCCGCATGGTAGATGCGTTTGGCAACTGTCTCGATCTTCTCAAACAGTGGGATGTCGTCTGCATACAGAGGTGCATAGCGAGATGACCCACTTTCGCAGACATCCACAATCCTGGCAGCAAGCTCCCTGGTCCCATCCGAACCCTTGGCCCAGTGCTGGCAGAGGACCGCTTCGGTCCCCATATCTTCGGCATAGGCCCTGACGGCAGTCACTTCGGCATCTGAATCAGTGACAAAATGATTGATTGCCACAACCGCAGGGACGCCGAATTTTCCGATATTTTCGATATGCCGCCCGAGGTTGGCACATCCCTTATTTACAGCCTCAACGTTTTCGGAACCGAGATCATCCCGGGCCACGCCGCCATTCATCTTCAGCGCGCGTACGGTGGCGACGATCACCACCGCGTCTGGAGCCAAGCCAGCCTTACGGCACTTGATGTTCAAGAACTTCTCCGCGCCAAGATCAGCACCGAATCCCGCTTCGGTCACAACATAGTCGGCCAGTTTCATAGCCGTCTTGGTCGCCACGACCGAATTGCATCCATGAGCGATGTTCGCGAACGGTCCACCATGCACAAACGCAGGATTGTTCTCCAGCGTCTGCACCAGATTGGGCTGCATGGCGTCCTTCAGGAGCACCGTCATCGCACCATCAGCCTTTATGTCTCGGCAATGTACAGGTGACCGATCACGGCGATATGCAACTATCATATTTCCGAGACGCCTCTGCAGGTCATCAAGATCGTTGGCCAAACAGAGGATTGCCATGACTTCCGACGCCACCGTTATGTCAAACCCAGCCTCCCGGGGGAAACCGTTCGCAACGCCACCAAGCGAACAGGTTATGGAACGCAGCGCACGATCGTTCATATCGACGACACGACGCCAAACCACACGGCGAGTGTCGATTTCCAATTCGTTGCCCCAGTAGATGTGGTTATCGATCATGGCGCTGAGTAGGGAATGCGCACTGGTGATTGCGTGAAAGTCGCCTGTGAAATGGAGATTCATGTCCTCCATCGGCACAATCTGGGCATAGCCGCCACCGGCTGCCCCACCCTTCATGCCAAAGTTCGGTCCAAGCGAGGCCTCGCGGATGCAGATCATCGCGTTCTTGCCAATTGCGTTCAGCCCATCGCCAAGGCCTACCGTTGTGGTCGTCTTGCCTTCACCTGCCGGTGTTGGGTTGACCGCTGTCACCAGGATCAGCTTTCCATCGACTCTTTCGGCTTGGGACCTGATGAATTCGGCCGAAACCTTCGCCTTGTCATGGCCGAAGGGGATCAGCTGCTCCACCGGGATGCCGAGTTTGGCACCGATCTCCTGAATCGGCTTCTTTCTGGCGGTGCGTGCGATTTCTATGTCAGACATCTCTTGTTCGTACCTTTGGGCTGTTCTGTCACGTTCCTAAGCTGTCACCGGCCTTGAGTCCGACCGACGCCGCCCACTCGGCAGCCGCAATCTTGCCCCCACCTGCGGGTCGTACCCGTTTGATAGCGATGCGTCCGCCGATCAACTGAACGGTCACGCCGTCCTGCGACACGTCTACGACCCTAGATGACACACCGTCCCCCTGAACCCGCGCACAATCATAGATCTGGACTTCGATGCCGTTCAGGGTGGTCCAGGCACCCGGGCTGGGATTGGTGCCGCGGATAAGGTCATACACTTGCTTGACCGGCTTGTTCCAATCGATCCGAGCATGCTTTTTCAAGCAACGGCGCTCATAGGTCGCTTGCGCCTCATCGGGAATAATTCGAGGTGGTGATCCGTCTCGGAACAGGTCACAGACCGTCAGTACAGAGTCGACCGCTGAAGGGTAGATTTTCCTGAAGTAAAGATCGATGACCGTGTCATCCGGTTCGATCTCGCATTCCCACTGCAGCAGGCTGTCCCCCTCGTCAAGCCCATCGGATGGATAGAACCAGCTGAAACCGGATGTCGTAGCTCCCATTATTATCGGCCAATTCACCGCGCTTGGCCCTCGATGGAGTGGAAGAAGAGATGGGTGAAAGCAGATTGAACCCAGCCTAGGTGTATCGCGTGCCGCTTCCGGAACGAAGACGTTCACGAAAGCCATGATCAAGAGGTCGGCCTCGTGGCCAGCGAGCGTGATAAGCGCTTCCTGGTCTTCGAAATCGGGAGGCTGATGAACCGGAAGGCCCCTTTCGAGCGCGAACTCCTTGATCGGATCAACCTTGCCGCCCCGGTCGGGCTCGCAATAGACCGCGACTACTTCGTCCGTTCCGGAGTCCAGGAGTTTCGCCAGAACATCCTTTCCGAACGCTTGCTGGCCCATGACGATGATGCGCATTAGGCCACTCATCTTTCTGCCGCCTTGGCCCGCTCACCCACCGCACCAGATTTCAGTATCCTCGACAGGTCGCCGCCCGCGTATCCGAGCACGTTCGCAAGGACCTCTTCGGTGTGTTCGCCAAGCAGCGGAGAGCGGATGACTTCCGTTGGCGAATCACTGAGCTTGATCGGACAGCCGACCGATACGTATCGACCGCGTTCGGGGTGGTCGACGTCTACAATCGTGCCAGTGGCTCGCAATCCCTCGTCTTCCATCAGTTCCTTCATCGACAGGATAGGGCCAACGGGGACGTTAAGTGGATTGCAGATTTCCATGACCTCGAACTTCGTCAGGGTCGTGGTCCACGCTTCAATCGCATCAAAGATCTCGCCCAGCTTGTCCAAGCGTTCCGGCGGAGTCGCATACCCTTCCGCATCCTTCCACTCCGGCTTTCCAATCAGATCGCAGATGGATCCCCAGACCGCAGCCTGGGTAATGAAGTACGTATAGGCGTTGGGGTCGGTTTCCCATCCCTTGCACCTGAGAATGCATCCTGGTTGGCCACCTCCAGAATCATTGCCAGCCCGTGGCGTCGCTGCGCCGAAAGGAATTCCCTCACCGAACTGCGAGTATTCCTGAAGAGGACCGGCCGCGAGTCGTTGCTGGTCGCGAAGCTTGACGCGGCATAGGTTCAGCACACCGTCCTGCATCGCAGCCGACACCTTCTGTCCGCGACCCGTCCGATCACGCTGGAACAGCGCGGTGACGATCCCCAGCGCCAGATGCAGCCCAGTGCCGGAATCTCCGATCTGCGCACCCGTCACCAATGGTGGCCCATCCAGAAATCCTGTCGTCGACGCCGAGCCACCAGCACATTGCGCGACATTCTCATAGACCTTACAGTCCTCGTACTGTCCAGGCCCGAAGCCCTTGATCGAGGCCAGGATCATCCGTGGGTTGATTTCCTGAATCCGTTCCCAAGTGAAACCCATCCGGTCGAGCGCCCCAGGCGCAAAGTTCTCGACCATCACGTCACATTCCTCAATCAGCCGGGTCAGCACTTCCTTGCCAGTCTCGTGCTTTGAGTTCAGTTCGATTGAACGCTTGTTATGGTTGAGCATCGTAAAGTAGAGACTGTCGGCCCCGGGCACGTCCACCAGTTGCCTGCGAGTTGCATCGCCAACACCGGGACGTTCCACCTTTATGACATCGGCACCGAACCAGGCGAGAAGCTGGGTGCAGGTGGGTCCGGACTGCACATGGGTGAAATCCAGTATCCTGACGCCATTGAGTGCTTTAGTCTCCATGTCTTTCCTTTCTCGCGGTTCGTGCACCGCTCGCCCCGTCTCGCGTTCAGGTCTTACTGACCACACTCTGAGGGTTGAGATTTCCGATTCGGCCGGACTCGGTTCCAGCCCCAGGATCGATGATCGCGTTTACGAGGGTTGGTTTTCCGGAGTCCAATGCCTCTCGCACCGCCCTTTCGAGATCGTCGGGAGACCTTGCCATCACGCCCTCACCTCCAAATGCCTGCATCATTAAGTCGTAACGCGCCTCCTCTACAAAGACAGTGGGGGCCGGGTCATCACCGGAAGCGTTGACGTCAGTACCTCTGTAGATCCCGGAATTGTTGAATACGACGATACAGACCGGCAATTGGTATCGGCAGATCGTCTCGACTTCCATACCGCTAAACCCGAATGCGCTGTCACCCTCGACGGCAACAACTGGACAGCCAGTTTCAACGGCCGCCGCTACGGCAGTGCCCATACCGATGCCCATTACACCCCAGGTGCCGACATCGAGCCGCTTACGGGGCTTGTACATATCGATGATCGACCGGGCAAAATCCAATGTGTTTGCGCCCTCGTTGACTAGAATTGTGTCCGGATTGTCGGCGATGATCCTGCGCAGACGCCCCAGCGCACCGTGGAAGTCCATTGGCACGCTGTTGTTCACCAGCTTCGGCGCCATGCGTTCGATGTTCGCATTGACCTTGCTTCTGATTGCTTCAATCCATGCGCCAGCCGGCTTCTGCCAGCCATCCATCCTTTCAAGCAGCAACCCAAGCACGCTTTCAATGTCTCCGACCAACGGAGCGGCGATGGGCTGGTTACTGTCCATCTCAATGGGATCGATATCCACATGCACGAATTGCTTCGAGCCCTGCTCACCCCACTGGCGCCCCCTGCCGTGGCCAAGCAGCCAGTTCAGCCTTGCACCGATCAGCATGACGCAGTCGCTGTCCTTCAGGACGAGCGAGCGCGCGGCACCTGCGTACTGGGGATGGGTGTCCGGGAGCAGGCCCTTTGCCATCGACATTGCGATATAGGGAATTCCGGAGGTCTCGACGAAACGCCGGACGGTCTCGTCGCACTGGGCGTATGCCGCCCCTTTGCCAAGGATGACAAGTGGTTTTTCGGCTCCCTTGAGAACGTCAATGGCGCGGTCAATGGCCTCGGTTGCAGGCAACTGGGCGGGTACCGGATCCACAACCTCAATCAGGGAATTCGCGCCCTCTGCGGCGTCGATAGCCTGTCCCAAGAGCGAAGCAGGTACGTCTAGGTACACGCCACCGGGCCGCCCTGACAGAGCAGCTCGGATAGCACGGGCTATGCCAACACCAATGTCCCTCGCACGTAGAATTCTGTAAGCGGCCTTGCAGAGAGGCTTGGCGACAGCGAGTTGATCCATCTCTTCGTAGTCACCCTGCTGCAAGTCGACAATCTCGCGTTCGGACGAGCCCGAAATCAGGATCATCGGCCAACAGTTCGTCGTTGCATGGGCCAATGCCGTCAGCCCATTGAGGAAGCCGGGAGCTGAAACTGTCAGGCAGACGCCCGGCTTCCTGTTAAGGTAGCCAGCGGCGGCCGCAGCGTAACCGGCATGCTGTTCATGACGGAACGAAATCACGCGCAGGCCCTCCGCCTGCGCCATACGACCTAGATCGGTTACTGGAATGCCGGGCACATGATAGATTGTCTTGATGCCGTTTAGCTTGAGGGCGTCGATTACCAGATGAAACCCGTCGGTAAGCTTCTGGTCTGTTCCGACATCCTTGGCGGTATTGCCGTCCATTCTGTTCCTCCTCATAGCCCAACGCACAACCGGCGCCAGCAGCTGACTATCCTGCCATTTCGCGCTTACCCTGGTTTCCTTCGGGTGCGATCCAGGTTTGGCGCACATGATCATGCAGGCGCATGGTGTGTTCCCGGACGAGCCGCATGGCGAGTTCCGCGTCGCGCGCCTCGATCGCCGTGATTATGCCCATATGATCCACCACGGATTGACTGGCCCGGTCTCCTTCTTCCATGGCCCGCCGTCGCACCGCGCGCATATGAAGAAACAGTCCTTCCGCAATGGTGGCAAGCAGGCGACACCCGGACATATCGAGGATCATCTGATGGAATTGTATGTTTGCTTCTGAATATTCGGAAAGGTCGGCGTCGGCTGAGCTTTGGGAATGGCGGGCGGCGTGCTTTCGGAGTGCCTTGATCTGGGCTTCTTCCGCATGTTCTGCCGCAAGCCGGGCGGCCATCGATTCCAGGGCCGCCCATGCCACGATCATCTGCAGGATTTCATCGAGCGACTTTCGTACAACAAAGACGCCTCTACGGGCCCGGATTTCGATGAAGCCTTCCTGTTCAAGCCGGGTTAGCGCCTCTCGCAGCGGCGTGCGCGAAATTCCCAGCTGCTCCGCAAGCGATCTTTCGTCCAACCGAAGATCGGCGTCCTCGTCATAGATGTTCATATCAAGAATCGCGGCACGGAGGCGATCATGGACGTGATCGGTCAATGAAAGGTTCAATTCGATCGGCTGCAGATTCATGTTTGGCATCGCCTTCGCCTGAAACAGCATAGTGATTCCCGCTTATCTGGCATACCATAGACCAGATTGTGGGATACCGCAAGGGAATTTGGCGCCTCAACGGAAGTTCCAGCTCGCCGACCCGCTGGCCCACTACGGCCAGTTCGGCGGTATCGCACCGGCTGGGCGTTCCGGGTGCGCATGGATGATGGCCGGGCGGCTGTCCGGTTTTTGGTGAATGACGAGATTGGGAGCAGTCGAGTGCCGCCCGGCTTCCGTCCTAGCGGGGCGACAGCCTGTCCGAGGCCCGCAAGGTGCTGGTCGAGGAAGCGGCCTCCACGCTCTTTCCCATCGCCGCCGACATCAAGGTCCAGGTCGAGTTCAATCCAGCTGCGGTCGCCGAATACCGGCTGATCGGCTACGAGACCCGCATGCTCCGGCGCGAGGACTTCAGCAACGACAGTGTCGACGCGGGCGAGATCGGAGCCGGCCACACGGTGACGGCGCTCTACGAGGTCGCGCCCGCCGGCTCGGCGGGCGCGCTCAACGCACCCCTGCGCTACGGCCCGCCCGGGACGGCGAATGGCGCAGCCCAGACGGACGGATCCGCCGAGGAGTTCGCCACCATATCCATCCGCTACAGGAGGCCGGGCGGCGGGACCGGCACACCGATCGTCCGGCACGTTACACGGGCCGAACAGTACGGGAACGCCGACAGTGCGCCACAGGACATCCGCTTCGCCGCCGCCGTCGCCGCGTTCGGGCAGACCCCGCGGGGCGGCCGCCACACCGGGGACTACGGCTACGGCGATGTGATCGCCGCCGCGCTGGCCGCCAGGGGCGAGGACCCGTTCGGCTACCGGGCCGAGTTCATCGGCCTCGTCCGCCTCGCCAGGACCGTCGCCGCCATGGAGCCGCAGGGCCTCCGGTAGTGCCGTCATGCATTTATTTGGCTGGCCGCCGCCACGCCAGCCCACAAAGGTCCACAGCCAAGGGGAAAGCTCGGTTTTTCGGACGAATCACCCACGGAACCGGTCCCACGCAGGACGGCTGCCGAATCGGTTCTTTCAGGGAAACAAAGGGAAACGGACATCATTGTGACCTTGTTTCCTGACCGGACTGGAGTAGTCTCCGTAAACAGACAGGGCTTATGTAGGGAAATCCATGCCTATCAATCGTGTCCGAATTCAGGAATACCTGCGTCAGGGCGAAGGTGCTCCGCCGCCGGTCTTCGTCGGCCACGATGATATCCTCAAGGATATCCTGACCACCGCGAAAGACAGTGCCGGGCAGCCCAAAAAAACCCGCATCGTGCAGGGCGCCCCCGGTGCCGGCAAGAGTTCGCTCCTGCATCGAATGCAGGAACTGTGGATAGGTACGGATGGAACCCCCCGGGTGGTGACCGTTTCGTCCGCGGCCGTCAGTCGGGACATCCCCGGTGTGATCCAGGCCATCATGGCCGCCGGTGTCTCCGACCCGGACGGTTGGCGGAAAATCGTCGGTGAGCGGCTCCGGAGACTGACATCCATCGGCGCCTCCGTGGCCGGCTATGGCCTGTCGGCCGAATTCGATGCCGCCAGGGACGCCTCCCTTCTTAGTACCGCCATCCGCAAGGGACGGGAAAAGGTCTGGAACCATCCTGTCATCATCGCCGTGGACGAAGCTCAGGCCATGAAAGGCGACCCGCATTCCGCCACCGCCTGTTTCCTGCGCGAGATACACAACGCCGATACAGGACTGCCGGTGGTTCTTGTACTGGCCGGGCTGTCCGACACCGTCGGAAAAGCTGACGGCATGCAGCTGACACGGGGCAGGGAAGTCCATGAGGTCAAGCCGCTGGCGACGGCGGAAGCCAGGGAGTTCATACGGAAGCTGGCGCTGTGGTTCGGCCTCGACACTTCCCGCCACAACCCGCGGCTGGAGCCCCTGGCCGACATCTGCGACGGCTGGCCCCGGCACCTGCGCTTCGCCGGCGTCTCCCTGGCGGAGGAGGCGCTGCGCATGGACGGTGACATGGACCGCATGGACTGGGACGCCATACGGACCCGGACATATGCGCTGCGCCAGGAATACTACAGCGACCAGACCAGCCTTGAGATGCAGGAGGCGGATATCCTGACCGCCCGGGTTATGGCTGGACTGAAGGATGGCATGCGCACAAGACATATGGAGGAGCTCGTCGAAAACTGCCGCGCCGACCGCCCCGGCCAGAGGCTGCGGGAAGGAAAGTCCGCCCTGTGGTTCATCGACCGACTCATCCATCAGGGAGCGCTGTACAGGACTCCGGATGGCCGTGTCCATTCCCCCATTCCCTCGTTCCGGTCCTATCTGGTCGAACGGGGAACGGAACCGCGTCTGACCCCGGACAGGGAAGACAACCCTGATACGGATCCCAGCCCCTGAAGGACAGGCCCATGCTCCATGACTGCCGGTCCGGATCCGCTGTCCTGGCGCCCCCTCGCGCCGGTCCTGCCGCTGGCGTGCCCTTGGGGACGGGCGCGGCCCGGGCGGACCTGAACCGGCTGGAGACGGTGCCATAAGGCAGTCCGCCACGTTCCCGACCACGGCCATTCCTGGGCGGTGTTCCACACCCCCCCCTGGGCCTGCTGTGGATCCTGCAGCCGGAGGGAAAGGCGGGGACGACGTGCTCCTGACCCTGCGGCTGTAAGGGACGGGCGACGGGCTGCGGGTCGCGGCGCTGAATCTACCTTCATACGCTTTCACTGTTTACGGAGACTACTCCAGTCCAGCCAGAAAACAACGACACAATGACGTCCGTTTCCCTTTGTTTCCCTGAAAAGGTCGATTCGGCAGGCGTCCTGTCCGGGACCGTTTCCGTGAGTGATTCGCCGGGATTTCTCTGCCGGACAACCGGATTAGGCCAGAAAAGGCGGAAACCCGCAACTTTCGGTGGAACGATACCCCTGTCGCGACACTCCTGACCGATGTCATACCTTCAAAGCCGCACAACTCTGAGCCTTGTCTTCAGATCCGTCCTGCAGAAGGCATGCAGAAAACACGTCTGCTCGGAGATATCCAGCATTTCTCTGGCGATTTCATCGCTTTCGCTCGTATCAAGATATACGTGGGTCTCAACAGGATCCGCCTCTCCGGCTGAGCCGGTTCCGCCGCTGGCTCCACCGAGACTGAAATGCGTGTCCTGAACAATACGATACTCTGGCAGGTCCAACCTCTGCATCGACACGAATCGGCCAAATTGGGTCAGAAAGCAAAACCCTATGCCAGCCGAGACCAACGTGACGGCATCCGGCGCTCGGCCATCCTCGGAAGACAGGAAGCGGAACGAAGTGCCATAGGGCGAATACTGCATTTGCTGGATGTCCTTGATCCCATCCTCACGGAGAAGGGCTATGGCACCTATGTTCAGCCTCCGGTCCTGCTCATCAGACAGCGAGGATCCTCCGGCCACAGTTCCCTTTGCCACATCCTTCCTGGGTGTGGGTCCGACCGGATCCATCAGGACCAATTCACCTGCAGTCGGTATGGACCTCTCGAAATGGTCACCGGGATCAGGGAAGAGTGGCGCGTTGAGTTCCGCCACCCTGGCAGGCGACAATTCGGTGCCATTCCTGCTCAGCTTGAACGAACTTTCCAACCTACCCCGCATCAATCCGTTGAGAGGCGACGCGAATGTTGCGTCAATCAGGAATTCATTGAGCGCCCGTTCGTCAAGGTCACAGTCAATTTCCACCTGAAGTTCGATGTTCTCAGCCCCACCGACCATTGTCCGTTTCGCCATGGAGCCCTTCATCGTGTAGTAGTTGTCCTGAGCGAGCCTCAGTGATCGGATTGCAGCTCCACGTTGTTCGGCCAGAGCCACGATCTCGTTCATGAAGCTCGCGACCATGCCAACCGACAGAAAGGCCAACGGACATGGTGCCGCATCGTTGCCGTTCAGATACGGCCCTTCATCCGATACCAGCCTCCAGGCGTCACCGGTTCTTGCCGAGCGCACCAGAGCCTCTTTCTGAAAGCCTGACAATGACCGCACCCAGGTGCGCAGCGCATCGCCCTTGCGGTTCTGAGGCGTATCGATTGTCACCTCATCCGCATTGGCCAGCTTGAAGAAGGGTGCCAATCCGGAGGTTCCGATTACGTCTTTGCCGAGCTTATCCATCTTCACCCCAGTTGATAGCGCCTTGCTTCCGTTGCGGAGATGCCGAAGCCTGTGGACCGGTGACCCAACAGGACTGACTCCAAGCCTGCCTCTCTTCGCCTCTTCGCCTTACCGTGCAGCGCGTCACGGAATCAGAATGTCGGGGCCGAAATGACCTTCAGGGCCACCTCTTGGCGAGAAGCTGGGGCTAACCAACCAGTTGACGCCGGGTACTCCGTTCATTCCGCAGCTATCGCCTCAGGTTTCGAGACCCGACACGCCGAAAACTTGAACTCTGGGATTTTTCCATAGGGATCAAGCTGCGGATTTGTTAGGACATTGGCAGACGCCTCGACATAGGCGAAAGGCACAAATACCATATCCTCGGCCACGGCTCTATCCGCACGTGCCATAATGTTAATCGCGCCTCGGCGGGTCTTGATCTGGACCGCCTCACCCGGGTCGATACCTAGCCGTCGCAGTGTGCGCGGGTGGAGCGACGCACTCGCCTCCGGCTCAACCGAATCAAGAACGGCAGTCCGTCGCGTCATTGACCCAGTATGCCAATGCTCCAACTGGCGCCCGGTTGTCAGAATAAGCGGATATTCGTCATCGGGCACTTCCGCCGGCGGTACGATATTTGCCGGCGTAAACCTTGCGCGACCCTGTGGCCGTGGAAAGCCATCGCCAAAAACGATTGGTTGCCCCGGATCCGACTCGGACAGCGATGGATAGGTCACCGCGCTTTCCCTCTCCAGTCGATCCCAAGTGATATTTGCCAGCGAATCCATGCCCCGCTTCATTTCGGCGAATACATCGCGGGGGTGGCTGTAATTCCAATCGAGCCCGCAACGCCGAGCGAGTTCCACTGTGATCCACCAATCCTCCCTCGCGTCTCCCGGCGGCGACACCGCCGGTCGGCCCATCTGCACCTGACGATTGGTGTTCGTGACGGTGCCTGTCTTTTCAGCCCATGCCGTGGAAGGCAGAATGACGTCGGCATAGTTCGCCGTTTCGGTCAGGAATATATCCTGAACCACAAGATGATCGAGTTTCGCGAGTGCCTCCCGAGCGTGTTCGACATCCGGGTCAGACATTGCGGGATTCTCGCCCAGAATATACATGGCCCTGATATCACCAGCATGGACCGCGTCCATGATCTCGACGACTGTCAGGCCTTTCCGACCGTCCTGGAAACGATCATCTCCCCAGATTTCGTTGAACGCGGAGCGCACGCCTTCGTCGGTTACGCTCTGGTAGTCAGGCAGGAACATCGGAATCAAGCCGGCATCGGAAGCACCCTGCACGTTGTTCTGACCCCGTAGCGGGTGCAAACCCGTGCCCGGGCGGCCGACATGGCCGCACATCAGTGCAAGGGAGATGAGGCACCGGGAATTGTCGGTACCGTGGATGTGCTGGCTAATGCCCATTCCCCAGAAGATCATGCCGGCCTTCGCCGTCGCAAACTCCCTGGCGACAGCACGAAGCGTTTCGGCCGGTACACCGCATATCCCGGCCATGCTCTCAGGCTTGAAGTCCTTGAGATGCGCTTTCATCATGTCCCAGTTCTCGGTAAAGGCCTGGACATACTGCTCGTCGTAGAGGCCCTCCTCGACGATGACATTCATGATCGCGTTCAACATGGACACATCCGCTCCAGGTCGGAACTGCAGCATATGAGTGGCGTGTCTGGCCAATCCCTGGCCGCGCGGATCCATGACGATCAATTTGCCGCCACGTTTGGCAAATTGCTTGAAATACGTTGCGGCGACAGGGTGGTTCTCAGTCGGATTCGCGCCGATGACGATCGCCGCGTCGGCGTTCTCGATCTCATTGAAAGTTGCGGTAACCGCGCCCGATCCGACATTCTCCATCAACGCGGCGACAGATGACGCGTGACAGAGGCGCGTGCAATGATCGACATTGTTGTGACCGAATCCCTGACGGATGAGCTTTTGGAATAGATAGGCCTCTTCATTGGAGCACTTGGCCGACCCGAATCCTGCGACTTCCCGGCCCCTACCCTTGAGGCCCGCTGCGGCGAAATCGAGGGCCTCGTCCCAAGTCGCCTCACGGAAATGCGACCGCCAGTTCGCCGGATCGGCATTGAGCCCCTTCTCCGGAGCGTCATCACGGCGAATGAGCGGTGTCGTGAGTCGGTGGGGATGATCCACATAGTCAAAGCCGAAACGTCCCTTTACACAAAGCCTGCTCTCGTTGGCCGGACCGTTGACGCCTTCCACGTATCTGATCTTGCCGTCCTTGATCCTGAACGAGAGCTGACAGCCAACGCCGCAATATGGGCAAACTGACCGGACTTCATCATCATAGTCCCCGCTGTCACCGACCTGGTTTTCATCCAGAACAGTCGCTGGCATCAGGGCTCCTGTGGGACAGGCCTGTACGCATTCTCCGCATGCCACACAGGTGGAATTGCCCATCTGGTCGCCCATGTCGAATACAATTCGGGAATTGCGGCCACGGCCTGCCATGCCGATGACGTCATTGACCTGAACTTCCCGACAGGCCCGGACACAGAGATTGCAGTGAATGCAGGCATCCAGATTCACGCGCATCGCCACATGGCTGTCATCAAGCAGTGGCACCATTTCGCTTTCCGTCGCCGGGAAACGGCTGCCTTCGATTCCATTCGCCGCAGCCATGTCGTGGAAATGACTGGAAGCGTCATGCGGCGTTTCTGGCTGGTCAGCAGCCAGAAGCTCGACAACGAGCCTGCGGGACGTCGCAGCCCGGTCACTGTCCGTCGTCACCACCAGTCCTTCAGTCACTGTCCTTATGCAGCTCGCCACAAGAGTCCGTTCGCCTTCGACCTCAACCATACAGGCCCGGCAGTTTCCGTCGCTGCGATAGCCTGGTTCCGGCCGGTGGCAGAGATGTGGGATGGTCAGTCCACGTCGATGCGCGGCGTCCCAAATCGTCCAACCTGCGGGAACAGTTACCTGTTCCCCATTCAAGGTAAATGTGACGGTTGCAGCGGCGTCTGCATCCAACATCGGACGTTCTCCTAATGCGATTCCACGGGCTTTATCGCGTCGACCGGTCTGCACGTCCGGGAAACACATATTCCTTCACCAATCATCTCAGACCTCGTCAGCAAAGTGTTTCATCGTCAACCGGATCGGGTTGGGCGCAGCCTGCCCAAGGCCGCATATCGAAGCATCCGCCATCACCTGACAAAGATCCTCCAGCAAATCCTGATCCCAACGGTCCGCCTGCATCAACTTCACGGCCTTTTCACATCCAACGCGGCACGGTGTGCACTGACCGCAACTTTCGTCTTCAAAGAACCTCAGCATGTTCAATGCCGCATCCCGGGCGGAATCCCGATCTGAAAGAACCACGATGGCCGCCGACCCGATGAAAGTGCCATGTTCCTGCAATACGTCGAAATCCATGGGAATGTCCGCCAGGGATGCGGGAAGCAGACCCGCCGAAGGACCGCCAGGCTGGTATGCCTTGAAGATATGGCCGTCCGCCATACCACCGCTGGCTTCGATAATGTCAAGCATCGTCGACCCGGCCGGAAGAAGGTAGACTCCCGGATTCCTTACCCGCCCACTCACCGAAAAACTGCGGAGCCCCTGTCGGCCATTCCGTTCCACTGCATTCAGGCATTCCGGCCCTTCGCGGCATACTCGGGCAACCCAATGAAGCGTTTCGACATTGTGGACAAGCGTAGGTTTGTTGAAGACACCGATCTGGGCCACGAAGGGCGGCCTGTGCCTTGGCAGACCTCGTTTGCCTTCGATCGATTCGATCATGGCCGATTCCTCGCCGCAGATATACGCACCAGCGCCACGACGTAGATCAATGTATCCGGGCGAGACAATTCCTGCCTGCTCGAGCAGTTGTATCTCCTTTCGCAAAATCTCCAGGACAGCCGGATATTCGTCCCTCATATAGATGAAACAGGTTTCCGCCTCCACGGCCCAAGCGGCGATAAGCATGCCCTCAAGAAACAGGTGCGGCGTGCGTTCAAGGTAATAACGGTCCTTGAAGGTTCCCGGTTCACCCTCGTCGCCGTTGACTGCCAGATAGCGTGGCCCTTCGTTGGCCCGCACAAAACCCCATTTCCTTCCTGAGGGGAATCCAGCACCACCGAGCCCGCGGAGGCCGCTTTCCAGTACTTTCCGCTGCACGACCTCCCATTCCCCACCATCGCGCAATGACCTGAGCGTGGCATAGCCGCCACCCGTAACGTAGTCCCTGTAGCCTTCATATTCCGGAATATGCGGATGCGTGTCATCGGAAGCGATCGCCGCCTCCACCAATTCAGCGGTCGCATGATCTATGTGGTTGTGTCCAATCTCAAGCGTTGGAGCCGTATCGCAGCGACCCATGCAAGGTGCCCGAACAACCCGCACCTCTGATGGATCGAGAGAATTCCTCAGCGCAGCCATCAGCTTCTGAGCCCCGGCAAGTTCGCAGCTCAGCGAATCGCAAACCCTTATGGTAAGCGCGGGCGGCGGTGTCTGACCTTCGGTCACAACGTCAAAATGGGCGTAGAACGTTGCGACTTCGTACACCTCGGCCTGCGCCAGCCGCATCTCGTCGGCAAGCGCGGCGAGATGGGCTGCCGAAAGATGCCCGAACTCGTCCTGTATCAAATGCAGGTGTTCGATCAGCAGGTCGCGACGACGCGACCGGTCACCCAAAAGTTCGCGCACCTCCCTTAGGGCCGGGTCATCAACCTGACGACCTTTCGGCGCAGATCTTCCCTTTCCGCGGCCATCCTTCCAGATACCGCTGCGATCATCCAATGGAGTCATGCCATATTCACCTCCGCATGATGTTCATTCCATAAACAGCCACTATCGTAAATTCGTTATTCCTTATGCCGCGATAACAAATTCAGATCATTCACTCGCCGCCGCAACTTGCCTGAGTGCCTCGACAGTCGGCAACCGTGGCCCACGGGCCGCAACGACAAGGCAGATATCCTTTCGCAGTTCCGGCTCAATGAGCGGCAGAACGGAAGTGTTCGTCAGCGGACCCAACGCCTCGACCAGCACATGCGGTACGACCGTGGCACAGGCCCCTTCCCGCGCCATTGCAATGGAAATGGTCAGAGCGTTGGTTTCGGAAATAACCTGAGACTCTGCGCCGACCTCTTCGAACATCCGGTCAAGTATTCGTCGGTTCTGCATGCCTGGCTCGAGCAGCGAAAGCGGAAGTTTGGCGGCTTCCGCCCAACTGATCGAACTGGTCCGCCTACCTGCCAGTGAATCGGGCAATAGCAGGACATAACGCTCTTCATACAGGCGTTCGACTGCCACCACGTCGGACGAGACGCTGTCGGCATATGTAATGCCGGCGTCAATAGTGCCATCCTCAATTCGCTGCTGGATGACAAGCGACGATGCGGTTTCAATCCGCGGAACAATACCGGGATGTGCAGAGTGCAGCCGGATCGCGACACGAGCGGCAAATGCCGCTGCTGTTGGTATCACGCCAATGGATAGCGGGCCGGCGACCTTTCCCTTCGCGGAAAGCAGTTCCTGTTCCAGAAATCGCATGTCTTCCAGAATTCGCCTTGCGTGACGCACTATTGCCTCACCTTCGGGCGTCAGTCCCTGGTAGCGGTTGCCACGCTTGACGACTGTCACTCCCAGTCGATCTTCAAGCCTCTTGATGCGCATGGAAAATGCTGGCTGGGACATCCCGCATTCCGCCGCCGCCTTTGCGAAATGCTTGAGACGCGCCAAAGTGTTGAGACAGTGCAGGTCGCGCAGTTCCGCCACTTTGGGGCCACTCTCCCTTGGGTGACTTGGGGTACAGGCAATCATCTATGCGAGGCAGCAGAATCCGCAAGCCGAATTGACTCGCAATTCCGGTGTCATTTGATCGGCAGCAGCGGAAATGGTGGGTTTCACCTATCGTCTATGGTACCGACTGGCTGCATTACCCGATCTGTTGAGACGAAACCAGAAGCAGCCAATCCACCCATAGTCAGGATCGAAATCGGCATTGAAGGAGGATTGACATATGGGCACGAAGCAGGATCGGTTCTTCGACGTGACCGCTCGCTTGGGAATCAGTGTCGAGAAACGAAAGTTCCCTTGGCTGAACAACAAGGTGACACCAGATAACAAGGCGGTGTGGCGGATATTCCTGAACCTTCGTGGCACTCCCGGAGCCATGCAGGACAAGAAGCCCCGACGTCTCTCGCCCGACGGATTTCTTCCGGACCACAACTGCATCATCGAATTCGACGAGCTCCAGCATTTCACGCCATTTCGTCAACAGACTCTTGATCTCTATCCGGATGATACGGAACTGGGTTTCAGGATCGATTCCTACAGGTCGTGGTGCGACCAACATTCCGCCGCCGCTCTCAGGAAGGGGCCGGGCGGATACCGGAATCCGAAACCTGAATTCCCGTTTGAGAATGGCCGCGCTGCCCAGCGTGCGCTGTTCGACGCATGTCGGGATCTGCTGCCACCATGCTTCGGTCTCCGACCAACCATTCGGATTGCGGAGTTTCAGCTTCCCTCCCTTGACAGGGGTGGAACGGCAGCCGAAGCCGAGGTCCGCGAGGCACTCGAATTCGGCCTGAATGCATGAATGAGTTGGTGATGGGTGATAGGGCTTTGCAAGACTACAATTTTGCAGCGGGCGGAACTGGAAAGAACTGATCGACCAGCTCGGGAAAAGGGATGCGGTTGTCGTAGCGCGCCTTGATCGTTTGGCGCGTTCCATGTCAGAATTTCTGCATATCACAGAGGCTGTCGGAGAAGGATTGCCGGGATTCAATCGCTTCCTGAATCCTGGGCTGATACGATGTCGCCCTCGGGCCTCATGATCCTGACTGCATTTGCCGGAATCGCGGAATTCGAGCGTGAACTCATCCGAGGCCAGACCAGAGACGTCGGCGGGGTGCTCTGCAACGCGGCGGCGTGTTCGGGCATCGTCCCAAGTCGGGATCTGAACGGCATGAGACAGCCGGTCAGCTTGCTGAGACTGAAAAATCCATCTGAGAGGCTGCCAGAACATTCAAAGTCCAATCCGCTCGGAGGCATTGCCTGCCCTCCTGCTGGAAAGGACGCACTTGAAGTGCGGAACAGGCGGGCACATTGTCCGCATCGTGGAGAGGAACAGCAGGAAGATCATCAGTCGGCTCAGGGCGGAGGGCTGGAGACTGCTCAGGATGAAGGGATCACACCCCAGTTCGGGAAGAACGGCCTGCGGACAACGCTCGTGCATCCTAAGCGGGATGTCTCGCCGGGCGTCGCCCGCGCCATAGCAAAGGTGGCCGGATGGATGGAGGAGGGCGACGGATGAGAACCTACATCGCAGTTGTTGACGGGGGGAAGGACAGTGCCTGGGGCGTCAGGTTCCCGGATGTGGACGGCTGCCTCTCGGGCGCCGACGACGCGAGGGACATCTTCACGAACGCAATGGAGGCCCTGGAACTGCACCTTGACGGGCTGGAGCTGCCGGAAGCGAGAACCGCAGCGGAGATCGCGAAGCTTCCCGAATTCAGGGAAGAGCTTGCGCAGGGTTCGTTCCTTGTGGAAGTCCCGCTGCTCCGGCACGGAAACCTCGTCGACGACCCGGACCTCGCTTTGGACCCGCATCTGAACGACGCCATTGACGCGGCTGCCGCCACCAGCGCCCTGACACGGTCGGCGTTCCTTGCAAGGGCTGCACGCAATGCCGTGCTGGACCGGAATCCCGTAGTGGAGGCGAGCCATGGCCTGTCCACATGACGGGAAGCGGGGCACTCCAGCCTTTCGGAAAGTTAATCCCTTCACGGGGCGCGGCATCTGGCTGGATCACCGGCCTGAAAGGGATCCCTCTACTCTGTAACTCACCTACAAGATAATGATCTGCGGCCCGGCCAGCGCGGGGAACAACGGTCCTACCGTTCCTGACAGCCAGCCCCAGCCCGGTAGAAGGACACGGAAAAGCAGGGGCAACCAACAGATCTGCCACCCACAATCAGAAACACGCCGTCTGCGCATTCTCCATCCCTGAAACCGAACCCGCGGATCAAGACCTACAGTCTGGAAGAAGCGATTGCCGCACCCTCGGTCAACGCGCCAAGCTTGGCGAAAGCGATGTCAGGGTCGACTGCACCAAAACCGGCAAACGTACCAAAGCCGCAGTCGCTGCCAGCCATCACGCGCTCGGCGCCAACAATATCGACAAACCGCCCGATCCGCTGCGCCACAAGTTCAGGATGCTCGATGAAATTGGTCGTCGAGTCGACCACACCGGGCACCAGAACCTTATCCTCCGGAATCTCGGCCCTGCGATCACGGAATGTCGTCCATTCATGGCCGTGCCGTGGATTGGACGTCTCAAAAAGCACGTAACGTGACTTCGTGGACATAAGCGTGGAGAACACCCTGTCCATCGCAACATCACAGCAATGCGGTCCCTCGTAGTTCCCCCAGCAGATATGAACCCGGATCCGCTCCTGCGGTACGTTCCTCAGCGCATGGTTCAGCGCTTCGACATGCATATCCGCCACCTTGACGAATTCCTCGTCCGAGAGATCGGCGAAGAGCATATGCCGGCTTAGCGCCAGATCGGGACAATCCAGTTGCAGGTCGAGGCCCGCCGCCGTGATGGTCTCGTATTCCTCCCGCATCGCATCAGCTAGCGCACCTAGATATGCCTCCCGAGACGGATAGAATTCGTTCTGCAGAAACAGCGAGATCACACCCGGCGAAGCTGCGTTCATGAAACCTCGTCCAATCCCATGTGCAGCCATCGCCGATTTGAGGTTGTCAATGTCCTTACGCAGTTCTCCCTGTCCCTTCGACCGAACTTCACCAACACACATCGGACGCGCGTACCGCGGAGTCCCTCCATCATCGGCAAGCCGCTTGAGGAAACTCGGGAACATCTTAAGGTCCGCAGGCGCATTGCGCGGACTGTCACCTGCAAATCCCGTATAACGGTCCTTCACGTAGGTGGCGTAGGAGATCTTTGAAGTCTCGCCATCGCTGACGACATCCACGCCCGCCTCGACCTGCCTGCGAACGGTCTCGACGACGGCACGAGCCATACATGCGTCAAATTCCGCTTGATCGAACGTCTCCCCGCGTTCGCGGGCAAAGATGAAATCCACCACTTCCTGCGTGCGTGGCAGTGAACCGACGTGAGTTGCAAGAATCCTCGTCAATGCTGATGCCCTCCCTGTCTGTCCTATCCCATGGAATGAATGCTGGCGCCCAGTCGGAATTACGTCTGCGCCAGTACTCTGGGGCATCCCCCGACGACCCATCAACCTCGCCAGGTCGGTCCCGCCGGATCATCGGTTGCCGTAATCCTGTACAGACTGGCTTCGCCCGTCATGGACGGCGACAGTGCGTGCGCCTCTCCCGGTTGGATCAGGCAGGTGTCCCCCGGGTTGAGGACCGCCTCAGCGCTTTCGGTCCGCAACCTCCAATTTCCGCGCATCGGCATGAGCACACAGTGCCGGTCGTGTGCAGCCATCTCGTCGGGCTCGGACCCCCGTGCCAGTAGGTCCACCTCAAAGCCCGGACGGTCGCGCAGTACCGCTTCTTCACCGATCACCTTGGCGGATTTGCCACGGGCAAGTCCAATCAGATCCCAATAGCGTCCGACGTAACCCCGAATCATTCCCTCCGGCGGCACTTCCGGATATTCCTTGAGTTGATCTTCGGTTAGGAGCGGCATCGGGCCAACTCCATCAGGAAGACTCTCACCCTTGCGCGTGTCATACAGCACCCCATTTTCGCCAAGAACCAACCCTTGGTCCCGAGCGTCCTCAATTACCTGTGGTGCCCAGATGACCCCTCCGCCCGCATCGTCGCCACCGAGAATTGCCATAATCATGCCATAGTCAGTGCCGATGTTCTCGAAACCACGGAAAATTCCGGTTGGAAGATTGATTATGTCGCCTTCTTCCAACACCACCTCACCGGACGTGCCCCACCGACCCCAGAAGAACCGCCAGCGACCCTTCAGCACGAAAAACACCTCGGCAGTCCTGTGGCTGTGAAGTGAATTCCGGCACTTTGGCGGTTGGCCGGCGGCACCAATGTTGAATCCGGGCGTGTCGCGAATGTGCACATGCTGGTCCGGGCTTTCGCTTACGCCGGCGCCGACGATGGTAAAGTTCTCCTTTTGGTCACTGCCAGGAGTGTGCGCATCAATGAATGCAGTCTTGCACGGCTTGAGTTCACCGTATCGAACTATTCGATTTTCGAGCCTATTGATTGCCATCTTGGGATTTCCTTCCTGCTGGGGTTGCGCGGGCATGATCCTGCACTGTCAGATTTCCAGCCAAACCCTTACAGGTCCGCACCGGGCCATGCTCGGCAATGTCAGTGGCGAAACGATCACGGATCCATTGCCGGCCGACCTCATGCCGCTCCTTAGGTTCTTCACCCGTGAAATCAGCAACCTGACCCCGGCCCGTCAGTCTGCTTCCGCTATCGGTAGCCTCGAACTGGGTGACCACGCACATGGCAACGGTGACCCTTCCGCCAAAGTGCCCTTCTATGGCAGAAACAAGCAACGAATTGGCCTCAAGCCGGAGAATGCGCTGCAACATGTATCCGACATCGTTGCCCTCATGTGCTACGATGACCTTTTCAACGCTACACTCGCGGGTGTCGAACGCTTCGTAGCGCCTACCTATGTCTGGTCCAGCCTCCCAACGTTGACGGGTCTCGGGACAGGTCCAGTGGGCGAACAACAGCTCCACGGGAACGTCGAAGTCACGGGTCACTGAAATATCGGCAAATGAAGCTGCCATCAATCCATCCCCCAGTCCAAACCAGTCTGTAGAAGCATCTGCTTCCAGATAGCGATCTCATCAAACAGCGTATATTCCCTGCGCAGTCCCCAAGGCCCGAATTCCGCATGGCTGATGCCCAATACATAGATATTGGCACCGCTCGGTCGTCCATAGACTCCCCAGCCATCGTGTCTTCCCCAAAGACTCCAGCGGATTGCCGCACGGGGCGGCATCATCGGGTCGTCACGTCCGATCCTGTGATGGATGGTGAACTCCGCATTCGGAAACGAGGCACGCAACCCTACCCAGAACCTGTCAACCGACCCACGTCCATGGTTCGTGACCCCACCTGGATACTCCGTCTGTACCGCCCGGTCATACTCGGCATTGACCACCGCCATGTCGGCACCCATCATTCTGGTCAGGATGTCTGCGTAGCGTTCACCCCATTCATTGTCGTTGCCATATCCCCTATACGGGCCCTCGATGATGGTGTCTGGAGTCAGCGGCTTCACCGATACCTGCTCGCGGTCGATCAGACCTGCGGCATAGCCCTTCGGCTCCAAACCTAGCTGCCGCACAACAGCGCCCTGATCCCGCACCAGCCATTCATCGTCGATTCGGTTACCAACCGCATGGCAGTCAGCGATGATCCGATACTGAAGTTTGGTCCCCGTCGCCTTGCCATATACACCGTTTCCGAGATGGGTTGCGGTCGAGAGGATCCGGTGTGAACTGAGCATTCCCTCTTCCGGAGTTCCTGACCAAATCACGTCCTCGCCCAGAAGTCTGCGGTCCGGAAACTCAGCCAGAGTCGCCAGCGTTGCGCCGATGACATTCTGGTTGCCGACAACCACTGCGGTCGGAGACCTCACCACAACGTCTTCCGAATAGTATTCGTGAAGCGTGGCGACGCCTCGGTCTTCCCAGATCTCCTTGGTGATTCCGATGATGTAGTCCGGAAAGTCGCGGAATTTCGGATCGAAACCCTTCACGTCGATGTCCTTTTCCAATGCGCACCATCTGGAATCCTGGCTGAGCCACGCACAATCAATGGTGCCTCGACCGCAACCCGGCGCGGAGTCGTGGACGCCGGACGTTCAATCAGATCCAACAGAGCGGCTACGGTTTCCCTTACCATCCGATCAGCGCATTGACGAACCGTGGTCAAGTCATAGGCGGGCCAGCTGGCTGGAGGAACGTCGTCAAATCCCACAACTGAAACATCCTGCGGAATCTGAAGCCCCAGTTCGAAACGAACGACGTCCATAACGGCAAAGGCCATATGGTCGTTCGCGACGAAGATGGCGTCCGGGCCCTTTTCCGCACCTGATCCGAACATTTCAAGTGCGGCTTCGCGGGCATAATCGGTTCGGAACTCGCCCACCGCACGGGCAATGATCTCCCTTCCCGCCTGCCGCATGCCCTCATTGAAACCGGCTTCCCGGTCTCGCTGGGTTGAAGCGCCTTCCCAACCCGCGACATATGCGATCCGCTCATGCCCTCCAGCCAGCAGAAATTCTGCCACCTTTCGACCGCCCGCGAAATTGTCGGACGTAATGGCAGCAATGCCATCATCGTCCTGAGTGCGGTTGAACAGCACAACGGGCACGCCCGCTGCCTGGCAGCGAGAGGCAATGTCAGATGACATGGCAACCGAAGCCATGACGATGCCATCAACCTGATAGTCCAGGATTTCCTCCAGAACATCGTCGATGTTGCCAGCCGTCTGGGACGCCATGAACATCAGGACATGGTAGCCTTTCTCCTGGAGAGCGTTGGACAGCTTCTCCAGTGCTTCCGGATAGAAATAGTTTTCAAGATAGGCGACAACGAGGCCAATGATCCGGCTCCTTCCCGACGCCATTGCACGAGCCAGAACATTAGGACGGTAGCCAAGTTCCTTGGCAGCCCGGCGCACCTTTTCGACAGTCTTCTCCGACACGGAAGCGCCCGCTGTGAAAACCCGGCTGACGGCTGACTGAGAGACGCCGGCCCGTTCGGCCACCTGCAGCGATGTCACCTTCTCCTGCATCAGCGCATACCGTCCGGAATGCGGATCTGTCCAAGATTCCGGGCCTTGTTGAACTCGCGCAGGCGTGCGAATACGTCGACGCCCAACTGGGAGTGGACGTCAAGGAGGTCGACGAGCACCCAGTTCTCTCGAATCAGGTCGCCTTCGAGCCGCCAGAAATCAAGGCTGCGCATGGTGACGCGCCGACAGACTGGAGCAATGCCCATCCATCCATCGCCTGTCAGGGTCAGGATCATGTTGGGCCAACCGGTGACGGCAGCGTAATCACCATCACCAAAGAAGTGAAACACCACCTCATCCGAATGTTGGCCGCGGTCCGGCATGGCATTGAGGAACGGAATCTGGTGCCAGTGCCGGAACCCCGAGAGCCCTCGTCCCGTTCCAATTCCCGCTGGCCCGTACCAGTTCATCCTTGGATGCCAGAAACGCTCCAGTTCCATCGCCTCGGGCCCGCCTTCGCCCGGATGGCGTTTCATGTGTTCCAACATTTCCATGACGCGGGCGCAGGTGGCCGCTCCCTTCCGCGAATCATGTGGCCCCGCGGCAATTCCATCCTGCGTCGCTGGTCCGGGGACTTGCCATTCACGCCCCAGGCCTGGTGCCATTGGCCATGCGCCCGCCTGCATCATCACTTCGGGAATGTCCCACAGAGCCTGCATCTCGACGATCCTGCCATCGGCGATCCGATAGAACTCATGGAACCGCATCGCCACCTGATGGCCGGTCGGCGGAATATCGAGCCAGGGACCAGTGAAAACGCCGGTATAATATCCGCCGCAGCCAACCCAGTCCGATTCACTGCCGTCCGTACCCGCGACCACAATCCAGTCCCGGCGCTCCAGATCCGGCCACGCTTCAAGCAGCTCGCTGTAGGCGGACGCGTAATGCGCATCCGAGCCCGTGCTGTCGCCGAACGGGTGACACAGCCTGAACACCGCATCCGGTGACGAGGCTACGTCAAGAGCCTGCCGGACGTTTCGCTCGCTGAAGTCACGCATCGCCGCCCGAAGCGGCGCGAGCAGTTCCTTGTTGCAGGTATGGCGATCCCCTGCTGCCACTACGTTTCACCCGTCACTTCGCCGACGAGGCCCTGAAACGGAGCGGGTTCACCATAGGGGACGTTGACTCCACCGTAGCGCCGGACGCGGACGTTGCATTGCTCGGCATGTCCGACAAAGCCCTCCAGGATGCAGAGCCGCGAGCCGTATTGTCCGATCATGGATGCTGCGCTGTCGGTGAGTATCTTCTGGTAGCTATGCGTTTTCAGGAACTTTCCTACCCACAGACCACCCGTATAGCGACCCGCCTTCCTTGTCGGCAGTGTATGATTGGTGCCAATCACTTTGTCACCGTTGGCCACATTCGTGCGCGCTCCCAGGAACAGCGCTCCGTAACAGGTCATCCGCTCCAGAAACCAGTCATCACGGTCTGTCATGACCTGCACATGCTCAGATGCGATCTCGTCCGCAACCTGAAGCATCTCATCATAGGTGTCGCACAGGATCACCTCGCCATAGTCCCGCCAACTGGCTCCAGCGGTTTCGGCGGTGGGAAGGATTTCAAGAATCCGCATGACCTCGTCCATCGTTCCCTCTGCCAGCCTTCGCGAGTTGGTTACGAGGATGGCAGGCGAGTTATAGCCATGTTCCGCCTGGCCAAGCAGATCGGTCGCACAGATTTCCGCGTCCACCGTTTCGTCGGCGATCACCATTGTTTCGGTTGGTCCGGCGAAGAGATCAATCCCGACCCGCCCAAAGAGCTGCCGTTTCGCCTCGGCCACAAATGCGTTTCCGGGGCCGACGAGCATATGAACTGGATCCATCGACTCGGTTCCCAGAGCCATGGCTCCGATCGCCTGAATTCCACCGAGGACGTAGATCTCGTGCGCCCCGCCCATATGCATCGCGGCGATCACCCCGGGATTGGGGCGACCCAGGAAAGGAGGTGTGCAGGCAATGATACGCGGAACGCCAGCGACAGAGGCCGTGGCCACTGACATATGGGCGGAAGCCACCATCGGGAACTTGCCACCGGGTACGTAGCAACCGACCGACCTAACCGGGATGTTCCTGTGCCCGAGGATCACGCCGGGAAGCGACTCGACTTCGATATCGGTCATGGATGCGCGCTGGGCTTCAGCGAACCGACGCACCTGCTGCTGCGCGAATTCAATGTCCTCAAGTTCACGAGGGCTCAACTCGGCGATAAGCGCCTCGATTTCTTCCCGGCCTAGCCGAAAGGACTCGGGTGAATAGTCGTCGAAACGTTCAGAGAGCTCACGCACCGCTACATCACCACGTCTCTCGACGTCCTTAAGCGTCTCTTCAACAGCAACGCGTATCCTTGCGTCATCCTGTGCTCTGTCAGCTTCAGACTTTCCACGCTTGAGGTATTCAATGGCCATATTCCGTGCCTTCTGTGTTCATGTGCGATCAGGTTGGGGCGGCACCCGCTCTCCTCGGTCGAACGCCTCCCATCCCTGCCCCTGGAACAGGTCAACGCCCAGTTGCGCTGCGACGTGGGCGAAATCAACGCTGACCCAGTTGTCAACGATCTTGCCGTCCTTCACTTTCCAGAAATCCATGTAGCGGATCTCGACACGCTTTCCCGTGGGCTCGATCCCCAGGAATTCACCGCTATGGGTTGCTTCCTGGCGACCGAACGCCGCTGCCCATTCGCCCATGAACAGCCGCCCTTCGTCGATGCAGACCTTGTCGGAAAACGCGGCCTGAAAGGGGCGCTGCCAATTGTTCTGGAACTCGCGAAGGCCATGTTTGGTTCCGCAACCCTGATTCCCGATCCATCTGAATCCTTCGGCGAAGAACTCGCCGATGTCGTCGATGCGATGATCGTTAAGGCCGTCAACCATAGCTTCGATGACCGCCTTCGTTTCCTCCGTCCTAGCCATATCAGTGCCCCGGGTGAGGGTTGCCTGTTCAGGTCGCGATCCTTTCATATGCGCCCCCTCGGATCCCCATCGGACCGGGCAGGAACGGATCTAACGGTCAACAGCGCGCTTCCGATCACGCTCTTCCGATCCCTTGCACGAAGAGAACGACAACAGACGATCCCCCAGTTCTGGACCGTCGCCACAAAAGCCGTCGCATCGACCAAAGACGCGCATTCCAGAGACAATCCAGCCTCCCTGTTCAATCTGCCGGACCTGCCATATCGGCCGCCCACCCGAAACCTGGGCCCCGAAGCTGCTTACAGGACCTACATCCTGAGTTCATTCCCCGATTCGCGCTCCGGTCTGCGTGTCAAAAATGTGGCAATTTCGGCCCGGAACCGAGATCGCCACCTGATCGCCGATCTCCGCCCGGTAGTCCTTGTGCGCCTTCACGCTGACCAACGTGCCGCCTGCGCGGACTGTGACCATCGTCGCATCGCCCAGCATCTCCATCGTATACACCAGTGCGGTGATCTGACCACCGGCGTCAGTTATATGAGCGTCTTCGGCACGGCATCCCAGCGTAACCGGGCCGTCGGGACCCTTAAGTGCCTCGACACGAATGCCATCAGCTTCGAAAACACCGCCGGACAGATTGCCTTCCATTAGGTTCATCGCGGGTGAGCCAATGAACCCCGCGACAAAGGTGTTCTCAGGAGTGTCGTATATCTCTGTGGGCGTGCCGACCTGCTGCACGACGCCCTGTTTCATCACGACCACGCGGTCGGCAAGCGTCATCGCCTCTATCTGGTCATGGGTCACATAGATCGTGGTCACCTTCAACTCATGACTGAGGTTCTTGATCTGTGCTCGGGTCGAGACCCGCAGTTTTGCATCAAGGTTTGACAGCGGCTCATCCATCAGGAACACATTCGGTTCGCGAACGATCGCTCTGGCAAGTGCGACCCGCTGGCGCTGGCCTCCCGAGAGCTCCGCCGGCTTGCGGTGCATGAATTCGCGCAGTTCAACCATGTCGGCAGCGCGCAGCACCCGTTCCCTGTGCGTCGACGAGTCGATGCCACGCACCCTTAAGGGAAACCGGATGTTCTCGTAGACGTCCATGTTCGGATAGAGTGCGTAGCTCTGGAACACCATCGCCACATCGCGGTCCTTGGGCTCCAGATCGTTCACGATCTTACCATCAATCAGGATCTGCCCATCTGTCACATCTTCCAGACCGGCGATCATCCGCATCGTTGTGGTCTTCCCACAGCCCGACGGCCCTAACAGTACAAGGAATTCCTGATCGGCGATCGTTAGGTCGAAACTGTCAACTCCAACGAAGGAACCCCATCGTTTGCCGACGTTGCGAAGCTGGATTTCGGCCATGTTGATCTCCTGCAATTCGTGCATGAGCTTCCGTTCCGCGAGAATAGCCACATTGGCGGGATGCCTGCAAGACTTCTTTGCATACGTATGCAAAAGGATGTTACCGATTGAAATTCAACGTCCTGTTCGCCTTCCTCCATATCGTTGGCAATGGCGCTGAAACTGGCCATGCGATGTTCAGCAAATCGGGCCGGTGGCCATGTTGTATCACAGAACTCGGCGTAGACGGCCAGGACTCCATCGAAGCCGAATGTTGCCACAAACCAACCAATTCCATGTAGCCAATGTCTCGGATAGATGGCTACCGTCCAACTTGGTCAACATTACCCTGACCAACGGATATCGCCGTCGAGTTCAGGTTGACGACGAGCGGAAGATAAATCTACGCTGGAAGGATGTTGCCACAGGGCCTCTCTCCAGATTTCGACTTCTGGAAGCGAATTCAATTCCGGGAGTCGAGCCGCAGGATTGGAGAATGCGGGCCAGCGCCGCCGGAACCACCATGGCAGCATCCCATCCCACCGGATCTTCGACCGAGCTTTTCAATTCCGAAGTGCAATGGAATGGAGAGTCTCGAGCCAACAAGGAAAGTCCAGTGACATGAGGATGGACTCTCACCACCACTTATGGGTTCTCTCGACGGTTCACTAACCCTAGCTGATGGAGCGTGGCGCGGTTCGTTTCTTCAGCAATCCTGAGCCGATCCAGCGCGACTACCTTATGGAGGAATGCCGCGCCGGTGCTGACTCTCAAGGGATTGAGAGCTCGGTTCATATTCAGGTCGTCGCCGAAGACGGATTTGCTGAGGCGGAGTGGATACAGGCTGTTGCGGACGACAACCCCGAATGGCTGATGGTCCAGATGGTGTTCTGCGATCTGTTTTCGGAAGACCTCGAACGTCACCAGCGATTGTCGACGGTTCGAGAGGTGCGCCAAATCGTTAGCCGTGCACTGACGGAGGATGCCAGAACCGGGGCAAATGCGTTGTTGGACAACGCCCGCTTTACAAAAGAGCCGCAGGCAGTTGGAGAACGCCCTTTCGTTTGATCTCCAGTTAATTCCCGAACTGATGGAGAAGACAGCCCTGATTCTGGAAGCCGCTCCGGGAACCAGTGTTGCGCTATGCCACACTGGCTCACCACGTGACCGAAGTCCGGACGAGCTGACTGATTGGGGCGGCACGCCTTCGCTCATTGTCGCAAGTTCCCCAGATGGTGTGCAAACTCTCCAGTCTCGGTATGTTTGACAATTGTTCGACTCAGGACAGCATCGCACCGGTTGTGCTGGAAATTCCTGAACAGCGTATCAACCGGATGACCATGCCAGTCGATTGGACAATGCATATAGTCCGGCGCCAAACGCAGCCAGCACTGCAAGAACCATGAGCAACAGGCCATACCCACCAATGCTCCAGATAGTGGCACCGAAGTAGGCCGAGGAAGCTACAGCGACCAAATATACAAGCGACAGCCCTCCCGCCTTGGACGCGAAACGTTCTTCGCCCAAGAGGTCGCGCGCGATGACGGGGCGCAGAATGCTGACCATGCCCCAGGCGCTGCCGAACAGCAGAGCGAAGACAGCGACCAAAGTCTCGTTTGAACCAGAGAAATTTAGGAGCAGCACCGCTCCCCCAATCATGGCGAACGACGCTAGCGCGAAGGCATGGTTGCTCAGGTAGCGCTGGGAAGCAACCATCGCAATCCGACCGACAACCTGCATCGCGCCAATACTGGAGGCCGCGATTACAGCCGTCTCCGAAGCGATTCCACGCTCGGCGAGAATCGCTAGGAGATGGTACAGAGTTGCGCCATGAACAAGTGCAAGGAATGCCCAACCCAATCCCAGAAACCAGAACACCGGGTTGCGAAGGAAGGGGTATCCTGATCCTCGCTCATTGGCCCTTACAGTCGACGGCCTTGGGTTCCGTTCGACCGCTTGCGCTCCGTGCCACTGCATTGGAGCAACAAAGACAACTACGACAGCCCCCATGATCGCCGTGGCGGCGCGCCAGCCCACCGCCTCGGAGAGGAAATGAACGGCCGGAAACGAAACAGTGCCCGCAAAACCGGCAACCAGGGTGATTATGACGATACCGCGTTTCGCATCGGCGCCCCTGGCCCGGGTCACGAGCGAGAAGCATGCATCATAGAGGCAGCCTGCGAGCATCAGTCCAACGAACAGCCAGAGTGTGTAGAACTGCCAGAGATGCGTCACCTGGCTGAGTAGCATGACGCCTACGCCGCCAAGAGCGCTGGCAATCCCGATAAGCCGAGAGCCATGACCTGCGTCGATTATCCGTCCTGCAACGGGAGATGCGGCGGCCGATGCAAGGGTCGCGATTGCCGCCGCATAGGTGAGTTCAACCTTGGTCCAGCCAAGTGCCGCTTCCCAGCGAAGAAGCGATGCTGGAAAGATGTAGTAGAGACCGGCCCATACCAGTGTTTGGCTAAATGCGAGAATATAGATCGGTCGGTCGGATGGCATGGCTGCACCACGTTACGGCACGTGGTTGGCCCTTGAAACAGCAACTTCGTGTAAATCCTCATGCATATCGCCATCTGTCGTTGCAATGTCTACGTCTTCGACATCGCCACGAACCTCCTAGCGGCATTGGCCTAGAGTCCGATGAAACTGTCTGGACAGTCCATCAAGACTTAAATCCGGCTGGAGGCCGCGTGTGTCCACCTATCGGGGCTGCCTGAATGTGGGCTGGCCGCCGTTTGAACACAGATGACAGTGGATGCACTGAACAGAACCGGAAGTATCTGCCGACATATCAAGAGATTGACTCCCGCCGACTTTGTCGCTGAATGTCTGGGCCGCTTCCACACTCCCTGAGGCACAGGAAAAAGCCCGGGCACGAGGCCCGGGCAGTCCAACAGGGAGGATGCATGTCATCACCCGGACATGCGCGGGAACTGGAGTTCAGGCAAGGCTGTTCCGGAAAACGATCGTATCCCGATACGGGAAACCGAACGCTTCATCTCCTAAGCAACCAGCCTATAGCCTCCTGACTCCGTCACAAGGAGGCAAGCATTGGACGGATCAGGTTCTATCTTTTGACGCAATCGATAGATGTGGGTTTCCAGGGTGTGGGTCGTGACCCCTGCGTTATATCCCCAGACCTCGTGCAGCAACACGTCTCGCGATACCACGCCGTCTGACGCTCGGTAGAGGAACTTGAGGATGTTGGTTTCCTTTTCAGTGAGCCGAATCTTCTTTTCGTCCTCGGTAAGGAGCAGTTTCATGGAAGGCTTGAAAGTATAGGGACCAAGCTGAAAGATAGCGTCTTCCGACTGCTCATGCTGGCGTAGCTGCGCCCGGATACGGGCAAGCAGCACCGGAAACTTGAACGGTTTGGTCACGTAGTCGTTGGCTCCGGCGTCAAGGCCCAGGATGGTGTCGCTGTCGGTCTCGTGGCCTGTCAGCATCAAGATCGGGCATTTCACACCTTGCTTCCGCATCACCCGGCAAAGCTCACGTCCATCCGTATCGGGCAAACCGACGTCAAGAATCACCAGATCATAGAATCCCGCCTTGATCTTCGCCATCGCATCATGACCATCGACTGCCTCGAAGACGTCGAAATCCTCGGTCATCAACAACTGTTCGCCAAGCGCCTCGCGAAGGTCTTCGTCGTCATCGACCAACAGGATTTTCTTCAGGACCGACATTGAGTTTACTCCATCTCCAGAGATTTGAATCATCTTGAACCCATCATCTAGAGTCGCGCAAGGCGCAGTGCAGTGACTTCACGACCTCGTGTCGCCAATTGTAAATTGTTTCAGATCGCGGTTGCATTCGGTTCCCTCTCCTAGCACGAAAGACCGATGAGCCTGTCCCCTTCCCCCATCGAATCGCTCGCACGTGCACGTGCGGATCTCCGCATTGGGTTACCGGTGGTGCTTTCAGCTTCCACCGGGCTGGCATTGATTGCTGCGGCCGAGACCCTCAGCGCCGCTCGCTTGGCCTGCCTGCACCAACTCGGCAAACCAATTCTGGCGATTACCGACCGCCGCGCTGAGACATTGAAGGCACGGGCGTATGACGGTGATCTGGCGAGAATTCCGCTAACTGAAGAGGTCAACGTCGCATGGGTCGCGTGCGTGGCAAACCCCGCCGAAGATCTGGCGATGCCATTCAAGGGGCCGTTCCATACCCAACGCGGAGGTGACGCGACACTCGCCAGAGCGGGGATCAAGCTTGCAAAATCCGCACGGTTGCTCCCGGCAGTCGTTATGGTGAACGTTTCAGATGCAGATTTCCCGACGGCCCACCGCTTAACCGAAGTTGACGCGACTCTTGTTTCCTCAGAATTGGATGCCCCTGTCGGGCTGCAGAGAATCGTCAATGCCCGAGTTCCGCTTGAGGTTTCCGAAGTGGCCCGACTTCACGTCTTTCGGCCTGAGGAAGGCTCTGAGGAGCATAGTGCCATCGAAATCGGCAGGCCGGACCGCGACACGCCTACGCTCGTCCGACTTCATTCCGCCTGCTTTACCGGCGACCTACTGGGGTCACTCAAATGCGACTGCGGTCCGCAACTTCGTGCAGCATTGAGGAAAATGGGCAACGAGGGTTCGGGACTACTGCTCTATCTCAGCCAGGAAGGTCGCGGGATCGGGCTCGCCAACAAGATGCGCGCATACTCTCTTCAGGACCAAGGATTCGACACGGTAGAGGCGAATCACCGCCTAGGATTCGAAGACGATGAACGCGATTTTCGAATCGGCGCAGAGATACTCGCACAGATGGGGTTCTCGAAAATCCGGTTGTTGACCAACAATCCTGAGAAGGTCGCAATGATGCGGGAACAAGGGATAGTCGTTACCGAGCGCGTTTCCCTGAGGGTCGGGCTCAATCCATTGAACGCCAAGTATCTCGATACAAAGGCGAAAAAATCCGGCCATATACTGTGAACGATATTTCAACGCTTATCGACGATGGCTCCGAGCCTCTCTCCCCCGGCAATGCGCCATTGCTGATTGCTGGGTGAGACACACCATGTTCGGGTCACAGGTATTGCACGCCCAACATACGGAACGTTTCGAATGGAAGGCCATTTGGTGCACGAACTCCCCACCCGAGCCGCAGTGGATATAATCCCATGTTGATACGAAGTTCGGTTCCCGCACTCCATCGAGACGACCTTGTCCTGACTAGACGCGGACTTCGGTTTCTGGGCCAGACCTTTCCGTGCTCCCTCGGCCGCTCGGGCGTACGGACGGGAAAACGCGAGGGAGACAGGGCCACGCCGAAGGGAACGCATCGCATCATCGGCTGTCTCTATCGCCCTGACCGGCTGGTTCGACCCAATGCTTGGGCAACACCTATCCGATTGGGCGATCTATGGTGCGATGATCCAGATTCCCCTGACTACAACCATCCCGTCCGCGCACCCTGCGATGCCAGCCATGAAACGCTGCGGCGGTCCGATCCCTTATATGACGTCATCCTCGTAACCGATTGGAACTGGCCGGACGCATTGCCCGGCAGGGGGTCAGCCATCTTTCTGCATCAATGGCGCAAACCCCGTCATCCAACAGAAGGCTGCATCGCGTTTGGCAGGGCACACCTGATCTGGATTGCAGGTCGAGTGAGGCCCGGTGCGCGCTTGATCGTTTCCTGAAGTTCCTGAAGAAAGTTCCATCGCACTAGGTTTGTAGAGATGACCCTGCTCTTGATTGTACCAAAATTCGGGAATGTGCCATATGATTGATGTTTCGCCCAAAACCCGCCGATTGCTTGAACTAGCGATGCTGAAGGGGGTTGGAGCGAAATCGCTTGCGACCGTTTCGAGAATTCGTGGTTTTCAGCGGATTCCGATTGATGGATTGGTGGAACATCTGACGCGAAAGGTCGGCAACGTCGTCGATCAATCTACGTTGATCAAGGCGGAGGATGAGGCCGATAGACAGATTGAGCACGCGCAGAAGGAAGACGCCCGGATCATCTCATCGGCAGATCCAGACTACCCGCGCCTGCTGATGAACACGCCTGATGATCCGCAGCTTCTCTTCGTCAAAGGGAACCTGTCCTGCAGGAATGATGGATCAGTGGCAATAGTTGGCACACGGAAACCAACCAAGCACGGGGAAATCATCACTCAGCGAATCACAGAGTATTTTGTAGCGAATAACTGGAGCATCGTGAGTGGCTTGGCGATGGGTTGTGATGCGATTGCGCATGAATCGGCCCTCGGAGGAAGAGGGCACACGGTGGCTGTCATGGCGCATGGCCTGCAGACCGTGGCCCCTCCACGAAACAGGAAACTTGCGGAGCGTATATTGGCTTCCGGTGGAGCAATGGTGTCGGAGTTCAGGTTTGGCATTGCACCGCGGCCTGAATATTTCGTGAGACGGGACAGGTCACAGGCTGGTCTCGCCCGAGGTGTTGTAATGGTACAGTCTGACTTAACCGGTGGCAGCCTCCATGCCTCCCGCGCCGCGGTCCGTTACCGGCGGTGGCTTGCCGTTCCCTTTCCGACAGAGCAGGACAGGTCACGAAAGGAACCGAAGATTGAGGCCAATCTTCTCCTTACTGGTGATCGGTCGCAGGATTCGGCTGATCTGCTGGAATGCGGTACCGAGGCCCTGCAACGCCAGATCATACCACTTGGGTGCCGCGGAGATTATGCTTCGATGTTGCAGTGGGATGTCCCTGCCGCACCACCTTCACCCAAACATGACCTGCTTCCAGGCATGGCCACCCAGTAACCTCTTGATCAAACAGATGCTTGTTGCCCCGGTTGTTCCGTGGCCACCATAACGCTGGCATATAATCATGGCCCGACTGTGCGGTGCAGATCGGAGAAGCTCAGAGACTGTCGGCTATGGACTTGGTCTGCGCCGTTACCTTGACTGTCGGCACATCTCTACCAAGAGCTGTGGCATATCCTTTGCCCCATGCGACATCGAGCAGGTCGGCTTTGCCCAACCTTCCATTCACGAATCGGCGGATCATCGGCAAAACGCACCTGCAGGAGGACAACCATGAAGATCGGTTTCATAGGTCTCGGCAACGTCGGTGGAAAGCTCGCGGGCAGCCTTCTCCGGAATGGCTACAACCTGACCGTACGCGACATTGACCACTACGCGACCCGGCCATTTCTCGACCAAGGCGCCCATTGGACCGACTCCCCACGCGAAATGGCGAATAAATGCGATATGGTGATTACCTGTCTTCCGTCACCTGCGGTCTGCTCCGAAGTCATGGAATCCAAAGACGGCGTTCTCGCAGGATTGAGTGCGGGTAAAATCTGGGCCGAAATGTCGACCACCGATTCGGAAGAAGTACGACGCATGGCCGGCCTCGTGCTCGAAAAAGGAGCGCAGGCCATCGACTGCCCGGTATCCGGGGGTTGCCATAGGGCAGCCACGGGAAACATTTCCATCTTTGCAGGCTGTGCCCGCGAAACCTTCGAACGGGCCTTGCCAGTGCTGTCAATCCTCGGGCGGCGTATACTGCATACCGGCGATGTCGGCTCAGCCTCAATTCTCAAGGTGCTGACAAACTACCTCGCAACAGCAAACCTTGTATCGTTGGCTGAAGCACTCGTGACTGCAAGTGCCGCAGGAATGGATCTAAACACCACTTATGAGGCGATTCGGATTTCGAGCGGCAACTCCTTCGTGCATGAGACGGAAAGCCAGGTCATTCTCAATGGCAGCCGTGACATAAATTTCACCCCCACTTCCACTCCGAAGTGCAACACCGGCCATTCCCGCGGCGGGGGCGTAGCCCGAGCGTAGGGAATGGCCGGAAGGCGCGGTTTCCGGCCCCCGGGCACCGCGGATCCGGCCCCGGGACGGCTGTGGTCCCGTCTGGATGCAGGTTATCCGGGCTTTCCGGGCAACGCAACGCCTCCGCCGGGGCGGGTCGCGTCCGTCCGGGCGCAGGGAGGGCGCAGCCCGACCGGAGCCCGGACGGACGCGACCTCGAAATCCTGTCCACCCCCTTCCTGCGCTCCGGTGGGAGGCGGTCGCGCGGCGTCAGGGAGGGCGGGCCTCATGCAGCACCTCGGCGGGCGTCCGGTAGCCCAGCGCCCGGCGCGGACGCGCGTTCAGGCGGTCCTGCACCTGTCTCACCTCCGCGTCGCTGACCGCGCGGAGGTCCGTCCCCTTCGGCAGGTACTGCCGGACCAGCCCGTTGGTGTGCTCGTTCAGGCCACGCTCCCAAGAGTGGTAGGGGGTCGCGAAGTAGAAGGAGGCACCGAGCTCCGCCGCCACGCCGGCGTGGCCCGCGAACTCCTTCCCGTTGTCCGCCGTGATCGTGTGGACGGGCGCGGCGGAAGGCCGCAGCATCTCCACCATCGCGGCGGAGACCGCGGCCGCCGTTCTCCGCTCAACCCTCTGTAAATACGTGTATTTCGAGGCCCTGTCCACAAGGGAGACCACCGCCCCGCTGTGGCCTTTCCCGATGATCGTGTCCGCCTCCCAGTCGCCCACACGCTCCTTCCTCTCCACCTCATCCGGCCTCTCGGAGATGTCCACCCGGCCCGGGATGTGGCCACGGCCCGAGTGCCTGCCGCCACGCCAGTTCGGCTTTCTGCCGCGGCGCCGCAGCAGCAGGAACAGCCTGCCGCCCGCCTTCCGGTCGGCCCTCACACGCTCATATATCCACTGGCGGCCCACCGTCCAGCCGCCCTCCAGACGCAGCCGTCCCGCGACCTGCTCCGGGCTCCAGCCCTCCGCCAGAAGCCCCTCCACGCGCGCCCACCGGTCGGGCGTCATCTTCCTCGGGTTCGAGGAAGCCGCGCCGCGGCGGGCCTCCGCCCTCCCCTGCGCCTCGCCCGGGCTGTATCCCGAATCCCCGCCGTTACGGCGCATCTCCCGCCAGACCGTCGTCCGGTCACGGCCCAGACGGGCGGCGACCGCACCGTCGGAGAGCCCGCTTTCCTTCAGCGCGCCGATCTGGCATCTTTCGTCCCGGGTCAGGTGGCGGTAGCCCTCGGGCATGGCAGTCTCCCATGTTGCATCACAGGGACTGTCGCCGCTTCCTGGCCGATACGCAACATCATGCGGCCGGAAAACCGGTCACCACCGCCACTGGTGTTGCACTTCAGGGTGGAATGGGGCCACGATGAACCTTGTCCTGAAGGACATTGGCCTGTTCGATCGGCTTGCAAGGGACAAGGGCTTACAGCTGGAGCTGTCACCGCTGCTTGTCGAGATTTTCAGTAAAGCGATCGATACCTATGGTCCGCGCGAGTTCTCTCCCAACATCATCCGTCGCTACGAAGAGTCTTCCGGGCTGAGTGTCCGAGCCCCGGGCTTTCCTGCCGAGATCCTTGACGACAAACCCGAAGAAGCGGGAAGCGAGGTGATCGTTCGGCGCGGCTAGAACAAACGCAAGCCGAAGCCGCAATGTGGCCAAGATGATGTCTTTGAGTCGAGATCCGTCGGTAACTGGAGATTTGACATCGCATCAGATGTATGTCCAGCCACACAACCCTTCCGGGTGCAAAAACAAGCAGTTCCGTAGAGGGGCATAGCCCGGGTGGAAAAAATTGCCAGAAGTCAGGGGATCAGGCGAGGATGCGTCGATCATGAACCCAGAAGATGCGACAACTCCACTACTTTCGCGGCATCCGCGCCTGAGCCTACACGATTGTTGACCATTTGACCTATGATATGGCGTAGTCGTTCCATGTCACCGGCTTTCGCGGCTTCAATGCCCGAAGCCACGAGTCTATCGTGCAGTTCTTGGTCAACCGACAGGTGCTTCTCGCTTGCAAGATACTTTAGCATTCCAATCAGGAAATCCGGCTTTGTTGCGAGCACTTTACGTTCGATTGCGCACATTTCGTCAAGTGATCGGCGGGCGGCATCGAAATTACTTTCGCGTATCGATCTTCGCGCGGTGACGAGCAGTTTGTCGTGCCGCTCCGCATCGACTGGCTGCGCTGCATCCCTAAGCTCATCGAACGCCAATTCAGCTTTGACGGCCTCATCGTTGAGGACACGCTCTTCGTTCTCGGGAGACATCTTCAGCAGCGCCAACTTCTGGCGCAATTTTCTCGCTTCCTCCGCAACTGAACGGTTGGTGTCGGAATCTATCGACGTAGATAGGGCTGCATGTTGCCTCTCAATGCGCATTTGAATCTCACCCGATGGGTCGGGGTCTTGACCGAGCACCTCTCGAAGTTCTTCGACGTCGCTCTCGGCGCGAGCCAGCATCGTTGCCGCAACTTCAGCACCACGTTTCCCGTCATAGCTGATTCCGCCATCATTGTGCCGGTAGAGATTTGTGGCATCAATCACTCGGCCAAGCGCGGGAAGTTCGACAGCAAAGCTGAGCGTTCCACTGTCGCTCATCTTCCAGTCGATTATGAATTCGTCGCCACGCTCAATCCGCTCGCCCCGCTCCAATTCCCCGCGACTGTCGAGTCGGAAGTTACCGATATGCAGGTTATGTTCCGGGCTGTTCACCTCATCGGCCATGTCGTAGAACTCCACTGCGATAAAGCCATCCTCTCCCCCCACCAGCGTCTTTCCAGAGCGAAACTTCTGTCGTCCCTGTGCAGGGAGCGCGGTGCCCTTTCTCACCAGAATTTCAAGCCTGTTCTGTTCGTAACCCACCATACCCTGCTGGACTTTTACGGCCAGGTTGTAGGTCATGGGAACACTGGCGGCACTGGCTTCGGCCCTCGTGATGCCGATCTCTCTGGACGCGCTCTCAACGGTTTTCCCGAACTGGTCGAAGAGAGTTATACTTGGTGAACTGACTTCGACCGCATTCCAAGGCATGATTCGTCCGCCGCCGCATCTTCGGAT
The DNA here is from genome assembly GCA_965203255.1 of Paracoccaceae bacterium. Classification (GTDB taxonomy): domain Bacteria; phylum Pseudomonadota; class Alphaproteobacteria; order Rhodobacterales; family Rhodobacteraceae; genus JAPOUP01. Next base: position 5,744,616 of record OZ241882.1, on the reverse strand, counting down.
GCACCGGGTCCGGCGTGTCGGCGACTATCCGACAAGCCGATGCCGGTCATGGGTGATGATCCGGAAGTTGTCGGTGACGGATTCCGTGATCGCCTCCCATTCGTTGGGCAGCGTTTCGTTGAAGAATGCGAAGATCGCTTCGGTGAACTGGCGGAAGTCCGCATGGAAGCGGTTGTGCGTCACGTGGCGGTGCATGACGCCCCACAAACGCTCGATGGGGTTCAGGTGCGGCGCATAGGGTGGCAGGAAGTGCAGCCGGATGCGGCGCCCCGGCCGCTCCAGGAACGGCTTGAGCGCCTTCGCGTGATGGTAGCGGGCGTTGTCCAGGAAGACATGGATCACCCGGCTGTCGGGATGGGCGCGCTCCAGCTTCCTCAGAAGCCGCAGGCTCGTCCCGGCATCGATCCTCTCGCCCTCCACCAGCGTGAGCCTCATCGTCTCCAGGTCCAGCGCCCCGTGCAGGTTCAGGCGCCGCCGGCCGGTCGTCGACCTGATGGCGGGCCTGTCCTCGCGGACGAACCAGCCATGCGCCGGCCGGCCTTGCCATTCGGGGTGGACCGCGTCGGCGAAGACGACCGTCTCGTCGGGGAGCAGCCCGCGCATCAGTTGCTCGTAGCGCCGGATGAAGGCTTCCTGGGCTTCCCTGTCGGCCTGCCTCGGAAGCGGTTTCGGCTTGATGTACTCGAATCCCAGCCTGTGCATCAGCTTGATCGCGCCGCCGCGGGTGTATTCGACGCCGTGGCGCTGCAGGATGGCGGCCCGGACCTCGTTGGTGTCACGCGGCGGGCTGTCCCGGAACATCGCCCTGAGCGAGGCCTCCTGGCCCCGGGTCAGCTTGCCCTCCCGTTCCGGATACGCCGCCGGGTCCAACGAGGCGAGGCCCGTCCTGCGGAACTCCCGCAGCCAGCCGCGCACCGTGTCGGGGTCGAGATGGAGAATCCGGCAGACGAGGCGGACGCTGTTCCCGTCGTCAAGCGCAACGAGCGCGTTCGCGCGCCGCACCTTGAGCGCCGCAACCTTGCGCCCGCGCATGACCGCAAGAAGCGCATCGCGCTCCGCGGATGTCAGGATGGAACCGGCCCCGGACATGACGTCTGTCAATGATGTTCACTGCTCGTTTTGACGGACATCTGGAACGTTCCGCGAATCATGTCAACCCGCAAGGGCGAATTCAGGACTCCGAGTATAGTATGTAACGGTTCCTGCCGCTCTTTCGCACGTCTACGTCGATGCTGAGCGGACCATTCAATGCAATGCGCCCGGATGACGTTCCCTCTTCATCGACGATCTCCAGTTCAAATCCAGCGGGTACATCACCTTCCGGCCGTACGCGGATTTTGGCACTGTCCACCGATACACGCGACTTGAAATCTAGAGACAGTGAAATGTCGCCCGTCACTGTTTCTCGCTGTCGTGTTTTCTTCTGTGTCGAGGAACCACCGTCCCATTCTCGGCTTTCCGCGAAGATCGCCGCTCCGGAAGCGACAGCTGTCATAGGGTCAAGAGAGCTTTCGACTTCAATGGCGAGCTCCGCTTCCAGCATCGTTCGAATGATCGGCATTTTAGAAGGCCCCCCGATCGGGACAATCCTGGCGATATCCTCATTTCGGTAACCGTTCGCCGAGATGATCTTTCTGCACAGGGCGATTGAATCGTCGATCCTGTCCCGGATTAGGTCTGCCATGCGCTCACGCGAGAGGTCTACGGAAATATAGATCTCCTCACCATCTTCGTCCGAGGCCCGCACCTCATCCTCGCTGGCAAAAATGGATGCCGTGTCAGATGCCGAGAGCTGTATCTTCGCCATCTCCGCCGCGTGTTTGCTGACATCTGTCAAGTGCCTGAACCGCGTATCAGCCTGGAAATTGGCTGGAAGAGCGAAATTTTCGACAAGCCATGGGCGAACGACGCTGTCGAAGATGACCCTATCAAAGTCTCTGCCACCCAGCATGTTAACCCCTTCGTGGGCCATTACGTTCACCTCTCCAGCCGTACTCATCACCAACGCCAGATCGAATGTGCCACCTCCGAAGTCGTAGATCAGGAACACTCCGTCCTTCTGTCTGCTGTTCGAGATTGCGGCCAGGGATGCTGCGACCGGCTCCTGCAACAGGCTCACCTTCTCCAGGCCTGCGAGTCGGGCAGCCGCGATGGTGTCTTCACTCTGCATCTGGTTGAACGCAGCGGGTGTTGTGACTACCACACCATCGACCTCTTGCTTCCCTGCCTCAGTCATCGCTTGAGCCATCAGAGTCTTGATGATCTCAGCTGAACATTCGACGGCGGTCCAGGTCTCTCCAGCGAATTCAATCGTGTTCTTTGTGCCCATCGAACGCTTGAAACCGTGGGCGACATTCTGTGGTGCCGAAAGCAAACGGTCATAAGCCGTTTTCCCGACGAACCGATGCCCACGCTTGTCGAGGTAGATGACGCTTGGAAGAACGTCTGTTCCATCAGATGTCTTGAAGAGCCGCAGCTTCCCATCAAGATGGCCAACGACTGCCGAGTTCGAAGTCCCGAGGTCGATTCCCAGATACATAGCTTACCCCTTCTATTCGGCAGGCTCTACAACAACCCTTCCACGACGGACAACCCGCATTCCGGCCATGATGGTCGGTTCCAGGGTCTTGCCAACGACCAGTGCCGTTTCGTCATCATATTCACCGGGATTGTCCACCGACACGGCGAGCCCCGCATGAAAGGGCTCGCCATGAAAATCAATCAGTTTCAGTTCGAGTTCATCAACCAAAAGCTCCAGCTGACGCCTCGAGAACTTTAGCTGTCCTTCCAACCGTCTGGCGTCTCCTGAAGACATTCGACTTGCCGCTTTCTCAGTAGCTGTCGCCAACTTCCAGTATTCCACGCAAAGCCGGGCCAGCGTTTCGGCATCCACGGAGAGTTGCGACGACTTCAACATGATAAAAATCTCCGTCTGTAACGAACGACCCAACTACCAATCAGTGGTTTCATTTCTAGACGCCCTGTCATCCCGAATCGCCGGAGTTCCGATTTCGCCCGCACCAGACCGCCGTCCGGTCACGTCCCAGACGGGTCGCGACGGCCCCGTCGGACAGGCCGCTTTCCTTCAGCGCGGCGATCTGGCAACTCTCCCCATAGGTCAGGTGGTGGTAGCCCTCGGGCATGGCAGTGTCCTCTGTGTACATACAGGGACTGTCGCCGCTTCCTGGCCAATCCGCAAGATGCTGACACCGGGAAACCGGTCGCCACCGCCTCTGGCGTTGCATTTCGGAGTGGAATGCGGTCTATAAACCAAGCCTTATTGATTCCATATCCAGTCGGCTCTCGCGCCACATACGCGATTAATTTGCTGCATGGCACGTGTATAACCCATAAGCGAATAAACTATCATTGCAGGTTCACCTTTTACTGTCGAGCCACTTATAAAGAGCTTCCGACCGTGCCTGAAGAGGCTGACGGCATCCGGGTCAACGCACAAACCTGCTTCGCATCGCGACAGCGGCTTTAGCGAGCGGCCCTTAAAGAGAACTGGAAAATATACACCTTCATCCACCCAAGCACGAATCGATCCACTTTGGAACAGATCAAGGCCACCATCTTTATTTGCCTCGTCCAATTGAATGCGCACCTTGTCACTATTGCGCTCGACACTTATTTCGAAGAACGGACGTTCCTCTCGCCATCCCAGCGAAGGTTCCGTAAAAGTCGCTACTGTTACGGCATGGCAGGTATTGACTTTTCGGTACACCCAGTACGCCTCATGTCTTTCGACGAACTTTCCCCAATCGTCGCGCCAAGGGTTTTTCATGGGCACCAATTCCGTGTGCGCTGGCTGGAAATTGGGAGTTTTGTCAGGAAGTTCTGAAGTCCGATTGCCTTCCATGATTTTCAATACAGTATTCGGTCCGTCATTGATCAAAAATAAACCAATGACGGCTGCAATAGCGCCGTAAATCAACCATTTAACCTCCTTCGCCTCTTTGTTCTTGCGCTGTTGCCTATCTAGCCCGCGCAGGTGCGCGACCTCGGCCTTCGCCAAACCGGATCCCGGTGCCGGATCCGGCGGGTGCCCGGGGCGTTTCCACGGCCCAAGATGTGGCCCGGACCGCTTGATCGGGGAATTCTGCAAGAGGCTCCTTTTCTTTTGCTTATCGAGGTTTTCAAGTGTTTCCACATCTTTCCGCAGTTGCTCAGCGACAGACTCAAGTTCCGGAAATGTGTGGAGAAGGGCTTCGGACAGGCGCTTCGCTTGGAAGAATTCACGTCTTTCGTTTGCTAGATTCAAACACAGAGCACGAAGCTTCTGGTATATTTTCTTCGAGCGACCCTCCTCATGGCCTTGATGCTGCTCAAAGACCTGCACTGGTTGATTGATATCATCCCATTTCCGAAGAAGTTCAGAGATTTCATCAATCACCTTGTCAAGATCGTTGGTCGTTTGAGAAACTTGATCGATTAAGCGGTCTATGCCTTCACCGATTCGCGCCATGTGTGGTTCGCTCAGCTTGTCATATTCGCGGACAAAACTGGTCAATAGTGGGCCAATTGGATTTCTCGCCAGCTCTGCTTCGACGATGGCTTCCATGGATTTCCCCGGCGAGGGTAATGTCCAGACCGCTTTCGCGGCATTTCTTGAGTGGGTTTCTCGCAAAGCTCTCACAGCACTACTGATACTGCTTCTCTCCACTCTTGGAATTCCCGCCACTTCACGCTTCGCATTGATGAATTCCAGCAGACCGGTCTCATCAATATCATCCCATGCCTTTATGAGATTTGATATCCTGACTTGATCAAATAAGGCGGTTTCGCACAAATGTGCCAGAACGTTCGCTCTTGGCAATTCGGGATAGAATTCGATGATCTCTTCGATCCTGTCAGGATCGCTACTGACCAAAGTTGACGAGATATCGTCGATCTGGGCTGGGCTCAGTTCAGGCATCCAGCCAAGCTCCTGTTCCAACCTTGCCAGTGGAGCCAGAAGAGACTGTCGCGCGCGCTGAATTTGATCCTGCGGGTAGGCTTCCGAATACTCGGCGTCCTCGGCCAAATCCGAAATTTCCGCAAGAGTTGACGCGTAGCCTGCCTTCAGTACCATAAACGCGTTCGAGGTTAGGCTAAAATTCTCCTCGCCCATGAAACTGTTACCTCAGCCTCTAACTGGCCCATTCAATACCGTTGTCACCAAAGCATTACACGATCCGATGCAGCGTCACTCACTGCCTATATGGTCTAACTGGCATCTCACGGAGCTTCCCTATCGCCAGATTACATTGCCAATTCTTCTCCAAAGCGCAACACCGGACATGCGATGCGCACCTCACACAAACGTCGTGTCAACCTGCGAGGCGGCATATGCATTGCTTCATTTGCCGCATATGTTGTTCCATCCATCACGCTGAGAACGAGCAAGCTATGCCGGTGGTCGTTCGTAACGCTCCTGCCACGCCACCGACGCCACCAATCACTTTTCAGCCTCCACCATTCTGACCTAACAGCGGTTTGGTCTGGCATCCAGTCTGTATGCAACGTCAGGCGAAAGGCGGAAATACCAACCGGCGTCACTCGATCATCGGCAACAGCCTATCGAGAGATTGCTTCGCGTCGCCGTAGAACATGCGCGTGTTCTCCTTGAAGAACAGCGGATTCTCGATCCCGGAATACCCGGTTCCCTGGCCCCGTTTCGATACGATGACCTGGGTGGCCTTCCACACCTCCAGCACCGGCATGCCCGCGATCGGTGAGTTAGGATCGTCCTGAGCGGACGGATTGACGATATCGTTCGAGCCGATGACAATAGCCACATCGGTTTCCGGAAAATCGTTGTTTATCTCATCCATCTCAAGAACAATGTCGTATGGAACCCTTGCTTCGGCCAGAAGCACGTTCATATGCCCGGGCAGTCGCCCGGCAACAGGATGGATGCCGAAGCGAACTGACTTCCCCCTGGTTCTCAGCTTCCGGACAAGTTCACTTACGGACTGCTGCGCCTGCGCTACGGCCATGCCATATCCGGGTACGATGATCACACTGTCGGCGTCATTCAGCGCAGCGGCCACACCATCCGCCTCTATGGCGATCATCTCGCCCTCAACGTCCTGCGAGGCACTGGTCGTTCCACCAAACCCGCCCAGGATGACACTGATAAACCGTCGGTTCATCGCACGGCACATGATATAGGACAGGATCGCGCCGGACGAACCGACGAGAGCACCTGTAACGATCAGGAGGTCATTGCCAAGCGTAAACCCGATGGCCGCGGCAGCCCATCCCGAATAGCTGTTCAGCATCGAAACGACCACCGGCATGTCCGCGCCGCCGATACCCATGATTAGATGCCAGCCGATGAACCCCGCGATTACGGACACCAGAACCATCGTCCAGATGTCCGCGCCAAGGAAGTACATCACGCCGAGGACCACGCAGGCCACGAGTGAAACCGCGTTCAGCGCATGCCCTCCTGGCAGCTTGCTCGGCTTTCCATCTATCCTGCCCGCGAGCTTTCCAAACGCCACAACGGAACCTGTAAATGTTATCGCACCAATGAAAATCCCCAAGAACACCTCTACCTTGAGAATTGCGATCTCCACCGCGTCCTTCTTCCATAGCTTTTCGCCAAAGCCGGTAAGTTCAACCTGCCCGAGAACCTTGTCAGCCTCCTTGAGGTCATTGATCGCGCCAAGCATCACGTCGGCGTTGAGACCAATGAACACCGCTGCAAGGCCGACAAATGAATGCAGGGCTGCGACGAGTTGGGGCATTTCCGTCATCTGCACGCGCCGCGCAACGTAGATCCCGATGACTGCGCCAACCGCGATGGCTATCAGAATCAAGACCAGATTGCTGACGCCAGGGCCGAAGACGGTCGCAAGCATGGCGATGAACATGCCAACAATTCCGTACCATACGGCACGTTTGGCGCTTTCCTGGTTCGACAGGCCTCCCAGCGCCAGGACAAACAGGACCGAGGCGGCGATATAGGCAGCCGAGGTCAGGCCGGAGCTGATCATTTCGCCACTCCCTCAGGATTTCTGGAACATGGCGAGCATCCGGCGGGTTACCAGGAATCCCCCCACAACGTTGATGGACGCAATAAGGACACCAACGAAACTCAGGACCACAACCAGCGAGCTGACTGAGCCAATCTGCAGCAGTGCGCCAACGACAATGATACCTGAGATCGCATTGGTAACCGACATCAATGGCGTGTGGAGCGCATGTGTGACGTTCCAGATCACCTGGAAACCGACGAAACACGCCAACGCAAACACAATGAAGTGTTGCATGAAGCTTGCGGGCGCATAGTAACCAACCAGAAGCATCAGCGCTCCTCCGGCCGCTAGCATACCGATCTGACTGCGCGTTGCCTTGCGGAATGCCGCGAGTTCCCGCTCCTTCCTCTCTTCCAGCGTTAGTTCGCGCGGGGCGGCCTTTGCTGGAGTTGCTGCAATTGCCTGTATCTTCGGCGGCGGTGGCGGGAAAGTGATCTCACCCTCAAACGCGACAGTGGCACCCCGAATGACATCATCCTCCATATCATGCTTGATCTTCCCATCCTTCGCGGGTGTGAGATCCGCAATCATGTGGCGAACGTTCGTCGCGTAAAGGGAGGAGGATTGTGCGGCCATTCGACTTGGAAAATCAGTGTATCCGATGATTGTCACACCACCTTCCGTGACAATTCGCTCGTCCGCCACGGTCAGTTCGCAATTGCCGCCGCGTTCCGCCGCAAGATCAACAATCACGGATCCCGGCTTCATCGATTCAACCATGTCGCGTGTCCAGAGGAGCGGAGCGTCCCGATTTGGGATGAGCGCAGTGGTGATGACGATGTCAATCTCGGGAGCGAGTGCCCTGAATTTCTCAAGCTGCTTCTCGCGAAATTCCGGACTGGACGGGGCTGCATATCCTCCGGTCGCCGCGCTGTCCTGCCCTGCCTGATCGAAATCAAGGAAGACGAACTCGGCTCCCATTGATTCAATCTGCTCCGCCACTTCCGGTCGGACGTCGAATGCGTAAGTCATGGCCCCCAGCGAAGTAGCTGTGCCGATGGCCGCAAGTCCGGCGACCCCCGCTCCAATTACCAGGACCTTCGCTGGTGGCACCTTCCCGGCAGCGGTCACCTGACCAGTGAAGAATCTCCCGAAATTGCCGCCTGCTTCGATCACGGCCCGGTATCCGGCGATGTTGGCCATCGAAGAAAGCGCATCGAGCTTCTGCGCACGCGAAATCCTCGGCACCATATCCATTGCAATCGCGTTTGCACCCTTGGATCCCACCAATTCCAGAAGCCTGTCATTTGCAGCCGGATAGAAGAATGAAATCAAGGTCTGGCCTTTCGCCATCCGATTGACCTCGGCCTCGGTCGGTGGGCGCACCTTTGCGACGATATCTGAATGCTGCCACAGTTCGCTTGCTGCTTCGACAATCTGAACTCCTGCCTCCTCATAGGCAGTGTTGGAAAAGCCAGCGGCGAGTCCTGCGTCCGCCTCGATGGCACATTCGTAACCCAGCTTGCGAAGTTGGCGCGCGCTTTCCGGTGTCATCGCTACCCGCGCCTCGCCATCGAATACCTCTTTAGGCGTACCGATTTTCACCTGTTCTGTCCCCCTCTACGCCTTGAAGACTTCCACTCACCACATCCAGGCGCGTTTTCCTATTTTGCCGACAGGTCATAATCAAGCACGAAGCACTGCGGCGAATCGCTCGCGCAAAATCCTGATCTACATTTCCAGAGATCCCGAACGAAATCCGGCTCCCGATGCACGGATCGACCAATTGTCACTTTCATTTACAAACTCAACTCCCCGATTTCACAGCCTTGGAGTGGATCACCCACCTCGCTATGCCGACAATGCGTAGCCGTCCGCCTTGATCAACTGGAGTCGACCGCGCTGTCGAAGACTGAACGGACAGTTCCAACCCGGCATTCAAAAAGGGACTGTGGTATCAAACCGTGAGGACTTCCGGGAACTACACCGCATCAGCCCTCAGTCATGCGCTCTTCAGGATAGGGTTCGCGCCTTGCCGAACCCAGGCGCGGACGGCATCGCCAAATGCACTGAACAGCTTCCGCGATACCGGGTCGTTCGGCGCGTTGAACTCGGGGTGCCATTGCACCGACAGCGTGAATCCCGGTGCGCCACTCACGAAGAGCGCCTCAGGAGTTGAATCGTCCGCTACACCTTCAATGACAATTCGGTCCCCCGGCTCGAGAATGCCTTGCCCATGTAGCGTGTTGGTCACGACCTCGCGGGTACCAAGCAGACGATGGAATACACCATTCTGCGTAAACGTCACTCGCTGACGCAGCTCAAAAATCTCCTCAAGCTTTCCTCCGGGCGGCATACGGTGGTTCATTCGCCCGGGCAGTTCCCGGATTTCGGGGTGCAACGTACCGCCGAAAGCGACGTTTACTTCCTGAAACCCTCGACAAACCCCGAAATATGGTTGGCCACGCTGCGTTAACGCACGGATCAGCGGAAGAGTTAGACGATCACGCGCTCTATCGAAGTCACCGTGAGCCTCGGTAGGTTCGTGGCCATACTCTTCAGGATGCACATTGGGGCGCCCACCGGTGAACAGAAAGCCATCGAATTGGGCAAGCAGATCCTTGATCCCAACGAGTTCAGGATCACTCGGCACGATCACGGGCGTGCAGTCCGCAACCTTGGCTATAGCCTCGGATGAATAGAAACCGCCCGCATGAACATGATATGTATCCGTGATCATGTGGCTGTTGCCAATGATGCCAACAATTGGCCGCACCATGCACCTTCCTTTCCTAGGGCTGCACCGGTGGCGGAACATAATGCAATTCAACTCTCGGGTCGAGCCTAATTCCGATCTCTGTATCCAGGCTGCCCAGGTCAGCCGTCAATCGCCATAGTATCCGCTCCGTGACTGAATCATGCTTCGGACTGAACTGCATCTGCATCTCGATAGGTCCATCCAGCCCCAGAGTCGCAGTATTGGTTTTCGCCTACGTTGCGGAGATCACGATGGGAGTCGCTGGGCCTCCTTGAACAGCAACCGCCGGGCATGCAAGACAGGCTCAGTATATCCAGACGGCTGTAGAATTCCATTGAATACAAGATCGCATGCCGCCTGGAATGCGGTGCCGTTAAATCCGGGGGCCATCGGCGAATAGGCAGGATCAGCTTCGTTCTGCCGGTCCACCACCACCGCCATCCTCCGCAGCGCCGCCATAACCTGCACCTCCGAAACCACGCCATGGCAAAGCCAGTTTGCCAACGCCTGGCTGGATATCCTGCACGTCGCTCGATCCTCCATCAAGCCCACGTTGCGGATGTCCGGAACCTTTGAACAGCCGATTCCTCGGTCAACCCATCGCACAACATAGCCGAGGATACCCTGACAGTTGTTTTCAATCTCAGCTGCGATTTCAGCCTCAGAGAGAGTCCGTCCTGCAAGCAGGGGAATTGCAAGCAGGTCCTCCATGGTCCCGCGGAAACCATGCGCTGCAATCTCATTCTGTCGCTCGAGTACATTAACTCTGTGATAATGGGTTGCATGTAGCGTCGCCGCCGTCGGAGACGGCACCCATGCGCAGTTCGCCCCAGACAAGGGATGACCGATTTTCTGTTCCAGCATGTCGGCCATTCGGTCCGGCATCGCCCACATCCCCTTGCCGATCTGGGCTCGCCCCCTAAATCCACACGCCAGCCCAATATCCACGTTCCGGTCCTCATAGGATGAAAGCCAGGTCGACGATTTCATATCGCCCTTGGGGATCATCGGACCCGCGTCCATGGAGGTGTGAATCTCGTCACCTGTACGATCAAGGAACCCAGTATTAATGAAAGCGACCCTATTCTTGGCCGCACGAATGCACTCCTTGAGGTTCAGGCTCGTTCGCCGTTCCTCATCCATGATTCCCAGCTTCACCGTATATCGAGGCAACCCAAATGCACTCTCCACAAACGTGAAGACCTGATCGGTGAAGTTGACTTCGTCAGGCCCGTGAAGCTTGGGCTTCACGACATAGATCGATCCTAGCGACGAGTTTCTCGGCCCTTCGGATACGTTCAGGTCATGCATCGCGATCAGAGTGGTACAGATCGCATCCATCAACCCTTCGAACGCTTCTTTGCCATCCCGATCAAGTACCGCGGGACTGGTCATCAACAATCCAACATTGCGCACGAGCATCATCGACCGTCCTTTGAGTCGCAGTTCGCCACCTTCGGGAGTCGAATACGCCAGATCCCCGCTCAATACCCGAACAAAGGTCCGACCTGCCTTGTTCACCTTTTCCGTCAGGTCCCCGCGCATCAGCCCTAACCAATTGGCATACGCGCGCGTCTTGTCTTCGCCGTCGACTGCCGCAACGCTATCCTCGCAATCCATGATCGTGCTTACGGCGGCCTCAAGTCTGATATCCGAAATGCCCGCACGATCCTGTGCGCCTACATGGCTGGAGGGATCTACAACAATTTCGATGTGCAGCCCGTTTACACGCAAGAGAATTCGCAGAGCTGCGCCCTCGCTTCGAAAGCCGACAAATTGGCCAGGATCCGCAAGTCGCGGCAACAGAGCGCCGCCCTTGATGGACGGCGCATCGATATCAGCCCAGCGCCCTTCCGCCAAGGGCGCCACTGCATCAAGATGCGCACGGGTCCACGCGATCACCCTTGCACCATGAGCCACGTCATAATCGCGGCTGTCCGGCGCGTCGCCTAACGCATCCGTGCCATAGAGTGCATCATAGAGCGAACCCCAACGCGAATTCGCCGCATTGATTGCATAGCGTGCGTTCGTGATCGGCACAACAAGCTGTGGTCCGGCGATCCTGGACAGTTCAGGATCCACGTTCGCTGTTTCGATTCTGAAATCCGGACCTTCCAGGGCCAGATAGCCGATCTCTTCGAGAAACGCACGATATGCACTGTGGTCCAGATCCTGCCCTCTGCGTTCGGAATGCCAAGCAGAGATTCTCTGTTGCAGCACCGTCCGCCTGTCCAGAAGCATCTGGTTGGTCTGCCCATAATCATGTACAAGCACCGAGAATGCCTGCCAGAATTCCGCCTGCGATACTCCGGTCCCCGGCAGCGCGTGCGCTTCGAGGAAAGCCGCGAGGCGGCTATCGACCTGCAGACCATTCCGCTCGACCCTCGCCAGTCGCATCGCAACTCTCCCAATCAACAGGTCCACCACAAACAGGACAGCCGGCGGTCCGCCCGGAAAAGTCTACCAGCACGCGCAACCATGTGCTGCCAGCTCATCTGTCAAACGAATTGCTGGATTGGAATTCGGCCCGATCACCAAAGTCAATCGCCAAGGGAATTTCACATCGACAATACCGCGTGACGGTTTGGCCATCTGCCGCTTGAAATCGAGATTTACCCGACACCCAACGGCGTACCGCCCGGCACGGACACGAATGCCACGACCATCTTGAACTCACTGTTGCCCGTCTATCCATAAGCGGTCACGCAATTCCTGTCAGAATTTCCTAACCTACTGCGTCTGTGTGACCTGAACTGATCGATTGTGCCTGACCAATCGATACCAACGTGCGGATTGCCTTACAGAGTTGAGCGATTTCCCTAGGGGCCCGATTTAACCTAGTCGCTCCTTCACCATCGGCCCCACTCTGACGAAATCCATTCGGCCCATGTATTCGGCCTTCAGCGCACTCATAACACGACCCATATCTCGGATCGAAGTTGCATCGGCAGCAAGAATCGCCTTGTCCACCGCTCTTGCAACCTCATCGCTGCTCAGCCGCTTCGGAAGGTATTCCTCGATGACCGTAATCTCAGCCTGCTCACGTTCTGCAAGATCCAAACGCCCGCCCTCTGCATAGGCCCTGGCGCTCTCCTGACGCTGTTTGACCATCTTACCCAGAATTCCCAGAACCTCGCTGTTGCCGACGCTGCCACCTTCGCTCCTAAGTGCGATCTCCTTGTCCTTGATCGCAGCATTTATAAGGCGCAGGGTAGACAATCGCGGCTTGTCCTGGCTCTTCATCGCATCTCTCAGTTCAGAAGCGATCCGTTGGCGCATATCCATTGAAGATCCCGCCCAAAAGTCCCATCCAAGCAGCAACCATAGACCCTGAAAATTCCGGTGGCAATAACAGAGCGTGAACTTAACTTTCTGATAAATAAGGATTTCGCGTTTTTCTTTCCGCTTGACCAGCTTCAGCGCCGACTCTAGGTTTCCCAAAATCCGTCCAAGCCGGAGTGCCATCGATGTCATTGTCGCATGGAACAAAGAACGCGACCGCCTGTTTGGCGCTGGCTGATGGCACAGTGTTTTTTGGCCAGGGCTTCGGCGCTGTCGGGCAGACCACCGCAGAACTCTGTTTCAACACGTCCATGTCTGGATACCAGGAGATTATGACCGACCCTTCCTATGCCGGACAAATCGTGACATTCACCTTTCCGCATGTGGGAAATGTTGGTGTGAATCCTGAGGACGACGAGGCGAACCACCCGTTCGCTAGTGGAATGGTCGTCAAATGGGATCCAACTGGGCCATCAAGTTGGCGCTCCGCCGAAGGGCTGTTGAATTGGCTCGAGAAGCGCAAGCGCATCTGCATCGGTGGAGTCGACACGCGGCGGCTGACGCGCGCCATCCGCCGCCAAGGAGCCCCACATGTCGCGCTCCAGCATAACCCTGAGGGACAATTCGATATCGGTGCGCTCACCGCCGAGGCACGGGCGTTTTCTGGGCTGGAAGGACTTGATCTGGCCAAGGACGTGACCTGCGCGCAGACGTATCGTTGGAACGAGACCCGTTGGGCCTGGCCAGATGGCTATGGCAAACATGCCGAGTCGGGGCGCCATGTCATTGCTGTCGATTATGGTGCAAAACGCAACATCCTTCGGTGCCTCGCCTCGGCAGGATGTGACGTCACGGTGATGCCCGCGACCACCTCGGCTGAGGAAATTCTGGCGCACAAACCAAAAGGCGTATTTCTGTCGAATGGGCCCGGCGACCCTGCCGCAACGGGCGCATATGCCGTCCCAGCGATCCGCAAAATCCTGGATGTAACAACGCTGCCCGTCTTTGGAATCTGCCTTGGCCACCAAATGCTGGCTCTTGCGCTTGGAGCCCAAACTGTGAAGATGAATCATGGCCACCACGGCGCTAACCATCCAGTCAAGGACCTCGAGACAGGCAAGGTCGAGATCACATCGATGAACCATGGCTTTGCCGTTGACAGCCAGACACTGCCGCACGGCGTAATCGAGACCCATGTTTCGCTGTTCGACGGCTCGAATTGCGGAATCAGAGTAGATGGCAGACCGGTGTTTTCCGTGCAGTACCATCCCGAAGCAAGCCCCGGCCCCAAGGACAGCTATTACCTGTTCGAGAGATTTGTCGCGTCCATGGACCAAGACCAAACATTCTAATTCCGCGTGCAAAACTTCAATCCCTTCGGCTCGAGCGGCAGACCCACCCGGAAATTCCGTGACGTTCGGACCGACCCACAGCTTCTTGAATTGTCCGTTATCGGTCTTCGACCAATTGAAATGAATTCCTCGTTCCACCCACCAAACATGCCCGGCAACCCACGATTTCCATGCTGCCGTCAGGCAAAGTAAAGGAAGCGCATATGGACCAGCAAGTCGACTCCAGGTCTACCACCCTCACCGGACGCCGCCCGGACCGACTGCGAACCGCTTGTTCTCGGTGACCATGAAAGGGTTTTCTGGGACTCCGAGAGTGGGTGAAAGATCTTGAAGGGCCGGCACACGGAAGAAATGGCATCTGAAACTCTTGGACTGATACTCACCCCTTCAAATGAAGCACTCCATTTCCTTATGTCGAGCCATTGTACTTGGGCAATCCTTTGGCGCGAACCGCGCCGTATTGCAGCAGGACGCAGTACATCCGTTAGGTTTGCCGCGGGAGGCGCGGTGAATTGACCAAGGTGAAAATGAGAGACCGAAGATACGTTGTTCCCTGCCATTCAGTTCTGTGATTCACCGCATAGGCTACGAACTCTTTGGCAAGATCGTGTCGTTTCGCGATCGGCTGAACAACCATATTTCGAGGAGTACGAACCAAGCTGGTTGAAACCGAACGACGCATCTCGGAAGAATAGTGCGGATGCGGTGGGCGGCATCATGGCCAATGACCTCTTGAAGCTACGACCCTGAATCACCCGTTTTGAGGATATGAATGGCAAGAATTGCAAGAATAGATGTCTTCATGGTCGACCTTCGACCGAAGCTGAGGCGAACGGACGCGATCCAGAGCTTCCAGAGCCAGGAAACGCCCTTTGTCCGCATTACGGACGAGGAAGGTGCCACCGGTCTGGGTTACACCTACACGATTGGGCAAGGCGGCCCGGCAATCATGTCGCTTCTTCGCGAAACGCTGATACCCCAACTGGTCGGGCTCGAGGCTGAGGAAATCGAACGAATTTGGCGCGATCTGCTTTTTTCCACCCATGCGACCGCCGTTGGCGCGATTACGTCACTTGCGCTTGCTGCGATAGACACGGCTCTTTGGGATCTCCGCTGCAAGCGTGCGGCGCTCCCGCTTTGGCGCCTTCTGGGTGGATCAAAGAACTGCGTGCGGATGTACACAACTGAGGGTGGTTGGCTTCATATTTCGACCGAAGACCTTGTCGCGGATGCATTGGAAGCCAAATCAGCCGGGTTCTCCGGTAGCAAGGTCAAGATCGGCCGCCCGCACCGGAGCGAGGACCGCGAGCGACTCCAAGCGGTGCGGGAGGCTGTTGGTTCCGTCCATGAAATCATGGTGGACGCCAATCAGTCCTGTAGCCTCGCCGAGGCGATTCGACGTGCGACAACATTGCAACCTCTTGAGATTGCGTGGTTAGAAGAGCCCCTGCCCGCTGATGATGTGGCGTCGCACCGGACATTGGCTGCGAGCACTTCCATCCCCATTGCCGTCGGCGAAAGCTTGTATTCGATCAGCCAGTTCAAGGACTATCTTATCTCCAATGCTGCCAGCATCGTTCAGGTCGACGTTGCACGGGTCGGCGGCATCACCCCGTGGATGAAGGTGGCTCATATGGCCGAGGCCCACAATGTCCCAGTGTGCCCCCATTTCCTGATGGAACTTCACGTCAGCCTGGTTTGCGCCATCCCGAATGCGCCGTGGCTGGAGTATATCCCGCAGTTGGACTGCCTAACCGCGACTCCGATGCAAATGCGAGACGGGTACGCCATTCCCAGCGACAAGCCCGGTTTAGGGATCGACTGGGACTACGATCGAGTTTCCTGCGCAAGGGTCGAAGGCTTGAACTTCAGTATTCCGTGAAGCGCGAATCATCATTGGCACTCCTGAGCAAGGAAGTCCCGGATTCAGCACTGAACGGGAATGGAGGCGATCAGGGAACAGGTGACCCAGACTGGCCCCGGCTTCCGGCAAGTGCCCGAAGCGCCAATGTCACATTTCCCGGATGGCCTTGCTCCGATCTGGCCACACCCACCAAGTCCAAGCCACGCCGCGCCTACCGCAATGGGTTCAGAGCGAGTGGTGCCTGAGTCCGGAAAAGCCGAATGTTCGCAGGCCCGACCATCCCCAAATCGTCATAGGTTGTGGCCAACTTCAGTTCGGCTGTTTCGTACGGCGCAGATATGGAAGTGGCCGTTCGAAATCTCCAAAACGCGCCTTTGCATCGTCATCAGACACAGCGGGTGTAATGATGACATCCTCGCCGTTCTTCCAGTTCGCGGGTGTTGCGACCTGATGGTCCGCTGTGAGGCGGATCGAATCAAGCGCGCGGAGAATCTCTTTAAAATTCCGGCCTGTCGTCATGGGATAGGTCATCGACATTTTCACTTTCCTGTCAGGACCAACGATGAACACCGTGCGCACGGTCTGGTTGTCAGCCGGAGTACGCCCATCGACACGGGTTTCGGTCGCCGGGAGCATGTCGTAAAGTTTCGCAACCTGCATCTCTGGGTCTCCGATCATCGGATAGGTCACCTCGTTTCCCGTGAGCGAAACGATGTCCGATTTCCATTTGTGGTGATCCTCAACAGGGTCGACCGAAATCCCAATGATTTTGGCATTCCGTTTAGAGAACTCAGGCATCATGCCAGCCATAGCGCCCAATTCAGTCGTGCACACCGGCGTAAAGTCTTTAGGATGGCTGAACAGGATCGCATAGCCGTCGCCGATCCACTCATGAAATGATATCTCGCCTTCCGTAGTTCTCGCTGTGAAGTCGGGGGCCGTGTCACCGATTCGCAAAGCCATTGGAGTGCCTCCTCTACTGTCTATTGACGTTGGATGAGGCTGGAAAGTGTCGCCGAATTCTGGCTCAGGTCAACCACTCAATTTGCCCCACTTGCCAGTTTACCCGAGTTCAGGAGCCGAGCGGCTATGTCCGGACTGGCGCCGGATGTGCACCGAATTGAGTTCGTTCTTGCGTGCGGAACCGTTTCAAGCCTTCAATCGATGCATCACCGTTGATCAGAACGACTGGCTCTCCATTCCACACACCCTAACCTCTCTCGGATGAGGTCTCCAGTTCCAGCAATCGGAAATTGATCGCTCCGGTGCACATCGCGTTCTGGAGGTCTCGACAAAGGCAAGAAGGCCAATCATCATACCCCACTTCCATTCCGAAGTGCAACACCGGCCATCTGCGCAGGGAGGGCGGAGCCCGAGCTGCGCAGATGGCCGGAAGGCGGGGTTTGCGGCTCTCCGGGAACGGCGGATCCGGCCCCGGAACGGCTGCAGTCCCGTCCGGAAGGAGAATATCCGGGCTTTCAGGGCAGCGCAAGGCCGCCGCCGGGGCAGGTCGCGTCCGTCCGGGCGCAGGGAGGGCGCAGCCCGACCGGAGCCCGGACGGACGCGACGGCTTGATCCGTTCCACCCCCTCCCGGCGCGGCCATCCGCGCTGTCGGGAGGCGGGCCGGCGGTGTCAGGGAGGGCGGGCCCGGCGGAACACCTCGGCGGGGGTCCGGTAGCCGAGCACCCTGCGCGGACGCGCGTTCAGGCGGTCCTGCACCCCCTTCACCTCATCGTCGCCGACCGCCCGGAGGTCCGTCCCCTTCGGCAGGTACTGCCGCACCAGCCCGTTGGTGTGCTCGTTCAGGCCCCTCTCCCAGGAGTGGTAGGGGGTCGCGAAGTAGAAGGAGGCCTTCAGCGCCTCCGCCACGCCGGCGTGGCCCGCGAACTCCTTTCCGTTGTCCGCCGTGATCGTGTGGACAGGCGCGGCGGACGACCGGAGCATCGCCAGCATCGCCGCGGAGACCTCCGCCGAGGTCCGCCGGTCAACCCTCTGTAAATACGTGTATTTCGACGCACGGTCCACAAGCGAGACCACCGCCCCGCTGTGGCCCTTCCCGATGATCGTGTCCGCCTCCCAGTCACCGACACGCTCCTTCCTCTCCACCTCCTCCGGCCTCTCCGAGATGTCCACCCGGCCCGGGATGTGGCCACGGCCCGAGTGCCGCCCGCCACGCCAGTTGGGCTTCTTCCCGCGGCGGCGCAGCAGCAGGAACAGCTCCCCGCCCGCCTTCCGGTCGGCCTTCAGGCGCTCGTATATCCACTGGCGGCCCACCGCCCAGCCACCCTCCAGCCGCAGCCGTCCCGCGACCTGCTCCGGGCTCCAGCCCTCCGCCAGGCACCCCTCCACATGCGCCCAGCGCTCCGCAGTCATCTTCCTCGGAACCGAGGAGGCGGCGCTGCGGCGGGCCTCCGCCATCCCCTGCGCCTCGCCGGGGCTGTAGCCCGAATCACCGCCGTTCCGGCGCAGCTCCCGCCAGACCGACGAACGGTCACGGCCCAGACGGGCCGCGATGTCCCCGTAGGAGAGCCCGCTTTCCTTCAGTGCGCCGATCTGGCATCTTTCCCCATGGGTCAGGTGGCGGAAGCCCTCGGGCATGGCAGTCTCCTCTCTTCTCAACAAGGGGACTGTCGCCGCTTCCTGGCCGATCCGCAACATCATGCGGCAGGAAAACCGCCCAACACCGCCACTGGTGTTGCACTTCGGACTGGAATGGGGCATACCATTCAGATCAGCCTCGGGAGTTGCCCTGTCATGAACATCGAATGTTGTTTCGCTGTGCAACAGCCTTAGAGGCTGACCTAAAATGTGGATGGCCTCCTCCAGATGTGGTATTTCCATGTCGAATTCCAACCAGACAGGGAGGATACCATGGCCTGGAACGGGACCACCCGGGAGAAGTATAGGCGCAATGCGGAGCGATATGGAAGCGACCTGACCTACGGGGAGTGGCCTTTGGTCGAGCCGCTTCCTCCGCCGCCGTCGAAGCTGGGCCGGCCGCGGTCCACGGATCTCCGCGAGGTCCTCGACGCGATCCGGTACATGCTGGCGACGGGCTGCCGGTTGCGGGCGGTTCCCAGGCGTTCCGCTCCGTTCACCACGGTCCAGGACTGTTTCCATCCATGGCGCGGCACGGGCGTCCTGGAGCGCATGACGGACGCGCTGCGTGGCCTTGCGCGCGAACGGGCGGGGCGTGACCCGGAGCCGACCGCCGCCGGGACCGGCAGCCAGCCGGTGAGGACGACGGAGATGGCGGGGCCGTCAGGGTACGGCGCCGGAAAGAAGGCCAAGGGCCGGAAACGTCACATCGCCGTCGATGTGGAGGGGACCCCGATCGTGGTCCGGGCCCACACGGCGGACGCGCGGGACCGGGACGGCGCCCCGGAGGTCATCCTGGCGACGTCCGGGAAGGCGCCGGAGGTGACGGAGGTCTGGGCCGGCAGCGGCTGCAGCGGCGCGGGACCGCGCGCCAGGCTCGCGGAGACGGGTGTCCCGGACGCGCTGGAGATCGTGGAAAGACCCAGGGGAACCAGGGGTTCACGGTGCCGTGCCGCCGCTGGGTCGTGGAGCGCGCCTTCGCCTGGATGTCGCGCTGCCGCCGTCCGGCGAAGGGCCGCCGGCGGAGCCTGGAGAGCTCCGTGGCCTGGGCGCAGCTGGCCGCCTGCCGGTTCCTGTTCCGGCGGCTGGCAGGGGACGCAGGTGCCTGAGACTGAATAATATAATTAAAACAATGAGTTATGAGTCCAATTCTTAGCGGTCAACCAACTGTTCGAGTTGCTGCGAAGAGGAACTACAAGAGGAGTTAAACAAATGACAAGCAGGACATGATCACTCGACCATCTCCACCCTTGGACCGGAACGCAACTGATTCGCTCTTCTCAAGTGGCGAACCTGAACAAGACTGGACCTATGCAGGAGCAGCCCATCCCTCGCTACTTGGGTGCCATCTGTAGTCAACGTCGGACAAGCCTGTTTAAGCGTCACAGGAACTTGGTTGTTGGCCCCATAACCAATTGCTTTCCGACTTCTGGATCTTCGTCGCAGGAAGTCACATCATGGCGACAACTCGGGGTTTTCCGCCACATGTATTAGCCGAGTTTCGAAAGCGTTCGAAATGTGTGTTTTCAGGGCGTTATCTGCTGCGACTGCGTCACCTACCTCTATGGCACCAACAATACCTTTATGCTCGGAGAGAGCAGCTTCGTCGCGGCCTTCCGCAGCAAGAGAGGTCGTCACCAGAAGCGCCATGGATCGGTGCACAAGTTCGAGTTGCTGCACCAGATAGCGATTGTGGCTGGCAAGATGGACCTGCTTATGGAATCGACGGTTCGCCCGACTCATGGCCTCTGGATTACCCAACAGCGAATGATCTTTGGCCACCATCTCCTTAAGGACCCTGACCTCCTCTGGCGTCGCATGTCTCGCGGCCAGCCGAGCGGCCAACCCCTCGAGTTCTGCCCGAACCACATAGAGTTCCGAAAGCTGGTTATGGTCAAGTGAAGCTACGATAAGTGACCGTCCGTCGCGAGCCAACAGGCTCTGAGTTTCGAGTCGCTGAAGCGCCTCGCGAATCGGTGTACGTGAGACCCCGAAGCGTTCCGCCAGTTCGCTTTCCACCAACCGTTCGCCAGGCCGGTAGATACCAGAGTCAATCGCCGCGAGAATCAGCGTATAAGCATCCTTGATCTGCGGTCTTCTTTCGGGCACTCCTGCCTCCTCTCTGGCTACGGGATCCTTGATCCTGCCCAACATTTCACACTATCCGCTGTTCCCGGTCAGTAACTCCGATCCAGTCGGGAAACAGATTGCTCTTCCCCATATCGAATCCCACTTGGTGCTGGCAACCGCAGTGCCCAGAGGCCCAGAGGGTGTGTAGCCCAGATTGTTGGCATCAGGCTGCGGCGGGCTGATTCGCCCGCCATTCGAGCAGGTCGGCCAGCCTGAGGTTCAGGACGCAGCCTTTCAGCGCCAGCATGGCGTTGGCGCCCCTCTCCAGCCAGCGGGTGCCCGAGCGCTTCAGGCGGAGCCCGAACTGCCTGCTGCCAGCCTCCACGACGCCGCTGCCTACCTGGATGCCCCGGTCGCGGCATTCATTGTACCGCATCCTTTCGGGTCTGTTCCGGAAGTGGCGACAGCACGTCTCCACGTCCCCGGCCTGTCCGCTCAGGGGCTCCAGCTCCCGGACCACCTTCCCCGCCCGGCCAGCTTCCAGATACGCCACCGCGTCCGGATGCCGGTGCACCATTCCTATTTCGTCCCATGACTTGCGCTCCCTGCCATTTGCCTATGGATGCGCGCCGCTGGCCGATTTGTCCAGCACTGTCCGACGCGCGGTCTCCGGACAGTGCTGGAAAAAACGATGATGTCAACAAATTGGGCTACACCCGCCCAGAGATCTTTCCATGGACGGGCCGACCGAGGTGCATCCCGGAATCTTTGGTGCAGCGCTCTTTCGCCGTGGGTCTGTCCATGCGTCCCGACCGTCCGGGCGGCCACACGTCGGCTGCGGTCGCCGATGCCGCCCCGCCGCTGGGATCCCGTGTCGGGAACAGCCACCCGGGCGGCTTCCTCCAGTGGAACGGGGAGCGGCCCGGGATGGCCTGGACGGGGATTCCGGGATGCACCCAAAAGGCGGCAGGGGGTCTGGCGCCCGCCAGGCGGACCCGCTATGGTGGGGAACGGACGGAAAGGGAGACCCCGATGGTAGAGGCCGCCTTCGACACGATCGCCGAGGTCCAGAGACTGCGGGACGTCGGCCTGAAGCAGGAGCAGGCGGAGGCGATCACGCGTTCGATCCATGCCGGCGTCACCGGCGGCGTCGCCACGAAGGCCGACATCGAGAGGCACGAGACCGGGCTCAGGTCGGACATGGAGAAGCTCGAGACCGGGCTCAGGTCGGACATGGAGAAGCTCGAGACCGGGCTCAGGTCGGACATGGAGAAGCTCGAGACCGGGCTCAGGTCGGACATGGAGAAGCTCGAGACCGGGCTCAGGTCGGACATGGAGAAGCTCGAGACCGGGCTCAGGTCGGACATGGAGAAGCTCGAGACCGGGCTCAGGTCGGAGATTTCCGTGATCCGCAACGACCTGCGGTGGGTCAAGCTGACAGGCGGCGCGGTCCTCGCCGTCCTCGTCCTGCCCTGGCTGGCCGAGGTCGCCGGGGCCGCGCTCGGCAACTGAAGGCCACCCCTCCATCACCCGGTCCCCTCCACGGGTGTCGCCGCGGGGCCCCGCCGCCGTGCCGTCCGGCCGCGTCACCACGATGTGGCCGCCGGGACCGGGCCGTGGAGGCGGACCTGCGGAAGGCTCCCGCCGAAGCCGCGCACGGTCCCGGACCCCATCGGCCCGTCACACCCCAGCCCCTTTCCATCGCCCCGGGTCCGCCCCTGTCCCATTCCCGCACGCCTGGCCGGGGTCCGGCGCACATGGCAGCGGCCAACGCCCCGATGGCCGGGAGCCGGCCGGGACCACGAAGCATGGGACGGTGAGGCGGGCCCTGGGCGGATGCGTCCCGGACTCCCGGTGTGGCACTTCCCCGCCGCGGGTCCGCCCCGGCCCGGGAGGTTTCAGGGGCGGTTCACGTCCATGCGCCCCGACCGGCCAGATGACCACGCGTCGGCCGCGGCCGCGAATGCCGCTCCGCCGCCGAGGTCCTGTGCCGGACACGGCCACCTGGGTCGGCTCCCTTCAGTGGAACGCGGGAGGATGGCTTGCCCAAGGACTCCGGGATGCACCCGGCCGACCGCCTTTGGACGGGCCAAGCGAAGACAATCGTTGTCGAATCCCTCACTTGGCGCTATCGGATAGAATTCCAGAGACGCGGGTCCGATCCTGACGGAACCCGGCCTTGCCAGGAGACGCGTTATGGCCGATCTCGATTTCGACATTTTAATCTCAGGAGGTGGAATTGCGGGTCTGGTCGCTGCGGTTGCGTTTGGCAATTCAGGATACTCCGCACTTCTTGTCGACCCTGCGCCGGCCCCACTGTCTGAAGACGACGCGAAGTCCGATCCGAGGTCAACTGCTTTCCTGCTGCCATCACAAGCCTTCCTGGAGAAGGTTGGCTTATGGTCCATCCTTGGGAATCACTCCACGCCCCTTGACGGACTGCGCGTGATCGATACGGCAGAATGGCCACCACAGATTACCGAATCGCGCCTGTTTCTCCCTAGTGATCTGGGTGAGGCCACATTCGGTTGGAACATTCCAAATTCAGTTGTGCGGGCCGAGATATTTCGAATCGCCAAAAGCCTGCCCAACCTGGAATTCGCTCATTGTGTGGGCTTCCGGTCAATGTTGACCCGCACCGACCAGGCGCTCGTAAATTTGACTAACGGCCGTCGTCTTCGCGTGCGCCTAGTGGTTGCTGCGGACGGGCGCAAGAGTCCGGTTCGTGAAGCCGCAGGAATTGCTACTGAGACGATCCGTTACGGTCAAAACGCCCTCACTTTCGAAGCAAGACATTCCATGCCTCACCAAAACCATTCGACCGAGATATACAACGGAGGAGGCGCGTTCACCACTGTGCCTCTCCCAGGCACTGCAGTACAATCAGCCAGCGCGATTGTCTGGATGAATTACGGCGCAAATTCACGAGCGCTTTCTACGCTGCCGGAAGCGCAGTTTAATTCGGTAATGACGCTAAGATCCTGCGGTCTGCTTGGCCCAATGGAGCGCGTAAGTCCAGTTCGCATGTGGCCAGTGATCACTCAGAGAGCCAGACGCATGGTGGCTGAACGAACGGCGCTGATTGCGGAGTCGGCACATGTCCTGCCACCAATTGGAGCGCAAGGGTTGAATATCTCACTGCGCGATGTCGCGCTGCTTCTGGAACTCGCGAGAACAGACCCTGGCGCACTTGGTACTCCTTCCCATCTAACCAGATACGCAAGAGCTCGCAGCACCGAAATCTCACTACTTGTCGGTGCCATCGACCTCTTCAACCGAGCCTGCATGTCGTCGAACCCAGGAGTCCAGCTCCTACGCCGCTGGGGTTTGGCTGCAGTGCACGGCATAGTGCCGCTACGACAAGCCATTATGCGCACAGGACTTGACGGAATCCAGTTCGGAAGGTCCCTTGGCAGCTAGTGTAGCGCCATCATTGCGTTGACGGGTAAAGGGACTTCAGCCTGATGCATGCGTCGGCTGTCGTGAAACGCCAGTTGACGGCGGCCTTCTCCCGGTTCCTCCGTTCCGCCCGTGCCCCGGTCTGCCGGCACATCGCCGCCCGGTCGGGAATGCGGCGGTCCAGGCGCTGGCGCACCATGGCCCCGATCCCGGTCCCGGCCACGTCCGGCCAGCCTTCGCGCCTCGGGGGATGGTGGATCTCCAGCCGGGCGGCGATCCGCGCCGCCCCGTCGGGAGGGAACGTCCTGCGGAGGGAGCCGACGGTGTGGACATTCAGGTTGTCCATCACGGGCACGATGCGCCTGCCGGGGAAGGTGACGTCCACGGGTCCGCGGATGACCCTGGCCCAGTCCCTGCGCGTCCGGCGGTCGGTGACCTTCACCTTCCGCCAGCCGGGCGGCGGGGAGGTCGCCGCTGGCCCTGGGCGGGATGCACCGGTGCCGCCTAGTGTTTTGCGAAAAACAAAAGATTACATTTCTCATGCCGTATTCCCAGCCGCCGCCATCTCCTGGAGCCTGCGGTGCCCGCGCTTCCACGACGCCACCAGATCCTCCGGATTCCGGCTCCAGCGGAACGGGCGGGCGTCGCTGGCGTTGTGGTGCCCGGTGTAGCCCTCGATCGCCGCGACGCAGTCGTCGAGAGAGTCGAAGACGGCGTCCTTCAGCCGCTGCCTCGTCAGCTCCGGGAAGAAGCCCTCGACCGCGTTCATCCACGACGCCGAGGTCGGGGTGAAATGGAAGGTCCAGTCGGGACGGGATCCAAGCCATTCGTGGACCTCGGCGGACTTATGGGAGGACACGTTGTCGAGGATGACGTGCACCGGGGTGCCCGGCTCGATCCCTTCGGCGACATGGTCGAGGAAGGCGGTGAACTCCGCCGACCGGTGCCGCTCCACCGTCTGCCCGACCACCTTTCCGGTGGCGACGTCGAGGGCCGCCAGCAGGCAGGTCGTGCCGTTGCGCCTGTAGTCGCGCGTCCTGGTCTCCGCATGCCCCGGCTTCATCGGGAGGGGCCTCTGGGTCCGCCCAAGTGCCTGAATCTGCGTCTTTTCATCAACCGAGAGGACCACCGCATGGTCCGGCGGGTTGACATACAGGCCCACGACGTCGCGGACCTTGATCCCGAACCTGGGGTCGCGCGAGACCTTGAACGTCCTCACATGGTGTGGCCTGAGCCCGTTGCGCCTCAGGATGTTGTGCACGTTCGTGGCGGTCAGCTCCAGCCTCTTCGCCAGCGCCTGCAGTGTCCAGTGCCGGGCGTGCGGCGGCGGCGGCGAGATCGCGAGGCCGGCCACGGCCCTCACCGTTCCTTCCGGGGTCGGCTCCAGTCCCGGAGGGCGGGTCGCGTCCCGCAGCAGCCCGTCCACGCCCCGCTCAAGGAAGCGGTCCCACCAGCGCTCCACGGTCGACCGGCACTTTCCGGTCCGCCGGATGGCCTCCGCGGCGCCGCGCCCCGACCCGAGGCCGGGGATGATCCGGGCGCGCCAGACGTGCTTCTGGATGCTCTGCGGGTCCTTCGCGATCCTTTCGAGGCGTTCGCGGTCGCCGTCCGAAAGCCTGATTTCCTGTCTCTTCGGTTTCCTGCCCATTGCCCTGCCTGCTGTCTCTATGGTTGTTACGGGGCCGCCTGACGGCGACCGGAAGACAGTGGCACGCTTCACGGACAAATGCAAGCATTTGTTTCTTACAATCCACTAGGCCACGGCTTCATGCCGTTTTTTCCAGGTCTTCCCCACGGTCCCCGGCCCGCCAGGCCGGTCCGCCAGCGGCCGCGTCGTCCACCGGCTCCGCCCCTCCGGCGGCTGCGGGCGGGCGAGGGCCACCAGCCTCGCCCCGCTCCCGCCGTCGAGGCTGCGCGGCTTCCGGTTCCCCTGTCCGCGGCGGACCAGCGCCGCCTCCAGCCCCTCCCCGGCGCAGCGGCGGCGCACCCGCCCGGCGGCTATCAATCTATCACACTTGAATCCGTGTCCTCGTCCCCTTCTGGCCTGCCTGCGCCCCATTCCTGCATGGCCTGTATGGCGATGACGGGGTGGGAGAGCGGTTTCACCCCTTCCCGGAGTTCCGCCTGCCGGGCAGCGGCTGGCGTTCCGGCGGATGGAATCCTGCCAGTCCGGCGGCCGTCACGGCGAAGCCCGCGATGGTCAGGTCCGGCGGCCCGCGGGGAGCCCTGAACCCGTGGTGCCTGGCGAGCGCCGGGACGTCCTGGAGCGTGACGTGCATGGTGGCCGGGCCGTCCGGCCTCTCCCGCGCCAGGAGGGACAGGTCCCGGACCTATCAATAATCCACACTTGATTCCTGATTGATTCCATGCGAATCAGTACGCCATGCAGATTCGGATGCGGCGGATACAGTCGGGGACGGTGGAGTGGTTCACGGCGGCGCGCAGGGGCGGCGGGCTGACGCGGAACGCGCTGGCCAGTGGGCCGGTCGGTCCCGAGGACTGGCGCGGTCCCTCCGGGCGGCGCTGCCTGGCTTCGGCGCGGGCGCTTCTGCCGGAACTGGCGGACGCGCTGGGCGCCCGCCTGCCGGAGGCGCGGGCGACGGACCCCGGCCCGCGCGTCGCTCCGGCGACGGACCTGCCCGACGTCGCCGTCGCCCTCCGGCTCCGGGAGCCCGGTCCCGTGCGGCTCGACCGGGTGACGGACGCGGAGGACCGCCGCCGCTGGGAGTCGATGGTCGCGAGGCGCCACCCCGAGGGCTGGCGGCGTCCGCCGGGCGGGCAGGTCCGCTACTGGGTGCGCCCGTAGCGTCACGGGGTCCTCGGCGGGATCGGCCTGCCGGCGGCGGGGTGCAGCTGGGGCCGCGTGACCGCCTGACCGGCTGGTCGGCGGACGCCCGGCTGGCCAGCATCGGCAGGGTCGTGCGCAGCAGCAGGTTCATCCTGCCTGCGGGCGTCCGGGTCCACGGACTGGCGTCCCTGGCCCCGCCCATGGCGGCGGAGCGCGTCGCGGACGGCTGGGAGGCGGTCTGTGGGGTCCGCCCGGTCCTGGGGCGGACCTTCACCGGGCCGGACATGTCCGGCCTGTGCTACCGGGCCGCTGGCTGGAAGCGCTGTCCCGGGCCGACCTCCGGGCGTCGCTCCGGCGTCCGCCGGGCGGTGTGGCCCGTGCCGCCCGCGGAGGGCTGGAAAGGGACCCTGTGCCGCGGGCCGGAGAGGGTTCCCGGCTGGTCCGGGACGAGGTGTTGCGGGGGTGGATGGGCCGGGCGGGAGTACGGCCGGAGCCCGCACCCCGACGGACGCGTCCGGCGGCGGATCGCGGCGATGGGCGCCGCCTGGACCCGGCGGCTCGGGGAGAGCCTTCCGGCGGTCTTTCCCGGGCGGGCGGAACGGAAGGCGGTCTGTCGGCTGCTGCCGGACGATGCGGTGACCATGGAGCAAATGCTGGAATCGCACTGCGAGCAGACGGGCGGGCGCTGCCGCGCGGAGCGGTTCGTGCTGGCCGTCCAGGACACGACGACCCTCAATTACGACGGTCTTTCAGGGACTTCCGGCCTCGACGGCCTCGGCGGCGGAGGCAAGGGGGCCTCGGGCATCCTGGCGCGCTTCGGCATCGCGGCGGACGCGGTCGGACGGCCCCTCGGGACGTTCCTGGCCGACGTGGATCTGCGGCGGGAGGAGGGAAAGGACAGCGTCCGCCGGGTGGACGGGCTGGACCGGGCCCAGGGCCTCGCCGACGCCTGCCCGGACACGAGGGTGGTGAACGTCCGCCACCGGGAGGGCGGTTTCCGGCAGCTGCTCCCGCGGGCGGAGGGGAAGGGCGCGGAGCTCCTGGTGCGGGCCAGCGAAGGCTCGCAGCGCCGTGTGGCGACGGCGGACGGCGGGGGCGCGGACCTCCGGGAGCACGTCCTGGGGACGGAGCCGGTCGGGGAGCGAAAGGCCGGGGTCCCCGCCTGCGGCGGGCCGAACCGCCGGAAGGGCGGCGCCGCGGAACTGACGCTGCGCTGCGCGGAGGTGGACCTGCTGCCGCCGAAGGACCGGGCCGGCGACGCGCCCGTCCGCATGGTCGCCGTCTCCGCCCGCGAGGAGAGCCCGCCCCGACGTCCGGCGACCGCGAAGGGAAGGAAGGGAACCGCGCCGCTGCACTGGATGCTGCCGGGCAGCAGCGGCGAGGCCGGTCCCGACACAGCCCGCGAGGTGCTGCGCTGGTACGGGCTGCGCTGGCGCATCGAACGCTTTTTCCATGCGCTCAGGCAGGGGACACGGATAGAGGACCGCCGGCTCGACGCCGCCGACGACCTGCGCAAGTGCCTCGCCTTCGACGCCATCACCGCGTTCCGGGTCTGGGACCTGTCCCTCCTGGCGCGGGAGAGGCCGGACGGCCCGGCCACCATGCACGTCACGCTCCAGGACGTCTCGGCGCTCCTGGCGCTCGCCAGGCGCCACGGGTTCAGGGCTCCCCGCGGGCCGCCGGACCTGACCATCGCGGGCTTCGCCGTGACGGCCGCCGGACTGGCAGGATTCCATCCGCCGGAACGCCAGCCGCTGCCCGGCAGGCGGAAGCTCTGGGAAGGGGTGAAACTGCTCTCCCACCCCGTCATCGCCATACAGGCCATGCAGGAATGGGGCGCAGGCAGGCCAGAAGGGGACGAGGACACGGATTCAAGTGTGATAGATTGATAGGTCCCGGACCCGGAACGCGGTGATGGCGCCGGAGGCGAGGCGCCTGGGCGGGCCGTCGGCATGGTCCAGCCGGCGGTCCTCCATCCGTGTCCCCTGCCTGAGCGCATGGAAAAAGCGTTCGATGCGCCAGCGCAGCCCGTACCAGCGCAGCACCCCGCGGGCTGTGCCGGGGCCGGCCCCGCCGCTGCTGCCCGGCAGCATCCAGCGCGGCGGCGCGGTTCCCTTCCTGCCTTTCGCGGTCGCCGGACGTCGGGGCGGGCTCTCCCCGCGGGCGGAGACGGCGACCATGCGGACGGGCGCGTCGCCGGCCCGGTCCTTCGGCGGCGGCAGGTCCACCTCCGCGCAGCGCAGCGTCAGTTCCGCGGCGCCGCCCTTCCGGCGGTTCGGCCCGCCGCAGGCGGGGACCCCGGCCCTGCGCTCCCCGACCGGCTCCGTCCCCAGGACGTGCTCCCGGAGGTCCGCGCCCCCGCCGTCCGCCGTCGCCACACGGCGCCGCGGGCCTTCGCTGGCCCGCACCAGGAGCTCCGCGCCCTTCCCCTCCGCCCGCGGGAGCGGCTGCCGGAAACCGCCCTCGCGGTCGCGGACGTTCACCACCCCCGTGTCCGGGCAGGCGTTGGCGAGGCCCTGCGCCCGGTCCAGACCGTCCACCCGGCGGACGCTGTCCTTTCCCTCCTCCTGCCGCAGATCCGCGTCGGCCAGGAACGTCCCGAGGGGCCGTCCGACCGCGTCCGCCGCGATGCCGAAGCGCGCCAGGATGCCCGAGGCCCCCTTGCCTCCGCCGCCGAGGCCGCCGGGGCCGGAAGTCCCTGAAAGACCGTCGTAACTGAGGGTCGTCGTGTCCTGGACGGCCAGCACGAACCGCTCCGCGCGGCAGCGCCCGCCCGTCCGCTCGCGGTGTGATTCCAGCATTTGCTCCATGGTCACCGCATCGTCCGGCAGCAGCCGACAGGCCGCCTTCCGTTCCGCCCGCCCGGGAAAGACCGCCGGAAGGCTCTCCCCGAGCCGCCGGGTCCAGGCGACGCCCATCGCCGCGGCCCGCCGCCGGACGCGTCCGTCGGGGTGCGGGCTCCGGCCGTACTCCCGCCCGGCCCATCCACCCCCGCAACACCTCGTCCCGGACCAGCCGGGAACCCTCTCCGGCCCGCGGCACAGGGTTCCTTTCCAGCCCTCCGCGGGCGGCACGGGCCACACCGCGCGGCGCGCGCCGGAGCGACGCCCGGAGGTCGGCCCGGGACAGCGCTTCCAGCCAGCGGCCCGATGGCACAGGCCGGACATGTCCGGCCCGGTGAAGGTCCGCCCCAGGACCGGGCGGACCCCACAGACCGCCTCCCAGCCGTCCGCGACGCGCTCCGCCGCCATGGGCGGGGCCAGGGACGCCAGTCCGTGGACCCGGACGCCCGCAGGCAGGATGAACCTGTTGCTGCGCACGACCCTGCCGATGCTGGCCAGCCGGGCGTCCGCCGGCCAGCCGGTCAGGCGGTCACGCGGCCCCAGCTGCACCCCCGCCGCCGGCAGGCCGGTCCCGCCGAGGACCCCGTGACGCTCCGGGCGCACCCAGCAGCGGACCTGCCCGCCCGGCGGACGCCGCCAGCCCTCGGGGTGGCGCGTCGCGACCATCGACTCCCAGCGGCGGCGGTCCTCCGCGTCCGTCACCCGGCCGGGCCGCACGGGACCGGGCTCCCGGAGCCGGAGGGCGACGGCGACGTCGGGCAGGTCCGTCGCCGGAGCGACGCGCGGGCCGGGGTCCGTCGCCCGCGCCTCCGGCAGGTGGGCGCCCGGCGCGTCCGCCAGTTCCGGCAGAAGCGCCCGCGCCGAAGCCAGGCAGCGCCGCCCGGAGGGACCGCGCCAGTCCCCGGGATCGACCGGCCCACTGGCCAGCGCGTTCCGCGTCAGCCCGCCGCCCCTGCGCGCCGCCGTGAACCACTCCACCGTCCCCGACTGTATCCGCCGCATCCGAATCCGCATGGCGTACTGATTCGCATGGAATCAATCAGGAATCAAGTGTGGATTATTGATAGGCCCGGCGGCCGGCACGCCGGCCTCCAGGACCGGCGCGATGCCGGAACCGGTGCGGCCCCCGTCGGCCAGCGGCAGGATCCGGGCGCGCCGGCGCCTGTACGCCGCCGCCCCGCTGCCCTCCAGCTGCCGCAGCTCCGCCCTCCCGCCATCCGAAAGGCGGATCCGGCATATCCCGCGTCCCTTTCCGGGAGTCCCCGTCTCCTGTGCCATGGTCCGCTCCGTTCCATGATGCGGGCCGGGGGCGGTCCTCCGCCGCCTTCCCGCCGCCCGCCTGTTGCCTGATGCCGGGAAAGATGGCATGATGCCGGGAGACAGCCAGGCAGAACCGTCATTGCTACGATGGCGCCACACTAGGGCCTGGTCTTTTCGATACCGCGTCTTTCCAAGTGTGGGAATAATGGTCCGCCGAGAAATTTCCGCACCGTCCAGCCAAACCGAAGTACAATCTTCGTGATGACGTAACCACAGGCGGCAAGAGTGATCGGCTTATTATGGATGAGCCGACACAACTTCCTTCTCTTTCTGAATCGGTAGCTCAGGAAAGCATCGTTCCCAGAAATGTCGCCTCAACATGCGCGATTCAAACTTGACGTCCCGGCGCGCAGTGCAGCGGTGCGAATCAAGGTGCCAGCCGAAGCG
The DNA here is from genome assembly GCA_965203255.1 of Paracoccaceae bacterium. Lineage (GTDB taxonomy): Bacteria > Pseudomonadota > Alphaproteobacteria > Rhodobacterales > Rhodobacteraceae > JAPOUP01. The sequence goes on along the minus strand of OZ241882.1, from coordinate 5,712,986 downwards.
AACCTTCTGCATTTCGAACAGGATTGGTGCGCCAAAGCGGCAGGGACTTCGTTGCTCAACGGGTCAATCAGACTTCTCACCATGCGGCTTTGATGCATGGTCCCTGATCAATTCGGACACAACCAACTCAATTTCGCCATGTGCGATCATGCCTTCGTCCACCAGAATTGATTCAAGAGTTTCTAGCCACGCAAGAAAATAGTCATCTCCCCCGCCAAGAGATTGCGAGAGACCATTATGACGAAGGGTCTTCCCAATTCGTGCTGTCCAGTCAGACCAGGAAAACCGCCCTTCCTCGCTTTGTGCGACCGCAAGCGCAAAGGCGCGTGCGTGCCACGGTGCGGCGAAAGATGGCTCGGAATTATGGCTCAAGATAAGACTCCCAAAGGTCCAGGATGACCTCGTCTCGCGGGTGCTCCGGATGGACCCAGAGTTCCGCAGCCGGGAACACGACCGCGTAAAGTGGCTCAGGAGCTTCTCCGAGGCCATGGGCATTGCTATCAGGAAATACGTGGCAACCGTGATGGCGGAGCACACGACCACTGGCTCCCGCAGCATAGGCCGGCAGTCGGCTATGGCCGCCGGGTACCATTCTGTTTTCGGTCAACCGACGTGTACGAACTGAATCCCCTACCGAAAAACGGGGGGCCGCATGTGACTCCCTTGACGTTGGAGAACCGCGACGAAAGAGATCGGAAACACTGTCCGCATTCAGCGCACGGGAGGACAGCGGCTGAGTAGCTTGATCACCCGCCTGCGGCGGCAGGTCCCTACTGTCAAGGACCCCGGTCTCCACCAGAAGATTCGCTAGCGCTGCCAGCCATTTCTCATAATATGAAAAGCGTACGTATTCCCGTGGGTGCAGCCGTTCACGTGCATGGCGCGACATGTCGATATTCCAGTTACCGAGAACGCCGGCAGCCAGCGTTAGAGCCATTGAACGCGCCTGCCAGGACTCCCTGATGACCTTCTCGCCAGATTCCGGAACGACTGCTCCATAGCCAAAGCGGCCTCCCATGTCATGAATACGAGTCACTGCTGCGGTTCCCTGGGCAGACCAGTTCCGATCATGCTGTCGCGGGTAACCAGTTCCGCGAGCGCCTCCCTGTCCATTCCCATGCTGTTGGGCGGCCGCTCAGGAATGACGATATAGCGCATCTCGGCGGTTGAATCCCAAACCCGGACCGCCTTACCCTCAGGAAGCCTCACACCGAATTCCGCAAGAACCTTGCGTGGTTCGCGCACCGCACGGGCACGATATTCATCGGACTTGTACCACCCCGGTGGAATGCCAAGAAGCGGCCAAGGATAGCAGGAGCACAGCGTGCAGACGACCATGTTGTGAGTTTCAGGCGTATTCTCAACCGCTGTAATGTGCTCGCCCTGACGCCCTGCATAGCCCATCTCCGCAACGGCGGGTGAAGCATCCGCGAGCAAGGCCTCTCGAAATTCCCTGTCGGTCCACGCCCGCGCCACAACCCGCGCCCCGTTCCGGGGACCGATGCGATTTTGGTAAAGGTCCACGATCGCATCCAAAGCCGCTTGCTCGACCAACCCTTTGCGTACAAGTATCTCCTCCAAGGCCTTGACGCGCAGTTCCGGTTCCGACGGAAGATGGGTGTGAGCGTCAACAGGTTCTTTCCTGGTTCCATTCATTTTCAAGTCCATTCCAAACCCGGACTCGACGCCGGTGACAATTCAGGCAATCGAGACCGGCCCAGCCCTTGGGGCATCAACTGACGCAAGAGACATGCATCCCACATCCCCTTGCTGAGGCATCAAGCACGTCACCAGTCAATACGCCTCAGGGCGAAGTTGGCAACACCTGTCACAGCCCGTTCCGAGAACGCTGCGCTCGCTACCACTGTCATCCGGAACCCAGTTCAGAATGTAAGCGCGTAGATTCTATGGCAAGCTCTCCCTGTCGTCCAGATATGCCAAAGCCTCGGCAGCTAATTTGCTGTGACTGTCCTCTCGTCCGAAGCCGTCTGTCAATTCGAATTCCGAGCGTAGACCGCATTGACTCGAGATCGAAAGACAGGAATTCCCAATATCGCTTTGTTCCTGTTAATCTCATGCCGAATATAGGCCGGGCGCAGAGATCTCGTTGGAGTATAGGCCCTGGACTTGATTGTTGTCCATTTAGGCACCTCATTTCGGCCACGGAACCGCTTCGACATTTCGCAGTCCGGTCCGTCGATTGCAATCGCAAGAACCGACAGGATGTATCTACTCCACAACGATCTGTTCGAGACGAACCGCAGGTCATGAAAATCCATGGCATGCAATGCGAAATTCATGACCCCTCGATCCACCCTGAGGTGCAGCACCAGAGGTCGCTCTGCGCCGCACCGCCTCCCTCTATTGCGCCTCGCCGTGGCTGTACCCCCATCGCCACCGTTCCGCTGAAGCTCGCGCCAGACCGTCTTCCAATTGCGGCCCGGCTACCGGGCTATGGCCAAATCCGAAAATCCGCTTTCCTTCAGCGCGTGTATCTGGCATCTATCGTCCCGGGCCGGGGGCAGTAGCCCTCGGGCATGGCAGTCTCCTCTTTTCATCAAAGGGACTGTCGCCGCTTCCTGACCGATTGGCGACATCATGCGACCGGAATACGGGCCATCACCGCCCATGGTGTTGCACTTCAGAATGGAAGTGGGGCGCTCCGGTCCGCGCCGGTGGGAGGCGGTCGCGCGGCGTCAGGGAGGGCGGGCCTTGTGCAGCACCTCGGCGGGCGTCCGGTAGCCCAGCGCCCGGCGCGGACGCGCGTCCGTGCGGTCCCGCACCGCCCTCACCTCCGCGTCGGTGACCGCCCGGAGGTCCGTCCCCTTCGGCAGGTACTGCGGCGCCAGCCCGTTGGTGTGCCCGTTCAGGCCCCTCTCCCAGGAGTGCTGGGGGGGGTCGCGAAGTGGAAGGCGGCACGGAGCGCCTACGCCACGCCGGCGTGGCCCGCGAACTCCCTGCCGTTGTCCGAGGTGACCGTGTGGACGGGCGCGGCGGACGGCCGGAGGAGATCCACCATCGCGGCGGAGACCGCGGCCGAGGTTCTCCGGTCAACCCTTTGGAGAAGCGCGTATTTCGACGCCCTGTCCACAAGGGAGACCACCGCCCCGCTGTGGCCTTTCCCGATGATCGTGTCCGCCTCCCAGTCGCCGACACGCTCCTTCCTCTCCACCTCCTCCGGCCGCTCGGAGATGTCCACCCGGCCCGGGATGTGGCCCCGGCCCGAGTGCCTGCCGCCTCGCCAGTTCGGCTTTCTGCCGCGGCGCCGCAGCAGCGGGAACAGCCTGCCGCCCGCCTTCCTGTCGGCCTTCAGGCGCCCGGATGTCCACTGTCGGCCCACCGTCCAGCCACCCTCCAGACGCAGCCGTCCCGCGACCTGCTCCGGGCTCCAGCCCTCCGCCAGAAGCCCCTCCACCTGCGCCCAGCGGTCGGGCGTCATCCTGCGGGGAACACTGGAGGCCGCGCTGCGGCGGGCCTCCGCCCTGCCCTGCGCCTCCCCGGGGCTGTACCCCCCGTCGCCGGCGTTCCGGCGCAGCTCCCGCCAGACCGACGTCCGGTCACGGCCCAGACGGGCCGCGATGGCCCCGTCCGAAAGCCCGCTTTCCTTCAGCGCGCCGATCTGGCATCTTTCGTCCCGGGTCAGGTGGCGGTAGCCCTCGGGCATGGCAGTCTCCCATGTTTCGTCACAGGGACTGTCGCCGCCTGCTGGCCGATACGCAACATCATGCGGCCGGAAAACCGGTCACCACCGCCACTGGTGTTGCACTTCAGGGTGGAATGGGGCTCTTGAATTTCCTGAAGCCCGACACGAAGTTTCCGATAAGGACCCGGACGAACAGCGCTGAAGGCGAACCATCAGTCCCGCGGACGATCAGTTTCATCATAAACATTGCTTAATTGGGTCGCGGAATACTGCCATCCATCACTCCAAGGGACCCATCAGACGCTCTTCGCTAAGGAGCACGTTCGCCTCGACATCTCCAATCCCCGGCAACGACATGATCCGCCGCCGAAGCACACGCTCGAAATCCGAAAGATCCCGGGCAACGACCCGAAGGCGGAAATCATAGAGACCCAGCACATGCTGCACCGTCTGTACCTCCGGAATCGCCGCGACCGCACGCTCGAACTCCTCCAGCCCGGTCCGACCTTTCGCCGCAAGTTTCACCCCAAGAAACACAGTCACGCCGAATCCAAGGCTTTCGATATCCAGATCCACCCTATGGCCCCGGATTGCTCCTATCTGCTCAAGTCGACGGATTCGGCGCCATGCAGCCGGCTGGCTAAGACCAAGACGCCGTCCCAGTGTGCTCGCGGGACGGGTCGCATCTTCCACCAATGCCCGAAGAAGGCACCTGTCCGTTTCGTCCAGCGCAATCATATGGGCAGTCGGTCCTGTTCCTTAACCGTCGCGACATGCATCAACGCCTCAAGGTCGGAAATGTGGGGTAGAGTCAGGATTCGTTCCCGATAGAGCCGCCGATAGTGCCCTATGTCGCAGGCTATCACATTAAGCCGGACATCAATCTTTCCGAGAAAGGTCTGGATTTCGGTGACTTCCGGAATCGCACGCGCTGCCTGCATGAATTCGTCAAACGCATTTCCCTGGGTCTTGTCCAAGGTAAAGCGCAGACTCACCTCGATCTCGTAACCCAACGCCCGCCAGTCGACCAGTGCCCTGATTCCCCGAAGCACTCCCAGTTCACGAAGCCTTTCAAGTTTTCGAGAAGCGCGGGACGGAGTCACCCGAACTCGGTCAGCAAGGTCAGGCAGGCCCAGCTTCGGTTCATCCTGCAACGTTCGCAGGATGAGTCTGTCGAGATCATCTAGCATGAATTTCTCATTATCTGGAAAGTTTTCGAATGAACATCGCGAATTTTCGCGAAAATTCGATCAGCGCACTCTCGAAAATCGCGGATAAGACGCTAGCCTGCCAACAGCACTCAGCAATCTGGAGGTTCGAGACATGCGGATTTACTACGACCGCGACTGCGACATCAATTTGATCAAAGACAGGAACGTCGCGATCCTGGGCTATGGCAGCCAGGGTCACGCACATGCGTTGAACTTGCGGGACAGTGGAGCCCGGAGCGTCGTTGTGGCCCTTCGGGATGGCTCGCCAAGCGCCGCGAAGGCCGAGGCTGAAAGTCTAAAGGTCATGGGCATCTCGGAAGCCGCCGCCTGGTGTGACCTAATGATGTTCACTATGCCAGACGAACTGCAGGCCGAGACCTGGAACAAGCAGGTTAGGGACCACATCCGTCCCGGATCCGCCGTAGCCTTCGCTCACGGTCTAAATGTCCATTTCGGCCTGATCGAGGCACCTGACTCACTTGATGTCATAATGATGGCACCAAAGGGGCCTGGTCACACCGTTCGTGGCGAGTTTGTCAGGGGCGGTGGCGTACCGGGACTTGTGGCAGTTCACAACGATGCTTCCGGCAAAGCGCTGGAAATAGCACTCGCATACAGTTCCGCCATCGGCTGCGGTCGCTCCGGCATCATCGAGACCGATTTCAAGGAGGAATGCGAAACAGACCTGTTTGGAGAGCAGGCGGTGCTCTGTGGCGGCCTTGTCGAATTAATTCGTCTGGGCTTCGAAACGCTGGTGGAGGCAGGTTATGCACCCGAGATGGCGTACTTTGAATGCCTGCACGAGGTCAAACTGATCGTGGACCTGATTTATGAGGGCGGCATTGCCAACATGAATTACTCGATCTCAAATACAGCGGAATACGGCGAGTACGTGAGTGGGCCCCGCATCTTGCCCTACGCCGAGACCAAAGAACGGATGAAGGCGATTTTGGACGACATTCAACGCGGCCGCTTCGTAAGTGATTGGATGGCCGAATGCGCCGTCGGTCAGCCCAGCTTCAAGGCCATCCGCCGAAACAATGACGCGCATCAGATCGAGGAAGTCGGCGAGAAGCTGCGCGCAATGATGCCCTGGATCACCGCCGGTAGGATGGTCGACAAGTCCAGGAATTGATGGAGTCGACCATGGGTCCGGGCGCCTGCGTTAGCGCCCGGAACACATGGGACTGCCGCCGCTTCAGTCCACGACATGCAAACCTCGGTCAGCTCAGGCCCGCTGTCTCAACCCACTACCGCCTCAACTTCCGCGACGATTCCCTCAACCACCTGAGCCAGGAGCGTGTCGTCCTCGCATTCCCCCATAACGCGGATCATCGGTTCAGTTCCGGATTTCCGGATCAATAAACGCCCATGACCGTTCAACAGTCCCTCTGCTTCGGAAATCACCTTCCTGACCGCAGGATTCCCGAGAGGATCCAAGTCAACGCAATACCGAATGTTCCTGAGTAGTTGCGGTACGCTGTCGAAACTCCGTGCCAGTTCCGATGCCGGTCGGCCGGTCTCGACCATGGCCGCAAGAAACTGCAGCCCTGCGATCAGACCATCACCTGTCGTCACAAAGTCCGTCATCACGATGTGGCCCGATTGCTCGCCACCGAGATTTCTCCCGGCAGCACGCATGCGCTCGATCACATGTCTATCACCGACTGGCGTGCGCTCCAGTTCGATGGAACGACCCTTCAGATAACGCTCCAGTCCAAGATTGGACATAACCGTCGCGACAAGCGTGTTGCCCGCAAGCCGTCCACGGTCCGCCCAACGCGTCGCGAATAGAGCCATGATCTGGTCTCCGTCCGCGACAGAACCAGTCTCGTCGAGGATCATCAAGCGGTCAGCGTCACCGTCAAGGCAAATGCCCACATCGGCTCCTTCCTCCCGAACGGTTCTGGCCGCGAGTGTGGTATCGGTGGAGCCACATCCGTCATTGATGTTCAGGCCATTCGGTGAGACGCCAACGGGAATCACCTCGGCACCGAGTTCCCACAGCACCTCGGGAGCTGCGCGGTAGGCGGCGCCATTGGCGCAGTCGATCACCACCTTCATCCCGTTTAGCCGAACCTGACCCGGAAGGGTGGTCTTTACATATTCCTCGTAGCGACCCCGGCCATCGTCAATGCGGCGTGCGCCACCAATATTCTCTGGCTCTGCCGGAAGCGTTTCTCCGGCAACCAGAGCTTCGATTCCCGCTTCGTCCGAAAGCTTGAATCCGTCAGGTCCGAAGAACTTTATGCCGTTGTCCTGGCTGGGATTATGGCTGGCGGAAATCATGATGCCAAGGGAGGCCCGCATTGTTCTGGTGAGGAGACCGACGGCTGGTGTCGGAACCGGGCCAAGAAGCAGCACATTCATTCCTGCCGAGGTCAATCCGGCGGTCAGCGCGTTTTCAAGCATGTATCCCGACAGCCTGGTGTCCTTGCCGATCACCACCCTTTGGCGACTCGACCCTTCACCGCGGAAATAAACCCCTGCCGCGGAACCGAGACGCAGCGCGATTTCCGCCGTCATCGGATAGGAGTTCGCACGACCGCGCACACCATCCGTCCCGAACAGCTTACCGGTCATTCCATTCGCCCCTGTTCATCGCGATGTGCATGTCCAGCGCCTGTATGGTCTCGCCGACATCATGAACCCGCAAAATGTGTACTCCCTGCGCGAAACCGTGCAACGCCGCCGCCAGCGACCCAGGCAACCGCTCCTTTGCCTCAGGCACTCCGCAAATCGTACCGATCGTGCGCTTGCGGGATACCCCAAGCAATAGCGGAACACCAAGATCATGAAAGAGCGAAAGGTACTGAAGCACGGTCAAATTGTGTTGCAGAGTCTTTCCAAATCCGATGCCAGGATCGATGATGATCCTCTCCCGGGCGACCCCCGCAGCCTCGGCGGTCCGGATTCGGGCCTCCAGAAATTCAAGAATATCAAGACGCACGTCGTCATAGCACGGCGCATCCTGCATCGTCGTCGGTTCCCCTTGGGCATGCATGAGGCAGATCGGCACGCCACGCTCAGCCACCAGGCCTGCCATCTCGGGGTCAAATGCCAATGCGGACACATCATTGACCATATCCGCGCCCGCATCAAGGGCGGCTTCCGCAACCACCGCCTTGCGGGTATCAATTGAAATCGGGACGGTGATCCCCTCACAGCGAGCGGATTCGATCACCGGCACCACACGGGCAATCTCCTCGGCGGCCTGAACCGTTTCCGCTCCAGGCCTGGTGCTTTCACCGCCAATATCGATGATGTCCGCATCCGCCATGGATCGAATCGCGACCAATGCCTCGTCCAGAGCGATTCTATCACCACCGTCCGAAAAACTGTCTGGCGTAACGTTGACGATGCCCATAATTCTCGGACGCTCCAATCGGATCCCACATATGGGTGCCCGACGGGCGCTCAGGCGGAACCGGTCATCGTCGTCAAGTTCGCAACCACTCATATGCCGCCACCCGCCTGACCCGGTCCAGACATTTGCGCTGTCGAACCATACGTGATCGCTGCCCGCCAAAGGCAGCACAGTTCTCTGCAAACTTCCTTGGCTCTCAACCGGGCCCATTCGGGTGATGGGATGGTAGCGACGGATCATCGCACACTCTCCAAGGGGATTTCGCGGCAAAGCAGGTCAATACCTGTTGGCGACGCAATGCCGACAGTCACCAGTTCCGCCGCACCCATCTCACCCGCGAACCAAGCCGCGAGTTCAAGCGAATCAACCCACCCTGCATCCGGCGCTCCGACAGCACCGAGAACCATCCTGGAGGGGGCCCAGACCGGAAATCTGCCATTGTTCAAGGCCCAATCCAGTTCCGTGCGTGTATCGACCACAGTCAATCGTCGATCGCGTGCGGAAAGGCTCCATGCACTCTGCTCGATCGCAAGCAGGCATATGCGCTGACACACCTTGGGATTCTCAGGTGGCGGCACTGCGCTTCCCATTCGACCGACGCAGAAGATGGCCGGTTGCTTTGCCAGTTCGAAACGGTCAATCACTGCCGTTACCCTTGCCGACGTAACCGCCTCTCCAGCCACGTAAATGATGGTCGGACGGAGAGTGTGGCTCTCTGCGGTAGCCCCCGGGCGATCCTGTGACTGGCGGCGCGACCGCACGATTTCAACCCCCAGTGCCGCGGGACCTCGATCCAGCTTTTCGATGCGAATGAACACCCGCATGGCCCGAGGCTGCCTCAGAATTCGACCGGCTACCCGCTCTGCCAACGTTTCCAGGAGATTTATCCGCTCCAATTCCAACTCGACCGAAATCGCCTCGGTCAGCAGGTCATAGCTCAATACATGATCGACGTCGTCATCTGGATCGTTGTGCGGAGCCACTTCAACCACGATATTGAACTCAATTCGCTGGCGAACGCCGCGCTCGGTCTGGAAGGCACCGATCTCCACATTGACGATGTAGCCGCGCAGACTGATCCGGTCGAACGGCCCAGCGCCTGCTGTCGCCGCAGAGCGTACTTCGGGATGCATGAAGGCCTGCCTGATCTCTTCGCTCATTACGGTCTCCCGCAGTGCCGCACGAGTCCGCCGAAACTCACATAATCAATGAAATTACTGGCTGTCTTCCGCAACCAGTCCAAATGCAGCCCGACCCAGATCGGTCGGCACTCGACGGAAATGGTGTCTGCCGATGGTTGTGGTACGTTTGAAGATCCTGGACCAGGATGGCTTGACATCAGTGGTATGAAAATGTGTCGCTCCGACAGTGAGGTTTGGCGCTTTGCCATCCAGAATCAAACGCGCGATCTTGCCTGCGCGCTCGTAGGCGACAGGTTCATTGATCTTCTCGCTCAGCCCGTCACAGTAATAGGTGAATTGGCACTGAAACAGATGACCGGTCCCCTGTCTGACGACCTCGCAAACGCTGTCGGGAAACCCCTCGCTGGCAACCCGGTTCGAGATCACCTCTGCCACAGCGAACTGACCTCTAACGCTCTCGCCGCGCGCTTCGAAATAAATCGCCTCCGCGAGGCACTCCCAGTCAGCATCACCTGTTGCCGACGGCTGCGCATCCAGCCAGTCTCTGGTGAACAGCACCTGTCGATCAGCGGCGCGACTCATGCCATTGCCGCCGGTGGAGCGGAAACGGAGAATTCCGAACAGACCGCCCCCCCCCCTATTGGCCTCGGAAGCGGGTCGTTCAGTGCCCGCCTGCATTGCCTCGGAAGCGATTGAGCCGACACAGCCCAAAATGCAGGTCAGACCGACCACGCAGAGCAGGGAAATCGGGCGCACGGTGCTTCTCCAATTCTCAACAGAACAGCAAGAACTTTTCGACACAAACTGCGGGATTATCACATGATTCCGGCTGAGTCGAATCCTGATCGAACCTTGCAGAACCCCTGTGATGTGTCACACTTTCCGTCGAGGGATTCTGACACCACTATGCATTATGTTGTGGTTTGATCGCAGCGGTGACGACAGCCTCAATGCCGAATCAGCAGATCATAATTTCAACAATCCATCACCATGATTTCTATCACGAGCACCACTGATTCCCGCCCATATACGCATGATTCGCCCGTATAGACGGGCGATCGGTCAATCCCCAACACGGTGACTCGACCGAGTCGTAGCGCCTATGCTCCAAACAGGAAGATCTGCCGCAATCGGAAGGGGCGGCAACCGCCATGACAGGCAAGACAAGGAACTGACAAGCGTGATTCTGGTCTTGCCTTAACCAGAAAGGGAACTGCAGGGATTGCCGGCTTGACTGGAACACCAAGTCGATCCGTTCCCAATGAGACATCCTGAACGATCCCTGCAGCGTCTGTTCCAATGGCTGATCTGAGCGTGGAACTCAGGCGGCAACGCCTACCAACCGAACTTTCTTCGAAGCGGTGTTCGGGGATTCCGGCGCAAACCCTTACTTGCAACACACAGGCGTATCCAACAGGCCGAGCGGAATTCAGACGGCAAGCACGGTCATGTCCGCTTCGGTGCAGGAACAATGGACATGCAAATGGCCGGAAACCACGCCTTCCGGCCATTCCCTCCGCTCGGGCTACGCCCCCGCTGCGGGAATGGCCGGCGTTGCACTTCGGAATGGAAGTGGGGGCGTGAAGCACATCCCCGATTCTCCAGGGCAGGTCTTCTGCCAGTGCAGTTCACGCGACATGCTGCCAAAGCGCTCCCGATCTCGACCTCAGTGAATGAGACAGAACTCTGTCGGTGCCTGACGTCCGGAAGACGAAATCAAGATACATTGACTTGAACCGCCATTGTTGCTGAAACAGCCGAAGATGGTTGCATACGCCTGAATTGCGGATATCCACTGCGGTCGCCCTTATCCTGGAGGAAGAACGGTCGATGACGGTACAACCCGCAGTTGAGACATCGCCCAAGGTATCCGACGAAATCCGCAGGACCACATGCTATATGTGCGCCTGTCGTTGCGGTATCAACGTCCACATGAAGAATGGAGAGATCGCCTATATCGAAGGCAATCGCGATCATCCTGTGAACCGTGGTGTCCTCTGTGCAAAGGGTTCGGCGGGAATTATGCAGGTCAACGCACCGTCGCGGTTACGCGCACCATTGAGGCGCAAAGGCCCCCGCGGATCAGGCGAGTTTGAAGAGGTTTCCTGGGATGAAGCCCTCCAGACCGCCGTTGAGTGGCTGGCGCCGCTTCGCGCCAAGCACCCGGAGAAACTCGCCTTCTTCACCGGGCGGGACCAGTCGCAGTCATTCACAAGCTATTGGGCGCAGGGATTTGGCACTCCGAACTATGCCGCACACGGTGGCTTCTGCTCAGTCAACATGGCCGCCGCTGGAATCTACACAATGGGCGGAGCATTTTGGGAGTTTGGTCAACCTGACTGGGATCGAACCAAGTTGCTGATGCTGTTCGGAGTGGCCGAGGACCACGACAGCAACCCGATCAAGATTGGCCTCGGACAGTTGAAAGCGCGCGGTGCGAAGGTGATCGCAGTAAATCCGATCCGCACCGGTTACAGCGCGATCGCTGACGAATGGATAGCCATCACGCCCGGCACCGACGGCTTGCTCATTCTCGCTTTGGTCCATGAACTGCTACGGGCGGGCAGGATCGACCTTGACTACCTCGCTCGCTACACCAACGCACCCATTCTGCTGAATTCGGACCCAGAGAGCCCGAATCACGGTTTGTTCCTGAGAGACTCGGAAGGTCGCGAACTGGTCATCGATCGCCGGACAGGTCAACCGGCCCCGGCAATTGCGGAGGGAGTGGAGCCTGACCTCTCCGGCACGCTTGCGCAGGGGGATGTCATTCATCGTCCGGTCTTTCAGCTTCTGGCCGAGCGCTATCTCGATCCAAAATACTCCGCGGAAGCGGCAGCGGAACCCACGGGAATTTCGGCTGATCAGATCCGCCGAATCGCAGCCCAGCTTGCAAGGACCGCCTTTGAGGAAGAGATATCCATCGATCGCCCGTGGACGGATCTGCGTGGAATTCGTCACGAAAGAATGACTGGCCGCCCGGTTAGCATTCATGCCATGCGTGGTATTTCCGCCCACTCCAATGGCTTTCAGACCTGCCGGGCCTTACACCTGCTGCAGATACTTCTTGGTTCGGTCGAATCTCCCGGTGGCTTTCGCTTCAAGCCCCCCTACCCCAAACCTTCCTACGCGCATCCAAGACCGCATTGCGGAGTTGAGCCCGGCCAGCCGCTCGACGGTCCACATCTTGGCTTCGTTCATGGTCCGGAAGATCTCGCCCTTCGGGAAGACGGTAGCCCCGCCCGCATCGACAAGGCGTTTTCCTGGGAGAATCCGATGAGCGCCCATGGTCTGATGCACATGGTGATCTCCAACGCCCACGCCGGTGATCCTTACAGGATCGATACCCTGTTCATGTACATGGCAAACATGGCGTGGAATTCGTCAATGAACACTCCTCGGATGGTCAGCATGCTGACTGATTGCGATGACAGCGGTGACTATATCATTCCACACATAGTCTATTCCGACGCTTACGCCTCCGAAATGGTGGCTTATGCCGATCTGGTGCTACCGGACACCACCTATCTGGAGCGACACGACTGCATCTCACTGCTCGACCGCCCGATAAGCGAAGCAGATGCCGCAGCCGACGCGGTCCGCTGGCCTGTCATTGAGCCCGATCGCGACGTGCGGTGCTTTCAGTCGGTGCTGTGCGAGCTCGGTGCGCGTCTCGGGCTGCCCGGCTTCGTTAACGGAAATGGCACCGCAGCCTACCGGGATTACGCCGATTACATCACGCGGCACGAGCGTCGTCCGGGAATTGGCCCTTTGGCTGGCTGGCGATTGGATGGAAATGGCGAACTACCCAAGGACGGAGGTCCCGGGCGGGGAGGCGCAAACCCGGATCAACTTCAGCGTTACATCGAACATGGTGGCTTCTGGCACAGGTCAGTGCCGCCAGAGGCCGCGTTCTTCAAACCATGGAACGTCGCCTACCAGAATTGGGCGGTTGAGACCGGTCTATATGACACTCCGCTTCCCTATCTCTTCCAACTCTATCTTGAACCGATGCGAAGGTTCCAGCTTGCGGCCACCGGAAAAGGTCATCGCCAGCCACCGGACGGGTTGCGGGCACGCATAATGGAGACACTTGACCCTCTTCCAATCTGGTATCCACCGTTTTCCGATAATGTGGCGGAGATATCCTCGTATCCGTTGCATGCGCTTACCCAGCGCCCGATGGCCATGTACCATTCCTGGGGCTCACAAAATGCCTGGCTACGCCAGATTCATGGGAGAAACCCACTTTATCTTCCAACCGCAATCTGGCAGGAGCATGGGTTTTCGGAAGGGGACTGGGCCCGCGTGACGTCTCCTAACGGTCAGATCACGGTTCCGGTCGCACATATGGCGGCCCTGAACGAGCGCACTGTCTGGACCTGGAATGCGATAGGAAAACGGAAAGGAACATGGGCGCTCGAAAATGACGCTTCAGAGGCGACCGAAGGGTTCATTCTCAATCACCTGATCGACGAACTGCTCCCATCGCGGGGTGATGGGCTACGCTGGGCCAATTCCGATCCGATCACCGGTCAGGCCGCCTGGTTCGACCTAAGGGTGCGCGTCGAACGGGTCACTGGTGGTGCACCAACTCAATCGCAACCATCCTTCCCTCCAGTCAGGTCTCCCGTACCCGTCAGCAACCGCGATATCCGCAGAAAGACCAACGCATGACAATCACGCTATACACTTTGGTAACCGTTCATTGCAGAGCAGGTGCATTGACGTGACCGAACTTCCCAGTTCCACTGACCGCAGTCTCGGCCTCGTTATCGATCTCGACATCTGCGTCGGCTGTCATGCCTGCGTAGTCGCCTGCAAGGGTTGGAATACCGAAAACTATGGTGCACCGCTGGCCGATAAGGATGCGTATGGATCAAATCCTGTCGGCAGTTTCCTCAACCGGGTCCACTCCTTCGAAGTCCAACCCGACGACGGCACGGCGGCCCAGCTTGTCCACTTTCCCAAGTCATGTCTCCACTGCGAGGACGCACCCTGCGTGACCGTTTGCCCGACCGGAGCCAGCTACAAGCGATCGGAGGACGGAATAGTCTTGGTCAATGAAAGCGACTGCATCGGATGCGGTCTCTGCGCCTGGGCCTGCCCATATGGGGCTCGAGAATTGGATCCGGTCGAAAAGGTGATGAAGAAGTGCACACTTTGCGTTGACCGAATATACAATGACAATCTTCCGGAGGAAGATCGTGTTCCAGCCTGTGTACGAACCTGCCCGACGGGAGCGCGGTACTTCGGCGATCTTTCCGACCCCTCATCCGAAGTCTCGCAACTCGTCGAGGATCGGAACGGTCTTGAGTTGATGCCGGAGCAGGGCACGAAACCGGTCAACCGCTATCTGCCACCTCGCGAAAAGGACGGGCAACTTGACGTTCTCGCTCCATTCCTTGAACCGGTGGCAGAAGAACCGTCAGGATTCCTTGCCTGGCTCGACGGTGCTCTTGAGCGGCTCTGATGCATCCTGCAAAGTCGATCATCCTGTTCACCACTCTCTCCGGCCTGGGCTTCGGCTTCCTTGCGTTCCTTTGCCTTGGCCTGCCACCTGTCTCAGGTTGGCCCGCCGTGATGGGATTCAGTTTCGGCCTGACTCTCGCCGCGTCGGGCCTGATTGCGTCGACATTTCACCTGGGTCATCCAGAACGTGCCCTGAAGGCATTTTCCCAGTGGCGGAGTTCATGGCTATCGCGCGAGGGCTGGCTGGCCTGCATCACACTGGCGCTCTGCGGCACCAATGCCGCATTGGCCGTATTCATCGACACCAGGGTTTTGTCGCTTGCCTTGATTGGCTCAGCGTTCTGTGTCGCAACCGTATTCGCCACTTCCATGATCTATGCCCAGCTCAGGACCGTCCCGCGCTGGAATCACTGGACCACAACTGCGTTGTTTCTTCTTCTGGCACTTTGTGGCGGTGCCCTCCTGTCTGGACTGAACTGGTTGGCCCTCGCGCTACTTGCCGTGACCGCCCTGGTTCAGTTCCATGCCTGGAGGGTCGGCGACACCCGGCTGCGAACCAGCGGCACCACGCTTGCCACAGCCACAGGACTGGGTCGATCGGCTACCGTACGCGCCTTCGAGTCTCCACATACGGGTGACAGCTATCTTACCCGTGAGATGGTCCATGTCGTCGCTCGTCGACACTCGCGTAAGCTGCGTATCTTTGCATTTCTGCTGAGCTTTCTCCTTCCCATTGTCATGATGCCCGTTGCCTCGGAACATCATCCTGTCATTTGGGTGGCAGCAGGCCTGCACGTCGCTGGAGTGTTCGTCCTGCGTTGGCTGTTCTTTGCAGAAGCGGAACACGTTGTCGGGCTCTACTACGGCAGGAGGTGACTGGTGGCAGGTTACGACCTGAACTGACGGAACGATCCACAAGGACTCTGACAGAACCAGCGGCCCTTTCCGGGCAAGGGATGGTAACGGACGGCAGCCGTTCCCAATTCATGTCCACTTTTAGATGTGATGCCGAATGAGGAATTCCCTTGACTGGGTGTCCGACAATTCCCTGCCTGCCGCCGACTCGAAGCTCACCCCGAACCAAGAGTCGGTCGGTACGACTGTTTGGTTTCAGACTGCGGCCGGTCGATCATTCACGGTTCCGCAACTCCATAATCCAACCCAGGACAGAGCGAGGAACATCAGCTTTGCCCCCGGCAAGCGTCAGACAGACATGAACGATGGCAAAAGGAATTCGCCGGTCGGGAACATCGGGAAGACAAGCGTCCGAAAACACCGCACCGAACGCAACGTGAGCCAGATAGACGTCGGGTTTCGGCTTCCAGCGCTGTCCCGGAGTTCCGCAATCCAGTAAGGAACCTGCCGGCCGGATCGGATTAAATCAGGAAACTACACCTGCGCGCTCCATTGCGCCCAGCCTTGCGCCAATCTCGCTATGGGACTACCCATTGGAAATCGAACAACCTGACTGGGGACCGGACATATGGCCAGACCGAAAATCGCACTCATTGGATCGGGACAGATCGGAGGTACGCTCGCCCATCTTGCCGCAATGAAAGAGCTGGGAGACGTCGTTCTCTTCGATATTGTTGACGGTATCCCCCAAGGCAAAGCACTGGACATTGCCGAGAGCGGACCTTCGGAAGGCTTCGACGCCACACTGTCAGGTACAGATGACTACGCCGGAATCGCCGGAGCCGACGTCTGCATCGTCACCGCGGGCGTGCCCCGCAAGCCCGGCATGAGCCGTGACGACCTATTGGGCATCAACCTCAAGGTCATGAAAGCCGTCGGTGAAGGAATTGGGAGCCATGCCCCGAATGCCTTTGTGATCTGTATAACGAACCCGCTCGACGCCATGGTGTGGGCACTGCGGGAGTTCAGTGGGCTCCCTTGTGAAATGGTCTGTGGAATGGCCGGTGTGCTCGATTCCGCCCGCTTCCGTCACTTTCTCAGCCTTGAATTTGGAGTTTCGATGAAAGACGTCACCGCCTTTGTACTCGGTGGTCACGGAGATACGATGGTTCCCCTGATCCGCTATTCAACCGTTGCCGGCATCCCACTGCCGGACCTCGTTGAAATGGACTGGATCAGTCAGGACAGGCTCGACGCCGTCGTCCAACGCACCCGTGACGGCGGAGCCGAGATTGTCGGTCTTCTCAAGACCGGTAGTGCGTTCTATGCACCTGCCAGCTCGGCCATCGAGATGGCCGAAGCGTATCTGAAGGACCAGAAACGGGTACTTCCCTGCGCGGCCTACGTCAGGAACGCCTATGGGCTGGACGGCCTCTATGTCGGTGTGCCGACAGTGATCGGCAGCGGAGGAATCGAAAGGGTTATCGAAATCGATCTGAACATGAATGAGCAGGAGATGTTCGATAGTTCCGTGAACGCTGTGAGGAACCTTGTCGCGGCCTGTAAGGAAATTGACCCATCGTTGGTCTGATCACGGCCTCCGGAAGAACAATCATTGGTGCCCCGGGCATACCGCAATGGGTGATCCTTGTTCCATCCGCACAACTTGCTGGCCCTATCGTAAGATATGGGAGATCCAACGTTGGACCAAACTCCGGCGAATCACCCGTTCCGCCTGCTGCCCCTCAAATGTGATCACACAGATTTTTGTGTGATCACAAATTGCGGATTCTTGCATAAAATCCTGTCTGACGCTAAGTTCAGGATTTATTTCCCGCCACAAGCCATGCCAAACGGTCGGTAGCGTTGCAGGGACAGTCCCGCGCCGCGATCAAGGACGGGATCCATGAACATTCACGAATACCAGGCAAAGGCGCTCCTGCACGCCTATGGCGCCCCGGTCAGCGATGGCCACGCCGTGCTGCGCTCGGAAGAGGCCAAAACAGCTGCGGGTGCCCTGGACGGTCCGGTCTGGGTGGTGAAAGCACAAATCCACGCGGGTGGCCGCGGAAAAGGTCGGTTCAAGGAAACTGAAGCAGGTGACAGCGGCGGTGTGAGACTCGCCCACTCCGTCGAAGAGGCCGAATCCGAAGCCAAGAAGATGCTCGGGCGCACGCTGGTGACGCGCCAGACAGGGCCGGCGGGAAAACAGGTCAACCGAATCTATATTGAGAATGGCAGCGACATCGATCGCGAACTCTATCTCGCTTTGCTTGTCGACCGCAGCGTCGGGCGCATCGGTTTCGTATGCTCGACGGAAGGCGGGATGGACATCGAGGAAGTCGCCGCAACCACTCCCGATAGGATCCTCACGCTCACCATCGACCCCGCAACCGGCTTCCAGGGATACCACGGTCGCCGAATCGCGTTCATGTTGGGACTTGAAGGCAGGCAAATCAGGCAATGCGTCGATCTTACCAGTTCGCTCTACAGACTCTTTGTGGAGAAAGACCTTGAGATGATCGAAATCAATCCCCTGGTCGTCACCGACGGAGGGGATCTCAGGTGTCTGGACGCCAAAATGGGCTTCGACAGCAACGCAATACAGCGACACCCAGACATCGCCGAACTGCGTGACATTTCCGAAGAGGACCCAAAAGAGCTCGAAGCATCGAAGTTCGATCTGAACTACATCGCGCTCGATGGTGAGATCGGCTGTATGGTCAATGGCGCGGGCCTGGCCATGGCAACGATGGACATAGTCAAACTCTATGGTGCCCAGCCTGCCAACTTTCTCGATGTCGGCGGCGGAGCAACAAAGGAAAAGGTGACTGAAGCATTCAAGATCATCACTTCAGACCCAAACGTCAAAGGCATCCTTGTCAACATCTTTGGCGGCATCATGCGCTGCGACGTCATAGCAGCCGGCGTGGTTAGCGCGGTTAAGGAAGTTGGCCTTGGCGTTCCGCTGGTCGTGCGTCTTGAAGGCACGAATGTTGACGAGGGGAAACGCATCATCAACGAGTCTGGCCTTGATGTCATCGCTGCCAACAACCTCAAGGACGGTGCGGAAAAGATTGTAAAGGCGGTAAAGGGCTGAAACGTGAACACCGGTGGCCGTCCAATGCATGACAGGCCGCGGTTTCCACCGTGCCGGACGTAACAGGAGAAGCCCGAAATGGCTGTGCTTGTAGACGAAAACACCAAAGTCATCTGCCAGGGCTTTACCGGAAGCCAGGGGACGTTCCACTCCGAGCAGGCGATCGCCTACGGTACCTGCATGTCAGGAGGCGTGACACCAGGCAAGGGCGGACTGGAACATCTTGGCCTTCCGGTCTTTGACACAGTGCACGAAGCCATCACGGAGACAGGTGCGAACGCTTCGGCGATCTACGTTCCGCCACCCTTTGCGGCCGACTCGATTCTCGAGGCCATCGACGCCGGACTGGAACTGATCGTCTGCATTACAGAAGGGATTCCGGTTCTGGATATGGTGAAGGTCAAGCGCGCGCTTGATGGCTCGGTAAGCCGCCTGATCGGTCCAAACTGTCCCGGAATCATAACACCCGATGCCTGCAAGATTGGAATTATGCCGGGCCATATCCACAGGCGGGGTTCGGTCGGCGTCGTCAGCCGTTCGGGAACCCTGACCTACGAGGCCGTGAAACAGACGACCGACGTCGGGCTGGGACAGTCAACCTGCATTGGAATTGGCGGGGATCCAATAAAGGGCACCGAACACATCGACGCACTCGAGCTCTTTCTCGCCGATGACGAAACCCAAGCGATCATCATGATCGGAGAGATCGGCGGCAGTGCTGAGGAAGACGCCGCTCAGTTCCTGAAGGATGAGGCCCGGAAGGGCCGGAGCAAACCAGTTGCGGGATTCATCGCTGGCCGCACCGCGCCGCCGGGTCGGCGCATGGGGCATGCCGGAGCAATTGTCGCTGGCGGCAAAGGAGGTGCCGACGACAAGATCGAGGCCATGCGGTCGGCAGGCATCGTTGTGGCTGAGAGCCCTGCCGCCCTCGGAGAGGCTGTGATCGATGCGATCGGATAGGCGAAACCGCCACCACACGACCAACAACGGTCTGGATCAGATCAAATCACCGGTGCGGCACCACATTTGCCAGCTAGTCCTAGTCAGTTCAGACCGAGCGATCGGTCAACCGGAATCAACCCTTTCCCAAAAGCGATAGCGTCCGATGACCGAACAAATCCCCAATGAAATATCTCGCTCGTTCTCCTTCCTGCAGGGACAGAACACGGAGTATCTTGAACAACTCCACTCGCGCTTCACCGACAATCCGGAAACCCTCCACGAATCCTGGCAACAGTTCTTCCGTCAGATGGCGGATGACCGTCCCAGCACCACAAAAGGGTTCAACGGCCCTTCCTGGTCGCGCTCTGACTGGCCCCCACAGCCAATTGACGAACTGACTGCCGCGCTTGACGGGCAATGGCCGGAAAGCGAGCCAAGACGCATCGAGAACAGAATCAGGGCCAAGACCCAATCCGAAGGCGTCCAGATCAATGACGGGCAGATCCGTCGGGCCGTAACGGATAGTGTCCGCGCCCTTATGCTGATCCGTGCCTACCGAATCCGCGGCCATCTTGTCGCCGACCTCGACCCGCTTGGCATGCGTAGTGAAACCCCGCATCCGGAACTGGCTCCCGATTCCTACGGTTTTTCCGGAACCGACCTGGATAGAAAAATCTTCCTCGATCATGTACTGGGCCTTGAATTTGCGACCCTTCGCGAAATCCTTGACATCGTCAAGCGGACCTATTGCGGAACCTTCGCACTGCAATACATGCATATTTCGAATCCCGAGGAAGCTGCATGGCTCAAGGAGCGAATCGAAGGATACGGCAAGGAAATCGCTTTCACGCAGAATGGTCGGAGGGCAATTCTCAACAAGCTTGTTGAGGCTGAAGGTTTCGAGAAGTTCCTGCATGTGAAGTATGCCGGAACGAAGCGGTTCGGCCTTGACGGTGGCGAGGCATTGATCCCAGCGATGGAGCAGATCATCAAGCGCGGTGGTGCGCTGGGCGTCAAGGACATCGTTTTCGGCATGCCTCACCGTGGGCGCCTCAGCGTACTCGCAAACGTCATGGGCAAACCCTACCGGGCAATCTTCAGCGAATTCCAGGGCAGTAGCTTCAAGCCAGAGGAAGTTGATGGGTCCGGCGACGTGAAGTACCATCTCGGCGCATCGTCTGACCGTGAATTCGACGGAAACACCGTGCATCTCAGTCTGACCGCAAATCCAAGCCATCTGGAAGCTGTCAACCCGGTCGTTCTCGGGAAGGTCCGCGCAAAGCAGGACCAGTTGGGCGATGATGACCGAACGGCTGTTCTTCCCGTTCTGCTTCACGGTGATGCGGCCTTTGCCGGCCAGGGGGTCGTTGCAGAGTGTTTTGGCCTATCCGGACTCCGAGGCCACAGAACCGGAGGCACGATTCACCTGATCGTAAACAACCAGATTGGATTTACCACCGCGCCGCATTTCTCGCGGTCCAGTCCATATCCAACAGACATCGCTCTGATGGTGGAGGCACCCATCTTCCATGTAAACGGCGACGATCCGGAAGCCGTGGTGCATGCGGCCAAGGTCGCCACTGAATTCAGGCAGAAATTTCAGAAGGACGTCGTCATCGACATGTTCTGCTACAGGCGCTTCGGTCACAACGAAGGTGACGAACCGATGTTCACCAATCCGATTATGTACAAGCGGATCAAAAGGCACCGGACGACGCTCAACCTTTACACGGAACGCCTCGTGAAGGATGGGCTGATACCCGAAGGCGAGATCGAGGACATGAAGGCCGCATTCCAGGCCCATCTCAACGAGGAATTCGAGAACGGAAAGAACTATCGGCCGAACAAGGCGGACTGGCTGGACGGGCAATGGAGCCATCTTGACCGCCAGGGCGAAGAATACCAACGTGGCAAGACCGCCATAGCAAAAAGGACCATGAGCGAAATCGGCGCTGCATTGACCAAGGTACCGGTCGGCTATCCACTGCATCGCACCGTCGGACGGCTGATTGAGTCCAAGCGGCGAATGTTCGAGACCGGAAAGGGATTTGACTGGGCCACGGCGGAAGCCCTTGCCTTTGGCTCACTTCTGGTCGAAGGCTATCGCGTTCGCCTTGCCGGCCAGGATTCGACACGTGGAACGTTCAGCCAGCGCCATTCGGCGTTCATCGACCAGGAAACGGAGGAGAGGCACTTTCCCCTGAACGAAATATGCGACGGCCAGGCAAAATACGAAGCCATCGATTCGATGCTATCGGAATATGCGGTGCTGGGATTTGAGTACGGCTATTCACTCGCCGAACCAAACGCCCTGACACTTTGGGAAGCGCAGTTCGGAGACTTCGCCAACGGTGCACAGATCATGTTCGACCAATTCATCAGTTCGGGCGAACGAAAGTGGCTCAGGATGTCAGGTCTCGTCATGCTGCTTCCACACGGATTTGAGGGCCAGGGCCCCGAACACAGTTCCGCCCGACTGGAGCGCTTCCTGCAACTCTGCGCCGAAGACAACTGGATCGTCGCCAATTGCACAACGCCCGCCAACTATTTCCATGTGCTGCGCCGCCAGCTACGCCGTAGCTTCCGAAAGCCACTGGTGCTCATGGCCCCGAAATCGCTCTTGCGTCATAAGCTATGCGTCTCCAACGCGTCAGACTTTACCAGAGGAAGCTCGTTTCACAGAGTGCTCTGGGACGACGCACATTTAGGGAACTCCGACACCGAACTCGTAGAGGACGAAGAAATCAGGCGGGTGGTCATATGCTCGGGCAAGGTGTACTTTGACCTGCTTGCCAAAAGGGATTCCGAAGGCATCGATGACATCTACCTTCTTCGGATCGAACAGTTCTACCCCTTCCCTGCCCTGAGCCTCGTAAAGGAACTCGGACGCTTCAAACAGGCAGAGATGGTCTGGTGCCAGGAGGAACCCAAGAACCAAGGTGCATGGTCTTTCATCGAGCCGAACCTTGAATGGACCCTCAAGCGGGTCGAGGCCAAGCACACGCGTCCGGTCTACGCTGGCCGACCCGCTTCAGCCTCGCCAGCAACGGGTCTTGCCGCCGCTCACCAAGCACAGCAACAGGCGCTGATAAACGCGGCGCTGGATCTAAATGGATGATAGCGCCATGAGTATCGAAATTCGCGTACCTGCCCTTGGAGAAAGCGTCACCGAAGCGACAGTGGCAACCTGGTTCAAGCGACCGGGAGACATTGTGGCCGCAGACGAGATGCTTTGTGAACTGGAAACCGACAAAGTGACGGTCGAGGTGCGCTCACCGGCCTCTGGCCGATTGGGAGAGGTCGTCGCCAAGGAAGGAAGCACCGTTGGCGTCGACTCGCTGCTTGCGACGGTAACGGATTCCGCCGATGCCCACACTGATGCGACAACGTTGGGGACCGCGCCTGAACCGGGTGCGCAGGGAGCCTCTCGAGTCGATGTCCTGGTTCCCACCTTAGGCGAATCTGTCTCCGAAGCCACGGTATCCACCTGGTTCAAGGCAGTCGGTGACACAGTCATTCGGGACGAATTGCTGTGCGAACTGGAAACCGACAAGGTTTCCATTGAGGTTCCCGCTCCCGTGTCTGGCATATTGTCGGAAGTCCTGGCTGCGGAGGGCAGTAGCGTCAAGGCCACCGGCAAGCTTGCCATCCTTGATTCCGGTGCTGACCCTGCCATATCAACCGTCACCGCGGTCAAGAGGGATGTTGAGGACGCCCCGTCAGCCAGAAAAATGATGGCGGAACACGAATTGGGCCATGAAGATGTAAAGGGTACCGGAAGAGACGGTAGAATCATGAAGGAAGATGTAAGCGCCGCATTGACTTCACCAGCCGCAGAGACCGCACAGCCGACAGTCTCTGGCCCAAAGTCCACGACGTGTGCACCGGACCTGACCGAGGACGCCAGACGCGAGGAACGCGTGCGGATGACCCGCCTACGCCAGACCATCGCCCGCCGCCTTAAGGATGCCCAAAACACAGCCGCGATGCTCACGACCTACAATGAGGTCGATATGGGTACCGTCATGGACTTACGTAGCGAATACAAGACGCTCTTCGAAAGGAAGCACGGCGTGAAATTGGGGTTCATGTCGTTCTTTACCAAAGCCTGCTGCCACGCCCTAAAGGAGGTCCCGGAGGTCAACGCCGAGATCGACGGGACTGATATCGTTTACAAGAATTTTGTCCACATGGGCGTCGCGGTTGGAACGCCAACTGGCCTCATAGTGCCGGTGGTGCGCGACGCTGACCGCCTCGGTTTCGCCGACATCGAAAAGAGAATCGCGGAATTGGGAAGCCGTGCAAGGGATGGCAAACTCACCATGGCAGACCTTCAGGGTGGAACGTTCACATTATCGAACGGCGGCGTCTATGGTTCGCTCATGTCCTCTCCGATTCTCAATCCGCCGCAATCCGGCATACTTGGCATGCACAAGATCCAGCAGAGGCCGATGGTCGTGAACGGCGAGATCATCGCACGCCCAATGATGTATCTGGCGCTGTCCTATGATCACCGCATCGTTGACGGAAAGGGAGCGGTGACCTTCCTTGTCCGCGTAAAGGAGGCATTGGAGGACCCACGGCGCCTGCTAATGGATCTCTAGTTGCGCGGCGATTCCGTGACGTTCCAGAAGCTGCATGGATTAAGATGACTGGCAAGAGTAGCTAGGCGCGAAGGATGCAGAAGCATCGCAATCGGGTTTGTTACGGAACACCGGCCAAGGAGAAAAAATGTCTACCTATGACGTCATCGTAATCGGTTCTGGACCAGGCGGTTATGTATGCGCCATTCGCTGCTCCCAGCTTGGCCTGAAAACCGCATGTGTGGAAGGTCGGGAAACGCTGGGGGGAACATGCCTGAACGTTGGCTGCATTCCCTCCAAGGCGCTGCTACACGCAAGCCACTCATTGCACGAAGCGACGCATAATTTTTCGAGGATGGGCCTAAGGACAACAGCCCCAAAAGTCGACTGGAAAGCGATGCTTGCGTACAAGGACGATGTGATCGGCCAGAACACAAAGGGCATCGAGTTCCTGTTCAGGAAAAACAAGGTGGACTGGCTGAAGGGCTGGGGATCGATTCCCATGGCGGGTCAGGTATCGGTCGGCGGGCAGATCCATGAGGCAAAGGCCATTGTCATCGCCACCGGTTCGGACAGCTCAACGATTCCCGGAGTCGAAATTGATGAGCGGATTGTCGTTTCCTCCACCGGGGCACTGGAACTGCAGAAGGTTCCAAAACGGCTTCTCGTGATTGGTGCAGGAGTGATCGGCCTCGAACTCGGTTCTGCATACAGCCGGCTCGGTTCAGATGTGACCGTCATCGAATTCCTGGATCGCATCGTGCCGGGAATTGACAGCGACACCGCAAGGGTTTTCCAGAGGATTCTGAAGAGGCAGGGCCTGAAGTTCATCACTGGAGCGGCGGTTCATAAGGTCGAGACCACCAAGACAGGGGCCAAAGCGACCTACGAACTTCGCAAGTCTGGCGAAGAGGCTGTAGTCGAAGCGGATGCAGTTCTGGTCGCAACCGGACGTAGACCCTTAACCCAGGGATTGGGACTGAACTCACTTGGTGTGGAAGTTTCGAGAGGTGGGCAGATCGTCACCGATGCCCGCTACGCTACGAATGTCGACGGAATATATGCAATTGGAGACTGCATTGACGGGCCGATGCTGGCACACAAAGCTGAGGATGAGGGTATGGCTGTGGCCGAGAACCTCGCCGGCCAGACTGGTCATGTGAATTACAGTGTGATTCCGAGTGTGATCTACACTCATCCGGAAGTTGCGAACGTCGGCGAGTCGGAGGAAAGCCTGAAGGAACAAGGGCGGGAATATAAGGTGGGCAAGTTCAGCTTTATGGGTAATGGCCGCGCCAAGTCCACGTTCTCCAGCGACGGATTCGTGAAGCTTCTTGCCGACGCCGAGACTGACCGGATTTTAGGCTGTCACATCGTGGGCCCGGCTGCCGGCGATCTAGTTCACGAAGTCTGTGTGGCAATGGAATTCGGAGCGGCGGCGGAGGATCTGGCCCGCACGTGCCATGCCCATCCGACCTATTCGGAAGCCGTGCGCGAAGCCGCTCTCGCATGCGGCGACGGACCAATACATGCGTAGGGCATCGCGCCCTCGCTGCCGGGCCAAAGAGAGGCGGATTGAACCACTTCGTGGGATGCCGACACTTCAGGGACCTCCTCGCCACAGCGCGACCGATCCCGCGCTAACGCGGGAAAGGATGCCAAGGTGGATTTCGTAAAGACGTGCAATGCTAAGTCACAGGGGCTCTCGACCCAACTGGAGGAAGCGTTTCGTTTGTCACCGGCTCTTACGGTGTGAACACGCAAGCGACTGGAATCTTGGGCACCGTGTGATCCGGTGACTTACTTTCAACTTACGCCACCAGGACTTTCGCCCGCTCCATCGAATCGGGAAATCGACCCACACTGAAGCAAAGGTAAAGGTCTTCGCCTTCTGTCATCCCAAAGATTGAGTTTATTTCGGATGAGGTCGGGACAGGCTCACAGGCCCCGGTATCGGACCGCCCGACGGTGCGAGGCGCTTCGCCACGGGCGGCACGCGCAGCCTGTTTGCCCTCCGCGGACCTAGTATCCCGCCCGTGTTGAAGTGACGCCGGGGCGCTTGCCCTGTCCCATCTGGTACCGTATACTGGCCGCAACAACAACCAACAGGCCTTCCGGATCGGGCGGATGTCCGCTGGCGGTTCCGGGGGGCACCGGGAAGGGGCAGGCTATGGGCAGAGGCGGAAAGAGAATATATCACGTAAGGCTGGACGGTGGCGGGCGGGCGCTCCTGCAGGGGATCGTCGACGGCGGAAAGGGGTCGGTGACGCGGCGGCGGCGGGCGCGCATCCTCCTTCTGGCGGACACCGGCCGCGACGGCGGCGGACGCGATGACGCCGACATAGCGGACGTCCTCGGGGCCGGGGCCTCGACGGTGGAGCGGGCCC
Source organism: Paracoccaceae bacterium (assembly GCA_965203255.1). GTDB lineage: Bacteria > Pseudomonadota > Alphaproteobacteria > Rhodobacterales > Rhodobacteraceae > JAPOUP01. The sequence goes on along the minus strand of OZ241882.1, from coordinate 5,686,284 downwards.
GCAGGCGGTTCGTGCTGGAAGGCCTTGAGGCGGCTCTGGAGAGGAAGGGGCAGGCCAGCAGCAGGAAGCCCGTGCTGGACGGCGGGGGCCAGGCGAGGCTGGCGATGCTGGCCTGCTCCGAGCCCCCCGAGGGGCACGCGCGCCGGGCGCTGCGGCTGCTCGGCGACAGGCTCGTGGAGCTGGAGGTCGTCGACAGCATCCCGGAGGGGACGGTGCGGCAGGGGCTCTTATGAGACCTTACAGGTCAAGTGCCCTTTTTCAAAACCTCACATCGGCGTCCCTCCCTCCGTCGGGGGGCGGCTTCCGTGCCACCGGGGAAGTCCAGACAGAACGTCGCGGTTCCATGACGCGCTCAACGACGCGTCCAGCCTCTTATCCGGTTCGGTTGGCCGGTGCCGGCCCCGTGACCATTATGCCCGATTCGGGCGGTGCGACGTTCCGGGGGGGGCGGGACCCATCTGAAATGAACGGTGCCGCTTCCTGCGGCGAACCAGGCCCCTGCACGGTCACACGCCCTGCCCGGGTTCCCCGGAGGCCCCGTCGGGCCGCCCGGGTGTTCCGTTGTTCCGTTGTTCCGTTGCCCTCCCGCTCTCAGGCCTGCGACAGGACGGCGCCCTCCGGCACCAGGCCGGTGGTGGCGAACCTCCACAGCGCCACCAGAAGCTTACGGGCCAGCGCCACGATCCCCCGCCTGCGCGAACGTCCGTCGCGGGCGCTCACGTAATCCCGGAACCACGCCGAGAGGGCGCTGTCGGGCTGGTGGCGCAGCCAGCGCCAGGCCATCTGCACCAGGTGCTTTCGCAGCATCGCGCCGCCCGCCTTGCTGATCCCCTGGTCGTTGTCGACGCCCCCGCTCGCGAAGGGCACCGGCGCCAGGCCCGCGAGGCTGGCCAGCTGCCGCCGGTTGCGCAGCTCCCGGTAGAAGAGCTCGCCGCCCAGCATCAGCGCGTCGTTCGGGCCGATCCCGCGCAGCCGGACCAGCGTCGCCGCGTGGTGGGCGTCCGCCGGCGCCGCCCGCGGTCTGTCAACGGGCGGAGCGGCCTCCTTCCCGGCGGCGTCCGCGCGGAGGCCGTCGAGGGCCCGGGCCGACGCCTCCAGCATCTCCATCTTCCTCGCCTCGACAGCCTTGAGTTCCGTGCGCACCAGCTCCAGCCGGTCGAGGATGCCCTTGATCTCGGCCAGCAGCTCCGGCGGCAGCGGCTCCCCGTAGCCGGTCTCCATCCCGCCGAGCCGCTCACGGAACCCCGGCCGCGCCGGATCCCCGGCCAACACCCCGTGCAGCCTCAGGAGCCCGTCGACGGAGTTCGAGAGGCGGCGGCGCTCCTGCACCAGACGCTCCCGCCGGCGCAGCAGCCGCTTCCTGTCCTCCTCCGCGACCGTTGGCACACGCACCCGCGACATCGCGTCCCGGTCGCCGCCGTCCCACGCCCTGAGCGCCCGGACCATCCGGCGGGCGTCGATCCGGTCCGTCTTCACCTTCTTTTTCCTCCGCACCACCTCGAGGCTCGCGGGGTCGCAGACAACCACCTCGACATCCTCCCCCTCCAGCCGCCGGGCCAGCCAGAAGCCCTCGTAACCGGCCTCGTACACAAGCATCACCCGGACATCGCCGCCGGTCGCCGCCCGCTCCCGCGCCCGCCCGAGCCTGCCCAGGAGCCCATCAACGTCCTGCGGCGCCAGCCTGTGGATGCCGGCCCTCGACGTGTCGGACGGATCGCCCACCGCGAGGATCCAGCTCCTGCCGCTCACTTCCAGAGCCGCGTAGACCGTGGTAACGTTCCCCTCGAAAGGGGTTTTCGAATCAGTCATCTTTCTCTCCTTTCACTCGGCGGGGGTTGCCGTCTCGCGGCCCCCCGCCACAACATGCTGTCTTCCTGTCAACACCCTGCACCGAATCACCCGCGAAGGCAAACGGCGGCCCGTCCCATGGCATCTGAAAAAAACGACATCAAGCCCTGGCGGAGCGAATGCTGGTGCATCCCGCCGAAGGAGAGCGCCGAATCCGTCTGCGCCATGGAGGACGTCCTGAAGACCTGCAGCCGGGAGTACGACGACGGCACGGTCCTGGCCGTCATGGACGGGACCTCGAAGCAGCGGACGGGGGAGACGAGGACGCCGCTGCCGACGCGGCCCGGGCAGCCGGCCGCATACGACTTCGAGTACGGGCGCAACGGCACCGCGAACCTGTTCATGGTGTACGCGCCGCTGGAGGCGTGGCGCCACGTGAAGGTCACCGACCGCCGCACGAAGAGGGACTTCGCAAGGCTGCTCGCCGACATCGCCGACGTCCACTTTCCGGACAGGAAAACCGTCCCCGTGATGGACAGCCCGACACCCACAGGCTGTCGACCCTGTACGAGACGTCCGGGCCGGCGGAGGCGTCGCGGCTCGCGGACCGCTTCGAGGTCCACCACACGCCGAAGCACGGGAGCTGGCTTAACATGGCGGAGACCGGGACAGACGTCCTCTCCCGGCAGTGCCTCGACCGGCGCATCCCGGACCGGGAGGCGATGGTGCGGGAGGTCGGCGCCTGGCAACGGCACAGGAACCCGTCGGCGAAGCCGGTCGACTGGCGGTTCAGGACCGGGGACGCCCGCGTGAAACTGAAGTCCCTCTATCCATCACAACAATAAGGTCGAGATACTAGTGGCTCCCGTCGTCACCGAAAGCGCCGTCTACGCTCTCAGCCTGGACCGGATCGACTGATGTCCCGTCGGCCATGCCTTCCTCTCCACCGCCGGCGCCCCCTCGCGAAGACAATGCGGGCAAATCGGCGACGCTGCCCGCGTCCTCCCCAACGTCAGGACCGTCGTTCTCGCGCAGGACAGCGACGGGGCCGGGGACCGCCAGGCCGGTATCCTACGCGAATGGCTCCAGATCCCGCCGTGCGTGACGTTACCGAAACGCCGGCCACCCGACGGCCAGGACTGAAACGACGTCGTCCGCGCCGTCTCGCAAGGTTGGCCGGCCAGAAATGCAGGCATGGAACCGAAAAGCCACTCGCCGCCCACCAGGAAAGCAAAGCACTGAATGCTGGTCGGGCAAGGCGAGAATGCCGCCCAAAGGCGCGGCGACCCGCCGTTTTGGTCCGCCGTTAACACATGGCGTCACTGGAATGACCTGTTGGGCCCAAGTTGCGCTCGGCAACGGTCATGCAGCGGCCCTGGCAAGTCCGTGCCTAGGCTATCCTGTTCCTCCGCGCGGTAGAAGCCGCCTTTGGCCGAGCGGAGTTCCGATGCCGCCTGCTGAAGGAGCCGGAACACCATGACCAGACATGTGAAAGTCGGGGAAGCCACGGCCCATCTGTCGGCGCTCCTGGCGACGGTGGGGGCGGATGAGGACATTGTGACCTGCCGCGGCGCGGCAACGGTCGCGCATGTGACGCGGATTGTCGGCGAAGGCGAACATGCCGCGCTGAGCGGCGCATTGCGCCGGGAATGGGCGAAGCAGAAGGCGGTGACCACTGCCGAATGCCTGTCCTAGTGGTTGACTGAAGACAGATGCCTGCATTTGTCCGTGAAGCCTGCCACTGCCTTCCAGTCGCCGTCAGGCGGCTCCGTAACAGCCATAGAGAAGTAGGCAGGGCAATGGGCAGGAAACCGAAAAGACAGGAAACCAGGCTTTCGGACGGCGACCGCGAACGCCCCGGACGGATCGCGAAGGACCCCCGGAGCCGCCGGAAGCACGTCTGGCGCGCCCGTATCCGAAGTCGTGGACGGCGGGGTCGCCGGGACGCGCCGGCCGAGGCACCCGGGTCTCCCTCCTCTGCTGGCGGGAGGTCCCGTCCATGACGGCCAGCGCCCCGTCATCCGTGAACTCCCGCTGGTGCCGCTCCAGCACGTCCTCCATCGCGGCGGGGAGGTCGCCGCTGGCCTTGGGCGGGATGCACCGGTACTGCCTGAGCCACGGCTTCAAATCGTTTTTGTAACTGCTCACCCTCTCCGTTCTCCGTTGGCAGTTGATTGTGCGGGCTTCCGACATTGAGGCGTTGAGGCGGGGTTCGCAAGCGGTCGGGGCGCGTATCGCCTCCGGCGGGTGAGCGCCTCTCCGATGTTGTGTTGCCGATCTGCATATCCATCCCGCGGCGGGGTCCTGCGGCATGGTGGCCAAGGTCGGGCCGCCCGGGTAAAGCGGTCAATCTGACCATACTATGGCGGTTGCATGTCCAGTTCCCGCAGGGTGGTTCCGGGAGACGCTTTCGATGGGGGCCTGGTTCGGGCCGAAAGCAACGACGGGGCTGTGGCAGGCGATCGTGAACCTGATGCCTCCGCATGACGTGTTTCTGGACTCTCGTCTGGGGGGCCATCATGAAGCGCAGGACCCCGGCGCTGCGCTCCTTCGGCATCGACCGCGACGGGCGGGCGGTGGGGCCGGTTTGCCGTTCGGACTGATCGGTGCGAATGACCCACAAGGACGGCGACACGGTTCGCATCGGCGGGGCAATCGGCGGGTTCCAGGCCGCGCCTGCGGCCTTGTTGGCACGATCGCCTCCCGGTACAAGCCTCCATCTTTCGAAGTGGCTGGAGATCGCCGACCGGTGTTCCCCTTCACCGGCACCGGTCGCCCTTTGCAGTTCGAGGCCGCGGAAACCAGATTGTGTGCCGCGGCATGAGTCCGGCGCGGCGTGGAGAAGGTCAGATCCGCCCACTGCCAGGTCTCTCCCGCCGGGGGGCTGATACCATTGCCGGCCACGGCCGGCGCAAGGTCCAAATAAAGATCACGAAATCCCTGACATCATCGACGGCATGCTGTCTGGCATGAAAGATGTCGGCGGTCCGAACGGCGTCCGGCAGATGCGCGTTGGCAGACTTTCGTATTCGAGGAACGGAACGGCACATCTGCCGGTCAGGCGACAAATTCGAAATCGTCCGTGGTCAGCAGTGACGCATCGAAGTCTTTGATCACGATCGAGAAGGCGTCGGCGGGACCGTTGATCACGGCCTGGCCGCCATCTTGCTTGATGTCAAGGTCGGTGAACTTCAGGCCGCCCCGGATGACGAGGGTATCCACCCCGTCCTGGAAGTCGTGGATCGTGTCGGTGTCGGATTCGCGGTCGAACACGAACCGGTCGGCGCCGCCGCCTCCCCAAAGGTCGTCATTGCCCTTGCCGCCGACGAGGGTGTCAGCGCCGTTGCCGGCATCGCCATTCCATGTCCAGACTCCGGATTGTTTGAGGGTCCTCTCATCGCCGTTGATCCGCCATAGCTTCCAGTACCTGTCGTGGCCCGAGTGGCCGCCGATGAGTCTGTCGTCGCCATCGCCGCCGTAGAGCGTGTCGTTGCCATCTTCGCCGTCGAGATGGCCGGTGCCTCTGTTGTCGAAGTTGCCGCCGATGAGGGTGTCGTCGCCGGCGCCGCCGTAGAGCGTGTCGTCGCCGTCATTGTTGATGCCATGGACGCCGGCCGTGCCCCCCAAGTTGCCGCCGATGAGTCTGTCGTCGCCATCGCCGCCGTAGAGCGTGTCGTCGCCGTCGTCACCGTCGCGGAGAGCGACGCGGAAAGCGATGCGGGCGGCCCAGTTGCCGCCGACGAGGAGGTCGTTTCCCGCGCCGCCGTAGAGCGTGTCGTCGCCGTCATCGCTGAAACCACCCCAGACGCCGCCGTAGATGCAGTCGTCGCCATCGCCGCCGCGGATCGTGTCGTTGCCTGCGCCGCCGTCCAGGATGTCGTTGCCCGCGCCGCCGATGAGGGTGTCGTCGCCATCGCGGCCGCGGAAGTGGTCGTTGCCGTCGCCGCCGGTGATGTGGTCGTCGCCGTCGCCGCCGGTGAGGTAGCCGTCGCCGGTCAGGGTGACGCCTTTGGGTTCCGGCACGTTCCCGGTACTGCCGGTGCCAGATGTCTGTGCCTCGTCGCCGGTCGGCTCGGTCGGGGTCCTGTCTCGCTGGCCGGGCCCATCCTCGACCTTGTCACCAGAGCTGGCCGGCAGCGCGAAGTCGTCTTCGTCAAGGGAGTCCGCCGACACGCCCTTGAGCCGAATGGTGTCGCCATGCTTGCCGTAGCGGACAACAGCATCGTCGCCGTTCTGCTCAATGACCAGTGCCGCGAACCCGCCGGTCACCCCGTGGATGTGGATCGTGTCGCCGTCCCTGAAATCGCGTATGGCATCCTGGCCGTCCCCGATCTTGAACACGAAGATGTCAGCGCCCCGACCACCCTTCAGCGTATCGGCGCCCCGACCGCCGTTCAGGGTGTCGTCGCCATTGCCTCCCTTCAGGGTGTCGGCACCCTTGCCGCCGTTCAGCGTGTCGTTGCCCCCGAAGCCTCTCAGGGTATCGTCACCGTCCCCGCCATCAAGCGTATCGGCGCCCTTCCGGCCGTTGCGCGTCACTCCAGCGGCCTTCTGCGCGGCAGGTCCGGATCCGTCGCCTTCCGTCCGGGACACATGTTCCGGAACAGGGCCGTCTCCACCGTTGCCGCTATCGCCGTTCCGGGTGCCGTCGTTCCCGTCACCGCTCTGCGGGTCGCCCTCGGCGGCAGGAAACCGGAAGCGGTCTTGTGTCAGCGACGCCGCCGACACGTTCGACAGCCGGATACTGTCGCCGTCGCCATATCGGATGACGGCAGTGGCACCGTCCTGTTCGATGACCAGGCCCGCGAACCCGGCTGGCACGCCGACGATCTCGATGATGTCGCCGTCGCCGAAGTCGGCAACGGTATCGTGCCCGTCCCCGACCGCGAACGCGAAGGTGTCGGCGCCGAGGCCGCCATTCATCCAGTCGCTTCCTCGACCGCCATTCAGGATGTCGTCTCCACGCCCGCCCCACAGTGTGTCGACGCCTTCACCACCGTTGAGCGTGTCGTTTCCGTCACCGCCATACAGAGTATCGTTGCCGCCATCTCCATAAACGGCGTCATTGCCGGACCAGCCGTCGAGCGTGTCGCCGCCGGCACCGCCATGGAGTTGGTCGTCGCCGTTACCGCCCGTGAGGGTATTGGCATGCCCATCACCACGAATGGTGACGCCCTTTTCCTCTATCATGAACATTCTCCGCTGGTGCAGGTAACATCCGATGGTCAATGGAATCGGCCCCGTCGCACAGAGGCAGCCGGAAGCAGGCTCCGTTTCCTCAAATAGCAGAGCCCAAAGCGTGGTTCAAGCTTAGTGTCAACGGCGGCGACCGTCCAGCGGGACGGTTCGCCGGCATCCGGGAAGGGGTGAGCAGTTACTCGTTTTTTTAGAGTCTTTCTCACGGTCTCGTCCGAGATCGTGTCGACGGTCCCCAGCCCGCCAGGCCGGTCCGCCAGCAGCTGCATCGTCCACCGGCTCCGCCCCTCCGGCGGCTGCGGGCAGGCGAGGGCCACCAGCTTCGCCTCGCCCCCGCCGTCGAGGCTGCGCCGCTTCCGGTTCCTCTGTCCGCGGCGGACCAGCGCCGCCTCCAGACCCTCCCCGGCGCAGCGGCGGCGCACCCGCCCGGCGGCCGGCACGCCGATCTCCAGGACCGGCGCGATGTCGCAGTCGGTGCGTCCCCCGTCGTCACGGTCCTCGTCGGCCAGAAGCAGGATCCGGGCGTGCCGGTGCCTGTACGCCGCCGCCCTGCTGTCGGCCAGCTCCCGCAGCTTCGCCCTCCCGCCATCCGAAAGGCGGACCCGGTAAATCCTGCGTCCCTTTCCGGGAGTCCCCGTTTCCTGTGCCATGCTCTGCTCCGTTCCGATGCAGTCCGGGGGCGGTCTGCCGCCGCCTTCCCGTCGCCCGCCTGTTGTCTGATGCCGGCAAAGGTGGCATGATGCCGGGAGACAGTCAAACAGAACCGTCATTGCTACGATAGCGCTACACTAGCGTCAGGTGGGCATCGGCTTTCTGGCAGGAACCGCGTAACCTTCTGTTGACGGCAGACCGCCGGTGGTGATGCCAAGGCCACCATAGCGTGGCTACGCCGTCATCCCATCGTCTGTCCGATCGAAATCGACGACTGGGAGGTCATGGCGCAGGTGCGCGCCCACCGCGTGAGCATTTTCGATGCAAGCCACTGGCGCTTGCGTTGCGGCAAGACTGTGCGCTGGCGAGCCTCGACCAGCACCTTAACGAAGCCGCGGTCGCCGAAGGTATCGTGGCCTTCGCCTGAGCGGGAGAGGGATGCCTCCGGAGAATGGGCCAATCCGATGAAGATCCTTCGATGCCAGAGAACCGGCATCGGGGTCTGGGGGCAAGATGCAACGACGTGATCTCAAATCATCTGGAAAGAGACTTCGCAAATGAAGGGGCGAGAGAGTTCGTCCAGCATGGCCTATGTCGATGTCTGGCACTCACGTCAGGATCCGTCGTGTAGGCATTCGAGGTGCTTCCGCCGGATTTCCCTGACGTGACGGATGCAGACATACTTTATGATGTGGCGGTCCAGCTATAGGCGTTCGCATTCAATACGTCCGGCTGTTTGGACAATCTCGCCCGTTTCTGGAATCTTGAAAAGGACGTGACCAAGGAAAGGCAAGGTGAAGACAGTGGAGATCCGTTACCTTTGCGGTGGATAGCATTGGGCAGTGCATTATGATGCTGCGGCTTGACAAGTCGTTCCCAATCCGCCACATGCGTTCATGGCGGGGCCGTAGCTCAGTCGGGAGAGCGCGTCGTTCGCAATGACGAGGTCAGGGGTTCGATTCCCCTCGGCTCCACCATCATTTGAAACCTTGTGCCAGAAAATTTCGATCAGGCATCAAGTGCACCGGGCAACTGCTTCTTGTTCTGATTTGACACTTATGTCGGACCCCACCTCTTCGGTTGCCTTCGCGCAGGAATTGGCAGGATAGGTGGTGGGATGGATCGTGCGGGTTTATGCTGCCGCAAAGGCAAGTGCACTCGCGACACCCGGTTGGTGTCACAATCGCATGGCCGTGGCTCGTATTCCTGCTGCCTCCTGGATTGCGGTGACGGATTCAGCGCCCGACCAATGCGTTTATGTCGCGCCACCGTCGGTATCGAACATTTGCGAATTGTTGGCCCTTTCGCTGTCGTCAGGTCGCCCTCGAATCTGTTGCCAACAAGTCTTGGCCCTTTCTGAAGGACTCGCGGACATTCCGTTGCCAGAATCGGCTTTGCGCAGAACATCCGCACAAATCGAGCCTAGGCCGTAATCGCGCATGCAGGGCAGTCGACTAACCAGTCTGGCAAGCTGGTAGGGCCAAGTGTCCCTTTCTGCGCCCTTTCAAGCGTGGCAACAGTCGGATGGTTACTTCCAGAACTAACTCGAAATGCTCTGGAAGAGCCTCCCTGAATCCTTTGACCTAGCCAGCGCGTGACCCGCGAACACACCCACACGACGACCGTTACCATCCTCGAACGGGTTGATGGTCACGAACCGGAGATATGCCAGGCAAACATGCCAACGGCCCCCAGCTTCGCTTCGGCGATTGAACCAATCCAGAAACGCCAGTGTCTCAGCGTTGCGATCCTTCGTCGGCGGCGGCTTCAACACGCTCGCTCACGACCGATTGATCCTTCCGCATCGTCGCGCCGAATACCTGTCGCAACCCTGTAAATCCCCGAAAGTCCATCGGAAGCGATGCGGCCTGCCAACCATCAGCCGTTCGTTCGTCATTGATGCGCCGTAGTGCTCGCTAGCGTCGAGTATCATTACGCGATGCCTTGGGTCCCAGATTGGCAGGTGCGGTTGCTGCCGTGGGCAACCAAAGCGGCATACTAGCATCAGTCGCAAGCTGCCAAGCTTCAGTATCTCGCCTTCGGCCCCCGAATTCCCGATAACGTCCTCGGTCAACGCTTCAGGCTATAAGTCGGATCCGACGCTTGCCATGCTTCCGAGCAGTCAACCCTGCTTCAGGCGTGCGACCGGAAGTGGCGCAGGCAGCCCCGATTCGCCGCAAGTGGAATGAGGCCAGTCCTATGGCTGTCAGGCATACATACATGGATTTCTTCATTTCATGAGGAGAACATGGAGTCATTCTCATTGTACACGCCGCCTCTCTCCGCCACGAAAGAAGAATTGCCCGGCTCTTCCTGATGACTTGAAAGGCTATGCCAAGCAGATGTGCATTGCAGGGCCTTGAGATCGAGCGACTCCCAGCTTGGCAAAGCAAAATAGGTCTGCATTTCTGGATCGCGGTGCAACTTAGGGGCAACGCCCCCACCTAGCCACTGAGCCGCACAAGACCACTCTTCCTATTCGTGATGACAATATCGGCTCCATGAACTGGCGCCGGATGCAGTTTGCCGAGATCAAGTACCCATCCAAACTGTCCGACTATCCGACAAGCATACGCAACCCCTGTGTGACATCTATCCTTACCGCCAGACGAAGACCAAGTTCATCACCCGTGCGCAGGGCTGCCAAAATTGAACCATGTTGCCTTGGCACTTCCGACCGGTCGAGGCGACTGTAGAGGTTGCGCATCGTGGGTCCAAGTTGCAACCAAACCGTTTCTACCATCGCCAACATGGCGGGTGCCTGAGCGCGGAGATATAGCGAACGGTGAAAATCAAGGTTTGCCCGGATGTAGTCCACCGCATCCCGATTGGCGACCGCCTTACTTATGGACGAATTGATGGTCTGAAGACGATCTATCAGTGTAAAGTGCGCACGCGGTAAGGCGCGGCTGGCCAATTCCGGCTCCAGCAGAGCCCGAATCGCTGTCAATTCTTCGATCCGCTCATTCGACAGATCTGGCGTCTTTACCCGTCCGGAAGCGGACAGTGTCAATGCTCCTTCAGCCGCCAGCCTTCGCAGGGCTTCGCGCGCTGGTGTCATTGAAACGTCAAACCTCTTGCCGACCCCCCGTATGGTCATTGCCATGCCAGGAAGTACTTCCCCACACATAATTCGACTACGCAACGTACGATAGACCAACTCGTGAGAAGATCCGGAGGCTTCACCCTGGCGAGATGGAAACGACATTGCAAACTGCCTCTGACGGCTGCGTTCCGGTCAATCCCCGAATCGGTATCTATGGAGATTTCGGCCGCAGGATTTCAGCCAAAGCAGCGGCTCTTTGTGTTCGGGGTACAATCGTGCCACAACTGCCCAGAATTCGGGAGAATGGTTCATCTCGGCAAGGTGCGCCACTTCATGGGCGGCGACATAGTCAAGCACATTCGGCGGTGCCATTGCCAAACGCCAGGAAAACATCAGATCCCCTTTGGCTGAGCACGACCCCCAACGTGACCTTGTGTCACGCAACGTTATTTTCCCGTGACGCAAGCCCAGTCTTTCGCTGTACCGAGAACAGGAACCAGCAAACTCAGAACGTGCGGTGATTTTCAGAAATGCCTTTACACGGGAGGTGACCATGTCTGGCTGAGGGGGAACAACCAGTCTTCCACCATGTATCTCGGCCTTCGTCCCCGATCCGGGTGCGATCAAGATATCCCGCCCCCTGACAGGAATGGTCGCACCGAACCGAACTTCAACAGGCACAGTACGACGCGACAGCTGTTTTCGGATCCAGCCAACCCTATCCTCCGCAAAGGCCAGTGCCCGATTGACGTCCAAGGCATCAGGAACCGTCAATGTTACCTGTCCATCGAGTTCAGAAACGCGCAGCGAGATCATTCTGGCACGAGATGATCGGCGCAGGTTGATCTCCACGGAAGGATCACCGTTCAGAAAAACCTGCTTCATTGCCGGAACTCGTGATTTCGCGTAAGGTACGCTACAGCCTTCCAGTGATTTCCACCACCTGAAACTTGCCGTCAACTTCGATCTCAAATGCTTTGACAGTACCTGTCCGCTATGGCAGATGGCGCGGGCTTGATTGGCAAATATGAAGAATTGAGGGGACTACCCACATGCCCAAGGAAGAATGGGGAACCAAGCGCGTTTGCCCCGAGACTGGCAAACGATTCTATGATCTGGGCAAGGATCCGATCATTAGCCCATACACCGGAGAAATCGTGCCGCTCGAAGCCGGCACCAAGCCTAGAATAGAGATTTCCGGAAAATCCGAGGACTCCGACGAAGACGGGCTGAGCCTAGTGGATGATGGTGACGGTGAGAAAGGTTCGGGCAAGGGAACCGTCCAGGTCGATGACGAGCTTCTGGAAGACGACGAGGACAGTGTTTCATTGGATGAGATCGCTGATGTCGCGACGGATGAGGATGAGAGCTAGACCCAGATTGCAAACACATCGATTGCCGTTGCGTTTCCCGGGCCAGTTCAGCAGTCCTGATGTCAGATGCCTGAGTTTCAGCGCCGTTCCCGTTAGACACCGACGGGTCAGCTAAGGGCCAGATGTCACGACCGGCGAATCCACAGGCGGTCAGCGTCACCATCATGGCATTGCTGCCCCTTGGGCGAACTTTGGTTTCCGACTGCATTGGTCCCGGAGTGCAGCATTGACGGCAGGGAATGGACCGAGCCTCTAGCCTAGCCAAACGATCAGTGTCCAGCCGAACGGGTTGCGGGCTTGGATCAACTGATACCAAACCAAATAAATAATCACCGATAGGCGTCCCGGATCTCACGGCACCGCCCATTCCCTCGTGGTGATCCGCGTGACCTCCCCCTTCCGGCGGATGAAGGCGTCCCAGACATGCTCGACCACCTCCCTGACATGCTCCGCGCTTCCGAACACCCGGTTGGCGAAATGGCGGTGCTTCAGGACGGAGAACAGGGTCTCGACCGGGTTCAGCTCCGGGCTGTAGGGCGGCAGCCTGAGCAGGGAGACGTTGGCGGGGGTCACCAGGTCCCTCGACCGGTGCCAGCCCGCTCCGTCGAGGACCACCAGCGCGTGCCGTCCGGCGGGGACCCGCTCCCCGATCTCCCGGAGGTGCCGGTCCGTCTCCCCGGTGTTGGCCCTGCCGCACACATGCCCGACCGCGTCGCCGGTCTCGGGGCAGGCGGCGGAGAACAGGTACACGTATCCGTACCGGTGGTCCCGCGCGACGCGTGGGCGCGTCCCCTTCCTCGCCCAGACCCTTGACAGCATGCCCTTCTGGCCGATGCGGGCCTCGTCCTGGAAGTACACCAGGACATCCTCCGGGGCGACGCCGTCGGGCACCGCCTCACGCGCCAACCGGACGGAATCCCTGCGGAATCCCTCCCGGGCGGCGGGGTCCGCCCTCGGGTGGACGGGCCGCGGGGACATGTGCCGGAAGCCCAGCCTCCGCACCAGCCGGCGCGCGCCCTCCAGCGTGTACGCCACCCCGAAGCTGTCCGCGATCCGCTTCCGGACGTCGGCGACGGTCCAGCGCGACGGCCCGCCCGCGTCGGGGTCCGGCCCCTCATCCAGCCACGACGCGACCTCCTCCGCCTGCCCGCTTTCCAGCTTCGGCGGCGCCCCCGGGCGGGCGGCGTCCCGCAGGCCGTCCAGGCCGTCGGCGTTGTACCGGACGATCCAGTCGCGGAGCGTCCGGGCGCCGACGCCTGCGCCGGAGGCCACCGCGGCCCTGGACAGCCCGTCCTCCATGACCAGGGCAATGGCGCGCATCCGGCGGCGGCAGTCGCGGAACCTGTGTTTCCGGGCCAGCTCCCGTAACTGACCGGGTGTGTGGTCGGTGCGCCGGACCATGACTTTCGCTGGCATGCCGTTCTCCTTCTGCCTGTTTCCCAGACACAGAATACAGGACGGCGGCACCGGTCACACGCAGAATATTGCCGTGTCACACAGCATGATGTTCAATCTTTGTTCTGGGTACATTATTAATTTGGTTTGGTATGAATTGGTATGACCGCTGTGATCGTCTGGCGAACCGCAATGCGTTTGCCAAGCAGTCAGGTCGCTCCACAATCGTCTTCGCAATTGCATCCCAAGACGACCAATTGCGGAGGTGTACCTTTGTGGTATTGGTGAAGAGTCCAAGCCCCACAGCAGTCCCTTTGGCCGAAGTGCGGGAATTTCCTTCTTGAACTATCCCATCCCCGGAAATATAACCCGACCGTGGCATTGACAATTGGCCATCACTGTTGGGGCCTTAGCTCAGTTGGGAGAGCGCTTGCATGGCATGCAAGAGGTCAGGGGTTCAAATCCCCTAGGCTCCACCAATTCAGGTACATCAGGACTTTGTTGGGGCCTCGCCCAATAGGAGGCATTTCCAGTCAGTCGAACTCCTATTCAAGAACTGGTTCTTGGCTTTCGTCCCAAGCACCTCTTGATAGGAGAATCAGGCGCACCGTTTGCTGTTGAAGTCGTCGAACCGACCGGGCCGGATTTCCAGATGTACGCACTGATGGGTCAGACCAAGGTCTGCGCGGTCTTCAAGGAAGCCAGCGGCATTCACAATGGAAGTACCATTCGGCTGCGGCCGGACACCAATCGTGTTCGGATTTTCGACCCAGAGACGGGTCGCGCCCTCAGATAGCCCGCCGGATTACTGCGTCCGAATTTGCGGAGGAATCGCGGAGCGAATTCGTTTACAGGTCCTTAAGTTAAGGCCACCCAGCATTATGGTTCTAGACAGATGCTTCAACTCAAATGGATTTACGTCCAGTATGTCGCTCGCCTCGACCATCGGTAGACTCAGTTCCGTGAAGACAGGATATGACGGACGATCTGTGCGAACCCGGCCCCACCTTCACTGTCAGCAACCCACTTGGGTGCCGAACCGAGTCTGGATGCGAAGGCTCGCACGTTTGCAACACCGCATGAATTCTTGAAGAATCCAAACATCGGTTCATCGTTGGGGCTATCGCCAACAAAAATGATCTCCCCATTGGCAGCTTCGATGTCCAGGCCGAGGATGTCAGTTGCGAAACTCCTTGAAATGGACAGTTTGTCATACTCCCCAAACCAACCGTTAACGTGAATGGATGAGACTTTCGCGATAGCACCTTCCTCAAGGAAGATCCTTTCAATGTGCGCAACCTCTTCCATTGGCAGTGGGTCCACATCCTCGCAATGGTCAATGGCGAGATCCGAAATTCTGAATGACTGGTCGGCCGAAACCGTAGCTCCTGGCACCTCGGCTGCAATGCGTGCCTTGATGCGGTCGAAACGATTTGTGCGCACCACGTGCTCGGCAACAATCGGCTGCAGTTTGCGGATCATTTTCCGCTGCGTGAAATCATAGGAATAGTAGAAGGCGCCATTTTCCCCCACTACACCCCTTACCGGCCAGAAGCGGGCGATCATATCGCACCAGCCTGCGGGGCGCCCAGTAATTGGCGCCACAGCAATCCCTGCACGTTCAAGATCTTCAAGAGCCTGATAGGCGGTGCCGGTCAGTCGGCCTTCGGTCGTTATCGTGTCGTCAATATCGCAGAACACAACCTTAATGCTCGCCGCGACCTCACATGGCATTCTGAAGATTGAAAGCATTGACCAAATCCCGAAACCAAGGATCTCGGTTGGTTTATCTTCACGCTGGATAAGGTGCCAGAAATGATTCCACAGCGTAGATCCCAATGACGGTGCGCCATAGGAATGACCCGCTCGAAAGTGGCGGCGAAATGTAGGGATATGCGCACATCCAGCAAATCTGACCTCTTCACAAGCGGGGATGCCCCTTGCATAAGCCTTCAGGCGCAATTGACCTTTCCCGAACCGCACGGTTTCGTGAACTCCGATCTGGAGTTGGAACTATCCAGCCAGCGTGCCGAAGGTGCATGAGCCACAACATATCAACGGGGTACGGTCGAGGCAGAGCTGGGCCGCATCCCGGATGCTGGACAGGAAGTGAACTGGGACGACTACATCACAGATGTTGGCGAAGCCGACCGCTTTATACGCGAAACCGGAGTCGACACGCTTGCTGTATCCGCAGGAATTGTCCACGGTACAGTGAGCGGCAGGTTCCTCCGCTTGATATCGCCCGAATTGAGGCGATCCGGGAGGCAACCGTCATACCACTGGCGCTGCACGGCGCGTCGGGCCGTTCCGAAGCCGATATCACTGCCGCACAAGGCGCAGCAATTCCCACCAGCCCTTCCGGACCCTGTATTCCTTGGGCTTCCGTGAACCGGGTTTCGTAGACTTTTCCTTCCAGACGACTGGAAACCGCCCGGAATCCTCTGGACATCATAGGCTGGGGCCCTTACCGCAACCGGTGTTGACTTCGATGACGGGAGTTGGGACGATGCGGTTTCGGAAGGACCTCGGCAGGCCCGGGCTGATCAGGGCGCTTGCGGAATGCTTCGGCAGGATCGACGATCCGGTGGACGGGCGCCGGTTCAGCCTCGCGGACCACCTCATGTCGGCGTTCGCGATGTTCTCGCTCAAATATCCGTCGCTCCTGCAGTTCGACAGGGACAGCCGCAGGGACGCCATCGTCCGCGGGAACCTCCGGACGCTGTTCGGGATCGCGGCGGCGCCCTGCGACTCCGCCATGCGGAAACGCCTCGACACGGTCGACCCCAGGCAGCTGCGCCCGGCGTTCAGGACCCTGTTCGCGAGGCTGCAGCGCGGCAGGGTGCTGGAGGACCAGCCGGTTTTCGACGGCCACTACCTGATCTCGATTGACGGCACCGGCTACTTCAGCTCGAAATCCGTCCACTGCGACCACTGCTGCGTCGCCCGCCGCAGTGATGGATCGAGGACCTACTCGCACAGCATGCTCGCCGCCGTGGTCTGCCACCCGGAACGCCGCGAGGTGCTGCCGCTGGCCCCGGAGCCGATCGCCAGGACCGACGGGGACAGGAGGAACGACTGCGAGCGCAACGCCGCCGCGCGGTTCATCGACGACCTCCGGCGGGAGCATCCGCACCTGAAGGCCATCGTCCTGCAGGACGGCCTCGCCTCCAACGGGCCCCACATCGCCCGCCTGCGGCGGCACGGCCTCCGCTTCATCCTCGGCGCGAAACCCGGCGACCACGCGCTGCTGTTCGCCAGCCTCGACGCCAGCCCCGACACCCGCACCGCCCGGTTCACCGACGCCGACGGCACCCGGCACGACTTCCGCTACCTGAACGGTGCGCCAGTCAACGCCTCCCATCCCGACATCAGGGTCAACGTCATCGAATACCGGGAGACGGTCATCAAGAGGACATACATCGCGAAGCACCACCGCGGCCCGGACGACCCGACCCACCGGGTGGAGGAGAAGCAGCGGAGGTTCTCCTGGGTCACCGACCTTCCCGTCGACAGCGACAGCCTCATGCCGGTCATGCGCGCCGCCCGCTCCCGATGGCGGATAGAGAACGAGACGTTCAACACGCTGAAGAACCAGGGCTACCACTTCGAGCACAGCTTCGGGCATGGAAAGCGGCACCTGACCACCGTGCTCGCCATGACGATGATGCTCGCCTTCCTCACGGACCAGATCGAGGCCGCCTCCTGCAGGGTGTTCGCCGCCGCGCTGGAGGCGAGGGGGCGGCTGAGGTACCTCCGCGAGAGAACCCGGTCATACTTCCACGACTTCCCGGTCCCCGACTGGCGGACACTCTACGCCGCCCTGACCCACGGGCACGCGCCTGTGGCCCTGAACGTCGCCGGACCGTCCGGACGGTCGCCGCCGCGGCGCGGGGCGCCCGGGCGCGCCTGAACGCCCGACCGAACCGCCCCAGGGGCAGACCCGCGACACATCCCTTATTTCCACCGGAACGCCGCCGGACGCCCCCGCACGCCCGGATTCCGCCCGAATCCGCCGCCGACGCCCGCAATCCGCCGGAAACCGGACCGGAATTTCACTGGTGGGAATTTCTGCACAAGGCGCAGGCGTGCACAGGTCTAACGCCGACACAGACCTGCGCCACGCCTTTCGCTCCGGCATAGAGGCAGTATGGTCCGAAGATGATCGTCAGCTCGAAGACGCCATGGCCGAAGGCCGCCGTATGGTTGCCGATACGGCCGACAAACTCCGCCAAAACGGCATCTCAGGAATGCTGGCCTGACCAGATGTCTGTGTTCGGCGTTCAGTTCGAGCCTATGGAGCTTCCAGATCGAGACCCAACCGGGGACATGCGGTTCATTCGCGAGCAGTTGACTGGTTTGGGATCGGGGGGGGGGGGGGGGGGCCGTGGCGCACTGCGCCTCTACCGTCCCCATGCGACCGCTGCGTTTTCGCGGCTGGACAGTATACGGCCGGGCTACGAAACCGCCAGGTCGGTGGTGCGTCTCTGCAGGTTTGAACCTGTCCTGCGGTCGGCGGGCGGGCATCTGGCCGTCTACGGTCCGGGTACCGTTGTAATCGACCTTATCGCGAACCACCCGAACTCCCGCATTACTGCAATGACACGATTTGCCGTCTTTGCCCGGATACTGGCCGATGCGCTGCGCAGCGGAGGCATTGACCCGGTGCACGGCCCGGTTCCGGGCGAATACTGCCCGGGGCCCCAGTCCATCTCGTCGGAGGGCCGCAAGATCGCTGGGCTCGGGCAGCGACAGATCCGGCACGGTTATCATCTCAGCGCAATCGTGATGCTTCGGGATGCGGAGGCCGTTCGCATGGCACTGGAACCCGCCTACCGCGCTTTGGGGCTTCAATTCAATCCCGCAACCGTCGGCGCAGCCTTTGATGCAAATCCCAGATTCGATATAGCGGCATTCGAAGCCAGACTTCGCGAGATTCTTGCAGGAAAAATGGAACTCGCCCCTGCCAGGGTGCCAGAACCCGTCAATGGAGACTGACATGACATCGGAAACTCACGCCCGTAAAGCTATCATCGACGCATGCCTGAAGATGAACACCACTGGATTGAACCAAGGCACATCCGGCAACATCTCCGTGCGCTTTGGTGATCGGATGCTGATTTCTCCTTCCGCGACTCCTTACGACCAACTCAGGCCCGAAATGATCGCTTCGATTGAACTTCAGGAGGAAATGACTGACGCATGGGAAGGTCCGCTCAGGCCATCAGTCGAATGGCGGTTCCACTGGCTGTTGATGAAAAGCCGGCCCGACCTGACCGCGATCGTTCACGCCCACCCTCCCTATTGCACGGCGCTTGCCGTCTTACGAGAGCCAATCCCAGCATGCCACTATATGATCGCGGCCTTTGGAGGGACTGATGTACGTTGTGCAGGATACCACACCTTCGGCACCATCGAACTGGCCGAAATGGCCGTCGAGGCGATGCGGGACCGTACCGCCTGCCTTCTTGCCAACCACGGTATGATCGCAGGTGGCGCGGGTCTCGAACTGGCAATGTGGCGGGCAACTGAGCTGGAGGCCATCGCCCGCCAGTATTGCCTTGCCCGGCAACTCGGTGACCCAGTCATCCTTTCGGATGAACAGATAGGCCAGACCCTGAAAGCCTTTCAGGGCTACGGGGTAAAAAAGGCCTAGTTCATTTTCCTGGGGAACGGCCACGGCTCAAATGTAGCATGAATTGCCGGGCTTCGTCCGGAGCGAGGCCAGATAACGCCTTCCGCCGTCGAGTGGAAGTTCGGAACTCAGGCGATTCTGAGTTCGGTCTTCGGATCGAACGCCACCACCTTCTCCATGTTGAAGGCGAATTCGGTGACTTTCCCGGGAGCCACCTCCGCATCGGCTCTCATCCGCGCCACGCAGTCCACTCCACCGAAGTTCGTCATAACGAAGGTGTCGGAACCTGCCGGCTCGGTAACTCCAACAACGCTTTCTATCCGTTCCACATTCGTCGACCGCTGGTCAGCACCATCAATGTCTGTCAATGCCTCAGGTCGGATGCCTAGTGTAATGCCGCGGCCCTCATAGTCCCGGAGCGCCCTTGATGGATTGACAAACGGAAGACGGATCGTTTCGCCCTGTCCTTGCGTGGTTTCGGCAAGAACGGCGGCTCCTTCGACCCGCACTGTAACCGGCACGAGATTCATGGAAGGCGATCCCATGAATGTCGCGACAAATAGGTTCGCAGGTGTATCGTAGATTTCCCTCGGCGTGCCAAGTTGCTGGATATAGCCTGCATTCATCACAGCGATTCTGGTGGAGAGCGTCATTGCCTCGATCTGATCATGGGTCACATAGACGATCGTCGTGCCAAGTTTCTGATGCAGCTTCTTGATTTCAGTGCGCATGTCCACGCGCAACTTGGCGTCGAGGTTGGAGAGCGGTTCATCGAACAGGAATACGTCGGGATTGCGCACCAGAGCACGACCCATCGCAACCCGCTGTCGCTGGCCTCCGGACAATTGTCTGGGCTTGCGACCGAGAAGCTGTTCAATCTGCAGCAACTGCGCAACGTCCCTCATGGCCCGTTGGCGTTCGGCCTTGGGAACGCCATGCATTTCGAGGCCAAAGGTGATGTTCTGAGCCACAGTCATATTCGGGTAAAGTGCATACGACTGGAACACCATCGCAATGTTGCGGCGCGACGGATGCACTCCATTCACCACATTTTCGCGGATGGCGATCTCACCGCTCGAGATATCCTCAAGCCCGGCAATTAGGTTCAGCAACGTGGACTTACCACAACCCGATGGGCCAACCAGCACAAGAAACTCGCCTTCCTCCACCGATATATCGATCTGGTGGAGAACCTCCACCGGGCCATAGGATTTGGTGGCATTGCGGATATCCAGAAATCCCATCGATCAGCCTTTCACGGATCCGGCCATCAGGCCACGCACGAAATAGCGCCCTGCGACGACATAGACGAGCAGCGTCGGAAGCGCGGCGTAGATCGCGCCGGCGAAATGGACATTGTATTCCTTCACGCCGGTCGATGACTGTACGAGGTTGTTAAGCGCCACTGTCATCGGCTGGCTATCGAAATCGGCGAAACTCGCTCCGAACAGGAAGTCATTCCAGATATTCGTGAACTGCCAAATGACGCTCACGACGATGATTGGACCGGAACTCGGCAGCAGAATCCGCCAGAAAATCCGAAAGAACCCGGCCCCGTCGATCTGCGCTGCCCGAACCAGTTCCGTTGGGAAGGCCGCATAATAGTTCCGGAAATACAGCGTGGTGAAGCCGAGGCCGTAGACCACATGGACCAGCACAAGACCGGAGGTCGTTCCCGCGAGTCCCGCGAGACCAAGGATGCGGGCCATCGGAATCAGTACGATCTGGAACGGAATGAAGCAGGCGAAGAGCATAAAGCCAAACAGAATCGTGTCATGGCGGAATCGCCACTTCGTCAATACGTAGCCGTTGAGCGCTCCCATAATCGTCGAGATGGCGACTGCGGGCACGACCATTTTGATCGAATTCCAGAAATACGGCTTGAGACCGGTGGCCTGCACCCCGACCTGTGCCTCGGACCAGGCATTCCGCCAGGGCTCAAGGGTCCAGACCTCCGGAAAGCTCATCATGTTTCCGCCAGTGATTTCGGAAAGTGGTTTGACCGAGTTCACCAACATCACAAACAACGGCAGCATGTAGAAAAGCACGAACAACAGGAGCGTGAGATAAATGAGCGTCCGCGTCACATGCCCAGTTCGAATTGCCGTATCCACCCCTACCGAAGCCACTATTTCCGCTCCCTCAGTTCCGAATAGAGATACGGCACCATAATCGCTGCGATTGTCATGAGCATAATGACAGCGGAGGATGCACCTATTGCCATCTGGTTGCGGGTGAAGGTGTAGGAGTACATGAAAGTCGCAGGCAGTTCGGTCGCCCGACCGGGCCCTCCTCCAGTCAGGGCAATGACAAGGTCGTAGGACTTGATCGCGAGATGGCTGAGGATGACAAATGCGCTCAGGAACGCGGGCCGAAGCTGCGGTATGACGATACGGCGGTAAAGGCTGAAATTCGATGCTCCGTCTATCTGCGCCGCTTTCAGGATCTCATTGTCGATGCCGCGCAGACCCGCGAGGAACATGGCCATGACGAACCCGCTCGTCTGCCAGACAGCTGCCAGGACCACGCAGTAGAGCGCGTATTCGCGGTCCTTGATCCAACCGAAACTAAACGAGTCCCAGCCCCAGGCATGCATGGTGTTTTCCAGACCAATTCCCGGATCCAGAAGCCATTTCCACGCCGTCCCTGTCACAATGAAGCTCAGGGCCATCGGGTAGAGATAGATCGGGCGAAGCAGGCCCTCGCCACGGATTTTCTGGTCGAGGAAGATCGCCAGGGCCAATCCGATAGCGGTGCAGATTCCGATGTAAAGCGCGGCGAAGACGCCTAGATTGGTGATCGAGATTTCCCAGTGACTGAGACGGAACAGTTTTTCGTAGTTTGACCAGCCAACCCAGCCGAAGCTTGGAAGAATCCTGCTGTCGGTGAAGCTGAGATACAATGTGAACAAAATGAAGCCGTAAACGAATACGGCAATCAGCGCGACTGATGGCGACAGAACCAGCTTGGGCAGCCAGAACTGCAGACTTGTACGATAGTCGCGGGTGGAAACCATTGGCGGAAACAATGCGGCCCCGGGACAGGCCCGGGGCCGCCGATCAACTTACTTTGCGACCGATACTGCGTCGACGAGTTCCTGTACAGCGGTGGCACTGTCGTACTCGCCGTTGAAATGGGCGGTTACAACATCGTAGACCGCGTTCTTCACCGACGCAGGTGCGGCATGGCCATGGGCCATCGATCCGAAAAGGTTACCTGACGAGGCGGCGGCGGCCAGATCCTTCATGCCCTGCTTACCACAGGCATCAAAATCGGCATCCGAGACGTCAGTACGGGCAGGAACCGAGCCCTTGACGACATTGAAGGCCGACTGGAACGACGGCGAGAGAATGGCACTTGCAAGAGCCGCCTGCTCCGGCGAGACCATCCCCCCTTGGTCGAACATCGCAAACTGGTCCGCGTTGAACGTGACCTGTTCAGACGTTCCGGGGAACCGGAAACAAAGGAAGTCTTCCCCAGGGGTCTGGCCAGCGTTCAGGAACTCACCCTTGGCCCAGTCGCCCATCATCTGGAACCCGGCCTCGCCATTGATGACCATCGCGGTCGCCAGATTCCATGAACGTCCTGAGAAGTTCTCGTCCACATGGCTGCGAATGAACGCCATGCGGTCGAATGCCTCCATCATGGTGTCGGAACCCAGCGCCTCTTCATCGAGATCGATAAAAGCGGCCTTGTAGAATGCGGGACCGCCAGCGGACATTGCGACCGCATCGAAGACCGTCGCCTCCTGCCAGGCCTCACCGCCCTGAGCGATTGGTGTGATCCCAGCCGCAGCAAGCTTTTCGACAGCTGCTGTGAATTCTTCCCAAGTCGTGGGAACCGCGATTTCATTGGCATCGAGCACGGCCTTGTTGGCCCAGACCCAGTTGGTGGAATGCACATTGACCGGTGCCGAAATCCACTTGCCGTCGTGCCTGGCAAATGCCTGCAAGGCCTCGGGCACCACTTCGTCCCAACCTTCCATCGCAGCGATCTCGTTGAGGTTGGCCAAAGCGCCTTCCTTAGCCCAATCCAGGATGTCGAATCCGAGCATCTGCACAGCTGTCGGAGCATTACCCGCGGTGACACGCGCGCGCAGAACCGTCATCGCGTTTCCGCCACCGCCGCCAGCGACCGGCATATCCAGCCAACCTATGCCCTGGCTCTCGAGATCCTGTTTCAGCACGTTCAGCGCCGCGGCTTCGCCGCCGGACGTCCACCAGTGCAACACCTCCACGTCACCTGCCGCCGCTGCGTTCGCGGTCAGCGCGGTCGCCGCAAGCAGCGCGGCGGTCTTCATATTCAGATTCATCTTAGGCTTCTCCCTGATTGCCATTCCAGCATTTGACGGTTTCATGTCCCGACGTCCACCGCCTGCGGACACTCACCGATATAGTGAGCCTGTTCCCAATTCAACATACTAATGCGAACCTCTCGACCATTATGTCCAGAATCTCGCCTGGATTCCTGCGCCACCAGTCATTCGCCGAGAAAATCTCGACCTCGCAAATGCCGCTGTAGCCCGCTCGTTCGACCGCTCTGCGAATTCCCTTGAGGTCAGCCACACCGTCGCCCATCATGCCTCGGTCCAGAAGCATGTCAGTTGTGTTCTCAAGCCAGTCGCAAAGATGGTATCCGAAAATCCGCCCCCTGGCAGCCGCACAGGCCACCTCAAGTCCTGTATCCCACCACACATGATAGACATCAACCGCGATTCCCACGTTCGGAGCGTGAATCCAATCGCAGACCCGCAGGGCGTCGCTTACGCTCATCAGAACAGTTCGGTTGCCGCCAAACATCGGATTGAGTGGCTCAAGTGCCAGTTTCACGTCCATGCCGGCCGCATATTCGGCGATCCGCGCGACGCGGTCCGCAAGAATTTTCTGGCTTTCCAGAACACCTTTCGTGCCCGGTTCGGTGCCGCCAGTCACGATGGTAAGAACCGGAGCCCCGAGAGCCGCCGCCATATCAATCGAGGCCTTGATCTCCTCAGCTGTTCCAGCCTCGGCACCGGTAATGTACGGGGTGCGGCAAAGGCCAATGACCTCCATCCCGGTTGCGCGCACCCGGTCTCCGATTTCAGACGCCCGAAGACCGATCTCGCGCCTCCAGAACACGATGCCTGCCAATCCACGCTCTGCGCACGCATCAATGATCCGTTCAGGTGGCCATCCGGCACCATAGCCATCCAGATTATGCCCCAGCGTAGCCGTATTCAAGGCAAGGCGGCCACTCCCATCTGTGAGATCACCCAACGCCATGGAAGGCGAGCAGAGTCTTCATGCGATGAACGGCAAGGCCGGGATCCCGCAGCAGACCGATTCTGTCAGCAAGCCTGAAGCATTCCGCAAAATAAGGAAGCGGACGCATCGACTGGGCACCGCCAAGCATGACGAAGTGATCCTGGTGGCCATTGAGCCAGGCAAGAAAGACAACACCGGTCTTGTAATGCTGGGTGGGGTCCCTGAACACCAGCCGGGCCAGCGGCACGGTCGGATCAAGGACATTCCGAAACCCACGCATATCGCCGGACTCAAGCTTTCGGACCGCCAAACCGATCAGGTCGGCGAGCGGGTCGAAAATACCGAGCAACGCGTGGGAGAAACCCACTTCATCGCCTGCAATCAGTTCTGGATAACTGAAATCGTCTCCCGTGTACATCCGGACACCGGCGGGTAGCCGTCGGCGCATGACGGTCTCCTTGTCCTTGTCGAGCAGAGACAGCTTGATGCCATCAACCTTTCCGGCATTTTCGTGGATAACCGCCAGCGCCGTGTCCAAAGCAGCTTCAAATCCATCTGCGCCCCAATAGCCAGCCAGAGCAGGATCGAACATATCCCCGAGCCAATGCAGGATCGCTGGCTGATCGCAGGCCCCCAGCACTTCACGATAGACCGCTATGTAGTCATCCGGCGAGGTGGCGACTTTCGCAAGGGCACGACTTGCCATCACGATGACCCGACCACCGATCTTCTGAACTGCCTCCAGTTGTTCGAAGTAAGCGCCGCGGATGTCGTTGAGATTCCTTGCTTCTGATGGATCCAACTGGTCGGTGCCGCAACCATTGAACACCAATGCTTCCGGAAGTTCCGATCTGGTTCGGGAGATGAGTTCCAATGCACCCGGCCAGTCGAGGCTCATGCCACGTTGGGCGGTGTCCATCGCCTCGGCAATTCCCAGCCCCAGTTCAGCTAGATGCCTTCGGAACGCAATCGTCGCTTTCCAGTCAACCGATGCCGAGCGGGACGGCTCATTCGCCGTGAGCGGGTCGGCAACCACATGGGCAGCCGAAAAGATGGTGCGCACCGGATTAGCCGCAAGAGGCACCGATTGTACTGGCGTTCCAGAAAGCGAATACTCGGTCAAGGAGCCATTGGCGTCTGGCAGGAAGATCTTCATTCACGGCCTCAAAAGCGTGGAACAAGCATACCAGCATCAACGGATATGGCCTGACCAGTTGTATAGGGTAAACGTCCAGACGCAAGCGACGCGATCACGTTTCCAACATCCTGGGGCTTTCCAACGTGCGGAAGAAGCGTCAAGCCGTCCTTTGCCCTCTGCCGGTAGTCGTCGATCACCGACGCGGTCATCGCGGTATCGATCACTCCTGGCTGAACATCGTAGACAGCAATGTTCTCACTACCCAGCCGGACTGCCCAGACTTTTGACACCATCGCCGCAGCTGCCTTCGAGGCGCAGTATTCCGCACGTGGCTCTGCGACCGCCACAGCATTCGAAGACGTGACGTTCACAATTGCATGGAAAAGTGAAGGATCACGTTTCCTTGCAAGAAGACGTCGCGAAAACGCCTGGGTGAGGAAAAACACTGCCTTCGCGTTGACAGCAATACACCGGTCCCAGCTCTGGGCGCTGACTTCCAGGGGATCACCGCGCTGTGTGACTCCGACACCCGCGTTGTTAATCAGTGTGGTGAGTGGCCCAAGCTCGTCCTCTGTCCTGGCCAACGCGGCGTCGTGGCAAGCCAGGTCAGCCACGTCGAACGGAACGGATGTGGCCACGGCTCCTTCAGCACGAAGGGAATCAAGTGCATCGGTGAGTTCACCGGACTCCTCACGATCATTTATCGCGACAGCGAATCCTTCCTGCGAAAGAGCGCGAGCGGCAGCAAGACCAATGCCCCGGCTCGAGCCCGTTATGAGCGCAACCTGGACACTCACACCTCCGCTCCATGCTTCAGGATTTCGCGTGCGATGATCATGCGTTGGATCTGGTTGGTCCCTTCATAAATCTGCGTGATCTTCGCATCTCTGTAAAGCCGTTCGACCTCAAAGCCGCGGATATAACCCGAGCCTCCAAATACCTGCACCGCGTCGGATATGCGCTTGACTGCCATGTCGCTGGCGAAGCATTTCGCCATAGAGCATTCCTTCGTCGCCGATTCACCACGATCAAGTTTCGAGGCGGCGGAATGAACCAGAAGCCTGGCTGCTTCCAGGTCCTTGGCTATGTCCGCAATGAGCCACTGAACGCCTTGGAACTCCGAGATCGACCTACCGAACTGGCGGCGCGTCGCCGCGTGGTCCACAGCCGCCTCCAGCCCTGCCCTGGCAATACCAACCGCAAGCGCCGCGATTCCGACACGTCCTTTGTCGAGTACACTCATCATCATATGAAACCCTCGGCCTTCCTGACCAAGAAGGGCTTCAGCGGGAAGTTTCACATCCTTGAAGGCCAGCGCACCGACCTGACTTGCCCGCTGCCCCATCTTCTGCTCCTTTGGCCCGCGCATAACGCCCGATCCATGCAGGTCGACGATGAAGATCGACATGCCACGGTGACCGGCACTGCGGTCCGTCCGGGCGAGTACAAACGCCAGATCAGCGACCGGGGCATTGTGGATCCAGATTTTTTCGCCATTCAGTATCCAGCCATCACCGTCCCTTACTGCTTCCGAACGAATGCCTGATACGTCCGTACCTGCCTCTGCTTCGGTGATGCAATAGGCGACCCGGGTTCGCGCCGCTGTCACATCGGACAGCCAACAGTCGCGCTGCCGCTTGGTTCCGTGCTGAACCAGCAATGTGGAAATCAACTCCACGAGTCCACATTGGTCCGCAATCGACGAATAACCGCGCGACAGTTCCTCCATTACCAGCGCATAGGCGAGAATATCGAATCCCGGGCCCCCCATTGATTCGGGAACGCCAATGCCAAACAGTCCAAGCTCGGCCATCTGTGCGTAAATCTCGAAGGGAAAGCGTTGCTCGCGGTCCAGTTCCTCGGCCACTGGACGAATGACGTTATCGGCGAAGCCGCGTGCCATTTCGCGTACCTGGATATGAGTTTCGGTGAGATGCATGGAATTCCGCCAGTAACTGTATGGTTACTTTAGCCAAAGCAACCACAAGGTCAAGTGTCACAGAGCGAAATCTGACTTGCCCGATGCTCGCATCGTATGTAAGTGACTAATTGGTTACTTATGGAGGCCGCGACATGAATCCCAACCAGAAAATTAAATTCGGCCGTGTTGATCTGGAAGTCACTGCATTTGGCTTCGGAACTGCGCCGGTCGGCAACATATTCCGTGAGATCGACGAGGCAACTTCCGAAGCGATGTTCGAGAGGGCGTGGCGGTCCGGTGTGCGCTATTACGACACAGCGCCGATGTATGGACACGGACTGAGTGAACTGCGGACGGGCCATTCTCTGCGCTGGAAGGCGCGCGATGATTTCGTGCTGTCGTCCAAGGTCGGCCGGATCCTCACACCTGCCCGAAGGCAGGACATAGACTATGCTCCCTGGACCAATGCTGGCCGGTTCCAGATGAATTTCGACTATAGCTACGACGGCACCATGCGTAGCTTTGAGGACAGTCTTCAGCGTCTGAACCTGGAGCGGATAGATATCTGTTTCATCCATGACATCGATCGTTTCACTCGGGGCGACGATCAGCACGAGGTGTTCGCACAGGCGATGGACACCTGCTGGAAGGCCCTGAGCGACCTGCGGGACCAAGGCGTGGTCAAGGCGATCGGAGTTGGCGTGAATGAATGGGAAGTATGCCATGCAGCGCTGCAGGCCCGGGACTTCGACTGCTTCCTGCTGGCTGGCCGCTACACACTGCTCGAGCAGGACTCCCTGAACCAATTCCTGCCGCTCTGTGAGAAGCGCGGCGCTGCGGTCGTCGTGGGTGGAGGGTTCAATTCGGGAATCCTTGCCACAGGGGCGGTCGATGGGGCGAAGTACAATTATGCTCCGGCCCCGCCTGAGATCATGGAAAGGGTCCGGAGAATCGAGGCGGTCTGTTCCGCGCATTCGGTTCCTCTGCCAGCCGCGGCGCTCCAGTTCGTGGTCGCACATCCGGTGATTCCCTCGTTCATTGCCGGCACGCGAACCGTTGAGCAACTTGAGCGGAATCTCGCGTGGTTCGAGCACCCGATTCCCGCTGACCTCTGGTCCGACCTCAAGTCCGAAGGGTTGCTGCGCGAGGATGCGCCAACGCCTTCATGACGATACGGGAACTGCCGCCGGGGACTCACGGTTTCGACGACATAGTTGAAAATGACTACGTTGTAACCGGTGCAGCGGAAGTGGCTGCCGAGACAATCGACGCCTTTGCTGAACTTACAGGCGACCGATTCGGCATTCACATGTCAGAAGAGGAAGCCACCCAGCATGGATTTCCTGAACGGGTTGCGCATGGTCTGCTGGTGCTTTCGCTTGTGGATGGTCTCAAGAACCAAGCCCTTGCGCAGTTCCGGGCACAGGCTTCGCTTGGATGGAAATGGACGTTTGCTGCGCCTGTCTTCGCAGGGGATCGCGTTTCAGCACGTATCACAGTTCTTGAGAAGCGCTCACTCAGGGATCCGGCGAGGGGAATACTACGGCTTGGGTTCGAGGTCTTTAACCAGGAGTCTGTGGTGGTGCAGCGCGGCGAGAACCTGTTGATGACATACCGCTGAACTCGTCTCCTAGACCTAACCTATGTTTCATTGATCGCGTTCCATTGGTGACACGCCTATGAAGCCGATACCCTGAGGGATCTCGCCTAGCGGTTCCTGCAACAACGGAATCGCCCGGCACACGGCTCAAGTGGTGTGCCGGGCAGGCAAAGGGTAGAGTCCCATCGATGGCGGGAAAGGCGACACAGGACTGGTCCGCAGCCACCTTCCCTATGATCTACGCAAGATCGTCAGATCAGCCTTTGGAGAATTCTGGATAGGCCTCGGCACCGAGCTCGGATATGTCGAGTCCGTTAATCTCGGCCTCCTCTCCGACACGCACACCCATGGTCATCTTCAGGACTGTCCAGGCGACGTAGGACACAATGAAGGTGAAAGCGCCTATGGCGAGAATTCCGAGGATTTGAGATCCGAAGCCCGCATCGCCGTTGTAGACCGGAACAACGAGCGTTCCCCAGATACCGGCCATAAGGTGAACTGGGATGGCACCGACCACATCATCGATTCGGAGCCGGTCAAGAAATGGCACGGCAAGAACCACAATCACGCCACCGACAGCTCCGATCCAGAGCGCACCAAATAGCGTCGGGGCCAAAGGTTCGGCTGTTATGGAAACCAGTCCCGCCAGTGCGCCGTTGAGCACCATGGTAAGGTCGACCTTCCCGTAAATGGCCTGCGTCAGGATGAGCGCAGCGATAGCACCTGATGCGGCGGCCATGTTTGTGTTGGCGAATATGCGACTTACATCGGAAATATCGCCTACCGTGCCTGCAGCTAACTGCGAGCCACCATTGAAGCCGAACCATCCCAACCAGAGGATAAGCGTTCCCAGTGTTGCCAACGCCAGATTGGAGCCCGGGATGGGGTGGACCTTACCGTTTCTGTACTTGCCGATACGCGGACCAAGGACGATCGCTCCGGCCAGCGCGGCGAACCCGCCCGTG
Organism: Paracoccaceae bacterium; assembly: GCA_965203255.1. GTDB lineage: Bacteria > Pseudomonadota > Alphaproteobacteria > Rhodobacterales > Rhodobacteraceae > JAPOUP01. The sequence continues at coordinate 5,656,333 of OZ241882.1, read as the reverse complement.
GCGTGAACCAGCGTCGAGCCGGCGAAATCGCTGAAGCCAGCCTCGGACAGCCAGCCACCACCCCACTGCCAGGACGCCTCGATCGGGTAAATGAGTCCAGTCAGAAAAGCGACGAAAATCAGGAACGGCCATAGTTTGATGCGCTCTGCGAGGGTGCCTGAAACGATCGAGGCTGTGGTCGCGCAGAACATCAACTGGAAGAAGAAATCGGAACCAACCGATGCATAGTCGAGCGACGCCGCGGCAGGCTCCAAGCCCACGGGCTCGAGTGCCGCTGGCGAAAGGATAACGCCAAGCCAACCTGAAATCGACCACGCGTCACCAGGATACATCAGGTTGAATCCGATGAGCCAGTACATGATTGAAGCGATTGCAAAGAGTGAGACGTTCTTGGTCAATTGCATCGTAACGTTCTTTGACCGAACGAATCCGGCCTCCAGCATGGCGAATCCGGCCGCCATCCAGAAAACAAGGATACCTCCAACCAGAAAGAGCAGTGTCGTGAAAATGTAAGGACTTATGTCTGACCCGGATTCCTGGGCGATCCCCATGGTCGGCGCAGCAACTGTCAGCGCTGCCACAAAGAAAAGTGTGCTGTTTTTCATTCGGTTGTCCCTTCTTCGATTTCAATACTCGTTGCTGTGTGGCACGACATTGCGTACTCAGGACGCGTTCTGCACGTCCGGTTGGACGACACTGTTGCATCGCTGCCGTGATTGGCGCCGTGGCGGAGAGTCCTTTGGCCGCCTCTTGTCGGTCCCGCCGTCAGGCACTTCGATTTTGCATGCGATATCGGGCGCAAAATTCACGACCTAGCCGATATTGGAACGGGCAGTGAGCATCCCCGACTGAGTCGGATCTCCGGCCCCTTTCGACTTAAGACCTTGCGAGAGCTCCACAAGCTGTGCATCTTGCAAGACATTGAACATACGTAGTCTGAGAACGATTTCGATGAGTGTCATAGTATCTCCCCAGTTGCTGCGGGCGCTTGGGCGAGCCGCACGCTGCATGGTCAGGAGAATTGTTCTGCTGCATTGCAGCAAGAATTGAGCCGTTCAGAATCTCGCAAAAACCGGCGAAATCGCAAAATTATGGCGCATTTTTGGGCGAATGATTAAATTTTCAGCGCAACAGCTATGGGCAGCTACATGTCCATTCCCAGATTTGCTGCGGTAGAATCCAGACGGTTCGGCCCTTGATCGCTAGCTTGCTCACCATATTGGCCCACCTACCCGACATTGGACTGGCCTGCGACCTGCCTATCCGATGGCCGATGGTGGCACTCTGTCCGAACCAAGCGTTGTGCCCAAAGTCGGTATGGGACTGCACTTCCATGATATCTTGGATCGCCCTTTCCGATGTAGCGAATCGGATCGATATGTGACTCAAATGGGCCGATTCGAGCTGAGTGAAGATGACTACCTGAGCATTCACATGCTTCGGGTGTCCTCCCCTGACGACCGATTTCCGCCTTTCGGCTCCAAGTGCGGGGTACTTGGCCCCTAGGCGGCACGAAAGAACCAATTTCGATCCGTTGAACCCTGTGTCCAGGTCTGTCTAGTCATGATCTTGGGCAGTATTTACTCCTAGGTAGTGTTGAATATGGCTCCATCCAAGCGGAGAGCCTGACAGGCCGGAAGCGCAAGTTCACAAAGATGACGGTAGCGGATACATCGGAGGGAACAGGGTGGATGCGACCGTCATTCAAATCGCAAGTGAGTGCGTGAGCGAAACGGCGCATATCAGAAGCGTAGAAGTATTCCGAACCACTTCCAGGCGCGCTCACCGGTGGAGCACCAGGCATTTCCACCGCTATGTCACCGATTTGCCGATCACCTCGACGTGCGGAGATCCGGTACCATAACGCAGCGTGTGTTCACCGTTGCTGGCGAGGCCGGAAGGCTGCTGAATTCCAGAATGCCAGTAGCACAAGGCGAACTTTCGTCCGGAGCGATGTCTAGACGGAACTTCAGGAGTAGTGAAAGTGATTTTCTGAGCCATCCTGCTGATTTTATTTGGTTTTCCGGCCCTGAGGCCGTCGGTCAACCTGTCATCCTTATGGGAACGTTTCGGTCCGGCTTCACTCCGAGAAGCCTGAAGGCCCGTTTCTGGACCGGGGTGGGTTTGGTGACGACCGTCAGCAGGCTGTCGCCGTGGCCCGGCAGACGCAGCTGGTTCAGCGCCAGACCTGACAGGTCGTCGAGCAGGGTGCGCAGGCTGTGCACGGGCAGCCCGTCGACGGTGCGCTTCGTGTCGGCCCTGGCCTTCGCGCTCGCCGAGACCCCGGCCCTCTCCACCGGCGGGTTCCGCCTTGCCCGCGCGCCCTCGCGGCCGTCGTCCCCGGACAGCATCGGAGCGAGGCGGCGGCGCATGTGCCATTCCACGTGCAGCGCCAGCATGCAGAGGAACACGTGGGCGCGGACATGGTCGGCGGAGTGGACGTATACCGGGCGGATGCGGAGACCGCCCCTCCCGTTCCGGAACGCCCGCTCCACCGTCGCCAGGCTCTTGCAGGCCTCCACGGCAGCCTCCGTTCCGATGCGGTGGAGGATGCGCTCGAGGCCGAGGTCCCGGGCGGTGCCGAGGACGGCGGCCACGTGGCCGTGCGGAAGTGAGCGCTCCACCTGCATGAGGTCGCCGACGTCGCGGACGGCGACGGCGCCCCCGAGCACGGCCCGGAAGCCCTCGACGATGTGGGGCGGGAATTTCGAGAGGTTGGCGACGGTCCGCTTGCGGATCCGCTTTCCCTCGCGCCACGCCTCGCGGAGGAGGATGGCGGGCCTGCCGGCCTGGTTGGGCACGGACTCGATGTTGAACGCCATGGCGGATCTCCATTATGGGAACGTTACGTGCGCATGGAAGCCTGATTCGCCCATGTTGCCAAGGGAAATCCTCACAGGCGGTGTTCCAACGCCTTATGGCAACAGGACTCCAGCATCGGCACCTCCAGAACAGGGAATTCCCGTTTCATGTCAATGGGTTGGGCGAAAATTACCCGCCTGAAGTTCCGTCTAGACCGCCTTCAGACAATTCCGGAATTCGCATTTGTGGAGACCTGCATTACGGTGCCGGCCAGGGACATGGGGGATAGCCGGTATCAGTCTGTCTACGCCGCGTCGAGCAGCCGGTAGCGTCCTGACATGCTTCCATCGATACGTATCTCCTCAGTCCGCGCCGAATCAGTGACTTTCTCCGAAACGGAGCGGACACCAAATTCAATCTCGAGTTCAAGCGTCTCCACTGCCAGGATCCGGATCAGCATCTCCGCAGCGTCATTGACCGGGCTTTCATTCCTTTCCCAACGGCTGACGGTCAGCGGCGTGACCTTAACGATCACCGCCAGCTGGGCCTGCGTCAGACCCATTTCAGTGCGAAGGAACCTAAGTTCCTGACCCGTCATCTTGGCCGGATGTGTCACAATCCCTTCAGCGATCACCCTATGCAGCTGGCCGACCGCCGGGATCGTGACCGAATCCTCGCCGGAATGATCGCTGAACTCCCCGGCCCCTTCGATGAACACATGATCCAATCCACATTCGGTGTAGTGATAATCCGACATCTGTTTCCTCTCATGAATTATCTTTCCACATCACCGTTATGATCTTGATGTGGTTCGCCTTAGCATCAGGAACAACCACGATCCTTACGGTCCGCCGCCCCGAGTTTGGCGACCGACCCTCAACCACATACTTGTATAGTCCCTTTACAGTCGACTCTCCCTGGGAAGGTTCAAGCACGAATCCTCCACGAAGCACCCAAAGCACATCTGACGTTATTAGCCCTCGCATACCCAATCGTTCTAGAGCATGCTTTGTCCAGGTAATGGTGCTTTCGAGGTCTTTCGAAATTCTCCTAATGACTTCTGTTGCCTGAGCAGGATCCCAAGGCTGGTCAGTTGGAGCCATGTCCGCAGTTCTTCGAATTGCCTCACTCATTCAAGAGCATTTAGTTATCACCATGATAAATTTCCGCAAGCAGTTTTCGAGAGGGCGGTGTTTCTTGGTGATTGGCGTGGTCAATTCGACCGTGTGAATTTCACGAGCCTCCGGACATCAAGACGCTCCTTCCGCTTGTCACTATTTCTTCGTGTAGAGTAGTGGCGACGATTTCACAAAAGATGGCCGATTCCTGAAGAAGGCTTATCCCTTTGACTACGGCACCGCAACATGCTGTGCCGGCGGTCTGATGGCCGGTTTCCCGGATTCCGGCGGAATCCGGGCCGCCGCCGCCACGCGGCGGCCCGTCCGGAGCTGGAAGGATCGGGATTCTGGGGGACTGGGGGTCGGCGCCGCGGGCCGGGGCGGAGTCCGGGCGCGGATCCCCGGACGTCAGGCGCCCGGGTCGGTGAGGTCGCGGTACGTCGCGGGCGGCAGGCCGAGGCCGAGGCCGAGGAGTCGGTCGAAGGAGGTCCGCCGGTGGCGGCGGCGGTTCCATCGGAAGACGGATCCGTCCAGATGGCGCTGGGCGCGCTTCCTGCGCAGCCCGTGGTACGCGCCCATGGCCCGGCGCCTGAGGTCGGGGAACACCCGGTGGATCCACCTCAGGACCTTGTGGGCCGGGCGGCCGCCGGCCACCCTGCGCCCGCGCGGGCTGTCGGGCAGGCCGGTGTATCCGCTCCACCCGTCGGTGACGGCCCAGGCGCCCGGCTCGACCGCCCCGGCGATGAAGCCATGGAGCGCCCCTGCGCCGTAGCCGTCCACTTCCTTCAGCCGGATGCGGCGTGGACTGCCGTCCTCCGGCAGCTCCACGGCCCCGGCGATGGGGATCCGGCCCGACGCGCCGCCGCCCCGGCCCGCCGCGCCCCTCTCCCCGCCGCCCTCCGGCCCGCCGCCGTCGCGGCAGGGCACGGACGCCCCGTCCACCTCCGCGGTCCCCTGAAGCGGGCTCCGGTCCGGGTCCACCATCGCCCGCCGCAGCTTCCGGGGAAGCAGCCAGGCCGACCTGTAGCTGCCGATGCCCAGCTGGGCCTGCAGCTGCAGCGCGGAGATGCCGTTGGAGTGCGTCGCCATGAGATGGGCCGCAAGGAACCACGTCCCGAGCGGAAGGTGGGAGCGGTGCGTCACGGTGCCCGCCGTCACCGAGGTCTGCCGCCGGCGGTCCGCGCACTCCCGGCGGCAGCGCCCGCCCTCGGCCCCCAGCCCCTGGTCCCGCCGCAGGCGGGGCACGCGAAGCCCCTGCCCCAGCGCAGCTCCGCAAGGCGCCGGGCGCAGGCGCCGTCGTCCGGGAAAAGCTCCCCGGACTCCTGGCGGGACATGGGGCGGTCGTCTTTCCATCGGCCTGGCATGGGAGGAACATGAGGCGAACACAGCGCCGCGTCAACCCCCCCTCCGGCACAGAATATTGACCCGCCTTGGTCAAAGGGATAAGCCTTTCCTGAAGATTTTCCAATAGGGTGAAAGTGGGGAACTTTCCCCTATCATGCCGCACCCACCCCATTTTGATCCCCACTTCCACTCCGAAGTGCACCGCCGGCCATTCCCTCCGCTCGGGCTACGCCCCCGCTGCGGGAATGGCCGGAAGGCGTGGTCTGCGGCCCCCGGGCACCGCGGATCCGGCCCCGGGACGGCTGTGGTCCCTTCTGTATGGAGTTTATCCGGGCTTTCCGGGCGGCGCAACGCCACCGCCGGGTCGGGTCGCGTCCGTCCGGGCGCAGCCCGACCGGAGCCCGGACGGACGCGACCCCGAAATCCATTCCACCCCCTCCCGGCGCCCCGGCCCGCGCCGGTGGGAGGCGGTCGCGCGGCGTCAGGGAGGGCGGGCCTCATGCAGCGCCTCGGCGGGCGTCCGGTAGCCCAGCGCCCGGCGCGGACGCGCGTCCGTACGGTCCCGCACCGCCCTCACCTCCGCGGCGGTGACCGCCCGGAGGTCCGTCCCCTTCGGCAGGTACTGCGGCGCCAGCCCGTTGGCGTGCCCGTCCAGTCCCCTCTCCCAGGAGTGGTAGGGGGTGGGGAGGAAGAAGGCGGCCCCGAGCTCCGCCGCGACGCCGGCGTGGCCCGCGAACTCCCTGCCGTTGTCCGAGGTGACCGTGTGGACGGGCGCGGCGGACGGCCGCCGCATCTCCAGCATCGCGGCGGAGACCGCGGCCGCCGTTCTCCGGTCAGCCCGCTGAAGGAAAACGAATCCCGACGCCCTGTCCACCAGGGAGACCACCGCCCCGCTGTGGCCCCTGCCGATGACCGTGTCCGCCTCCCGGTCACCGATCCGCTCCCTGCTCCCCGCCTCCTCCGGCCGCTCGGAGATGTCGACGCGGCCCGGGATGTGGCCACGGCCCGAGTGCCGCCCGCCTTCCGGTCGGCCCTGACGTGTTCGGATGTCCACTGGCGGCCCACCGTCCAGCCACCCTCCAGACGCAGCCGTCCCGCGACCTGCTCCGGGCTCCAGCCCTCCGCCAGAAGCCCCTCCACGCGCGCCCAGCGGTCGGGCGCCATCTTTCGGGGAACCCTGGACGCCGCGCTGCGGCGGGCCTCCGCCCTGCCCTGCGCTTCCCCGGGGCTGTACCCCCCGCCCGCCGCCGCCGTTACGGCGCAACTCCCGCCAGACCGACGTCCGGTCGTGGCCCAGCCGGGCGGCGATGGCTCCGTCTGAAAGCCCGCTTTCCTTCAGCGCGCCGATCTGGCATCTCTCTTCATGGGTCAGGTGGCGATGGCCCTCGGGCATGGCAGTCTCCCCTGTTTGGTCACAGGGACTGTCGCCGCATGCTGGCCGATACGCAACATCATGCGACCGGAAAACCGGTCACCACCGCCACTGGTGTTGCACTTCAGAGTGGAATGGGGGTTATTCTGGCGAGAGCCCTAACTGGCCCGGAACCTTGGTGACCGTCTTTCACGGAACGCCCTAAGGCCCTCAGCAAGATCCGGGGATCCCGCAGCTAATGTACCGGCAAGCGATTCGATCACGCGTTCACGCTCTTCACCTTCTGCCGCAGCAATCATCAGCTTCACCAGTTCCGTTGCGCAAGGTCCTCTGGCGAGCACCAATTCTGCCAAGGCTTCCGCCTCTGCCATACCCCGCCCCTGTTCGACCACCCGGTCGACCAAGCCCATAGCCAAAGCCTCATCCGCGGAGAAAGTCTCTCCAAAAAGAGCCATCCGTCGAACGATCTGGGCACCAAACCGGCGAACAGCACGTTGGGTTCCAGACCAACCAGGAATAATCCCTAACCCGGTTTCGGGCTGGCCGATCCTGATCTGCTCTTCCGCCACCCGAAGATCCGCACAAGCCGCAAGTTCCAGACCACCACCCAATGCATGACCGTCAAGCACAGCGATAACTGGCTGCCTCAGTCGAGCAAGGGAGTCAAAAGCGGCATGACCGCCCCTAATCCAGTGCCGACCGAATGATTCCGGACTTACCCCCGACCAGGCATCAATGTCACCTCCCGCACAGAACACCTTACCTTCTCCAGACAGAATGACGACCCGAATGTCAGAACACCGATCGATTTCCGCACAGCGTTGCGAGAGTTCCTCAACCATGTCGGCATCAAGCGCGTTTAGTTTTTCTGGCCGTGATAGAACGAGTGCCGCGACCCCGCCCGAAGAAGAAAGACGGATGCGGAAGTCAGTCATGGTTCCAATCCGATTGGTGCTTCCCTGAAGAGTGCGGGTTCCATTGTGTGAAGGTCGTCCGAAATCCTGAGCGGAGTGGCAGATCGATCCAGAATATCGCGCTGTAGGTCCAGTCCCGGGGCAACTTCGGTGACTGTTAGCCCGTTTCCGCCCAACTCAATCACGCAACGCTCGGTAATGAGGGTGACCTCCTGCCCTTGGGCAACGGCTCGACATCCGGAAAAGGACACCTGATCAACTGCTGGGACAATCTTTGCGATCCTTCCTTCCTGATCGATTTGCAAACGGCCATCGTCGACCCGCATTCTGGCACCTGCATTGAAAGTGCCTGAGAAAATGATCCGTTTGGCGCGAGCGGTAATGTCGACAAAGCCTCCCGCGCCTGCTGTTCGGTGGGGCGTGGCCGCGAGCCGCGAAACGTTGACCGACCCCTCAGCGTCGATTTCGAGGAACGAAAGAAGCGAGGCGTCAAATCCTCCGGCCTGAAAGTAACAGAACTGATGCGGAGACGCGACGAAAGCTTCCGCATTCGAGGCGCAGCCAAACTTGAAGTCCAAGAGCGGGATTCCACCGACCGCTCCCTGCTCAATGACCCAGGTGACGGCACCATGCTGGCCCTCCTCCAGGAAAACACGCGGCACATTGGCCGAAACGCCAAATCCAACGTTTACCGCCCAGCCACGTCGCAGTTCCCTGGCAACCCGGCGGGCGATGACTTTCTGCACACTGAATTCCATCAAGCTGAAGCTGTCGAGTGGGCGGATCAACTCACCCGAAATTGCGGGATCGTACGGAGTTGCGGTCGTTTGGAGCATATCCGGTACTTCGACAATTGCGTCGACAAGAATTCCTGGAACATGCACATTCTTGGGTGATATGGCACCGTTCGCGGCAACGCGCCGAACCTGTGCAATCACAAAGCCACCTGAATTGTGTGCGGCAAGTGCCAGCTCCATTGCTCCAAGATATGCACCTTCGTCCTCGAAACCCAGGTTTCCGCGCTCATCCGAAGTGGTTGCCCGGATGATGGCTACATCGGGCCGGATTGCTGGAAAATACAGCCATTCATCATCATCGAACATTTCCCGGCGCACTATGGGTTCCGCCCGGGCCGCATCGTTCATTGCGCATCCTTCAAGGTCAGGGTCGACGAAGGTCTCCATTCCAACCTTGGTAAGCACTCCAGGCCGCTTTCCTGCACCCTCCCGTAGCATGTCGAACACGATTCCGGATGGCACATTGTAAGCCTTGACCTTATTGGCGGTGATCATCTGCCAGATCAGCGGTGGGTCGGCCTTGGTCGGTCCGGAAGGGTAGCTCCCACCGATGATCTTGGAGATGCAGCCCGGTCTTGCGATGTGATCGACCCCTTTGGTGCCAAAGAAGTCTCCAGCCGCGATCGGATGAATCATGGTCAAGTCGCCGGGCCTCCCCTCGGTTTCGAACCTGTTGCCAAGTGCCTCGAGAATGGCGTCAGGGCAGCACAGTCCGCTCGACGAATTCACTGCGATGGTACTTTTGTCGGCAATGCGGGCAACGGCCTCAGCGGCAGTCATCTTCTTGGTCACGGCACCTCCACTACCGGAAGATCTCAAATTGAGTAACTGATTGGTTACGCTGACTCCAGTTCTTTGCCTGGCCACTGATCTTTGCCAACGCATGACCTGGGGAATGGTCCGGGCACCCTCTCCCGGGTTCGACATATCCCTGCGGACCACTATGTGAAAGCTGCCTCATTAGTTGAAGCCTCGGCATTTGGCAATGATTCGTGCCCTTACTGTAGCTGACAATGAAATGCCAAGTGCTGCCTCATCTGAAGCGTCCGCAACCAACGGAAGAGATTTCGCCCTCATATGGGCAATTTTCGGCAGCTTTCGCCAGAGAGTGGCTCATAGTCACCTAAATCCGCAACGTGCCTTCCGCATTTCACAAAATGACAGAGCCATTCGGCCTTATGATCAGTAGGCGCACGGGTGTTTCTGTCCGCTCCAGCTGCCTTACAGTGACTAGATGGCTCATGCTCGGCCAATCGACTTATCTGGTCGGGTTGGCATCCGCTTTACTCCTACAGTTACCGGGTCGAAGGTGATTGTGTACCACGGCGAACCCTGGTTCCGGGCGCGGCGTGTGTGTCCGGCCGCGCCCTCGGCTTCCCGGTCACCCGTACCGGATCTGGCCGTTTGTCGGGCCCCAGAAGTCGTTCCAGTCGTAGGTCGGGACGCTGTCGAGGTAGCTGGCCCTGAACTCCGCCGCGTCCTCCGGCGTCACCAGGATGGTCGGGCCGTAGAACTCCCGGTGCTCCGGCGGCTCCTCCGACGGGCGGAACGTGCCGACCGCCGCGTGGTAGGCGAGCGCCGCGGTGATGCCGCCGCCCCAGTGCGGGTTGGTGAACACCGTCGCCAGGATGCGGCCCTCCAGCACCAGGTCCACCGCCTGCGGGTTGCCGTCGTAGGTCACGACCGGCACGTCCATCCCCTCGGCGCGCAGCGCCTCCAGCACCCCGTAGCCGATGGTGTCGTTCGCGCAGTGCACCCCGGCGATCTCGTCGCCGTAGCGCGTGATGAACGACGACATGATCCGGTTCGCCTTCTGCGTGTCCCAGTCCGCAGGCTGCGCGTCCAGGAGCTCCACGTCCGGATAGTCCGCCAGCGCGTTCCTCAGGCCGTTCAGGCGCTCGATCGCCGGGTTGTTCGACGCGATGCCGCCCAGGTGGACCACGCCGCCCCGGCCGCCCATCGCCTCCAGAAGGATGCGCGCCGTCCGCTCCGCCGGGCCCTCGTCCGACCACGTCATGTGCGACACGTAGCTGTCGCCGAAGTCCCAAGGGTGCAGGTCGTCCGTCTTGTTCCAGATCGTCGACACGTAGCCGCCCGCGCCCGCCACCGCCTCGACCACCGGCCGCGCGTTCGGCGCGTCGTTGGTGTCGATCGCCAGCGCCAGCTCGCCGCCGGTCTTCGCCAGCAGCGCCTTCACGTCCGCGAGCGACTTCTCCGACGAGCCCTCGTTGATCAGGTGCGTCAGCGCCTCCCTCGGCCGCCCAAGGCTCTCCACGAAGGCCTCGCCCCCCGACACGATCTCGTTCCAGTACGGGTTCGTCCGGTTGCGGTAGCTCCACGCGACCGTCGGGTCGGCGTAGGTCGCCGCCATCGCCGGCGACGGGCCGAACATCCGCAGCGCCGCCGCCGCCGGGACCCCGAAGGCCCCCGCCAGAAGCAGGTTCCGCCGCGACACGCGCTCCGCCTCGATGAATCTCTCGATGAATGGCATCGGGTCCTCCCTCCTTGCCAGGGCCCCGCAGGGCCCGTAAGTCCTGTCCGTCACGCCCCCCCAAGCCGCAGGCACGGCAGGGAACGCACCATCCGGTTACTTGATCCCGGCGCCCCCGTCAAGCGCCCTCGAACGGTAATCGACATTGCACCATCAGCAACGATCGCCGCCGTCATCCAGTTTCCCGGGAAAGCCGGTCTTTCCCGTGCAACTTAATCCCTCCGTTCCGTATTCGGCGATCAGGTGCGCGATCATCTCCCCGTCGATGCCCTTAAAGGACAGCATCTTGCCGCCCCATTCGGAGACACCCAGGAGCCCTGACCCGCGACCGGGCCCCCACGCAACGTCCGCGCCTCCGGCGCCGCGTGCGATCCGGGACGATCTTCAACCGCGCTTGCCCTTCGGCCGCCAGTTTCCGCAGATTTCGGACTTATGCATTGATTCATGACCGAAAGGCGGAGGGTCCATAAGTGCGGTATTCGGCCATTCATGGATGTCCGAGATTTTCATCTCGCTCTGTCCTCGATCAGATCCCTGCCATGACGTCTCTGCACTGGATCCCACAGGTCTGTTGGTTTCGTGAATTCTTTGTGGGCTTACGGCAAGTGAGGCGCAGCGCAGGGGGCGACCTCCCCCTGCGCTTTCTCCCACCGTTTACGTCACGCTCCCCACTTCCACTCCGAAGTGCAACACCGGCCATTCCCGCGGCGGGGGCGCAGCCCGTGCGGAGGGAATGGCCGGAAGGCGTGGTCTGCGGCCCCCGGGCACCGCGGATCCGGCCCCGGGACGGCTGTGGTCCCTTCTGTATGCAGGTTATCCGGGCTTTCCGGGCAGCGCAACGCCTCCGCCGGGCCAGGTCGCGTCCGTCCGGGCGCAGGGAGGGCGCAGCCCGACCGGAGCCCGGACGGACGCGACCCCGAAATCCTGTCCACCCCCTTCCTGCGCGCCGGCGGGAGGCGGTCGCGCGGCCTCAGGGAGGGCGGGCCTCATGCAGCACCTCGGCGGGCGTCCGGTAGCCCAGCGCCCGGCGCGGACGCGCGTTCAGGCGGTCCTGCACCGCCCTCACCTCCGCGTCGGTGACCGCGCGGAGGTCCGTCCCCTTCGGCAGGTACTGCCGCACCAGCCCGTTGGTGTGCTCGTTCAGGCCACGCTCCCAGGAATGGTAGGGGGTGGCGAAGTGGAACCCGGCCCCGAGCTCCGCCGCCACGCCGGCGTGGCCCGCGAACTCCCTGCCGTTGTCCGCCGTGATCGTGTGGACGGGCGCGGCGGAAGGCCGGAGGAGATCCACCATCGCGGCGGAGACCGCGGCCGAGGTTCTCCGGTCAACCCTTTGGAGAAACGCGTATTTCGACGCCCTGTCCACAAGGGAGACCACCGCCCCGCTGTGGCCTTTCCCGATGGTCGTGTCCGCCTCCCAGTCGCCCACACGCTCCTTCCTCCCCGCCTCATCCGGCCTCTCGGAGATGTCCACCCGGCCCGGGATGTGGCCACGGCCCGAGTGCCTGCCGCCTCGCCAGTCCGGCTTCCTGCCGCGGCGCCGCAGCAGCGGGAACAGCCTGCCGCCCGCCTTCCGGTCGGCCTTCAGGCGCCCGGATGTCCACTGTCGGCCCACCGTCCAGCCGCCCTCCAGACGCAGCCGTCCCGCGACCTGCTCCGGGCTCCAGCCCTCCCCGGAAGCCCCTCGACGCGCGCCCAGCGGTCGGGCGTCATCCTGCGGGGAACACTGGAGGCCGCGCTGCGGCGGGCCTCCGCCCTGCCCTGCGCCTCGCCCGGGCTGTACCCCCCGTCGCCGGCGTTCCGGCGCAGCTCCCGCCAGACCGACGTCCGGTCACGGCCCAGACGGGCCGCGATGGCACCGTCCGAAAGCCCGCTTTCCTTCAGCGCGCCGATCTGGCATCTCTCCTCATGGGTCAGGTGGCGGCAGCCCTCGGGCATGGCAGTCTCCCTTGTTTCGTCACAGGGACTGTCGCCGCTTCCTGGCCGATACGCAACATCATGCGACCGGAAAACCGGCCACCACCGCAAATGGTGTTGCACTTCAGGGTGGAATGGGGCCTTAGGCGGCGAACAGATTGTTTCGCTCCAGAAGACTTACGAAGCTGAATTCATCCGCCGACAAGTGGTCGGCGGTCACACCTTCGAGGAAGATCTCCTACTCCTAGGCGAGCTTCTCGGAGATGACGCGGGTCTTTCAACTGGACACTGTCCACTCGGCGTTGGCGCAGTCGCACATGGCCCGGCTGTGTCGGGGAATCGAAAGGAAAAGGCATCCCTCCCGGAATCCTCCGTGAACCCGGCGAGATACGCGGTGTTGGCCGCGGATTCCGCACCCGTTTGAACCGATTCAGCCGGGGTGTGCCGATTCCTGTGGTTTGGTCTGTCCATGTGCATGACAGGGACACCACGGCGGCGCCGGCACCGCCCTTTATACCCGGTCCGTATGTGGCACACCCCATCCGAAGCTCCACGACTGCCCAAAATCCCGAAACCGGAACGGGATTTGCGAAATTGGGGCCGACGCCGTTACAGGCTGCATTCAGCGCCGGAGCGCCAGCCGCCACGCTAGGTTCACGCATCTTTAGCCCAAACGCAACAAAGGAACGTAGAGTAACATAGGAAGATCGGTCCGGAAGGGTCGCCATCTCAGGGGTGCGCCTGTCTGAGTTCCCGGATACGCTCGGGCGGAAAGTTTCAGGGCGGCTCTTGTGCTATCCCAACAGTTGGGTTATATATCCGCATGGTTGTCATTCACCGTGCCCACGGCTTTTGGTTCTTGATCTGAACTGCGGACCATGAACCGGCGCATGTGCATATCACCGGCCCCGGGCAGGCGAAGATCAACCTGACCGGCACCGGAAACAGACAGGAGCTTCTCTCCGTGGTTGGTATCAAGCGATCCGACATGCGGCGCTTGATGGCGGTGATGGCCGAGCGTCGCGAGAAGTTCCTGAAAGAATGGGAGCGTATCAATGGAAAGTTCTACTGATGTGGCCTTCAGGAGAGCGGAAGCTCGCGGGCGGGAACTGCTGGAAACGGAACCGTGTGCCGCGTCCGCCAGCTACGACCGGCAGACAGGGCAGGTGATCCTCAGCCTGGTTAATGGCTGCGCCTACCTGTTTCCGTCGGGTCTGGTCGAAGAGCTGCACGATGCCACACCCGATGACCTGTCGGCTATCGAGGTCGAAGACCACGGCTTCAACCTGCGCTGGCCGCGGCTTGACGTCGACCTCTACGTGCCGGCTCTGGTGGCGGGGGTTTTCGGGACCAGAGGCTGGTTGGCCAGAGCGCTCGCGCGGCAGGCGGGACGTTCCACTTCACCTGCCAAGGCCGCGGCGGCGCGGGCGAATGGAGCGAAGGGCGGGCGACCCCGGAACCGGCGTAGGTCAGCATAGCAGCCATACCATCCCGCCACTTTTCTGGCACGATTGCAAGTTTACCGTTTTCTATCACCGTCATGGAAGCCAGCGACGCCTTTGTTCCGGCGTTCATAGCCCGGTTCAGCGCGAAGTTCGTCAATGAGACACAACCTGAGAACCCGATTTCGGGCCAGGGCTGAATCTCAGGTTCAGTTGGCAAACGCCCTTTCCACCACGAACGTAGCCGGTCTGCTGTTACTGCCCTCTTCAAGCCCGAAACTTTCGAGGACGGCCTTCGTGTCGCGCAACATGTTCATCGACCCGCAAATCATACCCCGATCTTCCCTGTGGGATATTGGTGGGACCTTCAAGTCGTCAAAGATCCGACCGGATCTCATCAGATCGGTCTGGCGCCCTTCGTTGCGATATGCCTCCCTTGTGGCGGTCGGGTAGTGCGACAGCTGGCTCCGGGCTAGGTCACCAACCAACGGATCGGCTTCTGCTTTTGCGACCAAGTCCAACCCATAGCTCAGCTCCGCAACCTCGCGGCAGGTGTGGCACAGGATGATTTGTTCAAATTTTTCATAGCTTTCCGGATCTCGGATCAGGCTGGCGAATGGTGCGATGCCAGTGCCGGTGGAGAACAGATAGAGCCGCTTGCCGGGCAACAGCGCGTCATTCACTAGGGTGCCAGTGGGTTTCTTGCGCATCAGAACCGTATCGCCGGTCCGGATCCTCTGCAGGTATTCGGTCAGGGGGCCACCCGGCACTTTGATCGAAAAAAACTCGATCTCCTCGTCCCAGGACGGACTGGCCATCGAATAGGCGCGGTATACCGGTTTTTCTGCATTCGGCAGGCCAATCATCACAAATTCACCGGAACGGAATCGAAAACTGGCCGGGCGCGTGATGCGAAACCGGAACAGCCGGTCTGTATAATGTTCCACCTCGGTCACATGCTGGGCGAATACGCCCGGCGGTATCGGAAAATCGGCGGGTTCTTGAATGAATTCAGTGCTCATATGCATGCGGATGCGGCCCTTTGGTCGGTTCGGAAGGAGTGTCGCGTCAAGATTGCAAGATCGATTTTGTATTGAAAAGTGAATTAAAATGCAGCTATTGTTCGAGAAAGTCGAACAGGAGTTGTTGCCAGTGACCATCAATGTAGAGTTTCTCAGGACGTTCCTCGAAGTGATCGATTCCGGATCTCTGGCCAAGGCGGCCAAGAAGCTGTGCGTGACGCAATCCACTGTCACGACCCGACTGAACATCCTTGAGGAGCGCGTGGCGCAAAAACTGCTGGTCCGCGAAAAATCTGGCGTCGGCATCACCAACGCCGGGTTCAAGTTCAAGACCTATGCCGAGACGATCGTCCGGAGCTGGAAGCAGGCGCAGTATGCGCTGGCGCTACCCGAGGCGTGCAGGTTTTCGCTGTCGATCGGATATGAATACGATCTTTGGAACGGTCAGCTCGAAGACTGGACCGATTGGTTTCAAACCGCGCATCCGCAAATTGCCTTGGAGTTCTGGGCCGGCCCCAAGGCAGTATTGCGCGAATGGCTGGCCAGCGGGCTGATTGACGTGGCGTTGAGCTTTCACGAAATCGAGCTGCCGAAGTTCAAGTCCGTCAGGATATCCGATGACCAGTTGATCCTGATCTCACGTGAACCAAAGGAATATCGCCCCGGTGACATCAACTACATCTTCATCGACTGGAGCGACGAGTTTCGCCGGCAGCACGCGTTGGTCTACAAGGTGAATCGAGCAACGACGCTGAGATTTGGCGAGGGGAGGACCGCGCTGGGCTATCTCCTGCGCAACGCCGGGTGCGCCTATTTTCCTCTGCGGATGGTAAGTGACCAGATCGAACGTCAGGAACTGTTCGTGGTCGAGGAATCACCGCATTTCGTCAATTCGATTTACCTCATTCACTCGGATACGGTGGAAAAAACCGATTGGTTCGGTGATGCGTTGGACGCATTGCGGGAAATTCCCAGCGCATGCCCGAAATCCGCCGTCACGACCAGACCATATCAGGAATTCCTGTCGGAAGCCTAAGCTGCACCGCAATTTTTTTCGTGCGGTTGATGCCCATCGATATGTCATATGTAATATGGGCGGTATTCAAAAAAGTCGAACCATATTCGCGATTTAATTCAATTTACTGTCGCATCGGGCTGTGTCAGGCTGGGAAGTGCCACTGCGGATACCATCACGACGCTGTTTTCGGGTGCCAGAACAATATGCTCGGATGGTGATGAAACGGCGAGGATAGCGGATGAAAGACCTGTGCGAAATGGAATCGATCCAATTGAGCGTCAACGGCGAATTTCGATCGATCCAATCCCATCGGCCCACAACTTTGCTAGATGTCCTGCGCGACGACCTTGACCTGACCGGCGCCAAACGAGCGTGTGACGACCGCGAATGCGGCAGCTGTTTTGTGCTTCTGGGTGACAAGCCGGTTCTGGCTTGCGCCATCGAGGCATCGCGGTGTCAGGGGAAGGAAATCACCACGATCGAGGGCCTCGCGAAGCCTGGCGAGCCGCATCCGCTGCAGCAGGCGTTCCTGCAGAACGGTGCGACCCAATGCGGCTACTGCATTCCCGGAATGATCATTCGCTCCGAGGCGCTCCTGCGCATCAACGACAATCCAAGCCGCGAACAGATCGTCAAAAGCCTGTCCAAGAACCTTTGTCGGTGTACCGGCTACATCAAGATTTTCGAAGCCGTCGAAGAGGCGGCCGCAATTCGCCGGGGCGAAGTCACGTGGCGAAACTCGCGGGCGTCCGAGAAGAGCTTCGGCATCGGTGTCAGCATCGATCGTCTCGATTCTCCGGGCACAGTGGACGGGTCGGTCAGATATGCCGCCGACATCAAGGTCGAAGATGCGCTTGAGGTGGCAGTGCTGCGCAGCCCGCATGATCATGCCAATATCCTGAACCTCGACACTAAAGGCGCGTCCGGTTCCCCGGGCGTCAAGGCGGTATTGACGGCAGCCGATGTGCCCGGAGTTTCCTACCTTTCGAATTGCCAGCCGCAGACCCGGGTTTTTGCGAAAAACAAGGTCCGGATGCGGGGCGAGGTCGTAGCAGTGGTCGCGGCGCGGTCCCTAGCCGAGGCGGAAGCGGCACTGGATAAGATTGCTGTCGAATATGAGCCGCTAGAGTCGGTGACCTCGATTGATGACGGGCTTGATCCAGCCAAGCCGCCCCTTTTCGATGGGCAGCCGAATTGTGGCGCGCCATTCGCCTATGCCATTGGCAATGCCGATAAAGCCTTTGCCACATCATATCACATCGAGGAGGATGTCTTCGAAACTGCGCGCCGCGATCATGCGCCGATGGAGACCGATGCCGCTATCGCACATATCGACGACAACGGCACGGTGGTGGTTCGCGCCGCTCTCTATCATCCGTTCATTCAGGGTCAAAAATCGATCGCCCGCACGTTGGGCGTGGACGACGACAAGGTTCGGGTAGTTTGCCCTCCGATGGGGGGAAACTTTGGCAAACGCGGCGATGCACTGGCAGCGACGATTGTAGCACTAATCGCGCAGAAAACCGGATTGCCGACCCGCATCGTGTTTTCCCGCACTGACATGCTGCTGTCGTCCTCGAAAACACCGTCGACCCGTCTGCGCTATAAGATCGGGGTCAGCCAGGATGGACGGATCACCGCCATGCAGGCTGAGGTGCTGCGCAATATGGGAACTTGGGCGCCTTATCTGCGAGACGCTACGACTGTCGGAACCGAATTGACCGTCGTGGAATCTCAGGAAGCGGTGCTGAACCACATCACCGGTCCCTACGAAGTACCCAATCTGAAGACAGAGATGTTCGACATTGTCACGAACGCGCCTCGGTCGGTGCCGCTGCGCGGCACCAGCGGCGGCTATCTGCCGCTGGCCATCGAGACACTGTTGGACCGGATTGCGCAGAAGCTGGATATCGACCCGATTGAATTACGGCTGAGAAATGTGCTGGACAATGGCTCGCGCACACATATGGGGCAGGTGTTCAAAGAGGCAATCGGTCTCAAGAGCGAGCTAAAGAGTCTCACGGCCCCTTTCAGATCGGCCAAGGAAGCGCGCGAGAGAACAGCGTCCGAGAATCGGGGCCAATGGCGCCGCGGTCTCGGTATCGGCTGCGGCTTCCGCAGCATCACCTATGTAAACATGCCGAATATCAAGGCTGGCGCCGAACTGCTGGACAGTGGTCGGGTTGCGGTTCTTGCCGGCTCGGTCGAGCAGGGTCAGGGGTGCACGACGGAGTTTGCGCAGATCGCCAGCGAGGCCCTGTCGTTGCCAATGGAAATGGTAGAGGTGATCATGGGCGATACCGCCCGCGCACCCTACTCGGTCCCGACCTACAGCTCAGTAACCACCCTAGTCACCGGCAGGGCGATATTGAATGCGGTCGAGGCGTTGAAGAGGAATCTGATCTCGGTCGCGGCGGAGGCGTTGGCCTGCGATCGCGACGATATCGTTTTGAGCGGCGGATTCGCATTAGACCGGTCCGACTCCAAAAATAGCATCAGCTTCGCCAAGTTGGCTCCTCGGGTCGATGCGGCCGGCATCCCGCGCCGGCACGAAGGGGCCTATGTTTGGAACGGCAGCCCGGAAAGCATGCAGAGGAACGACAAAAACAGCGCTCCGGATGTGACCTACGGATTCAATGCAGCTCTCGCCGAGGTGGATGTGAACGTTGACACCGGTCAGGTCCGGATCTCGAAAATCACTAATGCCGCCGATCCCGGACAGATTATCAACCCGATTGCGCTCGAAGGGCAGATCCACGGCGGTCTGGCCTTCGGGATCGGGATCGCGCTGAGCGAGGGAATCGATCCGGCCAAGCCCAACACGTTCCGCGATTACGGGCTGCCGACAACCTTCCACATCCCGGACGAGATCGTTTCGATCTGCGTCGACGAAAAATGCGAACAGGGTCCTTTCGGCGCAAAAAGCGCGGCTGAGATGTCTGTGATCGCCCCGGTTCCGGCCATCATCAATGCCATAGCCGACGCCACCGGCGTGCGGATCAAGCAAATTCCGGCGACACCGTCTGTTGTCATGGAGGCGCTGAAGGCTCAGAATCAGGTCTCCTGAACCTATGGCGGCACTAGGAGTTGGACATGGGCAGCAAGATACGTGTCACCGACCTTTCCAAAGTCTTTGCCGCGAGCGAGAGATCCGTCGCGACTGCGCTGGAACGGCTTAGGGCCCGCGAGGACCGGGAACTGATCAAAAAGGAACTGGGCGCCGTGGCTGCGGTGTCGGAAGTGTCGTTCGACGTTCGCGAAGGCGAGATCTTCATCATCATGGGGCTCTCAGGTTCGGGCAAATCCACGCTGGTGCGATGCATCAATAGGTTAATCGAGCCGTCCTCGGGAAGCATACGGATCGACGACGAGGAAATCCTGACGATGAACCCCCAAGAGCTGCGCGAATTGCGCCGAAGCCGGATGGCGATGGTGTTTCAGAATTTCGCTCTGCTACCGCACCGCACCGTTCTGGAGAATGTGGAATTTGGCCTCCTCCTGCGCGGGGTTTCGCACAAGGAGCGGGAACAGCGCGCCTTGGACAGCCTGCAACTTGTCGGATTGGAGGGTTGGGAACGACATTACCCGGACAGTCTGAGTGGCGGCATGCGGCAGCGTGTGGGCTTGGCGCGAGCTCTGGCCAGCGATCCTGAGATTCTGATCATGGACGAGCCTTTCAGCGCACTCGACCCACTGATCCGCACCGAAATGCAAAACGAGCTCCTCAGCCTGGAAAAGAACTTAAAAAAGACGATCGTCTTCATCACCCACGACATTCAGGAAGCGGTCGTTCTGGGCGATCGGGTCGCCATCATGAGAGATGGCAAGATTGAACAGATCGGCACACCAGAGGAATTGGTGGAACGGCCTGCAAACGACTATGTCGCACAATTTACACGCGAGCTCGACCGAGGGCGAATCATCACCGTCGGCCGGATTGCACGAAAACCCAAGACCAAGATCGACGCGGAAACGACGATATCGGCCTCGCGGAAACTGACGAACGGCTCCAGATATACTTTCGTTGTGAATAGCGAAAAGAAACCGGTGGGGTATCTCGACGCCTACAGGATGCCAGTAGGCGACAATCCCGGCGCTAGATCGGTCTCAAATATCATGAGCAAAGACTTCGATTGCGTGGACAAGGCACTGCCTCTGTCCGGCATCTATGACAAGGTTAGGGACGGTGTTCCCATCGCCGTGGTCGACGACTCCGGCGCAATTGTCGGGTATCTGGATGCGGCCGACATCGTCAAGGGTCTGGCGGCGGAAGCGAACGGAACTCGTAACGCGGCACCGGATCAAGTGTCCTACGCGACAAAAGGCCAGAAATCGAGAGCTTGAGTATGGAAAACGAACGGTTTGCTATTTTCATTCCACTTGAAGACTGGATACAAACCGGCATCACTTGGGTCGTCGCCAATTGGCGCCCGTTTTTCCAGGCCATACGGACCCCAATCGAGTTCACGCTGGACGGAATAGAGGACTTCCTGCTCTGGCTCCCGGCCGAGGCGCTGCTGGGCGCGATATTCCTGTTGGCTTGGCGTGTCGCCGGATGGCGGATCGCGGTGTTCAGCAGTGCTTCGATGCTGTTTGTCGGCCTAATTGGCCAGTGGAACGCGGCGATGACGACACTGGCAATCATCTTCACCGCTCTGGTCTTCAATATTCTGATCGGAATACCGATAGGGGTTCTGGCCGGACGCAGCAATCATGTCTGGGCGGTGCTGCGACCGATCCTCGACATCATGCAGACAACGCCGTCTTTTGTGTACCTCGTGCCCGTCGTCATGCTTTTCGGGATCGGTACGGTGCCGGGGGTGATCGCCACAATCATCTTCTCGATAGCGCCGGTCATACGCCTGACTAATCTGGGTATCCGACAGGTGCCGTCCGAGGTCATCGAGGCCGGGCACGCCTATGGCAGCTCGGAACTCCAGCTCTTGCGGCATATTCAGATTCCGCTGGCCCTGCCCACGATCATGGCCGGCCTGAACCAGACTCTTCTACTGGGCATGGTGATGAGCACGATTGCCTCGATGATCGGCGCCGAGGGTCTGGGACTGGTCGTGCTGCGTGGGATCGGGCGCCTCGATGTCGGCCTCGCAGCAACAGGGGGGCTGTGCATCGTGCTGATCGCCATGGCGATCGACCGGATTACCCAAAGTATCGGCAACACCAGTTCCGTGTCACGGCCGAACACATTCGACGAATGGGTTGTGCGTGTCTTGACTGGTCGAAACTCTCTGACTTTTGGAGGCACCTAAAAAGCGCACGCCGGTTGCAACAGGAGGAAACAGAAATGCAGAAAGCAAGTGAAACGAAGCACATGAGGTCGGCAACGACGAAGGGGCTATTGATCTCCCTCAGTCTCGCGATATCCAGCGGAGCCGTCCTAGCAGACGAGGTAAATCCCGCGCGGGCAACATGGGACACGTTCTGGTTCGGTGGAGCCATCGCACGGATCGGGCTACAGGAACTCGGCTACGACGTCGCTGATGCCAAGACCTTGAACAACCAGGCGAGGTTCACGGCACTTGCATCGGGCGATATCGACTTCGAAACCGATACGGTGATGCCGAACGCCGCCGCGCAGTTGGCGCCTTTCGGTGATGATATCGTGCTGCTGGGGCCTGTGATGAACCCGGGCTCGGTTCAGGGCTACTTGATCGACCGCACGACTTCCGAAGCGAAGGGGATTACCCATGTCGAGCAACTGCGCGATTCCGCAGTGGCGGCGATTTTCGACAGTGACGGCGACGGATTGGCCAATCTGGTCGGCTGCAATCCCGGCTGGAGCTGCGAAGGCACGGTCATACATCAAATGGAGGCCTATAACCTGTCGCCTACGGTCGAACATGTTCAGGGCGAATACAACGTTCTGGTCGGCGATGTCGTTGCGCGGCACAAGGCGGGCGAACCGGTCCTGCTTTATGCCTGGTTCCCCAACACCGCGACACTGGCCCTGCGCCCGGGGGAAGAACTGGTCTGGCTTCAGGTCGAGGAAACAAAACTGCCAAATATGGACGTTGACGCCAGTATTCCGGATTTGCCGGGCTGCGCCGGCAACAGCAACCCCTGCAACACGGGCTGGTTGAAAACCGAGTACTACTTCGCAGCAAACAGTAATTGGGCGGCGGCGAATCCGGTTGCCGCCAAGTTCCTCAGTAGCATGCGGATTGATCTCGAGGCGCGCGTGGCCCAGAACTCCGCTATGAATGCCGGCGAAGACAGCGAGCGGGATATGCTCCGTCACGCCAAGGACTGGATTGCGGCCAACCACGACGAATTCGCCGCCTGGATTGCGGCGGCAAAGGCGGTCGGTCAGTAGCGGTTCTATCACGGAATATGCCCGGCGGCGCGGTTCATCCGGACTGCGCCGCCGTTTTTGTTTTGGGGGCAAAACGGTGACGGAAATCGTTGACTGGCAATGCACCGCCAGCAATCGCCGATTGCATCGAAATGTGCCGCGGCGAACGGTTTCAACGACGGCGAGACCATGCTGGACTGGGCCGCTCTCGACAATCAGCGACGTCTGCTGCTGGTTTGGTGAATAGAGTTTTTCGAACCAAGTCGCAAAAAAAATTCAATTTTTTGATCGATCAATTGATGGCAAACTGAAGCAAATCAGGGAGTGCTCCGATGAAGTTCAGCTTGCAGCTTTCCGCCGATTACCCCGATAAGTCCTACGGTGGCGACAGGCTCTACCGAGACATGCTAGATCAGGCCGTCCTAGGGGACCGGCTGGGTTTCGATGCTGTCTCGATAACCGAACATCACTTGTTAAACGTGTTGATGATGCCGGCGCCATTGCAATTTGCCGTCAAGATCGCGTCCATGACCAAGAAGATCAAGATCATGACATCCATTGTGGTGCTGCCACTGCACGACATGCGGATATTCGCCGGTGAAATTGTGGTGGCGGACATGCTGACCGAAGGACGGCTTCTGCTCGGCGTCGGACGCGGAGCCTTCCGCTATGAAATGGAACGGCTCGGCGTTCCGATGGAGGAAACCCAGGCGCGGTTCAATGAATCGCTCGACGTGTTGCAGGCGCTGTTGTCCGAAGAGGAAGTGTCTTGGGACGGAAAATACTACCAATTCGACCCAATCACGATCATGCCGCGCCCGGTGCGCCCCGGCGGCCCGAGGATGATGATGGCGGTAATGAATCCCGAAGGCATCTATCACTGCACCAAACGCGGCATGCATATTCAGACCACGCCGCTGGCAGGCAATCACGAATTGCTGGTCCGGCAGGTCGAAAGCTTCAGCAGAGCGAAGTCCGAATTGGGCGACGACGGTAAGGACCTCACACTCTCGCTGTCGCGGCTTGCATTTCTGGCAAGCTCGGATGCGGACCGCATGGACAAGGTGAGATCGGCCGAGCGCTATTACAAGCGGTTCGACAATGTGTTCACCGGCCCCGGCATCGTCAACAACGGCATGATCCGTCCTCTGCCGCGCAAGCAGACGCTCGAGGAGTTGGCAGCGAGCCAGCTGATCTGCGACGCACAGGAAATGGTCGACAAGTTGAGGGTGTATTCGGATCTGGGAATCGACCGGGTAATCCTGAACGTCAATTTCGAAACCAGTGCACAAGAAGTTCTGGACAGCATCCAGCGCTTCGCCGAAGAGGTCATGCCGCATTTTTCGGCACGGTCCGCCATCCGGGAGGCAGCAGAATGACGATGGACCGAAAGAGTTTTCGCGCGGAATTCTTGGGAGCGATGCGCAACGTCGCAAGTTCAGTCACGGTGGTCACCACCGACGGTCCAGCGGGTTGCGCCGGAGCGACCGTCAGCGCGTTCTGTTCGTTGTCGGCCGATCCGCCCTCGGTTCTGATTTGCCTCTGTTCCAGCAGCCGCATCGCCCGCAGGGTTATGGGAAACGGGGTTTTCTGTGTGAATGTCCTGCCCGAGGAAGCCCGCGGTCTGGCGCAGCGGTTTGCCGGCCGGCAGGACCATGCACTGATGGACAGGTTTCAGAATATCGAAGTTGCGCCCAGCCAGGGCGGTCCCATCCTGGCAGGGGCGAACGCGTTCGTCTGCACGTTGGACAACGTCATTTCCCACGGCAGCCATTCGATCTGCATCGGCGGCGTGTCGTCGGTCTCGGTGGACAGTCAGCGCCCGCTAACCTATCTCGACGGCGCCTATCACTTCGTGCGCCCGCAGTCCCTCCCCGCCGGAGCCGCCCGATGCCAGTGATCCGCGTTGAAATGTTCGCCGGGCGTACGCAGGACCAGAAGCGCGCTTTGGTGCGCCAACTCACCGATGCTTTCGTAAACGCGGCCGGCGGTACCCCAAGCACCGTGCAGGTGGTGATTTATGAAGTGGACAAGGGGGGTTGGGGATCGGGCGGTCAGATGTGTTCCGACAAAGCACCCTAGTGAGAATTCTTGCATGACCGATGTGATCGACTGCGCTTACAGCGTCGAGGGCGACGGCCCGCCGTTTTTTCTCATTCACGGCATCGGCGCCGCGCGCAGTACCTGGGCTAGGGCGGTGCCGGTGCTGGCCGAAAATTTTACCGTGGTCACCTACGATCTGCGCGGCCACGGCGCATCGCCCTTGCCGGACGGAGAATTCGGGCTCGATGAGCTTGTCGCCGATCTCGAACGCGTGCGCGAGAGAACTGGGTTCGATCGGGTACATCTCGCCGGCCATTCCCTGGGTGGCATGATCGGCCCGGCCTATGCGAGAAAATATA
This sequence comes from Paracoccaceae bacterium, assembly GCA_965203255.1. Classification (GTDB taxonomy): domain Bacteria; phylum Pseudomonadota; class Alphaproteobacteria; order Rhodobacterales; family Rhodobacteraceae; genus JAPOUP01. The sequence goes on along the minus strand of OZ241882.1, from coordinate 5,631,387 downwards.
CCGACCGGGTGCGGTCGCTGGGGCTCCTGTCGACCGCCGCTTTTCGCACAGAGGACGACAGCGCCAAAGTCTGGAGCCTGATCCGGGCGATGGAGGAAAACGGCATCCCGCAGGTGCTAAAAACTCTAGCGAACCGTTGGTTCACCGATGCGTTCGTTGCCGAACGTCCCGACGTGGTCCGTGCCCGTCTGAATCAGGTCGCCGATACCGATCCCGACATATTTCTCAACGTCTTCCGAATCTACGCCGGCACCGAAATGGCGCCTTGGCTGCACGAGATTTCGGCCCCGTCGCTGGTGATGACCGGCGAGAACGACGGCGGTTGCAATCCGCGACTGAACCGGTTGATCGACGCCGCCCTTCCAGATTCAGAACTGGTGATATTGCCGGACCTGAAGCACTCGATCCTTCTGGAAGCCGGGGATCTTGTGGCCCGTCATCTGGATCGTCGCTGCCGCGAAATAGATAGTCACCTATGAATTTCTCATATAACTCTGATATATCGTAATTATTCTTGTTTGACATCAGCGCCCACTGGATGAGCTATGACCGAAGGTTGGTGACGGTCTGATCAGGCGGCTTTCGTTTCGTGCTTGATCCAGTCGCGGAACTCAACGCCGTTTCATGATTTTGAGCAGGTAGTTCTGGTCGTCGAGTTTGCGCCACCTCCTCTTGGCCGACAGCCTCAGCTGAGGACCCCTATCAATACGGTTTCGCCCCGTAACTTCGCGGAGCTTAGAGATATCCGGAACAGTCACGGCGCGGCATTGATCAACTCCACCGACATGATCAAGGTTGCGTGTGAGTGCAAGACCGGCCTCGGCTCAATCGGGATGAGGGATTTCGGTGGGCGGTAGCCCAGAGCGCTCTGGGGTCGCTTGGTGTTGTATAGCAGTCTGTCCGTTCGCACAGGACCGTGGCTTTAATGAGGAATTACTTGTCGCTTCCCAGGGAGTTGTCACGACTGCGCGACAGAAAATCCCTTTTCGACCCTTAAGCGGGACCGCAGACCACTAACTCGCGGCCTTAGGAGATGATACGCACTACTTTCTTGTTTCTTGAAAAGCTTGGGCTCAAATCCTCTATCTATGAATGGGCAGAATGTTGGACGAACGGCTGTGCAATCGGTGACTGTGCCGTCAACTTCCGTAATACCGAATTACAGCGGTCCTTTTTTGTCAAAACCGCTCCTCCCGCCCTCCCAACACTACTCTAATCGAACAATCGTCGAGTTGCGACATGAGCGATGCCATCTTGCGCTGATTGACAGCAGCAGATGCCGAGACCCGTCCGGTGAATTGGTCAATCATCCACTTTTCCAATTTCGCACAAGACGGGATACGCAGAAAACCGGCGCTGGTGATGTGGCAAAAGACGGCGACTTTGTCCCGCGTCTCGACATTTGATGGCAACCGCAGCGAACAAGCGGCAATTGCATTTCCGTCGCAAAAGACAACCAGAAGAACCTGCTACGGGAAATCTGGCGCCACTTGGCTCCGCAGCCCTCGGGGCCGGCGGACTTCGTGACCCACCCGCCGTAGCCGGAGCACTGCAGCGTCGCGCAATGCGGGATCCGGATCTCCAGGAATCCGGCTCACAGGATCCCCTTCCCGTGGGTCGGGCAGGTGTTCATGATCAGGCGGACCATAAGGAAGGAACGGCAAACTGGGCGTCACAGTCGTCCACCGCATTACCGCACACACGCCGGAGCCGAGGCGGTCCTGGCCTCCAACCGCACGCGCTGGTCCTGCTGGAATCGCGTCCACAGAAATTCCGACGGCCAAGCGACTTGGAACGGGGCCAGACAACGGGTCCGCAGCCGGCATGGCCCTAAGAAACTCGTGTACCTCCGGAGGCTGGCGACGGGCCTCATCCCCCTAGGCAGCGGAAGAACGAGGTGCGAACACCTTAAACCGTACATCTGGGGCAATCTAGTTGACATAATTTCAAAGTACCAACTCATCGCAATGAACATGACAATCGGCCACCACCAACGGAACGAGCTTGGTTTCGAAAAACTGCTGTCTTGAAATTAGTAACTAGTGAGTTACTTTCCTCATGAGATTCGAGGAGAACCGCGCATGACCGTATATTTCAAGAAGTCCCACCAAAGAGCGTTTGGTACCTTTCCCTTGACCGGAGAAAGGGCACAAAATGCCATCGTAGCGGCAGCTGAAGTCGGCTACCGCACTTTCGATACGGCGCAGATGTATCAGAACGAGACGGAGACCGGTGCGGCGCTCAAGGCCACCGGCATCCCACGCGACGAACTCTGCATCACCACCAAAGTGCTTCCCGGCAATTTCGATGAAAACAAATTCGTGGCCTCCGTTGAAGCGAGTCTAACAGCGCTCCAAGTCGATGTGGTTGACGTGCTGCTGGTACATTGGCCTCCTATGGACGGTGAAATCGCGCCCTCACTTCGCCTGCTCGAAGACTGCCTCAAGAGAGGCCTCACGAAGAACATTGGTGTGTCCAACTACACCGTCTCAATGATGAAAGAAGCGGTTAGCGTCGTCGATGCGCCAATCGTCACAAATCAGGTTGAATTTCATCCGCTCCTGAATCAGGACAGGCTGCTAGCAGGAGCGAACGAGGTTGGAATTCCGCTAGCCTCCTACTGCTCAGTCGCACGAGGTGAAGTCTTCAAGCATCCGGAATTCGGCGAAATCGGAAAAACTTATGGAAAGAGTGCGGCTCAGGTCGTGCTCCGCTGGATTATTCAAAAGGGTGTCAGTGTGAACACCATGTCGACAAAGCCTGATAACATAAGGGCTAATTTTGAGATCATGGACTTCACATTGTCCCATGTCGATATGGCCAGGATCGAGAAGCTAACCCACACAGGCTACCGGATCGTAACCGAGGATCTTGTACCTTGGGCACCGAACTGGGACTGACCATAGCACACTTCTAGATCAAGGCGATTCGCACGGAGATCAACACCAATAGGTTTTGAGGAGTCATTCCTCCGGCAAAGCCGTCAACTCAAGCGGTCCCGAACTGAATCTCCCGCAGGATGGGTCTGATGCCGTTAGCCAAAGGCGATGCCGCCTTCGCTATCACGGCAATCGACCGACCAATCGCGGTCTAGCGCAGCCGCACCTTGGGGCACACCTTTCGCAACATAGACGCAACGACACGACCCACAGCCATACCTGTTTATCCGGATTGCAGCCATGACGTCACCGGTTGCCTCGGATCAGGTCGCTAGCTCTTTCGGCGACCATGATCGTCGGTGCATTTGTGTTTGAACCCACAAGGCTGGGCATAATCGAACTATCGCAGATGCGGATTCCATCGAGTCCACGCACCCGGCACTGCGGATCCACAACCGCCAATTCATCCTTGCCCATCTTGCAGGTGCAGGTCGGATGATAGGAAGTCCGGCCATATTGGCGGGCATAGGCCTCGAAGTCGTCCTGGGTTTTCACGCTCATATCGGGAAAACGGATCTCTCTGATGTGCTTCCTGAGGGAAGGCTGCGAAAAGATATCCCGACTGATCCTCACGCCTTCAACCGATGTCTTCAGGTCATCGGGATCGCTTAGAAAGTTCGGGTCGATAAGCGGAGGATCGTCAGGATCCGATGATCTCAACCGCACAGTACCGCGCGATTTGGGGCGAAGTGTGTAGGAATTGAGCGTGATCCCGGAAGAGCCAGGTGAAACGCTGGGCACGCCGGCTTCCGCTCCCGCTCCCGCAAGGAAGTGAAACTGGAGGTCGGGCACCTGAGCATCCTTGTCTGCAAACCAGAAGGCACCACCCTCAACAACATTCGACGTAATGGGGCCAGACTTGAATGCCAGGTATTCGATCCCGGCCAGCGCCGCCCAGTGCCACTTGTTGTACCTGTCGAGGCTATAGTGTCCGGTAAGTTCCGCTACGATATCGATACCAAAGTGATCGTTCAGGTTCCGGCCCACACCCGGGAGATCCTGAACCACCTTGATTCCATGTTCCTCCAAATGCCCTGCGGGACCGACTCCAGATAGCATCATCAGTTTTGGGGTTCCAATTGCGCCAGAGGTAACAATCACCTCACTGGTCGCCCTCACACTCCTTTCGCCACGCCTGACGTACTGAACCCCCGTCGCCCGTGTGCCTTCAAACAGAATGCTCTTCACCCTGCAGCCCGTTTCCACGAACAGATTTGGGCGATCCATTGCCGGCTTGAGAAATCCTACGGCGGCCGAGCATCGGCGATAGTTCCTGGTCGTTGTCTGGTAGACGCCACAGCCCGCCTGAGTTGCTCCGTTGAAGTCCGGATTGTAGGGGATGCCAAGTTCCTGGCAGGACTGAACGAAAGCCCGCGTCATCGGCTGGGGATCGGGAATGTTCGAAACCCCCAACCCACCATCGGTTCCATGCCAATCGCCTGATAGAATTGTGTTGCCCTCGGAACGAATGAAGTACTTCCGGATCTCATTGAAGGACCAACCTTCGCAACCCTCATCCCTAGCCCAGCGGTCATAATCTGATGGATTGCCGCGGGTGAACACCTCTGCATTGATTGACGAGCCACCGCCGATCACGCGTGCCTGGGCGTAGGGAATTTCCCGATTGTTCGCATGAACCTGAGGAACTGTGGTGAAGCCCCAGGTGTGAGGTCCAGTCGTCATCTTGGCGAAACCAACTGGCATATGAATCAAGGGATGCCTGTCGTTCCCACCGGCCTCAAGTAGCAGAACCCGCACGTCCGGATTTTCGGTCAATCGCGAAGCCAGAACACAGCCCGCCGATCCACCTCCTACAATGACATATTCATATCCCGCTTCCGCCATTTCAGTTGACCCAATTTCTGCGTTTCCCAATTCTGGATTGGATGGATTGCCCGAATGCCTGTCACACGACCCTCGCTCCAATGCTCATAGGGAGTCTAGCATATCCGACCCCTTCTCAAGCGAACGAACCATACTGAACCGATCCCTCTGCTCTCCTGTCAACGTCAGGGATTTGCCTGGCATCGCTCCACCTGAACACGAGGCGAACTCGGCTGCAGATGCAGACACGGTGACTCCGACCATATCATCCGAAGCTTGGGAATGGTCGAAGCACGAATCGCTTCCCGACATGAAGGTCGGTGATCGCGGACATAGATCTGTCCATCCTCAAGCCCCGCTCAGCTGGACGCATCCAACCCGTCGCGCCAGTCATTCCAACCGCCATCAACTGAGGACGGCGCATCGTGCCACTGATGCAGGATTTCTCCGGTCACCGGATCCCGGTCAGGGATCGGCAGGCTCATGATATTCTTGCAGGCTTGGTAGTACAGCGGCGGGGTCAGGAACTTCTCCTGAACGTTGTCCCAGTCGCGCCCTCCAGCGTAGCCACCGCACATCAGGATGTCGTCCGAACGGCCCACCATCTCGTGGCTGACCCCTGCGGGCAGGACAATCGCGTCTCCCATCGCAATCCTTACGCGTGTCCAGCCTCCCTCGCCAACCGACAGGGAGAACTCCATCCAGCCTTGCGCACAACCTAGACACTCGTGGCTGGTCGAATGGAAATGGGCATATTCATATATACCGGGAAACTCCCAGTTGTTTCCCCAGCCGTTGGCGCGGAATCGTTCCCTCACTGCTTGAGCACCACCATCTGGAATTGCACCGCGGTGAACCAGAAGCGGAAAGCGGCTGTTTGGAATCATGTCCCGGGGCTTCGAGGCATAGGCTTCTGTCTGCATAGACGTCCCTCCCTACATAACGATCTGGGTCTTTAGGTCATTCATCCGGTCGGCAAAGGTGTCAAACGCCTGCTGGATTTCCTCAAGCCCATATTCGGCCCCGGTGAATGGTTCCGTGTTGATGCGTCCATGATTCAGAAGCGTCAGGGCATCATGCATGTCCTGACCCATACCAGCGACCGAACCCTTAACCGAGTTCTCCTGAAGAATCGTCTCAAGGATATCAAGTGCCAAGGTCTCACCCGCACCTGTCAACCCGAAAGCGGCAAGATGACCACCCTTGCGCATAAGTTCCTTTGCGTCGGCATAGAGTGCTGGGCTTCCAACACTCTCGATCACAATATCCGCACCCCGCCCCTGCGTGGCGGTCTTGACCGCGTCTTTCAATGCGCCGGGCGGAACAACGATATCCGCACCGCATTTTGCTGCCGTGGACCGCCTATCCGCACTTACATCTGAAGCGATTATCGGTGCGGCCCCGATGGTGCGCAGAAGTTGAATATGCAGGTTTCCGATCGGCCCCGTCCCCATTACAACCACAGACTGGCCAAATGTGACCATCGACTTGCGAGCGGCGCGAACAACACAGGACAGCGGCTCTGTCAACGCAAGGATCTCTGCCGGCGTGTCGGGAGGTGCTGGAATGACCAGACGGGCCGGCACTGAAATGTACTCAGCGAACGCGCCGTCCATCGTAATCCCAATCTGCTGCATCTCAGGGCAGTTCAGGATTTCGTTCCGTCGACACCAGTAACATCTGGTGCAGCCAATGTTCATGTCGACAACGACAGGCTGGCCATCGGTCAGTTCGGTTACGGCTTTGCCTGAAGCAGCGATATGACCGGTAAATTCATGTCCAGGAATCATCGGCAGCCTGTCTGCCGCATAATGGCCATTGAAAATGTGGATGTCAGTTCCGCAGATGCCAGTACGGGCGATACGGATCAACACTTCGTCGCGATCCGGTTCGGGACGCGGAACTGACCTGATTTCGAAACGACCCGGCTCCGCCAGAACCGCAGCCCGCATTTCGCTCATTTGACAACGCCTCGGAGTTTCGACCGGTCAATGGTCAGCGCGATCGCGACGATGAGAACAAGGCCGAAGATCATCTGCTGCTGCGTGGCATCGATCTCAAGATAGACCATGGCTGCCCGGATCACCATCACGATAAGGGTGCCAATGGCCGTATTCAGCGCGCCTCCTACTCCCCCCGTCAGCGGTGTCCCGCCAACGAGAACCGCAACAATGGCCAGCAAAAGGAAACCATTGGCGAGATGCGCATCACCACCCGATAGCTTGACCGAGAAAATAAGGCCAGCGATTGCCGCGAAAGCACCTGAGATGCCAAAGGCAATGATCTTCACTCGATCAACGTCGATACCCGAGGCAACAGCGGCAAGTTCCCCTGCGCCGACCGCTTTCAGCGATCGCCCGAAGGTCGTGCGGGTCTGCAGGAACCACGCAAGAGCCAACAGCACCAAGGCAATCACAAGTTCATGCGGCAGGCCTGCGGTGTTGCCAAACATCCAGGCGAAACTCGCATCCCGGAGTGTGGCATCCATATATAACGCACGCTGGCCAGAGAGCCACTTCGCGACGGACAGTGCCACGAATCCCATAGCCAGCGTCGACACGAAGGAAGGCACGTAAAGGCGGGTCGTAACGTAGCCCGATACGATGCCAAAGATGCCGCCCGTGAGAAGCGCGAAGAGCGCAACGCCGACGCCGAATTGCGCCAGATAGACAGTGGCGATCACAGTCACCATGTTAGCAATCTGCTGCACCGAAAGGTCTATTCCGCCGATATAGATGGCAAAAGTCATACCCAGCGCCATGATGAACAAAGGTACGATATCGGCCATCAACAGGATCAGCGCATCTGGATCGAAGAAACTCGGATTTGCGATGCCGACAAGGCCCCCCAGCACCACAAGCGTGATCCAGGGAAAATGCGGTTTCAGGCGTTCGATATCCATTTTCTGCTCAGATCATGTGATGCACGAGGTCGTAGAGCGACGGCTTTGAGCCCGGCGTTCCATCGAATCGTTTCTGGAATTCGCCGTCCTTTAGAACGATGATCGTGTGGGAAAGGCCGATGGCCTCTTCGAGGGTGTCGGCAACCAGCAGGATGCCAACTTCCGCATCAGACATCTCGCGGATCATTTCATAGACGTCTTCCTTGGCACCGATATCAAGACCGCGGGTCGGGTGATCGAGCAACATGATGTCCGATCCACCCGAACGCCACTTTGCCAGCACCACTTTCTGCTGGTTGCCGCCCGACAGGCCTCCACAATCCTTGTCTTCCGACGGCGTCTTGATGCCCAAGCGCTCAATCCAATTCCTTGCCAGTGCCTTTTCCTCACCAACCCTCAGGATCCCGCCGGTCGCATAATTCGGAAGCTGGCTCAGGGTGATGTTCTCGAAAACGTTCATGCCGTTCACGATGCCTTCCACCTTGCGCTCCCGCGGAACATAGCCGATGCCGCGCTGCACGCCGTCGCGTGCGGTGAATCGGTCGACGGATTCACCTCTGACCGTAACGGATCCGGAGGTCGGCGCCTCAAGACCGTAGAGCGTGCGAAGAACCGCCTCCCTCCCCGCCCCTTCGGTGCCGACGAGACAGAGCACCTCGCCAGGATGAAGTTCGAACGATATGTCCTGGTATCGGCCAGTCAAGCTCACATTCTCGAAGCTGGCCAGAACCTTGCTACTATCGTAAGGTCTCTGCTTCTGCTCGCGATAATATTCCTTGTCGACATCACGGCCCACCATCTTGTGTTGGATTGCATCCATGTCGGCTTCATCATGGGCAACGACATCCACAACCTCGCCGTCCTTCATCACGTAAATTCGGTCGGAGAGTTCCAACACCTCTTCCATCCGATGCGAGACGAAAATGAACGAGGCTCGCTTTGTCAGTTCCCGCACTATCCGAAACAGCATATCCACTTCTTCCCTGGCCAGGACAGATGTCGGCTCGTCGAGTAGAATCACTAGATCGCCATCGATCCGCTCTTCCAGCGTCAAGACCTTGGCCAGTTCGACAAGCTGACGCTGGGCAAAGGACAAATTGGAAGTAATCGTTGCGGGATCGATGTCGAGTTCGACCTTCGCAAGCTGCTCGCGAGCGGCCTCGGACATCGCCCTCCAGTTAATGACCCCATAGGTTACGAACTGGCTTTCATAACCCAAATAGATGTTCTCCATCACCGTCAGGTTCGTGATCAACGACTGTTCCTGGAACACCATCCCGATGCCATGTTCCATCGCCCTTCGTGGGTTCTGAAACCGAACAGTCCTGCCGTCGATCGAGATGTTACCGCCATCTGGTTGATAGGTGCCATAGATCACCTTCATCAGCGTCGACTTACCGGCACCATTCTCACCGACGAGGCCCACGATCTCGCCGCGGTTAACCACGAAATCAACCGACTTCAGCGCACGGATGCCGGGAAAGTGTTTGTCGACCTGTCTGAGTTCGTACATCGCGCCGCCCCTATTTCACGAAGCTAATCGTTCTTCGGTTCGTGGACAGCACCACTGCGATGATTACCAACACACCCAGAACACCGTCCTGAACGAAGTTGGGCAGGCCGATCACGACCATGCCATTGTTGATGACGTTCACGATCAGGACACCAACCAAAGTGTTCCAGACACCCCCGATGCCGCCCCAAAGCGCAGTTCCGCCAACAACAACGGCCGTGATCGAGATGAACATGAAATCCTTGCCTGTGACGGTTTCGGCGATCCCGATCCTGCCTACGGCCATGAGCGCACCGAGCGCGAAGAAGACGCCTGCGAGAGTGAAGCCCATAATTCGAACCCGTGCGACATTCAGCCCGCTCGCCTGCGCCAGTTCCTCTCCGCCGCCAATGGCATAGAAATTACGGGCCAAAGTGGTGCGCGACTGGAGAAACCAGGCGACGAGCAGTGCAGCCAAGGCAACGTAGCACATGATCGGGAAACTGAACCACCGGACGGTCAGAAGGGACCGGAACATCTCGTCCTCAACCCTGATGCGATCACCGCCGGTCAGGAGCAGCGCGAAGCCGGTTCCGACAAACCCCATAGCAAGTGAAGCCATAAAGGAGGGTATCTTCAGTCGGACATGGATCAGCCCATTTATGAAGCCCATGGCTCCACCGACGAGCAGCGCAAGCGGTATGGCCAGCCAGGCCCAGCTCGCCAATGTCCCGCCCATAGCGAGAAATGCAAAAGCGAATACGACGGCACTGACGGAGACGGTTCCTTCCATAGATAGATCGATCGATCCCATGATGATAATGAAGGTGACTCCGATCGCAACCATCAGCGCCGGTGTGGCCGCGACGGCGATGCGCGAGGCGTTTCGGATCGAGAAAAAGCGGGAGTCCAGCAGGTAGACATGGTCCTTGCCCTCGCGGAAGTCCTCCAGCCACTCGAAAACCGGAAAGACCAGCACAAGAAACATGAGCACCAGAAGCGGGGCCCATTTTATGATGCGCTCACGGGTCAGGAACCCGGACGCACCCTGTCCGAGTGCCGTCATCTCAGCCATGAATACCCCCGTTCCGAAGAACGTACCGTCAATGTCCCGAGAAAGGAACCCTGGTTCCGGGCGCGGCGTGTGTGTCCGGCCGCGCCCTCGGCTTCCCGGTCACCCGTACCGGATCTGGCCGTTTGTCGGGCCCCAGAAGTCGTTCCAGTCGTAGGTCGGGACGCTGTCGAGGTAGCTGGCCCTGAACTCCGCCGCGTCCTCCGGCGTCACCAGGATGGTCGGGCCGTAGAACTCCCGGTGCTCCGGCGGCTCCTCCGACGGGCGGAACGTGCCGACCGCCGCGTGGTAGGCGAGCGCCGCGGTGATGCCGCCGCCCCAGTGCGGGTTGGTGAACACCGTCGCCAGGATGCGGCCCTCCAGCACCAGGTCCACCGCCTGCGGGTTGCCGTCGTAGGTCACGACCGGCACGTCCATCCCCTCGGCGCGCAGCGCCTCCAGCACCCCGTAGCCGATGGTGTCGTTCGCGCAGTGCACCCCGGCGATCTCGTCGCCGTAGCGCGTGATGAACGACGACATGATCCGGTTCGCCTTCTGCGTGTCCCAGTCCGCAGGCTGCGCGTCCAGGAGCTCCACGTCCGGATAGTCCGCCAGCGCGTTCCTCAGGCCGTTCAGGCGCTCGATCGCCGGGTTGTTCGACGCGATGCCGCCCAGGTGGACCACGCCGCCCCGGCCGCCCATCGCCTCCAGAAGGATGCGCGCCGTCCGCTCCGCCGGGCCCTCGTCCGACCACGTCATGTGCGACACGTAGCTGTCGCCGAAGTCCCAAGGGTGCAGGTCGTCCGTCTTGTTCCAGATCGTCGACACGTAGCCGCCCGCGCCCGCCACCGCCTCGACCACCGGCCGCGCGTTCGGCGCGTCGTTGGTGTCGATCGCCAGCGCCAGCTCGCCGCCGGTCTTCGCCAGCAGCGCCTTCACGTCCGCGAGCGACTTCTCCGACGAGCCCTCGTTGATCAGGTGCGTCAGCGCCTCCCTCGGCCGCCCAAGGCTCTCCACGAAGGCCTCGCCCCCCGACACGATCTCGTTCCAGTACGGGTTCGTCCGGTTGCGGTAGCTCCACGCGACCGTCGGGTCGGCGTAGGTCGCCGCCATCGCCGGCGACGGGCCGAACATCCGCAGCGCCGCCGCCGCCGGGACCCCGAAGGCCCCCGCCAGAAGCAGGTTCCGCCGCGACACGCGCTCCGCCTCGATGAATCTCTCGATGAATGGCATCGGGTCCTCCCTCCTTGCCAGGGCCCCGCAGGGCCCGTAAGTCCTGTCCGTCACGCCCCCCCAAGCCGCAGGCACGGCAGGGAACGCACCATCCGGTTACTTGATCCCGGCGCCCCCGTCAAGCGCCCGTGGCAGAAGATTGTCGTTAGCACGTTGGGTAACCGTTGCTGGCCAGGCATTCAGGGCTGCGCTCGCGAATGGTCGGCAAACAACATCTCCTGCAAAGAGAGAGATCAAAACGAATCCGTAGATTCTGCCAAGTGGTTTCCATGCGAGGTCAACTGACCTAATAGTGCATGAGCCTCTTGCACAATTATCGCGGTTCGGGCGGCCGCGGCAAGCCTTTCGGTTCCGCTAGGGTCGTGACACCGGATCCGGTGGGTGCCCGGGGCGTCTGCACGGCCCGAGGTGTGGCGGAATGCCGCAGATGGTGGCCCGTCGGGCGCCGTCCGCGCATGGCTGTCCGCGCCGTCCCCTCCGGGGCGGCGTCCGCGGCGTCCGGTGCTGCCGCGGCTGGCGGTGTCAGATGGTGAGCCGCATCAGCTGCTGCACCGTCAGGGCCAGCACACCGAAGAACAGGTGGCAGGCCACCTTGGCGTGCCCACGGACGCGGACGTGCCGGGCGCCGTACGAGTCCTTCAGGGCGGAGTTCACGCGCTCGACGCTGGAGCGCTGCCGGTAGCGGACGCGGTCGTGGCGTATGTGGCCCGCTTTCCGCTGCGCCAGCGCCTCCCTCCCGAGGCGCTCCTTCAGCGCCGCGTCGCGGCGGGGGTTGGTGTCGGTGATCGCCACGCGCCCCATGAGGCAGGCGTGGAACCCGATCTCCAGGGAGTCGTAGGCCGCGTCCATCAGTTGGTGACAGTGGTCCACCCGCAGCGCCGTCATCCCCGGCAGCGGGATGGCGGCCTGGCTGTCGTGCAGCGACGCCGAGGTCAGGATGCAGCTGACGGGGACGTCCCCATCGGCCGCGTCGATATGGAGCCTGTACCCCCTCCAGCTCTCCCTGTACCCCTTCGAGTTGCGCTTCGTGCCGGTGTCGCAGGCCTTCGGCAGCCCGTCGGCCATCTCCGCCGCCGTCATCCCGTCCCGCAGCTGCCGCTCCAGCCGGGTCGGCTCCTTCGGCCTCTCCTCCCCCTTTTTCGGGCGTCCGCGCTTTCGCTTCGGCCGCTCCTCCGGCTTCGGCTTCGGCGCCGGCCTCTCCCGTCCCACGATCGCCGTGGAGTCCCGCGATATGTGCCCGACGACCGAGCCGGCGTACGCGGCGCGGACCAGCGCCTCGTGCATCCGCTCCGGCAGCCGGGTCTCCGCGAACCAGGCGAAGGCGCGGGAGAACGTCGATTCGCTGGGAACCTCCGACACGCGGGACCAGCCGCAGAGCCTGCGCAGCGTCGGGTCGTATCGCAGCCTGTCGATCAGGACCACCGTGGTCGGCATGTCCCACACCGCCTTGGCGACGAAGGCCCGCGCCAGCGCCCTGCGGTCGGCGGCAGGGTTGCCGACGCCCCCGTGGATGCAGCGCACGTGCCTCTCCACCTCGACCAGGTCCAGCACGGCGATGAATTTCGTGTGCCTCACGCCCAGCGGCCCGACCTCCCCGGCGAGGGACGGGAAAAGTTCCCCTTGAAACCGCTGCCAGGCATCTGATATGGAAGAACGTAGGGACATGGAGCCGTCTCCCCGTATGTAGTGGCTTTCACACCTGCTCCATACCAGAGGGACGGCTCCATATCCAGGCCATCCATCAGAAAAAGCGCCCGTTTCCGAAAAAAACCGCTTGATCGGGAAGTTCTGCAAGAGGCTCGCATATGAGTGAAATTCATACCAATGTCAGAGCGTCCCGACCCCAAGCGGGTTACACGGGCAGGGTGGATGGCAAGCCATGAAGACGACCAAACCACGTAGTAGAGACGCACGGGTCACCAAGAGCCTTATTCTGGCGTCTGCGAAAACCGAATTCGCGAGATTGGGATTGGGCGGTGCGCGCGTCGACATGATCGCTGACAAGGCCTGCGTCAATAAGCGGATGATCTACCATTATTTCGGTAGTAAGGAACAACTGTTCCAGACGGTTCTGGAAGAAGCCTATCTCGACATCCGTAACGCCGAACAGGATCTGGCGCTGGACCATCTTCCGCCTCGCGAAGCGCTGGAAACGCTCGTACGTTTCACTTGGGACTATTATCTGGAAAACCCTGAGTTCATTACACTGGTCAACAGTGAAAACCTGCATCGCGCCCGTCATCTCCAGCAGTCCGACCGTATCCGTGCGGCAAGCCGCCGATTTGTCGAAATGGTACGTAATCTACTTGATCGCGGTGTGGCGGATGGAGTGTTCCGCGAGGGAATTGACCCGGTTCAGCTGAACATCACAATTGCCGCAATCGGGTACTATTATCTCACCAACCGCTATACTGGCGCCATCCTTTTCGAGCGGGACTTCATGGACACAGACGCGCTTGACCAGCGGCTGAGGTTCAACATCGACACGGTAATGCGACTTGTTGAGTCCGGAACAGTTTCGTCTGGGGAGGACAGGGCCAAGGATCAAGCCTGACGTTCCTGAATTATGTGGAATCGGTTCGCCGCATTCTGGCCGTCGCCGGTGGCTACGGCGCTGTCTGCCTGACCCGAACCTCAAACTAGCGCCTCTCCCGGAACAGCGGATAGGCACCTCTGGAGCAAAGCCGCTCCTTTGGCTCGACCACATCAACTGCTCGGAATAATGTTGGGATGGCGGGCAAAGTGCGGGTGAGTCAAACGGCCCAATCAGCGGCACCATAAAAGACCGCTGTACAGATTCCTGAGCCAGATGCACTGGAATTCTGTCAATCCATCAGAGAGTTATCTGCTTGGTTGTGGCAGGTCCGCGCCCCCACGCCAGAGCAGGGGAATCGAAACCATGACAACAATCCCGAAGACAGAATCGACTTGAGCGGAAAAGAAGCCGTGGATCCGTCTTGGGCGTATCCCATGGCAGAAGTCATCCGTTCAGAATTCCACTCCAATCTGTGCCTTGATCCCCGACCTGAAAGGATGTTTCACCAATTCCATCTCCGTCACTAGATCAGCTGCGTCGACCAAGCCCTGATCGGCATTGCGGCCGGTCAGAATGACGTGGGTCATTTCGGGTTTTTCTGTGTTAAGGAACTTCACGACCTCCCCGGCATCCACGTAGCTGTATCTCATGGCTATGTTGATCTCGTCCAACAGAACCATCCGAATGGTCGGGTCACGGATCAACTCCATGGCCTTCGACCAAGCGGCCTGGGCCATCTCGGTATCGCGGTCCCTATCCTGGGTTTCCCAAGTGAACCCCTCCCCCATAGTATGGAACTGGCAGATATCGCCAAATTGTGAGGTGATCAGGTCGCGCTCACCGGTCTGCATTCCGCCCTTGATGAACTGGACCACCGCGCATTTCATTCCATGGGCGATACAGCGAAAAACCATTCCAAACGCGGCTGTGGACTTGCCTTTACCCTTTCCGGTGTGGACGATCACCAATCCTCGTTCACCTTTCTTGGTGGCCATGATCCTGTCACGAGCCGCCTTCTTTTTCGCCATCTTCGTGGCATGGCGGGTGGTATCGTCAGTCATCCAAATTCCTCCCTCGTGCCAAGCGGACATCGTTCCTGAAATGGTCCTCGCGGTATTTCTGCATGGTCTTTGCCCAGTTTGCAATTCCTGTCCGGACTCGCCTGTGGCCTCGAAACAGCAGGAAGACCAGTCAGATAGGATCTGTACCCCAAAGACCATTCCCACGGGACTCGTATGGGCACCCAATTACTTCGGGCCAAGATGCGGGCTTCGACGCCCTATCGAATCGCTCACATTCGGCTTACGTCCGTTGGGTTGCAGTCCGCGCAACCGATCGTTTCGTTGGGCAATCCGAACACATTGACTCGACAGGACTGAATTGGCGACACCCGAGGCGACTTCAAACCAAACAGGCAAACACAGACACGGACCTGAATTTCACAGCGCCCGGATTTCACAAAGCTGTCCACTCCCTTCCGCGGATGAACCTGTTCCAAACCTCCCGACGGGGAGAGACGGAAGTTCTCCTTGGAGCCGCAGGCAGGCATCCGATTCAAAGAAACCCAGTGGCAATGATCCGGCTTTCTGCATCTCGTCGCAAGGACACCCTCTTCATATCGGAGGGACGGCTCCATATCCACGCCAACCATCAGAAAGAACCCGTTTTCGGGGGAAAACCGCTCGACCGGGAAGTTTTGTAAGAGGCTCACTTCACTGCCTATTTCCACAATTCTCTGGCGGTCGCGCCGTCCAAAGACAAGATAATTTCGAACTGTTGAAGGTTACAGAAAACACGCATCCAATGTTAGCTGTGCAAATCGTCGGAAGCACATTCACGAGGCAACGTCCGAATTCAGATCGAAAGGCCTTGACGGCGGGTACCAGTCAAAGTGATCGCACGCGAGTTCGATTTCAGATCCCGGAGCCTCATTGCAGATCAGAAAGAGGCGATCACACGCTCGGGTCATCGCGACGTAGAGCCGATCTAGGTTTAGCTGTCGTTTCTCGAGCGCTTCGGCGTCGGATTGCTCGACTCGCGCACTTTCGGGCAAGTCAAGTTGAAGGGTTCCCGTCTGGACTTGCCTATCGTTTTCCGAGAGAGGAAAGATTGAGTTTCCCACTCTCAGGACAATAACAGCCCGGTATTCCTGGCCTTTGCAGCTATCAAAGGTGACAACTCGAACGCCGTCTGGATCCCCCTTTCCAGAGTGATGGAGCAATGCCGGAATCCTCTTTTTGCTCAGATATTCGTGGCAGGCATTGAGGTCATTTCGGTGCATCGACGCGATGGCAATTTCGCGCCAATTATAGCCATCGGTGTCTACCAATCGGCGAATGATGCCGATTGCTTCGGAAAGCTCTTTGTCGTCTGTCTGTCGAAGAACTGGCAGCAGGCCATCATCCCGACTGTAGCTTTCAACCTCGACCGCGTCGCTATCCGTGTCCGATTTGTCCACTAGGAACTGGCCGCGTACAGCAGCGGCGGCGCGGGCGATTTGCCTTGTCGTTCGGTGCCCTGTCGACAGATGCACCGAACGACCCTTGAAGTTAAGGCCCGCCCATGCCGCCCTGAAACCACCCGCATAGATTTGCTGGGCCTTGTCGTCCACCAACAGGAGTCCGTCACGAGGAATGGGACTATCGGGTGAACCGGCGACTGACGCCCGGATCATCCTGACCGCGGAGGCGGTAAGATCCTGGGCCTCATCAATCAATGCCGCCCGGTAGATCGGCGTGCCCTCCGTTTCCAAGGTCTCCCTTGCCAAGTCCAAGCATCGGCAAAACTTCGGCTGCCGCGTCGCTGCAGTTCTTCATCCCATGCCTCTCGAAGAGCCCAGCAAGTCTCCCGCTCACGTTTCTTGAAGCCGCGCTGGCGCCCTACTCGCTGGAAGCGACCAGTGTCCAGATATTCGTCCTTACTTGCCGACCGTCCTTTGATGACGCGTTCGATCTCGTCTCGCAGATATTCAGGGGTGCAGGAATGTATCGAAGTACCCGGCACGATCCGCCTGTATGCTTCATCGAATGCTTCATACAGAATTTCGCCTTTGATCCCCAGACCTCCAATGATGCGACTAACAATCTGATAGACATTGCGAAATTCCACGTTCCTTGGTGGATTTGGTAAATTGGAATACAGTTCCTCCAGCCTCTTTATCAGCACCTTATGGAATGCGGTTACGAGAATCTTCCCGTCCGGATTCTCCCGGCCAAGTCGAGCGGCTCTGTGCAGCAGGATCACGGACTTTCCGGTACCCGCGCCACCGTACAGCCGCGCCTCCCGGTCAAACTGTCGATTCACGAGCGCCTTCTGATCCGGATATAGATATAATTGCCATTCCTCGAAGTCGGCGAGCGGCAACGCCCAAGCCGCACCTCTTGGGGAAGGCGTTCCAATTTCCACTCCCTCGGACAAATCGGAATGGAACTGCTGGCGGCCACTCCAGTCGTACATTTGATCATGATGACCAAAGTTGGCCACCATCGCGTCTGCAGGCTGCCCATTCTCGTCCATTTCGACGCTGAGTATGACCCTCAATTCCTTTGAGGCGCGGATCGACCAATGGTTGTGAATGGGTTGGTTGCCGAGGCGCTCAAAATTCAGTCCGGGATGCCATGGATTGGCATCGAATTGTAGAATCGCTTCCATACAGCGTTGCTTGTCTTGATCGGTCAACGACCTGCCCTTGGTAGCCCGGTGAGCCTCACGCCCCATGGACTTGATCAATCCGAAGCTACGCAACTCAGTTTCCGGCGAGGCGAAATCCATCGGAGTCGTTCTCTTTCGATCCATCTGGCCTGGCATTGTCGTCTGCGGAACGTGCCTATCTCCGTAGCCTCGGCATGTCCATATTTCCAGGAGAAGACGAGACAGCAGCGCGTCGTGCACATGCCGATACCGGCAGGAATGATGGCATGGTGCGACAATTGCACTTTGTTTAGCGATCGCAACGGTAGTTGACCAGTCGGCAATCCGCCACGAGTATCACAACCACAAAAATACCTTTCAGCAATAGGTTATATGTTGATCTTTGAGCAAATAGCAAATTGAAGGCAACCACCAGACATTCTTCTCTCGAGTGAAGACTCGAGGGCCTTGGGGCAACGCTACGATTGTTAACTGAAGATATCCGATGGGTGTGTATAGATGCGGCACAGGAGACCAACGAGCGTGGCAGTTTTCTAGAGCCCGTTGTCCCGAGGAGAAAGAAATGGAATTGCATTCGTCTTGCAGTTGTCGGCTCTACCCAGTTGGTAGGTCGAAATAACCTGCCACTCGTGGGCTACCAATGACTTCACGCTTCGACCTCGGAGGCGAATCCAAGTTTAGGGATGGTGCCCAGAAGAGGACTCGAACCTCCACATCCATACAGGACACTAGCACCTGAAGCTAGCGCGTCTACCAGTTCCGCCACCTGGGCCTGTGTCGTACGAGCACACTTACGCGCTGCGAATTGGAGTGTCAACATGGTGATCGTTCACCCAGTTCATCCCCGCGAGCGCGGGGAACATTACCTAAGACGGACAGTCCTAGACCCGCATGGCCCGTGCAGCCTCGTCTGCAGTCTCGACGCGACGGTTGCGACGCCGTTTCGCCCATGCACGCGAACTTGGTGCCAATTTCCTGCGTCTCGCACATTATCCCCATCACGAACGCGCCGCCGAAATCGCAGACGAGGAGGGAATGTTGTTATGGGAGGAATTGCCCGTTTACTGGTCATTGGCGTTCGACAATGCAGGCAACTTGCAGGACGCGCGGAACCAACTTTCCGAATTGGTCCTGCGCGACCGCAATCGGGCTAGCGTCATTCTTTGGGGGCTGGCTAACGAGACCGCTGATACCGAATCCCGCACCACCTTCACGGAAAGCTTGGTCGCAACGGTCCGGTCGCTTGATCCCAGTCGCCCGACTGCCGCCGCCTGTCTTTTTCAATCAGGAAACGCTGACTGTCGAGGACAGCCTCGCGTATCTGGTCGATGTTGTTGGAATCAACGAGCATTTCAGTTGGAACGATGCAGACATGGTTGATTTTAGGCGGATTCTAGATAACTACGATCCGGCGAAGCCACTCCTGATCTCTGAAACTGGCTGTGACATTGTCGCTGGCGACGACCGTCCAGAAACGGCCTTCAATTCGGAAGCGTTCGGCGTCGCCTACTACAGCAACCAGATCGCAACAGTGGAAGGACATCCGGCGGTTGCAGGATTCGTTCCTTGGCTGCTGTATGATTTCCGCACTGAACGTCGCCAGAACCGTGCGCAAAGGGGCTGGAACCGCAAAGGCTTGATATCAGACGACAAACAGACACGGAAGCAAGCGTTCAACACCATCGCGGAGTTCTATTCGAGAACCTGAAGATGAAGCTCGAACCTGCCAACGCCCTTAACCAGCGAATGCAGGCCCAGGTCTTCGCCCGCACCTATGCGTTGGTCACCGTTTCCCTTGGCCTGACCCCAGGCTGCTGGAGCAAACGACAATCCCCCAAAGACCCCGAGACTCACGACCCCGCTCCTCCCAATGCCGTGCGATGTAAAATGCCAGCCGTTGATGACGGAGAGCTTCAGCATTGCTATGAGACTGCGTTGGCCCATTCGGAATTTCACCCGTCGATTCCGGACCCGCCAATCCCCAAGAGTTCAACCGACGGGCAAGATGCCGGTCGGATCGCCGCTCACTGGCTCCCGACCTGTTGCCTGCCACCAGCAGCATGGCTCGGCAGACGGGATCGAACGCGAAGCCGACCCGCCACTGCCGCATGAAGAGACGAACCGCATCTCCTTCATGTTGGCGTGCCTCGAGCCGTTCGGCATATCGAAGCGCGGACGCCGGATCTGCGGGCCGTGCTCCCGAAGCAGCCGCGAACGACCGAAGCAATTGACGAGCCATCACGGGCAAATCCGAAACCTCGGGAGCGAACTCCTCGGCAATCTTGGCGCTCTAAATCATAGCCGCAGGACAGGAATGCAGGAATGCCCCCGTTTCTGTCCTAAGCGCACCACCAAAGGCGGTGGCGACCCGTTCCTCCGGTGCATACTGGCGCCAATCGGCCAGAAAGCGGCGACAGTTCCTGTGTTGAAACACGGGAGACTGCCATACCCGGGGGCTACCGCCGCGCGACCCGCGAGGATGGATGCCAGATACACGCGCTGAGGAACCGTAGGTTTTCGTATCTGGCCATGGCCCGGCAGTTGTCCCAGACCCGGGTCGCTGGCGCCCGGAACCGGGAATCGCACCTCCAGGCCATTTCCTCCGTTCGGACTGCGCCTCGTGGAAAAATTGCCGGTGCTGCACCTCGGAGTGGAGGTCGAGAGTCAGGGAAAGTGTGGAGCCGATTTATGCGTGGGTCGCGGAGCATGCGAAACACCACTAGGAGGTGGCGGTACCGTGAAGATCGAAACCGCTTCCAACGGTGTTTTCGGTTTGGTTTGAGACGGACTGCGCACTTGCGGTCGCTCCTGCGATCAAGCAATTTGCCGAGGCAAAGCGACCTGAGCATCTGGATACCGCATGAATCCCTTTCGCGTTGGCATGATCGGCTGTGGCCGTATCAGCGACATTTACCTGAAGAACTGTGCGGAATTTGACGGCCTCGAGATCGTTGCCTGTGCCAGTCTGGATATCGAAGAGAGTCGCTCGAAGGCGGCTGAGTACGACATTCCCAAAGCCTGCGCTCCTGACGAAGTCTATGCAGACGCCGGAATTGATGCAGTTCTGAATCTGACTGTTCCGGAGGCACATTTCACGATCAGCCGACTTGCACTTGAATCCGGTAAACACGTCTATGCGGAAAAACCCTTCGTAACTGATCGGGACGAAGGTCTCGCCCTTCTGGAACTTGGAAGGGAAAGGGGTCTTCTCGTGGGGAATGCCCCTGACACCTTTCTAGGCGGACGCTGGCAGACAGTACGCAAGCTCCTGGACAGTGGGATCATCGGGGCACCAACCGGAGTGGCGGCGTTTGTGCCAACCCACGGCGTCGAACGCCATCACCCGAATCCGGATTTCTACTATGCGAAGGGTGGCGGACCGCTGCTGGACCTCGGCCCCTATTACCTGACTGCCTTGGTTTTCTGTCTCGGGCCGATCCGTCGTGTAGCCGGGATGGGGCGGAAATCGTTCGCGGAGCGCATGATTGAATGTGGGCCACGCGAAGGGGAAATGATACCTGTAGAGGTCGACACGCATTGCCTGGGCCTTATGGAGTTTGAAAGTGGTGTGATTGGCCAGTTGATGGTGAGCTTCGATGTTTGGGAGAGCGAAACACCACGGCTTGAGATTTACGGTTCGGAGGGAACGATCTGCATTCCCGATCCGGATCCGGGTGATGGCGCGAATGTCTTTCAGGGCCCTGTCTGGTATCGAACCCGCGAGACAGCACGATGGACCATGCGACCGCGTCCAAAGGCTCCCGCGAACTGGTCCGTCGCCGAGAACACCCACGGATACAATTACGATGCGCGAGGAATTGGATTGCTCGACCTAGCACAGGCCGTGAGTGAGCGGCGAGGAGCACGTGCCAGCGGAGATATGGCTTTCCATGTCTATGAAGCGATTGAGGGAATGCTCGCCTCTTCCGGTCTTGGTCGGTTCGTTGATCTGTCCAGCCGCTGTGAGCGCCCCGACCCTCTGCCGGAACAACCCCACTAGAGTGCCCACCGATGCCTGTTGAAAGCCTCGAGATTGCCGAACCTTTTTTTTCCGTTCGCTTGATCGCCGATGAACCGGATTACCGGGTTCGGGGAAAGGTAATTCTGCTCAATCTCTCGGAATCTCCAATCCGCATCCTACGGCAGACGCTGGGCCCGCTGCAATCAGTTGTCGTGGCTGACGTTGACCTGCACGACGTAGACTATGCCGTACTCATTGAGCGGTTTGCGGACTACCCTGACGAAGAGGCGCTGTTCGCGGAAGTGAAGAAGTCATGGCCTTCTGCCTTTGAAGTGCGGCGGGAAGAGCGATTGCGCGGGGTCAGTCATTTCATGTCCCCGAAAGTGTGGATCGGAAGATTCGGTTTCACAATGTACCATTCGGGCAGCGTGCCCCTACATGTTGGACTTCACCGGAACCACGCGTTTTGTCCATTGCCGGGTTTCCGCGAGGTTCACACCCAGATCGTGGGGTTCGGCAAAATGCAGCAATGCCGCGAGAAAGATGTATCGACGCTCTATCTCGAGGAATTGATGGCGCCCGGCACCACCCATCGTCCGATGTATGACGAGGCGGGCAACTATCCCTGGCATCAGTTCGAAACGATCACGCCATCGATCTTCATGGCGGTTGAGATGTTGCCTGATGGGACAAAGCCGCCGGCGTAAGGAACCAACTCAATGACAGATAGCCTCCTGCCCGCTACGTTTGATTTCGAAGGCCCGTTTCCGCGGCTGTCCCGACGTCTACGCCTTGGAATCGTTGGCGGTGGTCGAATTGCCAGCACGCAGGCCGCCGCCGCCCGGCTCAGCGACCGATGGGAGGTGGTGGCAGGTGCACTGTCGTCTGATCGGCAACGGGCGCGGACGAAGGCTATGGACTTCCACATTGGTCCTGAGCGCTCCTACTTCTCATTCACGGAAATGGCCGAAGCCGAAGCCAAGCGCATCGACGGTGTGGATGCGGTGGCGATCACCACTCCCAACCATCTGCATCATGCTCCGGCGAGGGATATGCTCAGCGCCGGAATTGACGTGCTCTGCGACAAGCCGCTGACAAACGCGGTCGACGAAGCGAACGATCTGGTTGCGCATGCGGCATCCACGGGGTGCGTCTTCGGAGTCTCCTATGTGATGTCCTGCTTTCCAATGATCCGGCAAGCACGGGAAATCGTCGCTTCAGGTGCTCTGGGCCGGATCAACCAGATTCACGTGGAGTTCATGCAGGATTGGATGATTCCCGACGGCTCCCACGATGCGCCGCATGTGAAATGGCGACTTGATCCAAATTCTTCCGGCCCCACGAGCTGCGTCGGCGACATTGGAACCCACGCCGCGCATTTGGCGCAATTCGTCTCGGGCCTCCGCATCACCGATGTCCGGGCCGAATTTCACGTTTGCGGCGCACCGAAACCACTGGAAGATACGGCCTTCATTGGCCTCCGCTACGAAGGCGGGGTGCCGGGCACGCTCATGGTGACACGACTCGCACCGGGAAATCGTGGTGGTCTTCGCCTTCGGGTGTTTGGCTCGGACGGCGGAATCGAGTGGGACTTGGAAGACAGCGAGCGCCTGAAACTGAATCGGTTTGGACAACCCGACCAAATCATTTCCCGAGGCCACGGGCACGGTGTTTCGGCGAAGACCGAGCGCATTGTCCGCACCGCCAGAGGCTTCCCTGAGGGCCTGATCGAGGCTTGGGCCAATCTGTACACTGAATTCGCTATGGCAGTTGCAATCCGAAGAGACAAAGTCCGGGCGCCTCATGATTGGCTTGATTTGCCTGGCGTCGAACAGGGCGCGGAAGGTGTTCGGTTCATCCATGCTTCGGTGAGGTCCAACAGTGCAGGCGGAAGTTGGGAGCAAATCTAGGAGCCTCTTGCACAATTATTGCGGTTCGGGCTTGCGCTGCAAGCCTTTCGGTTCCGCCAGGGTCGTGACACCGGATCCGGTGGGTGCCCGGGGCGTCTGCACGGCCCGAGGTGTGGCGGAATGCCGCAGATGGTGGCCCGTCGGGCGCCGTCCGCGCATGGCTGTCCGCGCCGTCCCCTCCGGGGCGGCGTCCGCGGCGTCCGGTGCTGCCGCGGCTGGCGGTGTCAGATGGTGAGCCGCATCAGCTGCTGCACCGTCAGGGCCAGCACACCGAAGAACAGGTGGCAGGCCACCCTGGCGTGCCCACGGACGCGGACGTGCCGGGCGCCGTACGAGTCCTTCAGGGCGGAGTTCACGCGCCCGCCGCTGGAGCGCTGCCGGTAGCGAACGCGGTCGTGGCGTATGTGGCCCGCTTTCCGCTGCGCCAGCGCCTCTTTCCTGAGGCGCTCCTTCAGCGCCGCGTCGCGGCGGGGGTTGGTGTCGGTGACCGCCACGCGCCCCGTCAGGCAGGCGTGGAACCCGATCTCCAGGGAGTCGTATGCCGCGTCCATCAGTTGGTGACAGTGGTCCACCCGCAGCGCCGTCATCCCCGGCAGCGGGATGGCGGCCTGGCTGTCGTGCAGCGACGCCGAGGTCAGGATGCAGCTGACGGGGACGTCCCCATCGGCGGCGTCGATATGGAGTCTGTACCCCCTCCAGCTCTCCCTGTACCCCTTCGCGTTGCGCTTCGTGCCGGTGCCGCAGGCCTTCGGCAGCCCGTCGGCCATCCCCTCCGCCGTCATCCCGTCCCGCAGCTGCCGCTCCAGCCGGGTCCGCTCCTTCGGGACCTCCTCCCCCTTTTTCGGGCGTCCGCGCTTTCGCTTCGGCCTCTCCTCCGGCTTCGGCTTCGGCGCCGGCCTCTCCCGTCC
Source organism: Paracoccaceae bacterium (assembly GCA_965203255.1). Lineage (GTDB taxonomy): Bacteria > Pseudomonadota > Alphaproteobacteria > Rhodobacterales > Rhodobacteraceae > JAPOUP01. Next base: position 5,606,980 of record OZ241882.1, on the reverse strand, counting down.
CATGATCGCCGTCGAGTCCCGGGAGATGTGCCCGACGACCGAGCCGGCGTACGCAGCGCGGACCAGCGCCTCGTGCATCCGCTCGGGCAGCCGGGTCTCCGCGAACCAGGCGAAGGCGCGGGAGAACGCCGGTTCGCTGGGCACCTCCGACACGCGGGACCAGCCGACCGGCCTGCGCAGCGTCGGGTGGTGGCGCAGCCTGTCGATCAGCACCACCGTGGTCGGCATGTCCCACACCGCCTTGGCGACGAAGGCCCGAGCCAGCGCCCTGCGGTCGGCGGCAGGGTTCCCAACGCCCCCGTGGATGCAGTGCACATGCCTCTCCACCTCAACAAGGTCCAGCACGGCGATGAATTTGCCGTGCCTCACGCCCAGCGGGCCGACCTCCCCGGCGAGGGCCGGCAGAAGTTCCCCTTGAAACCGCTGCCAGGCATCTGATATGGACGAACGTAGGAACATGGAGCCGTCTCCCTGCATGTTGTGGCTTTCACACCTGCTTCATACCAGAGGGATGGCTCCATATCCATACCAGCCATCAGAAAAAAGCGCCTGTTTCCGAAAAAACCGCTTGATCGGGAAGTTCTGCAAGAGGCTCCTAGTGTAGCGACATCATTGCGTTGACGGGTAAAGGGACCTGAGCCTGACGCGCGCGTCGGCTGTCGTGAAACGCCAGTCCACGGCGGCCCTCTCCCGGTTCCTCCGTTCCGCCCATGCCTCCGTTTCGCGGCGCATCGCCGCCCGGTCGGGAATGCGGCGGTTCAGGCACTGGCGCACCATGGCCCCGATCCCGGCCTCGGCCACGTCCGGCCAGCCTGCGCGCTTCGGGGGATGGTGGATCTCCAGCCGGGAGGCGATCCGCGCCGCCCCGTCGGGAGGGAACGTCCCGTGGAGGGAGCCGACGGTGTGGACGTCGGGGCTGTCCATCACGGGCACGATGCGCCTGCCCGGGAAGGTGACGTCCACGGGTTCGCGGATGACCCTGGCCCAGTCCCTGCGCGTCCGGCGGTCGGTGACCTTCACCTCCCGCCATCCGGGCAGCGGGGCGAACGGCATGAACAGGTTCGCGGCGCCGTTGCGCCCGTATCCGAAGCCGTGGACGGCGGGGCCGCCGGGACGCGCCGGCCGCGGCGCCCGGGTCTCCCTCCTCCGCTGGCGGGAGGTCCCGTCCATGACGGCCAGCGCCCCGTCATCCGTGAACTCCCGCTGGTACCGCTCCAGCACGTCCTCCATCGCGGCGGGGAGGTCGCCGCCGGCCCTGGGCGGGATGCACCGGTACTGCCTTAGCCACGGCTTCACATCGTTTTTTTCAGGGCCTTCCTCACGGTCCCGTCCGGGACCGTGTCGACGGTCCCCAGCCCGCCAGGCCGGTCCGCCAGCGGCCGCGTCGTCCACCGGCTCCGCCCCTCCGGCGGCTGCGGGCAGGCGAGGGCCACCGGCCTCCCCCCGCCCGCGCCGTCGAGGCTGCGCGCCTTCCGGTTCCTCTGTCCGCGGCGGACCGGCGCCGCCTCCAGCCCCTCCCCGGCGCAGCGGCGGCGCACCCGCCCGGCGGCCGGCACGCCGACCTCCAGGACCGGCGCGATGTCGCAGTCGGTGCGGCCCCCGTCGGTCAGCGGCAGGATCCGGGCGTGCCGGCGCCTGTACGCCGCCGCCCCGCTGTCCTCCAGCTGCCGCAGCTCCGCCCTCTCGCCATCCGAAAGGCGGACCCGGTAAATCCTGCGTCCCCTGTTCTTGGGAGTCCCCGTCCTCTGTGCCATTGTCCGCTCCGTTCCATGGTGCAGGCCGGAGCGGTCCGCCGCCGCCTTCCGCCGCCTGCGGGTTGCCTGAGGCCGGAACAGATGGCATGAAGCCTGGAGACAGTCAGACAGAATACTCATTTCTACGATGGCGCTACACTAGGTAAAACATAATGGTCGAATTGGGCGGCTTCGACATGTCACTTACATGGCAACATCCGAGGCCGGGTCGGTTCCCAGGAACCCGATGGCCCGGCTTGCCGTCAACCACCTCCTTGCTCCAGGAGGGTTGTCCTCCTCATCGGCTGTTTCGGAGCCTGTCCAGCATTCGCGCGTTTTCCGACCGCACAGTCGCTGAACTGCCCAAGGCGACAGTTCCGCCAACATGCTACAGTCCATCTGATTGCCTGAATGAACCGCTCGGGCTACTGCAATCCCTGACGACAAACGCCATCTGCGACTCACACGTCCCCGGAGGACGTGACTTCTGCAATACCCTGAACAATCGGGGAAACACCCTTGACCGCGCCAACAGATCAGGCGCTAATCCTGACACTCAAGAAACGACTAACGAGAGACTCCAAACAATTCCAAGATACGATGACAGCCCACGGGAAACATGACCCTACGGCAACGCCGCCACCCCAAGACTTGACCATGTTGCCAAGCCATGAAGGCCCCAAATCGGAATCACTCAGATGAATCGCAGGACATTAAGGATCGACGATGAAGAATTGACCCGCTTGATAGAGGGTGAGGAAAGCGACCGAGTTGAATTCAAGGAATCTCTTGGAGGCAATGCACGAGATCGAGTAAGGGAAGCAATCTGTGCGTTCGCTAACGATCTTGGTGGCTCAAATCAGAAGGGTATTGTCGTTGTTGGCCTGCGAGACGATGGAACTCCAGTCGGGAATCCAGTCACCGACCAGATGCTTCGCACACTGGTTGACATGCGCAGCGATGGCAACATCGTTCCACCGCCCGTGATCTTGGTCGAGAGGCGCACCTATGGTGGACATGACATTGCAGTTGTAACCGTCCTTCCGTCCGACTCTCCGCCTGTTCGCTATAAGGGCGCAATTCACGTGCGAAATGGACCGCGACGGGGTATAGCATCGGCCCAGGACGAGCGGGTGCTGAACGAGCGGCGACGTCACGGGGACATTCCTTTCGACCTTACTCCGGTACTGGGGACGAAGGTCGCCGATCTAGACAGGGTTTCTTTCGAAACCGAATACCTGCCCAATGCAATTGATCGCGAACTCCTGCGGGCCAATGAACGAAGCCTGGACGAACGGCTGGCTGCAACAAAAATGATCGCATCCGTCGAAGGCAAGCAGGCCACGATTCTCGGACTATTGGTGCTTGGGGTCAGCCCACGCGACCGCATTCCTGGTGCCTATGTCCAATTTCTGCGCATTGGAGGGGACGAGTTCTCTGACCCGATCCTTGATGAGAAGGCGATTGACGGGACTGTTTCCGAAGTGCTGTCACGTCTGGACGACAAGCTGCGGGCACACAATCGACGTCGGATTGATATCGTCAGTCAAGACAGAGAGAGCCGCGAGGATAGCTTTCCTTTAGGTGCCATACAGGAACTCGTGCGGAACGCGGTAGTTCATCGCGATTATGAAGCATCGAATGCGCCTGTACGCGTCACATGGTTCGATGACAGGATCGAAATCCAGAATCCGGGCGGACCATTTGGGTCTGTTACGGCAGGGAATTTCGCCCAACCTGGCGTGACAGACTACCGCAATCCAAATTTGGCCGAGTCGATGAGAGTCCTGGGATACGTCCAAAGGTTCGGCGTAGGAATTCCAACCGCACAGCGCCTGCTGCGCGAGGCCGGACATTCGGACCCTGAATTTAGGGTCAACGCTACGCATGTGCTTGCAACGGTGAAGGGTCTTACCACAACCAGGGACGCTGTTTGATGGTCGCGCCAATGCTCGCATTTTGCGCCAACAGAAGCGGCGTGGGAAAGACGTCCCTGGTCTATCACCTTGCCTGGATGCTCTCGGAAATCGGCGAGCGAGTGCTAGCCTGTGATCTGGACCCCCAAGCCAATCTCACGGTGAACTTTCTCAGCGAAGACGATCTTGTATCAATTTGGAGTGATGATGCCGGAAATCAAACCATTCATCAGTGCATTCACCCCCTAACGGTGGCAGGAGTCCCACGACCCCCAGACGTCGTTCGGGTTTCCGAAACACTGGGGCTCCTTCCGGGCGACCTTGCGTTGTCCGGTCTTGAAATTGCTCTTTCTGATGAATGGCCTAATGCACCGAGAGAATCCGATTTATCTCGTCCATTCCGCATCCTCACTGGAATCCGGCAAGTCATCTGTGAAGCCGTCGAGGCGACCGACGCGACAATTGTTCTGGTAGACCTCGGTCCTGGCCTTGGCGCCCTGAACCGTTCCGCTCTGATTGCCACCGATCACCTAATTGCTCCGCTGGGCCCTGATCTGCTTTCGCTTCTGGGGTTGAGGATTCTTGGTCCCATCCTGAAGCGCTGGAGAAATGAGTGGTCAATACGCAGGCAACATTGGAGTGATCCCGAATTTCCGCTGCCCTCCGGAAACATGAAGCCGGTCGGATACGTGGTACAACAGCATGGCGTCCTTTTTGACCGACCTGGCAAAGCCAATCAAAAGTGGGCCAACCGTATACCAGAAACATTCCGCCGATACATTTTGGACTGCGAAGTCGGCCCCGTTCCGAGCAGACCGGTAGAGGATGAAAACTGCCTGGCATCAATTCGGCACTACCTGAGTTTGATTCCTATGGCACAGGAAGCCCGAAAGCCCATTTTCCACCTCAAAAGTGCAGACGGTGCTATAGGCAGTCATGCCATGGCGGTCTCCAAAGCGTATTCGGAGTACGAAAGACTGGCAAAATTGGTCCGCGACAGGATTGCTCCCCTACGGCCTGAACCGCAGCTCGATCAGTCTCCTTGATCCCCACTGCTGTTGGCGCGTGAAAAACCCTGAATTGGCGTTACAATGGCGCATGGCCACCCAGAACAAGAGGAGCGCAGCGGTTCGTGTAGGAATCGGAACGACTTCGCAGCCATAGGTCGCTGGATTTCGGACTTACAACTGACGATGATCGACCATCCATCTGTCGACGGCATGCGAACATAGCTGGTCCTACCGTTGAGAGGTTTGCCAGTTCGGATTTATCCATGGTTCCAGATTTAGGGCTGGAAGCGGATCGCGCCCGAGGATATGGTCTGCCGCCTTTTCGCCAAGCATGATCGACGGCCCGTTAAGGTTTCCATTGGTGATCTGCGGAAACACCGAACTGTCGGCAACCCGAAGCCGGTCGACCCCAATCACCCGACATTCAGCATCCACGACCGACATCGGATCATCTGGCCTTCCCATACGCACGGTACCGCAGGGGTGATAGGAACTCTCCGCGTTCTCACGAACCACTGCGTCGAGGTCCGCATCGCTCTGAACATGGGCGCCAGGAAGGATTTCCGCGCCGGCATAGGGGCCAAAAGCCTCCTGAGCGAATATCTCCCTCGTCAATCGAATGCAGCTACGGAACTCCTTCCAGTCGTCCTCGTGGCTCATGTAGTTGAACCGAATTACCGGGGGATCCAGAGGGTCCGCTGACCGCAACGACACCGATCCTCGTGACTTCGATCTTGTCGGGCCTACATGGGCCTGGAAGCCATGACCTCCTGTCGTGGATTTGCCGTCATAGCGCATCGCGATCGGAAGGAAATGAAATTCAATGTCCGGATAGTCGATTCCCGCGCGGGACCGAATGAACCCGCAATTCTCGAAATGGTTGGAGGCACCGATTCCGCGGCCCGTTAACAGCCACTGTACACCGACGAGGGCCTTTCCGAGCAGATTCCAATGCCGGTAGAGGCTCACCGATTGCCTCGCCTCCATCTGCATCAGAATTTCCAGATGATCCTGCAGGTTCTGGCCGACGCCCGGTCGGTCAGCCTCTAACTGGATTCCCCGAGCGGCGAGATCGGAAGCCGACCCGATTCCTGACAGCATCAGGAGCTTTGGCGAATTTATCGCCGACGCCGCGACGATGACCTCCCTGTGCGCGAATACGGTCTCCGGCGTCCCTGAGCGGCGAATCCGTACACCTACGGCGCGACCATCTTCTATGACTACCTTCTCCGCCAGGGCCCGAACAAGCGCACAACCGGTACGTTTCAGTGCAGGTTTCAGATAGGCATTCGCCGCCGACCACCGCCGACCATTCCAGATCGTCGCCTCCATGGCACCGAATCCTTCCTGTTGGCACCCGTTGTAGTCGGCGGTGACTGGATAGCCCGCCTGCTCGCCCGCCTTGACGAATGCCCGGACCAATGGATTCTCGCGTGGCCCCCGGGTGACGTGGAGCGGTCCTTCCGTTCCGCGCCACTCAGCGTCTCCTTCCAGTCCATGCCAGTTCTCCATTCTACGGAAATACGGAAGCACGTCGGCAAAGCCCCAGCCATGCGCGCCCATCTCTGACCAGGTATCAAAGTCCCTTGCGTGCCCGCGCACATATACCATGCCGTTTATGCTCGACGAGCCTCCGATCACCTTGCCGCGCGGACAGGCAAGCCTCCTGCCTCCAAGATTTGGCTCAGGCTCGGACCAGAAACCCCAGTCGTAACGGCTCATGTTCATCGGATAGCTCAGTGCGGCAGGCATTTGAATGAATGGTCCAGCATCTGAGCCGCCAAATTCGATAACGATCACTGATGCTCCCGATTCGGCAAGTCGATAGGCCATGGCGCAGCCAGCGGACCCTGCACCAACAATGACAAAATCCGCTTCCAGTTCACCCATGGGAAAGTCGCTCCTAAAACTCTTGCGTAACCGCCCAGCCGCGCCACAAACCAAACGGACAGCCAGCCTCCAACTGGTCAGTCACCACCCTGATTGGGGAGCATCACGCCCAGAACTGATCCACACGATGCGGGCAAGCCACTTTGCCCATCCTTATCCATCCCCCGTCAGTCTACGCCAAGCTCAATACGTGGTAGGATGCAAATACGATAGGGAGCTTGATCAGCCAATCAGATACTGCGCACGGCGCTTCTGGAAGGAATTCCGACCTCGAAGATGGTTCGTTCCAATCCGTGGACTGCTTTCGTCAGGATCAATGAAGTGGCTCAGAACCGAGGCACCTCCACCTCACTTCCCGTCATACGCCGCTTCAGAGCCGCTTCACGCAGAGCGATGAAGGTCACGGAAGTGCAGATCAAGATCCCACCGAACACAACCCAGCCGTCTACCGGCTCCGCGAATATCACTGCGCCAAGTACGGTCGCCCACACCAGTTGCAGGAATGACACCGGCTGGGTTACGGCAATTGGTGCGGTGCGCAGCGCAAGGGTCATCGTATAATGTCCCGCGGTCGCCAGTGCGGCAACAACAAACAACCAGCCCAGTTCTTCCCAGGTCGGCCAGATCCAGACGGCCAGCGCAAATGGAAACAGCGTAACCGTTACAAGGACGGACAGCCATCCAACCACCACCAAGGCCGGAACCCGGTCAACCAGAACCTTGGCGATCAGGAAGGATATGGCGAAACAGACTCCGTTGCCGAGCATCGCCAGATGTCCGCTGGAAATCTCACGGAACCCGGGTCTCAGAATGACCAGAGCGCCAAGAAGCGCTATCAGAATTGCCGCGATCCTTCGGACTGCAAGTCGCTCTCCGAACAACAATGCCGCACCGATCGTGGCATAGATTGGCGTCCCCACTTCCACTCCGAAGTGCAACACCGGCCATTCCCGCAGCGAGGGCGGAGCCCGAGCGGAGGGAATGGCCGGAAGGCGTGGTCTGCGGCCCCCGGGCACCGCGGATCCGGCCCCGGGACGGCTGTGGTCCCTTCTGTATGCAGGTTATCCGGGCTTTCCGGGCAGCGCAACGCCTCCGCCGGGGCGGGTCGCGTCCGTCCGGGCGTAGGGAGGGCGCAGCCCGACCGGAGCCCGGACGGACGCGGTCCCGAAATCCATTCCACCCCCTCCCGGCGCAGCCATGCGCGCCGGTGGGAGGCGGTCGCGCGGCGTCAGGGAGGGCGGGCCTCGTGGAACACCTCGGCGGGCGTCCGGTAGCCCAGCACCCGGCGCGGACGCGCGTTCAGGCGGTCCTGCACCGCCCTCACCTCCGCGTCGGTGACCGCGCGGAGGTCCGTCCCCTTCGGCAGGTACTGCCGGACCAGCCCGTTGGTGTGCTCGTTCAGGCCCCTCTCCCAGGAGTGGTAGGGGGTTGCGAAGAAGAAGGCGGCCCCGAGCGCCTCCGCGACGCCCGCATGTCCCGCGAACTCCTTGCCGTTGTCCGCCGTGATCGTGTGGACGGGCGCGGCGGACGGCCGGAGGAGATCCACCATCGCGGCGGAGACCGCAGCCGAGGTTCGCCGGTCAACCCTCTGTAAATACGTGTATTTCGAGGCCCTGTCCACAAGGGAGACCACCGCCCCGCTGTGGCCTTTCCCGATGATCGTGTCCGCCTCCCAGTCGCCCACACGCTCCTTCCTCTCCGCCTCCTCCGGCCGCTCGGAGATGTCCACCCGGCCCGGGATGTGGCCACGGCCCGAGTGCCTGCCGCCTCGCCAGTTCGGCCTTTTCCCGCGGCGCCGCAGCAGCAGGAACAGCTTCCCGCCCGCCTTCCGGTCGGCCCTCACACGTTCGTATATCCACTGGCGGCCCACCGTCCAGCCGCCCTCCAGACGCAGCCGTCCCGCGACCTGCTCCGGGCTCCAGCCCTCCGCCAGAAGCCCCTCCACGCGCGCCCAGCGGTCGGGCGTCATCCTGCGGGGGACCCCGGACGCCGCGCCGCGGCGGGCCTCCGCCCTCCCCTGCGCCTCCCCGGGGCTGTACCCCCCGCCGCCGCCGTTCCGGCGCAGCTCCCGCCAGACCGACGTCCGGTCACGGCCCAGCCGGGCCGCGATGGCCCCGTCGGATAGACCGCTTTCCTTCAGCGCGCCGATCTGGCATCTCTCTTCATAGGTCAGGTGGCGGTAGCCCTCGGGCATGGCAGTCTCCCATGTTGCAGCAAAGGGACTGTCACCGCTTCCTGGCCGATACGCAACATCATGAGACCGGAAAACCGGTCACCACCGCCACTGGTGTTGCACTTCAGGGTGGAATGGGGCCGTGAAATAAGACATTGATGTCACCTCGGCGATCGAGATCTGGGTCATCGCGTAGAACCAGGACATGACCCCGAGACCATGGATCAAACCACGCACGCCAAAGAGATGCAGCGACGACTTGTTCAGCCCTGCGCGAATCATCGGGCGGATCATCGGGATGAGGAAAGTCAGGCCCAAGAAGTACCGCAGAAAGGCCGTTTCAGCTGCCGGAATTCGATCACCGACGTGCTTCACGAGCGCAGCCACTGCGACGAAGAACAGACCTGTAAGAACCATCCAGAGAACGCCATGTACTGGACGGGAAGATAGTGGAGAACTCGTCAACATAGGTTGGCGACTAGACGCGATCGTCCCAGAGAGCAAGGCAGCACCTGCGGGCGCAAGGCTACCGGCCATTTCCCGACATCGCCCGGCAATGGATTGTTGGTTGGGGTGGAGCCGATCCTATGGTCCAACCGAAAGTTTGGCCGCTATCGCCCACATGGTGCAACCAATGATCACTTCCAGAATTCTCCAGGATACAGGATTGGAAAAGATCGGACGTAGGAGCTTGGCACCATACCCAAGCGAGAAAAAGAACGCGAATGACGCGATGACGGCACCGGCGCCAAATGCGGCCCGAGCATCGCCCCACTGAGTTGAGACCGACCCCAGCAGGAGAACCGTATCGAGATAGACATGTGGATTCAGCCAGGTCAGGGCCAAACAGGTTGCCATAGCCCTCGCCAGAGATCCCGATCCACTCTCCGCCGGCTCAAGAGCGGCCGCCGGTCCAAATGCCGACTTGAACGACAACGCACCATAAATCACCAGAAAGGCCACACCGCCCCAACGCATGACCGGCACCAATTGTGGCACTGAATCCGCGACGACGGCGAATCCCGCCACTCCAACGGTAATCAGCGCTGCGTCCGAGAGCGCACATGCCAAACAGATGAAAAAGATATGTGCGTTACGTAGGCCCTGCCGCAGAACGAAAGCGTTCTGCGCACCTATCGCGAGGATCAGACTTAGACCGAGCGCGAAGCCAGCCAGTGCCGCCGCGACCATGCAATCGCTCCATTTCAGGAATGTTAAGATGCCGGATTCTGGAGAAAGCCTCCAATGAATGCAATCGCTTCATTTCTCCAGAACCTGTGTACCGTCAGGACCGCGAACGACCCGCTGTGCGCCGTGTTCAGCAGATTGGCCTGTTCGAAATGTGACACCTCCCTCAGTCAACAGTGACCACGGACAGAATTCCTGTCGTCGGCCAAACTCCAGATCAATTGGATCGGAGAGAATCAAACTCCCCCGCAAAGGAAACAGGAGAATTGCCGCGCTCTGACCTTCCCGCGAACGCGATCGATGTGTCGGATATTACCGATCACCCATTTTCAACGTAAGGTCTTGGCCGTAACCCAAGCGACGCAGATGGAGAAGAGCATGGCCTCGAGTGTGAGCATCTAGAACGTCCGTGCAACTGAAAGGAGATACCGGAATCCTTCCGCGATGCGATGATGCCCCATTCTGGAAAGACGCCGGAACAGGTCGCATGTTGCCAGACAGCGCTGGAGAGTCTCCGGGAATAAGGAGAGATGTCGCCCCTTTGGGGAGCGACGCTTTCCTGACAGCGCGGTGATTCGGACGTGCAGAAGTAGGCAATGGCGGATGATGCCCGGCTCACCGCTCTGGCAAAGACCGCCTAGGGCCTTCAATGACCGAAGACAGTGTCATCGCCCCGGATATCAACCTTCTTCGCAACCCGTCGCCCAGACGCTATCTTACCGCCCTTGAGGCGCTGCGCGGTCGTCGGGTCACCATCCTGCCTTTAGTGACCCATGAATTGGAGATGAAGATTCCTGTAAAGGCAGCGGATGATGTCAGAAAACTGTTCCACCGGAAAGGGATAGGGAACACCGTTGGTGTTGACATCGTCATCGATGAAGCGGTTGAGTCCGCAGCAGGATGGTTGCCGGAAGAACGTGTCCGCAACGGTTCCGTCTACCTGCATCTGCCCGATCTGGGAATTACCCGTTACCGCAGTCTTTCCGAAGGACTTCCCAGCGGTGCCGTTTCGGACCAAAGTGGAATCGACCGCACCAGCTACATACAGGCATGGGCCGGACGGTATTGACGCTCTCGGGAGCGGGAACGGCAGCTTGATCCTGTTACCGCTGCTTGAGGAGCGCTTCACCGCATTGGACCATCCGACGGCACCGGTGACCATTGGAGGACACTTCGACCGCACGGCCCACATCGGCAAAATCACAGGCGGAAACATTGCGGATTTTACCTCGGAAGCGGTGCTTGGCGCAGTGATTCTGGATGCCTGGACATCCGACGATACCGTTCAGGTCATGAATTCCTGCGCGAGCTTCGTCGGCAATCTGGCCCATTCAAGTGGAAGATGCGACTCCATGGCTGGAGTGGAAAACCAGTTTGTGGGTCTTTTGAATCAATGCACCAGTCAATCTGGTGTCGAAGAGTTTGCCTAGCATTGTCAACAGGCGCATGACAAAAGACCGATCATCGCCCGTGAAAATGAAATGAGGTATCACGGGAAAGTCCGTACCGCCGTCTGGGAAACGGGAACCGAACGCTGGAGTTGAACTCCGTAAAGAGGTTGGGTTCAGGACCGTCGCTCGGAGAACCGGCCATCTGGAGCCGGAATACCGGCCACTGCTGCCACTGGTATTGCAATTCAGGTTGGAATGGGGCGATTGATTTTCTACCGAACTTTTCCTGGACTGATCTGGGCCCATCTAGAACCGATGCCGGACTGCCGGAATTTGACGAATGCACCATGAGGTCCTTCGATGACACTGAACGTCGACTTTCTCCGACTATGCCGCCATTGATGCCAAGTGTGTCCGACGACCGCTTCGAGCCTATCCCGGTCATCGGATGCAGCGTCGCGAACGGCCGGTTCTGGTAAGAGCTAGATTTGCTTAAATCACGTGATCACGCGCGATAGGCGGGCAGCGGCGAGCGATCCTGAAGCGAGATCATTCTCCGCAACATGATTTCTGATAGGGTCTGCCTTGCGGTTTGCCCCACTGGTTGGTCGTACAGGTTTTCCTCCTCGCCGGGATCGTTGGCCAGATCATAGAGTTCATTCCAGTCTTCGCCTTCTCTCAGCGACATCCGGTACCGCTGGGTCACCACCGTGCGAACTCGCTGGATGCGATCGAAGCCGGTCATGAGGCGCTGGCTGTCCTCTTCAATGATCACCGCTTCCGGTGGCTGAGAGGCGTGCAGGTCGCGGCCTTGGATACCGTTGTAGGGCTGGATACCGGCGCGCGCGAGGATTGTCGGAGCGATGTCGATGGACGACGCAAGCCCGGATTCCACGATGCCATGCGCTGGTGCCTTAGGATCATGCCATATGAAGGGCACACGGACGATGCCTTGGTAGTGCAGCAGAAGCTTCAGCATCAGCCCGTGATCACCCATGTAGTCGCCGTGATCCGATGTGAAGATCACGACCGTGTCTTCGGCAAGGTCAAGGTCATCCAGCCGTTCCAGAACCCGTCCGATGGCGTCGTCGATCATTGTGATCATGCCGTAGGTCAGAGCGATGATGGACCGGGCCTCGTCTGCGGTGACAGCAAACGGATTCTGGTTGTCACGGGGGTCGGCACCCTTCTCCATCGCTTCTTTCATGGCGCGGATCGGGGGCAGATCACCTTTTCCGAAAGTGGGAGGAAGTTCGATGTCCGATGGATCGTACAAATCCCAGTAACGGCCTGGAGGCGTGAAAGGATGGTGCGGGTCAGGAAACGACATTTGCAGGAAGAAGGGCGCGTCGTCGTTCGCTCGCTCGGCCAGCCAAGCCGCGCTGCGATCCGCGATCCAGGTCGTTGAGTATAATTCCTCTGGGACAGCTGTCCGCCACGCCTGCGGGGCATTCACTTGGTTGTTAGGCAATGCGTTCTCTGGGCCGACAAGTTCGTCGAAATCTCTCCGCTGTTCCCTTGCCCACAAAAGGTAGTCCCCGGACGCCCTATCGGCATGATCTGCGGCAACCTCGACATGATCAAAACCGTAGAAGTCGCCTTCGATACGATGCGCGAGCGGTCGGTCCCACTTATGTACAACCTCCAAGTCGTAGTCTGACGTATGGCGGTTCTTCTTGACTGCATCGCGCAGATGCGGGCTCGGGACGTGTAGGCCCTGGGCTGGCTCGAATTGGTTGGTGGCGGGTAGCCCTGTGAAGCATTGCAAGTGGGATTTGCCAATCAGCCCTGTTCGGTAACCAGCGTCTCGTAGCAACTCCACAAAGGTCGTGTGATCCTTCGACAGCGGAATGCCATTGTGCCGGGCGCCGTGGGCGGAACACATCCGCCCGGTCATGATAGTGGCACGGTTCGGCATACAGATCGGATTGGCGACATAGAAGCGATCCCACATCGTGCCAGTAGCCGCGATACCATCGATGTTGGGTGTGCGGACAACCTCATTGCCGCCGCAGCCCAGGTGATCGGCGCGGTGCTGATCCGTGATTATAAAGAGGAAGTTTGGGCGTTTAATCATGAGTCTGTTCTTGGGTTCTGCGGTGTCGCTCGAGCTGCTCCCATGTCCCAGACGATCAAGGCGACCCCCAGCAGAAGGGCTGGCAAATGGATGATGGGGCCCGGGGCAAGAACTGTGAACGCCAAGATAAATCGCAAAGCAGCTTCCGTGACGCTCAGCTTTCGCCTGTCGAAGCCTGACAAGGCGGATGAGAAGAGCCAGATGCAGAAGCACGTCCGGGTGACGATCCAAAGGAACGGGAACAGGCTGAACTCTTCTATGATCAGGATCGTGGGGTAGAAGGCGAAAACGAAGGGAATGATGAATTTTGCCATGCCGAGACGGAAAGACATGAAGGCCGTCATCAGTGGATTGGCCCCGGCTATTGGAGCCGCCGCATATGCCGCGATTGCGACCGGGGGTGTGAGCGACGAGGCGACACCGAAGTAGAAGACGAACATGTGGGCGGTCAGCATTGAGACGCCAAGCTGTTGAATTGCCGGGCCCATCACAAGGATGATGATGAGATATGCCGGCAGTGTCGGCATTCCCATTCCGAGAACCAGCGCACCGAGCATCGCGACCAATAGAGCTGAGAAAAGGCTGTCCCCACGAATGGTCGCGATCACATTGGCAAGCTTCAGCCCGAGGCCGGTCGAGTCGAGCGATCCGACCAATATGCCAATGGCCGCGATGGCAATGAGAAGCGTTGCCCCTGATTGCGATCCCTTGATGAAAGAGCGCCAGATGCGAAGCGGGTCAGAACGAACGTCTGGATTGATCACTGACAGAACCAGCAAAACGATGACGGCATAGAACCCAGCAGCGGAGGTCGAGAATCCGGCAACCAGCGATCCGATGATCGTCAGAATGGGCCCCAGAACCAGGACGGAGTTGATCAGATCGACCCGTGTGATCCAGTCATCTATCGATATCGGCCGAACTTCGATCCCTTGGCGACGTGCCTCGACCGTTACCGCCGAAAACAGGCTGAAGTAGTAGAACAGCGCCGGGAACAGGGCCGCAACGATGATGTTGAGATAGCCGACTCCCGTCAGGTCGGCCATCACCAGCGCGGCTGCCCCCATGATCGGCGGCATGATTTGCCCACCCGACGAGGCCGTGGCTTCGATCCCGGCGGCGAAGGTCGGAGAGAAGCCGCGCTTCTTGATCATCGGGATCGTGAAAGTCCCCGTGCCAACGATATTGGCCACGGTCGAACCCGACATGGTTCCGAACATCGAGGACGCCAGAATGGCTGCATGGGCCGGACCACCCCGCGTGCGTCGCGTGGCCAGGAAAGCGAATTTCAGAAGCGTGTCACCTGCTCCGGTGCCTTCCAGAAGCACCCCGAATACAATGAAGATAAAGACTGTTGAAAGGACGATATTCGTGATCGATCCGAAGACGCCTTTGTTGGTGTTGTACCAAAGTGCCTCGGCGACCTCTTTCAGCGAGAAGCCCGTGTGGGCCATGATGCCTGGCAGGTCCTGACCATAAAGCAAGTACAGAACACCAAAGGCGCCGACACTGAACAGCCCCCAGCCCCAAAGCCTCCGGCAAAGCTCCAGAAACACGATCAGACCAGCGAGCGCGGGCCAGGCATCCGCCTGGGTCACATCGTATAGCGCCGTCTCCATCTGGGTCTGAACAAAGAAGAAAGACCAAATCGACCAAAGTCCGGCGGCGAGCATCACGACATCCAGGACCAGATGGACTGTGGCCCTTGTTCCCGCAACTGGTCTTTTGGCCTCTCGGCGGTTGCGTGACGCCGTGATGCCGACGACAAGTGCAAGGGCGAATCCCGCCGCCCGGTGGAACTTCGGCTCAACGAGGCCAACACCGGAACTATAAAGGGCGATTGCCCCCAGAAAGAAGCAAGCTATCGCCGAGAATAGCAGATACAGCTTGCGAATTCCGCCGGACGGATTTGCCTCTGCGGTCATCACATCGGCCTTGGTTGACGGTCAACTGAGTGGGAGGCTCGTCAACCGACCCTCCCGCTCTCTATCTACGGACGGAGCGCATCCGGGATCGCGGTCCCCGCCTCGTCATAATAGCGGGCTGCGCCGGGATGTAGCGGCACGTTTACCGACGTGAACGCGGTTTCTGGCGTGACCTCCTTTAAGAAGTACGCGGTTGCGTGCACTTCATCGAGATTTTCCCAGAATGCTTTGGTCGCATTGTAGACGACATCTTCATCCACGCCAGCATGGGTGCCGATGAATTGGGTGAAGCCAAGCGCCGTAATCTCGCCGCTGGTCAACTGACCCTTGTAAACACCACCGTCAAACTGGATCATTCCACGACCCGGACGGCCGAATAGCCCCTGCATGGCTTCCGAGCCGATGTCCTCTTCGGGAATGGAAAGAATACGGAACTCGCCAGACAGGCCGAACTGCTCGATCTTGGACGAACCAATCTCAGCCGGGCGGACCATCATGTCGATCTTCTTGTCAGCAAGGGCCGCATAGCCTTCGCCCCAGCCAAGTCGTACGGCTTCGTAATCCGTTCCCGCTTCGTATCCTGTAATGATCTTGATGAGTGCCTCGGAGGTGGCTGAAGCCGATCCGGCGGGCGGGCCGGTGAAGACGGTCTTGCCCTTTAGGTCTTCCCAGATCTCGATGCCGGAACCGGCCAAAGTCACGGGATGGTAGGCCCCAGCCTTGAACCCCAGGATGGAACGAAGCTGACCAGCAGCCTCCGGCGCATCGCCGACGCTCTCGTACATCCGCGCTTGGTTCTTCATCAAACTGACCAACGACGGCACGGTCGAGAAGAAGTCGATTTCTTGCCGCCCGCCTTTCAGCATGGACTTTGTGAGCGTCTGGCCAGCGTTGACTTGAATCTCGACGCCAGATTTGCCTGCCTGGTTGGCAAAGGTAACAAACATAGTGTGAACGGGATCGCCCGCACCTGCCGTTTCGCCTTTGAATATTTGTGCTGTGGCAACAACCGGTGCAAATGCGGCAGTCGCCATTATCGCAGCGGAAGCAGCGATTTTCCTGAAGTTGTACATGGAGTCCTCCCTTGGTTTTACCAAGGACCCTAGCAGCGGAGTTACATCTAATATAATCAAACATTCGACTGATCACATAAAGAATTGCTATGAAACTCGACCCGAAGCATCTTGCTCAACTCTCGGTCATCGTTGAGGCCGGATCGTTCCAAACGGCAGCAGATCGGCTTGGTCTGACACAGCCTGCCCTTAGCCGAAACATGAAAGCTCTGGAGACCCGACTGGGCGCGTCTCTATTCACCCGGGATGGACGCAAATCGATCCCCAACGCACTCGGATTGCGTCTCGCCCGAAACGGACAGGCGATCCGCTTAGCCGAGGAACAGGCCAGCATTCTCGCGGATCAATCCGCCCAAGGTGCGGTTGGAGAACTTCGAATTGGGGCACCGCCAATTGTTGCAGGGCGGATCCTGAGCAGCGCCATGGCGCGGTTCATTAGAGCCAACCCAAATTGTGCCGTTGAGATGCGGACCGGTCTTGTTCATGAACTCCGCACCATGTTGGAGCGCGGCCAAGTGGATGTTGTTCTTGGCCCGCAAAGCCTCGCCGAGCCGTCCGACAGGTTGCGATTTGAACTACTCATAGATGATCGAGTCGGCATCTTGTGCCGGACCGGGCACCCACTGGCATCGCTGAAACAGGTGATGCCGTCCGATCTGGAGGCGCAAGTCTGGCTTGCTCATTCTCGAGGCAGTCTTCTCCGACAACAGACAGAGGCGGCGATGGCGGCATCGGGGGTAACGTCGATGCACATCGCCTGCGAAACAGATTCCATCCGGTCAGTCTTGGAGATTGTCGCGGATACCGATCTGATTACCACCATGCCAAGGGCGTCGACTGCGTCATATCTTGAAAACAAGCTCGTGTTTCTCGATTTTGACCACCCGCAGTTTCATCGGCCGCTGGGATCAATCAGGCGCGCGGGATCATCGGCAAACCCCATCGAAGATAAGTTTCTTTCGACCTTGACTCAATCAAGAGCGGACCTTCGGCGCCGCATTCCACCCTGAAGTTCGGCACCAGCGGCGGTGGTGACCGTGTTTCCGGGCGCATGATGTTGGGTATCGGCCAGAAAGCGGCGGCAGTCCCCTTGTTCAGACGAGGGAAACCGCCATGCCCGAGGGCCATCGC
This sequence comes from Paracoccaceae bacterium, assembly GCA_965203255.1. Lineage (GTDB taxonomy): Bacteria > Pseudomonadota > Alphaproteobacteria > Rhodobacterales > Rhodobacteraceae > JAPOUP01. Next base: position 5,589,473 of record OZ241882.1, on the reverse strand, counting down.
CACCTGACCCATGGGGAGAGATGCCAAATGCACGCGCTGAAGGAAAGCGGGCCTTCCGATGGGACGATCGCCGCCGGAAAGGCGGCGATTCGGGACACAGCCACGGGGAGGCGCAGGAGAGGGCGAAGGCCCGCCGCAGCGCGGCCCCGTCGGTCCTGCGCAGGATGACGCCGGAGGGCTGGAGCCCGGAGCAGGTCGCCGGGACCATCCCGCGAACGCGACCGATCGGTCCGGAACTATCCGTTGCCATCAAAGACCGCTTTCAATGCCTCAATGTCGATCCTACCCATGCCCATCATGGCCTCCTGCACTCGCGCCGCGGCCTCCCGATTCGAGTGTCCAAGTAGACGCGGAAGATCCCGGGGGACGATCTGCCATGACACTCCAAAGCGATCGACCAGCCACCCGCATCTGCTCTCAGAGCCTCCGTTTGCCGTCAGTGATTCCCATAACCGATCTGTTTCGGCCTGATCCTCGGTCGTAACCGAGATCGATGCAGCTGGAGAAAGTTGGTAGGAAGGGCCACCGTTCAGAATTTGGAATGGTACACCCGCCAACGTGAATTCGACCACCAAGGCCTGTCCATCCGGTTTCGGGCGAAAGATGGCATCAATCTGGCTATTGGGGAGGAGTTCAACATACGCATTGGCCGCCTCTTCTCCCCTGCTCTCGAACCATAGGCATGTCCGGCACTTGCGATCCGCCATCATGCAACCCTCCCTCCCTGACCACGGTATCTTCCAGACTTCAGCAGGCCGGAGCAAGCGAATTTCGAGGTACCGATGTTCCTGAGCAACTATCAGGCGCTCCCTTGCAAGGCCACCGCTCTGGTCACGGCCACGTGTAGCCAATTGTCTCGATTGGGCAAAATGCATCACGGGCCATCAGGCACCATCTCACATATCGGGTTCAAGGCTCACCGATCCTCAATCCGCTTCAGCGCGCCTGGCCGCCTCGATTTTCCACGTATCGTTTCCCTCGGCATTGCCCCACGCCGCGCCTTCAGATCGTTCTCATACCATCCGGTATAGGTCGTCAGGTCGACGCACCCGCAGGACCAGCATCCCAAACCCGTGCAAGCCGAGCACACAGCTGTGAACCATCAACCTGGCAGCATCAGCTGCGAATCAACTCTGCCTCCTGCCCTTCAACGCGAGATGGGCTGCGGCGAGGCGTGCGACCGGCACACGAAAGGGCGAGCAGGACACATAGTCAAATCCGGCGTCGCGACAGAACTCTATGGATTCCACATTCCCGCCATGTTCGCCGCAGACGGAGATGATGATTCCCGGCGAGGTCTTCCGACCACGCTTCGCACCGATCTCCAGCAGTTCGCCCACGCCATCCACGTCCAAGATGTGGAAGGGATCCTCCAGATAGACGCCCCTGTTGACGTAGTCGGACATAAAGCGACCGGCATCATCCCTTGAAAGCCCATAGGTCATCTGGGTCAGATCGTTCGTGCCGAAACTCAGGAACGCCGCATGTGCCGCGATTTCATCAGCCCGAAGACATGCCCGGGGCGTTTCAACCATCACCCCGAGCCGGTAATCGAGATTCACGCCGGTCTCCACCCGAACAGCCGCGGCCACTGAATCTATGCGGGTCTTGACGATCTCGACCTCGCGACAGGCCGACACAAGCGGAATCATGATCTCCGGCACAACCGGATCGCCGCTCTGGCCGGCCGCAACCGTCGCCTCGAATATGGCGCGGGCCTGCATGTCATAGATTTCCGGCACCGTTACACCAAGTCGGACACCGCGCATTCCCAACATCGGGTTGAATTCCGAAAGCTGTTCTACCCGTGCCGTCACTTCGGCGATCGGAAGGTCAAGTGATTCCGCCAGCGCACGCTGGTCCTCACGTGCACCGGGAAGGAATTCGTGCAGTGGTGGGTCGAATAGACGGATGCACACAGGCTTTCCGTGCATGATCTCGAACAGTTCAATGAAGTCCGCACGCTGCATGGGCAGCAACTGGTCAAGCGTCGCTTGCCGGTTCTCAGAAGACTTGGCGAAAATCATCTCGCGCATCACCGTCAACCTGTCATCATCGTAGAACATGTGTTCTGTGCGACAAAGCCCGATTCCCTGGGCTCCGAATCTCCGTGCAACACGCGCCTCCGCCGGAGTGTCCGCATTTGCCCTTATATCCATGTCCCTTGCCTCGTCCGCCCACCCGAGCAGGGTCCTGAAAGACTCGTCAAGCGTCGGACCAATCATTTCCACCCCACCAGCCAGCACGTCACCAGTGGCACCGTCAAGTGTGATCAGATCACCCTCGCCAAACCTGCGTCCGTCGGCAAGAACCAGCGATTTCTGTCGGCGACGAATCGTAATCCCTGAAGTTCCGACCACGCAGGGAAGTCCGATTCCTCGCGCGATCACCGCGGCGTGACTCGTTTGGCCACCCCGTTCGGTCAGGACACCGCTCGCCGCATGCATGCCGCGTATGTCTTCCGGGGTCGTTTCCCGGCGAACCAGGATGCAGGAGTCACCGCTGGCAGCACTCGCTTGGGCAGCCGCCGACGAGAAAACGATTCGACCGGTCGCTGCTCCAGGGCTCGCGGCGATTCCATGGGCAACAACTTCGCGCGGCGCATCGGGCGAGACCTGGGGATGGAGCAGTTCGGTCAGTGCGCGCGGGTCCACGCGCCGCACAGCGTCTTCCGGCGAGATTATCCCATCATTGGCGAGTGAGACGGCAATGCACAGCCCTGCTCTGCCGCTACGCGCCACACGCACGGCATCAAGAATCCTGAGGCAATTGGACTCGATCGTGAACTCGATCCGCATTTCGTCGCGCAAGGAGTTCCGGCAGGTCTGGCCATGGTCAATCAGCTGCCTGAAAATGTCGGGGCATAGGTCTTCCAGCGACTGTGCGTCGGGATCATGGGCAATGGAAGCCGCGCTGTATTTGCCCGACAATGCGTCTCGACCATGGCCCTGTCGTAGATAACGGCCGTCGACCCTCCTTTCCCCAGTTGTACCATCCACGAACTGAACGATACCGGAGCCGCTCTCATCGGGACCAACACCCAACGCCATTTCCTGCACGACAAGGCCCAGTCCGGCATCCGCGGGCGCCCCCTTAGCCTGTCGCAGCAGGCGGGAGGTTGTACCCTCCCAAGCCCGGGCGATCGAAGTGAGCACTTCACCCAACTGGCTGGCTGGGTCTTGCGGGAAGTCCATGTCGGTCTCTTCCCTGTAGGTTTGGAGCATTCGTTCAAGTGCGGACTGTGTCGGAACTTCAGGCAATTCAAACATATCTGGATCAAGACGGGCCACATGAACCGCATAGGATCGAATGAAGCGCAGGAACAGCGTGGTTGCAGCCAACTCACCATGGCTTGCTGACAACGCCGCATGCCGCTCTTCGGTCATCCCGACATTCAGGATCGCACGCGGGCCGCCCCAGTCCGGATCCATGCTGGACGGACGGACAGAGACCAAGGGTCGGTCTTCGAACGCATTCCATAGCGTCCGCACATTGGGCAGACTACCTGCCGCAATCCGACGAACAGTCTCAAAGCTGAGTGCAATGGTGCGAGGCACCGGAAGGCCGAGTCGAAGCAGGCGCTGAAGACACTTGGCCCGGACACCATGGGTATGTGTCGCGACCGACGCTGTGGCCGTGATCAACGAGAACGGCTTAAGGGTTAGCACTCTCTGCACTGCGGCACCATTTGCTGTGTTGCGGCATGATATATTCCAGAAACGGGCCCGCAAGGTGCTTTCCGCGATCCGGTCAACCGGAAGGCCCCGCGAAACCGCCGTCCCACCCGATCGCCAAGCCAGGCCTGACGACCGGTCTAGCCTTCAATTCGGGTCAGGTCCGCCACTGATAGGCAAATCTCCCGAATGCGGTTGAGCATTCGGAGACGGTTGGTTCGCAGGACACTGTCGTCCGTGTCGATCTGAACCGCTTCGAAAAACGCATCGATCGGTGACCGAAGGGACGCCATCTGGTGCATCGCGGTTCCGAAATCCTCAGCCACCATCGCAGGGACGACTTTCACCTGAGCCGCCTCAAGGGCGTCGAACATCGCATGTTCCGTCCGGTCAACCGCCAGCTTCGGATCCGGGCGGGATCGGTAGTCACCACCATCCCGCTCCTCAGCCTGGGCGAGGATGTTGTTTGCCCTGCGGAATCCCTGCAGGAGGTTTGTGCCGTCTTCCGACACTATGAACGAACTGAGGATTTCGGCACGTCTTGACAGGACCGCCAGGTCGTCGTTCGATCGCATGGCCAAACAGGCGTCGATGATATCATGCCGAATGCCCTTCTCGCGAAGATGCACCTTAAGCCGGTCATGAAAGAATGACATGAGATCCTTGAGATTGGCGGCGGTGGCTTCACTGGCATCGATGGTCTCTGCCGCCTTCTGGATCATCTGATTGAGTGGAATCCGCAGGTCGCCAGCCAGAATGAGCCGAATCACGCCAAGTGCGGCCCTCCTCAACCCGAATGAATCCTTGGACCCAGTCGGTTTCTCTTCAATCATCCAGAAACCAGTCAGCATATCGATCCTGTCCGCCAGCCCAACCGCTACAGATACTGGCCGGGTTGGCACAGAGTCGGACGCGCCCTTCGGCGAATAGTGCTCCTCGCAGGCCATTGCCGCATCATCGCCATAACCAGCAATCCGGGCATAATATCTGCCCATGATGCCCTGAAGTTCGGGGAATTCGTGGACCATATCGGACGATAGGTCCGCTTTGGCGATCCGAGCGGCCTCTTCCGCGAGATCTGATTCTACCCCGACATATGGTGCGATGTCGCGGGCAAGGGTCGAAATTCGCTCGACGCGAGCAGCCATCGATCCGAGCCTGTTATGGAACGTAACCCCCACGAGCGGCTTTGCCAGACCCGCCATTCCAACACGCTCCACCGTCCGACAGTCGTTTTCCCAGAAGAACTTCGCATCGGAGAGTCTGGCCGCGAGCACCTTCCGGTTGCCCGTAAGAATGGCCGCTCCGTGATCTGGCGCATCGATGTTCGCAACAGTGATGAACCTTTCAATGCGACCCGACTCCGGATTCCGCACCGAAAAGAACTTCTGATGCTCCCTCATTGACGTCTGGAGAACCTCCGAAGGTAGATCAAGGAACCCGGGACCGATTTCTCCCATGAGTACAACTGGCCACTCGACGAGGCCTGCGACCTCCGCAAGCAGCTTACGATCCTCCACAATTTCCAGACCTTGAGCGAACGCAAGGTTCTGCGCCTCGGTCCAGATATGGTCAATACGCTCATCGGTCCGCAGGATCACGTGGTCTCGCTTCAGTTTCGTTTCATAATCCTCGAACGAATTGACGCTAAAGCGGCCTTGCCCCATGAACCGGTGACCCTCAGTCGTGTTCCCAGCTCCAAGCCCGTCGACCCGCATCGGCACAACCCGGGAACCGGCATCATCGGTGAGAACGCAGAGGATCGAATGAAGTGGCCGCACCCATCGCAGGGTTCCGGTACCCCAGCGCATTGATTTTGGCCAGGGAAAGCTCCTGATCGTGGTCTCCAGCACTTCGGCGACAATTCCGGCGGCCGGGCGGCCGGGGCGCTCTGTCACGGCAAACCAGACCTGTCCTTTCCTGTCATCCCGCACTTCCAGCTGATCTCTGGTCACCCCTGCGGATCGCAGGAATCCATCAATGGCCTTTTCCGGCGCACCGACCCGCGGTCCCCTCCTTTCCTCAATGACGGCAGGACTCCCGTCAGGTAGTCCTTCAACCACCAGCGCGAGGCGCCTTGGCGTACAGAACGCACCGGCATGCGCATAGGACAGCCCCGCCCCTACGAGTTTCTCCGTAACCAGTTTCCGAAGATCGCTTGCGGCGCGCCCCTGAAGCCGCGCCGGAATTTCCTCGGAAAAGAGCTCTATCAGAAGATCAGGCATCAGTTACCGTGCCCCTCACTGAGTTGATGCCAGGAAAACGCACGGCCATCGTCGAATACCGCAACCACCCGGTCCACGCCATCGTGAATTCCCGCTTGACCGAGCAGCGCAATTGCCTGCCCGCTCTCAAGAGCCAAGCCCACCGCGACGGCATTGAAACACTCAAACCAGTCAGGGGCATTGAGTGGCACCGCATTGTCATAGGTCACGTAGGTATCGGCCAACATCGCCTGGCTGTACGGCATTGTAAAACAGGCACGATATCGCAGAGGCGAACTGGTCGCATCTATGGCGGAAGCGTTCTCGGCTGCAATCATTACGGGCATACCGGTGGCGGCCGATGTCAGAGCAATCTCTGGAACAGCAACCTCCTGATAGTAGGCATAGACCTGCAGATACCAAATCCCTGCGCCTGCAATCGCCGCAATAGTTACAATTGCGATTCCCAGCACTTTCCCCTTCATGGGTCATTCCCACCGCAGGGACTCCGAACCGGGCCAAAGCCATTGACATTTCCGCACCCGCAACCCTTACCAGCGGCTTCCGGTTGCCCAAAGCTGGCCCCTGCACTCCCTGCGCGGTTCATCGGTCCAGATCCTGACCGAAACAGAGACCATTTCCATCAGGATCACGCAGCGTGATCTCCCGCATTCCATAAACGGTATCCTTGGGGCCTTCGACCGGGACACCCTGTTCGCGAAGTGCCGTCGCCAACCCGTCCACATCATCTGTGTGGAAATAGGCGCGCCAGCCTGGGGACGGTTCGGGGTCGGCACCGTGCCATCCATCGATGAAGACTGTGGCCCCGTCGCGGTGGAATATTCCGAAGCGCGGTGGTGTTCCCCCTTCCTCGCTCAGGGAGAAGCCGAGCCTACGCGTCCAGAAGGACCGGGACACAGCATAGTCGCTGGAGCGCAGTACCGGAACGGCTGACTCCAGAATCATGCCACCCATCCCCCTGCCTCGGTCCGCACAAAGGCTTCCACGCATGTCCGGGCCAGAGCACGGACCCGCGCGATATAGGCCTGTCTTTCTGTCGGCGAAATTACGCCTCTGGCGTCGAGGAGGTTGAACAGATGGCTTGCCTTGATGCATTGGTCATAGGCCGGATGGGCCATGACAATACGCCCTCCGGTTCGTGGGTCGTCTTCCGGTTCGCCGAGGATGCGCGCGCATTCCTTTTCGGCGTCCCTGAACTGCCGGAAGAGCGTCTCCGTATCAGCCACGTCGAAATTCCAGCGACTGTATTCCCGTTCCGCCTGACGGAACACATCGCCATAGCTCAGGGGAATCGGAGCGTCTGGATCGTTGAACGGCATTTCCATCACGTGGTCAATGCCAAGAACATACATCGAGAGCCGCTCCAGTCCGTAGGTCAATTCACCCGGGACAGGATGGCAGTCCTGCCCCCCGACCTGCTGGAAATAAGTGAACTGGCTGACCTCCATTCCGTCGCACCAGACTTCCCAGCCGAGTCCCCAGGCACCGAGGGTCGGACTTTCCCAATCGTCCTCGACGAAGCGGATATCATGGAGACCCATGTCGATGCCAATTGCATCCAGCGAGCCGAGATAGATATCCTGAAAGTCTGGCGGGCTTGGTTTGATCAGGACCTGAAATTGGTAATAGTGCTGAAGTCGGTTAGGATTCTCGCCGTATCGTCCGTCGGTTGGGCGTCGAGATGGCTGCACATACGACGCGGCCCAGGGTTTCGTGCCGAGCGACCGCAGTGTTGTTGCCGGATGAAACGTACCAGCGCCGACTTCCATATCGTACGGCTGCAGTACCACGCAGCCGTTTTTGGCCCAATAGGACTGCAGCCGCAGGATGACGTCCTGAAACGAACGGGGTCTTTCAGCCATGGGCACCTCACAAACGGCTCCGCCCCCAATAGGCACAGCCGTGGATGGGGTCAATCAGGTCCATATCCCAATTGATCGTACTGGAGCCTCTTTGGTGATGGCAACGCCCCGGCAAAGACACCTCGATGGAGTCCCACGACATAACCAGATCAAACATGTCATCGGAAACCGTCACAACGGCACGGTCATGGCGGAATGATCAATCCTGCTTTCGTTTACCAAGAATCGTGAATATCAGTACAGTTGCAGACAATGATTGAGACCACTGGTTCATGAGACAGGCAGTTCTAGCGATGCCGCTCTTCGTCGCCGCCCTTTTTTGTGGCTCTGCGTCGGCTCAGGATACCTACATCCAGATCGAGACGCATCCTGACCTCGCCACGGCCGAGGCGCGCACCGAGATCTTTGCCGAGACCCTGGACGACGTGAGGGGCTTGCAGATCGGATCCCGTTGGTATGCAATCGCGCTCGGCCCTTACGACAGCGAGACCGCACGGTTTCGACTCGACGCACTCAAGGAACTGGGTATAATCCCGGCAGACAGCTATCTTGCCGGCCAAGACGCCTATTCGCGCCAGTTCTATCCAATTGACAACATCGGGTTCCTGACACCAGCAGTCACCTTGGACGATCGGGATGGCGGATTGGTCTCCGACCCTCTTGCGGAAACCGAACCCTCGCTACCGACCAACCCTGGAGAGAACCGGAGGCAGGCACTGCAGAGCGAGTTGCAACTTTCTCGGGATCAGAAGCTGGATTTGCAACGGGCCCTTCGGTATTTCGGATACTACCGAGGCAGCGTTGATGCCGTTTTCGGCAGCGGCACCCGTAGAGCGATGGCCGCATGGCAGGACTCCAATGGCTATGAGCCGACCAACGTGCTGACTTCCCAACAGCGCGAGGAAATCACGTCAGAGTATCAGGCCGCCCTGGCTTCACTGGGACTTCGGACATTCCGCGATCAAACTGCGGGAATCGAAATCGAACTTCCGGGAGCGTTGGTCTCCTTTGACCGATATGAGCCACCTTTCGCGCATTACCGTGCCATCGACGACAGTGGTGTAACGATCATTCTTGTCAGCCAAACCGGCGACGAAGTCACCCTGCGGGCATTGTACGACGTACTGCACACCCTCGAAGCTGTACCACCGGACTCCAATAGCAGACTCACCTCAAGACAGATCACCATCTCGGGTGTCGGCCGACATGGCAGAACATCTGTCTTCGCGACCGTTGTCGAAGGCAACGTCAAGGGCTTCGTTCTCATATGGCCGATAGACGACGACGCGCTTTATGAAACCGTGCTGGAGGCAATGCACGAGAGCTTTACGCCAATTTCTGGCAGTGTGCTTGCAGACGCCCTGGACAGTGGGTTTCCAGAACGACCGATCGACCTCGTCAATGGCATCGAGATTCGTCAACCAAGGGACTCGCATTCTGGGTTCTATATTGATGGCAATGCGACGGTGCTCACGACGGATAAAGCGGTGAATGGCTGTGAACGCGTTACGCTGGACGGCATTCACGACGCGGAGATTGTCAGCAGGGACGAGTCCACAGGACTGGCGTTGCTGATACCAAAGAAACCATTGGTTCCGCTCGGCTACGCTCGACTCAAGATCGGTGTGCCGACACCGCGATCAAGGGTCGCGGTCTCCGGTTATTCATTCAGTGGGAGATTGGGTGCCCCGACCTTGACTTACGGCATACTTGCGGACCTTCAGGGACTGCAGGGAGAGGAAACGGTGAGGCGGCTGGAACTTGCCGCCAATCCTGGCGATGCCGGAGGCCCGATCCTTGATGCCACAGGATCCCTGCTCGGACTGCTGCTCTCCAACGACACCGCATCCAGCAAGCAGTTGCCACCGGATGTGAGATTTGCCGCAAGTACGACCGCAATCACCGGGTTTCTGCAGGACAATGGCTATGAAATCGAGCGGTCAGAGCACCTCTCCGACATCTCTGCAGTGGCGATGGTGAATTTGGCCGCTGACATTACGGTGCTTGTAAGCTGTTGGGCAGAGTGATTCCACACCATGCATTCGCTCAGGAATTAACCTGACAGGCACTGGGTCAGTTCGTCGGGGGCGTTTGAGACGACGTTGGTCAATCTGTCATTGTGAAACCCCGATTCCACTCGGAAGCGCGGCCATCGGCGCTTCATGGAGACAGCAACGCGCCGCACTGCCAGTTCGGAGATCCCTCACCTGTCGCGGATCTGTCCGAAGTCCTGCAGCACTTCCCTACCCGGCTAGCTGTCCTGCAACAGCGAATCACGCAGTCGTCTGGAAGCACGGGAACCACCCGCTGTCTTTCCAGACGAGACTACCCTACCTTGAAGCCGGGAAGACTTGCTCTTGGCATCGGTTCCAGACATTGAATTTGGCTGGTGACACGTAAGCGACTAAAGTGCGACGTAACGCATTCGCCTTTTTCCGCGCTGCCCCCGTGCGGGAGGATTCCCCGGTCCATTCAATATGATCGGAGGATTCCGCATAACGGTGGATGAAATAGCGATGGCTGCCAGTAGCCCGGCCCGGAAGATCCGGAGCGAGGCGGAGTGGGAGGAACCGATGGAGGCGTGCGGGCGCTGGGACGGCTCGCAGGCCAACTTCCACAAATCCCGCGGCCTAAAACAACCCGCACCTATATGGGTGATCCTATTCCCGCATCCGCTCGCCGGGCGCATCGGGCGGCGGGCCCCAGTTGAGCGCGTCGCGCACCAGAATGGCCCAGCTCAGCCTTTCGAAACCCTGCCATACCTTCCTCATCCGGGCAGCGGCTGCCGCTTCGTGGGATACGCCCCGACGAGTCGCCCGAGGTCGATGCAGCCTGTCAGCAAGCGGAACCAAAGGAGCAGGGGCAAGGCCTGAAGATCGCGACATCCCAAAAAGGAAGGAACCACCTGCGAGGGATCAGGTGCGGATTCTTAAGGAAATACTAATGGGCGGAACAGGCCAGACCCTTGTCAGGAGTGGACAGTCCGCCGTTGGCCCTTTCGCTTCGTGCGCCTTTGTGCCGAAGCACCCGACATCGGGCGGATCCCAGGTCGGGCGGCGCAACCGTTGGCCACATACCGAAACACTGCGCTTCGGAGCTAGTGTAGCGCCATCGTAGAAATGAGTATTCTGTCTGATTGTCTCCAGGCTTCATGCCATCTGTTCCGGCCTCAGGCAACCCGCGGGCGGCGGAAGGCGGCGGCGGACCGCTCCGGCCTGCACCATGGAACGGAGCGGACAATGGCACAGAGGACGGGGACTCCCAAGAACAGGGGACGCAGGATTTACCGGGTCCGCCTTTCGGATGGCGGGAGGGCGGAACTGCGGCAGCTGGCCGACAGCAGTGCGGCGGCGTACAGGCGCCGTCACGCCCGGATCCTGCCGCTGACCGACGGGGGCCGCACCGACTGCGACATCGCGCCGGTCCTGGAGGTCGGCGTGCCGGCCGCCGGGCGGGTGCGCCGCCGCTGCGCCGGGGAGGGGCTGGAGGCGGCGCTGGTCCGCCGCGGACAGAGGAACCGGAAGGCGCGCAGCCTCGACGGCGGGGGCGAGGCGAAGCCGGTGGCCCTCGCCTGCCCGCAGCCGCCCGAGGGGCGGAGCCGGTGGACGACGCGGCCGCTGGCGGACCGGCGTGGCGGGCTGGGGACCGTCGACACGGTCCCGGACGGGACCGTGAGGAAGACCCTGAAAAAAACGGCATGAAGCCGTGGCCCAGGGCGGTACCGGTGCATCCCGCCCAGGGCCGGCGGCGACCTCCCCGCCGCGATGGAGGACGTGCTGGAGCGGTACCAGCGGGAGTTCACGGATGACGGGGCGCTGGCCGTCATGGACGGGACCTCCCGCCAGCGGAGGAGGGAGACCCGGGTGCCGCGGCCGGCGCGTCCCGGCGGCCCCGCCGTCCACGGCTTCGGATACGGGCGCAACGGCGCCGCGAACCTGTTCATGCCGTTCGCCCCGCTGCCCGGATGGCGGGAGGTGAAGGTCACCGACCGCCGGACGCGCAGGGACTGGGCCAGGGTCATCCGCGGGCCTGTCGACGTCACCTTCCCCGGCAAGCGCATCGTGCCCGTGATGGACAACCCCGACGTCCACACCGTCGGCTCCCTCCACGGGACGTTCCCTCCCGAAGAGGCGGCGCGGATCGCCGCCCGGCTGGAGATCCACCATCCCCCGAAGCGCGCAGGCTGGCCGGACGTGGCCGAGGCCGGGATCGGGGCCATGGCGCGCCAGTGCCTGAACCGCCGCATTCCCGACCGGGCGGCGATGTGCCGGCAGACCGGGGCATGGGCGGAACGGAGGAACCGGGAGAAGGCCGCCGTCAACTGGCGTTTCACGACAGCCGACGCTCGCGTCAGGCTCAAGTCCCTTTACCCGTCAACGCAATGATGTCGCTACACTAGGCGGATGTAATCCAGGCAGACGACAGCTGGAACGCTATCGGAAGTGGAGGGAATTCGAGACGAATATTCGTTTTGCGTTGATTGAATATCTCGCTTGGGATATACATATGGATAACAGGAGGATATGCAGATGCCGCTCTATATTCGAGACGAAGAAGTCAACGCGCTGGCCGCCCAGGTCAAAGAAGTCACGGGAGCCAGGACCAAGACCGAGGCTGTTCGCGCTGCCCTGCAGGCGGAGCTTCAGGCCGTAGCAAGGGAAAAGCCTCTGATTGAGCGGATTAACGAGCTTCAGGCGAAAGCCGATGGGATCGGAGAGGTCGATCCGAACTTCGACATGAAGAGATTCAGCGATACCATGTGGGAGGCCGCATGATGTTCATCGACGCCTCGGCCATCATTGCGATCCTGAACAGGGAACAGGGATATGAGGAGATTGTTAAATGTATCGCGGATCAGGAATGCGGGCGTTACGTCTCGCCTCTGGTTCGGTTCGAGGCGACCGCCGCACTGGCTCGGTCCCGGTCGGGAGCAACGCGCCCCGATTTCCATCGGCACGAACTGGCCGAACAGATCGTTGAGACCTTCTGCGACGACATCGAAGTACGGAACATCGACATTACGCGGGCGATCGGTCAAAGGGCCAATCTTGCGGCACGGACCTACGGTAAGATGGTCGGTCATGAGGCCGACCTGAATTTCGGGGATTGTTTCGCCTACGCCTGTGCGCAGGCTTGCGGTAGCCGGCTCATCTACAGGGGCGATGACTTCGCCAGAACGGATATGGCATGAGTGCCGAAAGTCGGCGGGGCCCGCCGGGTGAAGTGCCGACGCCCTGGAGATCCGCACAGATATATGCCCGGTTTCACTAGTGAAGCGCCATCATTGCGTTGACGGGTAAAGGGACCTGAGCCTGACGCGCGCGTCAGCTGTCGTGAAACGCCAGTCCACGGCGGCCCTCTCCCGGTTCCTCCTTCGGGCCCATGCCCCGGTCCGCCGGCACATCGTCTCCCGGTCGGGAATGCGGCGGTCCAGGCACTGGCGGACCATGGCCCCGGTCCCGGTCCCGGCCACGTCCGGCCGGCCTGCGCGCCTCGGGGGATGGTGGATCTCCAGCCGGGCGGCGGTCCGCGCCGCCCCGTCGGGAGGGAACGTCCCGTGGAGGGAGCCGACGGCGTGGACGTCGGGGCTGTCCATCACGGGCACGGTGCGCCTGCCGGGGAAGGTGGCGTCCACGGGTCCGCGGACGACCCTGGCCCAGTCCCTGCGCGTCCGGCGGTCGGTGACCTTCACCTTCCGCCAGCCGGGCGGCGGGGCGAACGGCATGAACAGGTCCGCGGTGCCGTTGCGCCCGTATCCGGAGTCGTGGACGGCGGGGTCGCCGGGACGCGCCGTCCGCGGCGCCCGGGTCTCCCTCCTCCGCTGGCGGGAGGTCCCGTCCATGACGGCCAGCGCCCCGTCATCCGTGAACTCCCGCTGGCGCCGCTCCAGCACGTCCTCCATCGCGGCGGGGAGGTCGCCGCTGGCCCTGGGCGGGATGCACCGGTACCGCCCTGGGCCACGGCTTCATGCCGTTTTTTTCAGGGTCTTCCCCACGGTCCCTTCCGGGACCGCATCGACGGTCCCCGGCCCGCCAGGCCGGTCCGCCAGCGGCAGGAGCCGGGCGCGCCGGCGCCTGTGCGCCGCCGCACCGCTGTCCTCCAGCTGCCGCAGTTCCGCCCTCTCGCCATCCGAAAGGCGGATCCGGCATATCCTGCGTCCCTCTTTGGGAGTCCCCGTCTCCTGTTCCATGGCCTGCTCCGTTCCATGATGCGGGCCGGGGGCGGTCCGCCGCCGCCTTCCCGTCGCCCGCCTGATGCCGGCAAAGGCGGCATGATGCCAAGAGACAGCCAGGCAGAACCGTCATTGCTACGATGGCGCTACACTAGGAGCAAAATGGACGGAACCGCACGGAACCGAAGCTCTGCGCGCCGGTCAGTGACCCATTCGGGGTTCGAAGACCTCCGCTAGCGTCTCGGCGGTGCCCAGCGCATCAAACCAGCGGCCGAAGGTCGCCACGTCGGCGCACCGCACCTCGCCGACCCGAGACGCTAATGGCATTCCGTGCCAGGCGCAAGTCTTTGATTAGGCGTTGCTTCCCGCCTCCAAAGTTTTTTCGGGATAATTTGAAGGAAAGGCTTATCCCTTTGACCAAGGCGGGTCAATATTTTGTGTCGGAGGGGGTTGACGCGGCGTCGTGTTCGCCTTGTGTTCCTCCCATGCCAAGCCGATGGAAAGACGACCGCCCCATGTCCCGCCAGGAGTCCGGGGAGCTCCTGCCGGACGACGGCGCCTGCGCCCGGCGCCTTGCGGAGCTGCGCTGGGGCAGGGGCTTCGCGTGCCCGGCCTGCGGCGGGACGAGGGGCTGGGAGCTGAAAGGGGAGCGCTGCCGCCGGGAATGCGCGGACTGCGGCCGCCAGACCTCGGTGACGGCGGGCACCGTGATGCACCGCTCCCACCTTCCGCTCAGGACACGGTTCCCTGCGGCCCACCTCATGGCGACGCACTCCAACGGCATCTCCGCGCTGCAGCTGCAGGCGCAGCTGGGAATCGGAAGCTACAGAAGCGCCTGGCTGCTTCTCCGGAAGCTGCGGCGGGCCATGGTGGACCCGGACCGTAGCCCGCTGCAGGGGATCGCGGAGGTGGACGAGGCGTCGATGCCCTGCCGCGACGGCGGCGGCGCGGAGGACGGCGGGGAGAGGGGCGTGGCCGGCCGGGGCCGCAGCACGTCGGGCCGGATCCCCATCGCCGGGGCCGTGGAGCTGTCGGAGGACGGCAGTCCACGCCGCATCCGGCTGGAGACGGTCGGGGACTACGGCGGGGTGACGCTCCGCGGGTTCATCGCCGGGGCGGTCGAGCCGGGCGCCTGGGCCGTCACCGACGGGTGGAGCGGATACACCGGGCTGCCCGACAGCCCGCGCGAGCGCAGGGTGGTCGGCGGCCGCCCGGCCCACAAGGTCCTGAGGTGGATCCACCGGGTGTTCTCCAACCTGAAGCGCTGGGCCATGGGCGTGTACCACGGGCTGCGCAGGAAGCGCGCCCAGCGCTACCTGGACGAGTTTGTCTTCCGATGGAACCGCCGCCGCCACCGGCGGACCTCCTTCGACCGACTCCCCGGCATCGGCCTCGGGCTGCCGCCCGCGACGTACCGCGACCTCACCGACGCCGCCGCCTGACGTCCGGACTCCGCTCCGTCCCGCGGCGCCGACCCCCAGTCCCCCCGAATCCCGATCCTTCCAGCTCCGGACGGGCCGCCGCGTGGCGGCGGCGGCCCGGATTCCGCCGGAATCCGGGAAACCGGCCGTCAGACCGCCGGTACAACATGTTGCGGTGCCGTAGTCAAAGGGATAAGCCTTTTGAAGGAAGTGTGCTGGCTCCATGAAGGAATGCCTTCACGGCAGCCGGCTAAGTTCGTCAGGAATGTTCGTCTTATGTCTGCTGACATAAAAAGAGAAACAACACAGGTCCTGTTGGGCAATGGATCATGCGTTGCCGCCACTATCGCGCGCATTGCGGAACTGACGATGTCCCATCTCGATCATCCGCAGGAAGAGCGAGGCGAAGACCCTCTCCGGGCGCTCCCCCGGTCCTTCGGCTACGATACGGTGCGCAGCCGCCAGAAGTACCGTGGTTCGGAAGAGGGACCGGGGTCAGGTGCATGGCGCGGAGGTCGCGCGGCTGAACCTCATCCGGAGTTTCCGATAGCGATACCTCATGCGAGCGGCCCAGCTGTCCTGCGGTTCGTCGATGAACGGATAGCTGAGTCGTGCGTCTGCGCCAAGTCCCAGTCGCACGTGCGAGAACTCGCAGTTCGCCACACAGCGGGCCTGATGCTCGAACGGCTCGGTCCCGGCGGCGACGAAGCGGTGTTCGAATGACCACTTGCCGGCGGATGGGGTTCCGTCGTGCCACCAATTCTCGCCGACCGCATAGCGCACGAGAATGCGCATCTGTTCAGCCACCACCATGTTGCAGAACGCGATGGTGTTCTCACCTGGCTTGGGGCCGTCTGGGGCGTCGTCCTCAATGTAGCGTCCGTGACGCAGGATGCCCATCCGCTCATCGCGGGCATCGCCGCTGGTGTACTGACCGCGGCAACGGAGGCATTGCAATTCGGGGCCGACGAGGTGGACGCGCCATTTGGCGGAGAGCAGACGGTCCCGCGACTCCACGAGAACTCCGCCGTCAATCAAGGGAAGGCAGTTTGCGTAGGCGAGGTGGTTGAGAATTTTCCGATAAACCCGAATTCGCCCGAGCGGTTCGCGACCTATTCCCGCGTCGCGGGCGGAAACCCTGCCGCTGCGTTGGACCTCATGGCTGGAACGCCGCCGCCTTTGCCGCCTTTCATGGACCGTATCGAGTACTTGAGTTTACACTAAGGAACGCGATGGACGCCCGACTCACGGTGGCATACGGCGAGGGATGGTATGATAGCGACCGAGCTCGTCACGACGATAGAGCTGTCCACGCGATGAGGCAGGTGAAGTCGAGGTTCGGTCGGAAGGGCGTTCCAGCCAGCCATCCGCATGTGGTTGCCGCCCTCTCGTTCGGCTTCTGGATAGCGCTGCTGGAGGCAGGTGGATGCCGATCTACCGCACATCGCTCAGCGGACTACGAAAGGATCCCGTGGCGCACTGCCCTACGAAGCGCGTTCGCGCATACCACGGTTCACACGAGAAGGCAGGCACACGCATCGCCAAATGTAGCAACCTGCAATCATAATCGCTTCGGACTGCAATCATTGTGATTTCCGGCCCGGATTGGGTGCGTCCATCGCCGTGGCCAGACCAGAATTATGTGCAAACGAGCCCGTACCGCATGCAACCGGCCTGCATTCATCGGGTCGGACCCAAATTGTCCGCGAACAAGGCCGTACGGGAAACATCCCTTTGCCGGACGGCCTGCCGCATCGGCTTGCCGGAACTGATCGATCAGTGGAATCCTGTCTGTTCACCGCGTCTGGAAAACACCGTATGGCTTCGTGCGTCGTGATCGGGTTACCGGACAGGATCACGCATGCCCGTCGGCTCCGCACGGAAATCGAAGGAGGAGCGGAACCTGAATTGCAGCATGACGCGCTGAGATCTGCGAACGGATCTTGGCCTAAACCCAACAAAGGAACGTAAAGTAAGGGAATTATATACTCGTTTACCCGAGGGTCGTCGAGGCTGACACATCAGAAATTCCCCAGCTTCAGGACTTGTCCTCGTCTTCCCCCTCGCTGTAGCGCCATTGCGACCATCCGCGCCAGTTCCTCTGGCGATGAGGGAACCCTGACGGGTTCCTCGTATTTTGCGTTTCGCTTCGGCATGTCCTGTTCCTGCGCAATTCGGCTGTCCGACTTCGGCATCCGCACTTTCCTGAGATCCCGCCCAAGCGCCCAAAAGTCAACTTGACTTCTGCCGACGATTTGGCCGAATGTGCCTGTGCCAACATTTTTGCGAGTCCGGCCAACTGGGTCGGGCTGCCCGCTGAATAAGCCTGACCCGGCACGGGGTAGCTCCCCGGCGCCTTGGCGAATAGGCGGGGACATCTTCTCGCAAGAATGTTGGCAACGGCCCGGCACCCGCCGGGTCCGCGTTCACACGAGGAGATTGCCCATGCGCATTGCATACGCCTTCGCCATATTCGCGCTCGCCGCCTGCGGGTACAAAACGCCGGAACCGCCGCCACACCGCTGGCCCACATTTAATCCGCCCGACTTTGCCGCTCTCGAAAGAGCCCGTGAAAGAGACCGAGCGGCGGCAAAGGCGAACGGGGTCGTAAACTCTGCCGATACGCTTCTCATGTCATCGATTGACGTTCACGGCGAAGCCCGTTCCCTTCACGTACCCTTTTCCTGTTCGGGCACGCGCTGCCTCGACCCGGATGGCGCGGTGCTTGCGTTGCAGGACATCTTCGCCGAGGGAGAACGTCTGACGAGCGCGGATCTCGAGGAAACTGACTTCGAGACGCGGAACGGCTTCCACACGGCGCGCCTTAGCGGCGGCATGGACATAGGTGAACTGCTTGAGGGACTCCGAATCTCAGTCCAGTCGGTGGAGAGTTTCGATTTCTGGGGAGATCACGGCCTTGCCTCCGTGATGACCGCCGAGGTCGCGCTTTCAGGTTCGCTTGGCGTGGTGCAGATTGATGACCAGGCATTCTCCATAAGCATGGGAGTGGTCGTCGGCGACGCCGCGGGCAGCAATCCCGCGACAAGCGCGACATGGCGCGGAATTGCGGAAGCCTACGATGCCGCGGGCAGGACAGGCTCCGGGACCGCAACGTTGACGGTCGACCTGTCCGGCCGGCCCACGGTGGATGCGGAAATCAGGATAGGCTTATCTCGGGTCGGGCCGCCCGGATGGTCGGGCATCCCGCTCTCCGGGGGGCGGTTCGAAACCGGAAGCGGATTCGACGACCACATCGTGGGGAACTTTCACGGCCCGGACCACGAGGAGGCATGGGGAGCGTTCGACACCAGCGACTGGTCGGGAGTCTTCGGCGCAAAGAAATAGCGCTGGTTTTCGCATCGGTTCCGGCAAGGCTCGGCAGGAACGCCATCCCGCGTCGGAAACCGGAGCTTGAGGTCTCCTGCCCCGGCGCCTTGGGTTCCAGGGCGCGGCACGGATTCAGCTCAGGGGCTTGCGCCCGACGCCCGCCCGTCTACCCGGAACTGTCCGCATTGTCCTGGCGCCTGCCGTCCCTTGCTCGGCGCGTGATGCTTCGAAAGGCGTAAGTTCCGAGTCCCCCGACAACCGCCCCAGCGGCAAGAACGGGCAATGTGCCCGCGAAAGCCGTTCCGGCAGCCGCGATTCCGATGCTCGAACCGATCCAGGCACCGCCCGCAGCACCGGCGGCGATCCCGACCGCTGAACGCTTGAGGTCCTTTTTCAGCTTTTCATCCATCGCGAAGGTGTCCCCGCCTCTGTCGCGTTGTCATGCATGTCATCCCCGAACGCCGCTCGGCAAGCCGTTGTCGGCCTTCAGCTCGCGGTAGGTCAGGCGCTTTCCGTCCATGCCGGCGGCGACCCGGCCCATCTGGTCAACGGTGTCGGCGTTCCGCGAGTTGTGGCGTCCGGCAAACTCACCGACATAGCGTTGCAGGTGCTTCCTGCTGAACTTGTGGAACGTCCCCTTGTGGCCGCGCTCCAGGGTCGACCAGAAGGATTCGACGCCGTTGGTGTGGGCCATGCCGCGCACATATTCCCCGGCGCCGTGGTTGACGCTCTCGTGGTTCCTGTCCATGCCGATGTAGCCGCGCCCGTCGTCCGTGTAGACCTGCGCCGTTTCCCCGGTGTGGCCTTCCACGAAGCCCCGAAGCGTCCTGGCCGCGGTGTCCGGAACCACCTTGGCGACGACCTTGCCGGTGTCGCGATCCTTTGCCCCGGCGACAATCGCCTTGCCGACGCAGCCGCGCCCTGCCCTCAGTTTCTTCGATCTGTGCTTGTTCTTCTCAAGGCCCCCGATGAACGTCTCGTCCGCCTCGACAGGTCCGTCGAACGGGAACGCGCAGTCCTCGTAGGTCTCGCGAAGGCGCATGAGCAGATGCCACGCGCTCTTCTGCGTGATCCTGAGATCGCGATGAACCTTCATGCTCGAAACGCCCTTGAGACTGGTCGTAACGAGATAGACCGCGATGGCCCACGTCCTGAGCGGAAGCGGCGACCCCTGCATGACGGAACCCGTCTTGGCGGAGAAGTCCTTGCGACAGTCACGGCAGCGATAGGGCTGCGGCTGGCGCGTCGGACGTTTCTGGATGTTCCCGGAACTGCACTCCGGGCAGGCCACGCCATCCGGCCAACGCTGTCCGACGAACCCCGCTTCGGCGCTCTCGTCGCTTGGAAACATGTCGTGAAGCTCGATCAGGGACAGTCCCTTGCGAAAGTGCTTTCCCGGTGCGTTCCGTGCCACGTCCTACCCTCCGCCTTATGGAAATGGCATGCCCAATGCGGCCGGGAAACGCAACAGAATAAGGAAGGACTCCGGCATCTTTCCTTGTTTGTTCGCCAATTGCCGGAGCACACAGGCATTCAGGAAAATCAAGGAATGCCGAGCGCGGGAACTCTGTGGCGGCGACAGACCGTGCATCCTGCCCGTCAGCCTCGACGACCCTTGGGTAAACGGGTATATAATTCCCTAAAGTAACATTGGATGACCGATCCGGAAGGACTGCCCATCCTTTGCTGGGTCTGGCCGTCTTCGGCGAGGTCATGTTCAACGGGCATGTTGGTTTGGGCTCCGGCGATGGGCGCATGAGCGGCGGTCTGAGTTCCCGGTTACGTTCGGGCGGCAAGTAGTGGTAGAACGCAGTTTCCCGATCCCGGGCTGCCTGGACCCATCGGAAGGCTTGTTCGTAGGATTACTCTAAGCGAGAACAGCTTGCGAACAGAAGTGGCGCTCCTTTCGCGATTGCGGTCAGATTTAGGTGATTTGAGGCATCGACGCGACCACTGAGGCCCAATTGCGATTGCCCTACCTTCGCTGAAGCGCCTTGTTGCCTTCGGCCCTCCATGGCACTATCCTGATGCCATGGCCAGCATTGACCGACATCAGCGCGTCGGCGGGTGGCGGAAGAGGCGCTCGCCGCGTGGCCCTAGGCCCGAGCGGCGAGGCAGTGACTATTTCTCTCAAAGACCGTTTGGAAGGGGTACGTCCAATGAGGGTAAACTCTCACATAATCTGCATAACGGTTGCGTTGATCACAGTTGGGGCAACCTTGGCGCAAGCCAATCATCTGCGGTGTGATGAAACGTCACAATCGCCCCTGCATATCTGTGCCGAAAAGGCGGGCGGGGTGGTCGCTGGTCACGGGAGCGAAATCACGGAGACCTTGTCCTTTTCTCCCTCGATTTCCAGTGCAGGGCATTTTCAGGGTGGAATGGGGCAGGCAAAGAGTGCCCGGATGCGCAACCGGGTAGCTGCTGATCTGCAGAAGAGCTGGAACGACACCTCGGGTGTCGCCCTGTCTTTCGGCCTTCGGTCTCTCACGCAGCGTCAGATCAGACATGCCAAAAGAGATTTCAAGCGACTGCGTGCCACACATGCCCGTTCAGATGGTTCGAATGCCATTCTGCCCAACGTCGCCATGGACTCCCTGACGGTGCTCGGGCGCAGTGGCGGTCTGACCGTCGCGGCCTGGAAAGATGGCCCGGCAGGAACGATGCCATTCCGGTTTCACTTCGATCAGACCGAAACGCAATCCGGAAACGGATTTGTCGAGCGGCGCGATGGGGTGTCGCTGGACTTCAGAGGCGTCCTAAAGCGTTCCGCGAAAATCTGGTCGCGACGTCTGGTTCATACCGGCCCGACCCGAGACGTCACGGTCCAAGATGGAACCACATACAGAAATGTAGATGGGTTTCTGCTCGAGGTTCGCATTCGTGACGGCAACCGGGTGAACGGTGGGGTGCGCGGATGGGTGCATGGCTCGGACGGTGAGGACTTTATTCCCTATCACGGGTTTATCGGGATCTCCAAACATGTGCACGACAAGCTCCATGATGGCATGCCCAGCACCGTCGCCCACGAGATTGGGCATGCGCTCGGGATTGTCAGCGCGGTGACGAAATTCTACGCGAACACGGAAGACAACAAGAAAACCAAGAAGTACTATCAGCCTGAAGCGCATACTTGGACAGGTCCGAACGCGATGAAAGCCAACGATGGAAATCCGGTGCCGATGCAGTGGCGTGATGAAAACCAATGGTGGGTGGTCAAGTCGCCACATGAAGAAGGCGCAGAGCGCGACCTCGGGCACTTGGGCGACTGCGCATCATTGATGGCCTATTGCAGGGACGATTACGATGGTGGCCTGCCCTCCGAACTGGACTTCGGCTTCCTGGCCGATATCGGCTTTGATCTCGTCGACTCAAAGGAGGCTGCCGAGACCGAGCGATATGGATACGCCACATGGGGCGATTGGGCCGCTTGGGGAGTGAGTGTTGAGCGTGATCTCAGAGATAATCTGCATGAGTTCCCGCACGACTTCACACAAGCCTACGCCAATTCCTTTGGAACCCAGCCCACGACCCTGCTTGCGGACAATGCAGCTCTTCACACCAAGTCCACAGCGACCTGGAACGGGAACTTGATCGGAGTTGATCTCGGCAGGAAACGCCTGCCACCGGTTACCGGCGATGCGGCATTGAGCGTTGACCTCAGCACACGTGATGGCACAGCGCGGTTCAGCAACCTCAGGGTTCATGTCGGCAATGCACGTCAGAAAACCCGTGCCAAAGATTTCCGGAAAACCGAACTTAGCTACGACATTGATGTCAACGGCAACAGTTTCGGGGACGTAGCAAACACGATTACGGGCGGTTTTTTCGGGTCGGCGCACCAGGAAATGGCCGGTGTCCTCAATGACACGCGGCCCGAGGTCAATCTACTCGCCGGGTTTGGCGGAATCCGGGATGAGGAATAGACCATGCAGTAATTTTGCCTGCCTGCTCCAGAATCCGGCGGCCGACGGAACGGTAATACCATACCGAAATCCCGGGCGGTCCAGGCGTTGGGGTTCGACCCTGAATCCAGCCGCACCGAGCTCCGCCATCTGGTTTGCGAGGTATTGATCAGGACCGGGAGCCGCACCGGTCTTCCGGACCGGCCTGTGTGTTTCCTGACATCCAAACAACGCCTCCCACAGCCGTGAGGCCAGATGGATAGCTCAGGCCACTTGGTCCGTTCGCGTCCGGTCCCCGCGTCCGGCCAGAAGGCCCGCCACGGAAATGTCCTCGTCCAGTTTCTGCCAGTGGATGCCCCGGCGGCTGAGCTCGTAGGCGTCGCGCTCTTCCGACGAGGCATCGGACAGGCGGGGGAACCAAGCCAGCGGCACGCCGATCGTGCGGCCGTCGCAGAGATCGACCCACATGCACTCGGCATCGAACCGGAGGGCTTCAGGAGAAATACCCATCCCACTCATCCCCAAGTCTTTCCCAGTTCCGCTCAACAGGTTTCCTGATGCCATTGAGCTTCCGCGTGTCGAAACCGTCATTGTAGGCCAGGGACACCTTCGGCGTAAGTCAGGATCTGGCTTCGTCCGGGCCCTGAAGCACATGGATGTATGGCGGCCTCCGCGGGAGCCTTCGTTGAAGTAGAACAGGAACCGCATACCGTCGATGCGCAGGAGTACCGGCATGGACCGATCCCTATCATGATGCAGCCTGTACTTTTGCCAGCCCGCGGGCTGGCGGACCGCCTCCACCTGTGTTTTCGTTGATTGCTTGAACTGCAATCCCGCGCTCTAAAGGCGCTCTCTTGCCCGGCGTGTATGAGATTGCCCATGCCAAAGGCGTTGAACTCAACGGGAGAGGATCGTTTTCGGTCCTGAAATCGACGATTTGGTCAGACATTCCCGTCGAGGTGAGGTTCAGTGGTCTGTTTACCGCGTCTGGAAAACCAGACCGGTGACAGGTGGAGGCCAATATCTGTCTGAGCAGATCCATCAGCCGGTACAACGAAATGCCCCATCGCCGCGATCCGCACAGCCGAATCGAGGACTGGCTGACCAACCATGCGAGACAGGAATCACGGCTGGCCCTGCGGGACTTCAGAACTCTGCGATACCACCGCCTTATGTGCTGGGTGGAACTGCCGATATGAAGCGCGGACAGGAATTATCCCTGTCCCTGCGGCACCCTCTGCGGGAAGCGCGGCGAAAGTGGCGCTGTGCAGGGTCTGGACTATCCTGTACGACCCTGTTCGCGGACAATGCGGGTCCGGCCCGATCAACGCACGCTGGTTGCGGATAATCCGAGTTCGTTCGCACGTAATCCGGGTCCGGCCACAGCGATGGACGCACCCAATCCGGGCCGGGAATCGCGATGATTGCAGGTTGCTACAGCTAAATGACCTCAGGTTGTTACGTAACCGGATCGCACCATGAACCTGTATTCCGCCGGAGTTTGTCCAACGACTATGATAACATCCTTGAGGTGACTAGCTGGCTCTCACCACGGAAACGAGACTGGGTTGAATCTCACTCCCGTGTCGCTAGTGGTTGACTGAAGACAGATGCCTGCATTTGTCCGTGAAGCGTGCCACTGTCTTCCGGTCGCCGTCAGGCGGCCCCGTAACAACCATAAGGAAGCAGGCAGGGCAATGGGCAGGAAACCGAAAAGACAGGAAACCAGGCTTTCGGACGGCGACCGCGAACGCCTCGAAAGGATCGCGAAGGACCCGCAGAGCATCCAGAAGCACGTCTGGCGCGTCCGGATCATCCCCGGCCTCGGGTCGGGGCGCGGCGCGGCGGAGGCCATGAGGCGGACCGGAAAGTGCCGGTCGACCGTGGAGCGCTGGCGGGACCGCTTCCCTGGGCAGGGCGTGGACGGGCTGCTGCGGGACGCGACCCGCCCTCCGGGACTGGAGCCGACCCCGGACGGAACGGTGAGGGCCGTGGCCGGCCCCGCGATCCCGCCGCCGCCGCCGCACGCCCGGCACTGGACACTGCAGGCACTGGCGAAGAGGCTGGCGCTGACCGCCCCGGACGTGAACGGCATCCTGAAGCGCAACGGGCTCAGGCCGCACCAGGTCAGGACGTCCAGGGTCTCGCGCGACCCGCGTTTCGAGATCAAGGTCCGCGACGTCGTGGGCCTGTATGTCGACCCGCCGGACCATGCGGTGGTCCTCTCGGTTGATGAAAAGACGCAGATTCAGGCACTTGGGCGGACCCAGCGACCCCTCCCGATGAAGCCGGGGCATGCGGAGACCAGAACGCGCGACTGCAGGCGCAACGGCACGACCTGCCTGCTGGCGGCCCTCGACGTCGCCACCGGAAAGGTGGTCGGGCAGACGGTGGAGCGGCACCGGTCGGCGGAGTTCACCGCCTCGTATGTTCAGATAATCAGAAATGAAAGGAGGTGGTGGCTGTGGAAAAATCTGGCGCGCTTTCCTGTGGAAAACATGCCGGTTGCCTTCCGCCGTCCCTCCGGTCCGTTCCTGTGTCGGGGCCGACGCCGCCGGGTCCCACCCGGCGGCGTCGGTGCGGGGCTGGCCCCGCAGGACGGGTTGGACCGATACCGCCTTGGATCGCGACAGCGGATCCGTGGGGAAGCGTGGTCGGCCCGCCCTCCCGTCCGTCTCCCGGGTCCTCTTATGGGACCTTCAGGGTCAAGCCCCTTTTTCATGAATCTTCATGGCGTCACATCGGCGTCGCCGTTCCCTCGGTTTCGGACGGTGTCGGCACCGCCGGGGACTGTCCAGACAGAACGTCGCGGTTCCCTGGCGCGCCCACCGGCGCGGCCATCCTCCTGTCCGGTTCGGTTGGCCGGCGGACGCCGGCCCCGTGACCACAATGCCCGATTCGGGCCGGTGCGACGTTCCGGGGGGCGGGACCCATCCGAGGGACGGTGCCGCGTCCTGCGGCGAACCATGGACCCGGTCGGTCACACGCCCTGCCCGGTTTCCCCGGAAGGCCCCGTCGGGCCGCCCGGGTGTTCCGTTGTTCCGTTGCCCTCCTGCGACCGTGCCCCGGACAGGACGGCGCCCTCCGGCACCAGCCCGGTGGTGGCGAACCGCAACGGCGCGCCCGGCAGCCTGCGCGCCAGCGCCACGATCCCCCGCCTGCGCGACCGCCCGTCGCGGGCGCTCACGCAGTCCCGGAACCACGCGGAGAGGGCGCTTTCCGGCTGGTGCCCCGTCCAGCGCCAGGCCATCCGCACCAGATGCCTTCGCAGCATCGCGTTGCCCGCCTTGCCGAGCCCCTGGCCGTGACCGCCGCCCCCGCTCGCGAAGGGCACCGGCGCCAGCCCCGCGGGGCTCGCCAGCTGCCGCCGGCTGCGCAGCTCCCTGTGGAAGGGCCCGTTGGCCAGCGGCAGCGCGTCGTTCGCGCCGGTCCCGCGCAGCCGGCCCGGCACCGCCGGGCAGTGGGCGTTCCCCGGAGCCAGAGCCGGAACCGGCACGGCCGGCGGAACCTCCCCGGACCGCTGCCCGTCACCCTCCGTCCCCGGACCGCCGGTCTCCGCGTGAAGGCGCTCGAACACCCTGCCCGATTCCTCCAGCGCGGCCGCCTTCTCCGCCTCCACCGCCTCGGTTCAGCGCGGACCGGATCCAACCGATCGAGGATGCCGCCGGTCCCGGCCCGAAGTCCGGGCGGCAGCGGAGCCCCATAGCCGGTCTCCATCCCGGCGGGCCGCTCACGGAACCCCGGCCGCGCCGGATCCCCGGCCAACACCCCGTGCAGCCCCGTCAGTCCGTCGACCGTGTTCGCGAGCCGCCGGCGCTCCCTCACCAGGCGGTCCCGCCGTGGCGGCAGCCGCCTCGCGTCCTCCTCCGCGACCGTCGGGACCCGCACCGGCGACATCGCGTCCCGGGCGCCGCCGTCCCAGGCCGGCGGCGCCCGCACCATCCGGCGGGCGCCGGTCCGGTCCGTCTTCACTTTCCTCTTCCCGCCCACCACCTCCAGGCTCGCCGGATCGCGGACCACCACCTCCAGATCCCCGCCCTCCAGCCGCCGGGCCAGCCAGAAGCCCTGGTGGCCGGCCTCGTACACCAGCATCACCCGGACATCGCCGCCGGACGCAGCGGCCCGCCGGCGCGCCCTTCCGAGCCTCCCCGGAAGGCCATCCACATCCTGCGGCGCCAGCCTGTGGATGCCGGCTTTCGACGTGTCGGACGGATCGCCCACCGCGGGTATCCAGCTCCTGCCGCTCACCTGCAGCGCCGACTGAACAGTGCTGGCGTCGCCCTCGAAGGGGGTTCTGGAACCATTCATCTTTCTCTCCTTTCAATGGGCAGGGGGTTGCCGTCCGGCGGCCCCCCGCCACAACATGTTGCCATACCGTCATTCCCCTGCACCGAATCACCGGCGAAGGCAGACGCCGGCGCGTCCCATGGCATCTGGATGGATGCCTGGGTTTCGGAACCGGATCATCGCGGGGACAGGAGCGGGAGAGCATGACCACAATGGTCGCCGGAACCGGCGCAGGCAGGCGTACACCCGACATCCACGTCAACGGGCGTGACTTCACGGCCACCAACGACACGGTCGGCCTGCGAAAGGTCGCCCGCCTCCTCAGGGAGGGCGGCGCCGTGAAGGCCGTCATGGAGGCCACGGGGCGCATGCACCGGGCCCTGCTGCAGTCGCTGCGCGCCAGGGGTTTCGCCACCCTCGTGGTGAACCCCCGCCAGGCCCGGGACCTCCCGAAGGCCGCCGGGGCGCTGGGGAGGACGGACAGGGTGGACGCCAGGATACTGGCGGCCTTCGGGGCCGCGTTCCCGGAGATGCCGGCCACGGAGCCGGCCGCCGCAGCCATCGACCGGCTCCGCGACATGCCGGTGCTGCGGGAGAGACCCGTGGACCAGCGCGCCGGGACGGGGACCGTCGTGTCGGAGGTCGGCGCCGGCGCGCCCGGCACGGAGGTCGGCAGGGTCCTTAAGGATACCGGCGCCGCCATCGCGGCGCTGGAGCGGCGGATCGGCGGGACGGTCGCCGGATCGCCGGAGTTCGCCGACAGCCACCGCATCCTGACCCCGGTGCCCGGCATCGGCCCCGTCACCGCGGCGGCGCTGGTCGCGTGGATGGCGGAGCTGGGCTCGATCGGCAACCGGCAGGCCGCATCCCTGCCCGGCGTGGCCCCCTTCGCCCGAGACAGCGGCACCCTGAAGGGCGGGCGCCACATCGGCGGCGGGAGGAGACGTCCGAGGGACGTCGTCTATATGGCCGCGCTGTCGGCCAGCAGGTGCTCCCCGGACATGAGGGAACTGTACGATCGCCTCAGGGGGAGGGGAAAGCCCCACAGGGTCGCCCTCGTGGCCGTCATGCGCAGGCTGGTCGTGACCGCCAGCGCCCTTCTCCGCGACCGGCGCGTCTGGGAGGACCGGACGGCGGCCGCCGCCTGACGGCAGGCCGGACCGCATCCGTCCGGCACGGAAACGAATCACCTTCAGGCCGGCCGGGGTCTCCCCGGCGGGCGCTTCCGGCGCGCCCGGACGGCGCCGCCTGTGGGGAACGCTGTGGAAAGGTCCGGGACAGCCGGACACGGAACCCGGAAAAAAACGGAAAAAAAGCCGGATCCGGGCTTGATTCCAGACATGGATGCTTCCCCGGCCATGTCGCCGAAGGGATCGAGCCGGGCATCCCGGTGCACGTCATCCTCGACAACGTGTCCTCCCATAAGTCCGCCGAGGTCCACGAATGGCTTGGATCCCGTCCCGACTGGACCTTCCATTTCACCCCGGCCCCGGCGTCGTGGATGAACGCCGTCGAGGGCTTCTTCCCGGAGCTGACGAGGCAGCGGCTGAAGGACGCCGTCTTCGACTCGCTCGACGACTGCGTCGCGGCGATCGAGGGCTACATCGAGCACCACAACGCCAGCGACGCCCGCCCGTTCCGCTGGAGCCGGAATCCGGAGGATCTCGTGGCGTCGTGGAAGCGCGGGCACAGGAAGCTCCAGGAGATGGCGGCGGCTGAAAGTCCGGCATGAAATATGGACTCTTTTGTTTTGCATGAACCACTAGGATTCTGGAGATGACACCTGACAACCCGCAGTTGCGGAATTGAAGTCGGCACTTCCGCGATACTCGCTCACCGTCGCCTATTCCCGGCCACCTTGCCGCCCGGTGTCAATTGATTCTTCAAAACATGTTTCGGTTCAGAGATCGTCGCGCTATCCCAGCGGGTGGTGGATTCCGGACAGCCCAACCAATCGACATGTCACGGGGACGGATTCCAGATGCTCCACTATGGTTCCAGGACTCCCCGAGTAATTCCGGATAGGATCATCGCCAGCTTCGCCGTGCTGAAAGGCGGGCAGGAAGGCCGGCATCGATCAGAGTGCCAGTCGCCACCCCGAGCGCCGAAGTTCCTGAAGTGAGTGGTGTTCCTGTCAAACGCAGTCATCACCACTAGGGCAATGCAGGATCGCGATGGCAGAAAACCGAGAGGGAAACACGGTGTGACTTATGGTGGACTGGCAACTGTTCCCTACCCTACTGTCATTCCTTCAACGGACACTTACCAAGAACTCTGGTGGTTCGTAAACAAAACCGTTGCCAGCGCCACGCAAAACTTGATGTGCGGTTACCGGCGGGAATCGGACCGCCGCAATTCAGCCGCTCTCCAAGGCTTCCAGACCCTTCCGTGCAAAGAGCGGGACTAATTCACCCAACTTCCGACCACGCTCAGGATTCGAGGCGTTACCGTCCAGCGCCCGCTTCTTAACTCCCTGCAGAACCGCCGCCATACGGAAGAACGCAAATGCGAGGAAGAACCCGAAATCTTCGATCGGCGGCAAACCTCGACGGTCGGCGTAGGCCGCCACAAACTCGTCATCATACGGCAGTCCCTCTGATGAACGGTCGATTCCATCCAAACCTCTTCCATCCGGACCTGGAGGAAGCCGCCACTGCATGATGACTGACGCAAGGTCCGCAAGTGGATGACCGATTGTGGACAATTCCCAGTCCAGCACCGCGAGAACTCTTGGTTCCGTCGGTGAATAGATCAGATTGTCAATCCGGTAATCCCCATGGACAAGGGTTCGGTGGCCCTCGTCTCCGGCACCGGACTGCAGTCTTTCATCCAGCACTGCTGCCAATCGATCCATGTCCGCGACGGAGTCTGTCTTGGTCGCCTTGTACTGTCGGACCCAACGGCGTGTCTGGCGGGCGATGTAGTTCCCCGGCGGACCATAGTCAGAGAGACCGATGTCGGCGGGGTCGACCGAATGCAACGCCGCAAGCACCCTGCACATCTCATCGAAGTACGCACGTCTGGAAGCCTTTGGAATCGCTTCAAGTTGGGGCTCAGGAAACACACGCCCTGCCACATGCTGCATCACATAGAAGGACGATCCGATGACCCCATCATCCTCGCACAGCAGATGCATCTTGGCCACCGGCACGTCAGTTTCCTCAAGAGCTTTCTGAATCCGAAACTCCCGATCAACTGCATGCGCTGTCTTGAGAAGGTCCCCCGGTGGCTTTCGACGCAAGACATATGTCCTGCCCTCGGTTGCGAGTTCAAAGGTCGGGTTGGACTGGCCATCCGGGTACTTCCGTGCCGAGAGTGGCCCGACATAGCCGGGAAGCCGGGCGCTAAGGTAGGCGTCAACCGCAGCTGTATCAAGGAAATTTGGGCCGGTTTCCATTACGGATCAATGCCTTGTGACCGTCTTCATCCTAGTGGCGCCGCCCGGGAAGCGAACCCGACATCATGCGGTTGGTCGTGAAATACGAACAGGGGTATCGCGAAATGTCCGACCATTTCAGATCTTGAGGAACGATTGATGATGGGTGGGCAAAGTATCGGCATTTCAGATCACCCTCTGGTTGGAATAGCGGTTGAGTTCAGCCCGGGCGACCTGCCGACGGTGTACCGCATCAGGTCCATCCGCGAGCCTGAGCGTGCGAAGGTGTGTCCACATGTGGGCCAACGGTTGGTCCTGACTGATGCCAACGGCTCCATGCATTTGCATGGCTTCGTCGACGACCTTGAGCGCCATTAGAGGGGCAACCACCTTGATTTGGTGAATCCAGGGCTGCGCATCGCGCACGCCTACCGTGTCCATCATGTAGGCGGCCTTGAGACACAGTAGTCGCGCCTGTTCGATCTCCATTCTTGCGTTGGCGATGATGTCCTGATTGGCGCCAAGTGCTGCTAGCGGCTTACCGAACGCGTGGCGCACCAGTGCGCGTCTGCACATCAACTCCAACGCTTTTTCCGCCTGTCCGATCGCGCGCATGCAGTGGTGAATACGCCCCGGCCCAAGACGCCCCTGTGTCACCTCAAATCCCCGACCACTGCCAAGAACCAGATCTTCGGCAGGCACGCGAACGCCATCGAACCGGATATGCATATGGCCGTGCGGCGCATCATCATGCCCGAACACGTGCATCGGTCTGAGCACCTCGATGCCAGTTGCATCGGCGGGAACGACAAACATGGAATGGCGACCGTGTTTGGGGGCAGAGGGATCAGTGCAGGCCATGACAATATACACTCTGGTTCTTGGGTCTCCGGCACCGCTCGCCCACCATTTCTCCCCATTCAGGATCCAGGTGTCGCCGTCACGACTCGCCTCCAACGATATGTTCGTGGCATCGGAACTCGCCACATCAGGCTCGGTCATGAGGTAGGCTGAACGGATATCTCCATCCAGAAGGGGATTGAGCCAGCGCTCCTTATGGGCCGCGGAACCGTATCGCTCCAGCACTTCCATGTTGCCGGTATCAGGAGCGCTGCAGTTGAACACCTCCGCCGCGATTCCAACCTTACCCATTTCCTCGGCCAAATAGGCGTATTCCACCGTGGTCAATCCGTACCCCCGGGCTGAATCCGTCAGCCAGAAGTTCCACAATCCCCTCTCCTTCGCCATCGCCTTCAGATCGTTGAGAATTTTCAACTGACGATCGGTAAACTGGAACCGGTTGCCGGAGCGATGCTTGCCAACTTCCAAATGAAACTCTTCATCCAGCGGTTCGATCTCGTCGATGATCATTTCGCGAACGACACCGATCAGCGGTGCGAGGCGTTCAGTAATGCCCAGGTTCATTGCACACTCCCAATCTCCATTGCCGCCAACTCAACTTCGCGAACCTCGCCTGATAGCGCGGGCGAGCTAAGGTCAGACACATCACACTGTCGCTAATCGAGGTAATGGCGGACGATCCATTCCGCGACAAGCGCTGGCTTTGGATGGCCCTCAATTTCAACTTCGACGTCCCACGTCAATGTGCGTTCGCCTTGCACCCGTTCCTCAAAGACCTTCAGCAGGAAACTCCCGCGAATGCGGGCTTCCGGCCGAACCGGGGATACGAAACGCATCCGATTGAAGCCGCAGTTCACACTGTGGGTTGTGCCTGTGAAGACTGGCAGGGCGTCGTAAGCCATGGCGCTGAGCATTGAGAGAACAAGGAAGCCGTGCGCCACCGTGCCTTCGAGCGGTGAACTGGAGGCCCGCACCGGGTCAACGTGGATGAACTGCCGATCCTCAACCAGATTGGCATGAGTGTCGATCATGCCCTGCGTCATGGTGAACCAGCGCGAACGGCAGGGAGGCTGTCCCACCATACCGCTTATGTCGCTGACAGTCCCCATCATCTCAATGAAGCGCGTCTTCAAAGATTGGAGGACCGGTCTGGACGTTGATGCCACCCGACACTGGAATGATAGCCCCTGTAATGTAGGCTCCGCCCTTTCCGCAGAGGAACTGCAAACAAGCGGCAATGTCGGCGGGAGCGCCGACCCGACCCAATGGCACCGCTTGCCCAACTCTCTCGCGTCGATCCGGATCGGCGGTTGCGAAGGCGGTCATGTTGCTTACAAACGGTCCGGGTGCCAAGGCATTGACGGTAATGGCGTCCTTTGCGAGATCTTTGGCGAGAATTCGGGTCAGATGGTGCACCGCCGATTTGGAGGCAGCATAGCTGAACGCACCATCACCCATTGCGACCTCTCCCATGACACTACCCACATTCACAACTCGTGACGGATCTTCCAGGGTCGCGGACGCGCGCAGCTTGGGCAGTAGCTCCTGCGTCAGATGAAACAGGCCGGTCACGTTCACGCTGAGTACCCTATCCCATGCATCGTATGGAAACGACCCAAGTTCCTTACCCCAGGTCCGGCCTGCGTTGTTCATCAGTATGTGCAGGGAATCCGTACGGTCCTGTATCGACCGTACCAAATCGGCGACGCCACTCTCGCTTCCCACGTCGCCCGTAAGTCCTTCGGCCTGACCTGCAAGAGCCAACTCGTTCAACTCTGCCGCCGTGGCCTTGCAGACCTCGCCCTTCCGGCTGGCGATCATGACGCGAGCCCCGGCCGCCATCAAACCATGCGCGGCCATTCGTCCTATGCCGGTCGCACCGCCCGTCACAAGCGCAGTCTTGCCGACCAAAGAAAACAGCGTTTCTGGAGTCATCCGTCACCTCCCTGCGCCGCTAAATCGCAATAGGTGGTCGCGTTGACAAGAGGAGAATCCGCTGCGAGGAGGTGCCAACCATCAAGGAGTGTTCGATGCGTGCGATGATGAGTATGAAAACTGGCGGTCCGGAGTCGCTACAGTTACAGCAGACGGACACGCCGGATCCACGCCGGGGCGAGATTCGAATTGCGATTCGAGCAGCCGGCGTGAACTTTCCTGACACATTGATCATTCGCGACCGATACCAATACCGTCCCGAACGCCCATTCGCACCAGGTGGGGAGGTTGCCGGAATCGTGGATTCAGTCGGCGAAGGATTAGAAGGCTTCGCGATAGGTGACCGCGTGCTTGGCTTGCCACTCTATGGAGGATTCGCCAGCCATGTCTGCGTCACGGGCAGCATGGTTCACAGAATTCCGGACGAAATGAGCTTTGAGGAAGCTGCTGGGTTCGCACTCACCTATGGAACGAGCATCTACGCACTGAAGGATCGGGGCGACCTGAAGGCCGGTGAAACCCTACTGGTGCTTGGTGCGGCGGGCGGCATTGGAGCCAGCGCAATTGAACTCGGCAAGGCGTCGGACGCACGTGTCATCGCCGCCGTATCCACCGAGGCAAAAGCCGACTTCTGCAGGGAACTCGGTGCGGACGAGGTTCTGGTCTACCCCCGCCAGATGGACCGGAGTGCACAGAAGACCTTTGGCGCATCGATCAAGTCCCTCGTGCCGGACGGAGTGGATGTCATCTATGATCCAGTTGGTGGCGAATACGCTGAACCCGCGTTGCGGGCCATTGCCTGGAACGGACGGTTCCTTGTTGTTGGCTTTCCGGCCGGCATCCCTGCGATCCCGTTGAACCTTCCGCTCCTGAAGGGATGCCAGATCGTCGGAGTGTTCTGGGGCGCTCATGCAGCTCGTGAGCCGGATGCCCATTGCCGGGAAATGGAACAACTCATGGCACTTTATGTGGCGGGTTCGATAAAGCCCCGGATATCGGAGCTTTACGCACTGGAAAGCGCCGCCGATGCCTTGCGGCGCATCGATTCGCGCGAGGCGAAGGGCAAGATTGTCCTGACGGTTTGACGATCATCAACCCGGTATCCGATACCGCCTGCCCGCCCTATCCGGGCCACTGGTGGCTCGCGTAGTTTTGCCGCAACGTCAGTTTACTCACCTTACCCGTCGCGGTGAGTGGCAGTTCCTCAACGAAAACCATGTCATCGGGTACCTGCCACTTCGCCAGACGTCTTCCCAGATGGGCGAGAATGTCGTCCCGATCCGGCTCCTCCACCGCCGGAACCGCGACCAGAACGGGCCGTTCGTCCCACTTCGGATGGGGAACGGCGATGACAGCGCAATTGGCAATATGAGGATGCCCCATCGCCAGGTTCTCCACATCCAGCGAACTGATCCACTCTCCGCCCGACTTTATCAAATCCTTGGACCGGTCAGTAATATGCAGAAATCCCTCGGGGGAGATTGAGGCAACGTCTCCCGTTCCGAACCATCCTTCGGCATCAAATGCCGATTCACTCGCCTCGTGATTGTTGAAATATCCTGATACGACCGTGGGTCCACGCACGAATAATTCACCTGTCGCCTTTCCATCGTGTGGCTGACGGTTTCCTTCATCGTCCACAACCTTGAGATCGATCATGAAGGCTCGGCGTCCCTGCGTTGACTTGAGTCGCAGTTGCTCTTCGGCTGGCAGAGCCCTCAGTTCGGGTGACAGAATTCCAAGCGTCCCGATTGGAGTCATCTCTGTCATTCCCCAGGCATGGCACACGGAAACGCCTAGTTGCTCAAACCCGTGGATAAGTGAGGTGGCCGCCGCGGATCCTCCTATCACAAGCTCTCCCAGTTCACACGGCTTGCGCCCCCTCTTCCTGATCTCTTCCATGAGTCCCAGCCAAACAGTTGGAACACCCCATGCAGTGAAGACTTTCTCCGCCTCCATGATCTCCCAGACTGATGGTCCATCAAGTTTGGGACCGGGCATGACCAGCGAAGTTCCGGTCAGCGGCGCCGCGTGCGCAGTTCCCCAGGCGTTTGCGTGGAACATTGGAACCACTGGAAGAAGGCGTTTGCCCACTTCGAACGAATTCCGCATCGAGACGCCTACAAGAAGAGCATGCAGCACCAGGGCCCGGTGCGTGTATAGTGCCCCCTTAGGGGTTCCCGTCGTTCCCGAAGTGTAGCAGAGGCCAGCGGCGGTGTTCTCCTCAAAGTCCGGCCACTCAAAGTCGTCGTCCTGAGCGGCGAGCAAATCCTCGTAGCAATACACATCCGGCAACGAGGTTTCCGGCATATTCGCGGCGTCAGTGAGAACAACGTAGCGCAACCCCTTGGGTAGCATTGGCAGCAGTTTTTCAACCAATGGAACGAACGTGAGTTCCAGAAACATGACCCGATCTTCGGCATGTTCGATAATGTAAATGAACTGCTCCGGGGATAGACGCGGGTTCAGCGTGTGACAGACGGCCCCAATTCCCGGAACGCCATAATACAGTTCCATGTGCCGGTAGCCGTTCCAGGCGAGCGTCGCGACCCGATCCCCGGGCCCAATGCCCATTGAATGGAATGCCTTTGCCAGCCTTCTGCAGCGCGCCGCCATTTCGCCATAGGACTCCCGATGGAGTCCACCTTCGACTGTGGATGAGACGATTCCAGCGGCACCGTGCATTTCCTCGGCGTAGGTAAGAATGTCGGTAACACGAAGTGGCCGGTCCATCATCATTCCACGCATCGGCAATTCCTTCCAGTTCGACGGTCTGAATCGAGATCCTCACTGTGCACAGTGCCGGGCAACTCTATATATGCATGGCTATCAAGCAACCCTTCGCAGAACCAAGACCTATACGCCACTTCCGGTCATTCGCCCGCTCCCATCTGCCGGTCCGCACTGGCTCCTGTCGGACCGGCCAACCTGCTGCTGCTGTCCCTCGACCCCATTCCACACAGAAGGAATTGCGCTGATCCAGGCCGTCACGCCAGATGTCGAACGTATGGCTCGGGACTTTTCGGTCGATCAAGATGCTGTCAAAGTATTGCGGCAGCGTTCGTGAAGAATTCACTAAACTCACCCGAAATGGAGGAGCGATTGTACACGACCGGAAACCTGACGCCTCAAACCCGGTCAATGCCATCACGTCCCTGCCCAATGGACGTTGCAAATTGTACCGTGCGTGGCGGCAACGATCCAAGCATCCAGCGCGAGCCGACGGATCTCATTGAGGCAATGTCGGTTGACGAAGGACGGGGGCCGTATTTTCAGGAGCAGGTTAGAGTGGATGTATGTCCGCGCAAACCCCATTTCGGTGCCCCAAATGCCGTAGATTTGCGTTCAGGAAGCGTGATGCAGCAATCCACACGATCGCCAACCGGGAGAGATTTTACATGAGTGGCCTGTGGATTTGCGGACCGAACCGGCATCAACGACGCGATCAACAACCTAGCATTCGGGATTGTCGCATCCGCAAGGAGAGTCCGCCGAGTTGGTAGACCTGTGGCGAGGGTGTGCGGAATGCGTCCAGATGGTGATAGAAGTTCGTACTTCCTTATTGTTGGAATCTTGGTGAAATGATCTGATTGGTTGTCTCATACGACTCCAACATTGTTCCCTTCATTGCGGTGCCATCGGCAATTTTATTCACAATGGAATCGAAAAATGCGATGTGATTGGGTTCGTCAGTCCTGCCTTCCGGACCCCATGCCGATAGACTCAAATGCATCGATGATCGATCAATTGGCAATTCCACCGGACGGCGCGACTCGCGAGACACGTTGACGTGAGTAAAGTGTCCAGTGGCGGCGGATCGCTCATTTCAATTTCGGAAAATGCTGATTTCGTAGGTGAAGGAAGTGGCGCCAAAGCGGGTAACCCGCACCCCCGGCCTCGACTATGTCGCCGAGCTTGATCTCCTCGAAATAATCGCATTCTGGTGTCGCCACGAGAAACGGCGTTCTTCGGCAGTCCCAG
The DNA here is from genome assembly GCA_965203255.1 of Paracoccaceae bacterium. Taxonomy (GTDB): domain Bacteria; phylum Pseudomonadota; class Alphaproteobacteria; order Rhodobacterales; family Rhodobacteraceae; genus JAPOUP01. Next base: position 5,552,447 of record OZ241882.1, on the reverse strand, counting down.
ATCCAACAGGTTGTTTCTGACCAGGATGCTTTGAACCGCCGTAACGAACAACAGATAGTGCATCCCGTTGTTCATATGACCTTAGATATCCATGTCGGCCCAGCGCACCTGCACGATTCCGAAGTGGGGGTAATCGGCCCGCCGCCTTGGCAGCGGGCGGTTCATGGACCTTCGCCGACACGAACAAGTTGCTTACCGAAATTTCTGCCTTCCAACAATTCGAGAAAGGCCTGCGGGGCGTTTTCGAGACCTTCGGTGATCGACTCGCTGTAGTGGAACTCGCCTGACTTGACTAGTGGGCCCACCTCTTGGAGAAATGGATTCAGACGATCCATGTGCTCGAACACAATGAAACCCTGTACCCGCAGCTTTCGCACGAGAATCGTGCGCCACATCCTCGGCAACGGCATGGCATCCTCGATTCCCTTTCCGGAATACCATGCGATCATGCCACAGACCGCGATTCTGCCGTGGTCATTCATTCGTGGCAAAACGGCTTCCAAAGTCTTTCCGCCAACGTTTTCGTAGTAGCAGTCAACGCCCTGCGGAGTCTGTGCCGCCAATTCTTGTGCTAGATTGGGATCACGGTGATCGAGGCAAACATCGTATCCCAGCGTCTCAACCGCATAGGCGCACTTTGTCACTCCTCCAGCGACACCGACCGTTCTCATTCCCTTGCGCAACGCAAGTTGGCCAACCACAGAGCCAACAGCGCCGGTGGCGGCAGAAACAACCACGGTTTCGCCGGACTGTCCTGCAAGTATATCGTTTAGGCCAACCCAAGCGGTATGTCCGGGCATGCCAAGCACTCCAAGAGCCGTTGAGACCGGAGCGACCTCCGGGTCGACCCTTCGACATTGGCGTGCGTCCATTGCTGCATGGCTGGCCCAACCGGTACGCCCGAGCAGGATGTCACCAGACCTATACCTGTCATTGTTTGAGGCAATGACCTCTCCAACACCGGACGCTTCCATTGTGTCGCCGACTTCCACAGGATCGGCATAGGACTTCGCTGCGTCCATTCTTCCTCGCATATAGGGATCAAGCGACAGCCAAATGGTGCGAACGAGAACTTCGCCCTTGGCTGGAACTGGCTGCTCAATTGTCTCGAGGCGAAAGTTGTCCAGGGTTGGAATACCCTTTGGACGGCTCGCGAGGACGATTCGTTGGGTCTTCTTCATCCGCTGGAACTCCTACTTGGGTGTAACGTGATTGATTGGATTCCTGCTCCCGAAACGGCGCGGCTTCACAATAGGTCATTCGATGACGCCTAACTCTCATGCATTGATCGCTTTGCCAATCCGAGACTGCCCTACGCATTCAGAAAGGTCGGCAATTGAGCGTTCGCAACATCACTATGTGAGTTGCAGTCCAAGGTCTGATGATCACCGGTTGACGGCCGCAATTTGTCTATGGTGCCCGCGTTCCACCCTGAAGTGCGACACCAGAGGCGGTGGTGACCTGTTTCCCGCCCTCCTTCCGCTTCCATTAGCAACCTCGCAAACGGATTTTCGGAATGGTTGCTCGCATGATCTGGAAAAACTTCCGGAATGCCCTTGCTGCGCTTGCCGGAAGTGCGGAGCCTTTCGGATGTGGGATGGACCATGTCCTTCCCGAACCCGGAACCAGACATATGAGCGAGGCCCGGGCAATGTTCGCCGAAGCCCGCACGACCCCTTCCCAACCCCGGGTTTCTGGTCGCGCCGTGCAGCGGAGATTCGACAGGGTGGCGACCCGGATCAGGTCTGTGGCGGAATCCTACAGCCTGCGTCAGACCGAGCATAGACCGTCCGCCAGACATCGTTGTTTTTAAGTCATTTTTTGCTCGCTTATCGTGCGATTGCATGTTACGTTGGCCCCATTCCACCCTGAAGTGCAACACCAGTGGCGGTGGTGACCGGTTTTCCGGCCGCATGATGTTGCGTATCGGCCAGGAAGCGGCGACAGTCCCTTTGCTGAAGAGAAGGAGACTGCCATGCCCGAGGGCTACCGCCACCTGACCCATGAAGAGAGATGCCAGATCGGCGCGCTGAAGGAAAGCGGGCTGTCCGACGGGGCCATCGCGGCCCGTCTGGGCCGTGACCGGACGACGGTCTGGCGGGAGCTGCGCCGTAACGGCGGGGATTCGGGATACAGCCCGGGCGAGGCGCAGGGGAGGGCGGAGGCCCGCCGCGGCGCGGCTTCCTCGAACCCGAGGAAGATGACGCCCGACCGGTGGGCGCGCGTCGAGGGGCTTCTGGCGGAGGGCTGGAGCCCGGAGCAGGTCGCGGGACGGCTGCGTCTGGAGGGTGGCTGGACGGTGGGCCGCCAGTGGATATACGAACGTGTGAAGGCCGACCGGAAGGCGGGCGGCGGGCTGTTCCTGCTGCTGCGGCGCCGCGGCAGGAAGCCGAACTGGCGAGGCGGGCGGCACTCGGGCCGGGGCCACATCCCGGGCCGGGTGGACATCTCCGGGCGGCCGGAGGAGGTGGAGAGGAAGGAGCGTGTCGGCGACTGGGAGGCGGACACGATCATCGGGAAAGGCCACAGCGGGGCGGTGGTCTCCCTTGTGGACAGGGCCTCGAAATACACGTATTTACAGAGGGTTGACCGGAGAACCTCGGCTGCGGTCTCCGCCGCGATGGTGGATCTCCTCCGGCCGTCCGCCGTGCCCGTCCACACGATCACGGCGGACAACGGGAAGGAGTTCGCGGGCCACGCCGGCGTCGCGGCGGAGCTCGGGGCCGGGTTCTATTTCGCCACCCCCTACCATTCCTGGGAGCGTGGCCTGAACGAGCACACCAACGGGCTGGTGCGGCAGTACCTGCCGAAGGGGACGGACCTCCGCGCGGTCACCGACGCGGAGGTGAGGGCGGTGCAGGACCGCACGGACGCGCGTCCGCGCCGGGCGCTGGGCTACCGGACGCCCGCCGAGGTGCTGCATGAGGCCCGCCCTCCCTGAAGCCGCGCGACCGCCTCCCACCGGTGCGCAGGAAGGGGGTGGACAGGATTTCGCCGTTGCGTCCGTCCGGGCTCCGGTCGGGCTGCGCCCTCCCTGCGCCCGGACGGACGCGACCCGACCCGGCGGAGGCGTTGCGCCGCCCGGAAAGTCCGGATAAACTCCATACAGACGGGACCACAGCCGTCCCGGGGCCGGATCCGCGGCGCCCGGGGGCCGCAGACCACGCCTTCCGGCCATTCCCTACGCTCGGGCTGCGCCCCCGCTGCGGGAATGGCCGGTGTTGCACTTCGGAGTGGAAGTGGGGTTGCATGTCCGTGCCGCGGCTACCATCACGCTGGCCGGCGCTTCTCGACGATCCTGGTCATGATCCCTCCTGGAAGATCGGCGAACATGGGCCGGGAGCGCCAGATCCGCCGCCTCTGGCCTTAGTCGCCGCGTCCCGTCAGCGGGACCAGCCGAATGCGGCGACAAGGTGCTGATGCTCTAGCGTGCCGCCCACGGCCTCGTGGCCGCCGCCGAGGAAGACGCCCTAGACCCTGCCGGCGTCGCCGCCGGTCGATCTGAAGCCTAGCCCCTCGCCGGCGAGCCCGCGGCGGTGCGGTGAGGAAGTGCCCCGCTGCGCGGCGCTCTCTCTGCCGGCGAGTTGGAAGTCGATAACCTCCTTCCTGCCTCGTGGCGAATGCCTAGGGCCACCAGCACCGGCCTCGGGAGCGCGTCGACGCCAGTCTTGCGGGCCAGCACCACGCCGTCGAGCATCAGCGCCTTGTAGGCGTTCTTGAACGGCCTGCGATGGAACGCCGCGACCGTCTCTGGCCCGGGGTTCTGGCGACCCGCCTCACGATGGCGCCCGAGCCCGGCGAGCAGGACCTCACCGACCTTGCGGGTTGACAGCCCGAGCACGAAGTCGGCCAGAATCACGTGGTCGGTCTCCGGCGCGAGCAGTGCATAGCTGCGCGGGATATCGGTTGGGCAAAGGCCGGGTGTGCAGCACACTGAGTTCTATGTCGCCGAGTTCGCTCAGCAGGTGACGGGAATTCCTGCGGTTGCACCGATCGCGCAGGGCGCTGCCATCAAGGCTGTCGAGCCAGCGGTCCACCGCCTCGGCCATCGATGATCTCAACCAGCGCCAGGCGGCCAAGCGGGTGGTATCCCCTCCCCAGTCCATTCCGTCTACCTGCATCTTCTTCACCACCTCAAGGGCCCGCGGTAGGCCGGCATTCGTCACAGATTGCTGTGGCATCGGGGTGCTCCTTCTTGCGGTTCTCTCTAACCAAAGTGAGTACCTCGCTCCCGTCTGACACATAATACCAAACCAAATAAATAAAGACTCAAGAACAAAAGCGGAACATCATGCTGTGTGAACCCCCAACATTCGGCGTGTGATCGGTGCCGCCGTCCTGTATTCCGTGTCTGGGCAACATGCAGAAGGAGAGAACGGCATGCCAGCGAAAGTCATGGTCTCGCACACCGACCACACACCCGGACATTTACGCGAACTGGCATCGAAGCGCAGGTTCCGTGACTGCCGTCACCGGCTGCGCGCCATCGCCCTGGTCATCGAGGACAGGCTGTCGCGGACCGCGGTTGCCTCCGCCGCCGGCGTCGGTGTCCAGACGCTCCGCGACTGGGTCGTCCGGTACAACGCCGACGGCCTGGACGGCCTGCGGGACGCCGCCCGGCCGGGGGCGCCGCCGAAGCTGGAAAGCGGACAGGCGACGGAGGTCGCGTCGTGGCTGGAGGACGGGCCGGACCCCGACGCGGGCGGGCCCTCCCGCTGGACCGTCGCCGACATCCGGGCGCGGACCGCGGACAGCTTCGGGGTGGGGTGCACGGTGGAGGGCGCGCGCCGGCTGGTGCGGAGGCTGGGCTTCCGGCACATGTCCCCGCGGCCCGTCCATCCGAGGGCGGACCCCGCCGCCCGGGAGGGATTCCGCAGTGGTTTCAGCAGGTTGGCCCGTAAGGCGGTACCCGACGGGGTGGCCCCGGAGGATGTGCTCGTGTATTTCCAGGACGAGGCGAGGGTCGGGCAGAAGGGCATGCTCTCCAGGGTCTGGGCACGGAGGGGGACGCGCCCGCGCATCGCGCGGGACCACCGGTACGGATACGTGTACCTGTTCTCCGCTGCCTGCCCCGCGACCGGCGACGCGGTCGGGCACGTGTGCGGCAGGGCCAACACCGTGGAGACGGACCGGCACCTCCGCGACATCGGGGAGCGGGTCCCCGCCGGGAAGCACGCCCTGGTGGTCCTCGACGGGGCGGGCTGGCACCGGTCGAAAGACCTCGGGATACCGGACAACGTCTCCCTGCTCCGGCTGCCGCCCTACAGCCCGGAGCTCAACCCCGTGGAGACGGTGTTCTCCGTCCTGAAGCACCGGCACTTCGCCAACAGGGTGTCCGGAAGCGCGGAGCACGTCAGGGAGACCGTGGAGCGGGTGTGGGACGCCTTCATCGGCCGGAAGGGGGAGGTCACGCGGATCACCACGAGGGAATGGGCGGTGCCGTGATATCCGGGGCGCCTATCGGTGATTACTTATTTGGTTTGGTATAAGTACTTACGTCACCTCCGCACATGATTATTGACAATTCTCCGGAATTGGGATTAGGCGACAGAAACGGAGATATCTCGCAGGCTAGAAATATTGACCGTCAGACCGCCAACGCACCTTGTCTTGTCGGCTGAGCCAACGCATACTAAGAACAGAAAACCCGCCCATAAATGTCACAGTGATCGAGGCCGTCGAATTGGCTACTGGGCAAATCGCTATGCCAGAATCCTCCAATCAAGACTGCACCACTCAGTTTGGGCTTTTGTTTGAGACAGATGCCATGGGACGGGCCGCCGTTTGCCTTCGCGGGTGATTCGGTGCAGGGTGTTGACAGGAAGACAGCATGTTGTGGCGGGGGGCCGCGAGACGGCAACCCCCGCCGAGTGAAAGGAGAGAAAGATGACTGATTCGAAAACCCCTTTCGAGGGGAACGTTACCACGGTCTACGCGGCTCTGGAAGTGAGCGGCAGGAGCTGGATCCTCGCGGTGGGCGATCCGTCCGACACGTCGAGGGCCGGCATCCACAGGCTGGCGCCGCAGGACGTTGATGGGCTCCTGGGCAGGCTCGGGCGGGCGCGGGAGCGGGCGGCGACCGGCGGCGATGTCCGGGTGATGCTTGTGTACGAGGCCGGTTACGAGGGCTTCTGGCTGGCCCGGCGGCTGGAGGGGGAGGATGTCGAGGTGGTTGTCTGCGACCCCGCGAGCCTCGAGGTGGTGCGGAGGAAAAAGAAGGTGAAGACGGACCGGATCGACGCCCGCCGGATGGTCCGGGCGCTCAGGGCGTGGGACGGCGGCGACCGGGACGCGATGTCGCGGGTGCGTGTGCCAACGGTCGCGGAGGAGGACAGGAAGCGGCTGCTGCGCCGGCGGGAGCGTCTGGTGCAGGAGCGCCGCCGCCTCTCGAACTCCGTCGACGGGCTCCTGAGGCTGCACGGGGTGTTGGCCGGGGATCCGGCGCGGCCGGGGTTCCGTGAGCGGCTCGGCGGGATGGAGACCGGCTACGGGGAGCCGCTGCCGCCGGAGCTGCTGGCCGAGATCAAGGGCATCCTCGACCGGCTGGAGCTGGTGCGCGCGGAACTCAAGGCTGTCGAGGCGAGGAAGATGGAGATGCTGGAGGCGTCGGCCCGGGCCCTCGACGGCCTCCGCGCGGACGCCGCCGGGAAGGAGGCCGCTCCGCCCGTTGACAGACCGCGGGCGGCGCCGGCGGACGCCCACCACGCGGCGACGCTGGTCCGGCTGCGCGGGATCGGCCCGAACGACGCGCTGATGCTGGGCGGCGAGCTCTTCTACCGGGAGCTGCGCAACCGGCGGCAGCTGGCCAGCCTCGCGGGCCTGGCGCCGGTGCCCTTCGCGAGCGGGGGCGTCGACAACGACCAGGGGATCAGCAAGGCGGGCGGCGCGATGCTGCGAAAGCACCTGGTGCAGATGGCCTGGCGCTGGCTGCGCCACCAGCCCGACAGCGCCCTCTCGGCGTGGTTCCGGGATTACGTGAGCGCCCGCGACGGACGTTCGCGCAGGCGGGGGATCGTGGCGCTGGCCCGTAAGCTTCTGGTGGCGCTGTGGAGGTTCGCCACCACCGGCCTGGTGCCGGAGGGCGCCGTCCTGTCGCAGGCCTGAGAGCGGGAGGGCAACGGAACAACGGAACAACGGAACACCCGGGCGGCCCGACGGGGCCTCCGGGGAACCCGGGCAGGGCGTGTGACCGTGCAGGGGCCTGGTTCGCCGCAGGAAGCGGCACCGTTCATTTCAGATGGGTCCCGCCCCCCCCCGGAACGTCGCACCGCCCGAATCGGGCATAATGGTCACGGGGCCGGCACCGGCCAACCGAACCGGATAAGAGGCTGGACGCGTCGTTGAGCGCGTCATGGAACCGCGACGTTCTGTCTGGACTTCCCCGGTGGCACGGAAGCCGCCCCCCGACGGAGGGAGGGACGCCGATGTGAGGTTTTGAAAAAGGGCACTTGACCTGTAAGGTCTCATAAGAGGCCCCTGCAATTGAGAAGTTGCCATTCGCTAGGACATCAGAAAAGTCAAGTTGCGCCGGTGAACAACATCCGTCGAATGTCGCAATGCCGCGGAATTCGGCCCCTCGGAAGATTGCTCCGGCTTCGTAAACAGCACCGTCAAAGCGGGCATCATTGAAGAAGCAGGCTGTGCGAAAAATCGCCTCAGCCGAAAAATGTACGCCGCGAAACCAGCTGATGCCCTTGCATGTCACATTGCTGAAATCGACCTGTTCTTCAAAGCGGCTGCCAGTAAAGTCGAAACCGCACAGGACGAGGCCAGACAGATCAAGCTGCACATCAATGAGGCGGCCGGTCAGATCGACAAAGTGCCCGAAGGCCGGTCGCTCCTGCAGGCGCGTGCGGATCTCATCGGCCGATATTCTTTTCAGCCCACTCATAGCGCCTTCTCCCATGCATCATAGCCATAGACCCAGTCGGCATTGCCGCCCTTCCTGAGCCATCCATTACCGTGCGAATTGATCTGAGTTTTGGCGGTACGCTTCTTTCTCGCTTCCTTGTAGCGCAACAGCGCGGGTGCGACGGCATCGCTATCCACCTTATATGGGGGCCCCATTCCAGTCCGAAGTGCAACACCAGTGGCGGTGTTGGGCGGTTTTCCTGCCGCATGATGTTGCGGATCGGCCAGGAAGCGGCGACAGTCCCCTTGTTGAGAAGAGAGGAGACTGCCATGCCCGAGGGCTTCCGCCACCTGACCCATGGGGAAAGATGCCAGATCGGCGCACTGAAGGAAAGCGGGCTCTCCTACGGGGACATCGCGGCCCGTCTGGGCCGTGACCGTTCGTCGGTCTGGCGGGAGCTGCGCCGGAACGGCGGTGATTCGGGCTACAGCCCCGGCGAGGCGCAGGGGATGGCGGAGGCCCGCCGCAGCGCCGCCTCCTCGGTTCCGAGGAAGATGACTGCGGAGCGCTGGGCGCATGTGGAGGGGTGCCTGGCGGAGGGCTGGAGCCCGGAGCAGGTCGCGGGACGGCTGCGGCTGGAGGGTGGCTGGGCGGTGGGCCGCCAGTGGATATACGAGCGCCTGAAGGCCGACCGGAAGGCGGGCGGGGAGCTGTTCCTGCTGCTGCGCCGCCGCGGGAAGAAGCCCAACTGGCGTGGCGGGCGGCACTCGGGCCGTGGCCACATCCCGGGCCGGGTGGACATCTCGGAGAGGCCGGAGGAGGTGGAGAGGAAGGAGCGTGTCGGTGACTGGGAGGCGGACACGATCATCGGGAAGGGCCACAGCGGGGCGGTGGTCTCGCTTGTGGACCGTGCGTCGAAATACACGTATTTACAGAGGGTTGACCGGCGGACCTCGGCGGAGGTCTCCGCGGCGATGCTGGCGATGCTCCGGTCGTCCGCCGCGCCTGTCCACACGATCACGGCGGACAACGGAAAGGAGTTCGCGGGCCACGCCGGCGTGGCGGAGGCGCTGAAGGCCTCCTTCTACTTCGCGACCCCCTACCACTCCTGGGAGAGGGGCCTGAACGAGCACACCAACGGGCTGGTGCGGCAGTACCTGCCGAAGGGGACGGACCTCCGGGCGGTCGGCGACGATGAGGTGAAGGGGGTGCAGGACCGCCTGAACGCGCGTCCGCGCAGGGTGCTCGGCTACCGGACCCCCGCCGAGGTGTTCCGCCGGGCCCGCCCTCCCTGACACCGCCGGCCCGCCTCCCGACAGCGCGGATGGCCGCGCCGGGAGGGGGTGGAACGGATCAAGCCGTCGCGTCCGTCCGGGCTCCGGTCGGGCTGCGCCCTCCCTGCGCCCGGACGGACGCGACCTGCCCCGGCGGCGGCCTTGCGCTGCCCTGAAAGCCCGGATATTCTCCTTCCGGACGGGACTGCAGCCGTTCCGGGGCCGGATCCGCCGTTCCCGGAGAGCCGCAAACCCCGCCTTCCGGCCATCTGCGCAGCTCGGGCTCCGCCCTCCCTGCGCAGATGGCCGGTGTTGCACTTCGGAATGGAAGTGGGGGGGACATTGCACCAGAACAACGGCGTCCTTGATGGCCATGCAGGCGCCCTGCGCCATGAACGGGGTCATGGGATGGGCTGCATCACCCAGAAGTGTCACCCGGCTGACCGACCACTGCGGCATTGGCTCGCGGATATAGAGCGCCGATTTCGTCACCTGCGTGCAGACATTGAGCAAGGCCAGGGCGTTGGGGTGAAAGTCAGCATAGGCTGTACGCAGTTCCTCGACGTCTCCTGGCGATGTCAAGCCTTCCTCGCGCCAGTCGTCCCGCGGCGTTGTGGCGAAGACAAAAACTTCCCTTCCGGCGCTCAGCGGAAACACCACGATCTGATGCGACGGTTCGGGGTCCCACCATTTGGTGAAGGCAACTAAGATCGGGAATGCCTTCCGCCTTTTCGCAGGCAAATGTGCCGCGATAGGACGCGAGGCCGGTAAATTCCGGCGATTCGGAATCGAACAGAGCGTCGCGCACCGCGGAGTGTATCCCGGCAGCGCCGACCACCAAGTCGAAAGTCGCGGACTGCCCCTGCTCAAAATCGAGGATTGCCCCGTCGGTATCCTGTACAATTCCGGTGGCCTTGCGTGCCATGCGGAAACACTCCTGCGGTAGGGCGGACTCAAGCGCCTTTAGCAGGTCCGCCCGGTGAATGGTCAATTGCGCGGTGTCGTGTTTCTCCTTAGCGGCTTCGCGCAATTCGTTGCGCGAGGTTTCCTCGCTAGTGTCCCAGATACCGTAATGGACCCAGCGCAAATCCCGGACGCTTCGCTTGTTTTGGGGGTGGAGATGTGGTGCCGTTGTCCTGCTGATGCGGTGAGTCGAACTCGCCGCGTGTTTGCGCAAAACACCGGCGATGCCCAGATGGCCGAGCGCATGCACGGCATTAGGCATTGGATTCACATCCGCGCCGACCCGGGCAAAGCGAGCCGCCAGCTCGAACACCGTGACATTTTGCTGCGAAGCGCACAGCGCAATGGCGAGCGTGAGAACGCCGACACCGGCACCGACGATGGCAACATTCAGGCTCATGACCGATCCCTGTCTGATCGTTCGACCCTCGCCCAGTGATGCGGTTCACCAGAGAGGTCCAGATACAAGGATTTCTGCCGCATATAGGCGCGCATGCCTTCACGGCCTTTCTCGCGACCCGTCCCGCTGGCCTTTTCGCCGCCGAAGGGGGTGGAGATGGAAAACTGCTTGTAGGTGTTGATCCAGACCGTGCCGGCTCGGATTTCCCTTGCAACGCGCAGGCATTTGGGAACATCGTGGCTCCAAAGGCCTGCTGCCAGACCGTAGTCATTGTCGTTGGCCATGGCGATCACATCCTCCTCGCCGGTGAACGGCAGGACGGTCAGGACCGGTCCGAACACTTCTTCCCGGCAGATCTGCGCATTGTTAAGCAGGTCAACGAGAATAGTTGGCAAATAATAGACTCCGTCGGCAAGTGCCGGATCTGTCGGCCGCACGCCGCCAGTCAGAACACTGGCGCCATTGGCCTTTGCACGCTCGACCAGTTCCTCGACACTTTCCCGATGTTGGAGGCGAATTAAGGGTGCGACCTGAGTTGCCTCATCATGCGGATGTCCGACGACCAGCCGCTCCGTCGCGGCGAGAAGCCGGGTAAGGAACGTGTCATGGAAGGACGCTTCAACAAAAAGCCGCGATCCGGCGATGCACGACTGGCCGGTTGAAGAGAAGATGCCGAATAACACTCCGGCTACTGCGAGGTCCATATCACAATCGGCGAAGACGATCGTCGGCGATTTGCCGCCAAGTTCGAGGGACACCGGCCTCAGTCTTTTCGCTGCCCTTTCGGCGATTTTTCGCCCTGTCGCCGTGCCGCCGGTAAACGACACTCTGGCAATATTCGGATGGGTGACCAAAAGGTCACCGATTTCAGCGCCGCAGCCTGGCAGTACAGAAAACAGGCCTTTCGGCAGGCCGGCAGCCTCGATGATACGGGCCAACTCCAACGACACCAGCGTGCTCCAGGACGACGGCTTGACGATCACCGCATTGCCCGCCGCAAGAGCCGGCGCAATTTTCTGCGCGTCGGAGGCAATGGGCGAATTCCAAGGCGTGATCGCAGCGACGATGCCGAGCGGCTCGTGGGTTGACATGGTGAGATAATCGCCGCGCGGCGTCGTGAGCGTTTCATCGCTCGTCTCGCACACGGACGCATAGTAGCGGAAGGTCCCGGCGGCCGACATCGCCAACGCCGTGGTTTCCGTCAGCGTCTTGCCGGTGTCGCGGCTTTGAATGTAGGCAATACGGGCCGTATTGGCTTCAATACCCGCGGCGATCGCATGGAGATACCGCGCTCTTTCGTGGGGCTTCAGCCCCAGTCATTCCGCTGCCGATTGGGCGCCATTTGCGGCTTCAATTGCCGCGATTCCGTCTTCGATGGACGCGCCGTTGATGACACGGTTGAGGGTCATATCGGCCGGAAAGACAGATTCGATTTCCGCGCCGCGGCCGGTCTGCCATTCACCTCCCAGATAGAGCCTGTTTTCCGGCATTTCGCAGGTTTCGACCGGCATCACGAACTCCTCAGGACACGATGGCCAAGCGCTGCCGCAAGACTTCTCTTGCAAGGCTGTAGACGGTCTGCAGCGACGTTCTTAGGTACGTTGGCGACGGATTGCCCTCTATCAGAATTAAGCGCGTACAACCGGATGTGGCAGCTTGTTCAAGCTGTGCAGGCAGGGCTCTGTCGCTGAGCGCACCGGTGGAGGCAATCACTGTTTCGATGCCGGCTTCCAGCAACCCTGACACATAGTCTGGCACGGAGGTATAGTCGGCCGGCTCAACGACGAGATCCTGGCCGACGGCGATAAATCCTGCATCCTCTTCAAAAACTGCGACGGAAACCGCCGTCTTTTCGGCGAAGTGGGAAAACAGATCTTCAGCGCGAGCCATCTGGCCTTTCCTGACAAGCGCAGACAACTGCTGCTTCGGCTCCGGAAGGGACCTTGCCAAAACCGACGCAAGTTCGGCGGCAATGTTGCCGGCACCAATGATCCCAAACCATTCCAGCCGACGGCTCATGGCGCCCTGCCCGCAGTTCCAGCCGGCGGCCCGGCAAAGGGTTCGGCAAAGGGGCCGATGGCACACATGTCGACCTCCATCATCACGGGGCCGTCTGTTGCCAAAGCTCTGTCGAGAGCCGCCGCAAAATCGGCTTCGCTAGATATTTTGCCGTGCGGCAGGCCGATGGCCTGGCAGATGAGGCCGAACTCGGGCGTCTTCAGCGCGCAATAGTGATGGCGGCCGCCATATTGGGCATCCTGGATGTTGCGGATAACGCCATAGGACTGATCATTCATCAGGACGAAAACGAGATTTGCCTGTTCCTCAACTGCGGTGGCAAGTTCGGCAAGGCCGAGCTGTACGCCGCCATCGCCGACAAGTGCGATCGTTTTGGCCTCGCCCGGTGCCAGCGCGGCGCCAATTCCCATGGCGATGCCCTGCCCGATGCCCCCGCCAAGCGCGTGAACGCCGTGATGCGGCTGATCGATCTGTACATAGCGGTTGCCGAAGGTTGAATTCGAAATGGTCACGTCGCGCACAAAGGGGTGGCTGCCCTCGCAAACACGTTCTTGCAAGGCATCAGCGATTACCCGGTAGACACCCAGCCGGTCCCGCAGAACACCTTCGGACTGGGCCCGCGCAATGGCAACGGAATGGCGGAACTCGGCGTCGACATCGAGCTGCTCAGGCAAGTGATCCATGAGCCGGGTCAGCGTGTCCTCTGCGTCACCGTGGACAAAAGACTCGACCGGATAGTTGCGTCCGCATTGCGATACGTCCGCATCGATCTGGAGCAGCGATTGCGGTAGCGTCAGCCGGTTGTTGCGGGTTTCATTGCCACGCAGACGCGAACCGACGACCAGCATCAAATCGCATTGGGTGTAAACAGCCTCCGCCTCGGGCGTCATGTTGAAGGCACCGAGTGTCGCTGGGTGCCGTTCATCCACCACGGCGCGGCCATTCGTGCTGGAAACCGCGCAAAACCCTCTTTCAACCAACGCATTGGCCTGCTGCACGGCACCCCGGGCTCCGCCGCCGAGCCAGATCATCGGTCTTTTTGCGCTTTGAATGCGTTTGGCCAAAGCGGCAATGTCTGCCTCGGCGGCCAATGGCCGGGATATCGCCGGCGCAGCCATCGCATCCTGCACAACAATCGTTTCGCGTTGCACGTCGATCGGAAGTTCGACACAGACAGGCCCTCTTGGCGGGCACAGGGCGGCGGCAGCGGCGGCCGAAAGCACACCGTTGATGTTGTTTGCCTCCCAGACGCGATAACAGGATTTTGAAATCGCCTGAAGCATGTCTTTCTGGCGCGGCGCGTCATGAATAGCGGCACGGTTTCGATCAACAAGCTGACGGTCCACCTGGCTCGTAAGATGAAGCACCGGAGACCCCGCAGTCAGGGCCTCGACCTGTGCGCCCGCCGCATTGCCGGCACCGGTGCCTGTAGAGGTGATCACCACCCCGAGGCCGCGCGTGACCCTCGCATAGGCGTCGGCCATGTTCATTGCGCCCGCCTCGCCACGCGCAGGCACGAAACGGATCCGGCTCTGGCGGGCGATGGCGTCGAGGATCGGCATGTTGTGGATAGATATGACACCAAAGACGGTGGTCACGCCGATATCCGCAAGATGCGCGGCAACGGCATCGCCGACCGTGTATTCTTCAGTTCGAGACTCTGATTTAACGCTGATCTCCATCTACACAAACCTCGACGTGCCGCCTGAGACCTCGAGCCGGGCGCCGGTTATGAAACTTGCCGCCGGCGATGCCAGGAAGACCACGGCGTTGGCCGCTTCCTGCGGGTCGCCAAAACGGCCAAGCGGGATGTGGCGGCTGGCCGCTTCCTTTGCATACCAGTCGGCGCGCGACATGGTCTGGTCGTTTCTTGCTTCGAAACGCCGCTCCCACTGGCCAGACATCACAACGCCGAGCAGGATTGTATTCACCCGAATGTGTGGAGCGAGTTCGCCGGCCAACGATTTCATTAGGTTCTGTACCCCGGCACGCGCAGCCGATGTGCAGACCATGTGTAGTTCAGGCTGGTAGGCCAACAGGGAATTGACCCCGACAATCGCTGCATCGGATGCCCGCCGCAGCTGATCCTCAAAGGCCCTCACCGGATAAATCTGGCTGAAGAATTTGAGCTCCAGCTCCTGGCGCCAATCGTCGTCGCCGGTGTCGGAGAAGGTCGACACACGGCCCTGACCGGCATTGTTGATCAGAATTTGGATCGGGCCGAAGCGGTCTTCGATCTCTGACGCAAAACCCTTCATGCCGTTCTCATCAAGGACCGAAACGGGACGGGCCAGAATGCGGTCTTCGCCGAATTCCTGCGCCAACTCGCCGGCGACCTTTTCCAGGCTATCCGCACCACGCGCACAAAATGCAACGTTGCATCCCTCGCCAAGCAGGGTCTTCACACAGGCAAGGCCAATTCCAGAGGATCCACCTGTGACGACGGCGGTTTTGCCTTTCAGACCGAGATCCATTCAGTCGGCCACTGCCGCCGGATATCCCCTGTCCGGGCGCCCAAGCATCACCGCCCGCATTGCCGGTGTCGGCGGTCCCGCGGTCATCCATCGGTCGGACAGTTCCGGATCGCCCCAAGGCCATTCGCGCACGATATGCGTGTCCTCGTCGATTTGCTGAAGTTCCGTCGTGAATTCGATGACGAAGCCGGAGGGCGATACGAAATAGGCAAAGGGATTGTTGCCGGGACCATGGCGCCCGGGTCCCCAACTTGGAACATGGCCCATCTGTTTCATGCGGCCGATGCCGCGCATGAAGGAATCCATATCGGGCATTTCGAAAGCCACGTGATTGGCGCTGGAATGGGCGTTCTGGAACAGACCGATCGAATGGTGATCGGTGCTGCACCGCAGGAACGACATGCGGTCGACATAATAGTCGCTCAGTCGGAAGCCCAGCTTGTCGCAATAGAAGGTCTCTGTCGTTTTGATATCGGGCGTGTTGAGGACGACATGCGACACCTTGGACGGCATGGCGAAGGTCGCTTCCGTATCCGCGTTCGGTGTCACATCCGCCACGATCCTCAGGATCCTGTTGTCAGGGTCGCGTACGCTGAAACCAAATCCGCCGCCAGGCGTGGACACGTTCTGCGGCTCTGACACGATTGGGACATTGTTGGTACGCATCTGATCATAGAGGGCTTTCAGGCGTTCACGGCATGCCATGCCGAAATTGATGTATTCGATGCCAAAATCATCAGCATCGGCAAGAGCGTAGATGAACGGTTCGGGTCCGGTGCCGCGCAGGTAAACGACGCCGTGTTCGGTGGCGGCGTGCTGCAGACCCCAGATCCCGGCATAAAAGTCGCGGCTTTCCGTCATGGCCGGTGCGCGCATGACGATACCGCGCAAAAAATCTATGCCGACAGGCTCAGTCATCACGGCCTCCTCAGATCCAATCCGGCTTTGCCGGGTTGCGGGAAATATCCCATCTGCTGGGAAATGCAAAGCGCTGCGGCCGCGATCTCCGACTGGATTTCATCGCGGCGGCCCGCGCATTCGGTAAATTCATGCTCGGGACCAGTGACGTTGATAGCAGCCACCGCCTTGCGGGACAGGTCGAAAACGGCGGCTGCCGCCGAGCCGATGCCAGCCTCAAAATTGCCGACGCTCCAGGCGAGGCCCATATTCCGGTCCGCGTCAAGCTGGCGGTCGAGCGCCGGCCGCGTCGTCGGAGTTTTTGCCGTCACGGCATGAAGGTCGCAGCCCTCCAGAGCGCGGTCTCGGTCTTCGTTTCCGTAATGCGCCAGGATGATGCGGCCGATCGAAGTCGCGTGGATGGGAAGACGGCTGCCGACGCGCACGTTGCTGACGAGGTGCAGGTTCGGAGTTTCGCGCAACAGGTAGAGGATTTCGTGCCCCTCGATTACACCGAGATGGGCAGATAGGCCAAGCGTCGCGGCCAGCTTTTTCAGTTCCGGCTGGGCGATCTGGACAATGTCGCGTGAATAGAGAGCATGTGCCGCCAGGCTGATCAAGCCGTTTCCCAGCGTGTATCCGCTGCTGTCGGGCGAGGTCTGGATCATGCGTTCGCGCTGCAGAGTCTCCAGAAGACGCAGGAGGGTTGTACGGTTGATGCCGGTTTCTTTGGCCGCCCGGCTGGTATTGGCACAGTCATTGCCGGCCGAGATGTAGCGCAGCAACGTAATGGCACGTTCGACCGGAGGGACGCCGAAAGGGGATTTCCTGTCGGTCAACGCGATGCCTCATCGAATGACGTCCGGCTAAAGCGGACGAAGCCGCTGATTTCGTCCGCAACCGGACCGGGTCTTTCCTGATGGACGATATGACCCGCATCGGGGATTTCGCGATAGGCGCAGGGAGGTGCGTTGTCCGCCGACTTCAGCGCTTCATAGGCCATTTTGCTCTGCTCCGGTGGGGTGATCCGGTCATACTCTCCAACCATCACCAGGCAGGGTGCCTTTACAGCCGGCATGCGCGCAGCAAGATGACCGGCGGCAAGCATATGGACCGCCTGCGCATACCCATACGGATCGATTGTAGCCATCGCCTCCACCGCGCCCGCGCAAACCTCCGGCTGTCCTTCGGGGTCATTCATCAGTTTCGGGGCTCGTGTCTCGGCAAAGATGCGCAGACCGAGATCTTTCAGGTTTCGAAGCCTTGCGGCCGCCTTTTCCGGCAATGCGTCTCCTTTCCTCATCCCATATCCCTGCGCACAGGACATAAGGACAACCTCATCAACCATACTGCGGTAATTTACGGCGAACTCCGTTGCGATGAGCGTGCCGAGCGAGTGACCAACGAGCGAAAATCGCTGTAGCCCCAGCTCCCGTGCGAGCAAATGAAGCTTTCCGGCATAATCCCCGGCACGGGGTTTCGGGTCGGCGAGCGGCTCGGAGCCGCCATAACCTGGTGCGGTCCAAGACAGGAGAGTCCAGTCCGGCGGCAAGCGGTCGCAAAGCCGGTCGAATGTGTAGGCATTGCTGCCGATGCCGTGCAGCAGGACCAGGCATTTTGTCGGATCGCCGGATCGCAAGAGGTATTCAATACCCACAGCGGCGTGTTTTGTCATCGTGCTCATGTGAAGCAGAACCCCCGATTTGCCAGCAGCACCTGTCCGGTCAGCGCAAGTGCGGGCTCGCTCAAGAGGAAGGCGACAGTTCCGACGATATCCTCTGGCTCCTGGGGTCCTTGAACCGCCCGATTGTCTTCATAGAGCGCGTGCCGCTCGGCCGGTACATACTCGGTCGATTCTGTCGTCAGGATCCCGGGCGCAACGGCGACGACGCCGATGCCGGAAGGCCCGAGTTCGCGTGCCAGCGAGCGGGTCATGGAAATGACCGCCCCCTTACTTGCCACGTAGGGAAGCAAATTCGGCGCACCCCACAGCGCGGTGTCGGAGGCAATGTTGACAATGCGGCCGGATGGCGATTCTTCCAAGAGCGGTGCAACCGCGCGGACCATCAGCCAAAGGCCGCGCACATTGACTGCCATGACACGGTCCCAGGTCTCGATCTCGACCTCGTCATGGGTTATGCCGCCAATCCCGGTGGCGATGGCCCCGTTGTTCACGAGGCCATCGAGCATGCCTTCCCGGTCGGCAATGTTGCCGGCCAGTGTGGTGATTGAATCGGGACCGCCGAGATCAGTCTCGACAAAACGCGCCCGGCCTCCAGCCTGTTCGATCAACGAGACCGTTTCCGCAACGCCCGCGGAATCGATGTCAGACAAGATCAGCCGTGCACCGTCTTTACTGAGGGAAAGGGCAATATGCCGCCCGAGCCCCCGGGCTGCGCCGGTAACCAGAATGGTGCGGTCGGCC
Organism: Paracoccaceae bacterium; assembly: GCA_965203255.1. Classification (GTDB taxonomy): domain Bacteria; phylum Pseudomonadota; class Alphaproteobacteria; order Rhodobacterales; family Rhodobacteraceae; genus JAPOUP01. The sequence goes on along the minus strand of OZ241882.1, from coordinate 5,534,143 downwards.
AGCATCGCCGCTATTCCGCTGCTTCCGTCACCGCATCTTCGGCGTCAAGCTGCTCGTCGGCGGCCTTCATTAGGATCTGACGGATCCGCGAAACACCCAAATCGTGCTGATAGAGCATATCGCGTTTGCCCGCATCCGGCGTCATGCCCTCCAGCATGATCCGGTCCTGTTCGAGGACATGCCAATGCCGCGGTTCGAGTTTTGCGCGATACAAAAAGCGCCAGGCCTCGCGCTCTGCTCCCTGAACCTTTCGAAGTCGCCAGAAAAAGACCTTGCAGCGCTCTTCGTCGATGGGCGCAACAAAGCCGACGATACGCATGTGTCCTCCCGGACCAGCAGCCGGCGGATATGGAATATCGAGGCGGCAGTACATATTGCCGTCATTGACCGCCATTTCGACCCAGTCGAAATTCTCGCCCACCTGCCCAACACGGCTGACCTTGAAGCCGCTGTCGAGTTTTTCCAGTTCGACAAGATCCTGCTTGGCACCGAAGGCCAGCGTGAAGGATTGCGCGTGGAGATAGCAGCCATGCATCGGATCGGCGAGATTGTCGAGCGCTAGGCGATAGTTGGTGTTCCACACGGCCGTGCACAAAAAGCCGGTCCATTCGGGATCCGAAAGCTCTTCGGGAATCTCGAATGCCAGCGGCTCTTCCTGCGTTTTGCCCGGGACGAATGCAAACACTGCGCCAGCAACCTCAGTGGTTGTGTATGCGGCGTTAGTCTTCCGGCCTTCAAATGCGCATTCGGGCATGGCCGGTACCCGCTCGATTACACCCTCGCCAGTCATGATGATGCCGTGGTAACGGCAGCCGATCTTGCCGTCATGCACCTCGCCGAGCGACAGCGGTGCGCCGCGGTGCGGGCAATGATCCTCGATGCACTGGATGTCACCGTTGTCGTCGCGCCACAGCACCATCTTGCGGCCAAGCAAAATGGCGCCGTAGGGCCGGTCGTTGCGCACCTCAACCGTTTTGCACACCGGATACCAGCGTCCTGTCAGCCCCTGGTTGATCCGCTCCTCGCGAGCGCGACGGCGTTCCCGCTTGTCCATGATAGCCTCCGTTGTCAGGGCCGCTTGACCTTTGCCAGCGGGTGATCTTCGGGATAGTTCGGCGTCACCGGCTTGGGGTTGCCGATCATCACACACATCAGCGCCTCTTCCATGCCTTCATTGACGAGACCGCGGTATACACCCGGAGGCACGGAAATGAGATCGCGTTCAGTCAGCACGGTTTCGACGGTCTGGCCCTGATGTTCGATGAACAGGCGGATCTTGTGGCCGCGAAGAATGAAAAACACTTCCTCAGCATCCGTGTGGATGTGCGACGGGCCCTCGCAACCGGCCGGAAGCACCATGGTCGAAAAAGTGAAATGCTCGGCAGGCACAACATCAGAGTCGGATTTCACGCCGGTTGCACCGGTCCCCATATAGCGCATCTGGGCGCGTCTGTATTTGGGATCGTAATCGGCCTGAAACTTTAGGGCGTTCCAGTCAAGTTTGCGCGTCTCGTAACGTGCGACGCGGCTTTCGATCCAGTCGGCAAGAGACATGCCCTCCGGGATGTTAACGTCGGACGGATCTATTTTGGCAACGTTAGAGTGCTCGTTCATGTCATGTCTCCGCTTTTGGGATGTAGTGAAACAGCCGGGTCTCGAAATAGGCTACGGCCGAATAGAGGGCGATGCCAATCAGCGTCAGCAGCAAAATGGCGTTGAAGACCATAGCCGCATTGGCCTGTCCTTCGCCGTAGGAAATGAGGAATCCGAGCCCGGAATTGCCGCCGACGAGTTCGCCCACGGTGACGCCGATCACCGCCAGGGTCGATCCGATGCGCAAGCCGGCCAGCAGCGACGGCAGGGTCGACGGAAACTGGATTTTCCGGAAGATTTCGAAACGCGTGAGATTATAGGCACGCGCCAGATTGATGATGTCCCGGTCCACCGTCTTCATGGCCTGAAGCACATTGACGAGGATCGGGAAAAACACGATCAGGATGGTCACCAGCAGCTTGGGCCAGAATGTAAATCCGAACCACATGATGAAAAGCGGTGCAAAGGCCACCTTCGGGGCGATCTGCAGCGCCAGGATATAGGGCGAAAGAACCTTTTCCCAGAACAGTGACAGGCCAAGCACGTAGCCGATCGCGGCGCCGAGAAAACTGCCGATGCCGAAACCAATCAGCGTCATGATGAAGGTTGAGAACGTGTGTTCGACAAGATTGTCGAGCCTGATCATGCGCAACAGTTCTGCCATACACTGGCTAGCTGTCGGAATGATGTAACGAGGTACGCCAAGTGCCGGCGGCAGCAGTTCCCAAGCCACCAGAAACGCAAGAGCGACGGCAATCGTCATCAGCAATGGCGCGTTTTTCATCGGCGGATGAACCCATTTGGCGCGTGGATGCTCCTGTGTGGAGCATCCACAACGGTTCCTAGTTTACGAAAGCGTTGGTGTAGGTGTCGGCAATTGGCACCGCCTCACGGACGATTTCGTTCTCGATGTAGAAGTCCTGAACGGCCTTCAACCGGGCTTCAACGAACGTGCCGAATGTGTCGACGTTGTCACCGTAGACCAGATCGATATAGGTGCGCATGATACCTTCGATGGCCTTTTCCTTGCCTTCATGCTGCGGCACAGCGGCGACATAGTCCTTGGCGGCCCGCTCGGGATCGGCAAGAACGTCCTTGTAACCGCGGATCGTCGCCTGGACGAAGTTCCGCACCATGTCGGGCCGCTCTTCGATGGTCTTGTCGGAGGCTATGATGGCCTGCGCCATGGCCGGGAAAATGTCGTTGATCGGTGTGGTTTCGACCTCAACCCCGGCAGCGCGGATCGCACCTGCCCACTCCGGAACGCCGGACATGGCCTGGATGTCGCCGGAGATCATCAGCTTTATGATGCCACCCGGACCAACCGCCTGTATATCGGCGTCGTCCTTCGTCAGGCCGACGTTCGCAAGATAAGCGAGCAGATTGTAGTAAGTGGTATCCTGGAAGGACAAAACGCCAATCGACTTGCCTTTCAGATCGGCGGCGGAATTGATACCGGCGTCCTTGCGCCAGTTGATCTGAGTCAGTGCCTTGTCGCCGAGAACCGCGACACCTTTGACCGGTATGCCGTTGGCCCGGACGATGATCGCCGTATCGCCAATGCCGCCGCCGAGATCGGCATTGCCGACACCGACCTGTTTGGCAACATCCGCACCACCCTTGCCGACCTGGAAGGTCACGTCAAGGCCGACATCCTTGTAATAGCCCTTGGCCATGGCCAGCTGGAACGGCGCAAAGGCCGGTAGGAAATCCGGTGCCGGAAACAGGTAGGTTATCTTCTCCTCAGCGAACGAAACGCCCGCCATCACGGACAGGGCCACCGCGACCAACGTCATTCGGATTGCATTTTTCATCGTATTCTCCCTCAGTCCTTGTATTTGGGTTTCACGCGATTTCTTCGGCATCCTGCAGTTTCAGGAGCTCAAAGAGCTGGTTGATATATTCGCTGATCCTCGGGTTCTGTCGGCGCGCCGTCGGATTGCCGCGATCCGGAAGCTCAACGGCGATTTCGGCCAACACCGTTCCGGGGCGTTCGCTCAGAACAATGATGCGATCAGCCATGAAGGCCGCTTCTGCCAGATCGTGGGTGATGAGCAGCGCGGTGATTTTCTCCTGCTCAATCGTCTCGGCAAAATTGCGCTGGATGATGATCTTGGTCTGCGCATCAAGGGCGGAAAAGGGCTCGTCCAGCAAAATGACGTCCGGCTCAATCGCCAGCGTGCGGGAGAGAGCCGCGCGCTGCCGCATGCCGCCAGAGAGCTGGTAGGGATAGTAGTCGCCAAATCCGTGCAGGTGGCACTCATCCAGCCTGGCACGGGCGATTTCCCGGCACTGCCTTCTCGAAAATCCACGCGATTCAAGTCCGAAGGCGACGTTGGCCTCAATCGTCCGCCAGGGCAGCAACAGGTCCTTCTGTAACATGAATCCGACATGGGAATTCGGTTTCAGGACCCTTTCGCCGGACACCCAGACCTCTCCGCTGGTGGGCTGATACAGACCCGCCGTCATGTTGAGGATGGTGCTCTTGCCGCAGCCGGACGGGCCGACAACAGCGACGAACTCGCCATCGGATGCGCTGAAATTGATGTCCTTGACCGCCACTAGGGTGCCGCCAGCCGCATCGGAATTGAATTCCTTGGTGACCGACCGGAACTCAAGCGCCATAGCCGTTCTCTTCAAAGGCCTTGTCAATTTCGGCATTGATGGCCGCGAGCCGCTGGGCCAGACTTTCGGCAGTCCATTCAGCACCACTGTCGGGCGGTGGAACAGCCGCCGCGGTAAGCTCGCTTGCAACGGCTTCCATGTCGTGAATTCCTTTTGAGAAGATTGCCTCGAGCGCATCCGCTAGGGCCTGTTCATCCGCGGTCAGTTCCCTGCCCCGCGACTGCACATCGAGCGGAAACCGGTCCTTCAATTCGGTACGCGAAACCATCCAATTGGGTGGATCTAACATGGCGAACACCCCTACTGTTCCCATTTGAACAATATGTTTAATTGTAACCATAGATTATAGTGAAAGGTGAAGCAAGCCGATGCCACCTCAGGTGACGTCGAGAGTTATGTGTCAGGTAGAGCGGGGTACTGATTCCCTGAGATTTGTTTTCAATGCGGTCCATTGAGGATTTGTCCTGGAACGTTCCCATGGGCCGGGTTCGGAGTCGGACCTCTCGGAACCGTCGTTCGATGGCGTTGTTGGTTCTGACCTGCTTTTGCTCGGCAAGGGTCTTGTAGCGGAAGCAGGTGAGCAGATCGTCGCGCAGGCAGGCGACGGCCTTGGGGTAGGCGGGCTCCCAGCGGTCGGCGAGGCGGTGCGCGGCGCTCCCGACCGAGCGACGGTTGGGTGCATTCATGACGGCGTGGACATCGGCCTTGACGGCGTCGTGGTCGGCTTTGCGGACCTTGTTGAGGATGTTGTGCATCTTGTGCATCTTGTGCATCTTGTGGGCCCAGCAGCGCTGAACCGGGATGCCGTGATGGACTGTCCGTCGTCGGGGATTTCTGGACAGATTGCAGCTTTGGCTAAGCAAGTATCTGGCTCATCGGGTTACTGATGTTAATCGGTATGTAGGTCAATCGCTTTAGGCGGAACTTCAGGGGGGTGCGAAAGCGATTTTTCGGAGCCATCCTACTGGTTTTCATGGGTTTTCCGGCCCTAGGGCCGTCGGTCAGCCTGTCATCCTTATGGAAACGTCCCGGTCCGGCCTCACTCCGGGAAGATCAAAGACGCGCTTCCGGACCCGGGTGGGCGTGGTGACGACCGTCAGCAGGCTGTTGCCATGGCCCTGCAGGCACAGCTGGCTCAGCGCCAGACCCGACAGCATCCATGTTGGAAATCAAGCCCGGATCCGGCTTTTTTCCGACTTTTTCCCGGTTTTTCCGCGGTTCCGTGTCCGGCTGTCCCGGACCTTTCCACAGCGTTCCCCACAGGCGGCGGCGTCCGGGCGCGCCGAAGGGCCCGCCGGGGAGACCCCGGCCGGCCCGCCGGTGATTCGCTTTCGGTGCCGGACGGACGCGGTCCGGCCTGCCGTCAGGCGGCGGCCGCCGTCCGGTCCTCCCACATCCGGCGGTCGCGGAGAAGGGCGCTGGCGGTCACGACCAGCCTGCGCATGACGGCGACGGGGGCGACTTTGTGGGGCTTTCCCCTCTCCCGGAGCCGTTGGTACAGATGCCATGGGACGGGCCGCCGTTTGCCTTCGCGGGTGATTCGGTGCAGGGTGTTGACAGGAAGACAGCATGTTGTGGCGGGGGGCCGCGAGACGGCAACCCCCGCCGAGTGAAAGGAGAGAAAGATGACTGATTCGAAAACCCCTTTCGAGGGGAACGTTACCACGGTCTACGCGGCTCTGGAAGTGAGCGGCAGGAGCTGGATCCTCGCGGTGGGCGATCCGTCCGACACGTCGAGGGCCGGCATCCACAGGCTGGCGCCGCAGGACGTTGATGGGCTCCTGGGCAGGCTCGGGCGGGCGCGGGAGCGGGCGGCGACCGGCGGCGATGTCCGGGTGATGCTTGTGTACGAGGCCGGTTACGAGGGCTTCTGGCTGGCCCGGCGGCTGGAGGGGGAGGATGTCGAGGTGGTTGTCTGCGACCCCGCGAGCCTCGAGGTGGTGCGGAGGAAAAAGAAGGTGAAGACGGACCGGATCGACGCCCGCCGGATGGTCCGGGCGCTCAGGGCGTGGGACGGCGGCGACCGGGACGCGATGTCGCGGGTGCGTGTGCCAACGGTCGCGGAGGAGGACAGGAAGCGGCTGCTGCGCCGGCGGGAGCGTCTGGTGCAGGAGCGCCGCCGCCTCTCGAACTCCGTCGACGGGCTCCTGAGGCTGCACGGGGTGTTGGCCGGGGATCCGGCGCGGCCGGGGTTCCGTGAGCGGCTCGGCGGGATGGAGACCGGCTACGGGGAGCCGCTGCCGCCGGAGCTGCTGGCCGAGATCAAGGGCATCCTCGACCGGCTGGAGCTGGTGCGCGCGGAACTCAAGGCTGTCGAGGCGAGGAAGATGGAGATGCTGGAGGCGTCGGCCCGGGCCCTCGACGGCCTCCGCGCGGACGCCGCCGGGAAGGAGGCCGCTCCGCCCGTTGACAGACCGCGGGCGGCGCCGGCGGACGCCCACCACGCGGCGACGCTGGTCCGGCTGCGCGGGATCGGCCCGAACGACGCGCTGATGCTGGGCGGCGAGCTCTTCTACCGGGAGCTGCGCAACCGGCGGCAGCTGGCCAGCCTCGCGGGCCTGGCGCCGGTGCCCTTCGCGAGCGGGGGCGTCGACAACGACCAGGGGATCAGCAAGGCGGGCGGCGCGATGCTGCGAAAGCACCTGGTGCAGATGGCCTGGCGCTGGCTGCGCCACCAGCCCGACAGCGCCCTCTCGGCGTGGTTCCGGGATTACGTGAGCGCCCGCGACGGACGTTCGCGCAGGCGGGGGATCGTGGCGCTGGCCCGTAAGCTTCTGGTGGCGCTGTGGAGGTTCGCCACCACCGGCCTGGTGCCGGAGGGCGCCGTCCTGTCGCAGGCCTGAGAGCGGGAGGGCAACGGAACAACGGAACAACGGAACACCCGGGCGGCCCGACGGGGCCTCCGGGGAACCCGGGCAGGGCGTGTGACCGTGCAGGGGCCTGGTTCGCCGCAGGAAGCGGCACCGTTCATTTCAGATGGGTCCCGCCCCCCCCCGGAACGTCGCACCGCCCGAATCGGGCATAATGGTCACGGGGCCGGCACCGGCCAACCGAACCGGATAAGAGGCTGGACGCGTCGTTGAGCGCGTCATGGAACCGCGACGTTCTGTCTGGACTTCCCCGGTGGCACGGAAGCCGCCCCCCCGACGGAGGGAGGGACGCCGATGTGAGGTTTTGAAAAAGGGCACTTGACCTGTAAGGTCTCATAAGAGTTCCCTCATGTCCGGGGAGCACCTGCTGGCCGACAGCGCGGCCATATAGACGACATCCCTCGGCCTGCGGCGTCCGCCGCCGATGTGGCGCCCGCCCTTCAGGGTGCCGCTGTCTCGGGCGAAGGGGGCCACGCCGAGCAGGGATGCGGCCTGGCGGTTGCCGATGGCGCCCAGCTCGGCCATCCATGCGACCAGCGCCGCGGCGGTGACGGGGCCGATGCCGGGCACCGAGGTCAGGATGCGGTGGCTGTCGGCGAACTCCGGCGATGCGGCGACCGTCCCGCCGATCCGCCGCTCCAGCGCCACGATGGCGGCGTCGATGTCCTCGAGGACCCTGCCGACCTCCGTGCCGGGTGCGTCGGCGCCGACCTCCGACACGACGGTCCTCAGCTCGGCGCGCTGGTCCACGAGCTTCTCCCGCAGCACCAGCATGTCGCGGAGCCGGTCGATGGCACCGGTGGCCGGCGCCGTGGCCCGCATGTCCGGGAACGCGGCCCCGAAGGCCGCCAGTATCCTGGCGTCCACCCTGTCGGTTTTCGCAAGGGCCCCGGCGGCCTTCGGGAGATCCCTCGCCTGCCTCGGGTTCACGACGGTGGCGGAGAACCCCCTGGCGTGCAGCGACTGCAGAAGCGCCCGGTGCATGCGTCCCGTGGCCTCCATGACGGCCCGCGTGGCGCCGCCCTCCCTGAGGAGGCGGCCGACCTTGCGGAAGCCGACCGTGTCGTTGGTGGCCGTGAAGTCACGCCCGTTGACGTGGATGTTGAGTGTACGCTTGCTTACGTCGATTCCGGCGACTATGGCTGTCATGCTCTCCCGCTCCTATCCTCGCGATGATCCGGTTCCGTGAACCCAGGCATCCATCCAGGACCCGGGAGACGGACGGGAGGGCGGGCCGACCACGCTGCCGGACGGATCCGCTGTCGCGATCCAAGGCCGTATCGGTCCAACCCGTCCTGCGGGGCAGGGCCCCGCACCGCCGCCGCCGGTAGTGGTCCGACGGCGGCGGTCCCGCCACAGGAATGAACCGGAGGGACGGCGGAAGGCAACAGGCATGTTTTCCACAGGAAATCGCGCCAGATTTTTCCACAGCCACCTCCTCCTTTCATTTCTGATTCTCTGAACATACGAGGTCGCCGGGCAAGCTGCGCAGGCTGTGGGCCGGCAGCCCATCGGCGGTGCGCCTTCTGGCGGCCCTGGCCCTAGCATTCTCCGCGGGCGAGTTTCCTTGCGCCGGGCGCCCAGATTCCGAAAGTCGGCACTTTCGCTGGACAGAATATACCTGAGCTAACAGACGGCAAGACGGAGAGCGGGCAAACGCTCGGATCAAGGATAGGTCCGGCGCTCGCCGCCTCTACGACTGGTAACACCCAAAGGTGTCACTACGCCTGTTGATGGGCGTTTTGACGCTCTCGGTCGACCAGTTGACGCAGTTCGACTTCCGCCCTGAAAAGACAGCCCCAGCGGGTGCGTCGCCACCTTTGAGGCCACTTCGCCGCCCCTGCCCATCGTAGGGCCGCCGACCGGAGATACATGGGTGATTTGCCCCGGGAACGCGAAGAAAGCGGTGCGGGCTGGTTGCCCTCGGCCCAGCACACGCCAGACAGGCGTCCTACCCCAAAAGTCCCAAACAGGTGTCCAATAACAACCCTCTCACATCTCCCGTTCCACCCTGAAGTGCAATACTATGGCCGGCATTGCACTTCGGAATGGAAGTAGGGCATCAAATTCCTGCGAGAACCTCGATTGATATTCAGCCGCGGTTCCTATACGGTACGAGCGAAGCAAGGCGACCAGAAGGAAGAATTCAATGTCACCAACGATGACAGGAATTCATGGCCGCATGTCGCCGACAACCGAATGCCGCGAAGGCCTGTTGGCAACAAGCGGCCTTGCGGTTCCCCACTCCATGGTTCATTCGGCAGTGAATTGTCTTGAAGGACTTCCGGCATGCAGCACCCTACTTTGCTCGAAGCGCTCGAACTGGCCTATGCCGACAAGCTGAGAGCCATCTACGATGTACTCGGAGGCAACATTCCGGTCCGGCCCGCACGCAAGGACCAGCTTGTACCGGCGATCAACCGGATCGTCCTGGACCGAGTCAAAGACGAGTGGAACAGTCTCACGAAGCATGAAAAACTGGTGGTGCAGGAAGCCGTCCACGATTCGCGTGGAGTTCTGGACATTGACAGGTTCACCGCCAAGCACGGCAAGCCGCCTGGTGGCGGCCTCTCCCTGTCGAAGCATGACAACAGGAACACGGCGACCAGGCTCAACCTGTTCCTGCATCTGAGTGACGGGTATGACCCGGAGCTCCATGTTCCCCGCGACCTCCAGCTGGCGTTGCAGGGCATCGTACCGGAACCCGAGGAGGCGGAGGTGCCTTTCCTGAAGGAGCTTCCTTCAACTGTGGAACTGCTGTCATATCAGTATGCATTCAAATCCGGAAGATACGTACGGGAGGCGACATACTCCTCGGTCCCGATCGAATGGTGCAACATGGAATCCGCGGCCAAGACCGGACTGCTCGCAGTGCTGAATCTGATCGACGAAGGTAGGATTTCCGTCAGCGAGTCAACGAAACGACCGTCGGCGGCATCCATGAAACGGATTGCAGCGGTGCTTGACGCAGGCGACTTCTATGCGTCGGCCGAATGCGAAGCCGATGTCGGACCAATTCAGGCTTTCGCATGGCCCCTGCTGGTTCAGGCAGGGCGGCTCGCGAAGCAGGACGGATCTCGACTTTCGCTGACGGCAGCAGGGCGCAAGGCATTGTCCACTCCCCCGCAGGAGACGATCAAACTGCTCTGGAATCGTTGGCTCGATTCGAGAATCATTGACGAGTTCTCCAGGGTTGATGCGATAAAGGGGCAAACTCGAGGCAAGGGAAAGTCAGCCCTACGTGCGGTTGAGTCGCGACGCGATCGAGCAAGCGCTCGTTCAATGTCCGCCCGGAGGCGTCGTTCCGGTCGACGGCTTCGCCAAGTTCATGGTTGCCGCGGACCTTGGATTCGAGGTGTCGAAGTCTCCGTGGACGCTCTACGTAGGGGATTCCCACTACGGTGGTATGTACGGTGAAAGCGCCACAGGTTGGGGCGTGCTTCAGGACAGGTACCTGCTGGCCTTCCTCTTCGAGTATGTCGCGACACTGGGATTGATCGACGTTGCATTCGTGCCGCCGACAGGAGCGCGGAACAAGCCTTGGGAGCCGACGGGATATTTCGAAGGTGCCTTCCTCAGCCGATATGACGGCTTAAAGTTCTTCAGGCTGACCGCACTTGGAGCCTACTGCCTCGAATTGACGGACACCTATGAACCGGACACTCCTGAGACATCGACGCCACTGTCAGTCTTCCCGGATCTGCGCATCGTCGTGCAGACCGGGCGTCCGGACCAGGAAAAAAGGGCCTTCCTGCGCAACTGTGCGGACGAGGAGGAGCCGGATACCGTATGGCGGCTCAGCACGGACAGGATTCTGAAGGCGACCGAGACCGGCCTCGACACCGCTGCCATCAGGGAGTTCCTATCGACCAGGGATGAGCAGCCGCTGCCTGAATTGGTTGAAGGATTCCTTTCAGGAATAGATTCGCGCGCGGGCGATCAGACAGTCTGGAACCGGGGTCCTCTTCGAATGCGACAGCGCACAAACGGTTGAAACCCTTCTATCCGACAGGAAGATCGCAAAGTTCAGCTCGCGAACCGGCGAAAAGGGGCTCGTTGTCCGAACATCTTCGGAACGGTCGTTCCGAAGCGCCGCCCGAAAGATGGGGTTCGGATTCGACAGCAGATAGCCGAAGACCCGTCAGTTTCGCTGTTTGGACTGTGCCACACAATTGCTTGGGGACGGGTTCCGGTTTCGTTCATGGACCGGGAATCCTGTGAAGCCCAAATGGGCGTCAAGTCAGACAACCCTCTTACGGGCCCGGACTGGCGGGTTAACCCCGGCTAGGGCGGCGGAGTTTTGTTCCAAAACGCAAACGCGGAAACGGTGCCATGAGTGGCAGTCGGTATCAGAGATGACACGTTCACGCTGCTGTCTCGCAGTTCCTCTGCCGCTTCGTTCCTGCAGCCGGTGGAGACAACCTACCGCGGCGTGATGTGATGTGAACACGTGAAAGCGACAGGAATGGACGCAAGCGGCCGCTTGCCGTGAGTCGGACCTGAACAGGCCTCACGCCCTACTCCACAGACACTGTCATGCTGCCGAGGCCTTCCGCCTCCGCAATCATGGTGTCACCCCTTTCGACCGGGCCGACGCCGGCCGGCGTTCCCGAAAGAATGACGTCGCCCGGCGCCAGCTCGAAATATTCCGACAGGTAGGAGATGATCTCCGGAACCTTCCAGATCATCTGGTTCATGTCGCCTTCCTGCCGGACCTCATCGTTCACGGCCAGCGCAATGCGGCCCTTGTTGATATGACCAAGTTCGGAAACAGGATGAATCGGGCCGGTCGGCGCCGAATGCTCGAACGCCTTGCCGACCTCCCACGGTCGTCCCATTTTTTTCTGAACCCCTTGCAGGTCGCGTCGGGTCATGTCCAGCGACAACGCGTAACCGAAGACGTGATCCAGCGCATCGTCAACCGCAATGTCGGTGCCTCCCGACCTGAGCATCACGGCAAGTTCGACCTCGTGATGGACATCCTCACTCTGCGGCGGATACGGGAACGTTCCGGAAGATGTGAGATTGTCGGGATTCTTCTGAAAGAAAAACGGCGACTCACGATCAGGGTCGTGCCCCATCTCGATCGCGTGGGCGGCGTAGTTACGGCCTATGCAGTAGACCCGGCGAACTGGAAAGAGGGCAGCGCCCGTGACTATCGGCAGGGCCACGACAGGCGGAACTTCGATTGCAAACTGAGGCATTTGAATTCAAGGTCTCCATAGGCTTCTTCATGTCATACACGCTCTAGCTTAGCTGCCGCGCCAAATCAATCTCAACCAATTTGTCGTCCCAAGAAGTTAATTTTCGAAGAAAATCGTTGCACCGACAGGATGAATCAAGCTATCTTCAGCCAATGTCCGCCAATTGATGGACCAATTTTTGTGCTAATGCAGACCAATCTGGAATTCATCTGTCGAGACGATGCGGTCACCGCGCTCAGGACGTTCATCGCCACGGGCAGCTTTCGTCCCGGCGATAGGCTGCCTCCCGAGCGAGAACTGACGGTCATGCTGAACATGAGCCGAAACACGCTTCGCGGGGCGTTGGATGCACTGGAACGCGAAGGGGCGATCTGGCGCCATGTCGGCAAAGGCACGTTCGTCGCGGCCCACGGCGACCGCGCCGACAACGGCAGCCTGGCGGAACTGACCAGGCAGGTCACGCCCGTCCAGCTGATGCGGGCGCGCCTTTCACTGGAGCCGGCGATCGCTCGCGAAGCGGCTCTCAACGCTTCGAACGCGGCAGTGATCCGATTGAAACTGGCGTGCGGACGTTGTCCTGAGGCAAGGAACTGGGAGGCCTACGAGGCACGTGACGATGCGTTTCACAGGATGATTGCGGAAGCGACTGACAACGTGTTGCTGCTGTCCCTGTTCAATCAGCTGAACCAGGTCCGGCGCGCCGTTGCATGGGGCACGGTCATTCGACAGTCGCCGCAGCCGGCGCAGGACCATCCCAGTTTCGTCGAGCATGACGCCATCACCAGCGCGGTCGAGGCGAGGGATCCAGTCGCCGCCCATGCAGCAATGCGCACCCACCTCGGCTCTGTCGCGACACGCCTGTTCGGGGAGGAATGACCGCGAACCAAATGGTGGCGCATAGGAACCCGTGCCTGAACCAAGAACATCTAGCAGACTTGCTCATCAATCTAAGGGAGGAATCACGATGAGACACATCTTGAAGACAGTCATGGCCACGGTGACGGTCTTGCCGTTCGCACTCGGACTGTCGATGGCAAGCGCCGACACGATCCGCATTGCTCTGGCAGAGACTCCGTCGGACGAACTGGCTGCGTTCTTCGTGGCGCTGGATCGCGCCAAGGCAAACGGTCTCGATTACGAATGGACTGCCTTTGCCGATGAGGAACTGGCCATCCAGGCGGTGCTCAGCGGCCAGATGCACATTGGCTTTGGCACGCCCTATGCGGCTATGCAGCGCTCGAAGGCCCCGCTTCGGATCCTGTTTCAGCTCTCGAAGCTGAAGTTCTTCCCGGTCACGACAAAGGCATACAGCAAGCTTGAGGACCTGGACGGGGAGCCGATCCTGCTGCACTCGCGTGGCGGTGGCACGGATTCGATCGCCAATGTCATCGAGAACCGCCTTGGCATCGAATTCGGCGAACGCTCCTATGTTCCGGGCTCCGCAAACCGCGTGGCGGCGCTCCTTGGAGGACGCGCCGATGCAACCATAATCGACCTGTCGAACAAGAACAAGCTGATGCGCAGCGAGGCTGGCGCCAATTTCAACGTACTCGAGATGTTCGACGTCGATGCCAGCGACGAAGCCCTGTTCGGCAATCTCGACTGGATCCAGCAGAACGAGGGCGACGTGCAGATATTCGTTGACGCGCTGCTCAGCGTCTACCGTGACATGCACGAAGACCCCACCATGGTTCGCCGCGAGACCAACCCAGATGGACCGATCGGCCAATTGCCGGAGGAAATCCTCGCCGAGCTAGACGGTTTCTACGCCGACGCCGTCGAGGCAGGTCTCTACGACCCAGATGGTGGCGGTCGCACTGCGGCCATGGCGGATCTGGAGTGGTATGCCGCCGCCGGCCAGCTTGAAGGCGATCCAAGCGACCTGAACATCGAGGACTTCTGGTACCTCCAGCCGCTAGACGCGGCGATGAAATAGGACAGGCAGGGTCGCCGCGCCTGTTGACTGGCGCGGCGACATCCAACGTCCGCACCGGATGCCAACCCCATGTTGAACCGCTCGCTAGCGCTCAAGATCCTTTCCGCGGTGATCCTCTTCGGCGCCTGGGAAATCGCAGGACATATCCCCGTCAGCTTCGCCTTTCCGACCTTCATGGAATCCATGGGTGCGCTCTTGCGCATGATCGGCGACGGCACGATGCTCGACGCCTATGCCGAGACCCTGAGGCCCTTGGCCGTAGGCATCGCCATTTCGGCATTTCTGGGAATTGCCATTGGCATCTGGGTCGGATTGAGCCGGTTCTTCGAATGGCTGTTCTCGCCGATCTTCATCGTCATGCAGGCCGCACCGCTTGCGGCGCTCATTCCCCTTCTGGTCCTAGCCTACGGAATTGGCCTGACCTCCAAGGTACTGGTCGTATGCATCATGGCGATGCCCGTCATCGTGCTCAACACGGCGGGAGCCGTTCGCAACACGCCGGATTCGATCAAGGAAATGGGACGGGCCTATCTCGCCACCGATCTTGACATCATCCTGAAGATCATCATCCCGGCCGCATCGCCCGTGATTTTCGCAGGACTGCGTCTCGGCATTTCCGCCGGTTTCATCGGCGCCATACTGGCCGAACTCAAGATCACGCCTACGGGAGTCGGCGACATCATCACCTACAGCCGCTCCATAGCCGACTATCCCAGCATGTATGCGGCAATCTTTTCCATCATCCTTCTGGCTGTCCTGTTCCTGAATCTTCTGGAAAGAATCGAAACCGTGCTCTTCAAGGGGAATCAACTTGGCTATGCCTCAGACTAGCGCCGTCGAGATGGGAACGGGCACCAAACAGGAAGCGGCATTCGAAATCGCAGTCTCCACTCGGAACATCTCGAAGACCTTCGGCGAGGTGGAGGCGTTGAATGACCTTTCTCTCGAGTTTCCGCTCGGCCAGCTGACTTCACTGCTTGGCCCGTCGGGCTGTGGCAAGACCACGCTCCTTAAGATCATCGCGGGCCTGCTCGAACCCACGTCCGGTGAGGTCGAGGTTAACGGCCGAAAGGTCACCGGACCGGGCCCGGATCGGGCATTTGTCTTCCAGGATTTCGCCCTGCTGCCGTGGGCCAGCGTCATTCGCAACGTGGCCTTCGGGCTGGAATTGCGCGGCGTGGCGCGCTCCGAGCGCGATGCGGTCGCCGAAGGCTACATCAGGCAGGTCGGCTTGGCCGGCTTCGAGAATGCCTATCCTCACGAGCTCTCTGGCGGCATGCGCCAGAGGGTCGGGCTGGCACGTGCCCTTGCCGTCGACGCCGAGGTCCTGCTGATGGATGAACCGTTCTCGGCAGTCGACGAACAGACCCGGCGCAAGTTCCAGGAGGATCTGCTCGGCCTCGTGCAGGACCAGAAGAAGACCTTCATTTTCGTGACCCATTCGATCGAGGAGGCGGTCTACGTCTCGGACCAGGTCGCGATTCTTCTGCCGAGGCCAAGTCGTGTCTCCGAAATCATCCGCCCTTCCAGCTTCCGCGGAAAGGGAGTCGACAACATCCGCCGCGACTCCGAGTATCTCGACATTGTGGACGAGATATGGACCTCGCTGCGCCGCTACGTGGAATGATCGATGACTCTCTGGGGATACCGCTTGCCGGGCATGTCTTCGCTGATCATATGGGGTCTCCTGTGGGAAATTGTCGGCCAGTCCGGGCTGACGTTCTTCATCCCACCACTCTCGGAAGTCGTCGCGACCCTCTTCAGCGTCATTGGCACGGTTGCCTTCCAGACCGCCCTCGCCGAAACCGCCTATGCGTTCTGCATGGGCGTTCTGTCCGCCATCTGCATCGGTATCCCGACTGGAATCCTGATGGGCAAGAACCGCCTTCTGGATGAATTGCTGCTGCCGTGGGTGAACGTGTTCCTGAGCGCACCGCTGACGGCTCTTGTCCCGGTTCTGATGGTCCTGTTCGGCTTTGGCATGAGAGCCATCATCATCACGACAACGCTGTTTGCCATCTGGATCATCATTCTCAACGCCCGCGCGGGCGTGAAGCAGATCAACCGGTCGCTCGTGGACATGGCGCGGAGCTTCGGTGCCTCCCCGTTGGACGCTTTCTTCAAGGTGTATCTGTGGGCCGCGCTTCCGGAGATTCTCGGCGGCATACGAATTGGCATCATTCGCGCCGTTAAGGGAGTCATTATCGGTCAACTGCTGATTTCCATCGTTGGCTTCGGCGCTCTGTTCGAACTCTACGCGGCGAATTTCCTGATGGGGCATTTCTGGGCCGTTCTGATCGTCCTGTTCGCGCTCGCGTTCACGATTTCGGAAATCTTGGCCTACCTTGAGCGAAGGGTTTCATACTACGCGGCCAAACGGTGAGGTGCCGCACCATGGTCAAATCGACTCAGTAAGGAAGTCAATGGCAGCGATCCAAGGCCCGGGCTTCGCCGGGATTTCCCCGAGCTGCCGGAACTCGGCCCAGGCAGCCGACAACCGTACACGCAGGCCGCTCCCGTCAAGGCGGCAGGACCGACAGGCAGGACGATTTCACTGTCTGTCCCAGTTCCCACCCAGAAGTGCGGCACCATGGAACGGACAGGAGTTCGCGGAGGCGTCCGATCAGGCTTTGGTCAGGCTCCGCCCCCCCCTAGGAAATGGGTGTGCGCCATCCGGCAAGATTCCGAAAGAGTTGCGCCCCAATTACATGCCTGAACCATACGTAAAGGGCGCAATTGACGGCAAACTCAACCGACAAACGACGCTCAGACCGCAACGCATTCGAGGAACTCCACCTCGATGAACGCAATTTCGAAATCGCTTGCGTTCACCACGTCGTGATGAACGCCTTTCTTCCGGAAATACGGAACCCCGTGGCACAATTCGACAACCCGGGTCGTACCGTCAGGCTCATGCAGAACAAGCTGCCCGTCAGAGAGCGGCAAGACCAGATAGTCATGCTCGTGTACATGCCAGCCAGTGTTGTCGCCCTCTGCGAAAAAGCGCCATTCGGTCACACGGGTCTGTTCATTCTCCACGAGAACCGTGCTGCTGGCGGTCCCGCCGCCTGAATCGATATTGCTCAACGTGGCCTCTTCAGACGTGGCGCGCAAAACGCCAGATCGACGGGAGAGCGAGTGCGGCCAGCGCAACCTTGAGCGCATCTCCGAGCAGAAATGGCCACAGGCCCAGCTCAAGCACTGGCTTGTCCCATCCAATTGTCGTTCCCAGCCAAATCAGGCCTGGAACATAGATGATCGTGGTGCCAAGCACCATGGCCGCCAATGTCGTGGCAATACGCCGGTCCCAGCCCCTTTCTCCAAGCCAGCCAACCACGGCCGCACCGAACAGGAATCCCAGCAAATAACCGCCGGTTGGTCCCACCATGTAGGCCAGACCAATTCCGCGCTCAGGTGTTCCGGCAAAGACCGGGAGGCCCGCCATTCCCTCGGCAAGATAAAGCAGAACCGTCGTCGTCCCAAGACGCCAGCCGAAGGCCATGCCCACCACCAGCACCACAAAGGTCTGCATGGTGATGGGCACCGGGTAGAATGGGACCTGTATCTTGGCAGACAGCCAAAGCGCAAGGCTGCCCATCACCGCGAGAAGGAGGAATTTCAACCGTTCGTCTCCGCGCTGCCAAAGGCTTTGTGCCAATGTCAGTTGACGATCTGCAACGTTTCTCATCTCTGTCTCCGTTTCCATGCCCTCAGGCTGTTGCTTCACGAATTCTGTCAAGCATGCCGGCCCGGTCCTTCCGTGCGGCGAGTGCGACATCCATCTCCACCCTGACGAATCTCGTCGGCGTGTTGGGCTGAAGCTGGCCAATGAGGTCCATGTCTGCCGAAACCACCGTGCCCAGCATGAAGTAGCCGCCACCTGAGACCGCATCGCGGTGAAGGACGATAGGCTCGGCTCCGTTGGGCACCTGTATCGACCCGTACGGGTAGCATGCATCGGTGATGTTCGAAGGATTGGAGCCCGCGCTGTACGGCTGTTGACGCGGCACGAATTCCAGCTGACGCCCACCCTTGAACCGATAACCCATCCGATCGGCCTCATTGGCGACTGTCCAGGTATCGTCAAAAAACCCTTGCTGCGCGTCCTCCGTGATCCGGTGCCAGTAGAGACCGGGCAGCACGCGCAGTTCGGCCGAGGAACCCGGCAGACGCCTGAGCGCATCGGGAACCGACCTACCTGGCCTTGCCCTGCCGCAGGCACGACCCAGCGGCAAGGAGTCGCCCGGCTGAACCGCACGACCAGCGACGCCGCCCAGAGAACCGATCGGATAGGTCGACCGGCTGCCAAGGGCGGGCGGCGTATCAATCCCGCCCGAAACGGCAACATATGCCCGTGCTCCGAACCTGAGGAAATCAAACGACAGGACCTGTCCCTTCCTGATCCCCAGTGCGGTCCAGGTTGGTTGTTGCTCACCGTCGATCCTGGGCGGAATCTCGGCCCCGCAGACCGCGATTGTCGCATCCTCGGTGAACTCCAGTTCCGGCCCGAGGAAAGCGGATTCCAGACCAGCCGCGCCTTCGTCGTTGCCAACAAGAAGGTTCGCCGCGCGCAGTGCGAACCTGTCCATCGCGCCGCCCATGGGGATGCCAAGATGGTAGTAGCCAGGCCTGCCGAGATCCTGGACCGTTGTCATGATGCCAGCGGAAATTACTTCAATCGGCATAGAGTGCCTCCATCAGTCTGGCGTTTGTTCCATTCGGGTCTGAATTGAAGTCGTCGAGCGAAAAGACAACATCCCGCATGCGGGGTTGAAACCGCCCGGCCTGCACGTCCTCCATGATCCGGTCATATTCCGCCCGTTCAATGGACCGCCACTTGACGATGTCACCGGGACGGAAGAACACCATGAAATCCTTCAGATACGGAACTTCCTGTCTTGGATCGTAAATGGTCATCGGAGTGATGCCGAACATCTGGTAGCCGCCGGCACCGCGCACCGAATAGATGCAGGAGAAGGAACCGCCGTATCCTACGGTCTGTTTCGGCGTGTCAGTGCGAGGACGCAGGTATTTTGGCACCTGGATCTGCCGCGAGCGGTCGACCATTTGATAAAGGAATGGCAGGCCCGACACGAAACCTACCATCGAGACAAACCATGGCGCACCGGAATGGGCCTCGATGAATGCCTGGACCGTTTCGTACCCGTTGATCCGCGCGGCATACTCAAGATCGGTTCCATCCGGATCCTGGTGCCTTTCGCGGAACCGCATGAGGGTCTCGTGCGTCCAGGGATCTCGGTAGAAGACCGGCACTTCAATGATGCGCGTATCCAGCTTCGCTTCAGCCTTTTCGGCCTCTTCTTCCAGCAGCCTGAGACGGTCCATCAACACTTGGGGATGGATCAGGTCAGGGTCAAACTTGATCTGGAACGAAGCGTTGGCGGGACAGATTTCCGTCACCCCGTCGATGCTTGCCGCGCGCACGGCGTTTGTCATCGAGAGAGAGGTGAAGAATGCCTCAAGCGACATCGCCTCGTCGACCTCGACAAAGATGTGCTCGTCGCCTCCGAACGTGAATCGACTCATGCAGCGTCCTCCCCCTGCCTGTTGAGTTTGTCGGTGTTCTGTTCAAGCCACGCCTCCAGCCAGGTGGTATGGACCGCGTTGGCCTGCACATCGGCACTGCCGGCCAGTGCCGAAAAAAGCGGGGCCGTGGTAGGCAGGCCTTCAATTACCAACCCTTCGAGCGCGGATGTCAGTCGGGTGATTGCCTTCGGGCGGTCCGGGGCCCACACGATCAGCTTGCCAAGCAGCGAGTCGTAGAATGGCGGAACCGCATACCCGTCATAGAGCATGTGATCGAAACGGATGCCGTCACCTTCCGGGATGCGCAAGCCCGTCACGATGCCAGGGCCGGGCATGAAATCGAGGGTCGGGTCCTCCGCGTTGAGACGCACCTCAATGGCGTGGCCGGTCCGGACGATATCATCCTGAACCAGTCCCAGTCTTTCGCCCGCGCAAGCCCGGATCATGCCAATCACCAGATCCATTCCGCAAATCATCTCGGTTACTGGATGTTCGACCTGGATACGGGTGTTCATCTCGATGAAATAGAACTCCCCGGACATATCGTCGTAGAGATACTCGACCGTCCCAGCCCCGCGATAGTCTACGGATTTCGCCAAATCAACCGCCGATGCACAGAGGTGCGCGCGCACCGTGTCGCTGACTGCCGCCGAGGGCGCCTCTTCCCAGACCTTCTGCCGTCGTCGCTGAAGCGAACATTCGCGGTCGAAGAAATGCACCACGTCGAAACCGTCTCCCAGCACCTGCACCTCAATATGGCGGGCCCGCTTGATCAGTTTCTCGACATAGATGCCTTTGTCTCCGAATGCCGCCGCCGCCTCGGACGCGGCTTGAGGAGCCAATATGCGGAATTCTTCGACACTATCGGCCACGCGGATGCCGCGCCCGCCGCCACCGGCGCTGGCCTTGATCATCACCGGAAAGCCGATGGCCTCGGCCACGGTCAGGGCGCCATCCATATCGGTGATCACATCGTCGCTGCCCGGAACGGTCGGAACGCCCGCGTCTCGTGCCTGCCTGCGCGCCGCAGCCTTGTCTCCCATCAAGCGGATTGTAGCGGCTAGGGGCCCAACGTAGGTCAGTCCAGCGTTCTGAACTGCTTCGGCGAACCTGGCATTTTCAGAGAGAAACCCGTATCCTGGGTGAATCGCATCAGCGCCGCTTTCCCTGGCGGCTGACAGAATGACATCGGCGTCAAGGTACGATTTCGAGGGATGGGGCGGCCCGATCACCCTCACTTCGTCGGCCAACCGTGCCGCGAGGCTCTCGGTGTCGGCTTCGCTCACCACCTGAACCGTTTCCAGACCGAGATCCTTCGCTGCCCGGATCACCCTGCAGGCAATCTCACCGCGATTGGCGATGAGCAGCTTGTTGATGGACAGACCTCGTGCCACGGTCATTCCAGTTCGACGATGGTCATCCCAGCCGTCACAGGTTCACCATCTTCGAGCGGAAAGCCGGAAACTGTGCCCTCGGCATCCGACTTGACCGAATGAAAGGACTTCATGACCTCAACAAGCGCGACAACGTCGCCTTCGGCCACGGTATCGCCGATTTCCACAAAGGACGGCTCGTCGGGTGCTGGCTTGCGATAGAAGGTGCCCGGAATCGGGGACTTGATTTCGTGTCTGGCCATGGACGTTTCTCCCGTTTGCCCGCCACGGCATTCACGTGGCGGAGAGTTGACTGAGTGCTGCGTTGACCGCCCTGCCAATCTTCACTGCATCTGGCGTGTCGGAATGGATACAGACCGTTTCGGCGCGCACCGGCAGCGTCTTGCCGCCGACGGTGGTCAGGGTTCCGTCCCGCACGGCAGCCACCGCGCGGCTTGCGGCAAGTTCCGGTTTCACAGCCTCATGCTCGCGCGTGATGATCAGATGGCCTTCATCGTCGTACTCCAGATCTGCGAAGAATTCCGGCAGGAAGCCCACGCCTCGTCGCGTATAGACTCTTTCATGCAGCGTTCCGGTCATTCCAGTGACAGGAACACCATACAGTTCTGCCGCGTCGGCGACCGCCTCAGCGATGTGTTCCTGTCGGGCCGCCATGCCATAGAGTGCGCCGTGCGGCTTGACATGGCAGAGCGCCATCCCCTCGAGCTTCAGGAATGAAAGGAGTGCGCCGATTTGATAGAGAATGATGTTGACCATCTCCTCGCGATCAACCTTCATCTCGCGCCGCCCGAAACCAGGCAGGTCGGGCAGCGAGACGTGTGCACCCACCTTGACTCCGTGCCGCTTGGCCAGAGCCACCGTGCTACGCATGTGGTTGGGGTCGGATCCGTGGAACCCGCAGGCGACGTTGGCACGGGTGATATATGGCATTATTCCAGCGTCGTCGCCCATTCGGTAAAGAGCAAAGCTCTCGCCCATGTCACAGTTGATGTCCACCTGCATGGCGTATCCTCCCTAGTCCCTCAAAGTCGCAACGTATTTCAGGCGGATCTGGTCGGCGATCACCGCCAGGATCAGAAGTGCGCCCAGCACGACCGTTTGCAGGTAGCTTTCGATCCGGGCGAGATTCATCCCGTTCTGCACCAGGCCGATGAAGAGCGCACCAAGCACGACGCTTTCCAGCCGTCCCACCCCTCCGCGCAGGCTGACCCCTGCAATGACGCAGGCGGCGATCGACTCCAAAGGCATGGATGCTCCGATATTGGCCTCGCCCGTGTCCAGTCGAGCGGTAAGCAGCATTCCCGCCACTGCGGCGAAAAACGCGCAGAGTACGTAGGTAAGGAACAGCGTGCCGCGCGTGTTGATCCCCGACAGAGACGCTGCCTCACGATTGCCGCCCACAGCGTAGAAATGCCGACCGTAAGGCGTACGGTATAGGAAGACGTATAGCGCCAGCACCAGGAATGCAGCTACGAGCACCGGCACGGGGACGCCAACGAGAGTCCCAAAGCCGAACGTGTCACCGAACTGAATGGGCATTCCATAGACCGGCACGCCGCCCGTCAAAACGAGAGCGATTCCGAACCCCACCGACGCCATGCCCAACGACATCATGAAAGGCGAGACATTGAAGAACGCCACACCCACACCATTAATGACACCGATCGTCGTGCCCGCCACAATCCCGGCAAGACATCCGACCGCAATCGACAGCCAGATTGCCTCAGGCATTGCAGCGTAGGTGGCGGCCATGGCCATAGCGCCTGCCACTGACGCCAGAGCTAGGATCGTGCCTACAGACAGGTCGAACCCGCCGGTCAGCAGCGCCAGCATCTGCCCGATCGAAACGATGACCAGATAGACGGACTGCCTTAGAACGTTTGTCAGGTTGCGCGACGTCAGGAAGTTTTCGGACATCAGCGTGAAGATGACCAGGGCGGCCAGCAGCAGGAAGGGGAGAACTCCAAGCCGGATGAACATGCGCTTGAGGGCGCGAGCCGCGGTTCTCCCGGCTGTCTTTTCCACAGCCATCAAGCTCCCTCTCTTTCAAAGAAATTCGCCAGGACCGCCTCTTCGGTGAGATCCACACCGAGGAGTTCCGCCTGTACCTGACCTCGATAGAACACGTAGGCCCTGTTGGAGAGGTTCAGAATCTCCGGCAGATCAGACGAGATTAGGACTATCGCCACGCCTTGGCGCACGAGGTCCACGATGAACGCGTAGATCGCCGCTCGGGTGCCCACGTCAACGCCGACGGTCGGCTCGTCAAAGGCAATCAGCTGGAATTGCCGAGTGAGGCTTCGAGCCAGCATCACCTTCTGCTGGTTGCCGCCGGAGAACTGGTTTGCCGTCCGCTCGATCTGCCGTGGCCGCAGGTTGATTTGATCAGCCAGACCGCCGACCATCCGACGTTCGCCAGCTGGGGTCAGAACCGGGCCGATTGAAAACGGCCTGACGTCCAGTGCCGCCAGCGCAACGTTCTCGCGCACCGAACGCATCATCATCAGCCCGTCGGAGCGCCGGTCAGAGGGCAGGTATAGAAACCCGTCTCGGATGTTCCGTTTCGGCCCGTGTCCGGTGGATTCCCGGCCAAGATATTGCACCCGTCCGGCGGCAATCGTTCTGTACCCGAAAGCCGCCTGCAGGATCTCGGACTTGCCAGAGCCTACCAAGCCCGCAAGCCCCACGATCTCGCCCGCCCGCACTTCGAGAGAAGCGCCCTCAACGGTTCTGTCGCCCGTCGTCAGGTCTTCTATCTTCAACACAGTGTCGCCGGCAGGCCGCGCGATCCGCTCAGGGAAAATCTTCCCTACATCGCGGCCAGTCATCAACTGAACCAGGTCATCCTCTGATGCGTCCTGTGCGTTCACCGTATCGATATGGCACCCGTCTCGCAGCACGGTGATGCGGCTGCCAATCTGCCGAATTTCCGCCATTCGATGGGTAATGTAGACAATGCCGATGCCGCGCGCCGTCAATTCGCCAACCAGCTTGAAGAGCTGGTCAGTCTCATGGCTGGTCAGCGACGCGGTCGGCTCATCCAGGATCAGCACTGACAGGTCAGAGCGGAACGCCTTGGCGATCTCCACCATCTGCTGCTCCGCCCGCGTCAGGTGATCGACGCATGCTGCCGGATCAATACTGAAATCAAGTTCCTCCAGTATTTCGCGCGCGCGCGCGCGACTGCGAAGCCGGTCGAGGAAGACACCCCTTCTGGGCTCCGCACCAAGAAAGAGGTTCTCCTCTACCGTCATTTGCGGAATCAGGGAAAAGTCCTGAAAGACAGCAGATATCCCCAGCTCGCGGGCATCGTGCACCGAATGGAGCGAAACCTGCCTGCCCCTGAAGTGAAGCGTGCCCGAAGTGGGCTGGACGGCTCCGGCAAGGATCGAGATCAGGGTCGACTTGCCTGCACCGTTTTCTCCAAAGAGCAAGTGCACCTCACCTGCTCTGACGTCGAAATCCACTGAATCAAGTGCCCGCACGCCCGGATAGTCCTTGGTGACGGAGCGGGTCGCGACCAGCACCTCGCCCGCAACGGGCGAGGTGCGACCCCCTGCGATTGCATGGGCAGGAGAGGGAATGGCCAGCCCCTGCCTTACTATTCTACCGTGAAGACAGGGCGGAACCCGTCCGGAGCAAGGGTTGACGACGGGTCGAACTCGCCGTGGTTTTCCTGCGTCACCACATACAGCGCGGGACCTGCGTGCTTGATGTAATCCTCGCCTTCAAGAATGCGCACTGCCTGGTCGACCGCGATTCGGCCCTGGATGACCATCGAGTCGGTAGGGGCGGCGAGAATCTGGCCGCGCGCGATGCCGCGGTCCACGCCGGGCGTGTAGTAGTAGGAGATCACGCGGACCTGATCGGTCAGCCCAAGCGAACGCAGAATTGGCACTGCGGCCTCGGCTGTCACGGCCGTGCCAACGATGTAACCGAGGTCGGGATGTGTCTCGAGGGTGTCCTCGACCAGCTTGGCCTGCACTTCCTTGCCGGTGTCTCCGTACCTCGTGTCGACCAACTCGACGGAACTGCCCTCGATGGCATCGGTGAAGCCTGCGTTGCCCGCCTCGACCCAGCCAGCCCCCGCAGGTCCAGGAAACCAAGCGGCCTTGGCCGTACCGCTTCCCGCTGGATGCTCTCTGGCCAGATACTCCCCGGCCTTCGCGCCCATCTCGCCAAAGGAGACCAGCGACTTGGCCGAAAGCTGGTCCGACGACATGCCGTTGATCACGTCGATGACCGGAATGCCCTTTGCCCGAATCTCGCCGACAAGATTGTTCAGCCCGTCGAAGGAAATCGCGCCGATGATCACCGCGTCAGCCCCGGCCGAAACGCAGTCCTCGATCTGGGATATCTGGGTGTTGAGTTCGGTGTACCCGCCAGCCTCAACGACGGTGGCGGAAACGCCAAGGCGCCTGGCCTCGTCGACCACGCCGTAGTCGACACCCAGCCAGTAGGCATCCTTCATATGCGGGAAGGAAATGCAGAGATCCCATTTCCGGTTGGCCGTCTCCAGTGGCACGTAGTCCACGCTCGTGCGCTGGCTGGACATGTCGAACGGCGGATCCCAAACCTCGACCGTGTAAGGATACCAGGCTTCGGCTTGGGCCGCGGTGCCGAGCACCAACGTCAACGCCAGCGCGGACGATCCTGACAATAGTGCATTTGACCTTCTCATGTCTTCCTCCCGGGAACAGATTTCAGGTTTCAACCGCCAAAGTGGCGGCCTGACGGCAGTGTAGATGCGCCTTGATTCATTGTAAAATACGAATAATGCTTTATTATATTTAATAAAATCTATATTAAGAAGCTGGCGGGTGCTTGCCGAAATACTTTGGCACCAGACACGCAGGTTATGTATAATCACATGTTATGTAACAAATTTCTTTATGCCAACGAGCATCATGCGGCTTGCGGATGATGAGGTGGAAACCTACGCACGTATCACATAAAATAAAAAAATCAGATCATGGGTATCAAAATGAAACAACCTTCCCTACGTCAGATCCGCTATTTCACCGGTGTCGCAAATGCCGGACAGATCTCGCGTGCCGCCAAAGGACTCAATGTCTCCCAGTCCGCGCTTACGACGGCAATCAGACAGCTTGAGGAAACCATCGGGACGCCCCTGTTTGCCCGACACGGTGGCGGCGTTTCCCTGACCTATGAAGGGAACATCTTCCTGGACCACGCCCGCCGCATCATGGCGGCGGTGGACGAAGCGGTCCAAGCGCCGCGTCGAAAGCGGGACGACATCCAGGGACTGCTGCGACTGGCGCTGACCTATACGGTCGCGGGCTATTACATCCCGCCCTTTCTCGAGAAGTTCCAGCGTTCCTTTCCCAGCGTCAGGTTGCAGTTGACCGAGGCCCCGCGGGACGCCATCGAGGACGGGCTGGTTTCTGGCGTATTCGACTTGGCGGTGATGCTGACCTCGAACATCATCGACCAGGAGGGATTGAACTTCGAGACCCTGATGCAATCGCGTCGACGCCTTTGGTTGCCAACGCTGCATCCGCTTCTGGCGCAAGACACAATTACCTTCGCCGATGTATCGCGAGAGCCCTACATCATGCTGACCGTTGACGAGGCCAGCAACACGGCTCAGCGCTACTGGAACAAAACAGCCTACCGACCAAACGTTGTATTCCGCACGTCGTCGGTGGAAGCGGTCAGGTCAATGGTTGCAGGCGGCATGGGGTTAACGATTCTCTCGGACATGGTCTATCGCCAGTGGTCGCTGGACGGCAGAAGGGTCGAGGTGACGTCATTGGCGGACAACGTGCCGACCATGGACGTCGGAATGGCCTGGGCAGCCAATGTCAAATTGAACAGTGCAGCGGCGGCGTTTAGGGAATTCATGCACCTTGGAGACGTTTCGCACTGACTTCAGCTCATTCGCTGACTGCATGCGGCAAGGAACCGGGAAGGCCGACACATCGCGCCCTTCAATCCATCAGACTTAAGTTCGTGTTCTGTCCCTCCGTTTGGGTTCCGTCCCGTTCCCGAATCGCCTGAATGGCGATGACGGCGTAGGACAGGGGCTTCACTCCTTTCCGGAGCGCCGGAGCGTCCTGCGGTGTGACATATCGATTGGCCGGATCGTCCTGCATCAATGACGATCTGCCGTTCACTTACATTGGACGCCTCGGAAATGTCACTTTCCACATCGTCCTTCAATGCCGTCGGACAATGGCGGATACGACAGCAGGCGAGGTGAACCTCTTTCTTTCTTGACCGAACTGCTCTCAGCCCAAGCACTTGAATTCCGGCAATCGAAAACAATCTGTGTCCGCATCAAGAAGAGGCGGTTATACAGATATTTCCAGTGGCAGCAGTTCTCGTGCTTTCAGGAACAGCGACGGCGGACACGAAAGTACCGACAGGCCTTGAGGTGATCACGTTCAGCTCCACGCCAGTGGTCAGGTACAGAGCGCCTTCGGTTGTGAACATCTACGCAAGGCGGGTCATGCGGACACAATTCTCACATTTCGTCAACGACGCCGTTCTTCTCCCGGTTCTTCAACATGCGAACACGGCCGAGGCTCCGCGGGTTGTTGGTGATGCTCCCGAGGCGTTCGCGCTCCCCGCCCGGAAGCGTAATCCGCTGCCCTGCGGGCTTTCTGCCCGCTGTCCTGCCTGCCTGCTGTCATTTTAGTCACTTCGAAGCCGCCCGACGGCGACCGAAGGACAATGGCGTACGTCACAAGAAAGTCGAATCTTTTCTCATTGACCAACGGCTACTTACGCTGCCGGTCGGCACAGCGATGTCGATTTAGAAACTTACGACGTTGCGTGTGGCTTCCGTCAAACGGATACAGTATCCGCGGTTTTCTTCCCATAGATGGCAGAATATCTTTGTCTTTAAAGTCGTCACGGAGATCGCCGTCATTTGAGCAAAGAACTCTGGCATCACTTGCAAGCGCCAATGACAATATATGCGAATCATTTGACCGGATATTCTTTTCCGCCATTTGATCCTCAGCAACGGTGAACTGGTCCGCAGATATTTTCTTCAGCTGTCCGCCTCTCTCATATTCGCTGATGAGTTGCCTTACCGGGCCGTTCTTTTGGATCTCCGTGTTGTACTGGCCAGTGGCTGAAAATGCCAGCATACCGTGCCTACGGCGAATCCAAGAAAGGAATAATTCATCAGCTGGGCCCTGCTGTGTGGCCAGTTTATGGAATGTGTCTGCATCAACAATTGCGACCACGCACATTCGTTTCACCTATCTACTTGAGCCCTAGGAGCCGTTCTGTTTCCGTCAGGAAAAATTCGCGGTATGTGTCAGGTGGGTCGACTACATTTCCCTGCGAATCAACGGA
The DNA here is from genome assembly GCA_965203255.1 of Paracoccaceae bacterium. Taxonomy (GTDB): domain Bacteria; phylum Pseudomonadota; class Alphaproteobacteria; order Rhodobacterales; family Rhodobacteraceae; genus JAPOUP01. Next base: position 5,505,645 of record OZ241882.1, on the reverse strand, counting down.
GATATTGTAGATTCGCGACCCCAAGCCATCGTCCTTGTTCTCGAAATACAGGATGGCTAGCTCGTCTGGTTGTATCACCTGCTGCATAACGCACAACCTGAAGCGATCGACAATATGGTCACTGTGGGTTTCTATGATGTAGTCGTGCGGCCCTTCAGCCATGAACTGAGCCAATTTGGCTTGAGCCACTGGATGCACGTGAACTTCCGGCTGCTGGAGCAGGAAAATACTGGGCTTATGGGCTGCGGCTATTGCGTGAACAAGGGGGAGCATCGAATGTACTCCATATCCCACGTCCACCAAATTATGGGAACCGGCGGCCGTCTTGACCAAGATTTCCGTTCCATCGTCCGAGGTGGATCTGTTCAGCGCTATGCCGTCCCACAAGCCGAGTTCGCTGCCGGGCTGGGCAATCAGTGCCCGTTCTGAAGAATCAATCAAGTACTTTGGAAGTTCGCGATAGATGCGTTGCCGGGGGAGCACATCGGGGTCCAGAGCTTCGACATGAAAACTCGGTTCCACAGGTAACGGCATCTCGGATCGAAAAAAGTTCGCGAACTTGTTGAACTCAACAACTTCCTCCGATGTGACCGGACCACCTCGCCGACTTTCGAAAGTTGTTCTATCGCCACTGTAAGGGAGAAACCCCTGACGCACGTAACGCGACAGCCAAAAGGAAATGGGCATAAATGATATCTCCGCCCAATCCATGGAAAAGTCGAAATTTGGACCTCGAAACGACAACTCTTGGTCTGCCCTGCCGTCGCTACTGCCCGTGGACATTTCTATTTGCGCCAATGAGGTGTCTCTTCCGGCGAAGGTAAACGCCGCATGTCTTTCAAGAATTCGTCCATTCTTGCCGCGGCCAAAGGAGAATTGAGCGGTCGAGTGAATGTAGTCGTCATATCGTCCAGCAATGGTAAAGACCGAAGCGCCCGACCGAGCGATCGTGTCGTAACTGCCCATAGAAAAAGGGGGGCGGTCAAATGGGGACCCGTCATCCAATTTATCCATATTGGAAAGATGAGCGAATGCGCTGAAGCAACCAAGAAAAGTGGACTTACCGACACTGTTTTCGCCGACAAGCAGCGTAATGCGAGCCAGGCGTGTTCGCTGGGTAGAGCCAAAACAACGAATGTCCTGGAGCGAGAATTCGTTTATGCGAGGCATCAAGGGTTCCTCAGGAGCTGTGAATACCGGACAAGAAGTTTTCTGCACTGCCTGAGCAAACGGGCGATGACGGATTCAGCGTCTGGCACCTCGACAGGTGCGGTGTGAAGGAACGGGTACTTGAAATGATCGCCAAAAGCAGTCTTCTCGACGACCGAGCAGTGCTCATTGCATTTCAGGGCCTCCACTTCGAGGCGGTTTGGTATCAGGCTGTAGTGCTCCCGGCCGGAGCGTTCAGGCCACCAAGTGTCTGCTATGACTAGTCGAATCATGGCGATTACCATGGACGTGGCAAGGTTCGCGCTGAAGGGAAAGACGTTCTGGTTGCGCGGCGTCCGGCCGGTTTCGGTGAGGTTGTGAACATAGGCCGGGTCATCCAGAGAACCGTCGACGTCGAGGACAACGTCGGAACTGGTGTATTGGCCATCGCATCGCAGACAACGAAACTTCGGTCCGATGGTCGTGACGCCCCATGCCGCCTGACCAAGTGTACCGTCCGGCTTGTTGTCGATGAACACGCCGCCGGAAATGACAGGAATGCAATGTGCGTAGGCGATATGGTTGACAAGATCCTTGGGAAGCGGGCGATCTACGGCGGAGAACAGTATATCGCAATCGAGAGCGGCGGCGAAGGCGCGATTGTCTTGAATAGGCAAGGGGCAGGTGTGGACTGCAAACTTCGCTGCAGTCGCTGACCTGCTGGCGTGTTTAGCGATCAGGTCGACCTTCAGAGAGCCGACATCGTCTTCCGAAGCGTATAGAAGGCGGTCGAGGTTGTGGGCTTCGACCCGATCCGGATCGATGATCGTGAGCCTTTCCATACCCATCCTTGCCAAGGCTTCGGCAATCACGCAGCCCACGCTTCCGACCCCGACGATACCGAAATGAAGGCCGGAGAGGTCTCGTTGGCACTTGTCGCCCCAAGTGTCGACGGTGCGCTGCAGAAGTTGGCGTCGCTCACCGATTGGGCGCTGTTTGAATGTAACGCCAAATTGCCGGCCGACGACGCGGACCTTGTCGCACCAAGTGCGATTGAAGGTATCGCCGTCCCACGCCCAAAACCGCGCGCTCCAGCTTTGGTCCTTGCCGAGTGTCAATCCAACGAGAGGCAAGCCGGTGGCGCGAGCGGAAGGTGAGATTCGGTCTCGCTCGGCAGCGATATCTGGTGCGCTCATGTCCTGCCAACCGCTGGTGAAGTGGTTGTGCATGAACGCCAGCCCGGCACCTCGCTGGATGGCAGTTCGCGTGGCACGGGTTAGGTAGGAGGGTTCGAAACTTGCGTTGCCATGCAAATGTCGGTCGCCTGCAACGGGGAACACTATATCAAAAATGATGGCGGCTCTCCTGTTGGCCCCTGTCGAAGGGCGCCACAGGGCAAAGCAGAGGTCTTCCTGCATCTGTCCGGCATTCACGTGCCGGAGAAGGTAGTCCGACGCGCTGTCATGAGCCTCTTGGGTAAGAACGGTATCGAAGATCAAATCTGGCGCCAGAAACGTAGGAGGTGTCTATTAACGAAAGTCTTCATATTCTTTTCCGAAGCAGGGAGATTGTCCCAGAAGTCACTGGGCGGTACGCTGAAGGCCTTCCATTGGCGATTGTCATGAGTAAATGATGAGTGGACAGGAATCTGCTCATTCGGAAGCTCAGCCACATAAATGAAATGCGGCGGATAGTCGGGATAACTGTCTTCCTGGAAGCCGATTGCAAGGGTGAACGTCTGGTCCTTGAACCTTCCTGTTGGGACCCGTTGGGCCAGCGTTACGGCTTTATGCTGAATAAATCCATTGGCAGAAACGATCTGTGGTTCAAGTCCCAGTTCGCTGAGTTCAGCGCAGATCGAATCGGTTGGCGTCATTGGGTCGAACGACATGCAACGGGCGTGCGCCCGGAGTGCACGGCCAGAAACTCATCATCATTCAAAATGTCGACGGTGTCGGCAGGGTTTTGGTATTTTTTCCCGGTCTTGATGTCTTCAAGAATGTAGTTGTTTAGCTGGCTAAGGTCGATGCTGGCGGCATTCCCGGCGACCAGCAGGATCTGTTCGACAGAGAGGGTCGGGTCGCAGGTTGTTTGTTTTTCACCATTGATCTTATAGTGGACCACTGTAGGAAATGGCGGTTTTGATTCTCGGTCTCGTTTTTCTGTCGTAAAGCGGTTGCCGGAGTGGATTTCGCTACTCTGCTTGGGATCGAGAAGTTTGGTACCGTCTTCTGAAATCAAGAAAAACTGGTCTGGGGACAAGCCGACGATACCAAGTATGTCTGCGACGGATTGGGAGCCTTTGAGAGTGGAGTAGGGTTTGTCATCTACGAAAAACTCTATGGGTTCCGCCATGTTCTCCTCCTTGGCGTCCGGCAAACAGACGCTGCAAAACGAACGTGGTTGGGTCACTTGTGTACCGTGTCGCTACATCGTTGACGTTGAGGGATCAAGCGATACTGCTTGGATCCTAGACTTGAGCACAGCAGTGCCAAGCGAATCTGGAGTGAAGCCAAGGCAATCGCTTTAGGATTCTTGCGGCAACCCGGTTCGCTCAAGGCGTTTCCGCTCCAGCCCGCCTTCCCCGGTTCCCCACACATCCCGTCCTTTCCCGGAGCGGCCCGGCAACGTTCGGCGCGGGCCACCGCGTCGGGATCAGGTTATCCGGCCCTCCGCCCGCCCGCTTCTGCCGCCAGTCCCCGCCCAAGGTCACCATGGGCATCCGGTACGGCGTGTTGCCCGCCGCCCGGTGCGGTCGCACCGTTCCGGGGAGCCGCTCCGGGCTGGGTCTTTCGGCTGGAAGGAAGAGGCGACCATCCGTCCCCCGTTTCACCTTGTCTTCCCTATCGCGGTGAACCTGCAGGCGAGAGGGTGGTGACGGTCTTGCGGATCGCCGCCATCGTGGTGGAGGGTCGCCTCAAAGGTTCCGGCCCTCCCGTAATTCCCATCCACATTCCTGAGGAATATGTTCCATTCCGCGTCCTCCGGACTTCAACGCACCGAACAGGCCGGGGAAGTCGTCGTCTCCTGAGGAACATGAACCGCCGCAGGACTCTCTCCATCATGCGTCCGCAACACTGCATGTCGGCGCAGTTACGCCCGCTAGGGAAAAAACACGGGAAAGCGACCATGGGCACCTCCCGGAGACCGTGTATTTGACGTTGCCGCGCCTAGGGTTGCCAGCCCCGCAGACACACCGCAATTATTTTACATCGTGTCCTCCCCGTCGGCATGTTCTGCGGATCCTTCAGACCAATTCCAGAGGTCTGGAAAGCGGATTTTCAGAAGCGGTTGCCCTGACTTCTATCAGCCCAGGCACTTGAATTCCGACAATCGAAAACAATCTGTATCCACATCCAGAAGGAGACGGCAATGCGAATGTTTCTACTGGCAGTGGCTCTCCTGCTTTCAGGAACAGCGACGGCAGACACGAAAGTGCCAACAGGCCTTGAGGAGATTCAGCTAAGCTTCGCGCCAGTGGTCAAGAATGTAGCGCCTTCGGTTGTGAACATCTACGCAAGGCGGGTCGTGCAGACTCAGTTCTCGCCCTTCGCCAACGACCCGTTCTTCTCCCGGTTCTTCAATATGCCAACACGGCCGAGGCACCAAAACTCACTGGGTTCGGGTGTAATTCTTGGCGAAGGTGGTATCCTGGTTTCAAATTTCCATGTTGTCGAAAACGCGACCGACATCCGGGTGGTACTTGCCGACAGGAGGGAGTTCGACGCCGAATTGCTGATGGCCGACAAACAGACGGACATCGCCGTGCTTCGACTGATCGATGCGCCGGCATTGCCGGCACTGGGATTCGCCGACAGTGACAAACTCCAGGTTGGCGATCTAGTGCTGGCCATCGGCAACCCGTTCGGAGTTGGGCAGACCGTAAGCAGCGGAATCATTTCCGCCAGTGCCCGCACCGGTCATGTGGACGGCAGGCCTGGCCACTTCATCCAGACTGACGCTCCGATAAACCCCGGAAACTCCGGCGGCGCCCTCGTCGACATGCAGGGCCGCCTGGTCGGGATCAACACCGCCATCGTCAGCCGATCGGGCGGCTCAAACGGCATCGGTCTGGCGATTCCTGCAAACCTGGTACGGCAGTACGTATCCCAAGCGATTTCTGGGAACCGGAAACTCGCCCGCCCTTGGGCGGGGGTGAGGGTACAGGCAATCGACGGCTCGCTTGCGAATGCGCTCGGACTTTCCATCCCACAGGGAGTACTCGTCGGAGAACTCCACCCCATGAGCCCATTCGCCGACGCCGGGCTGCATGTCGGCGATGTCATCAGAGCAATTGACGGTCAGCCCGTGGACGGACCTCCGGAACTGCAGTTCCGCTTGACGGCACTTGGAATTGACGAGACAACCGAAGTCTCCTTTCAGAGGAATTCAGTAGATCGTATCGCCTCGGTCGCTCTCGTTCCGGCACCGGAATCGCCGCCTCGGAACCCCGTAAGGATCGACAACCGCAATCCCCTTAACGGCCTGACAGCAATAAATTCAAACCCTGCGGTTCTGACCGAATTCAGTCTTCCATTCGATACTGAAGGCGTCGTGGTAGCCGAGGTCGAAGGCCCGGCGACTCGCACGAGCCTACGGCCAGGTGATGTCCTGCGCAGCATCAACGGTACCATCATTTCCAACACTGATGTCCTGCATCGCGTTGCGGCGATACAGGTCCGGGCATACGAGATCGAGTTCAACCGTAGTGGAAAGCGTGGCGTGATCAGGTTCAATGACAGGTAATGGAGGAGACAGCAGCGGTCTCCCAAACGCCTGCTCAAAGACGTTCTGTCCTCGAACTCACCGAGGACCAGACTGCCATTGGATAGAAGAAAGTGTCATCATTTCCAACCTTCTTCCCCTGTGTGTGCGGGTGGGTTCTACCTACATGATAGTCGCCAATCCAACGGGGCGAAGACCAATTGGCACCCCACTTCCACTCCGAAGTGCAACACCGGCCATTCCCGCAGCGGGGGCGTAGCCCGAGTGGAGGGAATGGCCGGAAGGCGGGGTCTGCGGCCCCTTACAACAGTCCCCTCTTGTATATCTGATTCGGTTCGCCTATATGGCGGGGCATGCAGGTCGGTCTCCGCCATTTTGATTCGCGGACGCTGGAGTGGCTCGCCGGTGCGCTCCGTGGCGGCGGGCGCAGCCGGCATGCGCTGTGCCGGGAGCTGTGCGAGCGGACCGGCTGGCGCAACGCCCGCGGCGGGCCGGTCATCCCGGCGGCGGCGAAGGCGCTGCCCGCCCTGGCGGAGCGCGTGGGGGAGGCGCTTCCGGAGGTCCGCGCCGCGCCCGATCCGTACGCCGCCCCGGCCGTCCCGGCCGGCGCCGTCCCCGGCACGGCGGTGGCCTGTGCCCTCGGGGAGCTCGGGCCCGTCCGGCCCGGCGCGGTGGGCGGCGCCGACGACCGCCGTCTGTGGGAGGCGATGGTGGAGCGCCACCATCCGCGGGGCTGGGCGCGGCCGCCGGGCGGCCGGATGCGCTACTGGATCCGCCCGTAGCGCCACGGCGTCCTGGGCGGGATCGGCTTCGGGTCGGCGACCTGGAAACCCGCGGCGCGGGACGCCTGGATCGGCTGGTCCCCCGAGGCCCGCGCCGCCAGCATCGCCCGCGTGGTCTGCTGCCACAGGTTCCTTCTGACGTCCGGCGTCCGTGTGTACGGGCTGGCCTCGGAGGTCCCGCCCATGGCGGCGGCGCGGGTGGCGGACGGTTGGGAGGCCCGCCATTCCGTGCGCCCCGTGGCGGTCTGTACCCATGTCGGCCCGGAGCACAGCGGCTACTGCCTGCACCGCGCCGGCTGGACCTGCGCCGGGCACGGCAGCGGCCGGAGGTCGGCGGCCGGGACGGCGCCGGTCCTGGCGCTGGAGGACGGCTGGCGGGAGACGCTCACCAGGACGGAGCGCCGTCCCATCGGGACGCTGGCGGGCGCCTATGACGGCGGCGGGATGGACTGGGCGGAGCGCGGGTACGGGCGCTCGGGCCACACCGACGGGCGGGTGCGGCGGCGCATCGCTGGCATGGGCCGGGCATGGCTGGACAGCATGGGCGAGGACCTGCCGGTGATCTTTCCGGTGAAGGCCGCGAAAAAGGCCGCCTGCCGGCTGCTGCCGGACCGGAGGGTGACCATGGAGCACATCCTGCAGCCGCATCACGAGGCGACCGCCGACCGCTGCCGCGGGGAGTCCCTGGTCCTCGCCATACAGGACACCACGACGCCCACCTGCACCGCCCTGGAGGCCACGGAGGGCCTGGCGAAGCTCGGCGGCGGCGGAAAGGGCAGCACCGGCATCCTCGCCCACGCCGGGCTGGCGGTGACGGCGGAGGGCAGGCCGCTGGGCCTGTTCACCATGGACGCGGACTTCCGGGACGACCCGGAGGACGGCAGCCGGCGCTGGCTGGACGGTCTGGACCGCGCCCGCGAGCTGGCGGCGGCCTGCCCGGACACGCGGGTGGTCTCCGTACGCCACCGCGAGGGGGACTTCTGGCAGATGCCCGGAAGGGCGGTGGGGCACGGCGACGCGCCGCGCGTCCGCGCCAGCCGCTCGGTCCGGCAGCGGGTGCGGACCGCGGAGGGGGAGACCTGCCTGTGGGAGCATGCCGCGTCCCTGCCGGCCCTCGCGGCGGTGGACCTGACGGTCCCGGCCTCCGGCGGGCCGAGGGCCAGCAGGGAGCGCACCGCCCGCCCGGGGATCCGCGCGGCGGAGGCCGCGGTCCTGCCGCCGAAGCGCGGCTGCGGCACGGAGCCGCTCACGATGTTCGCCGTCTCCGCCACCGAGACGGACATGGATGACGGGGAGGAGCCGCTGCACTGGCTGCTGACGGCCACCGAACGGCCGGCGGAGGGGCAGCTGGACTCCATGCGCACCCTCACCGTCCTGGACTGGTACCGAAAGAGATGGACCGGCGGGACATGGTTCCGGACGCTGAAGTCCGGCACCCGGATCAAGGACCGGCGGCCCGGCACCGCCGACGGCCCGCCCAGGTGCCTCGCCTCCGGCGCCGTCACCGCCTGCCGCGTCGCCGACATCACCATGCTCGCCCGCGAGCGGCCGGACACCCCCGCCACCGAGGTCTGCCCGGAGGAGGACATCAGGCTCCTGCTCACCCTGCTGTCCGCCCAGGGCCACCGGGAGGTCACCACGATGGCCGACGGGAAACCGCCGGACATCAGGACCTTCACCATCGACCTCGGGCGACTCGTCGGGGCCCATCCGAGGAGGCGGCAGCCGCTGCCCGGGGTGAAAAAGGTCCGGCCTCGTACACAAGCATCACCCGGACATCGCCGCCGGTCGCCGCCCGCTCCCGCGCCCGCCCGAGCCTGCCCAGGAGCCCATCAACGTCCTGCGGCGCCAGCCTGTGGATGCCGGCCCTCGACGTGTCGGACGGATCGCCCACCGCGAGGATCCAGCTCCTGCCGCTCACTTCCAGAGCCGCGTAGACCGTGGTAACGTTCCCCTCGAAAGGGGTTTTCGAATCAGTCATCTTTCTCTCCTTTCACTCGGCGGGGGTTGCCGTCTCGCGGCCCCCCGCCACAACATGCTGTCTTCCTGTCAACACCCTGCACCGAATCACCCGCGAAGGCAAACGGCGGCCCGTCCCATGGCATCTGGAGCGGCTGAACTGGGCCATCCAGGTGCGCGACGCCCTCGGCAGGGGGCCGCCGCCCGACGCGCTGGGCGAGCGCAGGCGGGAATAGGATCGCCCATACAAGTGCGGGCTGTTGTAAGCTGCGGCCCCCGGGCGCCGCGGATCCGGCCCCGGGACGGCTGTGGTCCCTTCTGGATGCAGGTTGTCCGGGCTTTCCGGGCGGCGCAACGCCTCCGCCGGGGCGGGTCGCGTCCGTCCGGGCGCAGGGAGGGCGCAGCCCGACCGGAGCCCGGACGGACGCGACCCCGAAATCCATTCCACCCCCTTCCTGCGCGCCGGTGGGAGGCGGTCGCGCGGCCTCAGGGAGGGCGGGCCTTGTGCAGCACCTCGGCGGGCGTCCGGTAGCCCAGCGCCCGGCGCGGACGCGCGTTCAGGCGGTCCTGCACCGCCCTCACCTCCGCGTCGCTGACCGCGCGGAGGTCCGTCCCCTTCGGCAGGTACTGCCGGACCAGCCCGTTGGTGTGCCCGTTCAGGCCACGCTCCCAGGAATGGTAGGGGGTGGCGAAGTGGAAAGCGGCCCCGAGCTCCGCCGCGACGCCGGTGTGGCCCGCGAACTCCTTCCCGTTGTCCGCCGTGATCGTGTGGACGGGCGCGGCGGACGGCCGGAGGAGATCCACCATCGCGGCGGAGACCGCAGCCGAGGTGCGTCGGTCAACCCGCTGAAGGAAAACGAATTTCGACGCGCGGTCCACCAGGGAGACCACCGCCCCGCTGTGGCCTTTCCCGATGATCGTGTCCGCCTCCCAGTCGCCCACACGCTCCTTCCTCTCCACCTCATCCGGCCTCCCGGAGATGTCCACCCGGCCCGGGATGTGGCCACGGCCCGAGTGCCGCCCGCCTCGCCAGTTCGGCTTCCTGCCGCGGCGCCGCAGCAGCAGGAACAGCCTGCCGCCCGCCTTACTGTCGGCCTTCAGGCGCTCGTATATCCACTGTCGGCCCACCGTCCAGCCACCCTCCAGACGCAGCCGTCCCGCGACCTGCTCCGGGCTCCAGCCCTCCTCCGGAAGCCCCTCGACGCGCGCCCAGCGGTCGGGCGTCATCCTGCGGGGAACACTGGAGGCCGCGCTGCGGCGGGCCTCCGCCCTGCCCTGCGCCTCCCCGGGGCTGTACCCCCCGCCGCCGCCGTTCCGGCGCAGCTCCCGCCAGACCGACGTCCGGTCACGGCCCAGACGGGCCGCGATGGCTCCGTCGGAGAGCCCGCTTTCCTTCAGCGCGCCGATCTGGCATCTCTCCTCATGGGTCAGGTGGCGGTAGCCCTCGGGCATGGCAGTCTCCCATGTTGCATCACAGGGACTGTCGCCGCTTCCTGGCCGATACGCAACATCATGCGGCCGGAAAACCGGCCACCACCGCCAATGGTGTTGCACTTCAGGGTGGAATGGGGCGCATCTACAATGGGCACATGGGCGCGGACCATTCAGAAGTGCGAACACCCTGAAACGGTACTTGCACCGAAGACCGCGTTTGGCCGGAGGGTTGCCATTGCCCCATATGCGGCTTTGGCCTAAACGGACCACCAAGACACATTCACCGAAAGGAGTAACCAATGGGCGACGAGCCACACGTCTATGGATTTGACACTCTACAGATCCACGCCGGTGCAAGACCAGATCCGGCAACCGGTGCAAGGCAAACACCGATTTACCAAACCACGGCCTACGTCTTCAAGGATGTGGACCACGCCGCTTCGCTCTTCAATCTCCAGGAAGTCGGTTTCATTTACTCTCGCCTGACCAATCCCACAGTCGCGGTGCTCGCCGAACGAATCGCAGCGCTCGAAACAGGCGAAGGGGCGGTCTGCTGCTCCTCCGGGCACGCGGCGCAGATCATGGCACTGTTCCCTTTGATGGGACCGGGACGCAACATAGTGGCGGCAACGAGGCTCTATGGAGGTACGGTGACGCAGTTCAGCCAGACGATCAAGCGCTTTGGCTGGTCATGCAGGTTCGTCGACTTCGACGATTTCGGTGCAGTAAGGGACGCTATCGACGAAAACACTCGAGCGATCTTTTGCGAATCAATCGCCAATCCGGGCGGCTCCATCACAGATCTGGACGCGGTCGGAAAGATCGCTGACGATGCAGGCATTCCAATGATTGTCGACAACACTTCAGCGACACCCTATCTCTGCAGACCCATCGAGCACGGTGCCACCCTGGTTGTGCATTCGACGACAAAGTACCTGACCGGAAACGGCACAGTGACCGGCGGTGCGATTGTGGATTCGGGAGAATTCAATTGGTCCGCAAGCGATCGGTTTCCATCCCTATCGCAGCCTGAACCGGCCTATCATGGTCTTAAGTTCCACGAAACATTTGGCAATCTGGCCTTTACATTCCACTCAATCGCCGTCGGCCTTCGTGATCTCGGAATGACCATGAACCCGCAAGGTGCCCACTACACTCTGTTAGGTATCGAAACACTCAGTCTCCGAATGGAACGGCATGTTGAAAATGCCATCAAGGTTGCCGAATGGCTGGAGAGCCATCCTGCCGTCAGCGCCGTGACTTACGCGGGACTGAAATCCTCGCCCTATGCTGATGTCGCCAAGCGCGTTTGCCCTCGTGGCGCCGGTGCCTTGTTTACCATTGAACTCAAGGGCGGCTATGAAGCCTGCGTGAAACTGGTGGACAGCCTTGAACTGTTCAGCCTGGTCGCAAACCTTGGTGACGCCCGTTCGCTCGTCATTCATTCCGCTTCGACAACCCACCGCCAGCTCACTGCGGAACAGCAGGAAGCCGCAGGAGCGGCACCAAACGTGGTAAGGCTGTCGATCGGGCTTGAGGACCCGGATGATCTCATCGCGGATCTGGATCAGGCACTATCAAAGGCGGCCTCGGTCTGAGACCACAAATACTCTTTACGGGACGAACAAAGGCCGAATGCGGAGCGACTTGGATGCAGCCACATCGAGGCGGCCTGATGTGGCTCATCCGCAGGGGAAGGCACACCATTGGACAGTCGGTGAACCGTCGACACAATGGCCAGTCGACCCGAGCGTCAGTCGGCTCTTTTTTGGCATATGGCTCCTCAGAATCGACCTATCCGGCCACCGCGCATTCCTGAGTGTGGCGGTAGCTGCCGTCGATCGCTGAAACCTGGCTTTTAACACCGCACAGGCAGTGCCGAACCATTGATCGACGCAGTCTCCGACATTGACGATGACGCACGCCAATCCAGACGCAATGTTCCAGGACAGGCGATTCGCCTTCGGCGAACGCGGGATTCCTGTGTATCCTTCAGCTCCATGGCAACTCTTGGGTGCCATTGTCATCAAATCGTTCGACGCTTGCGGAAATCCGATGATGCATGCTAAGGTCGGGTCCGTCAGGAAGCCGGAATTCGGACTATCCGAATCCGTTGCGGGCAGATCAGATGAAACCGAATTTCGCCCTGAATCTCAGTCATGAAGGCATTGGCATTCTTCATCGGACCAAGATCGGCTGGATGTGTGTTGGCAATGTGTCACTTGACGACCCCAATCTCAGCGACCAACTCGCCGTGCTGCGCAGGACTGCCGCAGAGCTGGCGAGCGGCGGCGTAACAACCAAACTCATAATTCCGAATTCACAGATTCTCTACACCGACGTCCATGCGCCTGGACCAGGCATCAACGCCCAAATTGTGCAGATTCGGCAAGGGTTGGAAGGCAAGACTCCATACGAAGTCGATGATCTGGTTTTCGACTGGCGAAGCAACGGTCAATCGGCGCAAGTCGCGGTCGTTTTCCGCGAATCACTGAATGAAGCTGAATCTTTTGCCGTCCAGCATGGGTTCAACCCAGTATCATTTGTTGCGATTCCGGAATTCGGAACCTTTGAAGGAGAGCCATTCTTCGGCGCAACGAACCATTCAGTTTCGCTCTTGGGCCGCGGTGAGGAAGTCGAGTCCGATCCGGACCGCATGTTAATTCTCGGTTCGAACAAACCACAAAGAAGGAGCGAGGCCCGACCAGGGCAAGGAAATTCAGACGGGCATGACGACCAAATCCCGTCCAGGTTGCATCAATCCGAACAACCCGCGACCTTGGTGCCGGAACAGCATCCGCACTCGAGTGAACGGGCTCCGCCTAGCGGGCAATCGGCGCCATCCTTGGTCACGGCACGGCTACCTGTGGACGATAGCCGGGAGATGGTTCGGTCGCCCCTCCGCGGGGATCTGGGCCTCACGCGGATGCCCGTCACCTCATCTCGAATTGCTGGCCCCGGTGTGTTGCGTAATCAAGCTGGCGCTGCCGCTCAATTCACCGGCGAACATGAATCTCATCCAACAACGGGTTCCTCTTCGGGAAGGACGCCGAGCCAGATAGCCGGGTACAAAAAACTCGGTCCGGCGCTATCTCTTGAGGGCCTTGAAAAGGAACGAATCACGTTTGCCTTTCAACGTCCATCCAGAAGGCGCCGTTGGCCGCGTGTAATGGTCTTTCTGCTCGCTCTACTTCTGGTGATTGGACTTTGCGTCGGCCTGTTACTCTGGATTTCACCGGGTCAGATCGAATCGAATTTGAACCAGTTCCTGCGCTCTTGGACTTTGCAGCGGACAGCCGACGGGAACCCGGCGCCAATTCTGGATAGCGATGCGGCCGTGCAGTTGCCTTTCGCGGAGCAAGTCCTTGAAGGATCTACCGAACTCCCATCCACACAAGCGGTTCAGACCCAAACCGCCGTATGGACTGCTGACCCAATTCCTGACCTTCATGACGTCAGCAGAAGCCCTCCTCCCGACCGCATACTCGATCCACCTCCGAGCATTGCGGAGAGCGAGCGGACCTATCTCAAGACCGGTATCTGGCCACTTGATCCGATTCAACCCGCAGGAATGGACGGCGACGGTCGAATTGAAGTCATCTACGTCGCCGCCGTCGATCAGGTCGACTCTTCAACATCTGCCGCAACGGTACCAAGAAGCGGCTTCCTGACGGTTGACGCAGTTTCTGACTTTCCTCACCTCGGCAGGAGCCCTCCCCCATACCGCGCAGTCGGTCCACCTAACAACGACGCCGGGAGCGCCAGGATCCACTTCGAGACCGATATACTGCCACTTGATCCGATTCAGCCGGCCGGAATGGTCGATGACGGTCGACTTGGAATTACCCACGTCGCCGCCGTCGATCGGGTCGACACGCCAACATCTGCCGCAACGGCACCGGAAAGCAGCTTTCTGACAGCTAACCCGAAACTCCTGCGGGCACCGACGCCAAGCGAGACCGAAAAATACGTTTCCGATTGGCAGGTCTTACTCGACAACCTCCCCATCGGGATGTCAGACACAGAATCTGACACATCCATGAATGCTAAGCGCCAGGTCGCGGAGACCGACCTGGCATCCCACGATAACCCGACAGGATTGTGGCCCGCAACCGACAGGTCCTCACATCCCGTAGCGGCACAGGGGGACCCTTTACCCTTTGACAGAAGACAATCCCAGTCTCCGACAGCCGATTTATCCGCCAAGACAGCGAAAGTCCCGTCATCCGAGATGAAAGGTGGTGTGAGTCTCGAATTGGAATCCGGCCTCGCTGCGTTGACCTCGCCATTGCCTGTGCCGCGGCCCGAAGGACTGGGTTTGGCAGCCAAGTCCCGCGTGAGCGAGGAGACGAGCAACCGTGCAACAGCCAAGGCGCAATCTGAAAAAGCTGCTACAGCCATACCTTCAAGCGTTTCAGTCGCCAGCCGGGCCACCCAGCGCGACGCGATTGATCTTGGTAGAATCAACCTTGTCGGCACATACGGTCCGACCGGTCAACGCCAAGCACTCGTTCGGCTGAGATCAGGCCGGGTTGTCAAGGATATTAAGGTTGGTGACCGGATTGATGGAGGCCGGGTAACCGCAATCGGTGCAGGCGAACTGCACTATGTCAAGAACGGACGGAGCATCACGTTACGGATGCCTGCTGGATAGGCTACAATCGTATCCAACTGGCGAAATCGCCTCGCTGTCATAGCTCCGGGCAGGAATCGATGCACTGAGATTGAGACGCTTCTGTTATTGGGAATATCAACCCAACAAGCGAAACTCATACGTGACCCGTGACAGCAAAGATGTTGGTAGCAGCCAGGATTTCCGCCAGTTCAAATGGATCAAGGCTTCTTCGGGATCCTGAACTCCGGCCAACCCCAGCGGTTGGGGATTCGACCTTGGGGTGACTTGTGTTTCTGCGGCAGTGCAGCGATGCTTGCGCATCAAGTTAGTGGAAATCCAAATGGCAGGCCTGCTGTTTCAAGCGACAGTCTACCTTGCGGCCGCGGTCATCGCCGTCCCTTTGGCTGCACGGTTAGGGTTGGGATCCGTTCTGGGATATCTGACTGCAGGCCTCCTTATCGGCCCGGTCATGGGCATAGTCATCGATACCGAAGACGTTCGGCATTTTGCTGAATTCGGTGTCGTGCTGATGCTGTTTCTTATCGGCCTCGAATTGGAACCCCGTGCGCTATGGGACATGCGTCACCGCGTTCTTGGACTTGGGGTGATGCAGATTGTCCTGACCGCGACCATCGTCTACTTGTGCGCGTTGTTTTTTGGACAGACGCGCTCATCGTCCATCGCCATAGGTCTGGTTTTCGCGCTCTCATCGACTGCCATTGTTCTCCAGACACTCAACGAAAAGGATCTCTTGCGAACCGCCGGCGGGCGCTCGGCGTTTTCCGTACTGCTTACCCAGGACATTGCGTTAATTCCGATGCTCATCCTGATGCCGCTGCTAGCGGCACCCGCGCTGCCAAGATTCAACGCCGACGGATCGGTCAGCCGTGCTGGTGACCAAGCGTCCGGGTCGGATGCCGAACATGCCATGTCACTGGTTGAAGGTCTGCCCGGATGGGGTGCCACCCTTGTGACACTTGCGGCAATAGTTGGTGTGATCCTGGCCGGCACCTTCCTTACAAGGCCGCTTTTCAGGTTCATCCATGCCGCTAGATTGAGGGAAATGTATACCGCTTTCGCTCTTCTCATTGTGATCGGAATAGCGTTCCTAATGACACTTGTTGGCCTTTCGCCCGCGCTTGGAACGTTTCTTGCTGGCGTCCTTCTCGCGAATTCAGAGTTTCGGCATGAGCTGGAGTCTGACATCGAACCATTCAAGGGTCTTCTGCTCGGATTGTTCTTCATTACTGTGGGCGCGGGAATGAATGTAGCCGGATTCCTGCGCGAACCATTTACGCTGCTCGGCCTCACCATCGGTCTAATGCTGGCCAAGGGTGCCGTCCTATTTGTTCTAGGGACTGCTTTCGGGATCAGGGGCCGCGACAGGTGGCTGTTTACACTTGGACTCGCCCAAGCAGGTGAATTCGGCTTCGTGCTGCTCTCCTTTTCGGCACAACAGAACGTGCTCCCCGACCCCCTTGCCCAGAAGCTACTGACCGTCACTGCGCTTTCAATGCTTCTGACACCGCTGTTTTTCATTCTTTATGACAGGCTCACCAGCCGGATAGAGGATGGCTCCACGCCAGATCACGACGAGGTGGACCCACAGGGCCCGATCATTATCGCTGGTGTCGGGCGTTTTGGTCAGGCTGTCAATCGAATGGTCAAAATGTCAGGCTTTCGTACCACTGTTCTCGACAGCGATCTCAGAACAATACAGCTGATGCGTAAGTTCGGCTTCAAGGGATTCTTCGGAGACCCGACAAGACCGGAGGTACTGCGGGCGGCCGGTCTCATGGAAGCAGCGGTGCTCGTGGTTGCGCTTGACGATAGAACTGCGACAACCAAGCTTGTTTCCTATGCCCGCCGGGTTCGCCCCGAACTTCACATTGTAGCCCGTGCGCGTGACAGGACGCATGTCTACGAACTCTATGGCGCAGGAGCGAATGACATCGTTCGCGAGGTCTTCGACTCGAGCCTGCGAGCCGCGCGCTACGTTCTGGAGAATATAGGCGTAAGCGACTTCGAAGCAGCAGAACTGGAAAGAACCTATTTCGACTACGACCGTTCTGCCGTACGCAAGCTGGCGGAAGTCTGGAAGCCGGGAATTCCTATCGAGAAGAACCCCGAATACCTAGCCCGTGCCAAAGAGCTGGACGCCGAACTCGATGCTGCGCTGTTCGCCCATTTCAGCGAGCGCGAAAGGAACCGGAGTGGCTGATGCCCAAATGGCCCAACGCTGCAACAACTCTCGGGAGACAATTGAGATGGCTCTGGAATCGCGCCTATTCCTCCGACACTCCCGCTTCCGCGAAGGTCGCCATCCCGGAATGACAGGCAACCGCACCCTTTAGAATTCCTATCGCCAATGCCGCTCCAGTTCCTTCGCCAAGGCGCATATCAAGCGACAGAAGCGGTTCCTTTCCCATCGCATTCAGAAGCCGTGCGTGCGATGCTTCGGCCGAGACATGACCTGCAATGCAATGGTCAAGCGCACCTGGCGAAGCCACCTCCAACGCCAATGTTGCTGCGGCGCAAATGAACCCATCCAAAATCACCGGAATTCCGAGCAGCCGTGACCGCAGGACAGATCCAGCCATTGCGACCAACTCGCGTCCACCCAAACAGCGCAGTGCTTCCAGCGGGTCATCCAGTGAGTTCGAATGCCGTCTCAGACCCTCATCCACAACACGGGCCTTCGCCTGTAACCCCGAATCATCCACGCCTGTCCCACGCCCGACCCATTTCGATCCCTCCCCTCCGAGCAGGGCCGCGCATATGGCGGCAGCGGAAGTTGTATTCCCAATCCCCATTTCCCCTACCACCAGAATATCCGCATCCGATGAAACCGCCTCCCAACCTACCGCCAGGGACGTCAGAAATTCCTTCCGGTCCATCGCCGGACGGATGGTGAAATCCTCCGTCGGACGTTCAAGCTCAAGTTCATGAATGTCCAGTTGGGCTCCGGCTACCGTTGCCAGCTGATTGACCGCGCCACCACCAGCGCGGAAATTCGTCACCATCTGAGAAGTTACTTCCGCCGGAAACGCAGAGACGCCATGCGCCGCAACTCCGTGATTGCCAGCGAATACAATCATCTGCGGTTTGCGTAGGCTAGGCCGGGCCTCACCGCGCCAGCCAGCATACCAGATCGCAAGTGTCTCCAGCCGACCAAGCGCACCCGGTGGCTTGGTGAGTTGCTGGTTTCTCCATTCCGCGTTCGTCCGAGCAAACCCGTCAGGGCCCGGCAGGCTCATTAGAATGGTCCGTAACGACTCCATGTCGTGAGGAATTTCGATCATGGCCAAGGTACCTTGTTGCAGCGCATCGTCCCTTGCAATACTTGCATCACATGCCGGATGCAGTTCATGATGTCCGTTCCAATGCCTGACAGCGACAGCATTCTGTTCAGCCGAGGTGACCTTGAGGAAGCACTGACGCTGCTTACACGACTGCCGATGCCGTCGCTACGAGGAAGTCGGGGTGCGCGCGCGGCATGGGCATATCCCCTTGTGGGCCTGGTTGTTGGGCTCCTGGCGGCCATAGTTGCTTGGATGTCGAGTGGCCTTCCCCCCCCACTTACAGCTGGAATCGCGTTGGCCTTGATGGTCGCCGTTACCGGAGCATTGCATGAGGACGGACTCGCCGATTCGGTTGACGGTCTGTGGGGAGGGCGAACATCCGAACAACGGCTCACGATCATGACGGACAGTCGCGTCGGAGTCTACGGGGTTGTCGCTGTGGTTTTTTCCGTCGGCATGCGATGGTGCGCACTCGCAGCCATTGCCGCCGAAGGTGCGCTTTGGGTGCCGTTGGTCGCGGCGGCGGTTCTGTCGCGCGCACCAATTGTGGTGCTGATGCACATGTTGCCGAATGCTCGCTCCACAGGTCTTTCATCGAGCGTCGGCAGACCTCCACAGAACACGATGCTCGTTGCCCTTGCCATTGCAGCAGGTGTCGGCATCCTCACGTTGGGTTTCACCTTTATTGCGGTCGTCATAGGTCTCTGTGCGACAACCTTGATGGTCGCTGCAATCTCAAGGGCCAGGATCGGAGGCCAATCGGGCGATATTCTGGGAGCAACCCAACAGATCAGCGAAGTCACAATCCTGATCGTTATCGCATCGGCATGAGCCAATCGTCCTTTGTACGTCGTGCTCCGGATAATGAGTATTCGTCCACTCGATGCGGTTGTGTGCTTCGGAATGGACGTCGGGCTCAAAGGGCGAGCGCCAGACTCCTGCCAGCCTTGTCAACCGCGTTGGTCGTGACCTGACGGGGACCGAACGCGGAGAATGCCGCGATGAATTCGCGACTGCCCTGTGCAGAGTCCATAACGTGCAGCGCCGTAAGGGGAATCCGGTCACCGATTCGTCCCCTGCCAAGCCACAGTCAGCCTGGAATTCGGAGCAGGTACGCAATGGAACGAACCGGAGCTGCAACCCCGAGCGGCCAACACAACGGATTGACCGTTTTGTCCGCCTCAAGGCCAACGATCATCACTGGTCAAGAAATGATCTCAGCTTACGCGACCGACTCGGGTGCTTCAGCTTCCGAAGTGCCTTCGCCTCGATCTGGCGAATACGTTCGCGGGTGACATTGAACTGCTGGCCAACCTCTTCCAGAGTATGATCCGTATTCATACCAATGCCGAACCGCATCCGAAGAACCCGCTCCTCGCGCGGAGTCAGCGAGGCAAGCACTCTGGTCGTGGTCTCCTTTAGATTTTCCTGAATCGCCGAATCCAGCGGCAGAATTGCATTCTTGTCCTCAATGAAATCACCAAGCTGGCTGTCTTCCTCATCACCAATTGGCGTCTCAAGCGAGATCGGTTCCTTGGAGATTTTCATCACTTTGCGAACCTTGTCGAGCGGCATCTGCAGCTTCTCGGCAAGCTCCTCGGGAGTCGGCTCCCTGCCAATCTCGAGCAGCATCTGGCGACTGGTGCGGACCAACTTGTTGATCGTTTCAATCATGTGAACCGGAATCCGGATCGTCCGTGCCTGATCGGCAATTGACCGCGTAATCGCCTGGCGAATCCACCAGGTAGCGTAGGTCGAGAACTTATAGCCACGGCGGTATTCAAACTTGTCAACCGCCTTCATCAAGCCAATGTTGCCTTCCTGGATCAGATCGAGGAACTGAAGACCGCGGTTGGTGTATTTCTTGGCGATGGAAATCACCAAACGAAGGTTGGCCTCAACCATTTCCTCCTTGGCCTGGATTGCTTCCTTTTCGCCCTTCTGGACCCGTTGAACGATACAACGGAATTCGTGAATGTTCACACCGACATATTGGCCGACCTGCGCCATATCCGACCGAAGTTCCTCGACTCGAGTGGCCGACTTCTGGACAAATGCCTTCCAGCCCCGACCGGGCTTTTCAGACATCCGATCAAGCCAAGTCGGGTCGAGTTCGCAGCCTTTGTATTCCTGAATGAACTCGCGACGATTGATTCTGGCCTGATCGGCCAGCTTGACCATGCTGGAATCTATCGACGTGATCCGGCGGTTGATCTCATAGAGCTGCTCAACCAGCGAATCAATTCGCTGGTTGTTAAGGTGAAGCTCGTTGACCTGCTTGACCAATTCCAGACGCAGGCACTGATATCCTGCTTCCGCTCGCGCTCCAAACGAATCCTCCTCGTTCAGCGTCGCCGAAATTCTCTGGTGCTGCAAATCTGACAGACGGGCATAGTCACCGGCAATGCTGTCAAGGAGGTCGAGGACGCGCGGCTTCAGGGCGACTTCCATCGCAGCATACGAGATGTTTGACTGCTCCTCCTCTTCGTCGTCGTCTTCGTCGTCTTCGTCATCTTCGTCTTCGCCCCCGTTCTCCTCCTCATCATCATCGTCAAGGAGCGGGTCATCATCGCCGTCATCCGTGTCTTCTTCGTCGTCAGCCTTCTTGCTTTCCTCCACCACTTCCGCGTCATCGCCATCCGATGCGCCTTCCCGTTCCTCTTCATCAAGTTCGTCTTCGTCGTCATCCTCCTCCGTGCTATCATCTTCGTTTGCAGCGCCGAATGTCGTGTCGAGATCTATGACATCACGCAGCAGAACTTCCTCGTTGAGTAGCTCATCGCGCCAGATGGTGATCGCCTGGAAGGTCAGTGGGCTCTCACACAGACCTGCGATCATCGTGTTGCGGCCAGCCTCGATTCGCTTGGCTATCGCAATTTCGCCCTCGCGGGAAAGGAGATCCTTTTCGCCCATCTCACGCAGGTACATGCGAACCGGATCATCGGTTCGGTCAAGTTTCTCGGTCTCTGTGGCAGTGACCGCCACTTCACGCGATGCCGAAGTCTGAACAACCTCGGTCGCCCCGGGCGTCAGTCTCTTTCCACCCTCTTCCGTCTCATCGGACTTACCGTTTCTTCCGGAAGCCTTGGCGTCGACATCGTGGGCGGCTTCCTCAACCTCCTCGTCCTCAATGATGTTGATGCCCATTTCGGAGAGCATCGACATCACGTCCTCGATCTGCTCGGAATTCGCCTGCTCCGGCGGAAGCACCTTGTTCAGCTGATCGTAGGTGACATAGCCCCGTTCACGGGCTTCGGCGATCATCTGCTTGATCTCGGAATTGCCACTGTCGATCATCACATCGACATCGGCACCGTCCTGCTTTCGATCGTTGGTGTCCTTGGCAGCCATTGGGAACTCCTCAATACTTCGCGCTGAATCCGATATCAGAAGACTGGCATTGCGCGAATGACCGAATTCTCACGGCCAAACAGACAGAGCGGCAGGAGTCCCCCAAGGAATGGAAACGTCATCAAGCCCGATCCGTTTTGGAAAATGAAACTCCGCTGATTGCCCGGTCAAGCGCGTTCCGTTCAGCCCGAATCATTTTGGCGCCGCTTGGCGCGATATCGTATTCAATCCCGTCGTCCTTCGGTCCGCTCTCCGCCTGGAACCGCGATTCCGCAGCGTTCTTCAGCCTTGTCGTCTCAACCTCACTTGTCAGCCCACCCTGACTTTCCTGTGCCTCAGCCGCTTCGGTCTCCGCAGCGCGTCTCGTCCTCACGACATTCAGCGTATCAGCGACCACCGAACTAACGTAATCCAGCTCGCACCGCTTTGCCAGAAGCGGAGACGTTGCTATGTGGGGGCGAGAAAGGAATTTTTCAAGTTCCTCCGACCCTATCCTGCCCACCATGTAATCCCTGAACTCCGATGCGGCCCCTTCGAAGTCCACCAATGCCCCTGCCATAGTCGCATGAAGCGGCTCAACGAACTCAACTGCCTCCAGGTCGTGCAGATTTGCCGAAAGGACTTCCGGATAGTTTATGACAATTGCCAGAAGCTGTGATTCCAGAATCGTATCCGATTCGACCGTCAGAATGGGCGACCTTTTCGTGCGCTCCAGAGCTTGCCCCGAATTCCATACACGTCCACGGTCACCCTTTCGTCTTGCCGAAAACGTCCGCTGCCGCAACTGGAACAGAAGATCCTTGAGTTCGCCAAAATAATGACGGCGCAGGGTTGCATCGCCAATCCGGTTAATTATGTCACTCAGCCGCTTTTCCAGAGCCACCTTTTGTTCAGGGCTGCTCAATTCCCGATCGACCGTCTCGCGCTTCCAGAGCACGGAGAACAGAGGCTGTGCCTGTTCCAGTTCCTTTCGCATCGCCGCGGCGCCGCCTACCCGAATCACATCATCCGGATCCTTCCCATCTGGCATCAGACAGAAACGCAGGGTTCTGTCCGCTGCCAGTGAAGGCAACGCAAGGTCGACCAACCGCATTGCCGCCTTCAGTCCTGCATTGTCGCCATCCAATGCAATAATCGGCTCAGACGAAATACGCCACAGGAGCGCCAACTGATCCGTGGTCACAGCCGTGCCAAGAGGTGCCACCGTAGCCGTGAACCCGGCCTCGGAAAGCGCGATGACGTCCATGTAGCCTTCCGCGACAACAAGCGGCTGGCCCTTGCCAACCGCTGTCCGCGCGGGCCCGAAATTGAACAGCGTACGACCTTTATCGAACAGCTCCGTTTCAGGCGAATTCAGATATTTCGCACGGGCATCGGGATCCATTGCCCGGCCACCCAATGCGATAGCGCGGCCCCTTCCGTCACGAATCGGGAAAATGATGCGCCCGCGAAACCGGTCATACGGCATGCCGCCGTCGTCTGGCCTGGCGGCCAGACCGGCATCGACAACCAATTCGGCAGCCACGGACTTTCCAGTCAGATGTTCGAAAAGGCCTCTGCGTCTATCTGGTGCGAAGCCGATCTCCCAGCGCTCCAGTGCCTGCCCGGAAAGGCCGCGCCCAGCGAGATATTCCCGGGCATCCGCTGCCGCGGCTGTTTTCAGCTGGAGTCGGTAATGCTGGATCGCCTGTTCCATGACCCTTACGAGATCGGCTTGGCGGTTGGCTTTCTCCCTGGCTCCCGGATCAGGGGCCGGAACTTCCATACCGGCTTCACGCGCCAGGATTTCCACGGCCTCGATGAACGAAACATTCTCGGTTTCCCGGACGAAGGTAATGGCGTTGCCTTTGGCGTGGCAGCCAAAGCAGTAGTAGAAACCCTTCCGGTCATCTACATGAAACGAAGGTGTTTTTTCCTGGTGAAACGGACAGGGTGCCCACATGTCCCCCTTTCCCTGATTGGATTTCCTGGGATCCCAGACGACCTTGCGGCCGACAACCCGGGCGAGTGAAACCCGTGAGTAGAGTTCGTCAAGGAATCCAGCGGGGAGATCCATGAGTCGAATATCGACCTGTTGATGGGGCAAGTCAAAGGCCGATTTTCGCGGTCGCGTCCTCCATGGCCCGGCCAAGCTCGTGTACCGCTGTTCCAGCCATGGACCGGAACACCAGCAACTCATACCGTAACGCGCTTGGGCGTAGGAACAGACAGGGCATCTGTCCCAATAGCGAACGTGCGGCGTGCCCGCGTCGGAACCGGCGCTCACGCAGATCCAATGGCGTGAGGCGAGCCAGCACGTCGACTGAGCCCCGACCGCTCAGTGCCAGACAGGCCCAGGCATCGGACTGATCAGTCACTGCCGCGCCTACCGGCGCAATCGACGCCCCGAGCACGAACGCCTGGTCGAGACCTGACCAGACCACACGGGTACCAGCATTGCCAACAACCCTGTTCGCTGCAGGGAGGCCGGTGCCAATCGCCGCCTTCAACGCCTCGGACACCTCCTGCCTTCGGCCCTTGAATGGCGCAACGGAAGTGATGGAACCGTAGTCAATCTCGCTCAGTTCACACTGTTCTTCCCTTGCCAGTTCAAGACCGGCACAGGGTGACCTGGCCGTCAGCCTAGCCACGCATCCGCCCTCCATCTGGGTCATGGAACACGGGGGCGCAAACCTCACATTTCGTTGCCATTCCTCGTAGGTGGTCGACCATTCGCACGATTTCTCCGTGTCTGGCTCTACCGTTCCTGAGAAATCCAAGAGCCAGATGATGACCGAATGTTGGAGAATGGCATGCGCTGGTGATGTAGCCTTCGGAATGGTCCCGAACCGCTTCATTCCCAACGGCAAAGAGGTGGGCTCCACCGATCAGATGTTGATCTCCCCGAACAGGCCGTAACCCCACAAGCTGTTCCCGGTCCGGCCCAACCAAGCCGGGGCGCTGGCTCATGACCCTCCCTACAGAGTCCTTCCTACGGCTAACCATTCGCCCCATACCAATGTCGTCGGCCGTGACACGGCCATGAATTTCGGAATGGGCAATGAATCCCTTTTCGATCCGCAGGACATTCAGCGCTTCCATTCCGTAGGGTCCGCCACCCATGGTCTCGGCCTGTGCGACAAGCGCACGGAAAAGGCTCTCGCCGTAGCGCGCCGGAACCGCGATTTCATAGCCTTCCTCACCGGAAAACGAGATTCGAAACAGCCTGCCGCCGACTCCCATCACCTGAACGTCTCCGCAGGACATGAATGGCCAGTCTTCCGGGTTCAGAGGAGAGTCAAGTACAAGATCAAGCAGGCGGCGAGACTTGGGCCCCGCCACGGAGAACTGCGCCCATTGTTCAGTAACGGAAGTGATCCGCACGTCCGCCTCCGGCATCAGCCCCTGCCTTACCCATTCCAGATGAACCATCACCTGTTCCGCCGCGGCTGTTGTGGTCGTCATCACCCACGAGCTGCCATCCATACGTGCCGTAGTTCCATCATCCATCACAAATCCGTCTTCCCGGAGCATCAGGCCATACCGAACGCGGCGCACACCAAGGTTCGAAAATGTGTTTACGTAGACGAAATCGAGGAATTTGCCTGCATCCGGCCCCTGAATGTCAATTTTTCCCAGTGTCGAGACATCCGCCACCCCAACGACCTCACGCACCATCTTCACTTCACGGTCGCATGACTCACGCCATGTCTGCTCGGTCGGCGCGGGGAAATAGCTTGGTCGGTACCATAGGCCCACCTCGACCATCGGCGCACGCCTCTGGAGTGAGGCAATATGCGACGGCATAAGGCGTTCGGGCGCGAATCCCCTGTCAAGTCCTCCAGCTCCAATCGCCGCTATGGAAACCGGCGAATATGGCGGTCGGAAGACGGTTGTACCGGTGTCGGCGATGCTTCGGCCCGTCGCGTCCGCCAGAATTGCCAGCGCGGAGACATTCGAGAGCTTGCCCTGGTCCACAGCCATACCCTGAGTGGTGTAACGCTTCATGTGCTCGACCGACCGGAAACCCTCCTGAGCTGCCAGGCCGATGTCTTTGGCGGTCACGTCATTCTGCAGGTCCAGCCATGCACGACCTTTGCCTTCAACAAGCCAAAGCGGGCTGATGGTCAGGTCAGCGTCCTCCGCCTCGGGAAGTTCCATCGGAACCGGTTTCTTACCGAGCGACCGCAGGGACTCCTCTGCAGCCCGGCACCCATCGGCAAGGCAGCCCGCCGTAGAGAACACACCTCGCGCCGCGCCCGCAGGAGTCAATCCTGGCACCGCCCCTTCGGATGGAATGAATGCGGCGATTCCCTCATTCCAGACCGGCCTGCCACCCATATGGCAGGTTAGATGAACAGCGGGGTTCCAACCGCCGGAGACGGCAAGGCAATCGCATTCGATCTGGTGAGTTCCCTCCGCCCCGGAAACCGTGATTCGGCCAATTCCGCGGCGCCCGGACGTATCGATGACACGTGCTCCACGATGGATTGGAAACCCCCCTTCAACCGCGGCATCCGGGCGGCTATCGATGACGGCGGAGATTTCGACACCAGCAGTCGAAAGTTCCCGCGCGGTGCGGTGTGCGTCGTCGTTGTTGCCAAACACAGCGATTCTCGCTCCGGCCCCAACACCGAAACGGTTCGCATATGTCCGCACCGCACTTGCAAGCATTATCCCCGGGCGGTCATTCATCGGGAAGGCTATCGGGCGCTCATGAGCACCCGCGGCCAAGACCGCACGTTCTGCAGCGATTCGCCAGAAAGTCTCCAGAGGAGCGGCGCCTGGTTCGGCGACGTGCAACGCCACCCGCTCCAACGCACCATAGATGCCTTGGTCATAGGCACCGAATACCGTCGTGCGCGGCATCAGGCGCACATTGTCCATGGTCCGTAGTTCCGCGACGACGGATTCAACCCAGGAACGGCCGATCTGGCCACCGACCTCCTCGGTCTCTCCGAGCAGCCGCCCTCCAAGACGGCTGTCCTCATCCGCCAGAATCACATCGACGCCAGTTCGCGCCGCCATGAGCGCTGCGATCAACCCGGTCGGTCCTCCGCCGATCACGAGCAGGTCGCAATGAGCGAACGCCTTGCCATATCGGGCGTTGTCAGCTTCCTGGGAAAGCGCCCCGAGACCTGCCGCTTTCCGGATCATTGGTTCATAGATCCGTTCCCAGAATGGCTTCGGCCACATGAACGTCTTGTAATAGAATCCAGCTCCGACGAACGGCGCGAGAAAATCGTTCACCCCGAGTATATCGTGGTTCAGTGTCGGCCAGGCATTCTGGCTGTGCGCCTCCAATCCGTGGTACAGTTCCTGTACCGTCGCTCGAATGTTGGGAGTGCGGTCGGCACCTCGACCGATGGACACCAAGGCGTTGGGCTCCTCGCTACCTGCAGTGAAAACTCCGCGCGGTCTGTGGTACTTGAAAGACCGGGCGACCGTTCGCACACCATTGGCAAGCAGGGCCGACGCCAAGGTGTCGCCCTGAAACCCCTGAAACGGTCGACCATCGAACTGGAATGACATCGGCACACTGCGGTCAATCAATCCGGCACCTGCCAACCTCATCCCTGAACCTCCATGGCCAATTCCGCGCCGAGCACCTCATGCGTGACCGTATTTCGCGTCACCACTAGCCAGGCTGAGCACCCCGCCCGATGGAACCAGAGTTCCCTTGTTACGCCCGCAGGATTGTCGCGCAGATGCAGGTAACTGTCCCATGCATCGAGGCCAGCGCCGGGTTCCGGCCTGTTGAGCGAATCCCATGCACCTTTGCAGCTGAACTCCCGGAGATCCCGCTCTCCACAAACTGGACATGGCAGCCGCATCAGACCATCCCTGGACCTAACGGGCCAGCGCAGCCGCGCATCAACTGGAAATTCGACTGTTTCCCCAGATACCTTGCCCGGTTCCCTCGCCTTGAATCCACGGCTTTCAAAGCCTCAAAACCACTGTCGGCGGCGACCATTACTTCTGTGCAAGGCCAGTCAATGAAGGTTGTGCTGCGCACCTGTGCCTTCCTCATCCATTAGACCTTCGCCGGTGCGAAACCGGTCAAGTCTAAATCTCGCGGCGGTTTCGTGCGGCCGGTCGGTCGCAATGAGGTGTGCGAACGCGTAACCGCTCGCCGGGACGGCCTTGAAGCCTCCGTAACACCAGCCACAGTCAATATAGAGACCGTCAGTTTCAGTCCTGTCTATGATGGGCGACCCATCCGGCGTCATATCCATGATTCCACCCCACGACCGCAGTACCTTGGCCTTTCCGATCATTGGCATCAAGGACATGGCAGCTTCCATTACATGCTCTGCCAGCGGCAAGTTACCGCGCTGCGCGTAAGACGGATACATATCGAGATCACCGCCGAAGACCAGTCCACCCTTGTCGGACTGGCTGATATAGAAGTGCCCCATACCGAAACTGATGACCTGATGAATGACAGGCTTTAGCCCCTCGGTCACGAACGCCTGCAATATGTGGCTTTCTATTGGCAAGCGCATCCCCGCCATGGCCGCCACCTGCCCCGACCGGCCTGCGACCACAATTCCAACCTTCTTCGCCCGGATTGCGCCCCGAACGGTCTGTACGCCGGTAACACGACCGTTCTGCAGGTCGATTCCGGTCACCTCGCAGTTCTGGATGAGGTCGACACCTCGTCGATCGGCAGCCCGTGCATATCCCCACGCCACAGCGTCATGCCTTGCGGTACCGCCGCGCCACTGCATGAGTCCCCCGTAGATGGGGAACCGCGGGCTGTCGAAATTCAGGTAGGGAATGATCCGACGCACCTCTTCGGCGCTTAGAAGCTCCGCATCGTCGCCCTGATTTCTAATAGCGTTTCCACGCCGGGCAAAGGCATCGCGCTGGCCGTCCGAATGACAGAGCATCACGACTCCGCGCTGCGACATCATGACGTTGTAATTCAGGTCCTGCTCCAACCCCTCCCATAGCCTCAACGAATGGCTGTAGAATTCGGAGTTTCCGGGCAGGAAGTAATTGGCCCTTACGATTGTGGTGTTTCGACCAACGTTACCGCCACCAAGATATCCCCTTTCGAGCACGGCGACATTGGTGATTCCGTGGTTCCTGGCAAGATAGTAAGCCGTTGAAAGCCCGTGCCCGCCGCCGCCGATCAGTACGACGTCGTATTCTGCCTTGGGTGCGGGATCGCGCCACACCGGCTTCCATCCGGCATTTCCGGCGATCCCTTCCTTCAGGATCCTCCAAGCCGAATAGCCCACAGCGCACCTCCGAAAGACGTCCGGGGAATCTAAACAATTCCGTGGCCACCTACCAGCCCATTCAACATCTTCGTCAGCATCTATTCCGGAACGTGTGCGGTGGCACCCTTGGCGTTCAGCCTGCGTGAGGACAAGTCAGCGAAATCGATTCGAGACCTGCCCTCAATGGCGAAGGCGTCAGGCACCATTGGTCAGAAAACCGCAGCGGCTGCCCCGTTTCCCGGAGGCGGCCGGACTCACCCGACGGCAGGCCGCTTTCGTGCCTGCGAATCGAGACCTTTTCTCCGAACGACGGAGCCTACTGGCACCGGACCTCGGTGATGGTGCGGAGGTCGGAGGGGCGGACCGAAGGGTGCGTCGGGGAATGGCCGCAGCGTCAAGGGAGCTATCACGACAGGCATAATTTTGCAACCTTGCATTTCCAACCCATTGATTGCACGCGATAAAAAATATGCCGGTACAGCATAATCCTGCCACCGAAAGCCGCGGTCCTTCAGCGCCGGAAGGCCGAATCCGGATGTTCGCCAGAGGGATCGAGGCGGAAAACCCCGGTTTCCGGGCGAATCACCTTTGAAAGGGGAATTATATACGATAGTGCCCAAAGCAAAGGAGTGGTCCGCAGGGCACCGGCTCCGCCCGGCTGTCCGGGATGTTTCCCGACGAAAGGGCCGCCGGGGGATGGTTCACGGAACGGCGCTCTGGCAGGAAGGCCGACACAACGGAACCGTCCGCGTCCGGTCGCGAGCGGCGCGCACGACGATGCCCTGCCGCTGGTGCAGGCGTGAATGCCGCAGGCGGTTCTCCGTGCGCACCGTCAGTTTGGGCACTATCGCATATAATCCCCCATTATTAGGGCCTGTTGACAATTGGGTTGCGATTCGGCGCGTCCCCTGTTGTCTGGCCGCGGTGCGCGCCGGAACGGCGGCACAGGCAAACGGGCGGGTGACATGATGGATGCGGACAGGACGGCGCTGACCGACGCCATGTGGGCGCGGATCGAGCCCATGCCGCCCGGCAGGGCGACCGATCCCGGCGCCACCGCGGCGGACAGCCGGCAGTTCGTGGAGGCGATGCCCGTGCGGTTCCGCACGGGATCGCCGTGGTGCGACCTTCCGGAGCGCCTCGGCAACCGGGGCAATGTGTCCAGGCGGTTCCGCCGCCGGGCGCTGTCCGGGGATCTCCCGTTCGGGGCCTTCGTCGGGGACAGGGCGTTCGACGCGGACTGGCTGCCCGGGGATGTGGAGGGACGCGGCGCGGCGCCGGTGGTCCCGGCGGGGCGGAACCGGACGGAACCCCGGGAGCATGACCGGGAGATGTACGGGTGGCGGCATCAGGTCGAGAGTTTCTTCGCCAGAACCAGGGGGTTCCGGGCGGTGGCGACGAGGTACGACAGGACGGACGCGGGCTTCGCGGCGGGGATCCATCCCGTCGCCGGCGTGGTGGCGGCAACATGATTGTCAACAGGCCCTAGTGTAGCGCCATCGTAGAAATGAGTATTCTGTTTGACTGTCTCCAGGCTTCATGCCATCTGTTCCGGCATCAGGCAACCCGCAGGCGGCGGAAGGCGGCGGCAGACCGCTCCGGCCTGCATCATGGAACGGAGCGGACAATGGCACAGAAGACGGGGACTCCCAAGAACAAGGGACGCAAGATTTACCGGGTTCGCCTTTCGGATGGCGAGAGGGCGGAACTGCGGCAGCTGGCCGACAGCAAGGCGGCGGCGTACAGGCGCCGGCACGCCCGGATCCTGCTGCTGGCCGACGAGGACCGGGATGACGGGGGCCGCACCGACTGCGACATCGCGTCGATCCTGGAGATCGGCAAGTCGACCGTCGAGCGGGTGCGCCGCCGCTGCGTCGAGGAGGGTCTGGAGGCGGCGCTGGTCCGCCGCGAACAGAAGAACCGGAAGGCGCGCAGCCTCGACGGCGGGGGCGAGGCGAAGCTGGTGGCCCTCGCCTGCTCGCAGCCGCCGGAGGGGCGGAGCCGGTGGACGATGCAGCTGCTGGCGGACCGGCTTGTCGAGCTGGAGATCGTGGACACGATCTCGGACGAGACCGTAAGGAAGACCCTGAAAAAAACGACATGAAGCCGTGGCTAAGGCGGTACTGGTGCATCCCGCCGAAGGCCAGCGGCGACTTCGTCGCCGCCATGGAGGACGTGCTGGAGCAGTACCAGCGGGAGTTCACGGAGGACGAGGTTCTGGCCGTCATGGACGAGACCTCGAGGCAGCAGACGAAGGAGACCCGTGTGCCGCGACCGGCGCGTCCCGGCGACCCCGCCATCCACGACTTCGAATACGAACGGAACGGCACCGCGAACCTGTTCATGCTGTTCGCCCCGCTGCTCGGATGGCGGGAGGTGAAGGTCACCGACCGCCGGACGCGCAGGGACTGGGCCAGGGTCATCCGCGGGCCTGTCGACGTCACCTTCCCCGGCAGGCGCATCGTGCTCGTGATGGACAACCTGAATGTCCACACCGTCGGCTCCCTCTACGAGACGTTCCCTCCCGACGGGGCGGCGCGGATCGCCGCCCGGCTGGAGATCCACTACACCCCGAAACACGGAAGCTGGCTGAACGTGGCCGAGATAGAGATCGGGGCCATGGTGCGCCAGTGCCTGAACCGCCGCATTCCCGACCGGGCGGCGATGTGCCGGCAGACCGGGGCATGGGCGGAACGGAGGAACCGGGAGAAGGCCGCCGTCAACTGGCGTTTCACGACAGCCGACGCTCGCGTCAGGCTCAAGTCCCTTTACCCGTCAACGCAATGATGTCGCTACACTAGGGCCTGTTGACAATTGGGGGGGCGATTCGACGTGTTCCCTGCCGCGACGGCGGCGGCGCGGAGGACGGCGGGGAGAGGGGCGTGGCCGCGGCGCGGCGGGCCGGATCCCCGTCGCCGGGGCCGTGGAGCTGTCGGAGGACGGCAGTCCACGCCGCATCCGGCTGAAGGAAGTGGACGGCTACGGCGCAGGGGCGCTCCATGGCTTCATCGCCGGGGCGGTCGAGCCGGGCGCCTGGACCGTCACCGACGGATGGAGCGGATACACCGGCCTGCCCGACAGCCCGCGCGGGCGCAGGGTGGCCGGCGGCCGCCCGGCCCACGAGGTCCTGAGGTGGATCCACCGGGTGTTCCCCGACCTGAAGCGCCGGGCCATGGGCGTGTACCACGGGCTGCGCGGGAAGCATGCCCAGCGCCATCTGGACGGATCCGTCTTCCGATGGAACCGCCGCCGCCACAGGCGGACCTCCTTCGACCGGCTCCCCGGCCTCGGCCTCGGGCTGCCGCCCGCGACGTACCGCGACCTCACCGACCCGGGCGCCTGACGCCCGCGGACCCGCGCCCGGACTCCGCCCCGGCCCGAGGCGCCGACCCCCAGAATCCCGATCCTTCCGGCTCCGGACGGGCCGCCGCGTGGCGGCGGCCCGGATTCCGGCGGAATCCGGAGAATCGGCCGTCCCGCGCCCGGCACAACATCTTGATCTTGCGGTGCCGTAGTCAAAGGGATAAGACTTATGGTATTTTAGGTCAAACTCCAAGGTCGGTTTGACTGCGCCCACTGTCAATAGGATTGATCTACCAGCGATGGGAGGAGTAATCCCCGCATCGTGGAATTGACCCCAGCGGCTAAGGAGCGCGTTTCCGGCGCCCCGGGGCTTTCAGTAGGACACTGTTAAATCAGCGTTGGCGTGGCCAAGCCGCGTTCGGAAATGGGGGGGGGGTATGAACGGTCATTCTCCCGGGTTCCCGGTGAATCCGGCATATGGACCGGTGTTCACAAGGCATTGATCTGGCGATGCCCGCGGCGCCGGAGGTGGATTCCGTGCCCGTTCGGACCGGTTCCGTCGGGCAGGGCCGGATGTCCGTCGTTCGATCCGCCCGGATGCGTAACGTGGGATTGAGCTGAAGGTGTTCTGTTGAAAGCCCCCGGAGTGCGGCCCTGCCGCGGTCTCCGGGGGCGGTGCGGAGGTCAGGCCTCGACGAGGTCGAGGATCTCGAAGTCCCCGGCGTCAAGCGTTTCGTCCGTCGTGATGGTCAGGGAGTTCCCCTGGCTGAAGTTGATCGTGAAGGTGCCCTCCCCCGGCGTGATGGTAAGGTCGCTGAACACGTCGACGTTGTCGATCCCCCTCAGGCGGATCGTGTCCCCGTCCGTGAAGTCGGTGATGGTGTCGTTGCCGCCGTGGTAGACGAAGACGTCGTCCCCCGCGCCGCCGGTGAGCCTGTCGTTCCCCGCGCCGCCGCTCAGCTTGTCGTCGCCGTCACCGCCACTGAGCGTGTCGTTGCCCTTGCCGCCCTTCAGCTTGTCGTCGCCGGCCCCGCCGGTGAGCGTGTCGTCCCCCACGCCGCCGCGCAGGTGGTCGTTGCCGGCCCCGCCGGTGAGCGTGTCGTTCCCCGCGTCGCCGCGCAGCTTGTCATTGCCCGCGCCGCCGTCGACGGTGTCGGCGCCGTCACCGCCGTCGAACCAGTCGTTCCCGTCGGTGCCGCCCGGAGCGTCGTCGCCGGATGTGGCCGCCAGCCTGTTGTAGCCGGTCTTCTCGCTCTGCTTTTCGTCTTCGGAACCGTCGCCCCCGACATCCTCCACCTCAACAAGCTGGGGCTTGAAGACGATGTCGTTCTTGGTAAGGTACCGGGAGAGTCCCGTATCGGCGTGGTGGTTGACCCAAATCTCCTCGGCGTCGTCGCCGCTGCCGAACGTGATCTTGCTGTATTTCTTGGTGGTGCCGTCATACACACCGTTCGTGATCGTCACGTCGTCGGCTGCCAGGCCTATCAGCTCGATTTTGTCGCCGTCCGCGAAACTGAAATCCCGTACGCTGCCTCTGTTTCCTTCCCCGACCGTGAACACGAAGGTGTCGGCGCCGGCCCCGCCGT
Source organism: Paracoccaceae bacterium (assembly GCA_965203255.1). Lineage (GTDB taxonomy): Bacteria > Pseudomonadota > Alphaproteobacteria > Rhodobacterales > Rhodobacteraceae > JAPOUP01. Next base: position 5,472,231 of record OZ241882.1, on the reverse strand, counting down.
AGAGGTAGTCATAGCCCGTCTCGCCGGCGGTGCCGCCGCCGATGATCCTGTCGTCGCCATCGCCGCCGAAGATGGTGTCGGCGCCGGCGCCCCCGTCGAGCGTGTCGTCTCCGGCCCCGCCGTAGATGGTGTCGTTGCCGGCCCCGCCATCGATCTTGTCGTTGCCGACCCCGCCGTAGATGGTGTCGTTGCCGACCCCGCCGTCGATCGTGTCGTCGTCCCTGACCCAGGGGTATTGGCCGGTGTGGTCCTCGTCGCGCGATTCGTCGCCGGTGCCACCGTGGATGGTGTCGTCGCCGGCGCCCCCGTCGATCGTGTCACTGCCGTAGTTGCCGTAGATGGTGTCGTTGCCGGCCCCGCCGTCCAGACGGTCGTTCTGGTGGGTGCCGCGTTTCTCGTCGGCGCCCGCCGTCCCGGTCCAGGTATCCCCGTCGATGACTGGTTCACTCATGATCGTTTCCCTTCCGCTGGTTTGAAGCCGCGCCCGGGGAGCCAGTGGCCCCGGCGCGGACGGCTGTCCTCGGTGCTTCGCATCCTAACCGGGGGGGGGGGGGTCAACCGATTTTTCGGACCGGGGCGGAATGGAACGGAATCCCCGGAAACACGGCTCCCGACCCGTTCGGACGCCAGCCTCCGGCGAGGGCGCGGCGGCGTTCGCCGACCCTCCCCGCGGGCATACCCCTCCCCAACGCCCGCATCGCGGGACCCCGGCTGTGGACACCGGCAACCCGGCCAGACGGCGCGTAGCGCATGGGTCCGGACACGACGCGGCGGACGGTCCACTCAACCGCAGTGGCCACGATCCTCTCTCCCCTTCAATGTCTGCCTGGCCATCCCGGACAGGGCCCTGGTGCGGTGCGGACGGAGACAGACAGGGGGGTCTCTCAACATAACCCCGTTGCCTCAATCCCCCGGTACGCATCCGGGTGGAGCGAACGACGAAAATCCGGCGCCCCGGGCCTCACCAATGGCATTCGGTTAGGCGATTCAGCCGCTCAAATGCATCGAAACCCATGTACACAACCAAGATCATGCTGCGTTGTCCGCCCCATTATCACTATATGCTGATCTCCATCTGAGGACCTGTGGCGGAACAATGGCACCTGAACCTGTTAAACGAATGCCATTGCGGGCCTCACCGGCTCGATGCCTTGGGAACACCGGTCCATATGCCAAATTCACCGGGAACCCGGGAGAATGACCGTTCATACCCCCCCACTTCCACTCCGAAGTGCAACGCCGGCCATTCCCGCAGCGGGGGCGTAGCCCGTGCGGAGGGAATGGCCGGAAGGCGTGGTTTCCGGCCCCCCGGAGGCCGTGGATCCAGCCCCGGGACGGCTGTGGTCCCTTCTGTATGGAGTCTATCCGGGCTTTCCGGGCGGCGCAACGCCACCGCCGGGGCGGGTCGCGTCCGTCCGGGCGCAGCCCGACCGGAGCCCGGACGGACGCGACGGCGAAATCCTGTCCACCCCTTCCTGCGCGCCGGTGGGAGGCGGTCGCGCGGCGTCAGGGAGGGCGGGCCTCATGCAGCACCTCGGCGGGCGTCCGGTAGCCCAGCGCCCGGCGCGGACGCGCGTCCGTGCGGTCCTGCACCGCCCTCACCTGCGCGTCGGTGACCGCCCGGAGGTCCGTCCCCTTGGGCAGGTACTGCGGCACCAGCCCGTTGGCGTGCCCGTCCAGGCCCCTCTCCCAGGAATGGTAGGAGGTGGCGAAGTGGAAGGCGGCACGGAGCGCCTCCGCCACGCCGGCGTGGCCCGCGAACTCCCTGCCGCTGTCCGCCGTGACCGTGTGGACGGGCACGGCGGACGGCGGCGGCATCTCCAGCATCGCGGCGGAGACCGCGGCCGAGGTGCGTCGGCCAGCCCTCCGTGAACACGTGTATTTCGAGGCCCTGTCCACAAGGGAGACCACCGCCCCGCCGTGGCCTTTCCCGATGACCGTGTCCGCCTCGTATGTTCAAAGAATCAGAAATGAAAGGAGGTGGTGGCTGTGGAAAAATCTGGCGCGATTTCCTGTGGAAAACATGCCTGTTGCCTTCCGCCGTCCCTCCGGTCCGTTCCTGTGGCGGGACCGCCGCCGTCGGTTCACTTCCGGCGGCGGCGGTGCGGGGCCCTGCCCGGCGGGACGGGTTGGACCGATAGGACCCTGGATCGCAGCTGCGGATCCGTCCGGAAGCGTGGTCGGCCCGCCCTCCCGTTCGTCTCCCGGGTCCTCTCTCTCTTGAGTAAAACATCCCTAACCCACTGATTCCAGGGTATTTCCGGATTCCGGGCTTTCGGGGATCCTGACGAGCTGGTAGCCGAGCTGTCTGGCCCGTCGGCCGAGGTTCGTGACGGTTCGGTTGACGCGGCGGCGCCCGTAGGCATCCATCCCGCGCTCCAGGTGTTCCTCCCCGTTCGTGACGGGTGTGTACACGAGGCAGGCGATCCCGCGGGCGGTCGCGGGTGACCGCCACCGGCGCGTCCTTCCGGGCGAGGCGGGCGCGGTGCCGGGCGCCGACGGACGTCTGGCTCCTGCGGGCGGACATGGCGGCCATGGGCGGGGCCTGCGCGACCCTGCCGCCGGCCCTGGGCGGGCGCCCCGGCAGGGACTTTCCGCCGCTGATCCGGGTTCCCGGCGCCAGCCCCAGCCAGGGGCCGGGTGCCGCTCCGAGGGGAAGGCCGACATGTCCGGGCCGACCTCCGCCGCGATGGTGAGGGCCGTGCCCACCCCGATGGCGGGGACCGCGGTGAGGCCGGCGCCCATCATCCCGCGCAGCGCCTCCGCCATCGCCCTGTCCCCCGCTTTCCGTCCGCCAGCGGCGCCCCGACGGGCCTTCGGTGCGGCGCGAACGGGGTCCGGGGCGTCCCCGGCCGCATCCGCCGGACCGCCATCCGACCCTCCGTCACCCCCCTGCGGCGTCAGGCCGTCGACCGCCTCCGCGGTCCGCGCCCCGCAGGTCCCGGTCCGCCGCGTGAGCAGGTCGAAGCGCTGCAGCGCCTGCCCGGCGCGAACAGGCGCCCGTCGCGCCAGGTGCCCTGAAGCGCGTCGGCGATCCTCTCCCCGCCCGCCCTTGTCCGCCGGTCGCGGAGCGCCGCCAGCCGCGCCGGGCTGCGCTCGCCGTCGACGATCGCCCGCAGGATCCCCAGGCCGGTGGCGCCGGTGATGCCGGCGGTCACCGAGTCGAGGCGCACGTTCATCTCCGTCAGCGCCTTCCGCATGTGCAGGACACAGCGCGGGCGGTCCTCGGCCGTCCGCTTCGCCTGACGCACGTACGAACGCAGCGGGCAGACACCGTCGCCGGGACGAAAGGCCCCCCGCAGGAGCCCGTACGACAGGAGCTGCCGGATCCACTGGCAGTCCAGGACGTCGCTCCTGCGCCCCGGGATCCGCCTCGTCATCCGTGGCGGACCCGGCATCACCCCGGAGCCGGCCCGGTCCAGAACCTGGAGGACCGGGATCCAGTACACCGGGGCCGGCTCCATCGCCACCTTCCCGACCCGGCGGGACGACAGCCAGTCCGCCATCTCCCCGAGGTCCGGCGTGAAGGCCCCGAACGACCGCACCGGCTCCGCGAACCGGTCCGCATCGACCGCGAAATGGTGTGTGTCCTTGCCGATATCGATCCCGGCGCAGTCCCGGGTCACGATCTCCAGCCCTCCGGCCCTGCCTCTTCCCTTTCCCTTCCGCCTGCGTGGCATGTCATTCCCTCCTCCGGCCATCTCGCTCCATCAGGTCCGGGGAGGAACCACGGCGCATTCCCGATCCCCTGGACGAGGTCACGGGGAGACCCCCGCGCCATCAGTGACAGACGCCGGTCACGGTTCGGGCCAGGCTCCTGTACGGGTGACGCGCGCGCCAAAGTACCACCGGCCTCGACTGCCCCGACCGCCACCGAGCTGGCACCAGCGGCGGCGGAGGGGCAACCCTCCCGTTCTGCTTTCGCGACAGCGCCGCCGCCCCGCGACGGTTTGGGCTCTTATGAGACCTTACAGGTCAAGCGCCCTTCTTCACGAACCTTTTTCCATGACCTCACATCGGCGTCCCTCCCTCCGTCGGGGGCGGCTGCCGTGCCTCCGGGGACTGTCCAGGCGGAACGTCGCGGTTCCATGACGCGCCCACCGGCGCGTCCATCCTCTTATGAGACCTTACAGGTCAAGCGCCCTTCTTCACGAACCTTTTTCCATGACCTCACATCGGCGTCCCTCCCTCCGTCGGGGGCGGCTGCCGTGCCTCCGGGGACTGTCCAGGCGGAACGTCGCGGTTCCATGACGCGCCCACCGGCGCGTCCATCCTCCTGTCCGGTTCGGTTGGCCGATGCCGGCCCCGTGACCACGATGCCCGATTCGGGCGGCGCCACGTTCCGGGGGGCGGGACCCATCCGAGGGACGGTGCCGCGTCCTGCCAGCAATTCCCGCCAGAAATTCTTTTCTTTCATTATCAGTCTGTTGCGCGGGCGTCGCGAATTTTTTTCGTGGACTTTTCACGCCGGATCGGCCATTCTGCGGACAGACAGGCAAAAGCCGGGCAGGAAAATGTCCAGGGATTCCCTGCGAAAGCATCTGTCGATGCCCGGCATGCTGCGGGCGGTCCGCGCATGCCTCCACCGCATCGCCGACCCGGGCGGCACGCGTGGCATCGGCCTTTCCGACTGCCTGATGCCGGGCCCCGCGGTGCTCCCCTGCAGGACACCGTCGCTGCCGCGGTCCGGCCGGCAGGTCCGCGGCGGCGGTGATCCGGTGATGGCGCGGAACCTCCGCCCGCCCTTCGGCGTGGGGCGGGCGCCGTCGGACACCTGGATGCGCCAGCGGCTGGACGGGGCCGGCCCCCGGGACCTCCGCCGCTGCTTCACGGGCATCCACGCGGCGCCGCGGCGCGGAAAGGTGCTGGAGGGGTGGACGGTGTCCGGCGGCCATCCGCTGGTCTCCGTCGACGGCACCGGGTACCATTCCTCCCACAGTGCCGACTGCCGCAGCCGCTGCGGCAGGGAGCGCCGCGACGGGACGGGGACATACCATCATCAGGCCCTTGGGGCCTGCGACCGTCCATCCCGACATCGGGGAGGTGCTGCCGCTGGCGCCGGAACCGATCCGGAAAGGGGACGGCTCGAGGAGGAACGACTGCGAGCGGAACGCGGGGAGACGGCCCGTCGGGGACCTGCGCCGGGAGCACCCGCACATGAAGGCGGCCGTCGCCGGGGACGGGCTGGCGTCCAACGGGCCGCACATCAGGCCATCGAGGAAAGGGATCCTCCCTTCATACTCGGGGGGAGGCCCGGCGACCACGGACCGCTGTCGGCTGGTCCGGGGCCAGCGAACCCGGACAGACATGGGAGAGGCGCGACAGGAAGGCCGGCACCGTCCAGCGGTCCGGGTGGGACCACGGCCTGCCGCCCACCGACGCGAACCTCCACCTGAAAGCCAGCATGCCCGGATGCGGGGAGACCGACGCGAAAGGAGGCATGCAGAGGTTCCCGTGGGTCACCGACCTCCCGCCCGGACGGGACACGGTGATGTCCGTCATGCGGTGCGGCCGCCGCAGGTGGGCCACCGGGAACGGGACGTTCCAGACACCGAGGCGAGGGATCCATATAGGTTCGAGCACAATTTCGGCCATGGCCACAACCATCTGGCGGACGTCCTCCCGACGCTCGCCATGCTCGCGTTCCTGACCGCCCGGGCGCAGCGGCACTGCTGCCCGCTGTTCGGCAGGGCGCGGCGGCGCCAGGGACGCAACCCCTGCCTCTGGAACAGGCTGCGGGAACCGGGCAGGACATTCGCGTTCCCGGACTGGATGACACCCTGCCGGGCCATCGCCGGGCAGCCCGGCAGGGAGGACCACCTCGGCCTGATCCGCGCCGGTCGGTGGCCGCCCCGACCACGCCCGAACCACCCCGATCCCGCCCTTCGCCGATACCCCATTTTTTGACACCGGACAGCCGCCCGGCCATCAGACGTGCGCAACCGCAACCTGAAGCCCATGCCGCGCGTCAGAAACGTAAGCGACTAAAGCGCAACGTAGCGCATTCGCCTTGATCCGCGGCGCCGGAGTGCGGGAGGTTTCCCCGGTCGATTCAACGTGACCGGAGGACTGTCCATGACGGTGAATGTGGATGCAATGGCAGACGGCGGCCAGGCCCGGAGGGTCCGGAGCGAGGCCGAGTGGGAGGAGCTGATGGCGGCGTTCGGGCGCTGGGACGGCTCGCAGGCCAGTTTCTGCGAGAGTCGCGGGGTTCCGGTGAAGACGTTCCAGAGCTGGCGCCGCAGGCGCGGCCTCACCGGCGGTGCGGCGTCCGGTGGCTTCGTCGAGGTGGTGGCGGCGGAGCCGGGCTGGGACGTGGAGCTGTCGCTCGGCGGCGGCGTCACGCTCCGCCTGAGGCGGTCCTGATGTTGGGCGGATGGCCGCCGGGCGGCATCTGGCTGGCGGTCGAGCCGGCGGACATGCGCCGCAGCTTCGACGGGCTCTGCGGGCTGGTCACCAGCCATCCCGTGGGGAACCCCGCCGGCGGGCGCTGGTATGTGTTCGTGAACCGGCGGCGGACGATGGTGAAGATACTCGGCTTCGAGCACGGGGGCTACTTCATCTGGGCCAAGCGGCTGGAGCGGGGCCTGTTCGCGTCGCCGGCCACGCCGGGGCGCAGGTCCGTTTCGCTGTCGCGGACCGGGCTTTCGGCGCTTCTGGACGGGATCGACATCACCGTCCGGCGCCGCCGCATGCGCTATCCGGCGGCGGCGTGAAGCCGGCCCGCCGTGGCCCGCCCGACGTCGGAGGCCATCGGGCTGGCGGCGAACAGCGCCTTCCACCGCCTCGGCGTCAGCTCGCCGACCCGGTCGGCCGGATGGGTGTCGACGGGAGGCAGGACGTCGGTCAGCCAGACGCGGGGGTCGACGCCCTGCATCCGGCAGGTGGCGAGCAGCCCGTTGACGGTCCCCACGTTCTCCGCTCCGTCCAGCGTCCATGCGAAGAGCCAGTTGCGCTGGCCGAGCTTCACCGGACGCAGCGCGTTCTCCACGAGGTTCGTGTCCGGCGGCACGTCGGGGTCCCAGGGAACGTCCCCAGCGCCGCCCACCGCTCCGTGGCGTAGGCGATCGCCCTGCGGACCGGATGCCGCGGGGTCAGCGCCGGATCCTCCAGCGTCCGGTCGCACCAGTCCCGGAACGCGGCGACCGCCGCCCGCGACCGGGTCCGCCGCGCCGCCAGCCGCCCGGCCGGTGTCCGGTCCCTGATCTCCCTCTCGATCCTGTAGATCGCGCCGATCAGGTCCAGCGCCGCCCCGGCCATCTCCGGGTGGGTGTCCTTAAGCTCCTCGAAACCGCGTCTTGCATGGACCCAGCACGTCTGGTGGGTGACCGCGCCGCCGCGGGCCGCGACATAGGCCTCGTAGGCGCCGTAGCCGTCCGTCACCAGGGTTCCGCTGCAGGCGTCGGGGAACCTCACCGCGTTCCCGTGCTTCCTGGAGTCCGAAAAGGGGAACACGACCTCGCCGCGGTCGCCGAGCACCGGCCAGAGGTAGCCCTTCCTCATGCTCCCCGGCCTGCCCGGGTGCCGCCCGGCGCGGATCGGGGTCTCGTCCATCTGGATGACGGCGCTCCCGGCACCGAGCGCCACTGGGCCTCGTGGACCGGCTCCAGCAGCGAGATGGCGCGGTTGGCCCACTGGCTCAGGGAGCCCCGGTTGACGGTGATGCCGGCCTCGGCCAGCATCCGGTGCTGCCGGGAAGGCGGCAGGTGCCACATGAACTTGTCGATGAGCATCCCGGCGACGAAGGAGACGTCGGCGCAGCTGCTCTTGAAGACGCCCTCGCGGGCCGGGGCGGACACGGGCCGGTCGGTCCCCCTGACCTTGACGGTGAGGTAGCGGTAGCGGATGACCACGTGCCGGAACTCCACGGCGGCGAGCCGGCAGTGGACGCGGTCGCCAACGACCTCGTAGCCGTCCTCCGGCAGCCCGTCGACCTCCGGCGGCGTCACGGTGATGTCGAGCACGGGAGCCTTGCCGCTGAAGCGCAGCCCGGCGTCGCCCACCGAATCGCCGCGCTCCTTCCGGCGTCCGGGCTTGCCGCCGCCGCGGCTGCCGTCGCTGTCCTGCCCGTCCTGCCCGGAGGGGGCGTCGGAGCCCTTCCCGTGCCTCTCCGAGCGCGGGCCGTACAGGTCGCGCTCCAGCCGGGCGACCTGGGCCGTCAGGGCGGCGACCTGCGCCAGGAGTCCGGCGATCCGCCCCTCCTGGGCCGCGACCGTGGCCGCCTGCAGCCCGGACAGTTCGACCAGCGACCGGAGCGGTTCCTCCGCCTCCGGCGGCAGGGCGCCGGTCCCCAGCCAGCGGGACAGCTCCCGCCCGAGCCCGCCGATCCCGCCGGCGTCCGGCGAAGCCGTCCGCCCGTCCGTCCCCGATCCCGCATGTGCCACCATGGTGGCCCCCGAAGTGATTCGTCCAGATGGCCACTCACTACCGGGCGATGCCCTATACTGTCAAACAGGAAAGGGATGGATGGGACCAGACCGGACGCCGTACTTTAACCGCTTACTCAGAAACGGCTGTAAGCCAGCCAGAAAATCCGCTAGCGGGAACTGCTGGCGTCCTGCGGCGAACCATGGACCCGGTCGGTCACACGCCCTGCCCGGTTTCCCCGGAAGGCCCCGTCGGGCCGCCCGGGTGTTCGGTTTTCGGTTGCCCTTCCGCGCTCAGGCCTTCGACAGGACGGCGCCCTGCGGCGCCAGGCCGGTGGTGGCGAACCGCAACGGCGCGCCCGGCAGCCTGCGGGCCAGCGCCACGATCCCCCGCCTGCGCGAACGTCCGTCGCGGGCGCTCACGCAGTCCCTGAACCACGCGGCGGGCGCGCTTTCCGGCTGGTACCCCGTCCAGCGCCACGCCATCTGCACCGGATGCTTTCGCAGCGTAAGCGGTTAAAGTACGGCGTCCGGTCTGGTCCCATCCATCCCTTTCCTGTTTGACAGTATAGGGCATCGCCCGGTAGTGAGTGGCCATCTGGACGAATCACTTCGGGGGCCACCATGGTGGCACATGCGGGATCGGGGACGGACGGGCGGACGGCTTCGCCGGACGCCGGCGGGATCGGCGGGCTCGGGCGGGAGCTGTCCCGCTGGCTGGGGACCGGCGCCCTGCCGCCGGAGGCGGAGGAACCGCTCCGGTCGCTGGTCGAACTGTCCGGGCTGCAGGCGGCCACGGTCGCGGCCCAGGAGGGGCGGATCGCCGGACTCCTGGCGCAGGTCGCCGCCCTGACGGCCCAGGTCGCCCGGCTGGAGCGCGACCTGTACGGCCCGCGCTCGGAGAGGCACGGGAAGGGCTCCGACGCCCCCTCCGGGCAGGACGGGCAGGACAGCGACGGCAGCCGCGGCGGCGGCAAGCCCGGACGCCGGAAGGAGCGCGGCGATTCGGTGGGCGACGCCGGGCTGCGCTTCAGCGGCAAGGCTCCCGTGCTCGACATCACCGTGACGCCGCCGGAGGTCGACGGGCTGCCGGAGGACGGCTACGAGGTCGTTGGCGACCGCGTCCACTGCCGGCTCGCCGCCGTGGAGTTCCGGCACGTGGTCATCCGCTACCGCTACCTCACCGTCAAGGTCAGGGGGACCGACCGGCCCGTGTCCGCCCCGGCCCGCGAGGGCGTCTTCAAGAGCAGCTGCGCCGACGTCTCCTTCGTCGCCGGGATGCTCATCGACAAGTTCATGTGGCACCTGCCGCCTTCCCGGCAGCACCGGATGCTGGCCGAGGCCGGCATCACCGTCAACCGGGGCTCCCTGAGCCAGTGGGCCAACCGCGCCATCGCGCTGCTGGAGCCGGTCCACGAGGCCCAGTGGCGCTCGGTGCCGGGAGCGCCGTCATCCAGATGGACGAGACCCCGATCCGCGCCGGGCGGCACCCGGGCAGGCCGGGGAGCATGAGGAAGGGCTACCTCTGGCCGGTGCTCGGCGACCGCGGCGAGGTCGTGTTCCCCTTTTCGGACTCCAGGAAGCACGGGAACGCGGTGAGGTTCCCCGACGCCTGCAGCGGAACCCTGGTGACGGACGGCTACGGCGCCTACGAGGCCTATGTCGCGGCCCGCGGCGGCGCGGTCACCCACCAGACGTGCTGGGTCCATGCAAGACGCGGTTTCGAGGAGCTTAAGGACACCCACCCGGAGATGGCCGGGGCGGCGCTGGACCTGATCGGCGCGATCTACAGGATCGAGAGGGAGATCAGGGACCGGACACCGGCCGGGCGGCTGGCGGCGCGGCGGACCCGGTCGCGGGCGGCGGTCGCCGCGTTCCGGGACTGGTGCGACCGGACGCTGGAGGATCCGGCGCTGACCCCGCGGCATCCGGTCCGCAGGGCGATCGCCTACGCCACGGAGCGGTGGGCGGCGCTGGGGACGTTCCCTGGGACCCCGACGTGCCGCCGGACACGAACCTCGTGGAGAACGCGCTGCGTCCGGTGAAGCTCGGCCAGCGCAACTGGCTCTTCGCATGGACGCTGGACGGAGCGGAGAACGTGGGGACCGTCAACGGGCTGCTCGCCACCTGCCGGATGCAGGGCGTCGACCCCCGCGTCTGGCTGACCGACGTCCTGCCTCCCGTCGACACCCATCCGGCCGACCGGGTCGGCGAGCTGACGCCGAGGCGGTGGAAGGCGCTGTTCGCCGCCAGCCCGATGGCCTCCGACGTCGGGCGGGCCACGGCGGGCCGGCTTCACGCCGCCGCCGGATAGCGCATGCGGCGGCGCCGGACGGTGATGTCGATCCCGTCCAGAAGCGCCGAAAGCCCGGTCCGCGACAGCGACACGGACCTGCGCCCCGGCGTGGCCGGCGACGCGAACAGGCCCCGCTCCAGCCGCTTGGCCCAGATGAAGTAGCCCCCGTGCTCGAAGCCGAGTATCTTCACCATCGTCCGCCGCCGGTTCACGAACACATACCAGCGCCCGCCGGCGGGGTTCCCCACGGGATGGCTGGTGACCAGCCCGCAGAGCCCGTCGAAGCTGCGGCGCATGTCCGCCGGCTCGACCGCCAGCCAGATGCCGCCCGGCGGCCATCCGCCCAACATCAGGACCGCCTCAGGCGGAGCGTGACGCCGCCGCCGAGCGACAGCTCCACGTCCCAGCCCGGCTCCGCCGCCACCACCTCGACGAAGCCACCGGACGCCGCACCGCCGGTGAGGCCGCGCCTGCGGCGCCAGCTCTGGAACGTCTTCACCGGAACCCCGCGACTCTCGCAGAAACTGGCCTGCGAGCCGTCCCAGCGCCCGAACGCCGCCATCAGCTCCTCCCACTCGGCCTCGCTCCGGACCCTCCGGGCCTGGCCGCCGTCTGCCATTGCATCCACATTCACCGTCATGGACAGTCCTCCGGTCACGTTGAATCGACCGGGGAAACCTCCCGCACTCCGGCGCCGCGGATCAAGGCGAATGCGCTACGTTGCGCTTTAGTCGCTTACTTCGCAGCATCGCGTTGCCCGCCTTGCCGGGCCCCTGGTCGTGACCGCCGCCACCGCTCGCGAACGGGACCGGCGCCAGCCCCGCGAGGCTGGCCAGCCCGCGGCGGCTGCGCAGCTCCCTGCAGGAGAGCCCGCGCCCGGCATCAGCGCCTCGTTCGGGCCGGTCCCGCGCAGCCGGCCCGGCGCCGCCGCATGGTGGGCGTTCGCCGGGGCAGGTGCGGCCACGGGCCGCGGGCCGTCGGGCTCCGGGACCGGACAATGCCCACCCCCGCAGGTTCCGGTGGAATGCCCGTCAGCCTCCGCGTGAAGGCCGTCCAGGGCCTTCCCGGCCGCATCCAGCATCTCCACCTTCCCCGCCTCGACAGCCCTGGGTTCCGCGGGCGCCAGCTCCAGCCGGGCGGGGATGCCCCCGGTCCCAGCCAGCGGCTCCGGCGGCAGCGGTCCCCCGTAGCCGGTCTCCATCCCGGCGGACCGCTCACGGAACCCCGGCCTCGCCGGGTTCACCCCGGACAGCCCGTGCAGCCCCGCAAGCCCGTCGACGGCGTCCGGGAGGCGGCGGCGCTCCCTCACCGGACGCTCCCGCCGTGGCGGCAGCCGCTTCCTGTCCTCCTCCGCGACGCCCGTGACCCGCACCGGCGACATCGCGTCCCGGTCGCCGCCGTCCCAGGCCGGCGGCGCACGGACCATCCGGCGGGCGCCGGTCCGGTCCGTCCTCACCTTCCTCTTCCCGCGCACCACCTCAAGGCCCGCCGGATGGCGGACCACCACCCCGGGGTCCCCGCCCTCCAGCCGACGGGCCACCGGAAGCCCTGGTGGCCGGCCCCGTACACCAGCATCACCCGGACATCGCCGCCGGACGCAGCGGCCCGCCGGCGCGCCCTTCCGAGCCTCCCCGGAAGGCCATCCACATCCTGCGGCGCCAGCCTGTGCATGCCGGCCTTCGACGTGTCGGACGGATCGCCCACCGCAAGGATCCAGCCCGTGCCGCTCACCTGCAGCGCCGCGTGGACCGTGGTACCGTTCCCCTCGAAGGGGGTTCTGGAACCATCCATCCTTCTCTCCTTTCAATGGGCAGGGGGTTGCCGTCCGGCGGCCCCCGCCACAACATGTTGCCATACCGTCATTCCCCTGCACCGAATCACCGGCGAAGGCAGACGCCGGCGCCTCTCATGGCATCTGGATGGATGCCTGGGTTCCCGGAACCGGACCATCGCGGGGACAGGAGCGGGAGAGCATGACAGCAATGGTCGCCGGAACCGGCGCAGGCAGGCGTACACCCGACATCCACGTCAACGGGCGTGACTTCACGGCCACCAACGGCACGGTCGGCTTCCGAAAGGTCGGCCGCCTCCTCAGGGAGGGCGGCGCCACGCGGGCCGTCATGGAGGCCACGGGGCGCATGCGCCGGGCGCTTCCGCAGTCCCTGCGCGCCAGGGGGTTCTCCGTCCCTGTCATCAACCCGCGGCAGGCGAGGGACCTCCCGAAGGCCGCCGGGGCCCTTGGGAGGACCGACAGGGTGGACGCCAGGATACTGGCGGCCTTCGGGGCCGCGTTCCCGGACATGCGGGCCACGGCGCCGGCCGCCGCAGCCATCGACCGGCTCCGCGACATGCCGGGGCTGCGGGACAGGCTCGTGGACCGTCGTGCCGGAGGTCGGCGCCGGCGCACCCGGCACGGAGGTCGGCAGGGTCCTTGAGGATACCGGCGCCGCCATCGCGGCGCTGGAGCGGCGGACTGGCGGGACGGTCGCCGGATCGCCGGAGTTCGCCGACAGCCACCGCATCCTGGCCCCGGTGCCCGGCATCGGCCCCGTCACCGCCGCGGCGCTGGTCGCATGGATGGCCGGGCCCGGCGCCATCGGCAACCGGCAGGCCGCCTCCCTGCCCGGCGCGGCCCCCCTCGCCCGCGACAGCGGCGCCATCAGGGGCGGGCGCCACATCGGCGGCGGGAGGGGACGTCCGAGGGACGTCGCCTGCATGGCGGCGCTGCCGTCCGGCAGGTGCTCCCCGGACATGAGGGAACTGTACGATCGCCTCAGGGGGAGGGGAAAGCCCCACAGGGTCGCCCCCGTCGCCGTCATGGGCGGGCCGGGCGTGACCGCCAGCGCCCTTCTCCGCGACCGGCGCGTGTGGGAGGACCGGACGGAGGCCGCCACCGCCTGACGCCCGGACGGACCGCGTCCGTCCGGCGCGGAAAGCGAATCACCCGCCATCCGGCCGGGGTCTCCCCGGCGGGTGTTTCCGGCGCGCCCGGACGGCCCCGCCTGTGGAAAGCGCTGTGGAAAGGTCCGGGACAGCCGGACACGGAACCCGGGAAAAACCGCGGAAAAGCCGGATCCGGGCTTGATTCCAGACATGGATGCTTCCGGTCGGCCCTGACGTGTTCGGATGTCCACTGGCGGCCCACCGTCCAGCCACCCTCCAGACGCAGCCGTCCCGCGACCTGCTCCGGGCTCCAGCCCTCCCCGGAAGCCCCTCCACATGCGCCCAGCGGTCGGGCGTCATCTTCCTCAGGTTCGAGGAAGCCGCGCCGCGGCGGGCCTCCGCCCTCCCCTGCGCCTCCCCGGGGCTGTACCCCCCGTCGCCGGCGTTCCGGCGCAGCTCCCGCCAGACCGACGAACGGTCACGGCCCAGACGGGCCGCGATGGCCCCGTCGGACAGCCCGCTTTCCTTCAGCGCGCCGATCCGGCATCTCTCTTCATGGGTCAGGTGGCGATGGCCCTCGGGCATGGCAGTCTCCCTCTCTTCAGCAAAGGGACTGTCGCCGCTTCCTGGCCGATACGCAACATCATGCGGCAGGAAAACCGGTCACCACCGCCACTGGTGTTGCACTTCAGGGTGGAATGGGGCCTACGAAAAGCGTTGGAACACGCCGGAACTCAACCCCATGACAGGCACGGATGGCCGTGACAGCATTGTCGGCACATCCGGCGATGGCATCATCCACGGCCGGGACGGCCATGACCTTCTCTGGGGCCGGGACGGCTCCGACGAACTGGTTGGCGGCCGGGGCAACGACTTCCTGGAGGGCGCGAAAGGCATCGACGGTCATCTGGCCTACGATATCTATACCTTCAGGCCCGGCGATGGCTTCGACTACATCAACATCCTTCAGCTCAACGAGCGGGAGCCCGGGGACCTGATCCATTTCAGGGCGGCCAACGGCGCCGACCCGACAGTGCGCTTCGATGAGCGTGACGGCGATGCCGTCATCGTGTACGGGGATGGCGGCGGGAACGGCGTCTATCGTCTCTATGATAACGAGGAGCGCCCCGGCCCGGCCGGCGACGGCGGCGGCACCGTCCGCATCGGCAACATGTCGCTGGCCGAGCTCAAGGCGTCCAACCTGCGCCTGCATGTCACCGGCGACGAACGGGACAACCGGCTCAACGGCGCCTGGGGCGATGACATCCTTGAAGGCGGTGAAGGCAACGACGTCCTGAGGGGCAGGGCCGGCAACGACAGGATATTCGGCGATGACGGCGATGACTTCCTGCATGGCGGACGCGGCGACGACACGCTCCGCGGCGGAAAGGGCGACGACACGCTTTACGGCGGTGGCGGCGACGACACGCTCCATGGCGGAAAGGGCGACGACACGCTTGAGGTCTGGGGCGGTACCAACACGCTTACGGGAGGCGGGGGAAAGGACCGCTTCCACTTCATCCAGGCGGATGACCCTAGCGTCAACGTGATCACCGATTTCGAGGACGGGCTGGACACGGTCGCCATCCGCGGGAAGGCCTTCGAGGATCTCGCCATCACCGAGGAGGGAGGGGACACGGTGATCCGCTACGGCAATGCGGTGATCACGCTCGAGGATGTGCAGGCCTCGCTCCTGACCGAGGACGATTTCGATTTCATTGCCTGATCCGGAGCGCAGGCATCGCGTTCGATACCAGAGAGCCCAGCATCCGGCGCGACCACCGCCCCGGACCTTTCAATGTAACACTGTTGACTCGACGCTGGCGTGGCCGTGCATGGCCAGATCATGTCCGAGGCAGCGAAGGGAACGGATATCCGTCCCGGATATTCCGTGATTCCATCGTGGACTGACGTTCCGGCGGCATGGATCCGGTGATGCGCGTGGCCCTGGCCGTGAATTCCGGACCGGTTCGACCCAGCCCGGCCGGTTCCTGTGGATTGGTCCGCCCATTTATATGAAAGGGACATCGAGTTAACAGTGTCCAGTTGAAAGGCGCCGGATGCTGGGCTGCGTCCTCGCGGGGGTCGCCACAAAGTCCTGTGGCATCTTGCCCAAAGGGATAAGTCCGTCGGTGCAATGCCACCTCGCCCTGAAATTCGTAGAGATGGCAAAGCAGATTTTTCCTGTCCGCTATCGCGCGAAGTGTTCCCTTAGCCGCCCCTCTGAATTACTGAGAACGGCATTCGTGAAGTCATCTGGCGCGAGAACGGAATGCGATTGCTTTTTCCCATCATGGCTGCAGGCCTCTTCGGCGGTGAGGCGATCGCCCACTGCGGCGGCAGCTTCCATGAATTCGTCAATGAACTGCGCAGCGAAGCGATCCAAAAAGGAAATGATCCCGCTGATGCCCACAGCTTCTTTGCGTCGGTTCGCCACGATCCCGAGGTGATCAAGGCAGACCGTAGGCAGGGAATTTTCCAGCTTCCGTTCGTCGAGTTCTCTGGCCGGCTGATGAGTGACTATCGCCTCAATGCAGGAGTGACAAAGTCACGCGAGCTCGATAGATTGTTTGACGGGATCTGGAAGACCTATGGTGTAAGCCGAGGCATCCTTCTGGCTCTTTGGGCATTCGAATCGGACTTTGGTGCCGTCCAGGGAGAATACAACACCCTCAATGCATTGGTCACCCTTAGCCACGACTGCCGCCGACCGGAGTTGTTCCGCCCGCAGATATTCGCCGCACTGGAACTCTACCAGCGGGGTGATTTCAGCCCGACAGGGACAACCGGCGCCTGGGCCGGCGAGTACGGTATGGTTCAGATGCTGCCGATGGACGTGCTCATGAACGGCGTTGACGGTGACGGCGATGGCAAGGTCGACCTAAAGGCTTCGGAAGCTGACGCCCTGTCTTCAGGTGCCAAGATGCTGCTCCACCTAGGATGGCGAGCGCGAGAACCCTGGCTGCAGGAGGTTCGTGTCCCGCAGAACTTCGACTGGTCCTTGACTGGACTCGACACAACGAAATCAACGGCCGAGTGGAAACGAATGGGTGTAAGGCCGCGTTTCAGTGACTTCGAGAACGGACTATCGGCAAGCCTTATCTTGCCCCAAGGCCGCAAGGGACCTGCCTTTCTGGCCTACCCGAACCTAAAGGTTCTCCTTCAGTGGAACGAATCCTTCATCTACGTGGTGACGGTCGGCCACTTTGCCGCACGATTCATCGGTGTACCGCTCTACGACTCTGGCTCTCCGGAGGCCGGTCTGACTGGCCAGCGAATGATCGAACTCCAGAAACGGCTTGCCAGCCAAGGTCATGACGTTGGAAAGATTGACGGAATTCTAGGCAGGAAGACCCGTGCCGCTGTACGTGATGCCCAGCGGCGACTGGGCTTACCTGCTGATGGCTGGCCGACCGAAGCCCTTCTGTCGAAGCTATAGCCACCATGTCAACCAAATGCGGACGAGACTGGTGCGACGGGATTGCCAATGGCGGTCGTCGTGAAACGGCACGTCTCTGATATCCGTTTGCCCAAAAAAATCCGGGCAGGCCAATCTAGCCAAGCCATATCCTGAGCCACCGGCTGCTGTTGCCAGAAGGAGTGATGTTACGGTTCTGGCGCAGTGACGAAATGGCGACCGTCGGTTGACGCAGTGTTCATCGCCCCTTTTACATCGCCAGCGGGGTCCTTACTGAAATCACAACGGCCAAAGGCGCATTGGGCCAGCAGCGGATTCGCCGGGTCCCCCACATAGTACCATGTGAACGATAGACACCATCTTACTCCAACAATGTGGGGTTTCGTTCGCCTATCATCCATGGGCCGGACGCTGCTTCGCATTCGCATCGTACGCAGCAATCGAGGTGACGAATATGCGTCAGAGCCAATGATCAGATCGGGGGAAAGACGTTTACAACCAGGAGCCGCGCTCCGAGAAGGAGCATTACCCACAACAGATACGTCCTGAACTGCTCCGCATTCAGCCGTTCCCGAATGCGGGCACCTATCCTAAATCCCGCAAGCGCAAATGCAACGGCAACGATGGAAAGTGGGAGAGTGACTTGATTCAGCAGGGTCGCCGAGGTGAGGCCTGTTAGGAGCCCGGCTCCGCCGCAGAAGAACAGGAATCCGGCGACCACAATGAAAGCATCGCGCGGTAGCTCAAGCGCCACCGTATAGATCATCACCGGAACCTTGACCGCGGAAACTCCGCCGAACAATCCTGAACTCACGCCCACCAGCAGCTGCCAAGCAGGGCTCTCCGAGACCGGAAAACGTATTCTCAACATTGCGGAGAGAGCAAAAATGATCAAGGCCATCCCAACGAAAACGTTGATCCATCGGCTTGAAACGTCGTCCAGAAACTGGCTAACAAGGAAGATCGTGACGGCAAGGCTTCCGCCAGCCAGCAGAAAGCGCCGAATGATCCGAGGCCATCCACGGACCGAAATGAACTGCTGTGCGTTGGTGATCACGATCGGCAGCGCCAGCAGAGCAACACCGAGCGCCGGCTCGATGAAGAGCGGGAAAATTGACATCGCAACCGCCGGAAACCCGATCCCGAATGCTCCCTTTACCGTTCCCGCCACAAGAAAGGTCACAAGTATCGCCGCGACAATTTCCGGACCCGGGAGCGCCTGGATCATTTCCGCAGTCTATCCTGACGGTATACTTCGTAGACTGCAGCAGTGTCGTGGGTTTCAGGCAACCGGGCCTTTGCTCTGTCATAGAGTTCCACGCAGACGTCGAACAGAGGTGTGGCTGCCCCGATGCGTTCGATATCCTCGGCAATTATTGAGAGATCCTTGTCAAACATCTTCAGGCTCGCGGTCGGTGGCTCGTAATCGCCGCTCATCATCAATGGCATCCTTAGGTCGGACATCTTGGACTGACCGGCTCCCGTTGACAGCATGTCGTAGACGACGTCCCTATCCAACCCCAGAGTCATGGCGTAATTTAGCGTCTCCGCTGCTGCCGAGTTGTGAAGCGCGACCGCGTGGTTCGCAACAAACTTAAGTCTGGTGCCCGCACCGAATGGGCCGGCCTCGATGACCTTGCGCGTAAAGAGGGTCATGACAGGTCTCGCCCGAGCGACTGCCTCAGGTGGCCCAGAGGCCATCATCACGATGTCCTTCGCAATGGCCTGTGCACCCGTCCCGCTTACCGTGCAATCAAGGAGGGTGATTCCGGCTTCATCGAGTGCATCCCGAGCGCGTTCTTTGTCCGCCAACCGAAAGGTCCCGGTCTCCAGGACAATCTGGCCGGGTCGAAGCGCCTTCTGCAGAATTCCAGTGACAGTTCGAAGCGCGGCCGGTGACGCAAGTGACAATATGACCGGATCGCAGTCAGCAAGCCATTCACCGGCGGCTTCGTGTGCCGTTCCGCCGAGCCCTGCCAAGCCCTTCCGCGCCTCAGGCAATGGGTCCGCGCCAAGCACCTGCTCCCCCGCTGCAACCAAATGGGTTGCATAGGCTGTACCCATAATTCCGAGGCCAACGATCCCAACTGTCATGAGAGCCTTCTATAGTCCGAGAAGTCGAATTGCTGTTCCTCCAGCGACCGCAGCCTTTTCCTCGTCGCACAGATCCGATGTTGCGATGTGTTCGATCGGATCGTAGTCAGCCATGTCGAATGGATAGTCAGAGCCCATCATGATATGATCCGCACCGAAGATCCTGACCAGATATTCAAGCTGGTGGTTGGTAAACACAACACTGTCGAAGTACATTTTTCTTAGATATTCACTCGGTGGTCTGGGCAACCCGGCGTTACAATCGCTGCGTGCGCCCCAGGCATGGTCAATTCGTCCCGAGTATGAAGGTAGATAGCCGCCTCCATGGACTCCCAGAATCCTTAGATTCGGCATCCGTTCAAGCACCCCGTTGAAGATCAGATAGTGCAACGCGAGCGCCGTTTCGAATGGATTTCCGATGATGTTGGAGAAATAGTAGTCGCTCAACCTGTCTCCATGGGTGAATCCATTTGGATGGATCATCACCAAAGCACCTAGGTCCTCGACCTTCCGCCAGAATGGTTCAAATCGTGGGTCACCTACTTCCGCTCCGTCAACGTTCGTCAGGATCATCACACCCTTGAGACCAAGTTCAGTGACGGCGCGCTCCAGTTCAATAGCCGATAGGTTTGGTTCCTGAAGCGGCACAGTGCCCAACCCGGCAAAGCGGTCAGGTCTGAGACTCACCCATTCTGCCATGCCGTCGTTGACGATCTGGCTGCCCCTCAGAGCTTCCTCTACCGGCGACTGGTAGTAGCATTGTGGCGGAGGAGGTGCGACGACCTGGATATCGATTCCCTGAGCATCTAGGACCTCCAATCTGTCGGTGATGTCGCTCATGGCGACTGGAAGACGATCCTTGTCCTGCTTCATGTTTATGGCACGCGTCTCTTCATTTGAGTGCTGGACCATCGCAATCCGCGTGGGATCGACATGGGGCGCCATGTATTCAGTGGCTGCGCCAATATGCACATGGGCATGGACGTCAACTGTTCTGCAATCAAGTCGATGCCTCTCCTCGGATAAGGCTCGTGCACTGGTGGGTCCATAGCGGTTGAGGGCATCGCCAAGCGAAGGTGTATCGATGGTGCTGTGGGTCATCGGCTCGTATCCGGCTCCATAAGATTGCTGTTTGCGGCACTGACTTGTCGGAACAGGCTACGCAGACTTGCAAGGGGATGGGGTAAGGCGGGCCGATGGCCCGCCTCATCGGGCTCACATATTGTCAGCTGCCCACGCGTTGATCTCCGCCGCGACCTCATCGCGATCGAAGTCGTTTGCCACGGCGATGTATGTATCGTTCAGGAATGCCGAGACATCCACGATCTGCTCGATCCCGCCGGCGTCGAGCATCTGCGGTTGGATGTTGGTCCAAACGTCGGTCTGCGTATCG
The DNA here is from genome assembly GCA_965203255.1 of Paracoccaceae bacterium. Classification (GTDB taxonomy): domain Bacteria; phylum Pseudomonadota; class Alphaproteobacteria; order Rhodobacterales; family Rhodobacteraceae; genus JAPOUP01. The sequence continues at coordinate 5,451,781 of OZ241882.1, read as the reverse complement.
CCGCACCGGTCGGTTACCGAAACGTTCATACCAATTGACATGTCGAGGAATAGCTGGCCGGCCTCCTCGATTTCCCACTCCTCTGGAACGTCACGCTTGAGAATGGCCGCGACGGCGTCTCGGTTCACGGTAACAGCGTGCATACCCTTGCACCATGCGCGCAGGAAGCCTTCGACCGCCGCCCGCTTCGGTTCAATCTCGCCTATGTTCATGGCAAAGGTGTTGGCTGGACTTGCGAGCAGTTCTTCCGGTGTAATCAGACGCACGCCGATTCCATTGGCCTGCAAGGCGATCCAGTCTGGCGCCGCGCCGGCGATCGCGGATACGTTGCCGTCACGCATGGCGGCGGCCAGTGTGGGTCCGCTTTCACCAAGTACCACTGTCGAAACCTCGTCAATGGAGTGCCCGACAGTGTTGAGCGCAGCCTGCAGGAACGCACGGTCGCGGTCTGAGACAAGGCCGACGGTCGTGCCAACAAGATCGGCAACCGACTGCGCGTCGCTGGCTTCCGGAACCGCAATTCCCTCTGGCGCGTTCTGCATGACTTCAAACACTGTATTGATTTCGGCACCTGCGTTGAGTGCATTGATCGTCTCGAATGGATCAAGCATCGCCAGATCCGCCTGACCGTTCTGGATAAAGGCGACGTATGGAATCGAAGTGTCGGATGGAAGCAGGTTCACTTCCACTCCTTCCTCGTCGAAATATCCGAGCGCCTCGCCCACAACCAGGGGAAAGAAGTTGGTCGACCGCGGCAGCGGATTGATCATGTTAACGGTCGAATTCTGTGCATATCCAAAGGAAACCGTGGACGCCAAGGTGGCGGCTACCGTCACAGTCTTCAGCATTGTCATCGTGTCTAACTCCCAAAAAGGTCAGTTTCCGGTCACATTTTGGCCCGTGTCTTCCAGGCACGCGCCCTTGCGCGCGAGGCGGCAGCCCTGCGCGCTTCCCGACGCCAGAAGACCACTCTGTCGTCGAGGAATTCCATTGAATAGAAGAGGATGAGCCCGATCGCCGTCATGCTGAGCAGCGTTGCGATCGATGCACCCATGTTGAGCTGGAACGAGAACCTGCCCATCAGCACGCCCACCCCTTCCGTAGCCTGCGCGAATTCAGCGACAACCGCACCGATCAGGGCCGTCGTGAGCCCGATCTTGAGGCCAGCGAACAGAAGGGGCAGTGCAGAAGGAACTCGGAGCTTCAGAAACACCTGCGAATGACTTGCCCCGAGCTGACGGAACAATTCCTCCCGTCCTCTGTCTGTCCGTGTAAGGCCCGTAAGCGTATTGACGTAAATCGGGAAGAAGCAGATCACAGCGGCCAATGCGATCTTCGATCCCATTCCATAGCCGAACCAAGCGATTATCACCGGGGTTAGCGCGATCCCAGGAGTGACGTTAAGTACGATCGCATAGGGTGATACGTAGCGGCGGAACGGCTCCCAAAGCGCCGATCCGACCGCAATAGCAACTGCGACCCCGGCTCCAATCAGAAAGCCCGCCACTGCCTCAATGAGTGTTATCATGAAGTGACGGTAAATCGATCCCTCGATGATATAGAGCTCAACAATTGAAGCAAAGATTGCCGAGGGCCGAGGCACGAGGATCGAAGCTAGAAGGTCGACGACGACAAGAACTTCCCAAACTCCGATCAGGAACAGGAACAGGGCCAGATGGGGAATGATACGAGTAACGAAAGCGAGGACAATGGTCATGGGCTCAACCTGCTCCGGGACAACCATCGTGCCCTGCGTCGTGCACTGACGCGTTCCATGTCAGTCGAACGATTCCAGTAAGCGATTCGATTGTCCAGAAGCTCCATTCCCCGGAAAATGAGGAAGCCAACGATGGTAAGCGTGAATATGCAGGCGAACGCGGAAGCCATGTTAAGGTTGCGTGTATAGGTCAGGATCAAGGCACCGATACCCTTGTCGCGCTGAATGAACTCCGCAACCAGAACTCCAGACAAGGCGGCGGTCAGTGCAAGACGCTCACCCGCCATGATTACGGGCACAGCATCAGGTAACACCAGTTTTCGAAGGATCTGCATTTTAGACGCTCCGAGCGACCGAAACAGTTCCAGCCTGTCCTCGTTGACATTCACCACTCCCGATAGGGTGTTTATGAACGGCGCGAAGAAGCAGACGAGGACGATGATTGCGGTCTTTGAGCCGGCTCCGAAGCCGAGTGCCGCGATCAGCAACGGGGCTAGCGCAATGCGGGGCGTTGCCTCGACCACGATGACGTAGGGCTGAACAAATCTCCGCACGATTGGGTTCAGGCCAACAAGTCCACCGAGTGCGATGCCAAGTGCCGAACCGCCGATAAAGCCCATCAAAACCAGGGAAAGGCTAGTGTAGAGATGCCACCAGACATTACCCTGGGCAATGTAAATCCGTCCGAAGGAAGCCAGAATTTCGCTTGGACGTGGATAGAACAGCGGATCGAGGTAGCCGGCGCGGGACCCGATCTCCCAGGCTGCCAGAAGACCCAGGAATAGGCCCGCATGGACGAACACCCGCATCGTCACCTGATTGGGATTGCTGAATTCCGCCGCCATCACAACGCTCCAAGGGTGACGCGCACCTCTTCGACGAGGCGATTGAATTCCGGCGTTGTCTGCAGCGACAGTTCCCGCGGCCGCGATAGCTCGACATCCACAACCCTGGCAATCTTTCCTGGTCGCGGCGTCATGACATAGACTTGATCAGCAAGGAAAATTGCCTCTGCTATGTTGTGCGTGACGAACACTGTCGTCGTCTGGAAATTCGCGACAATTCGCAGGAGTTCGAGATTCAACCGTTCCCTGGTGAACTCGTCAAGCGCACCGAATGGTTCGTCCAGGAGGAGGACATCCGCACCGGTCTGAAGCAGGCGTGCGAGAGCGACCCTCTGCTGCATACCGCCTGACAGCTGGGCAGGAAACGAAAACGCGAATTCCTCCAGCCCCACCAGCCTCAGAAGGTCAAGGGCGCGAGTTCGATCGGCCTCATGAACGGTGCCCTGGAGTTCGATCGGCAACAATACGTTTTCGACTGCGGTCCGCCAATCCAGAAGAGTGGCGCGCTGGAACATCATGCCGACATCCTGTCGTGGTCCTGAAACGGGTTGATCATGAACTTTCAGTTCGCCTGCGGTCGCATCGATGAGGCCGGCGACCAATCTCAGCAGCGTGGATTTGCCACAACCAGACGGTCCCACCAGCGAGACAAACGATCCCTTTCGAATCGAAAAGTCCGCGCTTTCGATGGCGACGACAGCGCCATCGGCGAAGGCCTTGCTGACACCGCACCCGGCGATGACAGTTTCTGGCTCTGCCCCGTCGCCCATATTTCCCTTTCCATGACTCGGGCCAAAGTTCCAATTGACCCGGTTCTTTTGAATTGTGATATATCAGAATACAACCAGATTATCGATATTGCAATATCACGCGATGACCGGGCGGCTTTCGAGCCCACGCATTATCTGCGCTCGGGATTTTCTAAGATGGCGTGTCGAGGCACGAATCGCAGACGCTGCGTTGCGTGACTGCAAAGCGTCGATGATTGCATTGTGATCCTCAAGCGCGGCGGCCATGCCTCCGGTCACGTCGCGCTGTGCTGTCAGTGAAACGACACACAATCGATCATAGTTCTCCATAAGTCTTGCCATGGTATCTGCCAGCCTTCGATTGCCCGTCAGTTCACAGAGTTGCATATGGAACTTCCGGTTATACTCCGCGAAGTCATCAATGTTCTCCGCATCCGTAATGCGGAGTTCATCCAACGAGCCTAGCGCCTGCTCGCTGGCCTTTATGGCGTGGCGTAGTGCGCCGGTTTCCAGGATCTCGCGCAGGTCAAGCATGTCTTCCGCATCGGAGACAGAGATCGGGGCCACGCGATGGCCTTTGCGCGGGACAATTTCCACCAGACCCTCGAACTCAAGCTTCTGGAGCGCGTCCCGAATCGGTGACTTCGATACACCGAACCGCTGCGCGAGCTCGAATTCCCTCACCTCCTCACCTGGCCTGATTTTGCAGGCGAGAATGTCCTTCCTCAGGGCACGGAAAATCCTGTGACGCATCAGGTTGTCGGTCATTCGCTTTCCTCATATTCCACAGTATACTTGTCTTGCAGGAAAGGGCATGTCAACAAGGATACGAACTGGTATCGTTCCGGGCCTTCCAAGACCAAACCTTCCCAGGCCTGACAGGTCTGCGGCCGTCCAGGGGCCAAATGCCGACAGCAATGCGACATAGACCCAGAGTCCCGCTCAACGTATTCGATCTGTAGGCCCAGAAGAATACAAAGGAGGGGTAGGTCGCCCTTTCCAGGGATCTGACACGTTTGCGCCGCGAAGATGGGGGTACACGAGATGATTGGAATTGTAGGACTAGGCAAAATGGGCCGGTCGATCACGGAACGCCTGATTGACCTGGGAGAGGAGTTGACGGTCTGGAACCGCACGCGAGAGAAGGCGAGCGGCCTTACCGGAATTCCTATCTCGGACTGTCCGGCGCACATTGTTTCGCAGGCGGAACTCGTGCTGTCCGTGCTAGCGGATGATGCCGCTGTCGATACGGTCTATTTTGGGCGTGATGGACTGTTGTCCGCCTCACTCGAAGACCGCTTGATTGTCGAATTGTGTACAATGTCACCACGGCAGGCAAGGAGGCTGGAAACCGCTGTGAAGGAAAGAGGTGGCCGGTTTCTCGAATGCCCGGTTGGTGGAACGGTCGCACCCGCACGTAGTGGGAAGCTTCTTGGTCTGGCCGGAGGGGATCGTGAGGCTTTTGAAGCGGCGAGGCCAATCCTGAAAAAACTGACCCGGCGACTTGAGCATCTTGGTCCGGTCGGAACCGGGGCTGCAATGAAACTCGCGATCAATCTGCCGCTGATGGTCTATTGGAATGCACTGGGAGAAGCGCTTGGACTGGCACTCGGGCAAGGCGTGGACGTCGGTTTGGCCCTTGACGTTCTGGCAGACAGTTCGGGCGCCATTGGAGCGGCTAGGACACGCGTTCCGCCGATCGAGCATGTCCTGACCGGCGGCGGATCCGCCCCCGTAAATTTCACTCTGGCCAACGGCATAAAGGACATGCGTCTCATGGAAGATCTGGCAGTGGCGAATGGTTCGGGCCATGACGTGCTATCGGCTGCCCTTTCCCGCGCTGTATCAGCGGCCGATGCGGGTTTCCTGGAGCTTGACTGCTCTTTGGTCGCCGCATTTGGCCAGCAGGTTGGGAGCTTTGAGTCGGAATGAAAACCGTGCCAACTCCGCTTGCTGAACTTGCTCGATTTCCATGCAGGCGACGACCCAAGTGCAGCTTTCTGCGACTTCTTGCCGGATAGCGCGTTGCAATTGATGCGGTTCTTCGCAGGCTGCGCTCGCTGAACCGGATTTCCATAGTGAGCGCGGAGGCGGATCACAGTCACTTCCGGCTGCCGTTCAGGAAGGTCGAGGAGAAGCACGCGTTCTTCGCGGGTATCGGCCTGACACCAAGTCGCATGATTCATGCGGAAGACCGAGTTCCAAAACGTACGTCAGCCAAGGTACTCCACATCGACTCGGGATCCAAACAGAAATTCCCACCAGTGAGATTCCGGTCCGGTTTCCGGCGTGGCGCGGGCGTCGGCGTCGGATTCGGGCGGAATCCGGGCGTGCGGGAGCCTCCGGCGGCGTTCCGGCGGAAAAAGGGGATGTGTCGCGGGTCTGCCCGTGGGCGGCTCGGTCGGGCGCCCAGGCGCGCCTGGGCGCCCCGCGCCGCGGCGGCGACCGTCCGGACGGCCCGGCGACGGCCAAGGCCGCCGCCGCGTGCCCGTGGGTCAGGGCGGGGTGGAGGGTCCGCCAGTCGGGGACCGGGAAGCCGGGGAAGCACTGCCGGGTTCCCTCCCGGAGGCACCCCGTCCGCCCCCTCGCCCCGGCGCGGCGGCGAACACCCTGCGGGAGGCGGCCCCGGTCCGGTCGGTGGGGAACGCGGGCGTCACCGTCATGGCGGGCACCTTGGTCAGGCGCCGCTTTCCGTGCCCGAAGCCGGTCCCGGAGCGGTGGCCCTGGTTCCCCGGCGTGCCGGGGTCCCGTTCCCGGTGCGCCAGCGGGAGCGGGCGGCGCGCATGGCCGGCACGGGGCTGCCGCCGTCCACGGGAAGGTCGGTGACCCAGGGGAGCCCCTTCCGTTTCCCCCCGCCCCGGTGGGCCGGGCCGTCCGGACCGCGGTGGCGCCCCGCGACGCATTTCCTTCTGGTGACCGTCTCCCGGCATCCGGTGACGCTGGCCCCGATGTCGGGACGGGAGGCGCTGGCCGGCGCGCCGTTCAGGCAGCGCAGTTCGCGCAGGGCGCCGTCGGCGTCGGTGCACCGGGCCGCGCGTGTGCCGGGGCTGGCGAACGGCGGCGCGTGGCCGCCGGGCTTCGCGCCGGGGACGGAGCGGAGGCCGTGCCGCCACAGGCGGGCGATGCGGGGTCCGTTGGAGGCGGGGCCGTCCTGCGGGACGATGGCCTCCAGGCGCCGACGCTCCCGCCGGAGGCCGTCGACGGACCGCGCCGCGGCGTTGCGGCGGCCGACACGCCGACCTTCAGGACCGGCGCGATGCCGGAACCGGTGCGGCCCCCGTCGTCACGGGCCCCGTCGGCCAGCGGCAGGATCCGGGCGTGCCGGCGCCTGTACGCCGCCGCCCCGCCCTCCCGCCATCCGAAAGGCGGATCCGGTATATCCTGCGTTCCTTTCCGGGAGTCCCCGTCTCCTGTGCCATGGTCCGCTCCGTTCCATGATGCGGGCCGGGGGCGGTCTGCCCCGCCGCCTCTCCCATCGCCCGCCTGTTGCCTGACGCCGGCAAAGGCGGCATGATACCGGGAGACAGCCAGGCAGAACCGTCATTGCTACGATGGCGCTACACTAGTCAGTTGAGCCGCTATTTCGTCCAGCATAGCTACGACGTCCGGATGTATTTCATTGGCCGACATCTCAGCAGCGATTTGGAAGTAGTCCGACTCTCCAAGCTCTACCCCCGCCACGCTCAGAATTCTACCGACTGTTTTTTTGCCCTTGATCTGATCGGTATCTGTGGTTTCGAATGGTCTTTCCATTAGCACCCGAGGTAAGTATTTTTCCATGTATTCTCCCGCCGCTTCTTTCGCCGCCTTTCCCATACGCCGCGAGATAAACCGTAATATCGCACTCGGATGGATCAAATAGTTTTCGATCTCATAGCGGGTCCAGTATAATACCTTCATTCCTTCCGGCGTATTCCTACGTCCCTCTTCCGTACGTAATTCGCCCGGCCCTAGGTCATCCCAGTGCTCGCCTTTGGCTCCATTTCGATCACACACCTCCAACGCGCGCAGCGTCGGGACTTGCGCCTTTAGTGCACGATAGTGCTTTTTAGCATAAGTTCGACTCGTCCCTTCCGCGGTTGGCACGCAGAAACCTTTGTCCAAGTACTGCCATGCTGGGTGATCCAACGCCTTTGCCCATTCCCGCAAAATATCAATATCAGTCTTTCCTTCCAAATACACCACCCGCTGCGTTGTTTCCGCCAATACGATTTCCTCGCTAGAGATAGTTAACAGTTGCTCCGCCTCCTGCCTACGAACTGGCCTAAGACCGCTTGCAGTGACAAGAAACAGTTTCTCTCCTTTTTCGCTCGCCGCTTCCCCGATCAGCCTCGTATGTTCAGAGAATCAGAAATGAAAGGAGGAGGTGGCTGTGGAAAAATCTGGCGCGATTTCCTGTGGAAAACATGCCTGTTGCCTTCCGCCGTCCCTCCGGTTCATTCCTGTGGCGGGACCGCCGCCGTCGGACCACTACCGGCGGCGGCGGTGCGGGGCCCTGCCCCGCAGGACGGGTTGGACCGATACGGCCTTGGATCGCGACAGCGGATCCGTCCGGCAGCGTGGTCGGCCCGCCCTCCCGTCCGTCTCCCGGGTCCTGGATGGATGCCTGGGTTCACGGAACCGGATCATCGCGAGGATAGGAGCGGGAGAGCATGACAGCCATAGTCGCCGGAATCGACGTAAGCAAGCGTACACTCAACATCCACGTCAACGGGCGTGACTTCACGGCCACCAACGACACGGTCGGCTTCCGCAAGGTCGGCCGCCTCCTCAGGGAGGGCGGCGCCACGCGGGCCGTCATGGAGGCCACGGGACGCATGCACCGGGCGCTTCTGCAGTCGCTGCACGCCAGGGGGTTCTCCGCCACCGTCGTGAACCCGAGGCAGGCGAGGGATCTCCCGAAGGCCGCCGGGGCCCTTGCGAAAACCGACAGGGTGGACGCCAGGATACTGGCGGCCTTCGGGGCCGCGTTCCCGGACATGCGGGCCACGGCGCCGGCCACCGGTGCCATCGACCGGCTCCGCGACATGCTGGTGCTGCGGGAGAAGCTCGTGGACCAGCGCGCCGGGACGGGGACCGTCGTGTCGGAGGTCGGCGCCGACGCACCCGGCACGGAGGTCGGCAGGGTCCTCGAGGACATCGACGCCGCCATCGTGGCGCTGGAGCGGCGGATCGGCGGGACGGTCGCCGCATCGCCGGAGTTCGCCGACAGCCACCGCATCCTGACCTCGGTGCCCGGCATCGGCCCCGTCACCGCCGCGGCGCTGGTCGCATGGATGGCCGAGCTGGGCGCCATCGGCAACCGCCAGGCCGCATCCCTGCTCGGCGTGGCCCCCTTCGCCCGAGACAGCGGCACCCTGAAGGGCGGGCGCCACATCGGCGGCGGACGCCGCAGGCCGAGGGATGTCGTCTATATGGCCGCGCTGTCGGCCAGCAGGTGCTCCCCGGACATGAGGGAACTGTACCAACGGCTCCGGGAGAGGGGAAAGCCCCACAAAGTCGCCCCCGTCGCCGTCATGCGCAGGCTGGTCGTGACCGCCAGCGCCCTTCTCCGCGACCGCCGGATGTGGGAGGACCGGACGGCGGCCGCCGCCTGACGGCAGGCCGGACCGCGTCCGTCCGGCACCGAAAGCGAATCACCGGCGGGCCGGCCGGGGTCTCCCCGGCGGGCCCTTCGGCGCGCCCGGACGCCGCCGCCTGTGGGGAACGCTGTGGAAAGGTCCGGGACAGCCGGACACGGAACCGCGGAAAAACCGGGAAAAAGTCGGAAAAAAGCCGGATCCGGGCTTGATTTCCAACATGGATGCTGCCGGAGTGGGTTGCGATCAGCACCTGACAGTCATTTTCGTCGCAGTGCTCACGTATGAGGCGGTACATCTTCGCCTTGAGCAACACGTGCAAATGAGCATCCGGCTCATCAATGAGAAACAGCGTCGCGCTCGAATGCAAGAGAGCGGACTGCACTAGTAACGTTTGCAGGAAGCCTGCGGCACCATTAAGCAGATCGTACCAATGGTCCGTTACCGAGTGCCTGTACCGCACCGTTATCGGATCGACACCACTTGGTCTCGAAAGTTCAAAACCAAAGAACGACTTTATTGTATTCTGCAGCGTACGCCATTTTGCATCGTCACGGCTTGTGGCTTGAACCATATTCCTAAGAACCATTCCGCCTTTGCCGTGAGCCAGTCGTGTGGTGACTACTCCTTCGCTATATTCGGGCTCGTCAATATCCAATCCTGATAGTGACGGAACGTAGAGTGCCTTCGGCGGGTTATTCGCATAAGCATCAAGCTGCGGTGCCGATATGTCTGTCAACGGCTCCACGATGGCGGTCGTCGCATCCTGATAGCTGAGTTCGAAACCCACGTCCCAGTCGTCCGCCAATACTCTGATGGTAATCGGCTCTCTCGTATCCCGATTATGCCACAACTGGTCGAAGCTAGACAGCGCCAACGTCCCGAGGCTGGCAACGTTCACTTCCACGCGGTGCAATCTCTGATAATCCTGGCAACCTAGGTCTGCAATACTCCGCAACCAAATCTCACCCAGCTCCGCCCAGGTCGCCAAAACCTGCAATAGCGTCGACTTACCCGAATTGTTCGGACCGGCAATAACCATCCGCTCCTCCAGGTTGGAGTCGAAAAGGTGAAATTTCTTGAACCGGCTTACGATGACCCTACGAATCATCCCTGTTCTCCCTCGGCACGAAAATGCTCGGCGTTCCGCTCCAGCGAATCCTTCCGCGCTGCAGCCAATAGTGACATTTGCAGCTACGCCCTGTCACGTGCACGGATGGGTGCAACGATACCTCGCCGCCCGGATGCTCGGTTATCAGCCACCGCTTTTGCAACTCGGGTGATATGTCCAAGTGGATGATCTGCCGGCATCGGCGCCGAGGACATACTACCGCAGCCTGAAATGGATACTTCTTTCCCCCTATGATGTAGACCGTATCCCTCGCTACGCGTTCAGGCAGGTCCTCCACCCACTCCGTTCTGTACGGATGCCGTTTAGCCAGTTGGTTGAACAGCCACCTAATCACGGCGAATATTGTTCCGCACAAGCAGACTGTTGTCACCGGTACCTCGGTACCGTTCAAACAGCCGATGTGGTTTCCCGTCATCCGCTTCGGATTCAAAACAACCGTGAACCAAGCGAAATCGTTGGGTAGCAAAGTCACGATCTAGGTCAAACCGAAATGCGTGCACTCGCGCGATAAAGTCGTTGAACGCCATACATGCCGCCTGCATGTTCACCGACATTACTGCCGGTTGCTCCTCTCCCACCGCCGCTAGGTATCCAGCGACGCGCTGTCGTTCGTAGTGCCCCGGGTCCGCTCGTTGCCAATTCTCCGCTGTCACCTGATCCATGTGGTATGCACCACGAGACCACAAATCGCGCCCATCTGGGTGGACGTAATGAGACACTGCGTCGGCAGCACCGATGTCTCCCGTCCCGTCGGCGGCTATATGCACTCCGACATCAAAATAAGGAATCAGATACGCACTGGCTAAACACTCTAAATGATACCGCCCAAAGGCCGAGTCCACACAGCCAAAGAGCACATCGCAATCGACTAGTGCTGATACGACCTCCGGAGAGTCGGTCAACGCATCATACGCATCGATCTGGGTCCCAAGTCCAGTTCGTTCAACTGCCCCCCTAATCGCTTCCACCTTTGATCGTTTGTTTTTGGCATCCACTACTGAACCATTCATGATCCGGTTGAGGTTCTTCTCCTCAAGAACATCATTATCAACAATCACGAGCTGTCCAACACAGTTGCGAACCAATAGCTCAATCACAATACTTCCAGTTCCTGAACAGCCCACCACCCCCACTCTCATTGTACGTAGTCGATTGAGCGTTCCCCCTCCAAATGTTTGAGACAACTTCCTCTCATATGCAGTTGAGCGCTTTCGTTCCTTGCTGCTCCAAATTAAGATGTTATCGCCCACAACATTGACTGAACGGAAGCCGCGAAACTGACCGTCCTCCTCTACCGACCTCGCCACAACCAATCCATCCGGTAACATAATCGCCGCACCATTAATTCTACCGTCATCAAACCACGCGTTCACTGACGCAAATAGTTCCCGATCATTCTCGTCATCAATTTTTGAGAATTCGTTGCCGCCATTCGGATGGGAGTGAACTGTAATCACAGATTGGCCCAGCCGATCAATGTTGGTGATCGTGTCTGGCGCGAAGTGTGCTTCGAACGGCCACGTAACCTTGTTTACGCGTCTGTCAGACAATGGGTAAGACAGCCCGACAAACTCTGCCACTACAAGCCTCTGATGATGTTTCCCTGATCCTTGATTGCATATAAAGACACCCGCGGCCTCCAATCCATCTCCAGGAAAGAGGTATCGGAACGCCAATTCATGCGTTCGTCTAGTCATCGCTAGTGTCAGGAGTTTCATTTCGCGCCGGCTACTTGCAGTTCGTGCCAGACATATTCGATATGGTAAGTAAGGTCATGCTCGCCCGGCCTCCACCCATAGTGCCTGGACCACCGCTGCCATCGACGCGCAAAATGTTCCTCGATTGAAAGCGCTCCCGCATCTTGGTCGTTCAACTTACTTAGCGGTGGATCAAGATAGAACATATCCAATGGAGATGCAGGATACCCTGCAGGTATCAGGACCATAAGGTCTGCTGTTAAGTGCGCGAACCCAGCCGGAACAGCAAAACCCTCAATTAGAAGGCCGTACTTTCCACTCCCTTCGTTGAGTTTTCGCCATCGACCTCGATGATTGGCATCAAGGTACTCAACGTCCTCCGGGAGCAGTTCAAAGGCGTCACTCACGTCCTTGCTGCGCCTGACGGAGAACGGTCTCAAACCGCTCGACACCGGGTAGTGAGACGTCAACGAAGTCGTCTGCCCTGATCCGTTCTCTTTTCCCTCCTACTAGCTTCTGGTTCAACGCCCATTCTTCTGGCGTCTTTTCAGCTAGTGCCAAAATTTGCATACCCGTGATCTTTTCTTCCTCAATAGTGTATTTGTCTCGATCGATCCTGATTCGATATTTTTGCCCCTTAGGTGGTGGGCGGCCATGTCGGCTGCAATTCTCGATGTCTATCGGATCTCCAGCACCAGAACCGTCACTTGCTGGAATCACGAAGAAGGCGTTTCCTTCCTGTACCAGAACCTTCGTGTCGTCTGCTATCTCTGCATCTGGCCCAGTACCAATGTCAGCAAAGAGACGACCTTCCGAGTGTTCAGTGTCAAACGCCTTGAGTTCTTTCCCAGTAATTATTGCCTTCGGCAGCGTTGGGCCTAGTTCGCCATTTAGCTTAAGCTGGATTGTTTTTCGTAGTGGCGGATTGTCTTCAATCGAACTCTCTCCGGTCACAAACGACTCTTGCCCTCTAATTATAATAAAGCTGGCAGAGTCGAGCGGAATATCGATGTCATCCTCTTGGTTAAGAAAAAGACGTCCGCCGTCACATCCGACCAAGTCATAGATTACTTGAGCGCTGACCAAACCGGCTGCAACGTCGTACTTAGTGCCATCGATCTCAATATCCGCTTTCATTTCCGCCTCCTCAGCAAGTCAGCGCCATTCTCGCCCATGTCGGCGATCAGCGTAGTTGCCGTATAGAACGTGGCCTAGTCCGGTGTGTCTGTCAACCTCATGCCACGCTGCGACGTCAATTGCTGACCCCACACCAACTTACTCCTTGTCGAGATGTTCAAGCACGAGGGGTGGTCGCCCGAGCAGCGGCGCACCCGTATCCTCCTCTGGATCGAAGATCGCGGCCGCGCCGACACGGCAGGATGAGCGACCGCGACTCCTGCTATCCGCATCCGCCTGACGACACCGTTCTCCACAACAGGCTGGACATCCGGGGCGCCCCGGCACTCGAAGCGGCGGAGCGCCAACTAATAACTCAGACTTTCTTGAACCGACGCGCGAGGGCTTGGAGACCGTTAGAGAATGGCGGCTCGCGTTATTCGGGCGAGCGGCGACCGGGCCGCCAGCAATTCCCACCAGCCCTTCCGGACTCTGTATTCCATGGGGTTCCGTGATCCGGGTTTGGTGGACCTTTCCTTCCCGGCGGCCGGAAACCGCCCGGAATCCTCTGGACATCATAGGCTCCTGCCCTTGCCGCATCCGTGCTGGCCTCACTGACGGGAGCTGGGACGATGCGGTTCCGGAAGGACCCCGGCAGGCCCGGGCCGGTCGGGGCGCTGGCGGAATGTTCCGGCGGGACCGCCGGTCCGGCCCTGGGGACCACCTCATGGCGGCGTCCGCGATGTTCCCGCTGAAGTATCCGTCGCTCCCGCGGTCCGGCAGGGACAGCCGCGGCGACGCCATCGTCCGCGGGAACCTCCGGACGCTGTCCGGGACCGCGGCGGCGCCCTGCGACCCCCCCATGCGCAGGCGCCCCGGCACGGCCGGCCCCAGGCGGCCGCCACCGGTCTTCAGGACCCTGTCCGCAGGGCTGCGGCGCGGCAGGGCGCTGGAGGGCCAGCCGGTTCTCGACGGCCGTTGCCTGATCCCGGTCGACGGCGCCGGCCACCCGGCCCGAGGTCCGTCCACCGCCACCACCGCCGCGTCGCCAGCCACAGTGACGGGCCGGGGAGCCACTCCCACAGCACGCCCGCCGCCGTGGTCCGCCACCCGGAACGCCGCGAGGCGCCGCCGCTGGCCCCGGAGCCGGTCGCCAGGACCGGCGGGGACAGGAGGAACGGCTGCGGGCGCAACGCCGCGGCGCGGTCCGTCGACGGCCTCCGGCGGGAGCGTCGGCGCCTGAAGGCCATCGTCCCGCAGGACGGCCCCGCCTCCAACGGGCCCCGCATCGCCCGCCTGCGGCGGCACGGCCTCCGCTCCGTCCCCGGCGCGGAACCCGGCACACGCGCGGCCCGGTTCACCGACGCCGACGGCGCCCGGCACGAACTGCGCTGCCTGAACGGTGCGCCGGCCAGATGCCATGAGACGCGTCGGCGTTTGCCTTCGCCGGTGATTCGGTGCAAGGGAATGACGATGGTGCAACAAGTTGTGGCGGGGGAACGTTCCTGTGAAACAATTGAATTGATGGTGGACGTCGCAGCTGTAACTCCAGAGAATCAACCGTCACGCCAACCCGCCAAGGAATATCAGCACCCCGGATCCAGCCTTCCGATAGGTCGACGGAACGAGACCGATCTCTCTGAACACGTCGTTGAGATCGCAATCGAAAACACAATCCGGTTTACCAAGTCAACTGGTTTGCATCAGTCATTGTCGTTCAAGCCTCCCCCAGCACCGAGAGACCGTGATTCTTCGGTGGCCGGGGCATATGTCCTACCTGCTAGAGCAACCAACGCGTCCCAGTCATCCGCGTCCGGCCAAACCCGGTGAACCTTGGGGAGCAAACCGCAGAGTGTCCCAGCAATACGGACATTGACATATTGAGCATAAGCAGTGTCGAGTTGATCGTAACCTACCTTTACGCCGAACTGTTCAGCGCTCGCGGAAGTCTCGGTACGACCCCACGAAACACTGACAACTGATCGCATCTGTTTCGCAATTCGGGATGCAAACGGAAGCAACAACACCGGATAGGCGACTGACTCAAGCACCCAACCTTCTTCACCGCTCGCATAAGCGAAGTCCGAAATGGCAGCACCTGCCAGAATCGGGCACATGAAATCACCCGACGCCTTCCAAGTTCTTCCATTTACTTTTGGAGCAACGTCTCCTGGCAATGAAACGCTGCAATGATGCAACCGCGCTGCGAGAGCGCCGCATCCATCCAATTTGAATGAGCAAAGCCACCGAACCGCCCATCCTGCCTCCTCGCAGCTACCCCAGTCGTAACCAGCCCCGCGAGCAGCCTTGCGGGCAATCGATTCAACTTCATTCAGAGACAGATTCATATGTCCGATTCGGTATAAACCCAGAAATCAGCGTTGTCAGGAGACAGTTCCTCCGGATGCGGAGCACCGGCAAACATACAGATCCGGATCCATCTATCCGATCTTGGATCGAAACGGGTAGCACCAAAGAAAGAGAGTTTGGCTCGTAACATGTCGAGTGGAACCAGGTCCGCCGAAATCGTGTTGTCACGGATCTCGCCATAGGGAGCATCTCTGCACATTTGCGTGCGACGGATTACGTGCCGGTGCTCTGCGTGGACGTTCAGGAATTCAGCGATTGGGCTGTCACCGTCCCATTGGGCCAAGTCAGCATATGCTCTCACCGCATCTCGGGCAGGAGAAAGAGGTTGCTCGAAATCGCCAATCGGTTCCTCATACCGCTCGCCAAGACGTGGCTCCAGCTTTTCTTCCGAAATATACCACACGCGGGCACAGTTTTCGGGCGCTCTCCAATTGAGCGCGAGTGCCCATCCAAAGGACTTTTCTATCTGCGCTCGAATTTCCGAGATAGTCATCTCGCCATCAATCGCAGGAGTGCCTGCACAATTGCTTGACATGTCGGCGACCAAACCATCGACAAATTCCCCGTACGGTTCGAGTATGAGTGATACAAGCAGTTCCAGTCCTTCCTCGGACAACGCCTTTCCCGCCCAATCCACTAGTTTGTCCCAAGGGTAGTCGTCGTTCCAAAGATTGCTGGCCTGTACAAAGCCTCGCAATGCCTTAAGGTCCAATTTGAGTTCAGCTACCCGCTCTGCCTGTCGAGGGTGCTCCGTTTTCCATTTCCGCACGTCCTCCTCGGAGCGGGCCAGCAACTCAACAAAGATTGCAGACTCCGCCGATGTTGCTCTTTGGACCGAACGAACAAGCGCGACAGCTTCCTCACGTGCCATGATCCAATTGTTGAAGAGCACCGGGTGATTGATGATGAACGGAGCCATGCCTAGGCCGGTTGAATTTCCGATTCCCATCGACCTCGCAATTGCGGGATCCAAACAAACGGCCTGGCTTCCTCCACGTTGCCGAGCCATGTGCTCGACCAGATCACGAGCGAATGTCCGTATGAGGTATATTGAGAGCATTTCCGCCTGAAATGGTGCCCTCAATTCGACTCGGCCTGCGATCATGTCGCGGTCGGCGGCACCAAACTTGCCTGACCCATAGACCGCTGTCGTCCGCATGAGGTATCCAACCTGTTCGATAAGTGCGGAATCAGGCTGACATCCCGATGCGAGTGAGTCGACCACATGTCTCCATAGCCGAACCGATCTATTTGCCCTGGAGAGAACAAGTTCCCGTTCCGTTACACGCCCCGCTTCCTGCAATGGCACGTTACGCGCCAACCGATGGATATCCGACTCTGTTGGAACTCCGTCGTGTAGCGCAAACGTGGCATCCCATGCCTCCGCGATCACTCGGTCTGAACGCATCGCATCTGGCAAGTCATGTGAAAACGCAACCAAGGAGTAGCTTCTCTCAGGGCCAAGGGCCGTATAGACGGCACGACCCACACCCACCCTGTCGACCTCGAAGAATGGCCGCTCGAACCGCCATCGATCCCGCGCGATCCGGCGGGTCAGAACACGCATGAAACTCAAGCGGCATTGATGGAACGCTCCGAGTCGACTGAGCCGCATCACTTCGGACGGAGCCCGCCGTTCGATCCGCCGGCCCCTGGACCTCATGACGAATTCGATTCGAAAGCCTCAGCGAAAAATCGGTACCAATTTCCACCCATTATCGCCGCAACTTCCGCATCGTGCATGCCGACCCTGCGAAGGCCAACTTCGATATTGGCAAAATCGCGATTGTTCCGGAACCATGCGGGCATCGGAGGAAAACCAGGTTCATCGGCAGATCCCTCGCCGAAGTCGGTTGTCGTGGACCACCGACCATTCCGCATCCAAGCTACTACACTGTCGGGTTGATCCTGGCAAAGGTCTGACCCAATCCCGAAGTGGTCCACTCCGTATCGGTCAGCCGTACGAGCCACCATTTCCGAGAAGCAGCGGAGCGTACAGTCGGGTCCGCCCCGAAGGTGATGGGGGTACAACGAGAATCCGATCATTCCGCCTGCTTCGACCACGGCACGAATGACATCTTCGCGCTTGTTGCGACGTGCTGGCTTCCAATCAAATGGATTGGCGTGCGTGATGGCAATCGGTCGTTCGGAAATTTCCGCCGCCTCAATTGTCGACCTGTCACCCGAATGGCTCATGTCTACAGCAAGACCGACCCTGTTCATTTCCCTGATCACCTGCCGCCCCATGCGGGTGATTCCGCTGTCCTCAGACTCATAGCACCCCCCTGCAAGCAACGACTGGTTGTTGTAGGTCAGTTGCATGAACCTGGCACCAAGTGCGTGAATAATTTCCACGAGACCAACATCATCCTCGATCGGTGCGCAGTTCTGGAGCCCGAAGAATATCGCCGTCCGGCCGGTTCTTCGGGCGCAATCAATATCAGACGCCCGACGCGCCGGCATTATGAGGTCTGGAAATCGCTTGAACCACTTGTTCCATCGCTCGATGTTCAGAACGGTTTCCCGGAAATTTTCGTGATAACAGATCGTCACGTGGACAGCGTCCATGCCGCCCTCGCGCATCTGACGGAAAATCCTCTCAGACCAATTGGCGTATTGCAGTCCATCAATTCGCATCAGTTGAATACCCAGGAGATGTTTTAGTTCCTCAATGCGGACCCGCTTCCATTCCGAAGTGCAACCCCGGCAAATCTGAACCATAGCCAATACCCGAATACGGCTACAGCCACGATGCGGAAGGAGTGAAGACGGAACTCAGGTGTGATCAGCCGAAGAGCGCCGGGGGCTCAGGGGTCCCTACAGCAGATTTCGCCGAGTAGATCCACGCAGGAGACACTGGAGGCCGCAGCGGAGCGGGCCATCAATGCATCCCGGAAAAAACTACTCAAGCCTTGAGATTCTACCGTCGAGCATCGGGGTAACCGGAGTCCGGCCCGCGATGTACTCCGCCAACACATCCGCTAGATCCGGACCGAAATCATATGGTTCAATCGCTTGTGTGGCAAACACACTATAGCCGTCACCACCATTTCGAACGAAGTTGTTTGTCACCACGCCATACGTGGCGTCAGGGTCGATCGGTTGACCGGCAACCAGAACCTCATTGATCCGCCCCTGCCCGGGCGCAACCGCTGGATCCCAAACGAAGCTTAGGCCCGCCACCTGCGGAAAACGACCCTTGACTTCCTCGACCTGGCTAACTCCGTTCTCAAGCGAGTCGATAATGCCCTGTCCCTTGATCCGGAATGTGGACAATGTGTTCTGGAATGGCAGGACGGTCATTACGTCGCCCATCGTCACGTCGCCCGCCTGAAACGAGGCGCGGATGCCACCTGAATTGGCAAAGGCGATCTGGATGCCCTGATTCTTCACGCGTTCAAGCATCGCTTCCGCTACGAGATTACCCATCGGGCATTCCGCAACCCGACAGACACCTCGATCACCGTCGATCATCCCGCCGGCTTGTGCCACGACCCTGCTTCGAATCTCATTGAGCGGGGCCGCGAGCTCATTGATGCGCATTTTTGTCGCCTCATCCTCGGGCACGCTTGCATCCATAATGATAGGGTCGCCAACAGCCTCCGTGATCACGCCGTCGTCGTCGAACGACACGTTCAGTTCGCCCAGGAACTTCCCGAATGCATAGGCCTGAACGATCGCAGTCGGACCCACCATAGTTGGATACGGACCCTCCGCGTCCTCGGACGCATTCGACAGATAGGTGTTGTCGTGTCCGCCGACTATTATGTCGACACCATCTGTGTTCAAAGCAACATGCTGGTCAACAAGATAGCCTGAATGGCTCAGCAGGATGATCTTGTTGATACCTTCCGCCTCCAGCAGATCGACCTGCTCCTGAACGGATGCGACCGGATCCGTGAACACGATGTTCTTGCCGGGGCTCGAGAGTTCCTGCGTATCAACAGGGGTCAGTCCGATCAGCCCCAGCCGTTCGCCACCACGCTCCATAACCACGGATTTCCGGATCGTCCCGACCAACGCCGGCTCACCTGAATATTCGGCATTCGACATCAGGATCGGGAAGCGTACCGATTCAGCGAAGCCCCTCAGGACTTCAGGGCCGTCATCAAACTCATGGTTACCAACGGTCATTGCATCGTAGCCCATTTTGTTCATCAGTTCGGCGGCCACCTTGCCTTTGTAATACGTATAGAACAGCGAACCCTGGAATTGGTCTCCACCGTCCACAAGGATGTAGTTCGCACTACGTCTCTTTGCCTCATCCACGGCCGTCACCAGCCTAGCGGACCCACCGAAGCATTTGCCCTCGGAATTGTCTTCTGCCGAACAGCCGCTGTCATACTTGCTGATCGGCTCGAAACGCGAATGAAAGTCGTTCGTGTGCAGAACCGTCAATCTGTACTCGGCTGCGGCCGCACCAACGCTCAATGCAATCGTCGCGATGGAAATCACAATTTGACCTTGCATGGTCCGATCCTCCGTGACCCTAATCTGTGGCCTTACCATTGCCCAGCGGCCTTTCAGAGTCAAAAGGAACTTAAGGCTTATCCTCTGAGCTTCTTGCAGAACTTCCCGATCAAGCGGTTTTTTTCGGAAACGGACGCTTTTTCTGATGGATGGCCTGGATATGGAGCCGTCCCTCTAGTATGGAGCAGGTGTGAAAGCCACTACATACGGGGAGACGGCTCCATGTCCCTACGTTCTTCCATATCAGATGCCTGGCAGCGGTTTCAAGGGGAACTTCTGCCGGCCCTCGCCGGGGAGGTCGGGCCGCTGGGCGTGAGGCACGGCAGGTCCGTCGCCGTCCTGGACCTGGTGGAGGTCGAGAGGCACGTGCACTACAGCCACGGGGGCGTCGGCAACCCTGCCGCCGACCGCAGGGCGCTGGCGCGGGCCTTCGTCGGGAGGGCGGTGTGGGACATGCCGGCCACGGTGGTGACGGTCGACAGGCTGCGCCACCACCCGACGCTGCGCAGGCCCGTCGGCTGGTCCCGCGTATCGGAGGTTCCCAGCGAACCGGCGTTCTCCCGCGCCTTCGCCTGGTTCGCGGAGACCCGGCTGCCGGAGCGGATGCACGGGGCGCTGGTCCGCGCCGCGTACGCCGGCTCGGTCGTCGGACACATATCGCGGGACTCCACGGCGATCGTCGGGCGGGAGAGGCCGGCGCCGAAGCCGAAGCCGCAGGAGGGACCGAAGCGAAAGCGCGGACGCCCGGGAAAGGGGGAGGAGAGGCCGAAGGAGCCGACCCGGCTGGAGCGGCAGCTGCGGGACGGGATGACCGCCGCGGAGATGGCCGACGGGCTGCCGAAGGCCTGCGGCACCGGCACGAAGCGCAACGCGAAGGGGTACAGGGAGAGCTGGAGGGGGTACAGGCTCCATATCGACGCCGCCGATGGGGACGTCCCCGTCAGCTGCATCCTGACCTCGGCGTCGCTGCACGACAGCCAGGCCGCCATCCCGCTGTCGAAAATGACGGCGCTGCGGGTGGACCACTGCCACGAGCTCATGGACGCGGCCACGGTTCCCTGGAGATCGGGTTCCACGCCTGCCTGACGGGGCGCGTGGCGGTCACCGACACCAACCCCCGCCGCGACGCGGCGCTGAGGGAGCGCCTCGGGAAAGAGGCGCTGGCGCAGAGGAAAGCGGGCCACATACGCCACGACCGCGTCCGCTACCGGCAGCGCTCCAGCGGCGGGCGCGTGAACTCCGCCCTGAAGGACTCTTACGGCGCCCGGCACGTCCGCGTCCGGGGGCACGCCAGGGTGGCCTGCCACCTGTTCTTCGGCGTGCTGGCCCTGACGGGCGGGCAGCTGATGCGGCTCACCATCTGACGCCACCAGCCGCGGCAGCACCGGACGCCGCGGACGCCGCCCCGGAGGGGACGGCGCGGCCAGCCATGCGCGGACGGTGCCCGACGGGCCACAGACTGCGGCATTCCGCCACACCCAAGTCGGTGGAAACGCCCCGGGCACCCGTCAGTTCCGGTGCCGCGCCCCTGAAGGAACCCAAAGGCTTGCAGCGCAAGCCCGAACCGCGATAATTGTGCAAGAGGCTCCTCTGGCCAAATCGGCATAAGATGTTGTGGTGGGTGCCATGCGGCAGGATTCCCGGATCCGTCGCGGAGAACGCGCCAGCGCCGCCGTGGGGCGACCCTGACGGCGGGGAAGGCGGGGATGCGGGGGCGTCCTGAGGGATTGCGGGCGTGGGGTACCGGCACTCTGGTCGCCTCAGGCGCGTCCTTCGATGATGTCGCGGTACGTTGCGGGCGGCAACCTCGGGCCAATGCCGGGAAGGCTGTCGAAGGAGACCCTGTGGTGGTGGTGCCGGTTCCAGCGGAAGACGAACTCGTCCGGGTGCTTCTGGACGGTAAGCGTCAAAAGCACGGCGTTGCCTATTCGTCTTGCCTTCGTCTGCTCCTGCGCAAGAGCATCTTCCGATTCATTCACCTTGATTGGAGGGGTCTTCATGACAGATGATGCATCGTTGGCGGCCGTTGCGGGCTCCGGCCGAAGAGTTCGGAGCGAGGCCAGCAGGCCCTGATGGCGAACTTCGAGCGCTGGGACGGCTCGCAGGCAAGCTTCCGCCAATCCCATGGGGTTCCGATAAAGACGTTCCAGAGCTGGCGCCCCAGCGTAGCTCAGCCAGGTGGCGGGCGCAGGCCCCGTCGTCCGGGAAGCTCCCCGAACTCCTGACGGGACATCGGGTGGTCGTCTTTTGGTCGACCGGGCATGTCCGGGACGCAAGGCGGACGATTCCGCCCGTCAACCCCTTGGTCACAAAATGTGGGTCGCCTGTGCCTTTCCAGACGTATGCACGGTGGCTTGTGGCTGATAAACGCATTCGCGCATAACTACAGATTATACTTTATCGCGCATAAAACACAATTAAACGCAATCGCGTATATTGACGCTCGATACGCAATCGCGTATACTGCTCATGAAAGGACGCGATCATGACCGATCAGATAGCGAGATCAGCAAAACAGCTGGGCGCCATCCTGCGCCGGGTCCGCAAGCAGCGGGGCCTGACACAATCGCAGGTCGGTGAAACAGTCCACCTGCGCCAAGCAACAGTCTCGAAGCTGGAGGACGGAGCGCCGGCCACGCAGCTTGTCACGATCATCGCCGCCCTGGCGGCACTCGATCTAGAGCTTGTCGTGCGGCAACGCAGCCAGGCCAAAGCTGAAGATATTGAGAACCTGTTTTGATGGCCCGGAGTCGGACGCATCCCCCGCTATCTGTCTACCTGAACAGCCGCCCGGTTGGTCGGCTGCGCAAGGCCGCGAGCGGCGCCGTAGACTTCCAGTATGATGACAGCTGGCTGTCTTGGGGAAACGCCTTCCCGATCTCTCTGTCGCTGCCACTGCGCGAGGATCGTTACATCGGTGCGCCAGTGACCGCCGTGTTTGAAAACCTTTTGCCGGATAGCCCCGACATCCTGCGCAAAGTGGCTGAGCGAGCGCATACCGACGGCTTCGACGCTTTCAGTCTGCTGAGTGCAATAGGCCGTGACTGCGTCGGCGCTTTACAGTTCCTACCCGAAGACATGGAGCCGGGACCGGCCGGCGGGATTGATGCGCGGCCGGTCACCGATGATGAGGTTGCTACCCTGCTAGGCAGTCTGGCAAGCAGCCCGCTCGGCATCGGCGAGGATGAAGAGTTCCGGATTTCACTGGCAGGCGATCAGGAAAAAACCGCCCTGCTCCACTGGCAGGGTCATTGGCACATTCCGCACGGCACGACGGCCACCACCCACATATTCAAGCCGGAGATTGGCAAACGGTCGGACGGTGTCGATCTCTCGCTCTCAGTTGAGAACGAGCACCTATGCACGAGCCTCATGAACGCGCTCGGCCTGCCGACTGCCGGCACCGCGATCACCAGCTTTGGTAACAGGAAGGTGCTGGTCGTGGAACGGTTTGACCGTCTATGGACCAAAGACAAGCGGCTTCTGCGCCTGCCACAGGAAGATTGCTGTCAAGCGCTGTCGGTTCCGCCAACCCGCAAATATGAGAGTGATGGCGGCCCCGGACTTTCTGGTCTGATCGGCTTGTTCGCAAGCAGCGACAAGCCTCTTCACGATCAACGGCTAATCATGAAAGCCGCGATTGTGTTTTGGCTGTTGGCCGCGACCGACGGCCATGCCAAAAACATCAGCCTGTTTCTGCATCCGCGCGGCCGATTCTCTGTGACTCCGTTCTACGATGTTATGTCGGCTCAGCCACTCTACGATGCGAAGCAGCTACGGCGCCGGCAGATGAAGATGGCGATGGCAGTGGGAAAGAAGCGCCATTACCCAGTTCACAAGATCGCTCCGCGGCATTTCCTCCAAACTGCCGAGGCCTGTGGCATGGGCGAAAGCATTATCCGAGGGATTTTTACTGACCTGCAGAACCAAAGCGAGAAGGCCATAGCCGATACGGTCGACTCATTGCCCGAGGGCTTTCCGGCCGCGCTTACCGACTCAATCGTTGGCGGCTACCGCAGCCGATTGCGTCTGCTCGAAGCCACCACCGTGTAGGCCAACACCATCATCAGCATGATGACGATCATCGGCGCGGCGGGCGTGCCAACCTCCAACAGTCCCTCGGTCTCCGGTGGCATCACAGTGATGCCGGTCACCGGGACCCTGCCGTTGAAGCGCAGCCCGGCCTCGCTCCCTCAAGAAGCCCCTGCATCTCGGAAATCTCCTCCTTCCCTGCCGTCGGGGTCGCCCTGCGGCGGCACTGGCGCGTTCTCCGCAACGGATCGGGAAATCCGACCGCGCGGCACCCGCCACAACATCCTAAACCGCCTTGGTCAGGGAGATAGGCCTCAAGAGCCGATTTGCCGCACAGAGAGTGAACGACTTTTGACATACGGTTGACGATTCGCAGCGGTTTAGGCAACAGGTCTCCATGCTCATCTACAAGATTCTGCGCGAGTCCGAATGGGCGACGCTAGAGGAAGCCGGAGAGACAGCCGGATCGCCAGATGATCTTGCGGATGGTTTCATTCATTTCTCCACCGCCGAACAGTTGCCGACGACGGCGGCGAAACATTTTGGACACGAAACCCTACTCTGGCTACTGGCCGTGGAAAGCGATAGACTCGATTTGGCGCTGAAATGGGAACTTTCTCGAAGCGGCCAACTCTTTCCACATCTATATGGCAATCTGCGACGTTCCGACGTCATTTGGGCCAAGCCCCTGCCAAATGTGGCGGCTGGACATCTCTTTCCTGAAGAAATTGCAGGCCACATAGATCCAACGCGTGCGCAGTTCGACACATTCAAGGCGCTACAGCGCGACCATCCAATCGATATGCTCAACCTCGTGCGCCTGCGGACCCGCGCACGATATCCGGATGATCATGAATTCGCAGGCCGCACCGTGTCGGGCGACGAGGCATATTCGAGCTATGGGCGCGAGACGGCACCAATTCTTCAGCGGCTCGGTGCCAGCATTGTCTGGCGCGGTTCTTTCCAGTCCATCCTGATTGGATCCGAGGGCGAGCGCTGGGACAGGGTCTTTATCGCCCGCTACCCCACAGCGCATGCCTTTCTCGCAATGGTGACTGACCAGGAATACCGCCGTGCCGTCGTGCACCGGCAGGCGGCAGTCCGCACTTCCCGCCTTATCCGATGTGCGCCAGCGGAGTCCGGGGCCAAGTTTGGATGAATCCACTCGAGCGCCTAGGTCTCGCTGTTCTGCGTCGTCTCGATCCGGAAACCGCCCATGAATTGGCCTTACGCGCACTCAGGGCGGGTTTGTCACCGACACCGGGGCCCGTAACTTCTCCACGGCTCACAACCATTCTTGCGGGACTCTCGCTTCCCAATCCTGTCGGGCTGGCCGCAGGCCTTGACAAGAACGCCACTGCAATAGCTCCCCTGATGCGCACGGGATTTGGATTCGTGGAGGTCGGTGCGGCCACTCCCAAGCCGCAGTTTGGAAATCCGCGCCCAAGACTGTTCCGTCTCGAGGAGGATCGGGCCGTGATCAACCGGTTCGGATTCAACAATGACGGCATGGAAGCGATTGGCGAGCGCCTCGCCAGGCGACCGATGGGAATCCCTGTCGGCCTCAATCTTGGCGCAAATGCGGACAGCGTCGACCGCACCGCTGATTTCGTTGCCGTCCTACGCCGCTGTGGACCATTTGTGGACTTTGCCACCATAAACGTATCGTCGCCAAACACCGAGCATCTTCGCGACCTCCAGGTCAAGGAGGCGCTGGGCGCACTGCTTGCCGATGTGATGGAAGCGCGAGCCCACCTCCCCCAGCCGGTCCCGATCTTCCTGAAGATTTCACCTGACCTAGCCGAAAATTCCATCGCTGAGGTCGCCGAAGTCGCTGTCGCCTGCGGGATTCACGCAATAGTCGCTACCAACACCACAGTCACTCGTGAGGATCTCAGGAGTCGGCACCAATCTGAATCAGGTGGCCTATCGGGAATCCCTCTATTCAATCGATCAACGCAAGTCCTTGCCCAGTTCCACCGATTGATTGGCGGTCGCATTCCACTCGTGGGCGTAGGCGGAATCAGTAACGCAAAGGACGCCTATGCCAAGATACTGGCAGGGGCTACAGCTGTCCAGTTCTATACGGCAATGACCTATGCAGGAATTTCGCTCTCCGCAGATATTGCACATGGGCTGGATGATCTGCTTGCAAGGGATGGGTTTGCGAATGTTGCAGACGCAGTTGGTGCGGCAACTGGCGATGTGACGTGCGTCCGCACTTAAGTCGGGTCCCTGCCGAGGAGTGAAAGTTCTCTCATTCGGCACCAAAATGGTCCGGATGTATCGGAATCCTGGGCCTAGCGACCTCTGGCAGAGATCATTCCCGGTCCCGAAATCGATACTCGTCGCAAAGAGAACTCAATTCCTGATGTGGGGCAGCAGCCTGGCTGCCAGTCCCATGACGTCCTTCTCATCAGCATTTGACGGTGGTTCCACCGGCGCCTTGGACAGCAGTGCCTCCCATTCAACCGCCGCAGTGGTCACTCCTACCGGTAGACCCAGATCATCCAGCGTCTTCCTGACTTCCACCATCTCAGCGGCTCTGCGGGCGCCATGCGTCAATGCACGTTCGAAATTGTAGAAGCCCTGCCGTTCCCAACCGAAGTCTGGATAATTCAGACCAAGTGTCGGCAAAACCTCGTCAGCAATGCCAGCCGCCTCGACCGCCAGAAAGAACTCCGCTGTCAGTGCCTCCAGCCCTTTCACTGATACCGAACGCACCATCTTTATGGCCGACGCCTTGCCAACTCCGCCCCCCAATCACTTGGAGATTCATCGGCAACGCCTCCAGTTCTGGAGCCACATCTTCCGCACACGGTCCGGACAGCAGCAACGGCACCAGTTTCAGGGTCGGGTAGACGGGCGACAGCACAGCGACATCCACCTAACATGCACCAGTGCGATGAACCCTGTCGGCCGATATCCGTTTGGACGATGGGGCGCAGGAATTGAGGTCACAGAAATACGCACCTTGATCGAGATGAGCGGCCGTTGCTGCATTTACGGCCTTATCAGAGATTACAACCGACATGACCAGACGAGCCCCTGCCAGCGCATGCTCATAGCTTTCGCAGCCTTCCACCCCCAAGTCAGCATATCGGACCAACACCTCCGGGCGTGATTCACGGCAGTTCGTCTTTCGATCAAATGCCGTAACTTCGTGAACACCCTTTCCCCAACCGGCAACCCGCGCGGATCCTGCCTCTCCCATTCCAATGAAGGCTATGCGAGCCATTCCGGATTTCCCGTCCCTTGCGATTGACCATCACCTGCCCTTACGTCGGGCGGCAAATGACTGGCAAGCTGAGTTCGACACCTAGACTGGTCAAATGGACAACTCCAGTCTATCAATTGCTGTCAGGAACAGGTAATACTGGTTTCAATGCTACGTCTTGTCGCCATTGCGCTCGTACTGATCACCACTGCCGCTGCAGCGCAGGACCGGCGTCCGAGCCACTGCATCGCCATCGCCGATGCGGCTCCAGACATGAAGTATCTGCACAATGCCAGTTTCGAGTCACGGCCACCGGAAAATTCGGTCCGGGTCATCTATCTCGACCACGCCATGTTCTTCATCCAGACCGAAGGAGGTTTGAGCGCGGTGACCGATTATGCCGGCTACTTTGGCGGGACAGGTTTCGTGCCCGACGTCGTGACAATGAATCACGCGCACACCACCCATTGGACGATGCATCCCGACCCCGGAATCAAGCATGTTCTCAAAGGGTGGGGAGATACCTCAGATGGTGTGGAGCATCATCTGGATCTCGGTGAAATGCTGATACGCAATGTATCGACCGACATCCGGGGTCGTTTCGGTGGGGCGGAGGAAAGGAACGGAAACTCCATATTCATATTCGAGGCGGCCGGACTGTGCATCGGCCATTTGGGACACCTGCACCATGAGCCAACTGACACGCACTATGCGTCCATCGGTCGACTCGACGTGGTGATGGCCGCGGTCGACGGAGGAATGACCCTTCCTACCGAGACAATGGTCCGCATCATGAAACGCCTGAAGTCTTCGGTTGTAATCCCTATGCATTGGTTCGGACGCGGAACACTCGAAAGTTTCGTTCAGAAAATGTCAGACGAATTTGATGTACGGTGGTCGCGAGACTCCGAATTGGTCGTCTCGCTACTCACCCTTCCATCGCGCCCAACTGTGGTGGTGCTGGAGCCACTGACGCAACCAAACTTTCTTGATGAATAGCGCCACCTTAAGCTGCTGAGCGGATCGATACGCCTCAATGCTGAACTCCGTCAACGACGATTTCGTGGCGCGTCTCCGGGCGTTGCTGCCTTCCGAATCCTTCCGTGAAGCAAACCAGAACTATCTGGAAGAGCCTCGCGGGCACTACCGTGGCCAAGCGGGGGTTGTGGTTGCTCCGGAAACAGCCGATCAGGTTGCAACTGTCATCCGTTCCGCATCCGAGGCTCACATCCCGGTCGTGCCCTATGCGGGTGGCACCGGTCTCGTTGGAGGCCAAATCTCCCCTATTGGCGAACCGCTTCCGTTGATTCTCTCAATGCAGCGGATGACTGCGATCCGAAGAGTCGATCCTCAGGAGAACACAATCGTCGCTGAGGCCGGTGCTGTTCTCTCGACGGTACAGGAAGCGGCGGAGGCTGCTGACCGAATCTTTCCACTCTCAATCGCCTCCAAGGGTTCGGCCCGTATTGGCGGTTTGCTCGGAACCAATGCAGGCGGCATAAACGTCCTGCGGTATGGTACGGCACGGGAATTGTGTCTTGGTCTCGAAGCCGTGTTGCCATCAGGAACAATTTGGCATGGCCTAAAGAGGCTACGAAAGGACAACACCGGTTATGATCTAAGGGGGCTGCTAGTTGGCTCGGAAGGCACGCTTGGTGTTATCACGGCGGCTAGCCTCAGGCTGTTTCCGCGTCCCTCAACCGTTGCTGCCGGACTGCTGACTGTTCCGGACCCGAGTGCCGCCCTCCAATTGCTTTCAATGGCTGGCGACATCGTCGGTAGCGAACTGACGGCCTTTGAACTTGTCTCCGGGACTGGTCTTCGATTCATTGCCGAGACCATTCCACAACTACGCCTTCCATATCTGGATCCACCGGACTGGTTAGTGCTCATCGAATTTGGGCTGACATCTGACCGCAATCCACGGGACCGTCTGGAGACGCTCTTCACAGCGGCCAACAACTCAGGACTGGTGACCGACGGTCTGGTCGCGCTGACCGAAGCACAGCGTAACGAGTTCTGGGCCGTGCGCGAATCCATTCCCGAAGCAAACCGGCTCATTGGAGCTGTTTCCAGCCATGACATATCCGTACCTCTAGGTGCGATCCCTGAATTCATTTCCCGTGGTGAGTCCTTGATTGCGGCGATAGGCGATTTTCGAATCAACTGCTTCGGTCATCTGGGCGACGGCAATCTGCACTACAACGTGTTTGCAGAGACCGGGCAGGCCAGCGCAGTGCCCCCAAAGACACGGGACGCGGTGCGACGCGCCATACATGATCTCGTCGCTGATTTGGACGGGTCGATCAGCGCAGAACATGGGATCGGACGGCTCAAGGTAAGTGAACTGGAACGATATGGCGATCCGGCAAAGCTCGAAGCGATGCGGGCGATCAAGGACGCCCTGGACCCCTTGGGAATCATGAATCCGGGCGCCGTTATTTCGCTGCCTGACCCCACCTAACGTTGAACCAACCAAACCGTCTCAACGTGAAGCGTTCCAAGATGATTGCTCATGATCCCTGGAATTCGCACAGCACATGAACACCCAGCCCCAGTTCAGTGAGTCGCCTCCGGCCTCCGAGGTCTGGCAGGTCAACGATAAACGAGCAGCCACTGATATCGGCACCGAGCCTCTCAAGCAGCCTGATCCCAGCTTCCGCAGTGCCACCCGTGGCCAACAAGTCATCGACAACCAGGACAGTCTCACCGGCTTCCACGGCGTCCTGGTGAATTTCAACCGCAGCCTCGCCGTATTCCAGTGAGTAGCGTTCGCAGATTGTGACACTTGGTAACTTGCCCTTCTTCCGGATCGGAACGAAGCCGCAACCGAGTTGGTGGGCGATGGCACCTCCCAGGATGAACCCACGTGCCTCCAGCCCTGCGACTTTGTCGATCCTGCATCCCATGTAAGGGTGCAGCATCCGATCCATCGCCATGCGGAACCCGCGTGCATCACCGAACAGAGTGGTAACGTCGCGAAACATGATCCCGGTGTGCGGGAAATCCGGAATGGTGCGGATGTAGTCCTTGATGTCCGCTTTCATGCGTATCGGCCAACAAAATCAGTGGATATCGGGCTCTTCCGACCGATGCGCAATCGCAGGGTGTCGATATTGGGAGAGATCCCGGAATTGGTCAAGTCACGGTCAAATCCAATGACGGCCATGATGGCTGTCCTGTCTGAGCTAACGCCCGGCATTCGAGTTGTTGGCGCATCCGATGTCAACAGGGCCCTTGGAGAATTCAGCACCAACTCACATCTCAGTAGAGTCGCATATGATTCAGTCGTCAGCCATTGAACCCATCCAGACGGATGGTCCGCTGAATCGAGTCCATTTCTCCCGTCTGCTTTCGGTTGGGAGAGACCCTACCCAGTACTGCGGATCAATGGCTCGCCTGGCCCGAAATCGACGACTGGACAGTCAAATGCCATTGAACCAGTCGGGCTGAATTCGCACCCGCTCAATCATCTGTGTTGCCACCCCCAGTTGGTTTTCCTTCAACAGATCGCAGAGCCGATCACCGTCGATCAGATCAATCGCGATCGCGCCGTCGCGGGTGGCTTCATCTGACGCATGGATGGTGAAGTGCCCCGTGGTGATGAACAGCCCTTTGTCCGCGCGCCCTTGAAGCGCACCACGAAAATCCCGGATTTCCTTGGAGCTGACGCTTCCCTTCCAACGCTTGCACTGAAAATACACCTGGAACGACACAAGGTTTACGCGCAGCACACCGACACCGTCGATCCCGCCGTCGCCGGATTTGCCACGCACCTCGACCTTTATGAAACCTGCCTCGCGGAGGAGGCGCTGTGCCAATCGTTCGAACCTGTCAGGAGGTATCTTCCCCAGGACAGCCAACAGCTCGGACTTCCAATCCGTTTCCTCGGCCGTTCCGTCCTCGGTCATGATTTCGATTTCGTCGGTCGCGTCTGCACCTGCTTCCTTGGCAGTCAAACGTTTCTGGCGCGAACGCTCGCGCATTTCCTGGTTTACCCGATCATGGATCGCTCGGACCGCGCCGAAGTCGACAAGTGCTTCGCCGGTTGCCGTCAGCGCCCAGACCCCTCGCGAGGAATTGTTCACCGCGCCACCGCGCTTAAGATAGGTGCGCGCCCAAGCAAGGTAGTAGCCCAACCGCGACTTTTTTGTGTTCGGCATGGTGAAAGCCTGTTCGGCTTCGGTCACGTCTTCAAGCTCAATCACCTTTTCGTCGAGTTCCTGCACCGTGGCTGACCCACCTAGGCATTTCAGAGCCTCGACCGTAGCCAACATCATTCCGGGAAGGTCTGGAAGTGTCTCCGCATCAATCCTGAATCGTCTTGTCATTTCACCCATCACATGATGATCACAGCTGTCTGGACACCCAAAACGCCCACCGGAACCTGAGCCATTTGCCTTTTGGAGTCAGCCGGTGCCAGGAAGCCATAGACCGAGCCATGCCCGTTTTCGAATCCGATAAGGAAGCGAGTCGCTAAGCCACAGCAACTGGGGTCTGGACCTATCCAATCGATCCCCGACCAGCATGCATCTTGCCGTTTGGAGAGTCATTTTCTATCCCTTTCTCAAGCGGATGCCGCTTATCTGATTGCGGCCTGTATATTGCATGTATATACATTTCAATCGTCGGTCGTCAATGGGCATGGGAGAAAGTGCTGCGTGAGTGGAGAATCCGGAGAAAAACCTGGCGGAAAAAACAGTCAGTTGGTGCTACGATTGGACAAGTCGGAACGCGATGCCTTCGTGACGTTGTGCAAAGAGCGGGATACCAGCGCAGCCCGTGAGATCCGCCGATTCATACGACGGTATATCAGGAAGCACGGAACCGGAAATCGCTGACCATCTGTTCAGACTGTCCTTGCCCATTCGCTCAATCCAGAATGGTTGCAGTCGATAGCCATCCGTCAAATGCCGCAAGAGGCTTTGCGACTCCTGAAAGGAAGCTGATCAGACAAGGGTGTGATTCTCATATGGTCACTTTTTAATCTTACAATGACCTAGCCAAGAATCATGCGACGAGCGCGACCTGCACGACCTGCCGGTTCTCGTTGGCGCAGGGTGGCAGCTTCCAGCCGCCACCGCGGCCCAGGCGCGGGACCAATGCTGCCCAGGCTCGGTCGAAACGTCCGGACTTGAGAAGCGACCGGAAGCTCAGGACGCCCTGGCTGCCGTCACGGCCCCAGCGCTGCCCGAAGCGTTTCATCCGGGTCGTCACGAGCACCTTGTTGGCGGCTTCCACGGCACCGGAACCGATGGGGAAGCCGGCGACGGCAGCGTCCGCATAGTGCATGCGGTGACGATGATTGCGGAAGAAGTTCAGTTCTCTCCGGATGACGGCGGCTCCCTTGCCTTTCCGCATCAGGTAGCGCAAGGCGTCGATCGCCTTGCTGGCCCCCTTGGGGTCGTGGCGCAGCCAGTGCCGCCATTTCTCAAACCAGACCGTCCCGGCGGCGGTGTTCGGACCGAAGGCGGCGTCGGCCGCAGCCTGAAGGTGTTGAGTCACATGCCAAAAATCTAGAAGCATGACTTCGGGATCCA
Organism: Paracoccaceae bacterium; assembly: GCA_965203255.1. Classification (GTDB taxonomy): domain Bacteria; phylum Pseudomonadota; class Alphaproteobacteria; order Rhodobacterales; family Rhodobacteraceae; genus JAPOUP01. Next base: position 5,419,317 of record OZ241882.1, on the reverse strand, counting down.
GCGCTTCCAGGAACGTCCAGTTGTCCTTCGCGCCGTCAGCGACCGCCACCAGCTTCAGGTCCGGATTGACCGACTGCCAGTGGCGTACTTCCGCCGTCAACTGTGCTTTCAGGCTCGTCTTGCCGGTCTCGGGAAGACGGCCGAAGTACCGGCTTTCCAGCAGGTTACCGCTGCCATCGACCAAGGCCACCACGCCGCTCGACGCCTCGCGCCAGCCCGCGTCCGTGGCTGGTTCTTCGGTCGTTTCGGCATGCATGCGCATCATGACGCCGTCCAGGGAAACCAGGATCGACGTCGCCTCCTCCGGCAGTTCTTCCTCCTCCCGGAGGCCGTCCAGAACATCGTCGGAACACGCCTCCATGCAGGTTCCGGCATCCCCGGACAATCGCACCAGGGAGGCCACCGAGGGCCCCTGGCCGCACAGTTTCTCCCACATGTCCTCGCTCTCGCGCGCCGTCAGGTTGCTCATCAGGTACAGCGAGAGGCCCGCCGCCGCCGGCGTCAGCCTGCCGGGCATCAGGCGGAGGAGGGCTTCGGTCGGAATCAGGGACGCACCCGTTCCCGCGGGACGATACCGAGACCGCAGGAAGTCGACCGGTCCGAAGACCGTCATCGCACGGCCCGACGTGGGCGCGGCCTTGCGATAGGTTTTCCCCTCGACTTTGACCGTCTTGCCATGATCGTCAAGCGCAGTGAACGCGTCGGCCAGGATGGTGCGAGCCACGCCGAAGAGCATGTCCCGGAACTGGTTCTCGGCTGTCAGCGGATCATGGCGGTACATCGCCGCCACGTCCCCCGCCAAGCCGAGCTCGGTGGCTTTTTTCACCAGGGCGGCACCCGCCTCCATCAGGGCTTCCCGCGTCGCTTCGACGGCTACGCTTCCATCGGCGTTCTTGGCAATCGAGGCGTCAATCTGTACGTTGGTCATTGGAGTGCTCCTCCTTGTCGCCCCGCCCAGGGGCGTTTTTGGAATTTTCAGGAGCACTCTACACCCCCCAAGAAGCCAAGGCCGGGAGCAGCGGCGAACACGGTGATCGTGGAAAAACCACAGCCGAAACGGATGGTTTTCGCGAAATTGGCCGAATCCGCGCAGAATCCCGAACTCGAATCAGAAAATATCTTTTGATTTCAACGCATTAAAAAATTGATAGTTCGCCATACAGAAATCACACCCTCAGACAAGGCTAGTCACGAATGTCGCAAGCTGTGAAAACGCCAAGCGCTCTTCCAGTGAACGTTCGGAGCACAAAACAGGCCCATTGAGGATCAGGGCCTAGTCAAGCAACCGATCAATCCACTCGCAATCCTGGCAACCTAACTCCATACTCAGTTCAGGTTCGCTTCCGGGCGAGGATGCTGCGGGCCTTTCAGGATCGCATCCGTCAGAGAACACGCCCCGCGACTACGCTGAGTTTGACCAACATCTCGACGTCGCGCATTGCAGGCTCCGTAAGGACAGCGAAGTCCAATGCACGGTCGCAACCATCGCCGCAGGGACGGCGCTTAACGCCAAGCAACCCCGGAAGGCGCTTGACCAGAGCCCGCGCCTTGTCCGCGTTTCCTTTCAGCGTGCGGATGATGTCATTGATGTCGACCTCCCCATAATCCGGATGCCAGCTGTCGTAGTCCGTGATCATGGCAACCGATGCGTAACAGAGTTCAGCCTCACGAGCGAGCTTTGCCTCGGGCATGTTCGTCATGCCGATCACGTCGCAGCCCCAGTTCTGCCTATACATCCTTGATTCCGCGAGCGATGAGAATTGGGGACCCTCCATCGCCAGATAGGTTCCTCCAGCGTGAACGCGGATGCCCTCTGAGCGCGCGCCCGAAAGGCATGCAGAGCCCAGGCGTCCGCAGGTCGGCTGAGCAATGTTGACATGGGCGACAAGACCCTCGCCAAAGAACGACTTTTCGCGTGCCGAAGTGCGATCAATGAACTGATTTACGATTACAAAATCCCCGGGCGCCATCTCGTCCCGGAACGATCCGCAGGCCGAAACGCTAACCACATCAGTCACACCAATCCGTTTCATCGCATCAATGTTGGCACGATAGGGCACAGATGTGGGCGAATGGACATGCCCTCTTCCGTGGCGTGGCAGAAATGCCATTTCCACCCCATCAAGCACTCCAGTGAGAATCTCATCGGAGGGTGCCCCCCAGGGAGTATCGACCTTCCGCCAACGGGCGTTTTCCAACCCCTCGATCGCATAAACGCCAGAACCACCAATAATTCCGATCACGGTTTCCGTCATTTCCGTTTACTCCGCCAATTCGCTTTCCGTGCTGTTCAGGTCGTGAACTGCCATCGATGCCGATCACCAGACCACAATCGTGGTCATAGGTGTCAATATGCTCACTTGCCCAGCAGTCTCAATCGTCGGGCCTGGCCAAGCTGAACAGGTCGCGTACGACTGCATAGTCCCGGTAGCCGAGACGACCAACCGGATTGAACTTCAGCACATCGAACACTCCATCGACCAAACAATCATCGCGTAGATGGATTCCGGTGACTATACCAAACACAACCGTGTTTGCCTTTCCTGGAAGTTCCACGATCTTCGTCAGCCTGCACTCCAGGGCCGCAGGAGCCTCCGCAACACGGTGGCACTCGATAGTCTCACAGCGCACCTTGTCCAAACCCGCCAGCATGAATTCATCCATGTCCATCCCGTATGTACCGGAGGACACGTTCATTGCTTCCCGTTTGGCGAATTCGACGATATTGACGCAGAACAAGCCAGTTTCACGTATGTTCGCGACACTGTCCTTGGTATCGGGCCGGTCCGGCTTGCCGGAGGTGCAGGCGAACATGACCTGGGGCGGCGAATAGGCAACACCGTTGAAAAAACTGTAGGGCGCAAGGTTGTCACGGCCTTTGCTGTCGCAGCTCGAGATCCAGCCGATTGGGCGAGGTACTATAGTGGCGTTGAACGGATTGTGGCGCAGACCATGGCCCTCTTCCGGGCGATAGAACATCCGGCGAATTCCTTCGTTTCGTTGTTCCCGCACTAGCCGCGTGATAGGGCCAAATCCAGCGAAATCTCAACAGGTTCGTCATGTACACCCTGAATCGCGAGCAACCCGAGGATTGGTGGGAAGTCGAGGATCTCCTCGATCTCTGCTTTGCACCTGGACGAGGAGCATTGTCATCCTACCGGTTGCGGGATGATCGGGATCCGATCACCAAGCTATGTCTTGTCGCGAGGGATGGAGAGGGAACGCTCGCAGCGGCCATACGTTACTGGACTGTGACGGTGGATACGCGGTCCGCACTGCTGCTCGGCCCAATCGCAGTGCACCCGACCAGGCAGGGAGAAGGTCTTGGTGCGCTTGTCATCGAAGACAGTCTGGCAAGGGCCTGCAGGCTTGGATGGAAGCGTGTGCTCCTGGTGGGAGACTTACCGTATTACGGCCGTTTCGGATTTCGCAGACTGGAGGCGGTTGAGATGCCGCCACCCACGAATCCCAAACGTGTTCTGGGGCTGGCCCTGACGCAGGGTGCTTGGGATGGAATTTCCGGAAAAGTGATGCCTGCCTGTTGAATCCAAATCCAAAAGCCCCAATGTCTGTGACTGTAGCAATGGGTGGCATCCGTGGAAGTTCTTGATAGACCCATCGACAGTCACACCGCGAACGCCCGTCTGGATGACCTTGCAGCGGAATATCGAGATTCCAACAGCGGGGCTGTGCGGGTTCTCACCCTGTTGGACGGGCAGATGGATGGCCTGTTGCAAAGGCTTCCTTCCTCACTGCGTGACAATCTTGAATGGGGCACGGGACGGGCATTGCACTTCGCGTTCGATGCAGCTTGCAAATCAAGAACCCTCCTTGGCCACAGCCCCAACTGGTTCACAACTGCCGCCAGCGCCACCCTAGGTGCCGCAGGAGGATTCAGCGGATTGCCGGGAACGCTGGCCGAGTTACCAGTTACGACCACCGTTCTGCTTCACGGAATCCAGGGAGCGGCCATAGATCACGGATTCGACACCTCTGAGGATGGCATACGGTTTGAGTGCATTCAGATGTTCGCAGCACCGGGGCCACTTGAGCAAGACAATGACTTGGATCTGTCATTCATCTCGGTCCGAACCGCAGTGACCGGGACCGCTCTTCAGGCATTGATTTCCCGGGTCGCTCCCAGGCTGGGAGTTGTCCTCGGGCAGAAGCTCGCCGTACAGGCTGCAGCGGTTCTGGGCGCTGCGGCAGGTGCTTCGATCAACATCGTCTATGCGCACCACTACCGAAGAATCGCGCTTGCTCATTTCGGGCTTCGACGCTTGGCCATCGACGCAGACAGGAGTCACGCCGAACTGGTCGGCGAATTTCGGAAACGACTGCGGCCCTGGTCTGGTTAGCAGAAGATCGTGCTCGTGCGCCCCTGTGACCGCAGACCTCCATTCGCATCGACGGCCAGGATCCGCATTCACCTTTCCCACCAAGTCCCCCTGGGTTTTTCACATGACTCGCTGACCTCGAACTGCAGCAGCCAATTCAGGGCATGCAATCAAGCGTTGCGGTCGCCAAACCACATGCGTCTGAACAGTCCGTCACGGCGAATGAACTGGTGGTAGAGAAAGCCCGCAATGTGCGCAAGAATGAGGATTGTCAGCAGGTTGGCAAGGATCCCGTGAACCATACGTGGTGGGAACTCGAAAAAACTGACTGGAAGCGGCTCTCCAGAACCGCCGAACACGATGGCGGGCAATCCAGCGGATATCGAAAGGGCCACGCCCGAAACGGCCATCGCAATTACCGTAAGGTAAAGAGACCAATGAACCACGACGGCGACGGTGTTCAATAGCGGATTCCCAGCATCGGCATGTGGTGGCCTCGCAGAACGCAGCCGTATCACCAGCCGGATCAGCATCAGCACCAGAATTGCGATACCTAAGGTCATGTGTCCCCGTAATCCAAATAGCTTGACGGGATCATCATTTGGTATTTTGGAAAGGAACAGTCCGCCCATGACCAGTCCGAGTACTATCAGTATCGCCAACAGCCAGTGAAGCGTGACAAGTGCGGGATGATAGCGGATCATTCATTCGCCTTTCGAGTTGGATCAAATCGGTTCTAGTCTTTCCACGTATGACTACAATCACAAGACCTCACAACAGGCTTGCCAATCCAGCTTGATCTGAGCGGCTTGCCTCGACACCAGCGATCGGAAGAGCCCCCACCCGAAAGTCCAAAACGGTTCCGGAACCGTCAATTTCGGCGGTGGAACCAGAGCGGAACTGAATTGTCGCGTCGAAAATATTCTTTCCACCTGACGCCAAGTTGTTGAAATCGCGCGATAACCTGATTTTCCGGACCGAATCCGCCTAAATCGGCATCCACCGGCGGGTCCCTTGATAGATCCGACCCCGGCGTTTCCCCTGGCGCCGGTTTTTCCGGCCCCGACCGCATCGGGTCGGACCGGACGGCGGCGGCGCCCGCCGCCAGATAACGGATGAAAGGAGACCGACCATGACCGGCACCACACAGCACAGCGAGGCGGCACGGCCGCCGCCGGGGCTTACAAAAGTCCCCTCCTGTATATCTGATTCGGTTCGCCTATATGGCGGGGCATGCAGGTCGGTCTCCGCCATTTTGATAGGCGGACGCTGGAGTGGCTCGCCGGGGCGCTCCGTGCCGGCATGCCCTGTGCCGGGAACCGGTCGGGCGCACCGGCTGGCGGACATCCTGGACGTTTCCTCCGTGGAGCTGGACGCGTCGAAAGGCCTGGCGTCGTTCTCGCTGACGGGGACCGAGCGCGGCTGGTCGACGGTCCAAGCCGGACGGCCCCTCGACGCCTTGACCGACGGGCGCGTGGCCAACCCGTTGGTCATCATCGGCAAGGTGGACAAGGCCGGCCCGTCCGGCACGACGGCCCGCGCCAGCGCCTCGTTCACGCCGGCGCTGCCTGCCCCTATATCCCGCGGCCGGTTGAATCCGCCTCCCTGCGATAGGTTGACGTCGGCACCGGCGTCAACCAGGATACCAACCCTTAAGGATCCGCACCTGTCCCCCGCTGGCGGTTTTTGCACGCCGCTCAACACACACCGAACAGCCCCGGAAAAGGCCCCGGCATCCGGCAGATGCCCGAAGCGCGGGGCTTTCTGTTATCCGAACGCCGGGAATCGCTATCCGAATGCCATTGACTATAGGGCCGGACCGGCGACCGACAGGTACCGCGCCCGTCATCCATTATCAGGGAGAGGAGGACCCGTTCAGGGATCCGTCGAATTTTCCGACGACATCGCATCGAACGATCCTGGCTTCGAAGGTTTCTGGTAGCGGACTTCGAAAGCTCAGGGAACAGTGCGGCTTCGGGTGTATCCCAAGTTGGTTGACTATGTCGCTGCGGCATGATCCGCCTCCCAGTCGAGGAGGTCGGCCAGCCTGTAGTCCCCACTCCATGGCCGTTGCCCCGGAGGGCGGACCGCTCGCCTGTCATCCGTGATCCCGCCACAGCAAAGGGATGGCACCTTCGAATTGTGGAAATCAACCAACTTGGGATACACCCGTGCGGCTTCAAGCCACTGTTAAATTCGGTTCATTCGTGCAATATATATTTATCAACTGGCGTCGACACTATTGCGGATTGTGGGTCAAACAATCAATTTGATGGATGGATGCGCATCCTGCCAACTGGTGGAAAACAAACAAAGGGAGAAGAAATCAATGTCTGTGAACATCCTTAATGGTGGTGTCAGCCTGTCTGCGCATATCTTTGATAATGCGGTGCAACCACCGATAACGGCAGTCAAGATACGGCGTACGGGCAAATGACTGTTGAGATGCCCGGATGGTTGACGGGAACTCCATGGTGGGTAATCCTTGGATTGATCATCACTATCCTGATTATCTTGTTCAATGTTGGAAGATGGACCGGATCTGTCAATGAGCGTCTGGATTCTCTCGACTCCAGACTCGGGTCGGTTGAAAGTATCATCAAGGAAATCCGTGAAGACATCAAGCAGGTTTTCGGCCGACTTCCCCGTAAACCAGTGGAGGGAAACAGCCCGGTTCGGTTAACCGAGTACGGAGAGAGGATTTCGGCAACCGTCAATGCGCTTGAATGGGCCAGATTGCAAGCGCCTGACCTCGCTAACGATGCCAAGGGCAAGGAAGAATTAGAGATTTTTTGACCTTTGCGTCAATCATGTCACAAAAAAGTTTGCCGAGGATTCGGATTTCGAAAAAGTTGTCCGTGCAGGTGCCTTTGATATTGGGACCGAAGTCGAAAACGTCCAGAAAGTCTACCATGTCGTACTTCGGGATGCGGTGCTTAAGCTGATCCGGGGCTAAAACCACCATGGTCCGGCTATTGGCCGGACCATCAATCAAGCTGAACGAACACGCTCGCCTTCAATGTGGTCGCTTCGTCCATAGGGCGATCATATCAAGACCGGCCATATGCTTTCCATGCATTTGGCATTGACATTTTCGCACACATGACATCTCAAGGCTAAAAACTTTCGGTGGAATGCACCAAGTTTGCAAGACCTGTGGTGAGAAATATCTGTCTGCCATTGCATCAGACCACCATGACCATTGCCTGTTGTATGGGTGATTTGCCCGGAAATTCGGGTTTTCAGCCTGAAACTCCCTGCCGAACCACTGAATCCACTCCTCCGAGGCCGGAAAACCGCAACTTTCGGTGGAAAAATATGGTGGACACGACATGAATCCAGCCTGAACTGGCGGCACGGTCAATCGTCTCTACCGCCCCCGACTGGCGAGCCAATCCATCACCGCAGGTCGCACCGTCATGCTGCCGTTGGCCCGAGCGGCCTCAATGACCGACTTCGCCTCGTGGAGGTCAATCTGGCGCAGCAGATGCTTGACAGGCCCGATCGACGCCGGGCGCATGGACAGCGACCGAAGACCCATTGCTGCGAAGCAGACCGCCTCGATCGGCCGACCGGCATCCTCGCCGCAGAAGCTCAGCCGTGTTCCTGATTCAGCGCAGCGTTCAACGATTCTTTGGATGAATGTCAGGTAACTGACATTCAAGGTGTCGTAGCGGCGGCGCACCCGCTCATTTTCCCTGTCAGCCGCGAAGAAGAACTGCTTGAGGTCATTGCCGCCAATCGAAATGAAATCAGCCATATCGAAGAACTGGCGCGGTGCATAGGCGAGGCTTGGCGTCTCAAGCATGGCTCCAATCTCGACCACTTCCGGGAGAATGTGGCCAAGGGTCGCCTCCCTTTCCAGTTCTCGGTGAACGTGGTCCCTGCCAGCCTTGAACTCATCGAACTGCGCCACGAACGGAAACATGACCCTAAGCGGACGTCCCTTCGCCGCCCGGATCAAGGCCTGGAGCTGCATCCTCATCACGCCCGGCTTGTCTAGCCCAACCCGGATGGCCCGCCAGCCCAAAGCAGGGTTGGGCTCGTCGGTTGGCTTCATATAGGGCAGGACTTTGTCCGAGCCGATGTCGAGGGTTCGGAACTGAACCGGCTTACCGCGGGCCGCGTCAAGGACACGGGAATAGATCGCTGCCAATTCCGAGCGTTTGGGCATCTGATTGCGGACCAGAAACTGCAGTTCAGTGCGGAACAGGCCGACACCTTCAGCGCCCGAACCAACCATGGATGGCAGATCGGCCATCAGCCCGGCATTCATTTGCAATTCAATGATGGTTCCGTCCCTGGTTTGAGCCGGTTTGTCCCGGAGGGACACATACCGCTTCTGCGCTTCCGCCTCCATCGCCGACTTGTCGCGGAAAGCGCTGACAACATTGTCATCCGGGCGAAGGTGGACCAAACCGCTATTGCCGTCGATCAATATGTGATCCCGGTTGAGGGCTTCAGCGGTAATCCGTTCGGCATGCACGACCAGTGGAATGGCCAGCGCTCGGGCAACAATTGTGGCATGACTGCCAACCGACCCTTCCTCCAAAGCGATCCCTCGCAGGCTGCGGCCGTAGTCAAGCAGTTCTGCCGGGCCGATGTTGCGGGCGACGAGGATTGGGTGTTCCGGCATCTCGGCACCCGTATCGACTCCCTGCCCGGTCAGGATCCTGAGCAGTCTGTTCGACAGGTCGTCCAAGTCGTGCAGCCGCTCCCGCAGATAGGCGTCAGGAACAACCTGCATGCGTGCGCGAGCGGCCGACTGCTCCTTCTCAACAGCCGCCTCGGCGGATAGCCCGCGTACGATGTCTTCCTCCATCCGCTTCATCCAGCCACGCGAATTCGCGAACATTCGATAGGCTTCCAGCACATCGCGCTGGTCCTTCTCAGCTGGATTCACACTGCTGAGCATCTGGTCGACGTCAACTCTTAGCTGTTCGACTGCCTGCTCCAACCGCGGGAGTTCCGACTCAGGATCATTCGCCACCGGATTGGCGACCACAACCCGGGGCTCGTGTAGCCAGACCTGGCCTTCGGCCGTTCCCTCCTGCGCAGCGGTTCCCCGGAACAATACAGCCCGCTGGTGTGGCGCCGACAGAGCCTCGCCTTCTCCCACGAAGGCCCCAAGCTCGGCCATCTCCGCCAGAACCATTGCCACGACTTCCAGCGCATAGACCTCGTCTTCAGAATAGACGCGCCTGTCTTTCGACTGCACCACCAGAACGCCGAGCGTCTCACCCAGTCGCTGGATTGGAATGCCCAGGAAACTCGAATAGATCTCTTCTCCGGTCTCAGGCATATAGCGGAAGCCACGGGTCGAAGGCGCCTCAGCGGTGTTCACCGGCTCGGCTGTCCTTGCGACGCGGCCAACAAGTCCTTCACCGACACGCAGCCGGGTCTGGTGAACAGCTTCCCGCTTCAGACCCTCGGTGGCGCAGAGTTCCAGCGTGTCGGAATCCATGAACAGATAAATTGAGCAGACCTCGGCCTTCATCGAGTCCGCAATCAGGTGCGTGATTCGATCAAGCCGCGCCTGGGCAGGCCCCTCTTCCGCCAGAGTATCCCGCAGACGTCCGAGTAGCTTTCTGCTCTCGCCACCGCTACGGTCAGCCATGCTGGCCATACTCACCCCCAACAACTGTCAGCTGTTCATTAGAACATATGGCCAGCTAGAGGAAAACGGAATTTGCCGCCTTCCGGACGGGCCAACATCGGCAATCGGTCGCCGCAAACCTGCGGCGAGTTTCCTGGCATGGCAACACGCCGACAGAAGCAATTCGATCCGTATCAGGCAGCCTTTTCCAGACCGAACCAGTCATGCAGGGCCTGAACGGCAAGCTCGAGGTACTTGCGGTCAATCAACACCGATATCTTGATTTCGGAAGTGGTGATTACCTCGATGTTAATGTTCTCGCGCGCTAGGGCCTCGAACATCTTTGCGGCGACGCCGGCATGGCTGCGCATCCCAATACCGACAACCGATACCTTACAGACATCCGTATCGGCAAGAAGATCGTGGAAGTTGATCCTGCCGTCCGACCTTGCCGCCTCTATCGCCTTCCTCGCCCGTGCCACCTGGTCGATGGGACATGAAAACGTCAGGTCCGTGCGACCCTCTTCCGAGATGTTCTGCACGATCATGTCCACGTTCACGCCAGCCTCCGCCAGCGGCCCGAAAATCGCCGCGGCAACTCCGGGCCGATCAGCAACCGAAACCAGCGTCAGTTTCGCTTCATCCCGGCTATAGGCCACGCCGGCCACAACATTGCTCTCCACGATTTCCTCCTCGTCGCATACGTAGGTTCCCGAACTATCGTCCGTCTCGCCAAAACTCGACAGCACCCTGAGGCTCACCCCGTGGCGCATTGCCAGTTCGACCGACCGCGACTGCAGGACCTTGGCTCCGAGCGACGCCAGTTCAAGCATCTCCTCGAACGCAATGCGGTCGAGCTTCCGCGCCTTGACCGAAATGCGGGGATCCGTCGTATATACGCCATCCACATCCGTGTAGATATCGCAGCGCTCGGCACCGAACGCCGCAGCGAAGGCCACCGCGGTTGTGTCGGATCCACCCCGTCCAAGTGTGGTGACCCGACCGTCCGGACCGATCCCCTGAAACCCCGCCACCACAGCGACCTTCATGCCTTCACGAAACTTCGCGAGGATTTTGTGAGTGGGGACCTCCTCGATTCTCGCGGCCGCATGAACACCAGTGGTCCTCAGCGGGACCTGCCAACCGTGCCAAGATCGTGCGGGAACATTCATTTCCTGTAGCGTGAGTGCCAACAACCCAGCCGAAACGTTCTCGCCTGAACTTACCACCGCATCATATTCGCGGGCGTCGAAGAACTGGCCGGTTTCCTTGACGAGATTGACCAACCTGTCAGTCTCATCGGCCATCGCCGAAACAATGACGATCGTGTCAAATCCGTTGGCGACTTCGCGCTTAATCCTCTCCGCGGCGCTGCGGATCCTGTCGAGAGAGGCGACTGAAGTGCCACCGAATTTCATCACCAGAATCGGCATTGATGGATTGCTCCGCCTTCCGATACACCGTTAAACGTGCGCTTCATATCAACCTCCTTGCGGCATACAAGCGTCGGCAACTTCGGGCAACCTCGATCGGAAAGACAATGGATCTTGCAATTCACGAACTGGAGGAAGCTTGCGGGACGGTCTACAGCCATATGCAACCCACACCTCAGATCGCCTGGCCACAGCTCAGTCAGCGACTGGGCTGCGAGGTATGGGTCAAGCACGAGAATCATGCCCCGACCGGTTCATTCAAGGTGCGCGGCGGAATAGCCTTCATCGATTGGGTATTACGGAACCATCCGGAAGCCCGCGGCATCTGCACCGCCACCCGCGGCAATCACGGGCAAAGTCAGGCGCGGGCAGCTCAGGCGGTCGGGCTGAGCGCAAGGATATATGTACCACATGGCAATTCAGTGGAAAAGAACGCAGCGATGCGGGCCCATGGTGCAACGCTCGTGGAGTTCGGCGAGGACTTCGATACAGCCAGGGAGGAGGCGTTTCGTGTCGCCGCAGCGGAGGGCCTCGTGACCGTGCCACCCTTCCATCGGGAACTGGTGCGCGGAGTCGCCACATATGGATTCGAACTGCTCTCGGCAGTGCCCGATCTCGACACGGTCTACGTTCCCATAGGCTGCGGCTCGGGTATCTGCGGCACCATCCTTGCAAGGGACGCACTCGGTTTGGCGACCAGGGTTGTGGGCGTCGTATCATCCGCCGCCCAAACGGCGAAACTATCGGTCGAGAAGGGCAGGATGGTCGAGACGAATTCCTGTGAAACCTTTGCTGACGGCATTGCCGTTCGGGTGCCCGTACCAGAGGCGATTGCAATATTAGGGCGCGGCGCTGAACGGATCGTCGCAGTCACCGATGAGGAGATATCGGAGGCCATACGGATGTATTTTCGTGATACCCACAACCTTGCCGAGGGAGCCGGCGCGGCATCCCTTGCGGCGTTGCTGCAGGAACGGGACACAATGGCCGACAGGAAGGTGGCGGTGATCCTCAGTGGAGGAAACATCGACACTGACTGGTATCATCAAGTGCTCGGCGGCGGCGTTCCCCAGCTCTGATGGGCGTTACTTCGTCCAGATCAGGCCACCCGACTTTGGCGGGCCGCCCGCCATCCTACGAGGATCGGCCTGAAGGAGCCACCGACCGTCGCGCTCGTCAGGTCCACGGCGGGGTGCAGACGCCCGTATCTGGATCCGTTAGCCAAATGGAACCCGGCCGTTATCCGGGGAACTCAACAGGGAGGCGGGATTTCGCCCGGTCTGCGTTTCCATTATGCGCGGGAAACCCTTTGGAGCCCCGAAGACAGGCAGTGAACCCTAAAGGCGCTCGGGAATTCCGGATCTTGCTCCATCCTGGCCCTCGGGTACAATTCCCCGATTCGCGCTTTGGGAAGAACGTTAGGTTGTTTGAGTACCGCGTGCGCCGCATTCGTGACGGTGAGTTCTCGGCACTCCTTTTGCTCAAGTTTCTCCAGAAGGACTTCCGTCTGGCGCACGACCTGATCGCGATGCGGAAGCGAACCACCCAAGTCAAGGTAACATCATGAAAACTCCCGAGGACAGAGTCGACATGGATTGGGAGACGACGACTTCCCCTCTGTCATGAGGCATGGGGAGACCCGCATTTGAAGGACGATCGCCAAATGAAGGTTGCGCTAATCAAGGGCGATGGCATCGGGGTGGACGTAACTGAGGCGACGATCACAGTTGTTGATGCGGCGGTTGCGGCCGCGTGTGCCCCAAAGCTGGCCTATGACGAGATCCGGGCTGGCGCGGGATATTTTGATGAAACGGGGCAGGACATCGAGCCCGGAGGTGAAGTGCGCGTTGGAGAGGCAGATGCCGTGTTTCTGGGGGCAATCGGCCTGCCATCGGTCCGACATGCAGATGGTACGGAGATCAGCCCGCACTTGAGACTCAGGGATATGTACGGGCTCTATGCCGGAGTTCGACCGGTCAAAGCCTATCCGAACGTGCCTCAGCGATTGGCCGACCCGCGTGCAGCTGGAATTGACATGGTTGTTCTGCGGGAATCGACGGAAGGTCTCTTTTATTCTGCGGCCGTCCATAAGCGAGCGGACGTCATAGGAGACGCTGAGGTTCGCGATACTCTTAGGGTCACAAGAACGACCACCGAAAAACTAATGCATTTTGGGTTCAGGCTGGCCAGGAAGCGAAAGGCGCGCGGCAGACCGGGGCAGCTGACCTGCGTCGACAAGGCCAATGTCTTCGAATCCATGGCCTTCTTCCGAAAGATCTACGACGAGATCGCACCCAAATATCCAGATGTCGGAACCGGCTACTGTTATGTCGATGCACAAGCTTTGAACCTGATCCGAAACCCCTGGGACTATGATGTAATGGTCATGGAAAACATGTTTGGTGACATCCTTTCCGATCTCGCAGGTGGTCTGGTTGGCGGTATTGGCATGGCGGCCTGCGCTGAGATCGGAGACAGGATCGGTCTCTTCCAACCCGCCCACGGCTCCGCGCCAGACATCATGGGCCAAGACAGGGCCAATCCGCTGGCAGCGATTCTTTCCTCAGCGCTGATGCTTGACTATCTCGGCGAAAAGTCGAGCGACACGCGGTTCACGAACGCCGCGCGGCACGTCGAACATGCCGTTGAAGCAGGTTTTGCTGCAAACGCGATCCGTCCGATGGAATTCGGCGGTGACATGGGAACCCGCACGGTCACCGCTGAAGTTCTTGCTCGAATTCCCGTGAGCAGGGCCTGACACGTGGCAATGGTATTGAGATCGACCGCAAACGACTTCACCGACGCAACCGACCTCTTCAACACGTTGGTCTGAGAGGGAATGCCGAAGCCGCGTTCCCGGCATCGAAATCGTTGACGGCCCCATCGGATCTGGCAGTCGAACTGTCGCTTGCCGCCTACAACTGGCTGGTTACGCAACTTGCTGAACAGGTTATCGGTGGCCCTCCATTATCGTCTTGCGAGCCAGAGAACCGCAGGCAACCCTCTTCTTCGATGTCACAATCGATTCCGTTAGCTACGATCGCCCGACCTCCAAGGCGCAAGGGGAGCGGAAAATCATCGGGCGGGGCCGGGCAAATGAAGTTCTTTCGACCTTAGTGAAAGGGAGTCCGATCGGTTCCTGACGCGACGTCAAATGACAATCAGCAATTCACGGTTGACAGATGCTCAGTTCGCCTTTCGGCTCGGCAGAAACGGCAACGGCGCAACCGGAACGCCATCTTCCACGAGTTTTCTCGCCTCATCCCGATGCGCCTCGCCATAGATCGAACGATGAGGGATTTCCCCATCATGCATTTTCCGCGCCTCTTTCGCAAAACTGAGGCCCACATAGTCAGAGTTTTTCTCCACGTGCTGACGCAATTTCGCCAAATTCGCCTCGAGTTCTGACATTGGCTCCTTCAATGAGACCTGGCTCTCCTGGGAAACAGTCTCCGGCCCGGAAGGCTGTGCCTTGGCACGGGATGGACGAACGCCTGGGGCCATCATAGCCTTTTCGATCTGATCGGAATCGCAGACTGGACACGAAATCATGCCGCTGCTCCGCAGCTTGTCGAATGCCTCAGCGGTAGCGAACCAACTCTCGAACTCGTGGTTCTGACCACACTTCAGGGCATATCGGATCATATGTGGACCATCCCCAAATCCTTCACCGAATTCCACTGCGGAAGCCAGCGGATGCTCAAGGTCATATCAGCGACCGGCACTACGAGGGTCAAATGCTAGAACCAATCGCCGTAGCTCCGGTTCCCCGAGCAACTTTGCGGCTTTCTTCCGGGAAAACCACTTTCGGTTCCTCTGCCCCGCTTCCGGGAAATCATGCCTCAACGACTGGACCTTTACCGCGAATACAGCAACCACGCAAGGCAAGCGCCCAGCATGGTCACGTTTAATGTAGGAATAGAGTCCCAGGCAATTGCCTCCCGCTCTGCCTATGACACCCGCTTCCTCCCATGCTTCCCGCATCGCAGCCTCTACGGGAGTTGCCCCGGGCATTGGCCACCCTTTCGGCAGGATCCAGCGTCCTGTCCCACGACTGGTGATCAGCAGCACCTGTAGCCTGTCATCAACAACGCGATAGCAGAGTGCGCCAAACTGGGTGCGAACGTCGCGCTTCTGGGATGAAGTCATCCGAATTGGGCGCATTTTGCCCTTCTGGATGATCATATTCCGCCATCCCTGTTCTGAATCATCATATGGTTTCGCGCTGCAACGATCATTGCTCCACATTAACAGGCGACGGAAAAGGCGCAAGGCGACCAAACACCTAAGGGAGCGGTCCGGCGCCCCATCATTGGTACGGTCCCGGGACATTCGTTGATCGACCTCCATTTAAGGCCAATTCACTCTTTCGATCGCGCAGAATTCGGAAACCGCTTCACAGGCTTTGGATGCTACCGCCAAACCATTAGCCGACCCGCCTGAAACCAGCATGGCAAACGGAAATGAAGAAAGCCCATGCTATCCAACCTCCGTTCTACCCCGTCGGTCAGGGCGAAGGTTCGCATATAGCACATGGTTTCTCCATCTGCCGTTGATCTGCAGATAGCTCTGCGCAACCCCTTCATACTTGAAGCCAGACTTTTCAAGAACACGTCGCGAGGCGACGTTTTCCGGCAGGCAGGCCGCTTCGATACGCGAAATATCCAGCATCGCGAAAGCGTAGTGCACCACAGCGTCTATAGCTTCATGCATAAAGCCACGACGGGCAAACGGATCGCCAATCCAGTATCCAAGCGTTCCGGATTGCGCGGGGCCACGTCGGATGTTCTCGAGTGTTACAGCTCCCAGAAGTACATCGTCGTCCCGCCGAATCAGGAAGAGCGGCACGGCGTCGCCATCGGTGATTGAACGCTGCGCCCAGTAGACGCGATCGGAAAACGACTTGCGGGTCAGGTGTTCGCGTGACCAGACCGGCTCCCACGGCGTCAGGAACTCGCGACTACCGTGCCGGAGATCCGCCCAGGGACGGAAGTCAGAGTGCCTTGGAGGGCGAAGGACAAGCCGTTCCGTTACCAGACGGACCTGACGGCGACGGGCCAACATCAGGCTGCAAGCCTCTCCCGCAACTCATCCAGACGCGGGGCTCCGTCGACCGGACCATACATGGCAAGCGCAGGCCGCGCCGTCGTCTGTATACGGCTCGCGAATCCCTGCACGCCTGCCGCCGTCACCGAGTCGATTCTCGCAAGAGTCTCCTCAATGTCAGGCACTCTGCCCCAGATGGAGACAAGACGTGCCATCCGTTCCGCCCGGGCGGACGGACTCTCAAGCCCCATCAGGAGTCCAGCCTTCATCTGTGCGCGGGCTCTCGCCACCTCAGGTTCCGTCATGTCAACAGAAGCGCGCTTCAATTCGTCGATAGTGAGCAGCGCCAGTTCGCCAATCTGGTCAGCCGAAGTTCCCGCATAGATCGTGGCCAGACCGGTATCCGCGTAAAAACCTGCCTGCGCCGAAACCGAATAGCATAGACCACGCCTTTCACGAAGTTCCTGGAACAGGCGGGACGACATGCCTCCGCCAAGTACAGAGGCATGAACCTGTGCCGTGTGGAAATCATCATCCCTATAGCCGGGAACCTCATATCCGAGCGCGAAATGCGCCTGCTCCAGTGGCCTGACCTCCAACCGCTCGCCCCCGGCGAAGCTGGCGGGCTCGACACATCTGCTCCTGCCGCGCGGCAGATGCCCGAACAGCCTTTCAGCCAATCCGATAACCGCATCGTGATCGATTGCGCCAGCGACAGCGAGAATCATCTTTTCCGGGGCGTAATGCTCCGCGACAAAGCCAGAAAGATCCTCGCGGGCGAAACCCCTTACGTATTCCGAAGGACCAAGGATCGTGCGGCCTAGAGGCTGCCCAGGGTAAGCGACCTCCTGAAGCCAGTCGAAGATCACGTCGTCCGGCGTGTCATGGACCTGACCGATTTCCTGCAGGATCACACCCCGCTCGACCTCGATTTCAGCTTCGTCAAACACCGGATTCAGGACAATGTCAGAAATCACGTCAAGCGCGAGGGCGACATCCTCCTCCAGGACGCGAGCGAAATACGCCGTGATCTCGCGCGAGGTATAGGCGTTGATATATCCTCCGACATCCTCGATGTCTTCGGCTATCTGCCGTCCGGTTCGCCGCTCCGTACCCTTGAACGCCATATGTTCAAGGAAATGGGCGATACCGTTCTGGTCGACCCGTTCGTGTCGACCACCCGCCATGACCCATATGCCCAGAGCAGCAGATTTCAGACCCGGCATCCGCTCGGAAACAATGCGGAAACCATTTGAGAGTTCGTGAAGAAAGACCGTCACTTGGAAACGCGCCTCCAGATGAGTTTCTTGAGCGCAGCAAGGTCGTTGGAGACCTCGGTCACGCGTTCCGAACGGGAATAGAGGTTTGCCATATGCGGTGGCAAGGGGGGACGAAAACCTATCGCGGATTCGACCACGTCCGGAAACTTCGCCGGATGGGCCGTGGCGAGCGTAACCATTGGATTCGACCCAAGGCACTCTTCAGCGACCTTAACGCCGACAGCGGTGTGCGGACAGACGGTCACGCCGTTGGCCCGATACTGCGCGGCAATGGTTCCGACCGTCTCGGTCTCGTTGGCGCGGCCTGACGAAAACGCCTCACGAAGAACCTCCAGCGCTCCCTGGCTGACCGTGAAGCCAGCATCCGACGCCAAGGCCTCCATGTCCCGCGTAACCGCAGCAGCGTCCTCGCCGTAGGCAAAATAAAGAGCGCGCTCAAAATTGGAACTGACCTGAATGTCCATCGATGGGCTAACCGACGGGCTCACCCCGAGTTTGAAGTGTTCGCCCGTAGCCAACGTCCTATGGAGGATATCGTTCTGGTTGGTGGCTATCACCAGACGCCCCATAGGCAGTCCCATACGCCTTGCGACCCAGCCGGCGAAAATGTCGCCGAAGTTGCCGGTCGGGACGGTGAAATCAATCGAGCGGTGCGGTGCGCCAAGCGCGATGGCGGCAGTGAAGTAGTATACGACCTGTGCGAGGATCCGCGCCCAGTTTATTGAGTTGACCGCTGCGAGCCGCACACCATCCCGAAAGCGGAAGTCATTGAACATGTCCTTGACCCGTGCCTGGCAATCATCGAAGTCCCCGTGAAGCGCGAGCGCATGGACGTTTTCCTCTGAATGGACGGTCATCTGACGGCGTTGGACTTCGGAGACGCGGCCATGCGGAAAAAGGATGAAAACGTTGACTGCCGAAAGCCCCCTGAACGCTTCCATGGCAGCGGAACCTGTGTCTCCCGATGTGGCCCCCACGATCGTGATCTTCTCCCCCCTCCGATCCAGAACAGCCTGAAACAGTTGGCCGATGAACTGCATCGCAAAGTCCTTGAACGCCAGGGTCGGCCCATGAAAAAGCTCCAGCAGGAAATGATTGGGGCCAAGTTGGATCAGAGGGGCACGTGCTTCGTGCCGGAAGCCTCTGTAAGCACGAGCCACAAGTGCCCTGACTTCATCCTCCGTGAAGCTCTCTCCTATGAACGGGCGCATCACCCGATACGCGACTTCCTCGTACGGCTGCCCTGCGAGTGCTGCAATGTCCCAGGCATCCATGTGCGGGATCGTGCACGGAAGATAGAGACCGCCGTCACGGGCAAGCCCAGACAGCACCGCCTCTTCGAATGTCAGTCCGGGGGTACCGCCCCGGGTCGAGATGTACTGCATGGCCTCGCCGCCTCAAACTGATCGCCGACCAATACGCCGAAGAAGAATGCCTGTCATCCCTGCCCAGACAGCGGCAAGGGCGAACCAGGTGAGCGCATAGCCCAGATGATCGTTTGGAATTCCAGCCGTATCCACCGGAAGCGGCGTTACCATCGGTTGAGATTCAGAAATCTCCCTCAAGATTATCAGAATTGGCTCTGTTCCAAGCACACCAGCCAGCGCAGGAATGTCGCGGGCAAACCAGTAGTTCGCCTCCAGATCAGGCTCAGGCGTAAAGAGATCCACCTCGTCAACTGTGCGGAAATTGCCAATTATCCGTACATCCCGTTCCGAACGGGGCGCATTCTTGAGGTTCTGCGGAACAAATCCTTGATCCAGAAGTATCCTCCGACCTTTGGTCTCGAAGGCTGACACAATGCGGAATCCTGCACCAGTATGCCTGATCGACGCAAGCACATGGACCTCGGGTCCGCTGATCCTGCCTTCTGCGACCACAGGCATGAATTCCTCGAATGGCTCGCTGAAGATCGGCACTGGAGATCTGGCCATCTGAACCTCGATCCGCGCAAGCACGCCTTCCTTCCACGCAAGCCGTTGCAACTGCCAAATTCCGAGCGACACCAAGACTGCGCAACCAACGATGCCAAAGCCGAGGGGAACAACCCACATTTTCATTGGCAAACACAATCATGAATGGACGGGACCCGCGTTCCTCTCCGCAGCTCCAACACAGATTCGCAATGCCGCAGCCAGTCCCGGGAAAGTCCCGCTGGGAATGACTCCCCATCGCCCGGGTGAAGGACATGCTTCCCACGGACGGAGTGGCCAACAAGTGGTTCGAGAAGTGCATCTGTTTGGATGACCAACTGTCCTGCTGCAGGTGCGGAAGCGTCAGCACCCGCCGGGTTCCGAACACCAATACCATGCTCTAATGGTGTACCTAACGCCGGTCCTGGTTCAGAGTCCACGCCTATATGCCGATGGCCCGGTTCAGCGTAACTATGGGCTAGAGGACCAGCGCCATCTACCTTCGCATCAGCATCCCGATGTTGGTTTCTTGCATAAGGCTGCGCTGCGACCTTGGCATCAGCTAGTTCAGCACATGGCTCATGATGCACCAAATTTGAGAAGCGCGGGAATGTGATGGAGGCGACGGACTGTCTGACTGCCCGGAGGAAGTCGACGAGACGCACATGGACGGTAAGCGTCGGAACAGGTCGAACGCCAAACGCGGGTGGCGAGAAGGTCGCGGCATCAGGGACATGACCGCCGTTGTCGGCGCGAAGAATCGGGCGAACAACAAGGTCAGACCGAAGATCGTCACGACCACTGACAAGGCTAAGCCGCAAGGCTACCCGGACAACGTCACGAATCTCGACACAGTGATCCATACAGACGACATGGCAGTCTACGACAGCATCCCAAACCCTCACGAGATGGTCGGGCACCCGGTCAGCGAATGTCTCAGCGGCTTGACTCACACGAACGGCCTCCAGTCCCTCTGGACCATGCTGAACCGCACCCAAAAGGACCCCTTCGACAAGGTTTCCCCGAAGCACCTTCAGCACCAGTTTCGGTGCTTGAGGGCAGGCGCAACATCAGAAGTTCAGACTCGCTTGGCCCGCGGCACAGTACCGTCGCAAGCGTTGGGGGCGCAACATCCTGCATCGCGCTCCTGCCGCCTGCAACGGGCTGCTTCCGGGCAAAGTCGTATGGAATTGCGCAGGGGGCCAGCCTTTCTGGCGTCGCACCCTTCAGGTCGCGCTTTTGACCACGCATAGGAACTCCACGGTTCATTGGCTTTCCTTCTGCCTTGCTTTCCCTATGAACACTTCAGCAATCCCTCAAACACGTGCCATGCGTATACACGGGTTGGCCATGTCTCAATGCAAGTTCCAAAGACAGATCAGGACTGCGACAATCCCTGCCAACATGATCCAGTCAGAGGCGACGCTCATATCCGTCTCCTCTCTTTGTGCTGTGGACATATGATTCCCGTCCGCAATTTGCAAATCGTGATTCGACTTCACCACCCGATTCACATCAGCCCTATTGCGCAACTTTCTCACGGCCGCACCATACCGCCTGGCCCGCTGGGCATGCCGGAGCCTGTTCCGGTAGGTTGTCGCTCCCAAAGCCAAGGCAAGGGACTCTCAAGAATGGCTTTGTTTGTTGATAACCTCAAGCCGTTCAATCAAGCACTAATGAACTCGATGATTGTTGGAGAACTCTGGCGACAGGGATTTCGGAAGCCGGTCTCTGGCAGCATTGGGAAACCAAACGATCCAATCCGGCGAATGAGAGGAACGGGTCTGTCGTTGTCAATTTCGGCAAGATAGCTGCATTGGAAGTGGCTACCGAGAATGATTCGCTCCGCCCGACTGATCGGGTATCGCTGGCCGTCTTCGATGAGGCTCATCCGGTGACTGCTTCGAAATACCGTTCCAGCATCAACGCGATGGCCGCGAGTGTTCGAAGACATCTCCTGGCGTCGGTCGGTTCCAAAGCCGTCCAGTGCTGCCTGTCGTGGAAGCGGATATCCGGGATAGCGAACATATCTCTATGGCCTCCGCCAGCTTCATTCTGGCTTTGACCATGATCCCCAGCACCCTTGCCCTCGCGGCCAAATCCGTCTGCGCCAGCCTTGAGAAATCCGGTCCGCAAGGCCCCGTCAATGAACGCCTGAATCCGTTTTCAAGCACCCGCGCCACTGGTTTCAATCGCTGCATCCAACCGATGGCCTTCTGGAATTCGCTCCGCCATCTCTCGCCGGAATGCTCTTTGTCTCTTCCTTGGCGAACCGGAAGTTGCTATACGGCCCAAGGCAGAATTGGAGATGGAGACCTTGCTGACCACCACACAGGTTATCGACAGTTTCGTTGCGGGAGAGACTTCTCGTGAAGAAACAATGCAGAACCTGCACATGGAATCCTACTCGGAACTTCTGAATGCCTTGGCGGACCGTGGCATCGCGCCCCCGAAGCCGTCCTGGGCGCAGGTCGAGGCGGAGCTTGAAGTGGCAATGCCGATCCTAAGGATGATGGAGACGGTTGGCGGTGGCTCTTCAGCTGGCGATTCCTGACAGCGGCCCGCTTATATCCCTGGGCAGAATAGATCGGTTGGATCTTCTTGATCGCTTCAATTGTCCTGTCGTGATCACGGACATGGTTGTGGACGAGGTCTTGCGGGGAATGCCGGGGGCCCCTGACGCGATGATTTTCAGTGATTGGTTCCATAAGGGTGGCAACAGGATCCAGAAAATCGAAACGAGCATCGGCCTGCTTTGGAATGCTCTGCCCCCGGATCAACAGTCCCTCCGCAAACGGATCAAGGATGCCGGGGAAACATCCATCTGGCAGTTTTCGAACACCCTGAGAGATACCCTGGGAGCCTCGGATTACGGGCTCTTGCTGTTCGAGGACAATCAGGTCAAGAGCATGGATTTCGGCCCGCGCATAGCGAAGATCACGACTTGGTCGTTTCTGATTGGCATGGAACGGATGGGCGTGATTCCTTCGGCTGAGGCTCTTCATATGGAACTCTCAGCTGCAGGTCGGAACATTCAAAGGGATCCCTTTGAACGGCAGGCGACAAGTGCCGAGGCGGGCGCAAGCTGGACGGACGTGTACGACATGAGCTGAGGATGTCCTCTGCGATTCCGGCCCCTGGGGCCGGACCCAAATCGAATCGTCACGAGCGAGTGGCCTAGGCCGGCAGAATGGCCAGTCCGCAGAAGGTCACGCGATTGAACTTAGAGTTTGACTCATAAGTCATTGTTTTTCTACGGCATCGGGCTGCCGCCCGCCACTTACCGCGACCTCACTGACGCGGCAGCCTGACGTCCGCGGGCCCACACCCAGACTCCGCCCCGTCCCTTTCAACTGGACACTGTTAACTCGATGTCCCTTTCGTGTACACGGGCGGCCCAGTCCACAGGAACCGGCCGGGCTGGGCCGAACCGGTCCGGAATTCACAGCCAGGACCACGCAATTCACCGGATCCATGCCGCCGGAACGTCAGCCCATGCTGGAATCACGGAATATCCGGGACGGATATCCGTTCCTTTCGCTGCCTCGGACATGATCCGGCAATGCGCGGCTAGGCCAGCGTCGAGTTAACAGTGTCCAGTTGAAAGGCTCCGGCCCGCGGCGCCGACCCCCAGTCCCCCCGAATCCCGATCCTTCCGGCTCCGGACGGACCGCCGCGTGGCGGCGGCGGCCCGGATTCCGCCGGAATCCGGGAAACCGGCCGTCAGACCGCCGGCACAGCATGTTGCGGTGCCGTAGTCAAAGGGATAAGCCTTTCCCTGTGAACACTTCTGGCAATCCCTAAACAACTGCCATGCGTTCACGGGCTGGCAATGTTTAATTTGGGGGATTATATACTTAACCAAATTGAATACAACGCGTTGTTGTTCAAAACTGTCATTATTACCATAATTTGTTGCGTGTTCAGTTAAGTATATAATCCCCTTAATTTGCCCCATTTGCTTGAAATGGTCGGGTCAAGATGACCATATACCCGATCTTGAGGTTGCTTGAAAGCATTCAATATCAACACATTGCAGAGCGGAAAACCCATTCATGGACTGCCGACGAAGCTCTTGCTGGACCTGCGACCTGAGTCTTGAAGGACAAATCCAATTCAACAGGAAATCAGGCACGCAAAAAAAATTCAGCCTCGACTTCAGCGGTGGCGTTAAAGGGCATGTTGGCAGCGCCGATCGATGTTCGACAATGGGCACCGATCTCTTCCCCAAATATATCTAACATAACCTGCGATGCGCCGTTTACCACCTCTGCAATCCGATCGAACCCCGGTGCAACGCTGACATAACCCCGGACTTGCGCAATTGCTTCCACTCGACCCAGATCGCCATCAAGTGCGGCGCGTGCCTGCGCCAGCACGTTCAGTGCACAGAGTCGGGTGGCTGCACAACCAGTTGCCAAATCGACGGTTTCTCCAAGTCGACCGGTGTAGACCACTTTGTTATTCAATTTTGGAAGTTGGGCCGAAACAATCAAACGCCGTCCAAGCAGGCGCGTTGGCACGAGCAGCGCGGCAAGTGGTGGCTGCAGTTCCGGCAGGTCCAGTCCATAATCTGCAATTCGTCTGTCAATAGCGTTCATCGTTTTGCACCCTGTGTCCAACTCTCTCAGCATTAGACGCTGATACAGATGCTGGAAAGTTCTGTGTAGAATTCGAGTGAGTATTCGCCGCCTTCCCGCCCGATTCCTGATTGTTTCGCACCGCCAAAGGGTGTTCGCAGGTCGCGCAGATTCCAGCAGTTGACCCAGACAATTCCAACCTCAAGTTTGGGCGCCACACGATGTGCACGGCTGAGGTTCTCGGTCCAGAGGGTCGCTGCCAGTCCATAGGGAGTGTTGTTGGCCATACGAATGACTTCGTCTTCGCTGTCAAACGGCGCGATGTGGCAAACCGGGCCAAAGATCTCTTCACGCATTGGTGTACTGTCTTCAGAGAGTCCAGTCCAAATGGTCGGACGAACCCAGAACCCACCTGCCATATCGCCCGTCAGTTCGAGACACTCGCCGCCAGTTACAACCGTCGCTCTGGCCGCACATGCCTTTTCAAAGTAGCCCACGACCTTGTTGCGATGTTCCGCCGAGATGAGCGGACCGATCCCCGTCGTCGCATCGGAGGGGCTTCCAGGCATCAGAGCTTCGGCACCTTCCTTCATCTTTGCGACAAAGGCGTCGAAAATCGGGCGCTCGACATAGAGCCGCTCAGTACAGAGGCAAATCTGACCACAATTCGTAAAGGCCGACCTAAGGCTGCCCGCCACAGCCTTGTCCAGATTGCAATCAGCAAAAACAATCCCGGCGTTCTTGCCACCGAGTTCCGAGGAAATGTCGCGCGTGCCACTCGCCGCGGCCTTCATAATTTCCTCTCCAGTGCGGGTTTCGCCAGTGAAGGTAATCGCATCCACGCCGGAGTGCATGGTCAGGGCTTCTCCCGTAGAGCTGGAGCCAAAGCCATGAACCACATTGAAGACGCCGCGCGGCACGCCAACGGCGTTCATTACCTCACCCAGCATTGTGCACGTCGAAGGCGTTTCTTCAGAGGGTTTGGCTACCACGGTGTTGCCGCAGGCCAAGGCGGGTGCGACCTTCCAGGTCATCAGCAGAAGAGGCAGGTTCCAGGGACTTATGATGCCGATCACGCCTTTGGGACGACGTGATGTGTAATTCAATGCCCGTGCGCCGTCAGGCGTATCCATCGGGAACGCCTGCTCGGACAGATTCGCCAGAATATCGGCAAAAACGCGAAAGTTTGCGGCTCCCCGAGGAATGTCAACTTTGCTCGCCAGTGAATACGGCTTGCCAGTATCGGCCACCTCAGCCTCAAGAAACTCTGTCGCGCGCCTTTCGATCTCATCGGCAATTGAGCG
Source organism: Paracoccaceae bacterium (assembly GCA_965203255.1). GTDB lineage: Bacteria > Pseudomonadota > Alphaproteobacteria > Rhodobacterales > Rhodobacteraceae > JAPOUP01. Next base: position 5,393,828 of record OZ241882.1, on the reverse strand, counting down.
GATCATATCGGTACGGTTCTTGCGTGTCAGTCTCGCCCAAGGTCCGGTCAGTGCTGCACGCGCTGCACGCACGGCACGGTCCACATCATGGGCGCTGGCCTCGGACACACGGGCATGTGCCTTACCGGTGCATGGGTTGATGTTCTCAAACCAACGACCCTCTGACCCCGTAGCATAGGCACCATCAATAAAGTTTAGGATATCACTCAAGATGTCGTCTCCACCGGGATATCAATTACCGCGGCGCCAGCGCCAAAGATCGCACCATAGCTAAGGATTTCAGCCGGCTTTGACGCGAGCCCAAATGCAAAGGCCAGCACTGCGCCGCCCTGTTCGATTTCGCCCGTCCCCGCCAGTGATCGGAAATCCACGCCTCTTCCTGTTTGGAAGCCGCCCAATATCCTTCGGTTGATCTGATCGTGCTCTGCGGAATACAGGTTTCCCGCTCCGAAATTGAGGTTGGGCGTGCGGGCTGAACCAGATAAGCCGCTGACAGCCAGCACTGCAACACGGCGGCCAGTGGCACGGATCGCTTGTTCCAGACCGAGCGGATCCCCCTGACCAGCACCGATCAGGATGACGGGAAATCGTCGCTGAGGATCGAGTTGCGCCAGAGCTGCCATTGCGCCAACATCATTCAAGTCCTCGACCTGCGCCGGCTGATGCACCTCAAAACCGGCAGCTTTGAGGTGATCCCCTAGAGCGACATCCAGTCTCACATCGACTGTGATATCGCCGAGCGTGGAAACGCTTGAGTCGCGCAAGGCTCCGGTCAATCTCGCTGCGGGCTTTCCGACAACCGGCATAACGGGCGCGTAGCCCAGCAGGACGATCGCGTCCGGTTGCGCTTCGGCTATACGAGAGCGGAGCTTAGCCACCGCGTCCCGCAACCCCTTCCAGGCGGGTGTTCCAGGAACCAGCTTCAAAGCTGGGCTGGATGGCACCAAACCTGCCACTACGATGCGACCCTCGGTGTTTTGGGAAGTCAAGTCGATTGCGGTCGGCTTCGGTTCCGCGATGGATGCTCTATCGCGCAGATCAGCCAAGAACCCTGCAATCCCGCGCGGCAAGAGAAGGATCAACAGCACCGCCGCAATGCCCAGCGTCAGATCGCCGCCACCCCATATCGCAACGAGGAAGCGCTGCACGACGATAAAGGCGATCGCGCCCAAGAGGGGCCCTGATAGCGTCCCCATACCGCCCGCAACCACGATGAACACCGCATAAGCCGACCAACGGATATGGAATGCATCTGGCGGCGTGATCGTCACTGCGTCGATATAGTACAGCGCCGCAGATAGTCCGGCCATTGGAGCCGAAATCAGGAACACCATGGTCTTGATCCGGCGGATGTCGATGCCAATCGCCGTCGCAGCCTCTTCATCGTCACGGACGGCGGTCAGGGCCTGCCCAAATCTGCTGCGCAGTAACCACCAGACCACCGCTGTTGCCACGATCAGCAGAGCAAGCCCAGCATAGTAGCGACCCATCATCGAGGTTTGATTGGCAATATTCATGCCGCCACCGGCGCCAACAACCTGCCACTCATTGAAGATCGATGCGACAGCTGCGGCGACCAGCCAAGTTGCGACAGCGAAGTAAGCTCCCTGAAGCTTCAATAGTGGAAGCGCCCCCAGAAAAATGGCGAACAAAAATATGACCCGTCGGATATAGGTGCTGCCGAACAGATCGGCATTAGGGCTATATGCGATGATGACTTCGTAGACGATCCAGAGGATGGCAGCTACAATCACGCCAATCCAGGTATTCCGGCGCGCAAAGCGCTCTGAAATCGGAGCAGCAAGCAGCCAGGCAAAGGCTGTTGTCGGAATGATGCTCAGGATCATCGCCCACCAGACGGGGACATTCACATAATAGACCAGGATTGCAACAGTGAACCCTGCCAATCCTACATAGACTTGAATGCCAAAGGACAGAAGCCCGCAGAACCCTGCTAACAGGTTCCATGCGTGGCCCAATGTGGCAAAGATGAAGATTGTCATCAGCAGGAAGGTATAGTATCGTCCCGCCTCGCCCGCAGCCCACGGAAATAGGACGAGGATCACTAGGAGCGCGACCAAAAGCCAGCCCGAAACCGATTTGTCAGCAATCTGATTTAGAAAGCGCCCAAGTGTCATCGTGAGAACAGACCTTCCCGGAAGAAGGCCAGCACTGCCAGCACGAGCATATAGCCGCCAACCAACTGCGCCGATGGTCCGAAATACGTGCCCGCAAGAACCTGAACGATTCCCAGGAGGATTCCGCCTATCAGGCTCCCTGTGATAGAATTCATGCCTCCAACAATGACCACGCCAAATGCAATGAGGATGAATTGCGGCCCGTCAAAGGGCTGAAACGTGCGGGTCATCCCGATCATGAAGCCAGCAAGCCCGCTGATGGCCAACGAAATCCCAAGCGCCAAAGCAAATATATGGTCAGTGCGGATGCCCATGAGTGTGGCGAATGTCGGGTTGTCCGACGCTGCCCGTATCGCCCGCCCCGTTGCCGAATAGCGCAGGAAGGCGTGCAGCGCGACCAAAAGCGCAATGGCGATCAGAAAGAAGATGAACCGCAGGGTCGAAACCGACAGATCCAGGCTGATCCGGATTGCAGAGAACGCGAGGCCATTCCTGATAGACATCGCGTCTGTGGCAAAGATGGCGAACAAAAGGTGAGAGACGAATATCCCGAGACCAAAGGTCACTAGGATCGGTGCCATCAGCCCAAAATTTGTGGACATGCCGCGCCGCTCCATCGCCTGCACCGACACGTGGTTTAGCAAGAATCTCTGCAGCGAATAGCCGATGCAGAACATCGCCGGCACAACGATGATCAGCACCAGAAAGGGCGGCATCGGAAGCACCTGCAGGATAACGGCCGAAAGATATGCACCCACAATTATGAATTCGCCATGGGCCAGGTTGACAAGCCGCATGACACCGAAGGACAACGCCAGCCCGATGGCCAGGATCGCGTAATATCCGCCTACGAATGTGCCCGTCAGAAGGGCATTGGCCAGATCGATGAACGTCCAGTAGACGGCTTCTCCAAAGTGAAGGTCGCCCATCAATTTCCCCGCCTGCTATGCGTGCCGAAATAGGCCGCGGTGATGGTGTCCATCGTCAGGTCTTGGGGACGGCCGGACAGAACGATCCGCCCTTCGAGCATAACCAATACATAGTCGGCAATTGCCAGTGCACGTTTGGTGTCTTGCTCGACCACAAGGCAGGTCACTCTGGTTTGGTTGATCTCGCGCACTTTGTCATAGATCTCGTCTACGATGATCGGCGCAAGACCGAGCGACAACTCATCGAACAAGACGACAGACGGCTGGGACATCAGCGCCCGCCCGACAGCGACCATCTGCTGTTCGCCCCCTGACATCTGGCTGACCGTCTGGGTCCGCCGTTCAGATAGACGCGGAAAAAAGGCATAGATTTCGTCCAGCTTCTCGTGCGCTGTATCCCGGGTGCGCGGCAGATGTGCGCCAACCAAAAGGTTTTCCTCGACAGTCATACGTTGAAACAACATGCGCCCCTCGGGTACCATGGTGATTCCGGTATCGACGATGGTCTCGGTACGCAGCTTGTCCAGCCTCCGTCCCTGGCATTCGATCATGCCGGTGATATGCGCCGCGCTGCCACGGGTCATCATGCCAGTAATCGACCGTAGCAATGTTGATTTGCCCGCGCCATTAGCTCCAATGACCGAGACAACCTCGCCCGGATTGACCGAGAATGTCAGGTTGAACAGGGCCTGCAATTCACCATACCATGCGTTCAAGCCCTCGACCGTGAGGATCGGGTAGTTTCCGTCCCGACCAGGTTTGGAGAACAGATTTCCCTTACGCACCAAGGTAGACACGCTGCACCTCCGGTGTGTTGATAACGTAATCCGGCGGGCCTTGAGCAATGATGTGTCCACCCGAAAGAGCCAGCAATCGGTCGGTGGCCCGCAGCATGGTTTTCATTACATGCTCGACCCAGATCACCGTAATCCCCGCTCCCTTGATCCTCGCGACAAGGTCGATGAACTCGTCTACTTCCGCGTCAGTGAGCCCGGCCGCCACCTCGTCAATTAACAACAGGCTTGGTCGGGTTGCCAACGCTCGAGCCAGTTCATGGCGTTTGCGGCCCAGCAAAGGCAAGCGTCCGGCTAGAATATCGCCGTCGCGGGCGAGCCCGGTGAAATTCAGAACCTGTGTGACCCATTCATCGCATTCCGCCGGTTCCAGCTGTCCAGCGAAGAGCGAAGCAACGCGGAGGTTCTCCCATACCGACATATGAGTGAAGGGACGTGGGATCTGATAGGTCCGCGCGATCCCCATCCGTGCACGATCATGAGTCGGCAAACCCGTGATATCCCGCGAACCGTAACGGATTTGACCGCCATCGAGCGGCACAGTTCCGGCCAGAAGTCCGAACAGCGTCGTTTTGCCTGCACCGTTCGGTCCAATGATGCCCACGACTTCACCCTCGGGAATGTCAAAGCTGATTTCGTCAGCGATCCGCACGGCACCGAAGGCTTTGTTCAGCCTAGTGGCTTTCAGAAGGCTGGTCATAACAACGCCCTTTGCGGGAACAGCCGCCGATCCAAGCGTGTCGGTCGGAGCGTGGTTGCATGTGCATCCATGACGTCGAGGATGGCCGCCACTTGTCTGCTCCCTGGATCGCCCAGATCTGTGATGGCGTCAAAGTGGTTGCGACCCTGCATCGCAAAGGCGCTCGCGTTGTTGCCAAAGTCAAGCCAGGCAGACAGGAACACTTCTGAGTGATTGGCAAATTCCGCTGGCTCCTCACTACCGTAGCTGATTAGCATTCTTGCAGAAACACGGCGCATCAGATGGAGCGGGCTGGCCTCCTTTATGTCGCGTTTGGAAATCCGCAGATCGGGCTGCATGAATGTGCGCGAAATTGGCTCAAGATCGAACAACCCACTGATGGGGATAATCGATCTTAGAGTGTCCGACCGCAGACCATATTCCGCCCACTCGGTTAGAGCGCACATTGCCGCCAAATGCCCTCCAGCGGAATGTCCACAAACCGAGATTGCGCTAGGATCACCGTTGTAAGCCCGGATGTTTTCGGCGCACCAGGCAATAAGCGCGCGCATCTGGCGCACGATCTCCGAGATCGAGACCTTAGGGCAAAGCTCGTATGATGCTACAACCACTGTAACACCATGAGGCACGAAGCCGCTGGCCACAAAGGAAAACTCCTTGGCCGTCAGCATCCTCCAATAGCCGCCATGGATAAATACCAATACTGGCGCTCCCGCACGACGCGCGGGAAAGATATCGATGTGTTCCGCCAACGTTGGACCAAAGCGCACATCTGAATGACACGTAAGTTCGTGCCGTGCCCGAGTGCTTTCCGAGACATACCGACGAGCATAAACCATGAAGTCTGGCACCGAATTTTCAACGTCATAAGCCCGGTCCAGAGCTTCTTGGCTGGGAAAATTCGTGGTGATTGCCGCACACATCTGCCGCGTTCCCTTTAGGGTGTGTGCCCGGCCGCTCAATCAGTCGGGCACAGCTGTTTGGCAGTTACTGCTGATAGAGGCGCATCTCTCCAGTGATTGCGACTTCAGGATAGACTTCGTTGAAGACGTTTTCTTTCACAAGATCGCCGGTTTCCTGATCACGGTGCCACTGCGCACCGCCCAACGGCGAGACCGAGAAGTTCTGATCATTGAAGTCAATGTTGCCCACAACAGTCTCAAGATCGGTCTCGTGGATGGCTTGCAGCAAAGCGGCCCGATCGACTGTGCCATCGGTCACTTTACCCGCGCGCTCCATCGCGTCGAACAGGACATCCCATGTCGCGTCGCTCCACGCCAGAGGCGGCGAATATTTCTTGCCGGGATTTTCCGCCTCATAGGCTTCGACAAGCTGCGCACCGTCATAACCGCCATATCTGGACTTGCCCGGGAATGCGGGCGACCAAAAGTTGACGCTTAGGATGTCGATACCAAAGTCACCAAGCGCCTTCATCGGTTCAGGATAGCCGGTGCCTTTGTCGATGATGTACATCTTGGGTTTGAAGCCAAGTTGAGCGGCCTGTTGCAGATAGGCCTGCAAGTCCGGCGGGGCCAAAACCCCCGTGACGACTTCGACGCGGTTGCGCTTGAATTGGTTGACAATAGCAGAAAAATCTGGCAGCCCCTGCTCAAAACGGCCCGGATCGACTGGTCCCCAGCCTTCGCCCTTGAAGGCCGGATCAAACAGAGACGCAAATACCACGCCGTCAGGATCATTGGGATAGAGATATCCGATCCGACCGTTAAAGCCGCCCGGAAGCGCCTTGATCATACCCACATGATTGGACACGAGATCCGGCACGCCGAAGAAGAAGTGATGGGTCCATTTGAACTCCTTGGGCTTGCCATCAGGACCAAAAAGCCAAGCTTCAATCGGCGTATCGGAAGTTATGCATGGCACTTCATAGCGCTCGCAAAGATCTGAGGGTGCATTCGTTGTATCGGGTGTTCCTTGCGCCATGACAACATCAACCCTGTCATTCAAGATTGCAGCCTGCGCAGCTTCAGCGGATCCAGCGGCAGTGCCTTTGCTGTCGTAAATCTCATATTCGATCCTGCACATCTGGTCGCCGACCTTGATGCCGTTGGGCACATATTTGAGCTTGTTTTCGTCCAGCCAAGGCGTCTCGCGCCCCATATCCAACAGTGGGCCCGTGATCGGCACCACCCGCCCAACCTTGACCGTACAGTCTTGGGCGAAAACCGTCCCATTGGTCAGCGTCAATGCGACAAGGGCACCAACAATAAGTCGAAGTCTCTTCATTTCATTCTCCTTGGGTTGGAAACGTTAGGTCCGAAACTCGATCACGGCCGCACCCGACCCATAGGTCGCCCCATAGGCATGAATCTGCGCACCGCTCACGCGCCTGCCAAGGCCACCAAGGATCCAGGCAAAGTGCTTGAACCCCATATCGGCCTTCGCTTCTTTCGCGTATTCCTGCGCGAATTTGCCGAGTTCAGCTGCCGAACCGCCTTGCTGAATCCTTGCCAGCATTTTGCGGTTCCATTCGTCGTCCGAGGCATTGGCGATGCCATCGGTCGCGATATCAATTTCGTGCCGAAAGATGGAACCAGAAAGGCCACCCACGCCGACCAACGCGACACGACGCCCCAGATCGTGCGCCTTTCCAACGGCCATCTCGGCCAGACGTACAGTATCGTCGAAGGAATGGTAGAGGTTGTTAGCTCCAATCGTCAGTGGTATCCGCCCGCCGGGGTTGAGGAAGCCGTTGGCGACAATGGTGCCGGTATCGATCGGGAATTTGTCGTAATCCACACCCTTCGATGAGATTCCGATAGCCTTACTGCCTTCGATACAGGCTGCAGCCAACTCCGTATCGCATGTAAGCTGATATTCAAGATCGCCATATTCATACCAGTTTTCGTCCACATGCAGATCGTTGAAAGACTGCCGCATTTGCCAGAGTTCATCCAGAACCGCCATCCACTGTGTCGAATATATCAAAATCGTATCTGCCCGGGCTGCCGTCAAGGACCGTCCTGCCGCTCGATAGGCTGAGGCGATGCCCACCCATGGCGGATTCTCTGGGCGCAGGTAGGGCAGAGGATTGCCGGGAACGAGATATGCCGCAACGACTGTCATGTTCGTCTCGCTTTAGTCTTCAAGAGTTGAGAGGACGAGCGCCAATGGACGGACCATCACCCGCAAAGAGACCACCGCTTCTGCCGCTATCGCCAAAGACCGGAGTCGACATCGCCATCGAAGGCTGGCGCGACAGGTCGCTGCGCGACTCGACCCACTGATCCGCCGGTGTCGCCAGCCCATGTTTGGTGAGGTCCCATTTGAAGACCGCGTTGCCGGTTCCGATGACGTTTCCAAATCCTAGAAGCTCGCCCGGCAGCTCCGGATATCCCATGGCCGAACACATCCAGGTAAATGACCCGGCCTTGAATTCGGCAAAGGCGATCTCCACAAATTCGGGCAGCAGATCGTGTACTTCTTGCATACGCCCCTCGCGCATCATCTTGATCAGCCGCATATCCCATTGATACATCTCCATCGAATAGGGATGTTCCTGGCTCATGTCTTCAGGTGTTTCCGGCTCTTCCTGGAAATGCCGGTGGCTCATTGTGGCCGAACACAGTACCACCGCACGACGGCCGCATTCTTCGATCGCACGGCGCGTTGCCTTACCGAGGCGGTCCATCTCCTCAAAGCCCTCTTCGGTCGTAAGGTAGTAGGGCGAGTTATTGGCCGACAAACCGACCACAGGAATGTCCCATTGGGGGCGCGCCAGATGCAACGATGTAATGGTTCCATAATCCACTCGGAATCTGGGATTGGTCATCATTTTGCTGACTAACCCCATGTCTTGCGCATGCTTGCAGGCCAGTTGCGCCAGTTCCACATCGACTGTCAGGTCATAGGTATAGCGGAAGAGATTCGGAAAGATGGGATCCACAGACTTGCCGCCCAGCCTTGGAACGCCCAAGAAGTGGTGCCCAAGTTGCGTATTCCAGTGAGGCGAATGCACCAGCAACACGTCAGGCTTCAGTTCATCGATACTGGCGCGCACTTTTTCGTAGGCCCAGCGAAGCTGCTCCCAGCCTCCTTGAGACTTCGGTTCATTCTGAGGCGGGTTTTCGCCATAAACCAGATGCGGAGGATGGGGTGCGATGAACCCGGCAACGACTTCTCCGTTGGGCATGGGTCATTTCCTTTCTTCAATTCACATTGCTGGTGCTTTTAGCGATGTACGCGACACCACGCATTTCAATGAGCATTTCGGGATGGGAAAGCTGTTCGACCGCTATTGTTGTTCGGGCCGGCCCGTCGACCGAGAAGTGTTTGCCATATGCTTCGTTGTATCCGGTAAAGTCGGTCATCCGCGCCAGATAGGTTACCAACTCGACCAAGTTTTCCAAACCGCCGCCGGCTTCCTCAAGGATATTGGAAAGCTTCAGAATACAGGTGTTGGTTTGCGCCTGAATGCCAGCACCCTCGGGACCGCCTACACTCGCGACAAAGACAAAGTCTCCCGCACGCCTAAAGCGCACCAGTCCCTCAACGTCCTGCGACCCGACCGCCAGCGAAGCATCAAAGGCTGGGTCTTGCCTGCTCACGACTTCGAAGCTCCCGCCGCGTCATAGAATAGAAAATCTGCCTCTACCTGCGCACCGATAGGCAATTGTGACACGCCGACTACGCTTCGAGCTGGCAAAACAGGCGCAGTTGCGAAATGCGTGTCCCAAATCTCATTGATCTCGCCAAACCTGTGAAAAGCCGCACAATAGATTGTGGCCGACATAGGCACGGCAGGAAGACTGTTCTCCACAACAAGTGCATCAAGGTTCTCGAGAATCTGCCTAAACTCTGCCGCCGCACCACCCATCACAAGTCGACCGGTTTCCGGGCACAAGCCCACCATTCCTGCGGTCTTTACAAATGTTCCCATCCGCACCGCAGGGCTATAGCGAAATTTCGGCACCGGTTGACTACTGAAGCGTAGGTTCACTCTTCATCTCCTTGCGCCAACCACTCTAACTCAAAATTTGAGATTGTAAACTAATAAATGAGAATATATGCTGCTGCCATTGACTTGAAGGGCGTCCAACCGGATCGACGGCCCTGAGCTATGGGAGCAGAGTTCAGATGGGAATCTTCGCAGGAACGGTTCTGACCATGGTCCTGATTGTCATCGTCATCGTGATCGCCTGGATCCTGTTCTGGTGGCTTTATCGCCGCGCAACAAAGGAAGTTGCCTTCGTGCGCACCGGCATGGGAGGGCAGAAGGTGGTTCAGAATGGCGGAGCATTTGTCATTCCTGTTCTGCACGATGTGATCCCGGTAACCATGGGTACCAACCGGTTGGAGATCAGCCGGGCTGAGGCCAATTCAATCATCACCCGCGACAGGTTACGGGTCGATGTTACGGCCGAGTTCTATGTTCGGGTTGGCGCCAACTCGGACTCTATTGCCCAAGCCGCACAATCCCTTGGCAAAAAGACCGCACGGCCTGACGCGATGCGCGACCTTCTCGAGGGCCGCTTTGTCGATGCGCTGCGGACGGTTGCCGCCGAGCGCACAATGGAGGAACTCCACGAGCAGCGCGGCGAATATATACGCCGGGTCAAGGAGATCGTGCGCCCTGAGGTCGAACAGACCGGGCTGGAATTGGAGAGCGCTTCACTAACCGCGCTAGATCAAACCAGCAAGGATTTCTTTAGCCCCTCCAATGCCTTCGACGCCGAGGGTCTGACGCGTTTGACTGCGGACATCGAAGAGCGGAGGCTCAAGCGGAACGCAATCGAGCAGGATAGCGAGATCTCAATCCAAAAGAAGAAGCTTGAAAGCGAAACACGTCGGTTGGAGTTGACACGCGAAGAGGAATACGCACGCCTCAGCCTACAGCAGGAGGTCGCGATTCGTCGTGCTGATCAGGCCGCGATGATCAAATTGCAGGAAGCCTCGAAGCGCCGCGAGTCAGAAGAGGCGCGCGTGGCGGCCGAACTTGCGATAAACCTTGCAACGTTAAAGGCAGACGAGCAGCGCGAGATCGAACGGCTTGCCTCAAGAAAAGAGATCGAGCGTCAGAACCAGAAGACCCTGCATGATACGGAAGTCGCTGCAATTGAAACCGAGTTGGCGCTGGAGTTGCGCCGGATCGAGCGACAGACGAATGTCGCAATGAAGCAAGCATCGACCAGCGCCGAGACCCGCAAGATCGAAGCTGAAATGAATCGGGAAGCCGAGGAGGCGCGCATCGTTGCCGATCGCGAAATTCAGCTAGCCCGCACTGCGTCGGATCAGGAAACAACCCTGCGCGAAATAGAACAACGATCGGCTGTCGAGACTGAGCAGCAGCGCAAGCGTCAGGAGATGGACGCCGCGAAGCAAGATGCCGAGAAGGAAATCCGTCTCGGTCGGATTGCGCGCGAAAAACAGATCGCGTTGCTGCAGGCGGAACAGTCGACGGAAATCGCATTGGCCGAATCTGAAAACCGCAAAGAGGCGGATGAAGCTGTCATAAGATTCGAAAACGAGATCGAACGCTTGCGTGTCGAGATGCAAAGGGAATTGGATGCTGTGCGGGTGCAGGCCGAGGAACGAGTCGAAGTGATCAAAGCCGGCAAGAAAGAGAAAGTTTCGGCCGCCACCATCGATGCGCAGTTGAGTGTTGATATGAGAACTATCGCTCAGCAGCAGAAGCTGAGCGAAGAAGAACACAAACGGGACATTGCGGTCGCCAAGAGCTCCAAGGCGCAGGTGGCGGCGCTGGCGGATGCGGAATCCGCGCGTGTTGCGCTGGTCAAAGCGGAGGCCGAATTGGAATTGGTCCGTGCCCGGGAACGAGAGGAACGTGAGAAGGTGATCACACTGATCAAGGCCGAGAAGGATGCCGAGCGCGGCACAGTCGACATGCTTGTACAGGCCGAAGCGAAGTTCCGCGAGGCCCAGAACATTGCCAAGACCAGTGAAATCGAGACCAAGTCCAAGTCCGCCCGCGTTACCGCACTGGCTGAGGCCGAGGCGATCGCTGAAAAGGTTCGTCTCGAAGCCGAAGAGCAGCGGAACACCACCGACGCTGCAGCAGTGCGTGCGATGACTGAAGCAGAGAATACTATGTCCAAAGAACTGATGGTGTTGAAGCTGCGCCTCTCGGTCATTGATCGCCTCAAAGACATCATCCACGAAAGCGCCAAACCGATGGAGAGTATCAATGATATCCGCATCCTTCAGGTTGACGGTCTGCTTGGACGAAACGGTAGCATCTCAGAAACAGCGGCTGACGCGTTGACCCCGGGGTCCGGCGGCACACTCCCTGACCAATTGGTGAATAGTGCCCTGCGCTACCGCATTCACGCACCGGTTGTAGACAGTCTGCTGGCTGAGCTGGGCTTGAAAGGATCAGATGCATCTGCTGTCACAGGGTTTCTCAAACAGCAACTCAGCGATGACGCTGGCGACGAAGTGCCGGACGACGAAGCCAAGTAAGCGCATTCAAATTGGCAACACCTAAAAATAGCTCGGTCATCAAGGCCTTTGACATCCTGCGCCTACTCGCACAGGAGGCGCGCCCCATGAGCCAACAACAGATCGCGGTGGGAATGAACATAAATCTGTCCACCACTAACCGTTTTCTTCTGACTCTCGAGGAAATCGGTGCCATCGCACGGATGCCTGGAAATCTTTACCAGCTAGGGATGCTGATCTCCGAGCTTGGGCGCAGCGCGGGTAGCGAAGAAATCCTGACCGAGCGCGCCAGATTGCACATCAGGAACCTTGCCGATGATCTTGGCGAAACGATCAGTCTCACGCTTTTCTCCAAGAATGGCCCACGAAAAGCCATGTGGCACGAGCCGAACCGTTCCCTTTTTTGCCGGGAAAGGGGAAACATAGGGCCGAACCTCTTCGCGACTTCTGTAGGAAAACTCCACCTTTCCGATCTTGAGCCCTCGGCTCTGGAAGAGTATCTGAAGACCCTCTGCCTAGAGCACATAACATCCAAGACAGTCCGCACAGTCGAGGACCTGCGCAGTCAGATCCGACGGGCGCGCAAGAACGGCTACGCCATCAGCCGCCAAGAGGTCGAAGACGGCCTTGTGGATTTGAGTGTCCCGATCCGCGACCATAGTGGCAAGATGCTAGGTGCCCTGACGGTAAGCGCACCCTCTTCCCGCCTCAATGACAGCCGAATTGGCCCTGTAACGGACGCACTTCGGAACACGGCCAAGGCGATCATCGACCGGGTTTTCATCAAATCCTACACGCTACCTGACAAGGCCCGGCCCAAAGGCAGTTTCCCACATGTCAAACGCGTCGAAAACTTCGTTTTTGTCTCAGGCACAAGTTCACGGCGCCCGGATGAGAGCTTTGCCGGCGTAACGGTCTTCCCCGATGGAAGCCTCTTTCACGACACGTTCGAGCAAAGCCGCGAGACAATGGCTAACATCAGCGACATACTGGGAACCCTTCTTTTGGAGCCAGATCACATTGTCAGTCTGGAAGCCTTCCTGATCAATATCGAGGACCGTACGCTCTTTTACGATGCGATTGCGCCAAGCTTCCGAAAATACCTGCCGGCAATCTCCGTCACCAAGGCCAAAGCGCTGCCCCATCCACATCAAGCGGTGATGGTCAAGGCGTTGGCGCGTTTTCCTGACACACAAAAAGCGACATACCATTAGAGGATCCGCATGCTAACACAGACCCAACGAGAAAAAGTCGTTGCATCCCTAGCTGAATCGCACCGGACAAAGGTGCAAGCAGAGCGCCCGTCCGAGATGTTCCCCGAAATAGAGATCGAGGACAGCTATGCGATTTCGTCAATGCTGGCAGAAAAGCGCGTGGCCGAAGGAGCCAGAATCATTGGTCACAAGATTGGCCTCACATCCAAGGCGATGCAAGCGGCCAGCAAGATCGACGAGCCTGATTACGGCTACATCTTCGACGACCTGCTCATCGAAAACGGAGCGCAGGTCCCGTTCAAGGACTTCTGTGTACCTCGCGTCGAGCCCGAACTGACCTTTATCCTGAAAGAGCCACTGAAAGGTCCACATGTCGGTTTGATCGACGTGATGCGAGCAACCGAATATGTCGTGCCCTCCATTGAGGTTATCGACGCGCGCGTCACTGAGCCCCGGCGCATCTTCGACACCGTAGCCGATAACGGTGCCGCTGCGGGGTTGATATTGGGCAACCGTCCGATGCAGCCCGATAAGGTGGACTTGCGTTGGGTTGGTGCCATTTTCCATCGTAATTCCGAGATCGAGGAAACCGGAATCGCGGCTGGTGTTCTGGGCCACCCGGCGATGGCAGTCGCCTGGTTGGCAAACAAACTTGCCTCCTTCGATACCACGTTGAAACCCGGCCACATGATGCTGTCAGGCTCATTCACACGCCCCGTCTGGGCACATAAAGGCGATACGATCATGGCCGATTTCGGCCCGCTCGGCACAGTGTCGGTACAGTTTGCATGACTCCCGTTCCACCCTGAAGTGCAACGCCAGTGGCGGTGGTGACCGGTTTTCCGGGCGCATGATGTTGCGTATCGGCCAGCAGGCGGCGACAGTCCCTGTGATGCAACATGGGAGACTGCCATGCCCGAGGGCCATCGCCGCCCGGCTGGGCCGTGACCGGACGTCGGTCTGGCGGGAGCGCCGCCGGAACGCCGGCGGCGGGGGGTACAGCCCCGGGGAGGCGCAGGGAAGGGCGGAGGCCCGCCGCGGCGCGGCTTCCCCAAACCCGAGGAAGATGACGCCCGACCGCTGGGCGCATGTGGAGGGGCTTCCAGAGGAGGGCTGGAGCCCGGAGCAGGTCGCGGGACGGCTGCGTCCGGGGGCGGCTGGACGGCGGGCCGCCAGTGGACATCCGAACACGTCAGGGCCGACAGGAAGGCGGGCGGCGGGCTGTTCCCGCTGCTGCGGCGCCGCAGCAGGAAGCCGGACCGGCGAGGCGGCAGGCACTCGGGCCGTGGCCACATCCCGGGCCGGGTGGACATCTCCGGGAGGCCGGAGGAGGCGGGGAGCAGGTCGCGGGACGGCAACCGGGAGGCGGACACGGTCATCGGCAGGGGACACAGCGGGGCGGTGGTCACCCTTGTGGACAAGGCGTCGAAATTCGTTTTCCTTCAGCGGGTTGACCGGAGAACGGCGGCCGCGGTCTCCGCCGCGATGCTGGAGATGCTGCGGCCTTCCGCCGCGCCCGTCCACACGATCACCTCGGACAACGGCAGGGAGTTCGCGGGCCACGTCGGCGTGGCTAGGGCGCTCCGGGCCGCCTTCTACTTCGCGACCCCCTACCACTTCTGGGAGCGTGGCCTGAACGGGCACACCAACGGGCTGGCGCGGCAGTACCTGCCGAAGGGGACGGACCTCCGGGCGGTCACCGACGCGCAGGTGAGGGCGGTGCAGGGCCGCACGGACGCACGACCGCCTCCCACCGGCGCGGACTGGGGCGCCGGAAGGGGGTGGACAGGAATTCGCCGTCGCGTCCGTCCGGGCTCCGGTCGGGCTGCGCCCTCCCTGCGGGAATGGCCGGTGTTGCACTTCGGAGTGGAAGTGCGGTCATGATATAGGGACCTTGCCAACTTCGGCCAACGCCGTTAGGCGGTCGGCGCAGGACTCCATCGACACGCGCCCCGCCCTGATCTCGTCCACCCGCCTCCGCCACCGTTCCGGAATTGCCACATGGCCGAACCGTGCCCCAAGCACCGCGCCGACAATCGCGCCATTGGTGTCGGTATCGCCACCTGCCTCGACAACCCGTCGCAGCCCGGACTCGAAGTCCTCCGCCCGCCAGAAGGAGGTCAGTGCCGCCTGGAGGGACAGCAGGGTGAATCCCATACCAGGGCCATCGAACACCAGTTCGTCTATCGAAGTCCGCGCCGCCAGGGCCACGGCGTCCGATACCGACGACGGGATTTCGGCGCCGTAACCGTAGTCGCGAAGCGCAGGCAGGGACATCGCCATGCCATCCCGCGCCAAGCGTAGAAGAGCTTCCGCAGACAACGTCTCGCCACGCAGGGCGGTGGCGATGGCAAGATTTGCGATCACGCAGGACCAGCCGCAGCGCGGATCCCAATGCGTCGGCACGGCCGAAAGCACGCTCTCCCGCACCAACCTACCCGGATCGTCGCGCCACCGGATCGCGAGCGGTGCGCAGCGCATCAGCGCACCATTGCCTGCTCGATTTCCCGCCCACGCTTGCCGAGAAGCCTCAACGATCGGAATGCCTTTGGTGGACCGCTCGGTTCCATCTGCCTGCCCACGGTCAAGCCGCTCGGGATAGTCGCCACCATAGAGCGCCAATACATGACCTGTCAGGACGCCCATCCCCGCGCCGTTGGTTACGGCCCATGCCCAGAAGCGCCGACCGAGATCATCCACGTCAAGCCCGTCGACCGCCGTCGCCGCATCGGCAACCTCAATGGCCTGCGCAACATCGTCATCATCGGGATATCCGGAACTTGCGGCGATTTCCCGCACACCCTCGGGATACTGCTGGGCGATAAGTGACCGCGACCATCCCTCCATCGAGATCCCCAACAGGTTCCCCACCGCGATTCCGGCCATGAGGCCCCGTGCTCGGTTCAGTTCAGAAGTTTCCATCGTTCTATCTCCCATAGGTCTTTCAGGCAGGAATATCCGCCCGACGTTTGAATCCTGTGTTCCATTTCCTGTTTCCGGCACCTTTGCCGCGCATCGATGACGGACCCTGTCCGTCTACGCGACCTCCTGCGAGAACGCCGCATGGACCAGTGCGCCGTTCAGCGTCAGCGTCTGTCCTGTCAACCCACTTTCGGCATTGCGGTGTTCGACGCCGAGACCGATACCCGGAATTGCCTGTGTCGGCGCTCGCGCGACGCGGCGGAGGAGTTTCTGGACCCCATCGCAAGACATCCGGCTTCCTTGCGGTGCTGGTTCAAGAAAGTGCGAACGCACAATCTGTTCCCAGTGAGCAGCGAGCAGATGCGGTGCACCGAAGAGGTCCATTGCCGTCACGCGGTCGCCGCGGGCGACAGCAACGCCGCACTGGTTTGGCAGCGGACCACGCCCAGTAAGCTCCTGGACGGCCGCTGTACACGAGCGCTCACGCCGATATGCCCGTTCCAGATCCGATGCCGCGCCGGTCTCGGAAACGATGCCATTGCGGTTCAGCATCGAATCGACTTCCATCCAGACACGGCCCTGATCGCCTTCGCGGGACCCGTTCCGCCGCAGGGACCGGGCTACGCCCGCGCGCTGCACCGCCCGGACGTGGGCGGGCGCGAAGGCTTCGGCTCGCCGCCATGACCGCCTTTGGCCCCAGCGTCCCTGCTCCAGGCAACTCACCGGCACCACCACCATTGACTTCGCACCAACCAGTACGGTAGAGCTTACCGTGCGGTTCTGCTTGCCGCCGAGGAAATGCTCCCCATCGACGACCAGAACAGGCCTGTCAGTGGGATTGGTCATCCGCAACTCTTGCACCAAAGGAACTTCAAGTTCATCTATCACGAGCCCCGAGGCTTCGCCTGTGGCTATGGGCGGCAGCTCATTGCCCGGCAGGAAGACCGGGAAAAACGCAATGCCCTGTCGCGTGATCGGCCTGCCGACAGCGGCGGCGTCCAGATTCGGCAAGGTCATGCACAATTCTCCTTCTGTTTATTGTTTTTTCAACAATATATGAGATAGCTTGATATTGTCAAGTAAACAAGATAAGTTTCGGCAATGATCGCCGACACTCCATACGATCCAGAAGCGTATCCGCGCTTCGCCGTCACAGCTGACATCGCTCTGTTCACCATAAGGGATGGAACGCTCAAGGTGGTGCTGGTCGAACGAGGCGGAGAACCGTATCGGGGAGCCTGGGCCCTGCCCGGTGGCTTCGTGCGCTCGGATGAGGATCCTTGGGAAGCCGCCGCCCGGGAACTCGAGGAAGAGACCGGGCTTGAGGAGGGACCGTGGCATCTGGAACAGCTTGCCACCTATGGCGCGCCTGACCGCGACCCCCGCATGCGGGTCGTCACCATCGCCCATTGGGGTGTCTGCGCCAGATTGCCCGCTCCCAGAAGTGGCGGGGACGCCTCCAAAGCCCGCCTGCAGCCTGTGGAACAGATCGAGAATGGCTCCCTTTGCCTAGCCTTCGACCATCAGCGGATCGTCAAGGACGCCGTGGAACGAATCCGCTCCAGAATGGAGCACACCACGCTTGCCGCCGGATTCTGTCCGCCGGAGTTCACGATCCGGGAACTTAGACAGGTTTACGAAACGGTCTGGGATACCCGGCTCGATCCGGGCAATTTCCAGCGCCATGTGCGTAACAGCGGGGCGTTCGAACAGTGCGCTTCGCCACCTGTTCGGGCAACCGGGATGCAGACGGATCCCGGCGTTCCGGTGAAATTCAATGGGTCGCCGCGCCGCGGGCGTCCCGCCGCGCTGTGGGCGGCAAATCGGACGGAGGACGGCCGCCCGGCAACAGTGGCCCGAACGCTTACCAGACCGCGTCGTAGAGCGCGACAGCCTCAGTGAGCCAACAGGCGTCCGACAAGCCATTCAGGAAACCGGCGAACGAACGGAGCAGGGTCTTGCCGATTGGCGGCGACCTCCAGCATCCCAGACCTTGTGGCAGCGCGGCGACCGCCCGGAAGCCGGTCCCGACCCAGATTCCCGGAAAGCGACGTTTGCGCTTCCGCACCGCCGGATCTACATCCGCCGCATGGGCGAACCGCCGGACAGCGCAGTGAATACCGTGGCAAGGACTGAAAGCAGCTGGACCCCGATGGCCGAGGCGACACACCACGGCTTCACGCCGGAACGGGTTGCGTGGATGGACAGGCGCTTCGGCGCGGGCCAGCCTGCCGCCCACCGGAGCTTTGACAGGCCAACGATCATGTGGATGGTCGGAGGACTCACCGCGCTGGGTGTCGCGGTGTCCGGCGTTCTCTATTCGGAGATCGGTTCAGTCCGGGACGAAGTCGGCTCTCGCCAGGACCAGATCACCCACACCGAGGCAATTCTGGACGAACGGCCGCCGCGGGGCGAATGACGGCCCGGATAAAGCGGAAACCCTCAGGATCAGGCAAGAGCGACGGATTCGCGGCTGCCCCTCCCGGCACATAAGGCACCGGTGGCGATGGGGACGTAGGCCGGCAGCGGCGGCAGGCTTCACGGTAAGCCGACGTTCGGTAGACGCCGGGCATTATGGAAGGACCCGAGGAAACCAGGGCTTTACCTTCCCATACTGCCATCAGGTCGCGCAGCGCACCTTCGCCTGAATGTCGCGCTGATGACGTCTGGAAAGCAACTGCGGGCGAGCGCCGTGCCATGGACGGAACCGGCCGCCTACCGGTTCCTGATCCGACGGCGGACGTGAGGCCCACTCGCCCGAAATAAATAGCGCCATCAGAACAAAGGCTTATGATCAAGTCATCCCAGACGCTTGACGATCCTAGCTGCCCCAGATGTAGACAGCCGCGAACAGAAACAGCCAGACAACATCAACGAAGTGCCAATACCATGCCGCCGCCTCGAAACCCACATGCCGGTCAGGCGTGAAGTGCCCTGCCAAGGCACGAAACAGGCACACAAGCAGGAATGCCGTGCCAATGATCACATGCGCCCCGTGGAATCCCGTCGCCATGAAGAAGTTGGCACCGTAGATGTTGCCCGCGTATCCAAATCCCGCATGACTGTATTCGTAAGCCTGGAAGAAGGTGAACAATGCCCCCAGAACGACGGCAAGCACCAATCCGTTGACAAGATCCTTGCGGTTGTTCTCGTGGGCGATCGCGTGGTGCGCCCAAGTCGCAGCGGCACCGGAACATAGCAGGATCAAAGTGTTGATCAGCGGAAGATGCCAAGGATCAAAGGTTTCGATTCCGGCCGGTGGCCATTGGCCATCAACCGCAGGACTCATTCCTCCTGGGTCGATCGGATACAGCGCATGTTTGAAGAATGACCAGAACCAGGCCGAAAAGAACATCACCTCGGACATGATGAACAGCATGAAGCCGTAACGGAGACCAATTCGCACAACCGGCGTGTGGTCTCCCGTCTGCGCCTCATGCACGACATCGGACCACCACGCGAACATGACGTAGGCGACTCCCACCAGTCCTATCAGGAACAGCCAGGGATGGTTGTTGTTCACGTTCGGCGACACCATGACCACAAAGCCGAACAGCATTAGAAAGCCTGATACCGCCCCGATAAACGGCCAGACCGAGGGATTCAGGATATGGTAATCGTGATTCTTCGCATGCGCCATGAGAGCGTTCCCTCGTTCCTTGGGCTAGTTGTAACTTGGACCCTCGCCCGGTCTCAAGCTCGTCTGGACTACTTCCGGGAGGTCGATTTCATGGAATGTGTAACTGAGCGTGATGCGGTGCACGCCAGAAACGTCACGATCCTCCACGATCGCAGGATCAACGTAGAACGTCACTGGCATCTGAACGCGCTCACCAGGCATGAGCACCTGCTCCTCGAAGCAGAAGCAGTCAATCTTCGTGAAATATCCACCGGCCTCGAAAGGAACCACATTGTAGCTCGCCGAACCCGCGACCGGACGGCTGGTTGGATTCCAGGCTTCGTAGAACGCGAGCGCCGTCTCGCCTATGCGGATTTCCATCTGGTGCTGTACCGGCCTGAATTCCCATGGCATTCCGCGTGCAAGCGAGGCGTCGAATCCTACAGTGACAGTCCGGTCGAGAACAACATCGCTGGCCGAAGTCGAAAAAGCCGGCTCACCGCCAAATCCGGTGACGCGGCAGAACCAGTCGTAGAACGGCACCGACGCCCAGGCAAGCGCACCCATCAGGACGACTACGGAAGCAGCGAGCGCCGCTGTTTTCTGTGGACCCTGAAACGTCACTCTCCCGCCCCCACAAGCTCCGGGCGGATGGTATGGTCATAGCCCTGAATCGGGCCAGTCGCCGAAATCTTCACAACGCTAAGGGCAAACATCAGCGCTGCGAACCCGACCAGTGCCAGGCCGACACCGACGTTGCGGGAAAACCGCCGCCCATGGAGTTCGTGCTCAACCCGAATCGCCATCACCAGAATTCCAACCCGAACTGACGGAGCGTCGCCTCTACAAGCAGTGCCGCGAAATGCAGGAACAGATAGTGGATCGACAGGCGGAACGCCGACTTCTCAGCCCTGTAACCGTCTGCCTCTGAATCTGCCCTATCGCGCCGCCAAATGTCGATCGAGGAACGAATGAACCTGATGTTCATGACAGTCGCCACTGCAAGATAGATCGGCCCGCCGATGGAGGTCAGGCCAAGACCTAGCGAAAACGGCGCAAGCAGCAGGGTATAGGCCAAAATGTGGAACCGGGTCACCCGATGGCCATGCGTGACGGTCAGCATCGGTACCTGCGCGTTTGCGTAATCGGACTTGGTGAACAGCGCCAGCGCCCAGAAATGTGGTGGTGTCCAAATGAGGATCAATGCGAACATCAGAAGTGCTTCCAGACCCACACTCCCCGTCGCCACAACCCACCCGATCACCGGAGGGAAAGCTCCCGCAGCCCCACCAATCACAATATTCTGTGGCGTCAGGCGCTTTAGCCACATCGTGTAGACAATTGTGTAGAAGAATATTGTAAAGGCGAGCAGTCCCGCAGCCAGAAGATTGGCGGCGAGGGCCAGCATAACCACCGAAACGCCCGCAAGGGCAACACCAATCGCGAGGGCATCCTCGCGTGCGATTCTACCTGTCGGAACCGGGCGGCTGGCCGTTCGCGACATGAGCGCATCAATGTCCGCATCCCACCACATATTCAACGCACCCGCCGCTCCGGCCCCCAACGCGATGAACAGGACCGACGCGAAAGCAATGACAGGATGAATCTGGACCGGGGCGACCAGCACACCCGCAAGGGCCGTGAATACGGCCAGGGACATCACCCGTGGCTTCAGCAGCGCGAAGCAGTCCCCTAACCCGGCCTCTCCCCTTCTTTCGGGTGTGATGACAGTTGCGTCGCTCATCTCATTCTTTCGCACAATGCGCCCGTGGTCGGGAGGTTCCCGGCAAATGCCCCACGGTCGCTCAATCCGCAGCGGCGACCTGGAGGGCAGGAATACGATCAGTCACAGCGAATTCCTGCGCCGGCCCGGCAAGCCAGGTTTCGTACTCTTCCTGTGTCACAGCCTTGACAGTGATGGGCATGTAGGAATGGTCCTTGCCGCAAAGCTCGGAACATTGCCCGAAATACACGCCCTCGTTGCCCTCATCGACCTCGAACCAGAGTTCGGCCAAACGTCCGGGCACGGCATCCTGCTTCACCCCGAATGAGGGAATGGTCCAGGCGTGAATCACGTCGGCGCCGGTGACCTGAACAACAATCGTCTTCCCGGTGGGAATCACAACGGCCGTGTCCGTCGCAAGCAGGTACTCGTCCGCATTGTATCCAGCGGCCTCCACGGCTTCGGGACTTCCAAGCATGAACGACTCGAATTCCAAACCCTCTTCCGGATACTCGTAGCCCCAGTACCATTGATAGCCAGTTGCCTTGATGGTCAGGTCGGCCTCCGGAATTTCCTGCTGCTCGAACAGCGCAGGCAGGGAAAACGCACCGACGACCACCAGAATCACGACCGGAATCAACGTCCATGCCACCTCAACCGGCGAATTGTGGGTAAAGCCCGCCGGCGTCGGATTGGCCGATCGATTGAACCGGAAAATGACGATCAGCAGGAGCAGCATCACAAATGCGGAAATCACCGAAATCACGACGAGAAGCATTCCGTCAAGCCAATGCAGGTTGCGCGCAAGCTCCGTCACCGCAGGCTGGAATCCCATACCACCGGGCTCGGGCTTGCCAATGGCCTCAAGGCCCTCCTGAGCTATCGCGGTTCTGCCCGCCAGGGCCATGCCGACCAAGACCAGAAGGCCGGGGAGAATCATGTGAAGGCGCATATCCAATTCCCGTTCGCTTTGGCGGACCGCCCCGCCGCATTCCCGGCCCGCAGCCAGGACGACGGACCCCATTGTCTATTTGGTCATGTGAAACCATATTGCGAACCGGCTCTCAAGCCATTCCTTTGCGGCATTCAGCCGCTTTTCGGGCACTGGCGAATCTTGAACGAGGATAGAATGACAGATCCTGCCTTCCAGCCATTCGAAAACAGTCTGGATATGGATGCCGCGCTTGCGGCTCTGAGGGACGCCGTAGCCGGCGCTGACGATGGAGAGCTGTTTCTGGAGCGTCGCCGGTCAGAAACCATAGCCTTTGACGATGGGCGCATCAAAGCTGCCAGTTACGATGCGTCCGAGGGATTCGGACTTCGATCGGTGAGAGGGGAAGCGTCCGCACTCGCCCATTCAAGCGAAATCTCGGAACCAGCCCTGCGAAGAGCGGTTGCGACCACCCGTTTGGCCGTGGGTGACGGCGGCGGAGTCCCGGACGGACCTCCACGGGCCTCCAACGCAAGGATGTACGCGGACAGCAACCCCATGGAGGATGTGTCCTTCCCGTTCAAAATCGAGACTCTGCGGGAGATTGACGCGTTCACGCGGGAGCTTGACCGTCGCATTGTACAGGTGTCGGTCACAATCGCCGGATCGATGCAGGAGGTCGAGATCCTTCGGCCAGAAGGCACGCTTGTCCGTGACGCCCGGCCCATGTCCCTGATCAGGGTATCGGTGATTGTGGAAGAGGGAGGGCGCCGCGAATCCGGAATGGCAGGCGGCGGCGGCAGAATTGGGATCGAGGGACTGATCGACCGCAAGTGTTGGCAGGCCAAGGCACGGGAGGCGCTGAGAATCGCGCTTGTGAACCTCCGGGCCGAGGCCGCTCCTGCGGGTGAGATGGATGTGGTTCTGGGGCCCGGCTGGCCCGGGATTCTCCTGCACGAAGCGGTGGGCCACGGACTCGAAGGCGACTTCAACCGAAAGGGAACGTCCGCGTTTGCAGGATTGCTTGGGGAGCGCGTGGCCGCCAAAGGCGTTACGGTTCTGGATGACGGAACGGTCCCCGAGCGGCGAGGCTCACTATCGGTCGATGATGAAGGAACCCCTTCGGGCAGGAATGTTCTGATCGAGGACGGGATACTTGTCGGCTATATGCAGGACCGGCAGAACGCGCGTCTGATGGGAGTCTCTCCAACAGGTAACGGGAGGCGGCAGAGCTACGCCCACGTCCCGATGCCGAGAATGACAAACACCTACATGCTCAGCGGTCGTGGGGATCCAGAGGCGATCCTGATGGACTTGCGGGACGGGATCCATGCCGTCGGATTTGGTGGCGGGCAGGTGGACATCACCAATGGCAAATTCGTCTTCTCCTGCACCGAGGCCTACCGGGTGTTGAATGGAAAGGTCGTTGCTCCGGTAAAGGGGGCGACCCTGATCGGCGACGGCCCGACGGCATTGCGCAGAATACGGGCGATTGGGAATGACATGGCGCTTGACCCAGGCATTGGAAATTGTGGAAAGGATGGTCAATGGGTGCCGGTGTGCGTTGGTCAACCGACACTTCTGATGGGCGGGCTGACTGTCGGAGGTTCCGAAGATGCCCGTTGACGCGACCACGCCGGATGCCGACTGTTTTCCTTGACCCAACCTTTCTGCACCGCCCACCGAAACAGGTCAATCGAACCCAATTGCGTGCATGCCTTCGCGCCATCAGTGGCACCAAGATCGATGACATATGGCTCGAATGGGTCGGGAAGATTACACCTCGCATGACAGTGGACGTCCTGCCGGTCGGATACACAGTCCCCCGGGAACACCACACGCCCGTCATCGAATTGGCTGCGGCAAATCGGTTCGGAGTCCGGGACCCTGATCGTACCGGAACCATCTGAAAACGAAATGGACAACAGGTCAATCCTGAAACGACTGCAGGCGCCGGTTGCCATTTGCGACGACCGAATCGATCTTGAGACTCACCGACATTGACAATCCCACTTCCGTTCGCTCATTTGCCCGGCCAGTGTATCCGCCGTCGATTCGAAAGGATTTCATATGCCAGTCGTTGTGGTCGAATCGCCAGCCAAGGCCAAAACCATCAATCGGTATTTGGGAAAGGAGTTCACCGTACTGGCTTCCTTTGGCCATGTGCGGGACCTCCCGGCCAAGGATGGCTCCGTCGATCCAGACAGCGGTTTTGAAATGAGGTGGGAGGTCGGACGTGAATCGCAAAAGCATGTTCGGGCGATCGCCGATGCGTTGAAGACCGACAACGCCCTGATCCTCGCCACCGACCCTGATCGGGAAGGAGAGGCGATCAGCTGGCATCTTGAGGAAGCGCTGCGCAAGCGCCGCGTGGTCAAGAGGGACACGCCGGTTAGCCGGGTTGTGTTCAACGCAATCACCAGGAATGCCGTCACGGAAGCGATGGGCAATCCGCGTGATGTGGATAGGGATCTGGTCGAAGCCTATCTTGCGCGGCGCGCACTTGACTATCTGGTGGGTTTCAACCTCTCGCCCGTACTTTGGCGGAAGCTTCCCGGCGCAAGAAGCGCGGGTCGGGTGCAGTCGGTGTGCCTGCGCCTGATCGTTGAGCGCGAAATGGAGATCGAGGCATTCAACGCCCAAGAATACTGGTCGGTGAAAGCTGTGCTCATCACCCCGCGGGGACAGCGGTTCGAGGCGCGGCTGACCGAACTCGCAGGAGAGAAGCTCGACAAGCTGTCCATCAAGGACAGAATCCAGGCCGAACTTGCCGAACAGGCGATCAAGAGCCGCGACCTGAAGGTCGCCTCGGTCGAGGCAAAGCCACTGAAACGCAATCCCGCCCCACCCTTCAGAACTTCGACACTGCAGCAGGAAGCAAGCCGTAGATTCCGAATGGGTCCAAGGGATACAATGACCACGGCGCAGCGACTCTACGAGGCCGGGCACATCACCTATATGCGGACCGATGCGATTGACATGGCACCCGAAGCCGTGGCCGACGCCCGTGCTGTCATCAAGGACCTGTATGGTCAGGACTTTGTCCCGAAATCTCCGCGCACCTACAGGAACAGGGCAAAGAACGCGCAGGAAGCGCATGAGTGCATTCGCCCTACGAATCTGGCGTTGCGACCCCAGAACCTGAAGATCAGTGAACCCGGTCAACGGAAACTCTACGACCTGATCTGGAAACGTACGATCGCCAGCCAGATGGAGACTGCGCGCCTTGAGCGCACGACCGTGAGTGTAGGAAGCGCAGACGGCGAGGTTGGCCTTCGTGCATCCGGTCAGGTGATTCTCTTTGACGGCTATATGCGGGTCTACGAAGAGGGCCGAGACGACCAGAATTCAGACCACACCGAAGATACCCTTCCCACCATCAATGAGGGCGAAGCCGTCGGGAAACAAGAGGTGACCCCCGAACAGCACTTCACCCAGCCTCCGCCCCGCTACACCGAAGCGACGCTAGTCAAGAAGATGGAAGAACTTGGCATAGGTCGCCCATCCACCTACGCCAGCGTCGTAACCACGATTCAGGATCGCGAATACGTGCGTAAGGAAAGGGATCGACTGGTGCCGGAGGACAAGGGACGGATTGTCACCATCTTCCTGCTGAATTTCTTCAGGAAATACGTCGGCTATGAATTCACCGCCAACCTTGAGGAGGAACTTGACGACATCACGGCTGGCAAACGGGAGTGGAAGAACGTACTTGAACGGTTCTGGCGGAACTTCAAGGCACAGGTGGACGAGACGTCCGAACTCCGCGTGACGGAAGTGCTTGAGAGACTCGACACAGCCCTGGCGCCACAACTCTATCCACCCCGCGACGACGGGTCGGACCCGCGGGTCTGCCCGGTTTGCGGCAAGGGGCGACTACATCTCAAGACATCCCGCTCCGGTGGCTTCATAGGTTGCGGAAACTACCCGGACTGCAGATTCACCCGGTCCCTGTCAGGGGATCCAAACGGGCAGAACGACCAGACCAATGATGGTGATAGAATTCTGGGAAGAGACGGCAGTGACGACATAGTCCTGAAATCCGGTCGGTTTGGTTTCTACGTTCAGCGGGGCGCACAGTCGTCTGGCGGGGAGAAACCGCCACGGGCCAGTCTTCCAAAGGACTGGTCACCCGACACGATCGACCTGAAGTCGGCCCTGAAGCTTCTCGGACTTCCGCGCGATGTAGGGCCGCATCCCGAAGACGGCGTTTCGATCCTGGCAGACATTGGCCGATATGGGCCATACATTCGACACGGGCGGCGGTCCGCGAACCTCAAGAATTCAGACGAAGTGTTCGAGTTGGGAATGAATCGGGCAGTTGAACTTCTGGCGATATCCGCTCAAAGTCGAGGAAGGGGAAGTCGCTTGACACCCAAACCAATGAAAGAACTCGGTGAGCATCCAGAGCACGGTGGTCCGGTCAACATCATGGATGGGCGGTACGGCCCATATGTGAAATGGGGGAAAGTCAACGCCACTTTGCCAGAGGGCGTGGAACCCTTATCGGTGAACATGGAAATGGCCGTTCGCCTAGTAGATGAAAGAGCCGCAAGGAGCAAGGGCCGATCAGGGAGCCGCACTCGACGAACGAAAAGATAGCTGCCTTACCTAGTCCTGGTATCCGAATTGACTCCTTTTCCGGATCAAGGGATTTGAGGCAATGCTGAACACAGAGGGAACCAGATGAAGAAAATCCATGATTCGGCCTTGTCCGCGCTCGACGGGTTGCTGCATGACGGCATGCTTATCGCCGCAGGAGGTTTCGGTCTCTGCGGCATTCCGGAAAACCTGATCGCGGCGGTCTGTAGCGCGGGAACCAAGGATCTGACGGTTGTTTCAAACAACGCCGGGGTTGACGACTTTGGGCTCGGCGTCCTGCTACGGACCCGTCAGGTCAGGAAGATGATCAGTTCCTACGTGGGCGAGAACGCGGAGTTCATGCGGCAGTATCTAAGCGGCGAATTGGAACTCGAGTTCACCCCGCAGGGTACACTCGCCGAGCGGATGAGGGCTGGTGGATGTGGCATTCCGGGATTCTACACAAGGACCGGCGTCGGCACCGTCATTGCCGAAGGCAAGGAACACAAGGTTTTCAATGATGAGACCTACATTCTGGAACGCAGCATCGTCGCCGACCTCTCGATCGTGAAGGCCTGGAAGGCGGATGAGACCGGCAACGCGGTCTTCCGCAAGACGGCACGGAATTTCAATCCTCCGGCGGCTATGTGCGGCCGGGTCTGCGTCATGGAAGTTGAGGAGATCGTTCCGACGGGAAGTCTGGATCCAGATCATGTCCATCTTCCTGGGATCTACGTACATAGACTGATTCAAGGCCAGCACGAGAAACGTATCGAACAACGCACAACCCGTGCGGCTTAAGCGAAGGAGCCGAGACATGCCTTGGGACCGGAATCAAATGGCCGAACGGGCCGCGCACGAACTCGAAGATGGAATGTATGTCAACCTTGGCATTGGAATTCCGACACTGGTGGCGAATTACGTTCCGGAAGGCATAGACGTGACATTGCAGTCTGAAAACGGCATGCTGGGCATTGGACCGTTTCCCACCGACGATGAAATCGACGCCGACCTGATCAACGCCGGCAAGCAGACAGTCACTGCGCTGGACCGCACCAGCTATTTCGACAGCGCCACCAGCTTTGGCATGATTCGCGGTGGAAAGATCGCCCTGGCGATTCTCGGCGCCATGGAGGTCGACGAGAAGGGTGATCTAGCGAACTGGATGATCCCCGGCAAGCTGGTGAAAGGAATGGGAGGCGCCATGGATTTGGTGGCCGGTGTTGGCCGGGTCGTTGTCGTGATGGACCATACGAACAAGCACGGCGACTCAAAGGTTCTCAAGCGCTGCACGCTGCCGTTGACTGGCAAGAGCGTGGTTGACAGGATAATCACGAATCTTGGTGTTCTTGACGTAGCGGATGGAGGTCTCAGGATCGAGGAACTTGCTCCAGGGGTCACACGCGAGGAACTGGTGGCGGCCACGGAGGCGGCGATCGTTTGAGTCCTTTCGCGACACCACTTCCAAGGTCGACCATCGCTGGCCCCGGCAGATGGTCGATGCCCAATGGCTCCCCAACAGTCCCGAGGTGATCCCGGTGACGTTCGCGACGCAACAACTTCTGTGTGGCATTCCGGTCCTTGGGTCGCGTTGTCGGTCTTTTGGTCAAGGACAGCTCTGGGTCTATTTTGCCCGAACCTGAACTGGGGCCGGTAACCTCCAGCGGCAGCCAAACCGGCGACCCGAACCTGGCCGGTCTTTCGGATCAGAGCAACATTTCGCGGGGTTTCACGACGGTCTGTCGCCCGGTCGGGCGCTGAAGTGCGCTCCAGCGTGGCAACATCCCTGATGGAACTGGATGGACTTGAGGCGTAGTCATGCAATCGGCGCGTCAGAAAGTCATGTAGCGGCTGTTCGATACACCGATCACCCCATTCGACGGATTGGGGGACTTCCCGGTTGTCGCGACAGGTATGTATTTTCCAACGAAAGTCTTGGTTCTGCGGCTTTGGGAATCTGAGTCCGGTTGTTCGGAAGGGAATTCGACGGGAAAACCGGACTTCCGGACGAATCATCCGCGAAAGCGACAGCGCATATGGTGACTGCCAAATCGGATGTGCCCCGGAAGGCCCACGTCATGGCAGCGCGGACCCTCTCCAGACCAGTACCTAACTCCTGAAATCCCGGCCCGCCCGGAAAGCCCGTTTCAGCAAGGTAAATAATCCCCCCAAAAGATACCTGTCGTCTCAAGGGGTGCCTATGCGATTCAAGGTTGTGCGCCCCAATGGATGCTTCTTGGGATCATTGGACCTGAAATCCTTTGAAAGCCATGGTTCTTTCGTCTAGATTCATCATGGATAGGGAAAGAACAGACCGGTTTCCATGCCAGTTGACTATGAAGGATTACGGGAATTCCTGAAACGTGGTGAAGGCGCTTCGCCACCGGTTTTTGTCGGCCGACGCGAAATCATCGAAGCAATCATGGTGGCCTCCACAAAACCGTCTGATGAAGCAAAGATGACGCAGATCGTGCAGGGCGCTCCGGGAGCCGGCAAGAGCAGCTTGCTGAAGGAGCTGCTTAGACAGGCTAGAGAAGCCGGAAACGCCCATGTCCGGATCCTGTTGACTGGCGATATCAACGAACCTGTTGACATACTCGGCCCCATCGCCCGCATGCTGTCGGAAAAACACGCTCCGAAATTCCTTGCCGAACATAGCCACACGCGCGGTTTCGGTCTGGGTGTGGGCACCGACTCCGTCGGAGCCAGAATCGGAAGGTCCAGAACACGGACGGAAGCGGTTCCAGCCGCCACCTGGGATTCCCTGCGGCTCTGGGCGACCGCTAGCGGCTGCCTGCCCGACCGCCCAATCATCCTGACCATCGACGAGGCGCAGCGATTCCGGCTGGAGCCGGACGCGCCTGTGGCAAAGACGCTGCAGGGGATCCACGATGGCACCACCGGTCTGCCGGTGGTCCTCGTGCTGGCCGGCCTGTCCGACACCGCCGAACGCGCCCGGAGAATGGATTTGACCCGAGGCCATACCATTCATGAGGTCAAACCACTCACTCGTGACGAGACCATGGACCTAATGTCGGGGTTCTGCGGGAAATTCAGAATCGACTCCTCTCGGCATCTACCGCAGCTGGAAGCCCTGTCCTCGCCCTGCGAGGGCTGGCCGCGTCACCTGCATTTCACCCTAAAGGCCCTGACGCGGGAAACCCTGCGGAACCATGGTGACATGAATCGGTTCGACTGGGCGCAACTGGAACGACAGACCCTGGACAGGCGCCGGAAGTACTATTGGGATCAGAATAGCTTGGATATGCGGCGGGCGGATATCCTGACCTCCCGGGTAATGGCGGGACTGAAGAACGGTATGCACTACCGACAGATGCAGGAACTGGTGGAGAACAGTGTCGTTGACCGTCCCGGCCAACGGCTTCCGAAAGGAAAGGACGCGGAGTCGTTCCTTGACCACCTCATCCACCAAGGCGCGCTGTACATCCGAATGGACAATACAGTATATTCCCCGATTCCCTCATTCAGGTCATTCCTGATAAATCAGGGAACGGAACCGGATATGAACCCTTCCGTCAGCGAACCGGACATGGACGAAACAGTGGAACCCTAGAAAGGGATTCCCACTACTGGAGGCATTCCGCGCTCCGGCGACGGTCTCCCCGTGCGTTCCGGGCGAATAGGGGCGCAGCACACCTTCACCGGGATTCTGGGTCAGCAGATCTCGGTAAAGACCACCTTCTGCGCCATATCGACCTCCAGCCGCAGTGATTTCGCGGACTGGGAATCAGGGCACGTAATATGGACGGTGGCGGGCAGACCTCTCTGCATGCCGCCGGGTCCAGACCGCCAATCGTTCCGACCATCGTCCGATGGCATACAATTGGATCAGATGATATCCACGAAGCGGCATCATTCAACGCAGCCCCAATCCGCACTAATTGAGCATGTCCGACCATATCCTTCCCTTCGCATAGGTGGCGGATTCGACCGACCAGATTCCGATATCGTAATCTGCGGATGTTCGCCTGATACCGGTGCATTCTTGGAAACGACCATCGGCGGCGCATACATTGACATTGATACGGAGCTTCCGTTTGCCTACCTGACACTATATGAGTCAGCCCCTGACGATCACCGAACCACGCAGCAGGTCCGGCGGGTCCGTCGCCGACAGCCGGGCCGACCGGATAGGGTCGGGGGCCGGGCGATTCGGCGCGAAGGGGAACCGCCTGGGTCAGACGTTTCAGTGGGGCGGCTTCCGGAGGCCGTCTTCTGTGGATTCGGACGGGAAGGGTCAAATATCGTTATATTTCAATAATTTGGTTTCAAGCCGGAGAAATACGCCTGTCACGAAACCGGTGCAGACAGACACCCGTTCTGGGTTGAATTCCTTGAAGGGAGCAGGGAATTGCTCTCCATGAACGGGCACTTCCGGGCGCAATCCCCGAGCTCAAATATCTATTTTCATCACGGCTGTCTGGCCAAATCCCCCGGTGAAGCGCTCCCGGAATCTGGAGCATCGAGCCCATGAGGGTTCCACCCCCCGAATTCGATCGATGGTTTGCGTCACGCGGCTGGAACTTCCATCCACACCAACGCGAACTTATGGAACGCGCCGCCGAGTCGGCACTTATGCTGATTGCACCAACAGGCGGTGGAAAGACACTCGCTGGATTCCTGCCGACATTGGCCGAACTGGCAGGCGGAAAGCATGACGGACTGCACACAATCTATGTCTCGCCGCTGAAGGCATTGGCTGCGGACATCAGGCGTAACCTCCTACAGCCCATCGGGGAGATGGGTCTCCCGATTCGAATTGAGGAACGAACTGGCGATACATCCAATGTCGTCAGGAGGCGGCAGCGTGCCGACCCACCACACATTCTGCTGACCACACCGGAGAGCCTTGCCCTTCTGATCTCCTACGAGGACACTGCTCGGGTCTTCGATGGTCTGCAGCGGGTGATAGTGGACGAAATCCACGCCCTCGCGGAGAGTAAACGCGGCGATCAACTCATGCTGTCTCTGGCGCGGCTGCAGAGCTTATGCCCTGCCCTGAGACGCGTAGGTCTAAGCGCGACGGTCGAGGATCCGCCAGCAATCGCAAATCTATTGGCCCACCATCCGAACACCTGTGCTATCGTTGAAGCCGACGTAGGACCCGATCCCGAAATATCGATGCTTCGGACAAAGGAGTTGCCTCCTTGGGCGGGCGGGGGCGCATCCTATGCCGTTCCGGCGGTTCTCGAAGAGGTCAAGCGACACAACACCACCCTGATCTTCCACAACACCCGAGCGCAGGCGGAGATATTCTTCCACAATCTTTGGCTTGCCAACAGCGAAGGGCTGCCCATCGGAATTCACCACGGATCGCTGGCACGCCAGCAGCGACAGAGTACTGAAGCATCGATGTCACGGGGTGAATTGCGGGCGGTTGTCTGCACTGGAACGCTCGATCTCGGTATTGACTGGGGTGACGTGGACCTCATCATACAGGTAGGCGCACCTAAAAACGTAAAGCGTCTTGTTCAGAGAATAGGACGCGCCAATCACCAATACCATGCTCCGTCGAAGGCCATACTGGTGCCCGCCAATCGCTTTGAGGTTGTCGAGTGCATGGCGGCTTTGGAGGCGGTTCGCGACCACGCGCTCGACGGTGAGCCAAGGGGCCAAGGTCCACGTGACGTTCTATGCCAACATATTCTGATTTCAGCCTGTGCGGGACCCTTTCGGGCGGATGATCTGTTTTCCGAAGTTCGTTCCGTTGGAGCCTATTCCTCGCTGAGCCGGAAGGATTTCGACGCTTGCGTGGAATTCTGCGCTACAGGCGGCTACGCACTACGATCCTACGATCTTTGGCAACGGCTGGTCCTTCGCGGCGGTCTTTGGCAGCTGCGCGACCCCCGTTCGGCAAATCGTATAAGAATGAACATAGGCACGATCCAGGACACTGATCTGGTGAAGGTACGGATGCGGGGCCAAAGGAAATCTCTGGGAGAGATCGAAGAGGCCTTCGCGGCAACGCTGACGCCGGGCGATACTTTCCTCATCGGCGGTCAGACCGTGCGTTACGACCGGATGCGCGAAACAGTGGTCGAAGTCTCCCGTGATAGGGCCAGAAAGCCGCGAATTGCCACGTTCATGGGGACGAAATTTGCCACATCCACACAGCTATCGCAGCGAATTCTGAACATTCTTGGAAAGGAAGACTGGCCGGAGCTACCAGCTCACACGGCGGAATGGCTGGCAAAGCAGCGGGCCGTGTCCAAACTTCCGGAGTCCGATCGTCTTCTTGTCGAGAGCTTTCCCCATGACGGCAGCCAGAACATCTGCGTTTACGGCTTTGCGGGGCGCAATGCGATGCAGACCCTTGGACTTCTTCTGACGCAGCGAATGGAGGCCATGGGACTTAATCCGCTGGGATTCGTGTCGAACGACTATGCTGTTCTGATCTGGGGCCTTGATCGTGTGGCGGATGCTCCGAAGCTGTTCGAAGGAAACCAGTTACGCGAGGCATTTGAAACCTGGCTTGCCGGCAACGCGGTCATGAAACGGACATTCAAGGCCAGCGCAGTGATTTCGGGCCTGATCGACAGGCAATCCAGAGGTAAGCGCCGCACTGCTCGTCAAACGGCGTTCTCCAGTGACATTCTCTATGACACCCTGCGGAAGTATGATCCCAACCACTTGCTCTTGAGGATCACACGGGAAGAGGCGATGAAGGGACTGGTTGACTTCGGACGCATCGAGGAGATGCTGGCTCGTACTGTCGGCCGGATTGACCATGTGGAACTGGGCCAGTTGACGCCGATGGCTGCACCGCTGTTTCTGGAAATCGGTCGGGTGCCAATTCACGGCGGTGCAAACGACCGGCTTCTGGATGCGGAGGTGGAGCGGCTGATGGGATTGGGTCCAGAGCGCCCCACCGAACCCATATGCCGCCATTCGTCAGATGTCCATCCAACGGAGTGAGGTCTGTTGATTCAGTCTTTCCCGATGACAGTCCAGTGCGCCTGAACAACTTTTCTGCGTTATCGCGACCCGTACGGAAGAGCTGAATCCAATGCCAATGGCGCCCGAATTCGCTGATGGTGAAATCACCCCCTCTTTGGCAGGGGAATTCTGACCGGAAAGCATCAGGAAACAAGGCATGGACAGTAGAGAAGATCGGAAAGAGCATGAATTCCTGTTGAGCGGTGCCGTATTGAAGGCACGGGCATCTGGATCGCTCTGGTGGCCACAGTACAGCGTTCTGGCCGTCAGCGACCTGCATCTGGGAAGATCAGAACGCACGGCTCGGCAGGGCGGCGCAATGCTGCCGCCGTATGACACGCTGGACACGCTGGCCAAACTGGAAACGGAGATCGCCACGAAGCAACCAGAGACCGTTATCTGCCTAGGTGACAGCTTTGACGATCTGGCGGCGTCCGGAAGGCTGGAACAAGATGCAGTGGATCGGCTTTGCCGATTGACAGCGGCAAGGAACTGGATCTGGATTGAAGGAAATCACGACCCCGGACCTACGTTCCCAATCGGTTTGCACTTACCAGAACTGACGATGGAGCCGCTTACCTTCCGGCATATTGCTGCGGCTGGATCGACTGGAGAAATATCCGGACATTTTCACCCAAAGACGACATTACGCACCGGCAGACTGACAATGACCTTCGCCTGCTTTCTCTACGATAGCGACCGCGTTATCCTACCCGCCTTCGGCACCTACACTGGCGGTATGAGGAGTACGGCTCCAGAACTGGCCGGACTGATGGGACCAGATGCATTCGCGGTGCTGACTGGACACAGGGCACGGGCCCTGCCCTTTCGGAAATCGACAGAGCTGGCGTTCGGTCGCTCCTGAACGATTGGCAATCCTGCAATCAGAACGCGAATCGCTCAATCATGGAGGAATTCCCGCGATTGTGAGAAGGGCGGTCGTGTTGTTGCGTCCCGGACCGACCCGTCCGACTTTGGCAGGACTCCTGCGGCGACATCAGGAATCCCCCAGAATTCCAGTAGGCAAGAACGTCTGACTGAGATCTGTACAGGGCGAAGGGAATTCGACTTCCCCGCCTCCTTCGGACCAGACAGCGGTCATCTTTGGAGGTAAATCGGATCATAGTTCCTGTTAGGCTACTTGGTACCGAACATTCGATCACCGGCATCACCAAGGCCCGGCACAATGTAGCCATTTTCATCAAGGTGATCATCTAGCGCCGCAGTCACGATCTGCACATCGGGATGGGCTTCGTTCATTCGCGCGACTCCTTCCGGCGACGCCAGGAGACACATGAAACGAATGCTCTTTGCGCCAGCTCCTTTCAGGAGTTCGACAGCCGCCACCGCAGAGTTGCCGGTCGCCAGCATTGGGTCCACTGCAATTACCAGGCGGCTATCCAAATCTTCTGGGACCTTGAAGTAATATTGTACCGGTTCCAGTGTTTCCTCGTCCCGGTAAAGCCCTATAAACCCCACGCGAGCCGAAGGGATCAGTTCCAGCACTCCATCAAGAAGGCCATTGCCAGCCCTCAGTATTGAAACCAGCGCCAACTTTGGACCGTCGATTACCGGCGCAGTCATTTCACACAGCGGTGTTTCGATGCGTCGACTTGTCATCGGCAACCCTCGGGTGATCTCAAATGCAAGCAGCTTGCCTATCTCTCGCAGCAGTTGACGAAACATCGAAGTTTGCGTGGACCGCACCCGCATTAGAGTTAGTTTGTGCTGGATCAGTGGGTGTCTAACGATGGTCAGTTGGTCTGTCATGATGTAGTTCCCGATTCCTTAGGTCTCCGCAGTTGAATTCGTAAGCGACGATTGCATCGCAATTGGTGTCCAGACCGTATCTTTCTGGGTCGTTAACTCACGCGGCATTGTTGTGGTGTCCCGCATCTTTCTCCGCAACCACAGTCCGGCCAAGCCGGTGAGGATCACAGAATCGTCCGGCCAACCCCTCGGACCCTGATTTCAAGGTGATCGGCAACCGATGCCCCGATATCCGCGAATCCGACAATTCCGACTTCGCGGGCACCTACCCCATAACCAACAACCGGCACCCGTTCGCGCGTGTGATCAGTTCCTGGCCAAGTGGGGTCGTTTCCGTGATCAGCAGTGAATATAGCCAAATCCCCGGGTCTCATGCGGTCAAGAAAGCGCGGCAGCTCGGTGTCAAACCACTCCAGGGCCCTCGCGTAGCCAGACACATCGTTTCGATGTCCATAAATGCTGTCGAACTCGACAAAATTTGCGAAGGTCAGGGACCCGTCAACCGCCTCATCCGCCAAGGCACAGAGATGTTCAAACAGGACATCATCTGCGCCGACACGCACTTCCGAAATCCCACGCATCGAAAAGATATCGCCGATCTTTCCCACGGCATAGACCTTGCGGCCGGCCTCATCCAACCAGTCGCAGAGTGTCGGCTCTGGTGGCTGCATTGCGAAGTCCCGACGATTCGCAGAGCGAACGAAGCCATCTTCCGGCGAACCGGTGAAGGGGCGGGCGATGACTCGGCCAACCCGCATGGCATGCAACGATGGCGCCAATGATCGACAGAGATCCAGAAGCCGTTTGAGTCCAAATCGTTCCTCATGAGCCGCGACCTGAAATACGCTATCGATGGAAGTGTAGCAAATTGGCCAGCCTGTCCGAAGATGTTCAACTCCCTCCTCCTCGATGATCAAGGTGCCGCTGGATCGGCGGTTGCCAAGAATCCCGTCCGTTCCGGCAAGCCTGCAAACTTCAGCCACGAGATCGTCTGGGAAACTGGGTTCGATGTCACGAAAATAGTGCCAGTCCCAAGGCACGGGAACACCAGCGAGTTCCCAATGTCCTGAGGGGGTGTCCTTACCGGTGGATGACTCGGTTGCCGTACCCCAAAGACC
Organism: Paracoccaceae bacterium; assembly: GCA_965203255.1. Taxonomy (GTDB): domain Bacteria; phylum Pseudomonadota; class Alphaproteobacteria; order Rhodobacterales; family Rhodobacteraceae; genus JAPOUP01. The sequence continues at coordinate 5,357,016 of OZ241882.1, read as the reverse complement.
TTCAGCACCCATCCCAAGACCGGGCACAACTGCACCTGACGACAGTTCCAAGGCTCGTCCCAAGCCAAGCCTGTCCAAATTGGGCATCTGCAGAATGCCCTCACGACCTTCGTCAGCCTCTCCTGCGGCGCAAGCCTCCGCGATATGGCCAAGTGTGTTCGCGCCGGCATCTCCGTATGCCACTGCATCGGGCGCACCGCCGCAACCCACGGAGTCAAGGACGATCAGGAATGCTCGCCCCATCAAGTCACCGTCCCGTAAACCAACTGTCCGTTCGGCACGTTGCCGCCAGTCACCTTAAACGATGCCGACAATCCGGCCGCGACAGACTCCGCCTCGGTTTCGGTCGCGCCGTGCACGATTGCGAGGGGGTCGCCAATCTCAACGGAGGTGCCGAGCGTCGCGACGCCCGAGAGACCGACCGACGGGTCAATGGTGTCACCTATGCGCCGCCGTCCACCGCGAAGATGCAAAACGGCAGTGCCGAGAGCGTGACAGTCAATGGCGGCAACCCGACCTGATCGGGGTGCGGGCACTTCGCGAACGATTGGTGCCGCGGGCAACCGGTCCCTCCAACGCTCCACAAAGTCCGAAGGACCTCCCTTGGCCGCAACCATACGTCCGAACCGCTCGGCAGCAGCACCGGAGCGCAACGCGTCCATGACCTGAACAGCCCCCTCTCGACCTGACTCGGCCATGCCGGCTAGGCGAAGCAGTTCGCCGCCAAGTTCAGCGGACAGAACCGAGACAATCGAGTCCTCCTTGGGGTCGGTTAGTGCCCGCATGACTTCCATGATCTCAAGCGCGTTTCCGACCGAAGGAACGCATGGCTGGTTCATGTCCGTAATGAGTGCGGCAGCGGGGCCTGCTGCTCCATTTGCCGTTGTCACCAAGGATCTGGCAAGCGCCTCCGCCTCGTCCATGGATTTCATGAATGCACCGGATCCGACCTTTACGTCCAGAACCAACGCGCCAACACCGCCGGCCAGCTTCTTTGACAGAATTGAAGCTGTGATCAGATCGATCGACTCGACGGTCGAGGTCACATCCCTTATGGCGTAGAGCCTCCGGTCCGCCGGGGCGATTCCACTATTGGCGGCCGCCAACGCACAACCGGCATCCGCCACCACCCGCCGGAAGGTTGGCCCGTCCATCTCCGTCGAAAGTCCCGGGATCGCTTCCAGCTTGTCCAAAGTACCGCCGGTATGCCCTAGCCCACGCCCTGACAGCATCGGGATATATGCGCCCAGGGCGGCGATCGCTGGACCAAGGGTCAGCGAAATGCAGTCTCCGACCCCACCAGTTGAATGCTTGTCAACCACGGGGCCCGGCAAATCCCATCGGAGCAGGCTACCGCTGTCGCGCATCGCCATGGTCAATGCAACGCGAGCATCAACCGTTAGCGGTGATCGACAGATACCCATTGCGAAGGCACCGGCCTGAGCGTCGTCCACTTCCCCGGATGCCAGTCCCTTCGCAAACCACCGAAGCTCACTTTGGCTGGGCTCGCGTCCCGACCGCAACGCGGCCAACACCCGGCGCGCATCCACAGTCATCGTTCACTCAACTGCTCCGGGCCAAATGCACCGGGCAGCAGTTCGTCGATACGCATCGTCCGTATGGAACCCTTCACGTTGGCCATCGTGACCACTACGTCGGGATCGGAGAATTCGCGCAGCCGCTGCCGACAACCACCGCAGGGTGCCACAGGATCGGGTGAATCCGCGATAACCGCGACCTCCTTGATCCGGGTTTCGCCTGCAGCAACCATCGCCGCTATGGCTCCAGCCTCGGCACAGGTTCCTTCGGGGTAAGCCGCGTTCTCCACGTTGCAGCCCAGATAGACCGCACCGGATGCGCTGCGAATCGCTGCGCCGACCCTGAAACGCGAATACGGCGCATGTGCGTTTGCGCGGACCTTCGCCGCTGCCTCGATGAGTGACATGGCCTCAAACTTTCAGATGCCCTTGCCACAGACTGCGGGACGGTCTGTGAGATTGCAAGGGGCTTGCACGGCTTCACGGATTGCCCTTAGGTGGCAATACCTGCCCGATAGACCTGCCGAGCTGATAGGGCGGCGGACGGGCTCCATATCGGCGCTCAAGAGAGCGGCAGATGAACCCGAGGACGAGCGAATGACAGAACAGCGCCAGGAAACCTTTCGTCAAAGATCCCTGACGTACCATGAAGAACCAAAGCCGGGAAAACTGGAAATTCGGGCGACCAAACCGCTTGCCAATGGCCGCGACCTCAGTCTGGCCTATACGCCGGGCGTCGCCGAAGCATGCATCGAAATCAGGAACGACCCACAACAGGCTAGCCGTTACACCGCACGGGCAAACCTGGTGGCGGTCGTATCCAATGGCTCAGCCGTTCTGGGCCTTGGCAATATCGGCGCGGCGGCTGCAAAACCGGTCATGGAAGGGAAAGCCGTTCTGTTCAAGAAATTCGCGTCGATCGACTGTTTCGACATAGAGATCGACGAACAGGACCCCGAAAAACTCGCTGAAATCATCTGCGCATTGGAACCCTCCTTTGGGGCCATCAACATAGAGGACATCAAGGCCCCGGACTGCTTCATTGTCGAGAAGATCTGCCACGAGCGTATGAAAATTCCGGTGTTTCACGACGACCAACATGGAACCGCGATCGTCGTGGGTGCTGCGGCGACCAATGCCTTGCACGTCGCGGGCAAACGTTTCGAAGACATAAAGATCGTCTCGACGGGTGGTGGCGCCGCAGGCATCGCATGCCTCGACGTGCTGCTCAAGCTCGGGGTCAGACAGGAAAACGTCTGGCTCGTCGACCTCCACGGGCTCGTGCATGAAGGCAGGACAGTTGACATGACGCCCCAGAAAGGCAACTATTCCCAGCCTCAGGGCCCGCGGTCATTGGACGACGTAATTGACGATGCCGACCTGTTTCTCGGACTCTCGGGACCCAACGTTCTCAAGTCGGACATGGTCAGGAGGATGGCTAGGCAGCCGATCATTTTCGCACTCGCCAATCCGACTCCCGAAATAATGCCCGAGGCAGCGCGCGAGGCTGCACCTGATGCAATCATCGCGACCGGACGAAGCGACTATCCCAACCAAGTGAACAACGTCCTTTGCTTTCCGTTCATTTTCCGGGGTGCGCTCGATGTCGGCGCCACCGAGATCAATGATGAGATGAAGCTTGCCTGCATCGAGGCGATCGCCACACTTGCACGCGCTTCGACAAGCGCCGAGGCGGCGGCCGCCTACAAGGACGAGTCCATGAACTTCGGCGCCGAGTACCTGATTCCAAAGGCATTTGACCCGCGGTTGACCGGGGTCGTTGCCACCGCCGTTGCAAAGGCCGCAATGGTGTCAGGCGTCGCCACACGCCCATTGGCTGATTTGGATGCCTATCGCGCCAAACTTGACGGCACGGTGTACCGATCTGCGCTGATCATGAGACCGGTCTTCGAAGCTGCCGCAACCGCAGAACGAAAGATTGTCTTCGCCGAAGGTGAAAGCGAACGGGTTCTGCGCGCGGCACAGGCCATGGTTGAGGAAATGACTGACAAACCGATCCTGATCGGCCGCCCGGAAGTGGTGGAACGACGGATTGAACGTGCCGGACTGACGATACGCACCGGGGAACACTATGAGATCGTCAACCCGGAAAGCGACCCGCGCTACCACGAATACTGGACGACCTATCACGGCATAATGGAGCGCCGCGGCGTAACTCCAGATCTGGCACGCGCCATAATGCGCACGAACACGACCGCCATCGGCGCCGTAATGGTTCATCGCGGCGAAGCCGATTCCCTGATCTGCGGCACTTTCGGACAGTATCTGTGGCACCTGAAATATATCTGCGAACTGTTAGGTAGCGAACGCCTTCAGCCGACCGGGGCGCTCAGCCTGATGATTCTCGAGGATGGACCACTGTTCATTGCCGACACCCAGGTGCATCCTGAACCAACGCCGGAGCAGATCGCCACCACCGTCATCGCCTGTTCACGCCATATACGCCGGTTTGGAATCGAGCCAAGAATTGCCCTCTGCTCCCACTCGCAATTCGGAAACCTCGACTGCGACACCGGACGGCGGATGCGCTCGGCGCTGGATCTCCTGGACTCTGTGCCGCGTGACTTTGAATATGAAGGCGAAATGCATGCTGATGCGGCGCTGGACCAGGCACTTCGAGATCGGATTTTCCCAAACGCGCGCTTTCAGGGGCCAGCCAACTGCCTGATATTCGCGAACAGCGATGCCGCGTCAGGAATTCGCAACATATTGAAAATGAAAGCGGGTGGTCTTGAAGTAGGCCCGATTCTGATGGGAATGGGCAACCGTGCCCATATCGTCACACCCTCGATAACGGCACGCGGACTCCTCAACATCTCTGCGCTCGCAGGGACGCCCGTTACACATTATGGATAGGCAGAGGTGGCTTACTGCCTTACCGGCAGCTCACCCGGGCGCCGGTTCACTGGAGCTGCCGCTCGCATTGATGCGGAACCTGTTCATCACCAGGCTCATGACCGACCGTACTTAAACCAGTCGAAATTCGACAGTCAGTCCCAATTCATGTTGGGATCACAGTTCCGGACCGGACATGAGTCGTTGGCAAGAACCAACGACGGACAGAACCCCTCGCGCTATTGGCGGAGTCCCCGGCATCCGATGCTGTGCCGCAGCTACGTGCCCAACCGTTCGACCACCGCACGGGGGTCCATCTCCTCACTCTGTCCGCTCCTGCGGAAGTGCAGTTCCACCTTACCCTTTGCCAATCCCCGCGGTCCCACCGTGATGCGCCAGGGAAGACCGATCAGGTCCATTGTGGCGAATTTCGCGCCAGCGCGTTCGTCCCGATCATCGTAGAGAGTCTCAATTCGCGCCGATTCGAGTTCTGCATAGAGCGTTTCGCATGCGGCGTCAGCGGCGGAATCGCCTTGCTTGACATTGACCATTCCCACCCTGAAGGGAGCCACCTCTTCTGGCCAGACAATCCCGGCTTCATCATGGCTAGCCTCGATGATCGCGCCGACAAGTCGGCTGACACCAATGCCGTGGCTGCCCATGTGAACCGGCACGGATTTACCCTGAAGGTCCTGCACAGTTGCGCCCATGGGCCCGGAGTACTTTGTGCCAAAGTAAAATATCTGACCGACTTCGATGCCACGGGACATCCTGCGACGGCTCTCCGGAATCTTCAGGAAGAGAGCTTCATCATGGGTTTCGTCGGTTCGGGCATAGGGGCTGGTGAATTCACTGGCGATTGCCGCGCACTCCTCCCGGTCGTCATAGTTCACCTTGCGGTTGCCCAACTTCAGATCGGTGATCACGCTGTCATAGAAAACCTCGGATTCGCCGGTGTTGGCCAGCACCAGGAATTCATGCGTGTCGTCGCCTCCTATGGGTCCGGACGCCGCGCGCATTGGAATCGCCTGCATACCCATGCGCTCATAGGTGCGCAGGTAACTGACCATGTGACGGTTGTAGGCGTGAAGGGCCGCATCCCTGTCGATGTCGAAATTGTAACCATCCTTCATGTAGAATTCCCGGCCCCGCATTACGCCGAATCGCGGCCGGATCTCGTCCCGAAACTTCCATTGAATGTGATAGAGTGTCAGCGGGAGGTCGCGGTAGCTCTGCACGTGGGTACGAAAGATGTCCGCAATGAGTTCCTCATTCGTGGGGCCATAGAGAAGATCGTGGCCGTGGCGGTCAGATATCCGTAGCATCTCTTCGCCATAGACATCGTATCGGCCGGATTCCCGCCAAAGATCGGCCGACTGCACTGTCGGCATCAATAGTGGGATGTGGCCGGCCCTAACCTGCTCCTCGTGAACTATACGTTCGATGTTTCGGAGGACTCTGTAGCCAAGTGGCAGCCAGGAGTAGATGCCGGCGGATGCCTGCTTGATCATGCCGGCCCGCAGCATCAGGCGGTGGCTGACGATCTGTGCTTCGGCGGGCGTTTCCTTCAGGACGGGAAGGAAATATCGGGAAAGACGCATTGGGCTACCTGTAGTTTCGCGGCCGGAGTTCCTCTAGATCATCCAGTGCGGGAGAGCAAGCTGGGCCATCAATCTCCCGCAGGATGGAGCTTCGAACCATCCGAAATCCGGCTGTTTCCCAAAGTTACGACGCGGCGTGGTTCGCCCCGATCATCGCCCGCCACGCCAAGACGGTCCGAAACCCAGGAACTGCCGGGTCTTCGACGGTCGCGCAGAACATTCCGCCAGATTGAGCTGAAAGTAGCCATTGGGCAGCGTCGGGTGAGTGAACTCCGTGTCGAACAGCGTCCGAATCGCGCTTCCCGACCGCTCAATCCGCCGGTCGATGAAAGCCGTCGTGCGATCGGCATCTGGCCCAAGCGGCGCTTGAACTGCAGTGCCTGCCGCACGCGCATTTCCGGAGACAGTCCACGAGTCGCCGCACAGCTTCCGAGCGTCGGTATAGGAAGCACGAGGTAACAGGACAATGCGGGAACGGGAGGACGCGGCCTTCACGTTAGCGGCGTTGGCGGCGCTGTTGGAAACGCTGGCGGTTGTGCTGAGTGTGCTGCCGAACACGTTTGTGGAACGGCCAGCACTCCTGCGGGCGACGGTGAGCGGACGCACGGGGGATACCGGTCCGAAGTGTTGAGACTGCGAAGCCGGCTCGGCAGGATAGCCCAGTCGCGAAGCGACGCACCCAAGGAACACCGGCGAACGGTTGCCCGCTTGCGGAGTGGGTCGGCGGCAGGCCTCTCCCAACAAACACAGGCTGACGGCCACGTCTAGGAAAGCGCGCAGACGGCGGGCAACCGCATTGACGTCGGCGAGTTCGCACGCCTACAACGTGAATCCCGTCGATCTGGTCGGTGTGGCGTTCGACGTTGCCAGCGAATTTCGCCTGCCGGTATCTAGCATTGGTTTTCGGCAAACGGCTCCCGCGCTTGCAGGAGCGCTCGCGCCAAGAACATTCGTGAACGAAGTTGACCTCGCGGCGCGAGTTTAACACACACACCCCACTTCCATTCCGAAAAGCACGTCTTGCGGGCGTTCTTCCAGCAGGTCGGAAAAGCCGCTGTTGCGTACGGGCGGTACGGGGAGCCGCCACCATATCCAGCCTTCCTTCAAGTCGGCGGGCAGCCGTTCGAATGCGTCCCGAAGCGAGCGGGGGTGAAACACTCGCCCGGATCCCGTCTCGCGAAGCGTGTCGGGAATGGGAATGTCTGCCCGCACCGCGACAATCAAGAGACGGGGCCGCGACTGAGGGACGAAGTGAACGGCGTCTATGACCAAGGCCCCGAACCTGTAGCCGCCATCACGGAATGCCTTGCAAATGGCCTTGAAATCCTTACCGCCGTAAGAGGAAAGCGTTCCGCAGACATTCTCCAGAACAATCATAGCCGGTGCGCGCGATTCGCAAGCCAGCGCCGTCATCAGACGCCAGAACGGCCAGAACGTACCGGAGCGTTCTCCTTTCAGGCCGGCTCCGCCTCCAGCGAGGGACAAATCCTGACATGGGAACGACGCCCAAACAAGATCGGCAACGCCCGTCAGGTCGTCCGTGGTCACATCGCGGACGTCGCAGCAGACAAGATTCTCTTCGCCCCAGTTGAGGGCGTAGGTGGCGGACTTCTTCCGGTCAAAGTCATTGGCGAACCTGCAGCGCCACCGGTCCCCGAGACCGGCGCGCGCCATGCCGGCGCCAGCGAAGAACTCGTAGAAGGTTCCTACAATGCCAACCATTTACCGTTCCAGTTGTCCGCTGGCATTTGGGGGAAACGGAAGCTCGCGTTGACTGTTGTTCCGCTCCAGAAACCAAGCGATGGTACGGCGGCCAAGCCACGCCATTGAAAGCCCCATTCCAGTCCGAAGTGCAACACCAGTGGCGGTGTTGGGCGGTTTTCCTGCCGCATGATGTTGCGGATCGGCCAGGAAGCGGCGACAGTCCCCTTGTTGAGAAGAGAGGAGACTGCCATGCCCGAGGGCTTCCGCCACCTGACCCATGGGGAAAGATGCCAGATCGGCGCACTGAAGGAAAGCGGGCTCTCCTACGGGGACATCGCGGCCCGTCTGGGCCGTGACCGTTCGTCGGTCTGGCGGGAGCTGCGCCGGAACGGCGGTGATTCGGGCTACAGCCCCGGCGAGGCGCAGGGGATGGCGGAGGCCCGCCGCAGCGCCGCCTCCTCGGTTCCGAGGAAGATGACTGCGGAGCGCTGGGCGCATGTGGAGGGGTGCCTGGCGGAGGGCTGGAGCCCGGAGCAGGTCGCGGGACGGCTGCGGCTGGAGGGTGGCTGGGCGGTGGGCCGCCAGTGGATATACGAGCGCCTGAAGGCCGACCGGAAGGCGGGCGGGGAGCTGTTCCTGCTGCTGCGCCGCCGCGGGAAGAAGCCCAACTGGCGTGGCGGGCGGCACTCGGGCCGTGGCCACATCCCGGGCCGGGTGGACATCTCGGAGAGGCCGGAGGAGGTGGAGAGGAAGGAGCGTGTCGGTGACTGGGAGGCGGACACGATCATCGGGAAGGGCCACAGCGGGGCGGTGGTCTCGCTTGTGGACCGTGCGTCGAAATACACGTATTTACAGAGGGTTGACCGGCGGACCTCGGCGGAGGTCTCCGCGGCGATGCTGGCGATGCTCCGGTCGTCCGCCGCGCCTGTCCACACGATCACGGCGGACAACGGAAAGGAGTTCGCGGGCCACGCCGGCGTGGCGGAGGCGCTGAAGGCCTCCTTCTACTTCGCGACCCCCTACCACTCCTGGGAGAGGGGCCTGAACGAGCACACCAACGGGCTGGTGCGGCAGTACCTGCCGAAGGGGACGGACCTCCGGGCGGTCGGCGACGATGAGGTGAAGGGGGTGCAGGACCGCCTGAACGCGCGTCCGCGCAGGGTGCTCGGCTACCGGACCCCCGCCGAGGTGTTCCGCCGGGCCCGCCCTCCCTGACACCGCCGGCCCGCCTCCCGACAGCGCGGATGGCCGCGCCGGGAGGGGGTGGAACGGATCAAGCCGTCGCGTCCGTCCGGGCTCCGGTCGGGCTGCGCCCTCCCTGCGCCCGGACGGACGCGACCTGCCCCGGCGGCGGCCTTGCGCTGCCCTGAAAGCCCGGATATTCTCCTTCCGGACGGGACTGCAGCCGTTCCGGGGCCGGATCCGCCGTTCCCGGAGAGCCGCAAACCCCGCCTTCCGGCCATCTGCGCAGCTCGGGCTCCGCCCTCCCTGCGCAGATGGCCGGTGTTGCACTTCGGAATGGAAGTGGGGAAACATTATGCTGCTTTGCGAGCCGTTGAAGTTCCTGGAATTCAGGAGTTTCAAGGTTCACGGTGAGACGTTCCTTGGCTGCCATTGCATCTTGCCGCACACTGCTGCATTTTGCGGAGGATGATAGGCGCAAGGCCGAAGCGCGTCAACCCTCTAACCAGGAACGGGTGTAGCCCAGGATTCCTGTCACGCGGCGACGGCCTGATTCGCCCGCCAGTCGAGGAAGTCGGCCAGCCTGCGGTTCATGACGCAGCATTTCAGCGCCAGCATGGCGTTGGCGCCCCTCTCCGACCAGCGGGTGCCCGAGCGCTTCAGGCGGAGGCCGAACTGCCGGCAGCCGGCCTCCACGACGCCGCTCCCGACCTGGATGCCCCGGTCGCGGCACCTGTCGTACCGCATCCTTCCGGGGCTGTTCCGGAAGTGGCGGCAGCAGGCCTCCACGTCCCCGGTCCGTCCGCTGAACGGCTCCAGTTCCCGGACCACTTTCCCCGCCCGGCCAGCCCCGGTGTCCGCCCTGACCTCCGCGAACCGCCGGTCCCTCTCCGGCCCTTCCGGGTGGATCGCCCTGCCGGCGTCGGAGGGGTGTTCCAGCGCGTGCCACATATCGGGCACGAAGGTGACATTCCCGCCCCCGAACAGCTCGTCGCACGTGCCGGGTGTCCATTCGGCCCCGTCGGAGATGACGACCGGTTCCCCGGCCTCGTGGAGCCCGCGGCGCCTCGCTTCCCGGGCGGGGCGGGCTGCGGACGCGGAGGGCTCCCGGCCTCCGGACGGCGCCGCCGCGCTGCCGGTCAGGCAGCCGACCGGCCCGCTGCCCCTGTCCCTGCTGGCAGCGCCGGTCTCCCGGTCACGCCCGTTGGCGGTGTACACGACGGCCAGCCTCCCCCCGCGGGTCCCCGCGCTCCCGTCCCCGCGCTTTCCGGCGACGCCCTCCACCTCCTCCGCGCGCATCGGGATCCCGGTCCCGTCGACCGAAAGGCATCCGCGTGGTTCCAGTGGCCTGCCCCCGGCCACCTCCTCCCGGCCGGACTCCATGGCCTCCGCGCCGAGCTCCATGGACCAGCGCTGCAGCGGGCCCGCCGGGGCCTTCACCCCGGCGAGGTCCCCGATGTGGCCGCTGGCCGCCGCGAAGCCCGTCAGCGGCGCCGTCCGGGCCAGGACGTTCGCCATCCCCGGCGTGATGGCCCTTCCCTCCAGGCCCGGCGCCCGGTCCAGCGGCAGGCGCCCCCTGCCGCACGACCGGCAGCGGAAACACCCCCGCTTCACCTTCACCCGGCCCAGCCGGGTCAGGACCGGCCCCGCCGTCGGCCGGCGCCGGTGCATCGGCCTGCCGCACCTGCGGCGTTCCGGCCTCGGCAGCGTCCTGCCGGGCCATCCGGAAGCAGCCCCAGCGCCGCCGCGCCGCCGCCGGGGGAAGCGTCCCGGAGCTCCCGCCCGCCGGCGGCGGGGTCGGGGGCGCCCGAAGCGAGGTCCGCCGCCAGCTTCGCAGGCCGCGACCCGAGCTCCGCAGGGACGGCGGAGGGCAGCGTCCCGTCCCCGGCGACCTCCCGGCTGCGCACCTCGCCGCCCTCCAGCCAGTACCAGGTGAACCCGCCGTCCCGTTCCCGGACCACCGGCGGATGGACCGCCGCCCCGCCTTCCGTAAGACCCCCGGATACGCCACCGCGTCTGGATGCCGATGCGCCGTCCTGCCCCTGTCCCGCTTCATGGCCCGCACTCCCTGTCCAATGCCTCTGGACGCGCGCCGCCGGCCGGTTCACCCGGCCCCCGCACGGCGCACGCGCCCCAGGACTATGGACCGGAAAACACCGGAGTCAGGAATATTGGGCTACACCCACCAGGAACACAATGGACTCGGATGAACTGTGGTAGGGTCTTCGGCCCTTCCATCGCCTATGCAATGATGTTCCCGATCCTCGCGGCGGTTTCGACCAAAGGCTCGTCGGCGATGTGGGTTTAACCGGTGCCCGAGTAGCTTTCCGACCAAGGGCAGGTTCTCGCCCACCATGACGGCCTGGCTGGCTGCGGTATGGCGAAGGTAATGCAGGCGGAGTCTGCCGAGCCCGACGTCGGCGCACACCATGCGCCAGCAATAGACGATGACTTGGGCGGACCATTGACCGGCATTCTTCGGAAACAGACACGCATCCGGGTCGCGGGGACCGGGCAGCTCCGCGACCTCGCGAAGGCCCCCTGATTCCGTCGGCCAAATGGCGGATGTCCATGCCATCGGTTCCACACCCCCCGAAGAAACTCCTGTACGAAAGAGGACGCCGCGAAAGGAAGGGGTGCAAAGTGGGTCAGTTCTGCAAGCGCATTGACAGTTGCGGGAGTTTCTCCAGGTGTCCCAAGCCATGGGTTTCAGACCAGCTTCCCTTCGGCAGAAATCCGCTGCTTACCTCCAAGATAGCCGTCGTGAAGCGCGAGGGGCAAATCGACGGATCCATCGGCCTGTTGTCCGTTTTCCAGAACCGCGATCAAAGTGCGGCCGATCGCAAGCCCTGAGCCATTGAGTGTGTGGACGAACTCTGGCTTCCCCCCACTCCTGGGTCTATACCGGGCGTTCATGCGCCGCGCCTGGAAGTCACCGCATACAGATACCGAACTGATCTCGCGGTATGTGCCCTGACCGGGCAACCAAACCTCGATATCATGGGTTCTGCGTGCACCGAAACCCATGTCACCCGTACATAGAACAACCGTTCGATATGGCAGCTCGAGCCTCTCAAGCATGTCCTCAGCGCAACGGGTCATGCGCTCCTGCTCACCCAACGATCTGTCAGGATGAGTGATCGAAACCATCTCAACTTTCTCGAACTGATGCTGACGCAACATGCCTGTGGTATCCCGCCCAGCACTTCCCGCTTCCGAACGAAAACACTGGGAATGTGCTGTCAGGCGAATGGGCAACTCTTCTTCATCAAGAATCAACTCACGCACCGAGTTGGTCAACGTCACCTCTGATGTTGGAATCAGCCACAGACCGTCCTCGGTTCGATAGCTGTCTGCGGCGAATTTCGGCAACTGGTTGGTGCCATACATCGCGTCCTCGCGAACCAGGACCGGTGCGGCGACCTCAGTCAGCCCGTTTTCATTCGTGTGAATATCGAGCATGAACTGCGCAAGAGCGCGGTGGATCCGAGCAACGGCTCCCTTGAGCACCACAAAGCGTGACCCCGATAGCCTCGTCGCCGTCTCGAAATCCATCAATCCCTGAACGGCGGCAAGCTCAAAATGCTCGGTGGGCGTGAATCCGAACTTTCTAGGTTCACCCCAGCGGCGAATCTCCCGGTTGTCGTTTTCGTCCTCCCCATCAGGAACATCCTCAAGGGGCAGATTTGGCAGTCCGAGGAGAACCTCACGTAGTTCCGCATCCATTTCGCGTGCCTGGCGGTCCAAGCGTGCAATTTCATCCTTGGATTCGGAGATTACCTTGCGCAGCCTCTCAAATTCCTGTTCGTCACCCCGCCCCTTCGCAGCACCCGCCTCCTTACTGGCCTTCTTTCGTGCGGCCTGCGCTTCTTCTGCAGAAGCGATCGCCCTCCGCCTGGCCGAGTCTATTTGCAGGATGCGCGAAGATGCCGGGTCTTCCCGCAGACGGGACAGACCAGCATCAAACGCAGCCGGGTCTTTTCGGACTTTTCGGATATCGTGCATTGCCGCACCTGCCGGTTAAGGTGCGGAGATACTTAGATTGACTTCCCTTGAAACACAACGTGGCTATTCACAATCACCCGATGTGAAACCTCATGATGCCACGTGTTCCGTCGATTCCAGCAGCTGAAGGAGTAATACTCCAATGACGCGGATGTGACAGCATGGAGATCCATAAAAAGGGGGCTTGAAGTCGGAGATATCGACAGAGGTCCACCAGGGGCTGGTGCGGATAACCGGAACGGCAACTGTTCAAAAACACCATCGAAGACAGACTGAAGCTGTAACAGGGAATAGTAGAGGCGTGACGAATCTGGCCTACAACCAATGTTAATCAATCGAGTGCCGTGACTAGTTTGGTACCACACTTCATCAACCGGACTGGCTCTTCTTTCCCGTGAAGGACAATCATGCTCGCTCTTTTCCTGAGTTGCTGTCTTTCGTATTTGGGTACGCTACCAGTGGCAGCCACCGGCCGAAACCTGAATGCTTCTCCCGAAGGGACAAGGTTCTCCACGGCAGAAGCTCCCGCCCGCAATTGCTTGACAACCTGATCCGTCCGCAGTTGCCCCCGCTTCAGTTCAAGTACCACGACCCACCTACGCGCGTGTCGCTTGTCTTCCGCAAACAGAAAGTAGTCACAACGCTTCGCGTCTATCGGAAGCGGCGAGCCCGGCTTGTCGAAATCAACGACGAGCCGGGACGGAGGCATACCGGTCATGACGATCTTGCATCCATCTTTGTTCAATCCGTCTCTCACCAGACAGTTCCTGTCTATCCTGTCCCGGATGACTTTCACCAGCGCAGTCAAGGGGACGGCTCGAGGCGGCTTGAGATGTCGGCCCACTCGTTATGCAGTGACCGTGCAACCTTATCAAAACCGGAAGGGTACAGACTGGATTCGTCGAGATGGATTTCGCTGATGAACGACCCTTTGGGACGTTGCTTCGGCTCAAATAGCCATACGCCCACCTGATCGGAGCGCAGTGCCGGTTCGTCACCACGTTCGGCTTTGGGGAGTTGCGAACGCCGAACGATGTTTGCCAGTTCCTCGAGCAGCCACTCGCTGTGCGTGGTGATTATCACCCGAACACCCACCTCGATAAGTGCGGCAATCTGGCGTGTGAACTCGACCTGCATTCCTGGATGCAGGTGTGATTCCGGCTCCTCGACAATCAGGACATTGCCGGGCTTGATCATGTGACGGAGATACAGAACCACTGGCGCAAGCTCCGAAACCATTGAAGAGGCGTTTGCCAGTGCCAGGCTTTCTTTCCATCCGTGAGGGCGGTAAGCGAAGCTCGGGTAATCGATGTGGGTCGATCGATCAACTTGCACCGATCCTCCAAGAATGGCTTGTTCGATATTCCTGCCGAGATCCCTTTCTTTGGCTTTGCGGTTGGTAGGCCCAATCCTGTCGATTTCGATCAGTTGTTCGAGGAAATCCGCCAAGACCCCGGAGAGCGTTGGTGTGCGGGTGGCGGGACGAAGGCCCGCTGTAGGCGCGCTGGCAATCAAAGCACTGACCACCACATTGTGAGCGTGCATTACGCCGGTCCGGTCAGCTGGCAAGTAGTACGCTGGCAGATGTAGGGGGCCGACCAGCGATGGCAGTACCATTGCACCCAACGACGATAGGATTTCCCTAGAGACAAAATCCCTTTGGTTAAAGCCCGCTGCCCATTCCACTTCGTCCAGAAGGTGCATTGGATAACTTAGGTCCAAGTATCGGTGGATACCCTCTCTGACCGGGATCGGAACTTCCGCGGGGACCGTGGTCTTGAATTCGGCCTCCTGTTCGAGGGACATTCTATGTTCTGCAAAGTACCGGTGGTCAGAGATTCGCGGCCGCATCACGATCCGCGACGGCCCTGTCTGACCCTTTCGGAGCAGGGCACGCGATTTGCGGACGCCGAAGCATCGTCCGATTTCGTTAGATAGGCCATATGCCAACTCATCGAACATAGAGCGAAGCGCGTCCGCTACCAACGGAGGCAAGACGACAGTGTCTTGATCCCGCAATTCTGAATCTGAACTCAACTTGAAAGAACGAGCCATTTCCAGCAAGGCATCGGCACTCGCCTTGGAGAGTCGTTCGTCGCCCCGTCGAAACGGCAATCCCGGATCAATGAAACCCCTTCGCCTAAGGCGTGGATCGCCGCCAAAAACCCGGTGCAGCGCGTAAATCAGGATCGCCAGATAGGACTTCCCGGTATTGCTCGGCCCAACGAACACGGTCAGGGGGCGAAGGTCGACCTTCGCCTTGACAATCGGCCCAAAATCCGTTACTTCAAGTTCGAGAAACCCATTTACCGTCTGTTTGTTCATTCTCTGGCTTTCTCCGAAAGAGGTTCCATTTCAAAGGCACCTGCACACGGATCAACATGTCAATCAAGATCGCTTGGCGCAAGACCGAGAGTCTCAGGAAGCCACAGAGTGCGCGTCTGGACTCGCACGGGATCTGGTTCAAGGAGGGATTCCGAACTTCTCCGAGGTTCCGGTTCATGATGAGCTGAAGCTTGTATCGGGTCACAGGCGATGATCTCACTCCAACGCTACCCGGTATGGCGGCCATTCCCCTTCAGATCCAGTCAGGCCAACGAAGTAATCAGGGGATCAGGCACGCAACCCCGTTTTCCGATCCGACTCGTCTAGGTCGAGGGGGACGCATTCCCCGTTCCCAACCTGCCTCCACGCGGGGTCGGTCGCTCCGTACAGGCGCTGGAGCCTCGCCTCATGCGACGTGTCGGCTTCGATCCTCAGGCGCAGCGCCTCGCGGATCACGTCGGACGCACTTTCGTACAGTCCGGGGGCGACCTTCGCGCGGACGTATCCGTCAAGCCTGTCGGTCAGGGAAATTTGCATGGCGCCACCTTTCTCCCCGGACATACCATACAGGAGCCGACTGTGCCTGTGGACCGCCTTCGCCGGATGTTCCATGCCCGCTCCCGACCGGTCGAATCAGGAGCGCTGTGCGTAGGAACCGGTCTGACATGGATAAGACCGCAAAGGGCGCATTAGGATTTCGAGCTTTACGGGAAAGGGCTCAGGACAAATCCATCCTTCTTTTGAGTCCGAGGTGCCAGTGGGACGGTGAACGGTCATGGTTGAGGTCGCACGGGCAATCCGTGCGCCGGAGCCAACGACCACAGACGTCCGTCCATGGCCGTTACGCCTCAATCCTGAAGCAGACACTATGATGCGCCAATATCCCGCAAGACCTCAAGCCCTCACGACAACTGACTATCCCCGGATCTTTGCATTTGCCTCTTGCCCGTACAGTTATCGCAATGAATTCTGCTACCCACTCAAACTCTACTCTCCGGAAAGTCCGGCTAGACTCGAGTCACCCGCAGGACAAGCACCGGTCCACACCACTCCAAGGCAACGCAAGGCGAGATGGCCACTGGAGCTTAAGCCACGCTCTGCACCCATTTCGGCATGATGTCCCGGAATTGGTGAAGTTCGGAACTTCACCCGCTCCTGCAGCATCAAGGCGGTGCACGCATATCTATGGTGAAGCGCAGTCAGTCGTAGAAGGTGGGAGGCCGATTTTCGCCTTGTCAACGTCTCAGCGATGTTGGCATCGAAGAACCTGGAACTATTGACCCACCTCGCAAACGCCATTCAATGTATGCGATCTGGCGGTATGGTTGCGGACCGACCGCTCCAGCACCCACAAATCCACTGGAATTCGAGCCAGGTAAACCGCAGCCAGACTGCGGAATTCCTCGACACACCTGAACCCGTCCGCATATCTTGCACACCGATGCCGCCACGGCTAGTATGCCCGGCAACCAATTGCAGGGTGCCACGCAAGGCACCACATAGCTAAAGGATCCGCATATGTTTGTTACGCCCGCCTTTGCTCAGGAGGCCGGGGGATTTGGAGCGTTTGGTAGCTTCGTTCCCCTGATTCTGATCTTTGTGATCATGTATTTCCTTCTGATCCGACCTCAGCAGAAAAAAGTCAAGGATCACAGGAAGATGGTGGATTCCCTACGACGCGGAGACAGGGTGGTGACCCAAGGTGGATTGATCGGCAAAGTTACCAAGGTCAAGGAAGAGAACGAGCTTGAAGTCGAAATCGCCCAGGGCGTGACAGCCCGCGTCGTTCGCTCGACAATCGCGCAGGTCCTTACCAAGGCCGACGCTCCCAATGAATCGCGCAAATCCTTACCAAGGCCGACGCTCCCAAAGGAATAGGCCATGCTACAGATACCCGTCTGGCGCCGCGTGGTCATTCTGGCGCTTGTTGCGCTTGGCCTGATCTTCGCCTTACCCAACTCGTTCTATACCCGGGTTGAGCGGCACAACGACGCAGTGGCCGAAATCGAGGCGCAGGGCGAGACGCCCGACCGGGTGCTGGCCCGCGATGCGTGGCCAAGCTGGCTTCCATCGACAATCGTCAGCCTTGGCCTGGATCTAAGGGGCGGCGCCCATCTGCTTGCCGAAGTCCACGTTGAGGATGTCCACGCCGACCGGCTGGATGGGCTCTGGCCCGACGTCCGGGATGCGTTGCGCGAGAAACGCAGTTCAGTGGGAACCGTTCGGAGGCAGGACTCGCCTCCGAACGAACTGCGTGTGCGAATCAGCCAACCTGAAGGACTGGCGGCTGCACTCGAAGCGGTGCGCGGACTTGCCAGACCTGTCGTGTCGCTTACCGGCGCAGGTTCCATGGACATCGAAGTGACCGATGACGGAGCGGATATCATTGTCACCCTTTCGGAAGCCGAACAGCTTGCCACGAATGAGCGAACGATACAGCAGAGTCTTGAGATCATCCGCCGACGGGTTGATGAGGTTGGAACGCGGGAACCCACCATTCAACGTCAAGGCAAGGAACGGATCCTGATCCAGGTCCCAGGAATAGGAAGTGCGGAAGAGCTCAAGAGCCTCATCGGCACCACGGCTCGGTTGACTTTCCATCCTGTCGTTAGCCGCACCGAAGATCCGAACCGTGCACCAGGGCCACGCAACCTCATCTACCCATCTTTGGACGAGGAAGGCGTCTATTACATTCTCGAGCAGACACCTGTCGTTTCCGGAGAGGATCTCAACGACGCCCAGCCCGCATTCGATCAGAATGGGCAACCATCGGTCAATTTCCGCTTCAACCCAACCGGAGGGCGAAAATTCGGCCAGTATACCGCCGACAACGTCGGCTCTCCGTTCGCCATCGTCCTGGATGGCGAAGTAATCAGCGCCCCGACGATCCGTGAAGCGATTCCGGGTGGCTCTGGCCAGATCACCGGCCGTTTCACCGTGGAGGAGTCGACGGAACTGGCCGTTTTGCTAAGGGCTGGTGCGCTACCGGCGGAAATGACCATTCTCGAGGAGCGCACAATCGGGCCGGAACTTGGTCAGGATAGCATTGACGCCGGCCGCGTCGCCTGCCTCGTCGCGTTCGGCGCGGTGCTGGTCTTCATGGCTCTGAGCTATGGCTGGTTCGGCATCATCGCAAACGTCGCCCTCGTTCTGAACGTAGCGTTGATCTTTGGGCTTCTATCAGCCATCGGCGCCACGCTGACACTGCCCGGGATCGCAGGAATAGTACTGACGATCGGCATGGCCGTGGATGCCAGCGTCCTCGTCTTCGAACGCATCAGGGAGGAGCTCAAGACTGCACGAGGTCCGGCTCGTGCCATCGAATTGGGATACGAAAAGGCACTGAGCGCAATCATTGACGCAAACATAACAACGTTCATCACTGCTGCGATCCTGTTCATCATGGGCTCAGGACCAGTACGCGGCTTTTCGGTCACCTTAGGCCTCGGAATCATTACATCGGTCTTCACTGCGATCTTCGTCACTCGACTGATGATCGTTATGTGGTTTGAACGCCGCCGACCAAAGACCATTGAGATCTGAAACATGCGCCTCAAACTCGTCCCCTCCAACACCAGTTGGGATTTCTTCCAACACTCGAAGGTCACTTTCGGCGCATCGCTTACGGCGATCATGGCTTCCGTGCTGCTGTTTTTGGTTGTCGGCCTTAACTACGGTATCGACTTTCGCGGCGGAACGACGATCCGCACCGAGAGTGAGCAGCCAGTTGATGTCGGAGCGTTTCGGCAGGCCATACAGCCGCTGGGACTTGGTGATATTTCGATCACGGAGGTCTTCGATCCAACCTTCAGAGACGATCAGCATGTGGCGATGGTTCGTATCGAAGCGCAGGAAGGCGACGAAAGCGTTTCAGCGGAAACAGTTCTGGCGGTTGAGGCGGCGTTGCAAGCGATTGATTCCTCTATCTCATTCCCATCGGTGGAATCGGTTGGTCCAAAAGTTTCAGGAGAGTTGGTCGTGACGGCCATCATCGCGGTTCTACTCGCGATTGGGGCGGTCCTCGTCTATATCTGGTTGCGCTTCGAATGGCAGTTTTCGCTCGGCGCCGTGGCCGCGCTGGTGCATGATGTGATCCTGACCATCGGTGTTTTCTCGATCCTTCAGATTCAGTTCGACCTCGCCATCATTGCGGCGCTGCTGACCATCGTCGGCTATTCGCTTAATGACACGGTGGTGGTCTTTGACCGTGTGCGGGAGAATCTCATCAAGTTCCGGAAGATGCCAATCAAGGACGTGCTCAACCTTTCCATAAACGAAACACTCAGCCGGACAGTAATGACCTCCGGAACAACACTGCTCGCCCTCGTCGCGCTTCTGATCCTTGGCGGTGATGTGATACGCGGCTTTGTCTTCGCGATGACCTGGGGAGTGATTGTAGGCACCTATTCCTCGATCTTTGTGGCGTCAAATATCCTGCTGCATCTCGGCACCAAGCGCGATTGGTCCAAGCCAGACGCCAATCAAGGCAACCAGTACGGCGGCGCCGGCCCCTAGGAGGATGGGAGAGGCAATTTCCCTCGCGATAACGACGGATGGTTTCCTGCTGCTCGCGATTGGAAGCATCCTTGCCGGTCTGGTGCGCGGATTTTCTGGTTTCGGCACTGCGATGGTCTATCTGCCATTTGCGGCTCAGGTTTTCGATCCGGTCTGGGTTCTGATCACCCTGTTTTTCCTGGACTTGTTCGGACCAATTCCGGCGATACCCGGTGCGCTACGTCACGGCCAGTTCCGGGACGTCCTCCTTCTTGGCGCAGGCGCCCTCGTCGGTGCTCCGGCCGGCCTTGCAATTCTATTGGCCATGCAACCAAGTACATTTAGATACGCAATTGCCGCGACGACAGCAGTTCTTCTGGCCATACTGATTTCCGGCTTCAGGTTCAGAGGGCGCTTGACGCGAAAACTGGTTTTCGGAACCGGCGCTCTCGCTGGCATGACGGCCGGTTCTGTTGGGTTGCCTGGGCCACCGGTCATCCTGCTATACATGGCAAGCGCACTGCCAGTGGCCACCATCCGCGCCAACATCTTCCTGTTTCTGTTGCTACTCGATACCTTTATGATCGTGCTGTTTTTTGCCAACGATCTGATGGAGGTCGAACCTATAGTCATAGGTCTATGCTTACTGCCACTGTATGTGGCGGCCGCTGCTATTGGCGTCGTCATCTTTGACCCTGAGCGTGAGGCTGTATATCGTTGGGCCGCCTACATGATCATCGCGGGATCGGCGATTTGCGGTCTTCCGGCATGGGATGCGATATGATGCGCCTCAGCGAAGTGACATATACTGGCATGCAGGCCCGACCCATCGACAGCTACGGCCCTGGTTTCTTTCGTGTAAATGGCGAGATCATCAGAGGGCCCGCCTTGGTACTTCCATCTGGCGTAAGCGGTTGGATGGGATATGCCGACATGCAGCCACTCCTGGACGCTGCCGAGCACATTGACGTTGCATTTATCGGAACAGGCCCACGGATCACTTTTCTTCCCTCCCACTTCCGGAAGGTCCTTGAGACTGTAGGCCTCGTGCCCGAGCCCATGCCAACCCCTTCGGCCTGCCGCACTTACAACGTGCTTCTCAGCGAAGGACGCCGCGTCGGTGCGGCGTTGCTTCCTGTCTAGGTATAACGGTGCTTCGGGTTAGTGGCCTTGCCTGCGCACGCAGCGGAATTCCAGTACTGGAAAATGTATCCATGGAGCTTGGTTCCGGTGAGGCGGTGCTGCTGCGCGGCCCCAACGGCTGCGGAAAGACCACGTTGTTAAGAACGATCACCGGACTTCAGCCCGCGACCGCTGGTTCGATCACTGTTGAACCCGATTCGATCGCATACTGCGGTCATATGAACGGGATCAAGCCCACGCTAACTGTCGCAGAGAATCTTGAATTCTGGGCGTCATTGCATGCCGGAGGAGACATAAGTCAGGCTCTCGCAGCATTCAACATCGCCGGAGTTCGGGATCGGCCAGCACGAAATCTCTCTGCGGGACAGTGCCGTCGGCTCTGCCTGTCGCGTCTTCTGGTCACCGGACGCTCAATCTGGACGCTGGACGAGCCAACCGTTTCCCTTGATGCAACTGGCATCGAACTCTTCACGCAATCCCTGCGCAAACACCTAAGCAGTGGCGGTGCAGCAATTGTCGCAACCCATTTCGATCTGGAAATCGCTGCACATAGCCTTGATGTCGTGAGTTTCCGCGCTCGCGCAGATCAGAAATCAGCATTCCTTGAGGCGTTCCGATGATCCACCTGCTAAAGCGGGAACTAAGGCTGTCTATCAGGTCTGGCGGTGGATTCGGTCTTTCGCTTGCGTTCTTTCTGGTTGCATCTGTACTCGTTCCATTGGGCGTCGGCCCAGACAGCGAGATTCTGCGACTCATCGCACCGGGAATTCTCTGGGTCGCCGCGCTTCTGGCCTGCCTTCTATCACTCGACCGCCTGTTCCAGATCGACTACGAGGATGGCTCGCTGGAATTGCTTGCCACATCTCCAATTCCATTGGAGAGCGTAGTTATAATGAAAGCAACGGCACACTGGATGACGACTGGCCTTCCACTGACTCTCGCGGCTCCCATTCTTGGCATACTATTGAACATCGCTCCGGCGGGCTATGCATGGCTTCTGGTATCGCTCGCCATCGGAACACCTGCGCTTTCGATGATCGGAGCGTTTGGTGCAGCGCTGACGGTCAGAGTCAGGCGCGGCGGACCGCTTCTTCCACTATTGGTATTACCTCTATATGTCCCGACTCTGGTCTATGGTGCGGAATGCGCACGCCGAGGTGCCGAGGGCTATGCATTAAGTGCTCCAATGGCGTTTCTTGCGGGCATCACTCTTGCGACACTTGCGCTCCTGCCCTTCGCCGCAGCCACAGTTCTCCGGATCAGTCTTCGATAGAGCTGTCACTTAATACAGTGCACAGAGCCCTGGCGTGTCAGGAAACTCTTGTTGCAGCACTGCTCCGGTTGTAGACGGATGCCATGTCGATCTGGCGATACGCCAACCCAAGGAAGTTCATCGCAACAGCGGACGCGATCATGCCCTTTGTGGCGTGGCCCGCTCTACTGTGTCTTTCAGTCGGCCTCATCTGGGGATTTTTCTTCACGCCGGACGATTATCGCCAGGGCTCGACCGTAAAGATATTCTTCATTCACGTCCCAGCGGCAATGATGGCGATCAACGCTTGGGTCATGATGCTGGTTGCGTCTCTTATCTGGCTGGTCCGTAGGCACCATGTCTCCGCGCTCGCGGCACGGGCGGCGGCTCCTGTTGGCGTGACGTTCACGCTCATCGCACTGGTTTCCGGCGCTCTTTGGGGGCAACCAATGTGGGGCACCTGGTGGGAATGGGATCCGCGCCTGACCTCATTCCTGATTCTGTTTCTATTCTATCTCGGTTACATGGCTCTATGGAGATCGATCGAAGCTCCTGAAACGGCGGCCGACCTTACCGCGATCCTTTGTCTTGTGGGCTCCGTGTTTGCGGTGCTGAGCCGATACGCCGTGAATTTCTGGAACCAGGGGCTGCATCAGGGCGCTTCACTGAGTCTGGACCGGGAAGAAAACGTGGCCGACGTGTTCTGGTATCCCGCACTGTTCTCGATTGCGGGATTCGCACTACTTTTTGTGGCACTTGTTCTTGTTCGTACCAGAACCGAAATCCGTGCTCGCCGTGTGCTCGCCCTGGAACTGGATGAAAGGGTTTGGTGATGCCGGATCTCGGAAGCTACTCTGGAATCGTGCTAGGTGCATATGGCGTCAGCCTCGTGCTGCTGATTGGCATCGTGATCCTGAGCATGTGGCAGTCGCGACGGACCAAGGCCCGTTTGAGCGAAATCGAGTCGCGGCGACGCGATGCCTAGATCACTGGCCGTTCTGCCACCCCTGATTTTTGTAGGCCTTGCCGCCATGTTCTATTTGGGCATGGGACGAGATGATCCTGACGCACTTCCTTCTGCAATCGTCGGCAAGACGGCACCGTCCGTCAGACTCACAGAGATCGGTGACATCCAGCCATTCACCGACGCCGCCCTAAGCAGTGTTGGCGTGAAACTCGTGAACTTCTGGGCGAGTTGGTGCGCACCCTGCCGTGCGGAGCATCCGGCGCTCGAAAGACTCTCGGATGAAGGAGTCCCTATCTACGGCATCAACTACAAGGACCAGGAGAAGGACGCGCTGAAGTTTCTTGAGGAACTTGGCAATCCATACGTGGGAATGGGTGCCGATTCACAGGGACGTACGGCGCTTGACTGGGGGGTCTATGGCATACCTGAGACCTACGTCATCGACGGGGAGGGTTCGGTCGTGCTTAGATTTGCTGGTCCGATCACCGAGCGGGCCTTGGTAGAGCGGATACGGCCGGCGATGGAGGATGCGACTTCAGATTAGGAGACCTTTTTTCCAGGCACCGCACAGCACTGGTCCGGCAATCCGATGCCTAAAATTCAACACTTCCAACACCCGTTTCGCGTCCATAACCGATCATGCCAACTGTGGTCCGGCACCAATTTCTCCTTAACTTCAGACCGACTGCGAGCCTACGATAGGTCCTGAACCGCGAAGGTTGCTGATCGTCGCATCGCGAGCGGAGCGTCACCTGACTTGCGATTACCTTCCATATCCAATAGCCATCTCGGCAAGCGGGATTTTTGGAATGGCTACTGGCATGATTTGGAAGAACGTTCGAAGTGCCTTTGCCGCACTTGCCGGGAGCGCGGCGCTTTTGGGATGTGGGACAAACTATGTCCTTCCCGAACCCGACACCAGACATATGAGTGAAGCGAGGTCAATGTTCGCCGAAGCGCGCGCAGCTCCTCCCCGACCCCAGGTTTCCGGCAGCGTTGCAAAGCGGAGATTCAACAGGGTGACGGCCCGGATCAAGCCCGTAGCGGAATCCTACTGCCTGCGTGAGACAGCGGACAGACCGAACTTCAACTGCAATGTCAGGATCGGCGTGGACAGTAGGATGAAGGAACGAAACGCTTATTTTACGTATGAAGGTCGGTCCCGCCCAGTTATCATGGTCACCGAATCGATGCTTCGGGATATGCAAAATGACCACGAGCTCGCTTTCGTGCTTAGCCACGAATACGGCCATCTGATCGGCCGGCACATTCAGAAAAGACAGCAACAGGCAATGGTTGGCGCACTCATCATGGGTGGCCTCACGGCCCTGGTTCCCGATGTCGACGAACAGACCATCGCTGATAATCTGGCGCTTGGAGCTTCCGTGGGCTCCCTGGCGTACAGTCAGGCCTACGAACTTGAGAGCGATACTCTCGGTACGCTAATCACGCGCACCGCCGGCTATGATCCAACAGTTGGCGCCCGCTTTTTCGCAAGAAGCGAAGCACCGAGACTTGCTGACGGCCGCCTGTCCTTCTGGGGGACCCATCCGCCTGACGCCAAGAGGATCGCGACCATTCTTGCGACCGTTGAGCGGCTCAAACAGCAGGGCGAGCTGGAGCGGCGGCAGTGAAACCAACCGGCTAGGTGCGGAAGCTAGTTTCCGCCGACGTTCGCAGGACGCAACAGGTTTCCGGCCAGAGGCCGCCGAAAAGGGGTTGCCAGTAAAGGAGGTCAAGGGTCGCCGAATCCCGACCCCCCGCATCGTGCTGGAGATCCTGCAATTCGCATTCGACACAGGTCTGGAGGGAACGTGCCGTCCGAACCGAATCAATTCGGGAAACAACACCGCACCGTGGCACAAAATGGCGGTTGCTGCAGCCGCTCAACGATCTACATATTGATCAGCACCTGACAGCTGATGCCGAGTTTCCCAGACTACCGGTCCAGACCTGCCACAATCCGGACTAGGAAATCCACGTTTACCCGCTTGGCTTTGTGACCGGGACGGCTGGCATTCGTCCAGTCGACATGAGGGGATATGTCCTCGTCGGCATAACAGCGCTCGTCGAATTCAGTCGTCCTCATGGTTGGCAATCTCCTTCCTTCGGACGCGGCGAACGGCAATGGTCCGCCTGTGGCCACCTCGATATATAAAGACTGCAGTCCTGTGCCTGGCCCTGATCATGCCAAAGGGCTCAGGCTTCCTCGGAATCAATGGAGCAGAACGTACTGGGACGTCAGCCGGGCATGCTGGCGGAGATCACTTCGGCCAGCCACGGCAGGACGAGCACCGCCAGAACGGCGGCGCCGATCAGCTTGATCCATTTGAGCTCGGTCTTCAATTCGGTGATGTCGGTCCTCAATTCGGTGATGTCGGCCCTCACGTCGGTGATGTCGGTCCTCAATTCGGTGATGTCGGCCCTCACGTCCGTGATGTCGGCCCTCACGTCCGCGAGGTCGGCCTTCGTCGCGACCCCGCCGGTGACGCCGTCGCGAACGGTCTGCGTGATCGCCTCGGCCTGCACGGGGCTGAAGCCCCCGGCCTCGAGCCTGCGCACGGCGGCCATGGTGTCGAAGGGCACGTCAGTCATCGGCCCTGCCACCCTCGATCACGTCCAGCCTGTAGCGCCCGGCCGCCCGGCCGTGCTCGTTGACGCTGCCCCGGAAGGCCCCCTCCGGCGTGACCGTGATCACCTTCACGCGGCCCTGCCTCACGCGGCGGATCGTCCCCACGTCCTTGAGGAGATGAAATGCGCGGGCCATGTTCGCGGGCTCCGTCCTCACAACGTCGCAAAGCTGCACGGCGGTCTTGCCAAGGTTATAATCGAGCTTCATGAAGAGAACATAGCGCCCAAAACGTACAATTGCCATCTCTTTTTCTGGCCGGGAAGGACCGTGAACCGGACAGGGCATCCAGGCGCGTCCACGACCGCCACGGCCCTGCCGGTCAGGCCACCGCGGGAACGCCCGGTTCCCTGTCTTCCGGTCCCCCCTTTTGCGCCCGCCGCCTTCCGGTGCGCCTGGACGACCGCGCCGTCGATAAACACGTGATCGAGGCCGGACCCGTCCGACAACACATCGGAAACACGTCCGGAATCCCCGGAAAGCGTCCAGCGGCGGAACCGCCTGGAGACGCCGTTCCACTTTCCGAAGCGCTCCGGAAGGTCGCGCCATGGCGATCCCGTGCGGAACCGCACGGGCACCGCCCCGCCGAAGAGGCGGCTGTCCGCCGCGGTCACTCCCGGGTCGGTCGCCCTGCCGGCAGGGATGTTCCCGGTCCGCGCCCACATGGCGTCGGCCAGCACCGTCCTGTCCGCATCCATCGTTCCGCCCGCCCATGTCGCCTGTGCCGCCTTTCCGGCGTGCGTTGAGGGGGGAACGCCGTCGGTTGGCCAGATTGTCAACAGACCCTAGCCATTCATATCGATTCGAAGGTTCTCGGCGGGGGCGACCCTTTGAGGCTGATCCAGAAAGCGGTTGCGAAAATCGCTCAGGGTGTGAAGCAACCCAATTCCAATTACATTGCTCGTCTTCTGATGATCGACGCCGACCTCTTTGGCCGGAACCTGGACCGCGACCGTAACATGAGAACGCTCGCCGCAAGTTCCCGGCTAACGTTAATCAGGCAAGACGTGTGCATTGAGTCCGTTTTGCTTCGCCATTTCCCTGGCCGTGAAAGCGATAGTCCGGCAGACAGCAATGGAGCACTGAAACAATTGCAGAAAGTCTGACCGGAATATCATGGGAATTATATACTTGATTATGCAACGCTTGTCGCCTACGATCCTCCGAAAACGGAGAGTCCGGCATGGCAACGGTTCACTTCTTTGGCAAGGCGCCTGTCGAGAGAATCAACTTCGATCTGGAAGGCAACGTGACGCCTATGCTGCCTATGAAGGGCGTCATGCTTCGCCTGGGAAGTCCTGAAGAAACTGTCGATTTGGATGTCCCTCCGGCACCGTTGTCTCTAGTGTTCCACCCAGACACGGCGATGGAAATTGCCGTCGCCCTCTATCAGCAGGCACTGGCTCAAAAAGAGACCTGGCGATCTCCTCAGGTGTGGCGTCAACTCGCGGCAGCGCCACCCCGCTTTCCTTCCGCTTTCTCGCCATGGCCGTTCTCCCCTCTGGTCCGCATCTTGCCAGACCTGAATCCGTTTGGCCACTCCCGCATTTTCTGTTTACAGCCAAAGCCGCGTATCCTGACGTCTCTCCCGCAGCCATTTCCAGGTGAACCCGCTGTGTCGGGTCGCCTGATCTGGGAATGGTTGCAACGGCCCGGCATCCGCCGGGCTGGAACGCTAGCGGAGACCCAGGATGAGAAAGAGAGCTTTGGCAATAGCGGCCTCAAGAACAAGGTCTCGCTTTTCTCCGTTTCGGAAGGCTATTTTGTAGGTTGGCATTGGCTTCGCGCTCCGCTTCTCAAGCCGTTGTCCGCTTTCAACGCCGCATAGGTTAGCCGTTTTCCGTCCATCATGGCAACTGTTTCCTCCATGATCCGAACGGTATCTTCCTCCCGCAGGTTGTGCCGCGTGGCGAACTCGTTGACGTAGCGTTGAAGGTGCTTCGGGCTGATCTTGTGGAACGTGCCGTAGTGGCCGCGCTTCAGGAGGCTCCAGAAGCTCTCGATCCCGTTCGTGTGCGCCATGTCCCTGACATACTCGCCCGCACTGTGGTTGACGGCTTCATGGTCGAACTCGATCATGCCCTTGCAGGCCCCTGCCTCGTCCGTGTAGAGCGTTGCGCCCGGCTTCAGGCTCTCCCTTACCACGCCCTGAATGGTGCCCGCGTCCGTGCTCTGGACGTGCGTTGCGGCCACCTTGTTGCTGGCGCGGTCCTTGACGCCAACCACAGCGGCCTTGCCAACCGCGCCCCGGCCGGTGCCTTTCAGAGCCTTCCGCTTTGCGTGGCTCATGTTCCTGCGCTTGCCGCCTATGTAGGTCTCGTCAGCTTCTGCCGGTCCGCCCATGCCGCCACCCGTCTGCGTCCACGCCTCCCGAAGGCGCTGCGCCATAAAATATGCGGACTTCTGGGTAATGTTCAGATCCCGGTGCAGCTTCATGCTGCTGACGCCTTTCAAGGATGTTGCCCACAAATAGATCGCTATGGCCCATTTGCGCAGGGGTATCTTCGACCGGTGCATGACAGTTCCCGTCTTGACACTGAAATTGCGGCGGCACTCCCCGCACCAGTAAGGCAGCGGCTTTCGTGAAGGCACTGGCCTTATCCTGTCGGTGCATCCGCACAATGGGCAATGGTCCGGCTTTCCAGCCCTGCCCCAACGCTGTTCCTCAAACCAGCGTTCCGCCGCCCCGTCATTCGGGAATTTCTCGAAAAGCTCGATAAGCGAAATTCCCTTGCGGTATGACTTTCCCGGTGCCTTCATGGTGGTTCGCCTCCTTCGTCACCAATGTAGGCATTTCTGGATGCATAGACAAGTATATAATTCCCAATATCATAAGGCAATGTCCGGTGTGGATATGGCAAGACGCCTGCAACTGGCTGATGTGCTGACGGCAGCCAAAAGCCCACTGAATTCAGACTTGCCAGATTTGCTTGCCGCAATCGGCCTGTTGAATTGTGTGGGTTCCAGAAGCTAAACAGATTGCCATTTTTCGAATAGGAACGCCAAGACATGTTCTTTCTATCTTGTAAATGACGCAAGCGATCACGCAATGTCGACGGATTGCGAACAGCACACGAAACCGTCAATCCATCCGAATGCCATTGGGGTGGCAGCTCGAATTCCGTCGAATGCATGGTTTAGCAGCGTGCCAGACGGCCCATCTCCGCGTTTTCCCCGGCACCGGCGGTATTCGTGGACTTGATGGTCGTGACTCATGCAGCGCGTGTCGCACCGCTCGCAGTTTTGTCGAACACACATTGCTGGAAAGCGAGGGAACATGGCGGCGCGAAGCGTCTGAAGCCAGAAGGACGGTTCCTTGTCAGCAAATTGCCAGCAACGCAGATCCCACTACATGATCGAAGACACTCGTTTGATCCCGGATATTCCTGCGGGCGAACAGTAGCCGGAATTCCGTTTCAGCCACCCCACTTCGCGACGACCTTCCCTCCCTTTCCAAATGGTTCTTGCGCTCTACGCTGAGCTTGCACATGCTTTCATGTTGGAGAGCCGAAACTTCGGGGAGAAACGGCAGTGCCAATGCTACGACAGACTGAACACGAGCGTTACGATGTGGAAAACTGAAGTTCGGTTCAAGGGGGGATACGCAGGAAAACGGACTCCATTGTTCATACTGGGATTGGTGACCGGGCTTCTGACGACTGTCACACTGGGTGTCTACCGATTCTGGGCCAAAACCAGAATTCGAAAATACATCTGGTCCTCCGTTACTTTCGAAGGAGACAGCTTCGAATATACTGGAACAGGTCTCGAAAAATTCCTTGGCTTCCTCACCGCTGTGGTGATCCTTGCAGTGTATTTGGCCACCATCCAATTGGCTCTGTTCTTCTTCGGCGTTTCGCTCTTCGCCAACCCAGAACGACCCGACGAATTCGACGCACTACCGATCCAATTCGGCCCAGCGGTCATTACCTTCATAGCGGTGCTGCCGCTCATCTTCTTCGCGCAATACCGAGCAATGCGATACCGGCTCGCGCGAACCCGCTGGCGTGGCCTGAGGTTTGGCATGGATCACGGTGCCTGGCGTTATGCATTGCGGGCGCTCGGACACTGGATCCTGACAGTGTTAACCCTCGGCATCCTGCTCCCACGCAAGACGTTCTGGCTCGAAAAATTTGCCGTCGACCGAAGCTGGTATGGAGACGCACGCTTTGAACAGCAAGGCAGATGGACTGAACTTTACTTCGCAATGAAGCACCCTCTGATTGGCATCTGCATTCTCATATTCGGGGTCTTCGGCGCAGTTGCAGTTGAAAGTCTTCCATTGGCTGTGACTCTGGCCGTCGTTGGCACCATATGGCTTCTCATTGGCCTCGTGTCATACCGAGTCAAGGCGTTCATCTATCTGACCCGACATAAGGTCCTGGATGGCCAGATACGCTTCGCGAGCAATCCAAGGACCTCGACAATTATAGCCAGGATCGTTTTCGGGGGATTCATTGTCAGCGTTCTTGCTGGCTTCATTTTTGCTATCGCAGGTTTGGTAACGGCATCGGTTCTTGCTCAAATCACCAGTGGCGAAGGCGCGTCAGCAACGGCGATCACGGTGGTCCTTGTTGCCCTACAGTATATCGCTGCCCTAGCCTTAGTGGACGCGCTGGTCCTAGTGTGGATCACGCAGCCTATCATCAGCCACCTCGTTAAATCAATCTCAATCCTGAATGCTGCCGCGCTTGATAACATTCATCAGAGGGCATCTGACGTAGGCGCAGACGCGGAGGGATTCGCCGATGCACTGGATGTCGGCGGCACGTTCTGATGTCGCGGTCCAAAGGGCGATACTTTGATGGCAAATCTGCCATGCGCCACAGTGTGGATGTCGTGTTCGCAAAAGGCGGCAAGGAGCTGATCATTTCGGGAGACACCCTACCCGTTACGCAGCGATGGCCGATAGAGCGTCTCCGAGCACTTAGCGATGACGCGCGCGGTTACCGGCTGACTGTAACGATTGAATCCCAATGTGATGATGAAGCCCAGAGTGAACCAGCTAGACTCAGCATTTCTGAGCCGGCTCTGATTGCCGAACTCCAGCGATCCTGCCCTGAACTCCTCCGCAGAAATCTCCGAACCGGAACCACGCGGCGAATTGCCTGGCGCGCTTCAATGGCAGTTGCGGCGATTGCTCTCGTGCTATTCGTCATTCTTCCACGCATGGCCGACACGCTCGCAACCCTGGTTCCGGTCGAACAGGAGATCGCTCTTGGCAAATCCGTCGTCGCGCAGATTGAACTGGCCTTAGGCGGAACAGAAACAGGGACACTTCATTGCTCGAACCGGGATGGTCAGGTCGCCCTGGAAAAGCTGATCACGCGACTTACGCGAGTTCAGGAAATGAAATACCAGGTCAACGTTACGATATTCGATCACGAGATGATCAATGCATTCGCTGCGCCGGGTGGGCAGATCGTTGTAATGCGGGGACTGCTTGGCGAAGCCGATAGACCTGAAGAGTTGGCTGGCGTTCTGGCACACGAGATCGGCCATGTGGAAAGACGGGACCCCACCCGCCATGCGCTGCGAGCCGCAGGATCAGCCGGGATCCTGTCGCTGGTGTTAGGGGACTTTTCGGGCGGCACCCTAGCGGCGATTTTGGGCGAATGGCTTCTGCGGGCCAGCTACTCACGCGAAGCCGAAGCGGAGGCGGATCGATTCGCCCTGGAGATGCTCAACTCGGCGGGAATCGACAGCGGTGGTCTGGCGAGGTTCTTTGACAGGATCGAAGCACTTGAGGATTCTGCATTCGATCTGCCCGTGTATTTCTCGACCCATCCCGCTGCAGGCGTTCGTGCCGATCTGGCGTGGGAAAACTCCGAGGCGCAGCAAAGCCCGGCACTGGTGCTCTCCGACCAGGAGTGGGAGGCGCTAAGGACAATCTGCCGTGCCGGGGATTCCTGACCGTAGAGCCGATTTCACTTCAGCAGTCGACCTATACTCGCGGCTGAAAATTCGGCAACTGCCGGTCAGTTTTGGCATCCAGACTGCTGTTGGGACAATCGTCGAATTGGCGACAGTCATCGCTTCCCGGGAAGCGGATCCAGTCCCATCAATTTCCCATGTGGCTCGCCGCAAATCCCTACAATAGGTCATTGACGACAGAATCAGAACAGGAGGAGCCAATTCGGGAGCGGCTTCCACAGGGCGTGTTCCGCCATTGCCTGTCAATCTCGCCCGTGTGAATGGTTTGCGGGACAATATAGCGGTTGGCACCTCTATTCAGCTGGAATGGGAGAGCGCAAGGCTTCATTTGGAAATGGTACCAGCCTTTGTGAATCTTCATCCCACAGCTTCAGCCTGAAGCTGCGGAGCGCTTCAGGCCACTTGATGCGCCGTTGCTGGCGCGCAAGCTCCTCGGGCAGGCCATGATGCGCTTTGCGTAGCCGATAACTCGGAATCGCTGGCATGAAGTGATGAATGTCATGATAGGCAATGTTGCAGGTGCCTATGTCCCAGAGATGCCCAAGATCCAGGCAGGACGATCCCTGTAGCGTAGCACTGCGAAAATCCAGGTCTGGTTTGCGGTCCCAGTACGTGTCCTCGAAATTGTGCTGCAGGTAGACCATGAAGACGCCGATCATTGAGGCGATCACGGCTGCCGTTGCCAAAACAGCAAGCCCAGTCCAACCGGCAAGTAGGTAGAGAATGTAGAACCACGCCAACATCATCAGGTTATGGGCAATGATGCCAGGAACACCGATTTTGACAGCGTTCTTGGGCCATCGGTAGGCAATGAAATATGTGAACAATCCACCAACCGGCAACAGAATCAGAGGATTCCGGTAGAGTCGGTACAGGAGTCTTCGACCAGATGAAGCCTTTCGCCACTCTCGCAGGGTCATTGTGTGGATTTCGGTGGTTTCGCGATGCTCGAGGTTGCCGAGATAAGCGTGATGCATGTTGTGGTTATACTGCATCGCCCGGTAGGGCGTGAAGGTGAAAATCGAGAGGAAATACCCCGCCAGGTCATTCTGCCATTTCCTCTCGAACAGGGAGTAATGTCCAGTGTCATGCTGCAGTACATATGCTCGCGCAAGTCCAAAGGTAATCACGACAATGAAGGGTGAGGCTGCCCACCAATACCCCGCGTCGACCAGTCGGACAGCGGCCCATATCGCACCGAAGAATGCGACAAAGGTTCCGACATAGCTAAGTACCGCAATACGGTTGTCCTTCTTGGTGAAGGGTCTCAGATATTCTCGGATTTCCATTTCGATCACTGCATTTTTGCCTTGGGCTCAACGCCCGACCAACCGTCATCGGCAATTCTTGCCAACCTTTGGGTTTCCATATCAAGAATCATCCGGAATGTCCACTGACGAGTTAACCCGTCACTTGCATCCAGAATTCTATCTTTTGCCCCCACTCCTCAAATTCTGGTCGGCCATCCGGTGCGGATCTTTGGTCCTTGGGCAAACGATAATTGGCTTGCTTCCTCATTCTCTAACTGCCTCACGGCGCATGATTTCTCGATATTTCTCCATCGATAATCTCTTCATTGTATGTCCTCCAATCCAAAATGAACTGGAAGTTGGCAGGCTTCAGATCGCCTCACAGCAACTCGAAGGGGGGATGTGTCACAATCCCCGGGCGGATGTCTTCGGAATCGGTGGGCTGCTGCCGTCAGAATTCGCAGACACCCGTTGGTCGAACCAGCCTTCCAGACGGTATTTTCGGTTTCTCCAGTGTCAAAAAGGGGGCAGCGGAGATCAGTATTCCGGGTTTTCTATCCACGGCTGATATACGTGCTGAACGCTCGGCCTTCGCAGCACTTTATCGGCGATGCGCTTGGCATTTGGAAACTCGGATATCGCCGGGTGCCCCTTCGCGGAACGCAACCACGTGGTCAGCATGAAAAGGTAAACGTCAGTCGCACTGAACCGGGTGCCCAGCACCCATTCGCTGTTGCCGATCTGGTCATCGATCACACCCCAGGTCTCACGGAGCCGTCGGTTTCCCCGCCGTTGCGCATCTGGTTCACCGGTCGGCGTGTCGGCGAAGCGATCCGGATAATAGGTGAGCTGAAAGGCATTTTGAACCGAGTTGGAAAAATAGACCAGCGTCTGCAGGTAAAGCGCACGTGCCGGATCATCAACCGTGGGTGCAATGCCTGCCTCGGGGTGCCTGTCGCACAGGAAGACCGTGATCGCGGCGCATTCATACATCGCGCCATCGTCCCAGATCAGGACTGGCACCCAACCGTTGGGGTTGATCGCAAGCTGCTCCGGAGGCCGGGGCTCGCCCTTGTCGACAGTCGTTTCGATCAGTTCGTAAGGGGCGCCAATCTCTTCCAGGAGAACACGGACGCCCATGGAGGCACTTTTGAGCGCGTAATAAAGTCTGTACATCCCTCTCGTCTCCTAGCAGGTCCAGGTTTCGGTATGCGGCCTGATCTCGATTTCGTTGCTCCACGCGCCTTTCGACTGCCGGTGCGTCAGCCAAGAGGTCTCTGCGACATCCTGGGGTTTGGTCGGTATAGACCCTTGCCAAGCCTTGCGACAACGCGCGAAGGCCGAACTTCCCGATCGCGTAGAACTGAGAGGCGGCAAAGGCGCCGAACACCTCCAGGCGCTGGGTTTCCTCCAGCGCGTCATAGGTCATGTCGAGCGGTTCACGCCGCGTGAAACCGCCCCTGACATTGTAGATCAGCACATCGATCGGGCCAATTTCCTCCGACAGGGCGGAGAGTGCGCCTTCTACGGATGCGACCTCAGTCGCGTCGGCGCTTCGGGACCGCACCCGCGACTCCCGTCGACCAGCCCACGCTGCGTCGCGCACCACGACACAGCCCGTCTCGGACCAGTCGAGCGGCGCGATGTCATTCCCGCCGTGCGCAAACATTCCTGCTTGTGCCAAGCCGAGCCATTCGCCGGCGCCAACAATCGCACAGATACCGGCCGGCACGCTCATATGCCCAGATGCAGCTTGGGTTTCCAGAACGGACGGAACAGTTCAATCTTCGGGCACCGGTCCATAACCACCTTTAGCCCGGCTTCTTCGGCCAAACGTGCAGCATCGTGATCGACCACGCCGATCTGGCCCCAAAGCACCTTGGCGCCGATGGCAATTGCCTCTTTCGCGACGCCCATCAGGTCTTCGGGACGCCGGAACACCTCCACCATGTCGACCGGTCTGTCTATGGCCGCGAGTGAGGGATAGACCTTGATGCCACGAATCTCATCCAGACCCGGCCGCGGGTTAACCGGGATCATGTCGTACCCCGTCTCGTGTAGAATCCGCAGCACGCCATAGCTGAACTTGGTCTTGTCGGGGCTGGCACCGACCATGGCGATGGTTTTCACGGATTTCAGAAGACCTTGCAGATAGTCTTCCAGATATGGCTGCGTGTGGTCCACCTCATATCTCCTTCGGTGTGGCGATATCCGGCTTCAGTTCATGCGGAGCCAGCGGATCCAGAAACGGATTGCGGTAGAGCCTGTCATGGCTTTCCACACCGATTTCCAATGTGATGTCAGAGACCGGACGGGCGACGCACAATATCACATAGCCCTGACTGATCTGACGGTTGTTCAGAGCGACCTGACGCCGCTGATCCACCGCGCCGGCGGTCAGCTTGGCCGCGCAGGTGATGCAGCCGCCGTATTTGCAGCCGTAAGGCAGATCGACGCCCTGTTCGCGCAGCGTCTCCAGCAGCGGACGGCGCGCATCGACTTCGAACTCGGCATGCGCGCGATTGGCGAGGGTGACACGGTGGACCGTCATATCCAGATATCGCTCGTGCAATCCCCGCCGGGATAGCGGGTTTCGTGGCACCGGCTGGGGCCATTGGGCTCCTTTCCAAAATCGACGACGAAATCCGGATCGATCTCCATGCCGCCAGTTTCGGTGTTGCAGTTAACTTGCAGCATGCAGCCGCCATTGGTGCGGATCTCAGGGTAGAACTGATTGTCCCAGGTGCTAAACAGCGATGTTGTAACGTAGAGACGTTTGCCGTCAAGGCTGAGCTGTATCATCTGCGGGCCGCCAGTGACCCTGACACCATTCACTCCCGGCGCACGTCCCAAAAGGCCGCCCATCCAGACCTGACCAGTCAGCACCGGGTTGTGTGGATCCTCGATATTGTACTGGCGGATATCGCCGTGCAGCCAGTTGCACAGATATAGGAACCTGTCATCCATGCTCAGCAGAATTACGGAGATCACCCCAGGTACGGGGATCGGCCATTCAGGATGCGGCTCATTGCCGACATCGATGATCTTTTCCCATTTCCAGTTACCGTCGTCATCTTTCCACCAATGGATGATGTTGGCACTCAGTGCCGCACCGCAAAACCCGTGCGTGCTG
The DNA here is from genome assembly GCA_965203255.1 of Paracoccaceae bacterium. Lineage (GTDB taxonomy): Bacteria > Pseudomonadota > Alphaproteobacteria > Rhodobacterales > Rhodobacteraceae > JAPOUP01. The sequence goes on along the minus strand of OZ241882.1, from coordinate 5,321,003 downwards.
TCGGGATTGTGATGAAACCGCACTTCCAGCGGGATCAAGCCGTCTTCGCCGAGATAGAAGGTCTGCTTGGGTAACTTTTTTTCTAAATCCCAAAGATGGATCCGACGGCCGTATTTCAAATGCCCCACTTCTTCGAGGTCGAACCCAGGCATGAAGGTGTTTGGTGCGGCCCATTCCGAGCTGGCCATCACGTTGTGCCGCGGTTGGTACCAAAAATCATACCCGAACGGGATTTCGCCCATCGAGTTTTCCCAGCGTCCGACGATCTCGAAGTCCTTGTTCAGGTGCAGATAACCGCCCGGCGCCTCGCCCTTGGCATCGCCCAACATGGAGATGATGATTTCCGAACCCAGGCAGTGGATTGTGTGAGGTGCGCTGAGGTTGGTCTTGGCCTTGATCTCGGCCCCGTCGATCACCTTGTGTAGCGTGGGCTTGCGAGGATCGGTGGCGCAGTCGATGATGTGGATGTTCGAAGACCGTACCCCCGGCACTAGCAGGTATTTGCGCGACATGCTGGCGTCATCAAAGCAGCTTGAACAGGCGTTCCAACCCATATGGTGCAGCTCATCCCCGATCCCCGGCATTTCGCAGCGGGATATCACCTCACTGTAGGTCGGACTATCGGGATCATTGTCGATCGTCGCCAGATAGTCGGGTTTCTGGATGCCGGTCCCGGTATAGATCGCGATCGTATAAAGCAGTTTTTCGCGCGGGGCCTTCATCGCCTCCGCAGGCGAGGCATAGCCCGGTCCGCAACATTCCATCCCCTATCCCTCCATCCGGTCCGCGATTGCCACCAAACGGTACATTTCGCGCAACACAGGTCTTTCGATCAGTTTTCCGTCGATGACGACCAGGCCGGTATCGGCGGCCTCGAATTCGGCGATGATCCGGCGGGCGCGGGCGATATCTTCCGCCGATGGCGTGAACACCTCGTTCAAGACCGCGATCTGTTTGGGATGCACAGACCCCTTGCCAGCAAAGCCCAAGTCGCGGGCCTGCTCGGCCGCTACGCGCATGCCGTCGGGATCATCGAGGTCCAGATACGGTACGTCTATCACGTCGATGCCCGCGCTGGCAGCGGCATGGACAACGCGTGACCGCGCAAAAAGCAATGGTTCCCACGCGTTCTGGCAGCGCAGTTCAGCCGCCATATCGACCCCACCGAAGAACATCGCATCAATCCGATCCGAACAATGGGCGATGTCATGGACCGCCTCCAGCCCGGCATTGGTTTCGATGATCACATGCAGGCGCGTGGCATGGCCGGCTTCGGTGAGAAGCTGATCGAGCACAACAACTTCGTCCGGTGTGCGGATTTTCGGCATCATCAGGGCGGGCGGCGGCGTGCCAGTCGTCAGGGTCGCCTGCACATCCTCGATCCCGAACCTTTCGCGCATCGAGTTGATCCGGACGATGCGCTCGACACCGTCGTCCGCCTGCGGCTGTTCAAACAGCGCAAGTGCATTGCGACGCGCCTCTGACTTGTCCTTGGGTGCGATCCCGTCCTCCAGTTCAACACAGACGATGTCTGTACCGCTGGCCAAAGCCTTGGGAAACATATCCGGTCGCAAACCGGGCGTAAAAATAAAACTCCGGCGTGGGCGGATGATGCGGTCTGCCATTTCGGCGCCTCCGTTCCCTCTATTGCGGTTCAATCAGGTTGTTCAGATGATCTCGTGAAGAGTCTTGGTTTCGAGGCAGTCTTCTCGCCCATCAATTCGCCCTCGCGGCTGTTCCCGGACTGCCTGTGACCGCCAAAAGGCGGGACGTAGTTGAACCCGCCGCCATTGATGTGAGGTGCACCGGCACGAAGGCACGGGGACACGCGCTCCGCCAGGCCAGGATCGCCAGTTTGCACATAGACGGCAAGACCGTAAGGCCTATCCTTGGCGATGGCGACCGAATCGCCCTCGTCCGGGAGGGGGATGACCACCAGCACGGGACCAAAGATCTCTTCCTGTGCGATGCACACATGTCGTTCGAGACATCGGTTATGACTGTGGGTTTCACGAACCAACCGCGTTCACGCCACTCGGGCTTGCCCGGGCCACCTATCTGAACGGCTGCGCCTTCGTCAATTCTGGTCTGGATCATCGCCTGAATCCGATCGAAGAGCGGGTCGATTTGGTCACCTTCCTGCGCCGGGTCGCCCACAGCGATGTCCTCAGTCGTGCGCTTGGCGATCACCAGAACTTCGTCATAGCGGCTACGCTTGACCAGCAGCCGGGTCGGCGCATCACAGGATTGCCCGGCATTGAACATGCATCCCTGAACCGCGACCGCCACCTGTGTATCCAGATCACAATCGGCAGACACGAAGTTGGGGGATTTTCCGCCCAGTTCCAGCGTCACGCGCTTGACCGTTTCGGTGAAGTCACGGGTCACGGCTCGTCCCTCGCGGGTCGAGCCGGTGAAGGACATCATGTGCACATCCGGATAGCGTGACAGCGCCGCCCCGACCAGTGGGCACGGCTATCGCATCTGGAGTTTTCGCATTGACAGACAGGAACATATCACGAACATAAGTGGCGCTCCTGTCGCGATTGTGGTCAGGTCTGGATGATTTCAGGCACCAACGCGACCACACAAGCCCAAATGCGATTGCCCTAGACCGTTGGGCCATTACCCTTGACAAGGCTGAACTCCCCAGCCGGATATCCGGTTTCATCGATGATCTCGGCATAGACCAACGCCGAAACGGGCGTGTGTTCCGATGGTTTGAGCACACAGGTGCAACCATTCGCAAGCGCGGGGACCATCTTGAGCGCGATCTGCGTCATCGGTCAGTTCCACGGCGTGATTGGACCACGAACACCAATCGGTTCGGGCAGCTGGATGTCGCCATCGACCAGAATGCACCGATCTTCGAGATGTTCCAAAGCATCAATGAAGCCCTGAAGGCGGCCCACTCCAGCATCGGCCTGTGCTTCGCGCCGTGGTAATCGGTGCGCCCATTTCCATACCCATGGCCTTCGTAAGATCCTCGAACCTTTCCCCAGAGACCACCTTCCGCCGGTGAAGAAGTGACAGACGATCCGCCTTGCTGGTTAGCGAAAGGCTGTCGAACGCGGATTTCGCGGTGACGACGGCCCTATCCACGTCGACGCCGTTGCCCATGGCGACACCACCGGCCTGCACTTCCGTCGCCGGATTCCAGGACCAGCATGGTGGCATAAAGGACAGGGTCAACCCACCGACCGCCGATATAGAACTTTTGCAGGTGTTCCATTTGTTGCGACCCTCCGGGTTCAACGCGCTTTGGTGATGGCGGTTTCCGCCAATTCGCGGATCTGATCCACGCTTGCGGCACGCGGATTGGTCGCGGCTGCGCTGTCCCTGATCGCCTTTTCGGCAATCCGCCCCGCACAGTCATTTGGCACGCGGATGTCATGTAACGAGCGGGGGATACCAATCTCGTCGAGTAGTTGTTCGATTTCGGCGATGAATCCCTTGACGGAACGGTCGTCCAGGTTCATGGCATCCGCCATCCGCTTAACCTTGTCCTCCAATCCCGGCAAATTGAACCGCAAGACCACCGGCAGGATGACCGCATTGGTCAACCCGTGCTGGGTGTCAAACTCGGCCCCCACCATGTGCGAGATGGCGTGGACCAGACCGAGCCCCTTCAGAAATGCGACGCCCGCAAGGCATGAGCCCACCAGCATACCGCCCCGTGCAACCAGGTTGTCGGGTTCTCGCACGGCCACCGGCAGCCATTTCGACACCAGCGCCAACCCCTCCAGTGCCAAGCCGTCGCATATCGGGTGAAAGCCGGGGACGCAATAGGCCTGCCCCATTCCACCCTGAAGTGCAACACCAGTGGCGGTGGTGACCGGTTTTCCGGTCTCATGATGTTGCGTATCGGCCAGGAAGCGGTGACAGTCCCTTTGCTGCAACATGGGAGACTGCCATGCCCGAGGGCTACCGCCACCTGACCTATGAAGAGAGATGCCAGATCGGCGCGCTGAAGGAAAGCGGTCTATCCGACGGGGCCATCGCGGCCCGGCTGGGCCGTGACCGGACGTCGGTCTGGCGGGAGCTGCGCCGGAACGGCGGCGGCGGGGGGTACAGCCCCGGGGAGGCGCAGGGGAGGGCGGAGGCCCGCCGCGGCGCGGCGTCCGGGGTCCCCCGCAGGATGACGCCCGACCGCTGGGCGCGCGTGGAGGGGCTTCTGGCGGAGGGCTGGAGCCCGGAGCAGGTCGCGGGACGGCTGCGTCTGGAGGGCGGCTGGACGGTGGGCCGCCAGTGGATATACGAACGTGTGAGGGCCGACCGGAAGGCGGGCGGGAAGCTGTTCCTGCTGCTGCGGCGCCGCGGGAAAAGGCCGAACTGGCGAGGCGGCAGGCACTCGGGCCGTGGCCACATCCCGGGCCGGGTGGACATCTCCGAGCGGCCGGAGGAGGCGGAGAGGAAGGAGCGTGTGGGCGACTGGGAGGCGGACACGATCATCGGGAAAGGCCACAGCGGGGCGGTGGTCTCCCTTGTGGACAGGGCCTCGAAATACACGTATTTACAGAGGGTTGACCGGCGAACCTCGGCTGCGGTCTCCGCCGCGATGGTGGATCTCCTCCGGCCGTCCGCCGCGCCCGTCCACACGATCACGGCGGACAACGGCAAGGAGTTCGCGGGACATGCGGGCGTCGCGGAGGCGCTCGGGGCCGCCTTCTTCTTCGCAACCCCCTACCACTCCTGGGAGAGGGGCCTGAACGGGCACACCAACGGGCTGGTCCGGCAGTACCTGCCGAAGGGGACGGACCTCCGCGCGGTCACCGACGCGGAGGTGAGGGCGGTGCAGGACCGCCTGAACGCGCGTCCGCGCCGGGTGCTGGGCTACCGGACGCCCGCCGAGGTGTTCCACGAGGCCCGCCCTCCCTGACGCCGCGCGACCGCCTCCCACCGGCGCGCATGGCTGCGCCGGGAGGGGGTGGAATGGATTTCGGGACCGCGTCCGTCCGGGCTCCGGTCGGGCTGCGCCCTCCCTACGCCCGGACGGACGCGACCCGCCCCGGCGGAGGCGTTGCGCTGCCCGGAAAGCCCGGATAACCTGCATACAGAAGGGACCACAGCCGTCCCGGGGCCGGATCCGCGGTGCCCGGGGGCCGCAGACCACGCCTTCCGGCCATTCCCTCCGCTCGGGCTCCGCCCTCGCTGCGGGAATGGCCGGTGTTGCACTTCGGAGTGGAAGTGGGGCCCCGATTGCATGGGTCATCGCGTCTGCACCGGTCCAAGCTGTCAGCTTGACAGGCAATGCAACCGTCAGCTCCGGGTCGAGAAGCGCCAGCGAAGGTTTCAGTTCGGGGTGCCAGACGCAGAATTTCATCCCCTTTTCCACATGTGTGATCATGGCCGTGCTTTCGGTTTCAGCCCCGGTTCCGGCCGTGGTCGGAATGGTAATCAACCGGGGAAAGCCGTTTCCGGTTTCGATCTCCGGCGGAATCTGCTCGAATTCAAATGCCCAGAGGTCATGGGTATTGCATGCAGTCAGGCAAATGGATTTGCCCCCGTCCATCGCGCTGCCTCCGCCGATTGCAATGATCGCGTCGTGCCCACCGGTGCGGAAGGCCCGGCATCCCGCACCGATCTCATCATGGCGGGGGTTCGGCGAAATATCCGAAAAGACTTCGGAAGAAATCCTTGCCTCGGCCAGAAACATCTGCAGTTCGGCAATGAACGGCAAGGCACGACTGCCCCTGTCGGTCACGACAAGAGGGTTGGAAAGCCCCAGAGCCGCGCATCGCTGGCCGATTTCGGCAAGCCGACCCGGCCCATAGGCGATCGGCACCGGAAACGTCCAGTCCTGCGGTTGCAGAATTGCGGCACCGGCCGTGCTATGCAACCGGCCCTCCATCACCCAGTCATAGGCCGTCGCGGGATCGCACGGTCCACGCCGCGGACGATCTTCTTTTCACGGTCGAAGAACGGCACATCAACAATCTGGCCGTCATGCACACTGCCATCCGGCAGGCGCATGGATAGCGTGCGGCCGCCCCAGTCGCCGGGAGGTTTGAAAACCACATAGCTGACCCCAAGGCCCAATGTCGGCGAGGGGATTCCCGCCGTGATCCGGCCAACCACGGTGTCGCCTTCGATCACCGCACAGTCGGCCGCTGGGATTTCCGTGGCGCAGGTCAGGCCGAACAGGCAAGACCGCGTATCCTTGCCCGTCAGAGCATCCCTCCCGATGAAATCGCCCTTTTCCATGTCGATGAACGGCGCGAGCCCGGCCTCGAACGGTGTCATCTCCGGGGTTATGTCCGTCAAGTTGCCTAGAATGCCGCCCTCGATCCGGCGGATGTTCAGCGCACGGGTGGAAGACATCTCCATCCCGTGCGGTTTGCCGCATGCCATCAGGTGGTCCCAAAGAGCGAGGTGATCGGTTTGGTCGCCATCGCAGTAGATCTCGAACCCAAGCTCGTTGGTGAACCCCGTCCGCGACACGTAAAGCCTCTGCCCGCCCAGATCGAAATAGCCCGAACGGAAATACTTCATGGTCTCGTCCACCGCCCCGCCTGAGGCAGCCATCATGATGTCGATCGACGCCGGCCCCTGTATCTGCAGTACCCGGCTGCGCGGGTCGGAGATGGTGACGTCGAACCCGCCGCCATGCGCCATCAGCCATGCTTCGAACGGGCCATCCGCCTGCACATACCAGAACCGGTTTTCTCCGAGGCGGAACACCACGCCGTCCACGAAAACCCCGCCTTGAGGCGTACAGGCAATCGCGTAATACCCGCGACCCATGGTCATTGTGGCAACCTTGCGCGACAGCACCTTTTCAAGGAAAGGCACCACATCGGGCCCTGAGATTTCAATGGGTTTTTCCGGCACGTCGAAGATCGGCGCCTTCTGGCGCAGACACCAGTACTTTTCAATCGGGTCTTCGCCCATGAAAATTGGGAAATATCGCCCGGCATAAACGCCGCGGATCATATCTGGACAGTCCGTACGGGCGATAAATGGCGACCCCTCAAAGCGGCGGGCGCTGATGGAAACACTGTTTTCCAGGTCGGAGGCCTCCTGAAGGTTGCTCATGTCCGAACGTCAGGGTGATTTGATGTGTGTGTTCGCAAAATCTGTGGCGGGTCAAACGCAGTGACCGGCGGCGGGGTCTCGGTGAACAGTTCCACCTCAATCAGGCAGGTATGCGTACTCGGCCCCTGTCCCAGCTTTGATGTGCCCTTGTCGCGGGTCTGAACATTGGGGTTGCCGTGCTTACACAGGCTGCCGGGCCGTGCGGGATCCTTCGGATCGTACCAAGCGCCGGTGCTCATCTGCACCACGCCTGGACGAAGAGCGGCGTCAATGACGACACCGCCCAGGCAGGCGCCTCGGTCATTGTACAGCTGCACGATATCGCCCTCTTTCAGCCCGCGTGCCGCGGCGTCGTCAGGATTTACATGAACCGGTTCGCGCCCAGCGACCTTCTTGTTCCGGCTGACGTTACCGTGGTCAAGCTGTGAATGCAGCTTGTCCCTGGGCTGATTCGAGATCAGGTGCAGCGGATATCGGTCGGCGTTGCCGAGCCATTCGTAAGGCGTGCGCCAGACCGGGTGGCCGGAACAATCGTCATACCCGAAATCGGAGATCGTCTGCGAGAATATCTCGATCAGGCCACTGGGCGTGGCAAGTGGATTGTCAACCGGGTCGGCGCGGAATTCGCTGAGCATGATCACCGGATCGAGCGGATCGTCGTGCTTGAACCAGCCCTTTTCCAGAAAGTCGTCATAGGCGGGTATTTCGATCCCGGCGGATGCGGCGCGCTCCAGCGTCTGCTCATAGAGCCAGCGTTTCCACTCCGTCGAACTGCGCCCTTCGGTGAAGGCCTCTTCCACACCCATTTCCCCGGCGATCCCCGCGAAGATCTCGAAATCGTCGCGGGCCTGTCCGTAGGGATTTGTCAGTTGAGACATCAAGACCACGAAAGGGTCGCGCGGGGTCATCGCCATGTCCTGCCGTTCCAGCGGCGTGGTACAGGGCAAAACGATGTCGGCCCGTTTGGCAAGACTGTTCCAGCACCATTCGTTGACGATGACCGTTTCCGGCCGCTGCCATGCCTGCATCAGCAGATTGAGATCCTGATGGTGGTGAAACGGGTTTCCGCCGGCCCACCAAACCAGCCGGATATCGGGGTATTCGTAACACACACCGTCGAAATCGAAGAGCTCGCCCGGATGCGTCAGCAGGTCGCTGATCCGCGCCACGGGGATGAAATCCGCCACGGGATTATTGCCCTGCGGATGGGAAGTTCCGGGGAGGATCGTGAATTTGCCCCCGATGAAATTCATAGCGCTGTAGCCAAAGCCGAATCCGCCGCCAGGCAGCCCGATCTGACCAAGCATTGCGGCTAGAGTGATGGCCATCCAGAACGGCTGTTCGTCGTGATCTTGTCTGGTGAGTGACCAGCTGACCGAGATCATGGTGCGTTCGGCCGCCATGCGTCGGGCCAGATCGCGGATCGTGTTGGCAGGAATATCGCAGATCTCTGCCGCCCAGTCGGCAGTTTTCACGATCCCGTCGGTTTCTCCCAAGACATAGGGAAGAAACCGGTCGAAGCCGGTGGTATAGTGATCGAGAAACGACTTATCTACCAGATCTTCGACCTGCCAAGTATGCGCCAGGGCCAGCATGAGCGCTACATCGGTGTTGGGCCGCAACGCCAGCCATTCCCCGCCAACCTCGTCCAGAAGGTCAGATTTGAGGGGGCTGACATTCACGAAATGAATGTCTTCCTGAGCCAGCGTCCACAGACTGTCCCGCTGGATGTGGCAGCCCGTGCCGCCTTGGCAGATTTGGCCATTTTTCTGTGGTACACCGCCGAAACAGACGAAGATTTTGGTGTGTTCGCGAATGGACTCGTAACTCGTGCATGTGTTCAAATAGGCTCGGAAACTGCCGAGGACGTGGGGCACCATCGCTTCGGCGGCGGCGAAGCTGTAGGTGAATTTCGAGCTGGTAAACCCGCCGATACAGTTCAGAAATCGTTTGAGCTGGCTTTGCGCGTGGTGGAATCGCCCGGCGCTGGCCCAACCATAAGAACCGGCGAAGATCGATTGGTTGCCGTGAGTATGGCGCACGCGGTTCAGTTCTGTCGCCACCAGCCGATTGGCTTCCGCCCAACTTATCTCAACAAACGCATCGGCGCCGCGCAAGTCAGTACGAGTGCCCGGCCCGCCGTCGAGCCAGCTTTTGCGAACCATGGGAGCGTCGATCCGCGTTGGCCCGTGCTGAACATCAAGCAGGCCGATACCGATCGGCGATGGATCAAGATCATGTTCAAACGCCAAGAGTTCCTGTACCCGACCGTTGCTAACTCGGGCGCGATATGTCCCCCAATGAGAGCTTGTCAGCGGAAGCTCATCCCGACTCGTCATCCGACGCCCAGTCCCAGCTCTTCCTGGCGCTTGCGGCTCCAGGCGTGGGCCATCCGATCAGTGATTATGGCAATGATGGCCATTCCGATTCCAGCCACGAAACCCACTCCCAAATCGCCGTCGCTCATACCGATACAGACGATCTGCTCCAATCCGTTGGTCCCCACGAGGGCCGCGATAACCAACATCGCGATACCGTACATGATAGTCTGGTTCAGTCCCAGCATCATCATCGGCGGGGCCAGCGGAACCTTGACCTGCCATGGCATCTGCCGGTTGGTGGCGCCGATCAAACGCACCGCCCCAATCACATGCTCCGGCAGGTTGCGCAAACCATGCCCGGCATACCGGGTTGCCGGGAGGATGGCATAGGTGATAATCGCCAGCAGAGCTGTAAACTCACCGATCTTGAAAACCATCACGAACGGGATCAGAAGCACGAACAGTGGCATGGTCTGCAGAGTGTCGTTAAGGGGGCGCACGATCGCCGAGACGTTATCGATGTCGGTTTTGCCGCCGACGATCAAGGCAATAATCACCATGCTGAGCGAGGCCATCGTCGTCTGATTGACCCTCAGAAGAAGTTGCTGCAGCGTTGATGGCACCCGGACCTTCCAGAATAGCTGCCTCGGTGTGGCATCGGACATCAGACCGGATTCGATGATTTCGGCGGAAACACCTCGCAGCCCTACGATGGCATTCCGCACCATTGGTGGAAGAGAATACAGCACGCTGGCAATCAGCCCAACAACGGTGCCGAATCCGAACAGCATCAGAATGGGCAGCAGGTAAGCAAAAGACGGTACGGTTTGAAGGATGTCCAGCATCGGCAAAATTATGCGTTCAGCGCGAGCCGAATGAAACCCCCAGACGCCAAAGGCAATGCCCGCGTGAACGGCCAGCGGTACGGAGATGGCCATCGGCGACAGCGTCTTCATGCTTTCGCTCCAATAGCCAAACACCAGCATGTAGACCGGGGAATAAGAATGAATGCTGCCAGTTTCCAGCCCGAAGCCGCCTAGGTGTAACGTCGGTTATATTTGTCCGCTTTGGCCAAATTGTTGTCCATTTGTGCACCATATTTTGTCCACCTGACGCCAACCCATTGAAACAGAGAAATGTTCGGGTATTCAGGGTCGCAAACCGGACGCCCGCCGTCCCGGACCATGGAAACGGCCTCCGAAGGCCGGTCAGGTGCGAGGGGAGAGCGATGCCAGTGCGGCCTTCGAGCCGGCGCTTCCGGGGCTTCTCGAACCCGACTCCGCGTGTGCCTGGGACTACCCGTTCCAACGCCCGAAATTCGACATGAGCCACCTCTTCTGGGTGCTGACTTCGAACCGGCTGTCCCGGACCTCCGACCGGTCCTGAGCAGCGTCCTGGTGCTGTCGCTTCCGTATCCGACGGTGACGGAGCTGCAGGTGTTCGCCTGAATCATCCATCAAAAAACTCCGGATCCGGGTGCCTGGAGTCCGGAAGCCAAAACTCTCGGTGGACAAGATATGGTACATCAAGGTGGAAAATATGTCGACCGATTCATATTTTTATCTCATAATATCAAAGTGTTAAAAATTCGAGATGGATAAAATACACCCAACGTTACACCAAGCCACGACACAGAACAGAAAGGTGGTGACCGACCATGACAACGCATTGAGCCGGTCGGATACCGGTATGATCGCATCCTTGGGATACTTGGTCATCCACGTCCATTCGCCCTGAAGCACAAGGCAAATGAGCGTCATGGTGATGACGCCCCAACCAACAATGGGCACGACGATCAAACTTGAAGCGCATAGGTCTAACCCTCCTTTGCAACTCACCTATACGATATTGATTTCAAAAGATTCCATAGCTCCCGTTCTTCGACCGGATTCCGCCGTTTCCGGCGCGGGCCCCACCGGTTGCGACACTGCGCGGGCCGAGGAAAGGAGCCTTGGCTCGGCCTACCCGAATCCGCGTCGGCATCATGCCGGACTTTCCCACCTGAAGGCGCGACCGGCGACGGTGGTTGGAACTCCTGCGCAGCCGTCGAAGTGACGCAACCCGAGGTCAAAGCACTGGCGAGACCGTGCGCGGTTGCAGCACGGAGGACGTCACCATCGGCGGTCTCAACGATGACACCGCCGTCCTTCTGGGCTAGCGTTGGCAGCAACTATTCGACAGGAGTGCCTTCGAGTATTCAATCATGATCGGCCGACACGAGCGCAGCTTCTTCCAGAATGTCCTCGGCGCACAGGATACATACCCACGGGACATCCTGAGTAATTTCACGCACATAGTCGTCGGCAGGCGTCAGGATGAGGTCAACGGGCCGCCCGATCTGCACTACGGCCCCGTCGCGCATGATCGCCATGCAAGCGGCGATGCGCGGGGCCTCCTGAAAATCGTGGGTAATGAAGACGATGGATTGGTGCAGTTTCGACTGGATACGTAGAAGCTCATCCTGCATTCGCATTCAAATGAGCGGATCAAGCGCCGAAAACGGTTCGTCCAGAAACCAGACACAAGCTAAGGAAGCAAGCCCCGCATATGTCCGGGACGTGCTAGTCCCTGGATCTGGAATTTCGGGTCTGTGTCAGGACAAACAGTGAGCATTTCAAGTCTTGCGCACCCTTTTGAAATCTTCGCTACGATCATCGAACACGAGCCGAAACCCTTGATGGGACGTCGAGGAGTCCGGCGTCGTTCCTGTTCTGGCTGCGATGCGATAGCGGAAGCAATAGCTACGATGGCACAGAAATGAACCGCCCTTCAGCACCTTCGCACCTGCCATTCTTTTCGCTGTCTCTCGGGCGCGGCGGGACAGCGACCGGAGTTTCATCGGTTCTGAGGTCCACTCCCAGACATTCCCGCACATGTTGTATAGCCCAAATCCGTTGGGCTCGAAAGACCTCGCCGGCGCAGTGGCCAGATAACCGTCGGCTCCGGTGTTTTCATCGGGGAATCTTCCTTGCCATATATTGCATGGAAAGAACCCATCGTCGTCGGGCTGCTGTTCTCCCCATGGAAAAGGAACGTCGCCAAGCCCACCACGCGCCGCATGTTCCCATTCCGCCTCGGTAGGCAGCCTACCACCTGCCCACCGCGCGAACTCCCGAGAATCGTTCCAAGAGACGTGAACCACGGGATGGTCGCAATTCCAGTCAGCTTCAGACCTCGGCCCGTTCACCAATCGCCAATTTGCGCCCTCAACCTTACACCACCACAACGCGGTGACGACGCGTTGGGTCTCAGGCACTTCTGGTGATACACTGCGATGGAATACGAATGACCACCCAAACCGTTCCGCTTCGGTAACGTAATTCGTATCCTGCACGAACGACTCGAACATCGCGTTGGTGACGGCGGTCTCCATCATCCGATATGGTTTGAGCTGTTTGGATCTGCGAAGTCCTTCTTCATCTGCGGCAATAATTGGCCGCCCCGTTCCCAACACTGCCGTCCCGCCGGGAATGGCCCGTAGCGCTATGGCTGCACTAGTATCCACCACCTTTGGAGCACCCCCAGAGGTGTCCTCCCGAACAACGACATTGCCACGGTCCCGAAATACCAATGGTGTGCAACAATAGTTGCCTGCCTTCTGTTTCATTCCTTCTACAGAACCTCAATGGTCAGGGCCTGGAATTCCGAATTCAGGAGCACTTCCATGTCATGTCCAGAACTGAAATCGTGCGGCGGCATCTCGAGGCCTAGGTTATCTCCGGTTTCCGCGTCGTGTCCAGCCATTCTGCCGTCCATGACATTCCGTAATTCCCTCAACTCCGGATCGCACTTAACTCCATTCCTTTCCTGATGTGCACGTCATTGGCCCACCACCTGATCTCCCTGACAGTCCTTTTGAAATGGGACTGGCACTCGGTCCTGATCGCACGCCCCGGTTCTGGTCGACGCCTGCCCCACCGCCCAAGCTCTGTCGCATCAATTCAAACATCGGGACGACAAAGTGTACCGGCTTTCCGAGAAACGGCATGGCGATGTGGGCGGTGGAGGCGCAGATGGTGTTCCGCGTACTGTAGGTGGAGTCGAGATGTATGCCGACGTCACCAGTAACTGCCCTACAACTGATTGGCGCCCAAGGCAACCTGTTCCTGGTACCGACCCCAGCCAAATTGACCGAGGATTTCCGAACCCTCATCTACAATATGCCGGAGACTATCGCGCATCGAGCGACGACCTGGCATGGAAGCCGCAAATCTCCCACGCTTCAGCTTCCGCATGCGATTGTGAATTTGCCGTCGCAAACATCGTTGACCGCTCCGTGTCTGAACAACATGCAGTCTACGGAACGGGACTTTCCGCGGGCGGCAGCACCAATGTCAGGACTAGCCGCCACGGATGTCGCGACAACCATATTTTTTCCATTCGAGTTTTTTCCAACCCGTTGATTCCACGCAATAAAAAATATAGGCCGGTTGACCGGCCCTCCGCCGGGATCCACCCCGGGCTTTCCACAGAAAACCGCTCTTTTTCCACAGCTTTCTGACTGGATCCATCTGTCCGGCAGGGAAATCCGGGCGGAAGGCCCCGGTTTGCGGGCGAACCATCTGTGAAAGCGGCCCCGGACGGAACGCCTGACGAATCGGCTGCGCCCGGAAATCCCCCTGACGCCCGCGCATGGCCCGACCGACTGCGGTGCGGCCTGCCGCATCGTTCCCGCACGGCGGCTGCACGGAAAGGGACGCGGGGACAGTATACCAGAGGATTGTGGCAGGCCTCCCACGGAAGACGGGATGGCGCCACGTCCCGATGCGGAGACCGGTTTCGGTGGCATCCCCGCGCCGGGCCGGGAGCCGGGGCGGGACCATCAGCCGCCCCGCCCGGCCCGCGCGCCTATCCGGCCAGATCGCCGAAATCCACCGTCACGCCGGTGTCGACCTGTATCGTCCCGTACCCGATGCCGGTGTTGACGAGGATGTCGAAGCGGAAATCCTCCTGGGTCACGTCGGCGCTGTCCATGCCCCGCAGGATGATCCTGTCGCCGTCGCCGTAGACGATGTGGACGCCGCCGTCGCCGTCGGTGATCGCCAGGTCGCCGAAATCGGCGGCCTCGACGCCATCGATGCGGATCAGGTCCTTTCCGTCCTCGAAATCCATGACCGTGTCGCGGCCGTCGCCGGTGCGGAAGACGAACGTGTCGGCGCCGCCGTCGCCCCAGAGCGTGTCCCGGCCCCTGCCACCGTCAAGCGTGTCGTCGCCGTCGCCGCCCTCCAGGACATCGTTGCCGCCACCGCCCTCAAGCGTGTCGTCGCCCCGGCCGCCCAGAAGTCGGTCGTAGCCCGCGTCGCCTTTCAGCGTGTCGTCGCCGTCGCCGCCGACCAGCTGGTCGCCGCCCTTTCCCCCCTCGATGGTGTCGTCGCCGCCCCATCCCTCGAGGACGTCGCCGTCATCGCCCCCGGTTATGGTGTCGTTCCCCTCGCCGCCGATGACGGTGTCCTCACCGGCGCCGCCGTTCAGCGTGTCGTTGCCGCCGCGGCCCTCGATGGTGTCGTCGCCGGCCCCGCCGTCGATGGTGTCGTCCCCCTCGCCGCCGATGAGGGTGTCGTCGCCGTCGCCCCCGTCGATATCCAGGGCGCGGACGGGCGCCTCGGGAAAGACGAAATCGGCCTCGGTGACCGTGGAGGCGTCCACGCCCTCCAGCCTCACTGAACCGCCGGCCCATGAGACCATTGTGTCGGCGCCCGACTGCGTGATGGCGAGGGCGGCGAAAGCCATGCCCGGCTCCGCGAAGGCCAGCCTGTCGCGGCCCAGGCCGAAGTCGCGGATGCGGTCGGCGCCGTTGCCGGTCTTTCGCAGGACGAATGTGTCGGCGCCCTGCCCGCCGCGCATCAGGTCGTTGCCGGCCCCGCCGTCGAGACGGTCGTCGCCGAAGCCGCCGTCAAGCCTGTCGTCGCCGGCCCCGCCCTCGATGATGTCGTTTCCGCCCCGACCGGTGAGGATGTCGAAGCCGCCATTGCCCTTGATGGTGTCGGGTCCCTCGCCGCCTGTCAGGGTGTCGACCCCCTCGCCGCCCGTCAGGGTCCGTCCAGGCTCGGGCGGAGGCGCCTTGAAGTCGAAATCCCTCTCCGTGAGCGTGGTGGAGACAACATCCGCCAACGTCACCGAGCCGCCGCCCCACCTGACCTCGGTGTCGCCGTCCCGGGCGATGATGGTGAGGTCGGTGAAGACGATGCCGGCCTCATTGAACGCCAGCCTGTCCCGACCCGGCTCGAAGTCGGTGATGCGGTCGGCGCCGTTGCCGGTTTTCCGCAGGACGAACGTGTCGGCGCCGTAGCCACCGGTCAGCGTGTCATCGCCGGTGCCGCCATCGATGGTGTCGTCGCCACCGCCGCCGTCGATGGTGTCGTCGCCGGCCAGTCCCAGGATCGTGTCCTTTCCGTGGCCGCCCCGCAGCGTGTCGTCGCCGTCGCCGCCCCGGACATCCAGGCCAGGGGACGCATCGGGGAAGGCGATGTCCCTCCGGGTGATGCCGCGGGCGTCCACGTCTTTCAGGGTCACCGTTCCTCCGTACCAGCGGATGACGGTGCCGTCGCCGTCCTGCCTGATGTCGAGGTCGCCGAAAGCGGGGCCACCGTGGGCGAACTCCAGCCTGTCCCAGCCTGGACGGAAGTCGGTGACCGTGTCGTCGCCGTTGTTGGTGGTCCTGATGACAAAGGTGTCGGCGCCATAGCCGCCGGTCAGTGTGTCGTCATCCGCGCCGCCGTCGAGACGGTCATCGCCGTCGCCGCCGGCCAGCGTGTCGGTTCCGCCATCACCGGCCAGCGTGTCGTCGCCGGCGCCGCCATGGAGTTCGTCATCGCCATCGCCGCCGGTCAGCGTGTCATCGCCGGCGCCGCCATAGAGCCTGTCATCGCCGTCGCCGCCGGCCAGCGTGTCGTCGCCTGTGCCGCCATAGAGTCCGTCATCGCCGCCGCCGCCGGCCAGCGTGTCGTCGCCACCGAAACCGTAGATCCGCTGACCCTCCTCCGTGCCGGTCAGCCGGTTGGCGGTCGGGTTCCCCGCCTTGAAGAGAAAGGGATCCGTCGTGAAGATGAAATCACCAGCGGTGAGTCCGGCGGCCCGGACGCCCTGCAGGACCACGCTGCCGCCGGCCCAGGAGACCACGGCATCGTCGCTGGACCGGGTGATGGTCAGGTCATCGAATCCCAGAGCGGGTCCCAGTCCCATGAACGCCAGTCGATCCTGGCCCTGACGGAAATCGGTGATCCGGTCATCGCCGTTCCCGCCGTTCCTGTTCAGTCCGAAGACATCGCGACCGGCGCCGCCGGTCATCACATCGTCGCCCAGACCACCGGTCACATAGTCGTCTCCGGCGCCGCCATCGAGTCTGTCGGCCCCCTTTGCGCCATTGATCCAGTCATTGCCGGCGCCGCCATGGATCGTGTTGTTCCTGAAACCGCCATTAAGCCTGTCATCGCCATCGCCGCCCTGCAGATCCCTGCTATGATGGCCGCCCAGTTCCTGATCCTGTATCACGGTCGCGGTCCCCGCTTCGGGAAAGCTGAGATCCCGTTCCGTGACCGTGGAGGCCCTCACCCCCGCCAGCGTCGCCGAACCGCCGGCCCAGGAGACCACGGTGTCGCCATCGGACTGCCTGATCCTGAGGTCGCCGAAGGCGATACCCGCCTCCGCGAACGCCATGCGGTCGCGGCCCGGCTCGAAATCCGTGATCCGGTCGTCGCCGTTGCCGGTCCGCTCGAGGATGAACGTGTCGGCGCCATTGCCGCCGGTCATCGTGTCGTCCCCGCCGCCGCCGCGCAGCGTGTCGTCCCCGCCGCCGCCGTCGATGGTGTCGTCGCCGCCCAGTCCCAGGATCGCGTCCTTTCCGTGGCCGCCCCTGAGCGTGTCGGCGTTTCCGGTTCCCCGGATATCCTGGTCGCGACTGGTCTCCACCACCGCTGGAAAGACGAAATCCTCCGGGGTGAGCGCTGTATGGTCCACGTCTTTCAGCCGCACGGAACCGCCGTCCCACGAGACCACGGCGTCGGGGCCGGACTGCCTGATCTCCAGATCGGCGAAGGCGATGCCGGTCTCGGAGAAGGCCAGCCTGTCGCGCCCGTCCTCGAAGTCGTATATGATGTCATTGCCGTTTCCGGTCCTCTCCAGGAAGAACGTGTCGGCGCCGGCGCCGCCGTAGAGCCAGTCCTCGTCCGCGCCGCCGTGGAGCTCGTCGTCACCCGCATTGCCGTAGAGCACGTCGGAGTTGGCGCCGCCGTAGAGCCTGTCGTCACCGTCGCCGCCATGGAGTGTGTCCATGCCGGCAAGTCCCCATATCTTGTCGTTTCCGTCGCCGCCATGGAGTGTGTCCATGCCGGCAAGTCCCCATATCTTGTCGTTTCCGTCGCCGCCGCGGAGCTTGTCGTTGTTTGCGGTCCCCCGGATATCCCTGCCATGGACGGGCTCCGCCGCTTCCGGGAAGCTGAAGGCCGCCTCGGTGACCTTGGAGGCGGTCACGCCCGCCAGCGTCACCTGTCCGCCGCTCCACGAGACCACGGTGTCCTTGCCGGACTGCGTGATGGTGAGGTCGGCGAAGGCGATGCCCCCGTCCTCGAACGCCAGCCTGTCCCAGCCAGGACGGAAGTCCGTGATGCGGTCATTGCCGTTGCCGGCGGCCTTGAGGATGAACGTGTCGGCGCCATCGCCGCCCGTCATCCTGTCGTTCCCGGCGCCGCCATCCAGCCTGTCATCGCCATCGCCGCCGTGGAGCGTGTCGTTGCCGTCGCCGCCGTCCAGCGTGTCGTCGCCCGCGCCGCCGTCCAGCGTGTCGTCGCCGCCAAGGCCCTCGAGCCTGTCGGCGTTGCCCAGGCCGTTCAGCTCGTCGTTCCCGTCCGTGCCCTTGAGGACAATGCCGTCGGCCGATGTCCCGTCGCCGAACACGATGTCCCGCTCCGTAAACGTGGAGGCCCGTACACCTGTCAGCGTCACCGAGCCGCCGGCCCAGGAGACCACGGTATCCTTGCCGGATTGCGCGATGGTGAGGTCGGCGAAGGCGATGCCCCCGTCCTCGAACGCCAGCCTGTCCCGGCCCGGCTGGAAATCCGTGATCCTGTCGTCGCCGTTGCCGGAGACCTCGGGGACGAATGTGTCGGCGCCGTTGCCGCCGGTCATCGTGTCATCGCCCGCGCCGCCGCGGAGCGTGTCGGCGCCGGTGTCGCCGTGCATCGTGTCGTTTCCGCCGCCGCCGTGCAGCTCGTCAGGGCCGTGGTATCCCCGCATGTAATCGTCGCCGTCGCCGCCGTGCAGCACGTCCCTCCCCTCGCCGCCGAAGCGCCAGCCGTCGTAAGCGTGGAGAGTTTCGGTTATGAAATCATCCTTCGTCAGGTCGGACGCCCGCACGTCCATCAGTTTCAGCTCAAGCCTTCCATAACTGACCAATGTGTACGTGCCATGGTCCGTGATGGTCAGATCCCTGAAACCGACATGTTGTCCAGTCAGGGAATCGAAAATCTCGATCCTGTCGACGCCGACCTCAAAATCCGTGATGGTGTTGTTGACGACATCATTTGTGGCATAGTTCGCGCCCCAGCTCATGCGGAAAATATCCGCGCCCGCGCCGCCCTTAAGTCGGTTCACACCCGTGCCGCCATCCAGCCTGTCGTTTCCGGCGCCACCATCCAATGTGTCATTGCCCTCGTCGCCATCCAGCCTGTCGTTTCCGGCGCCACCGTGCAGCGTGTCATAGTCGAACCCCCCGGATATTGTGTCATCGCCCCGGCCGCCATCAAGCAGGTCGTCGCCGCTGCCGCCGTCCAGCGTGTCGTCGCCGTCGCCGCCCAGGATCGTGTCGGCGCCGGCGCCGCCGTGCAATTTATCATTGCCGCTGCTGCCGTAGAGCAGGTCGTCACCTCTGGATCCGACCTTTCCGTCGTCGCCCTCGGTGCCGATGTAGATGGTGGTGTCGCCATGCTTCAGGATGATGGGGGAAGTGTTGGTCTCTGTCATCTCTCTCTCCGTTTCAGGGATGTTTCAGGGCTTCGCGGCCTAGGCGCAGGGCCAGGCCTGCGTCCGTCCGCCGGACGGCGATGTGTCCATGGTCCTCGGGCCGGGTGTTCCAGACGTGGATGGGGATGTGCCGGGCCGCCTGACATACCCGACAGCCGGGAAAGGACCCCGGCTTCCGGCATACGCCCGAGGCGCGGGGCCTTCCGCTGTCCGGATGCCGGGCATCGCGATCCGGATGCCGTTGGGTGGAGGTCCGCCGCCGCAGGGCCGCGGGTCGGCCCGACGGGCCGGGCCGCCGTCCACAAAGCGGAAAACGGCGCCGGGACCGCCATGCAGGGCACCGTCGGCAGCGCTGGAAGGAAAGCCGCCCCGGGCGGGCGGCGGAGATTCAGGAGGCCCGGCTGGCTCTGGACACTATCCGGGCGCTCGGCGCTCGGCGCTCGGCGCTCGGCGCTCGGCGCTCGGCGCTCGGCGCTCGGCGCTCGGCGCTCGGCGCTCGGCGCTCGGCGCTAATTGTAATGTTGTAATGCCCGACGGATGCGGTCCTGTCAACGCCATGGTATCCCGATATCCTGCCAATCGTCTCCCGCCGCGTCATATCGCACAGCCGGACGGGCCGTGTCAACGCCCCGAATCCCGCGGGTGCGGCCCGGATAACGTAACGGAAGGGGAGTGATCCGTGAAATGCGGAAAACGTCCTGTCTGAATAACAATTCCGTCAGCAATTCCCACCAGCCCTTCCGGACCCTGTATTCCTTGGGCTTCCGTGAACCGGGTTTCGTAGACTTTTCCTTCCAGACGACTGGAAACCGCCCGGAATCCTCTGGACATCATAGGCTGGGGCCCTTACCGCAACCGGTGTTGACTTCGATGACGGGAGTTGGGACGATGCGGTTTCGGAAGGACCTCGGCAGGCCCGGGCTGATCAGGGCGCTTGCGGAATGCTTCGGCAGGATCGACGATCCGGTGGACGGGCGCCGGTTCAGCCTCGCGGACCACCTCATGTCGGCGTTCGCGATGTTCTCGCTCAAATATCCGTCGCTCCTGCAGTTCGACAGGGACAGCCGCAGGGACGCCATCGTCCGCGGGAACCTCCGGACGCTGTTCGGGATCGCGGCGGCGCCCTGCGACTCCGCCATGCGGAAACGCCTCGACACGGTCGACCCCAGGCAGCTGCGCCCGGCGTTCAGGACCCTGTTCGCGAGGCTGCAGCGCGGCAGGGTGCTGGAGGACCAGCCGGTTTTCGACGGCCACTACCTGATCTCGATTGACGGCACCGGCTACTTCAGCTCGAAATCCGTCCACTGCGACCACTGCTGCGTCGCCCGCCGCAGTGATGGATCGAGGACCTACTCGCACAGCATGCTCGCCGCCGTGGTCTGCCACCCGGAACGCCGCGAGGTGTTCCCGCTGGCCCCGGAGCCGATCGCCAGGACCGACGGAGACAGGAGGAACGACTGCGAGCGCAACGCCGCCGCGCGGTTCATCGACGACCTCCGGCGGGAGCATCCGCACCTGAAGGCCATCGTCCTGCAGGACGGCCTCGCCTCCAACGGGCCCCACATCGCCCGCCTGCGGCGGCACGGCCTCCGCTTCATCCTCGGCGCGAAACCCGGCGACCACGCGCTGCTGTTCGCCAGCCTCGACGCCAGCCCCGACACCCGCACCGCCCGGTTCACCGACGCCGACGGCACCCGGCACGACTTCCGCTACCTGAACGGTGCGCCAGTCAACGCCTCCCATCCCGACATCAGGGTCAACGTCATCGAATACCGGGAGACGGTCATCAAGAGGACATACATCGCGAAGCACCACCGCGGCCCGGACGACCCGACCCACCGGGTGGAGGAGAAGCAGCGGAGGTTCTCCTGGGTCACCGACCTTCCCGTCGACAGCGACAGCCTCATGCCGGTCATGCGCGCCGCCCGCTCCCGATGGCGGATAGAGAACGAGACGTTCAACACGCTGAAGAACCAGGGCTACCACTTCGAGCACAGCTTCGGGCATGGAAAGCGGCACCTGACCACCGTGCTCGCCATGACGATGATGCTCGCCTTCCTCACGGACCAGATCGAGGCCGCCTCCTGCAGGGTGTTCGCCGCCGCGCTGGAGGCGAGGGGGCGGCTGAGGTACCTCCGCGAGAGAACCCGGTCATACTTCCACGACTTCCCGGTCCCCGACTGGCGGACACTCTACGCCGCCCTGACCCACGGGCACGCGCCTGTGGCCCTGAACGTCGCCGGACCGTCCGGACGGTCGCCGCCGCGGCGCGGGGCGCCCGGGCGCGCCTGAACGCCCGACCGAACCGCCCCAGGGGCAGACCCGCGACACATCCCTTATTTCCACCGGAACGCCGCCGGACGCCCCCGCACGCCCGGATTCCGCCCGAATCCGCCGCCGACGCCCGCAATCCGCCGGAAACCGGACCGGAATTTCACTGGTGGGAATTTCTGCAATTCCGTCATGCTGAACTGTAGGCGTTCGGTCGTGAGGTGACGGGATACCGCTCCCCGAAGCGCATCCGATCAGGAACATGGAGGAGGTGGGAAGACGGTGGGCATCGGAACGAATCTCCAGTTGCTGGAAGGTCCACCCCCGCCACACCGGACCGGAAAGGGAGATCCCCATCCAGTCCGGGGCGCGGGACTTCCGCCCGGGGCGTCAGGGTCCCTCCGGGGCATCCCGTTCCGGCTCTGGCGCGAGCGGCTCCACGTCGCGTCCGCAGCCCCTGTTGGCGGCGTTCCCCGGGTCGCCCGCCGGGGCCACGTCGAAAGGCGCCAGCGCCTCCCGCTCCGCGCTTTCGAGGCGCTCAGGCGTCCAGGCGTGGTCCAGGATCCCGTACGCCGCCGCGCGGCTGGCATTCATCTCCGTGATGTCGCGGATGGCGTCGAGCACAATGTCCCCGTTCCACCGGTGGCGCTCCGGATCCCTGGCGGACAGGGCGCGGCGCGTGGCCATCCAGGTGGAGGCGTCCACCCCGCGCAGGGCGTCGGGCACCGCCGGAACCTCGTGCCAGGCGCCGTCGAGCTCCACCCCGACGGCGCCGATGTCGCCGTCGAACCAGCGGACCCTGACCTCCCCGCCGCCGGTCCCGAGCACCCAGCGCGCCAGCCGCTCCGAATGGTATTGGACATTCAGGACCCGGAGGTCGGCCCGCCCCGCCCGACGCGTGGCCGACAGGCCGAAGGCCAGCCTGCGCGTCCAGGCGTCGGGCGGCGGCCGCAGCGGGAAGCTGCCGTCGGCGAGGTCCGCCTGCCACCGCTCCAGCGGCGTGCGTCCGCATCAAGGCGGTTTCCGGGCATGGGTGATTCGGTTCGAGCGCCTTTTCCAGGACCGGAGCAGGCGGATGATTCGCTGGAAACCAAGGCATTCCGGACCGAATCCTCCCGCCGAACGGGCGGAGCCGGCCGGAAAGCTGTGGAAAAGAGCGGTTTTCTGTGGAAAAACCAGTGGTCTCCAGGTGGAGGCAGGTCGATCGGAGCGGATTTTTTTCATTGCGTGAAATCAATGGGTTGAAAAAACCGCGAATGGAAAAAATATGGTTGTCGCGACAACGGAATTAGCCAAACCCGGGTAGTGCTTGCTGCAAATGGGCATCCGGATACTTGTGCAAGGTCTAAGTACAACTTGGGCTGAGAACCTCACCTCACCATTATCCAAACGCGACCCCGACCCCTACGGAAAATCCCATCGGGTCTGTCCTTGAACATTCACAAAGCTGGAACGGGGATGAGTTTTCTGCATCCCGAGGCACCGACTGCGGGACCATCCGCACCCGGAATTCGCATTGAATGGGAGTTCCTCTTTCATACACCTTCCACCTACAGAGAGGGGACGCGACTTAACCGCTCAAATTCCGACCAGACACGTCATCGCCGACGTCTTGCATGCCGGGACTCAAGCCATCGCCGGAAGCGCACCTTTGTTGCAACCATCCGATCCTTTGCCTGTCCAATCGCATCACCGGATTTCCCCAAGAGATGGCAATCTATCCATTCTCGAAAACGCCGCCACATGACTCGGAACAGAAAATACCCAACCAACAGGAACGTTAGGAAGACAATGTTGAACCATGGAATTGACGAAAACTCCGGTCCATCAACCGGACGAATTCCAACGGCGTTTGGATAGATCGACAGAAACCTGATTCGCCAACCGTAATGCGTGACGACGACCCATTGTTCCCGGTCCAACGTCGATATGTTGGCCGACGCGGTCGCCTGCAGGTCCGATGAATCAAACTTGAAATAGGGTGGCCAGAACCAGCCCGTATCCTCGTTTCGATACACCATAACGCCTTCCTTGTCGCGGCGGATAAATCCAAGAAAGAACGATTTCTTACGTTTGGTGTTGATCAAGCGGATATCTCTCGTCTCGTGCTCATCCGCCAGGCTATCTGGTTGCGCAAAAAACACCCTATTCGATGACGAAAAGTCCATCCGAATGATTTCGGTTGAAATGATGCGAGCTACGTCATGCTGCGGAAGGACGTAGTGTAGGAGCGCTATCGCCATTGCGATAATGATTGCCCGAAGGAAAAACCAGATTCTTCTCATTGGGGTATTCCTCAGTTCCAGATTGTACAAGACCGGGCAGCGGCCAAGAGGTTGGGTCAAGCGGATAGATGAGTCCAAGTGCGCGGTCAGCCAGCGTGACCCTTATACTCCAATTCCCAAGTGTCGACAGCGATCTGTAGCGCCTCGGAATCAACAACGAGGTTGGCCATGACCCTATCTGGTTCGAACAGATCCTGACAGTAGGAGTTAAACCAATCCACGAGAATAATCACCCATCCGACGAGATATGCTGGACGGGTTGAACAGCCGGTGCTCCTGTCGGTCCTGCCCGGCTTCGCCTGCCGGGTGAACCGATCCTGTCGGGAGTGCGGGTGAAGTCACTCGAGGCCTTCTCCGCCCTTTCCGTCACCTCCCCAGCCGTCGCGAGGACCGGGTTGGCGGAATTTCGCTGCCTGAGGGACCGGAACACGGTCCCGACCAGGTTCGGTTCGGGGCTGCAGGGCGGCAGACGCGGCAGGGAGACGCCGTCCGGTATCTCCGGATCCCTCGGGCGGTGCCATCCCGCGCCTCCGGGGGCCACCAGCGCGTGGCGGCCCCGGGGCACGGCATCGACGATGTCGGAGAGATGGCGATTCATCCCGTCGGTGTTCGCCCGGTCGCGGACATGGCCAGCCGACAATCCCCTTTTCCGGACAGGTCGCGCAGGACAGGTGGCGGTATCCGTAACGGTGGTCCCCTGTCGCCCGGACAGTCCGCCCGGCGACCGGAGCGGTTCCTCCGCCTCCGGCGGCAGGGCACCGGTCCCCAGCCAGCGGGACAGCTCCCGCCCGGGCCCGCCGACCCCGCCGGCGGCGTCCGGCCCCAATCCCGCATGTGCCACCATGGTGGCCCCCGAAGTGATCCGCCCCGATGGCCACTCACTGACGGGGCGATGCCCTATACTGTCAGACAGCAAAGGGATGGGTGGGACCCGACCGGACGCCGTACTTTAACCGCTTACGGACGCCTGAAGGAGCGTGCGCTGCGGCTGGCGGGGCCAGTCCCCATAAGCGTTAACTTGTTTTCCCGAGGCATGTGTTGAGTTGCTGTAACGTCCGAAATCGCAATCTATGGGTCGATTCACCCGCCGATCTAGAAGATATCTTTCCCTTTGCTGGCCATTCCAGCCAGTGGGTTGGAGGACTCCGTGCCATTCAGTCCTTGTCCAAAGAACAAGTTAACGCTTATGGGGCCGGTCCCCGCCGTCACGGTCCGCTACGGGCGCAGGCCGACGCCATCGCGGCGGAGCTGCATGACGCCATGCCGTGGATGGGTCCGGCGACGGAAAGCACCTAGCGGGCGCTGCGGCGCTCGCGAAGACCGGAACGCCGGTGCGCGTCGGCCCGCTGCTGCTGGACGGCCCGCCGGGGATCGGCAGAACCTCCCGCTGACGGGGACCGAGCGCGGCTGGGCGACGGCGCAGCCTGGACGCCCGCTCAACGCCATGATCGACGGGCGCACGGCCAACCTGCCGGCCATCATCGACGAGGTGGACAGGGCCGGCGGGTCTTGCACGTCGGAAGGCACCAGCGCCTCGTTCACGTCGGCGCTGCTGGAGCTTCCCGAACCAGAGTCCGCCAGGGCCTGGACTGTCCGTTCCACTGCCTGAGGTTCGACATGAGCGATTCCGGCCCGTGACACTTCGCGGACCTGCCACGGGTGCGGACCGGTGGACAGCCGCTCTCGCGCAGAACCCGGTCCGAATTCCTCTGTGTGGCTTGCGGTCACATGGCGCAGGCCGATATCAACGCGACTGGAAACATCCGCGCAGGGACTTGAGCGCCTGCGTACGGGTTTGTCCGCCCACGGCGGTGGAGTGGCGTCGGGGGCTGGCGCATCCGCACGGCTAGGAGCGTTGGCGTCGACGCCACTCCCGCGAGCCGTGAAATCAATGCCGTAACCGCATGAATATGTGTGTCAGGTATATTGGTCCCGAACAGACATTCACTGACTGTTCGGTCAGGGAATATGTATGTGTTCCTCAGATGCCGAATTCCGTACCATCTTCTCCGTCATCCTTCCGTCTGTCCGATACTGGATGCGGTACAGTCCCCTTTTCGATGAGGAATGACCGGAAGGACGGTATTGGGGAGTGGATTGCACCATCCGCACTTCTGTACAGGGCACCCTGATGGATTAGGTGGTTGATGAATCCCATGGTGGTCTTCCCTTCCGGAAGCCGCTGGCGGGGACGGTCGACGATGCTGTCCTCAACCAGTTCCTCCACATACCCTATACGCATACCATCCTTCAGTCCCGCCAGCACCCGGGAGGTCAGGATATCCGCCTGCTGTATCTCCGGGCTGTTCTGACCGATGTAATATGCCTCTCGTCTGTGCCATATGTCATTTTCAATATCCGTCCAGTCCATACGGTCCATATTCCCATCCATATCCAAGGTCGTCTGCCCCAGGGTCTCACCGGCATGGCGCAGGTGCCGGGGCCAACCGTCGCAGAGGTCGGCCACAGCGTTCAGCTGCGGGTTGTGGCGGGAGGTGTCGAGGCCGAAATACAGCGCCAGTTTCCGCATGAAATCCCGGGCCTCCGCCGTTGGTATGGGGCCGGTTTCATGGATGCGGATATCCCGTGTCAGGTTCATCTTCCGGGCTTTCGCCGCGGTGTCGGACAGACCCGCGAACACAAGAAGCAGCGGCAGACGGGTATCGGCGTTATGTATCTCCTGCAGGAAACAGGCACTGACGGAATGGGTGTCACCTTTGAGGTTTTGAGCCTCGTCCACGGCGACGATGACAGGATGGTTCCACTTTCTTTCCTGTCCCTGACGGAGGGCGGTACTGAGAAGCCTGGCTTCCCTGTAAACATCGAATTCCGCCGACAGGCCATAGCCGGCCACGGAGGCGCCGACGGATGCCAGTCTCCGTAGCCGTTCCTGAAGAATCCGTCGCCAACCGGTATGCGAGACCGTGCCGGCAGCCATGATGGCCTGAATCACACCTGTTGTATCATGATTGACGGATGCGGCAGAGACGGTGACCACTCTGGGGGTTCCTTTTCCGCCCGTCCATAGTTTCTGCATCTCGTGCAGGAGCGAGGTCTTGCCGGCCCCGGGAGCGCCCTGCACGATGCGGGTCATCTTCGGTTGGCCAGCGCTGTCCTTCGACGTGGTGAGAATATCCTCCAGGATATCGTCGCGACCGACGAAGACCGGCGGTGGGGCGCCCTCGCCCTGCCGCAGGTATTCGATGATCCGATCCCGATGGATGGGCATGGCGCATATCCTGTTCTTTCCATTCCCGACATTACCCTGTTCCGGTCGGACAACCAAGGGTTCAGTCGACCAGCCAGGGAAACGGATCCGCCGTCGCCGCATGCGGTCCCTTATGAGTGTCTTCCAGCATTTCGGTGCCATTGGAGGAATAGCGGGCGGCACAGACCTGCCAGAGGTTGTCGGGATGATCGTGTGATTCTATTGATTTGACGTCAGGTGGAAAAACATGCCTCCCGTGACACCGGCTTAATGAAGGAGAAGTCCATGGTGACCCCGTTTCGTTCGCGGTCCTCGAGTTTGCGCTCCTGTGCAGCGTCAGCACCGGCTCTGGAACCGGGATTTCAGGTGCACATCTGAATCCACCATTTGGCCTATCCGCTGGCAAAATCCGCATCCCGCCAATGCACACATTTTTGCCTTGTTCTAGAGTGGAGGACCAAAGCTGATCGAGTTTCTGCGACGTCGCGATTTCTGGCGATTGAATGCTCGGGACTGCTGGTATCACGTTGAGCTTTCCGGGCTGCTGGACTAAAGACCCCCATAAGGAGGCAGCAGCGATGGAACCTGTTACGCTAACGACCGAGATGGTGGTTGTGCTGGGCCTCCTGGCTTTCACGATCTTTCTTTTTGTGAGCGAGATCGTCCGAGTGGACCTTGCCGCAGTGGCAGTCATGGTGATCGTGGGAGCCCTGAGCTATTTTCCAGGGCTCGGGAATCTAGCCGATATCAGCCAGCTTTTTTCGGGGTTTTCGTCGAACGCGGTAATCTCGATCATTGCGGTGATGATCATCGGCTCTGGGCTCGACAAAACGGGTATGATGCACAAAGTCGCCGCCGTGATCCTAAGGTACGGCGGCAAGACAGAGACACGAATCATACCGATCATCTCAGGTACCGTCGGACTCATCTCCTCATTCATGCAGAATGTCGGCGCTGCCGCGCTGTTTCTTCCTGTTGTCAGCCGTATTTCGGTTCGCGCCGACCTTCCTTTGGCAAGGCTCCTGATGCCCATGGGCTTCTGCGCAATTCTCGGCGGCACGATCACGATGGTCGGATCCTCGCCACTTATCCTGCTGAACGACCTCATCATCTCCGCAAACGACGACCTCCCCGGAGACCGAAAGATGGCCACGTTTGACCTCTTCGCGGTCACCCCAATCGGCATAGTGCTGGTCATGGCCGGCATACTCTATTTCGTCACACTCGGACGTTGGGTGCTACCGACTTCGCAAGGTCGTGACAGCACGTCCGGGCAGACGATGGCCGAATACCTCAAGTCGACATATGGCCTGAAATCGGATTTGGTTGAGGTGATTGTTCCAGACGGGAACATTCTCTTGGGCCATACCCTGCAAGATATTATGGACGCGCACCATCTCTACATCGTTGGCCAGTCCTACGGAGGAAACAAGGTCATCGCGCCCCAAAGCACGATGGAGATACACACGCCTTGCCGTCTGGCGATTCTGGGGCGTGCTAAGATAATTAAGGAGATCTGCGACATATACGGTTTGACGGTTTTGACTGAACTTGAGGAATTCGCCGAGGAATTCGCGGCCACCAAAGCTGGCGTCGCCGAACTTGTCGTCCATCCAAACGCAGAAGTCATAGGGAAGACCGGTCAGGAACTCCGGTTCCGACAGGCCTATGGAATGAGTCTTCTAGCAATTCACCGCGGCGCCGAGACGATGAGCCGGGTAGAGACAAATGAACACGAAGCGACCCGAATTGGGGCCGTGCCGCTGCAAGCTGGTGACACACTGGTCGTACATACCCCTTGGGAACTGCTCAGCAGGCTGAGGTCCGACCGGGATTTCGTCGTCGTCACCTCCGATTTTCCGGAGGAGGAGCTACGGCCCAAGAAAGTGGGTTGGGCGCTTCTGTTCTTCCTGACCGCGCTCGGATTGATCCTGTTCACCGACATGCGCCTTTCGCTTTGCCTTCTGGTTGGCGCGGTAGGGATGATTCTCTCCCGGGTACTTTCCGTGGACGAGGCATACGACGCAGTCGGATGGAATACTGTCTTCCTGCTTGCCTCACTGATTCCGCTCGGTCAGGCAGTTCAAAACACAGGCACCGCAACCTGGATCGCACATCAGCTCCTGGGCCTGCTGGACGGTTGGCCGATCTGGGGACTGCAGACCGGATTGGCGGCCTTGGCGACCCTCTTCACATTGGTGATGTCCAATGTTGGCGCTACCGTGCTTCTGGTTCCACTGGCAGTGTCCGTCGCCGTCGCTGCCGGAGGCGATCCCGCTGTCTTCGCACTGACCGTCGCGATCGCAACTTCGAACTCCTTCCTGATACCGACGCATCAGGTGAATGCGCTGATCATGGGTCCTGCGGGTTACAGCGTTCTGGATTTCATCAGAGCTGGCGGGGTGATGACGGTTCTTTTTCTCGCCATTTCGATTCCGATGCTGAACCTTGTGTTCTGAGCATCGTTTCGGACGCCGAACGGCCACTTTCCCTTGCGGCAGATAGGTCAGGTTACCAGTCTTGGTAAACTGCCGTCACGCCGCCACATTCGGGAGTCAACGATCAGTGATCAGCGATTTCGCACATTTCCGTAGCTGATCCATGGCTCCGATGGGAGTTCGTTCACGCTGCCAAGCTCAATGATCAGGCACTCTGCCCAGTCCGCTTGCTGATCTTCTGGACAAAGCTGGCTTCGGCGACAAGCCGGATGGGTGTATGATGTAGCCGCGACGTCCACAATCGCCCGTCTCATGGCGTTTGAAAGCCATAAGGACGAATTCCTGTTGAAAATGGGTTCTAGTATGCAAAATATCCTTAGTCAAAAAGGAAAGATAACGATGTTTTTCAAACTGGAAATCGAGAACTTTCACTCGATACGCGACCGTCAGGTTCTCGACCTTCGCGTTCCGAAGAACGCGCCGCAGGATGACCGTCGATTTGCCCACTGTTGGGAAGGATCGGTCGAGCGAGTTCCAAAGGTCATTGCTGTTTATGGCGCCAACGGATCAGGCAAATCCAATCTTTTGCGCACGCTATCATTTGCGGCCTGGTTTGTCGCCCATAGTTTCTCTCTCCGGCATGACAGCGGCATTCCTCACCTGCCGTTCAACGATGAAGAGTCATTTGCGAATCCGACGCGACTGAAACTCTGGTTTTCCGGACCGAATGACCCGAACCTTATCGCCCGGGATGGCACCAATGAATGCCCCTATTGCTATGAGATCGAGATAGAGAATGGCGACTTCCGTAGAGTGTTCCATGAAGGAATTTTCTTCTGGCCGACTGCAACGAGAAGGAAGACACGTCTGGTTGAGAGGTTTGACAACGGAAGCGTGATGGCCTCCCAAGCCATTGCCTTTTCCGGATACCAAGGCCCATTGGAGACAATCCTGCGTCCGAACGCGAGCATGATTTCAACGCTGGCTCAGCTCAATCATCCGATTGCGTTGGCAATGGTGAAAGTGGCCCAGAACATTCAGTCGAATATCTTTATCGAAAAAATCGAGTTCGAGGATACGAATGTGCTGCGCAGCTATGTTGAAAATCCTGACTTGGTTGCACGACTGAACCACGAAATTCAGCGGATCGATTTTGGGGTTCGGGCACTCGAAATCAACAGTGGCGGTAACGGGCAGGAGATGTTGTTCCGACATGACAACCTAGCCTTACCAATGTCTTACATATACGAGAGTCATGGAATGCGCCAGTTCGTGAAACTGTTCCCTCTCATAACATACGCCTTGGCAACCGGTAGCGTCGCGATCATTGACGAATTGGATGCGGCACTTCACCCCAGTCTCCTTCCCGAGATCATCGACTGGTTCCGTGATCCCCTCCGAAATCCCCACGGTGCACAACTTTGGATGACATGTCAGAACGTTTTGCTTATGGAGGACCTTTCAAAGGATGAGATCGTCTTCTGTGAAAAAGACCGCCGGGGCCGAACTGAGTTATACGCCCTGAACGATATCAAAGGCGTTCGCCGTGACGACAACCACCTCAGAAAGTACCTTGGCGGGGTCTACGGGGCCGTACCCAGAGTTGGCTGATGGAGCGGCAACCTGCCAATCGGCGACAGCGCCGACGCATCTTTGTCGGCTGCGAAGGAGACAGCGAATCCGGATACGCTGCCTTCATCGGCATTCTTGCGGAAGAGGCCGGTCTACCCGTCCATCTCGACATTCAGAATCTTCGGAGCGGTGACCCTCTGGCGGTCGTCGAAAGGGCAGTCAAAAGATGCAATCAGCGAAGGACCAGACGTGGCGAATACGTCGCTCGATCCATTTTTCTGGATGCGGACAGGCGATACGAACAGCCAAAAAGGGCGGTCCGTGCTGATCGACTTCTGTCCGAAAATGGGTTCCATGCGATCTGGTCGACTCCAGTGCTGGAGGCCCTGCTGCTAATGCACTTCACTGGCTGCGAGCAACTGCAACCCCCAACATCAGTACTGGCTCGCAGCCAGTTGCTGGATCTGTGGCCGGACTACGGGAAAGGAATGACAGCAATGAGACTGGATGGCGCTTCTGTCGCACGTGCGGCACGCGTCGTGTCCGCACTGCGAATGTCTCTGGATTCAATTTCTCCCGGATTCCTTCTCGCACGTTGAAGGGTTGATTCCCTGACAGATCTCATTCCAGACCGGATTCGCTGGCTTCGGCCAAGGATTGGCCCGCCTCGTGCCTGTCCACCGGATACCCAAACGACCCACCACTCTTCGGGCACACCAATTCCGCCACTGTTTCCAGATCAATCTTCCCGCTGCCCATAATGAAAGACAACTCGCCATACAGGCCCAGTTGCAGCACTTCTGCGAAGTGCCATCCGTTCGTCCCACTGGAATTCCAGACCGGTACATTTCCGGCCCCTCCATTCGCTGTTGTCAGCATCTGCAAGTGCGAAGGTTGGCCCGACGAATTCGGTAACCTGAGCCTTGCCTCGGTCCTCAAGGCTTGGCCGCATCCAGTGGAGCGCGGCAATCCACATCCCCGGAATTGCGCGAGACTGGAGGCACAACGGACGTCTCCAACTTTAGAATGGAACTCTCCGCAGAGAATTGGAAGGTTCACGCCAGCATGGATGCCGCGCAGCACACCACAATCACGCGGGCCTTGCGCGACAGCAACAGACGGATAAGGTACCTGCAAGGTCGGGAGAAGCCCATGAGATTGGAAGCCAAGACCGCGATTGTCACCGGAGGTGGTTCAGGGTTCGGAGCGGGGATCGCCCTTAAATTCGCTTCGGAAGGTGCTCGTGTAATGGTGGCTGACATAAATCCCGAAACCGCCACGCATATCGCCGACGAGATCGACGGGATCGCTCAGGAAGTCGATGTCGCCGACAGCAGCAGCGTCTCCAGAATGGTGGCCAACGCGCTGCATGAAT
Organism: Paracoccaceae bacterium; assembly: GCA_965203255.1. Taxonomy (GTDB): domain Bacteria; phylum Pseudomonadota; class Alphaproteobacteria; order Rhodobacterales; family Rhodobacteraceae; genus JAPOUP01. The sequence goes on along the minus strand of OZ241882.1, from coordinate 5,288,541 downwards.
TTGGCCAAGTGGACGTTCTGGTGAACAACGCCGGCATCACTCATCTCCCAATGCCGCTGGAAGATGTTCCCGAAGAGACGTTTGACCGTGTATTCGCCGTCAACGCGAAATCGGTCTACCTGACCGCCAAATGTCTCGTACCCCATATGAAATCCAATGGGCGCGGGGCAATCCTAAACATCGCTTCAACCGCGGGTCTTTCACCGCGGCCAAACCTGAATTGGTACAATGCAACCAAGGGGTGGATGATCACGGCAACAAAGACAATGGCGGTCGAACTCGCACCGGCGGGCATACGCGTGAACGCATTATGCCCGGTCGCGGGCGAGACCCAACTACTTGCAAGTTTTCTCGGTGAGGATACGCCCGAACGGCGGGCAAGCTTCCTTGCAACCATTCCGATCGGGCGGTTTTCGACCCCTGAGGATATGGGAAACGCAGCCTGCTATCTCTGTTCCGACGAAGCCAGCATGGTTACTGGGGTCGCGTTGGAGATCGATGGTGGCCGCTGCATCTGAATTCGCCGGATGCCTTACCCGCATCGACAGTCATCCGCGTAAGCGAACGCCTATCCAAACATATCCCTCAACAGCCCGATACACTCTCGAAAGCCAGCTTCAGAATCTCCGCTTCGCGGGTGGTTGACGGATTCAAATGAAAGGCTTATCCCTTTGACCAAGGCGGGTCAACATTCCGTGCCGGAAGGGCTTGATGCGTCGCTGTGTTCGCCTTATGTTCCTGCCATACCAAGCCGATGGAAAGACGACCGCCCCATATCCCATCAGGAGTCCGGGGAGCTCCTGCCGGACGACGGCGCCTGTGCCTGGCACCTTGCGCAGCTGCGCTGAGGCAAGGGTTTCGCGTGCCCCGCCTGCGGCGGGACGAGGGGCTGGGAGCCGAGGGGGAGCGCTGCCGCCGGGAATGCGCGGACTGCGGGCGCCAGACGACCGTGACGAGATGCGGGTCATCCTGCGTACGCCGATGCCACAGCCCAGCCCCATGATGCCGGCCAGAAGCGGGGAGCGGCGGGCGGTGGGTCGGGCGCGGGTCTGCTGCCAATGCCCGAAGGCGCTGAGCACGCCGTTGGCCGGGACATTGGCGTTGGTGAGCCGGTATTGTCTGGCCAGCGCATCGCTGGGTGCCGCCAGAACCGATCCAGGATCGGCGAATTCGGTCGGTATCTGTGGGAGTGGGCGAGGTCCAGATCACCGAACCTGATAGCGGAGGTGACATGCTGGAACAGGAACACCTTGTAGAGCGGGATCCGGAATTCTCCGTCAGCGCCGTACAGCGCCGATCGCTCGCCAGCGCCTGAAAATCCTGTCGGCGCATTCGCGTCGACACACCCGTCGGCAGCCCTGAAGTGATCGACTGCCTCGCCCAGCTGGGTGGCACGGTCAATGTGCTCGAACATGACGGTGCACAGGATTGGACTGAGCCGGTTCCGCAGATACTGCGAACCCCTCTCCAGAAGGTGATGACAGTCCCGATCCTTTCCGGCAGCATCCAGATCGGCTTTCAGGCTCTCGAATGACGGGCTGCGGCTTTCCCGGCAAAGCAGCGAACGGATCGCCTCGACCTTCCGCGTGGCCGACAGCCCGTCATCCGCGATCGCTCCGCGGATGTCGCGGACCAGGCCGAACACGGAAACGTCCAGATCATCGACGATGGATTTGATCTGCCTTTCCCGCTGTCCGCGGTTCTCCAGAAGACTGTCCTCATGCTCGAGTCCGGCCAGACCCCCGCAGACCAGATGGCGGAAATCGGGGCGGCTGGATTCAGGGTCGAACCCCACCGTCCCGTCACCGAGACGGTCTTCGGGTCGCTGGCGATCACTCAGCGCCCGGGGTTCGTCCGCCTCCTCGACAGGATGGAGAGGGGCGATTCCCGATCATCACCAAACTCGACCGGCTGGGTCGCGATGCCATCGATGTCAGCACGATCGTCGCCAGGCTCGGGGAAGCGGGTATCCGTGTGCAGTGCCTCGCCCTTGGCGGGGTCGACCTGACCAATCCGGCGGGAAAGATGACGATGAATGTCGTCAACGCCGTCGCCCAGTTCGAGCGCGACCTGCTGATCGAGCGCACCCAGTCCGGCCTCACCCGCGCCAGAGCTGACGGGAAAACCCCTGGAAGACCTTCGGTCCTGTCGCCGGACCAGCAGACAGACCGTCATGCGCGTCAGGAATCAGGGCTGACCTTGTGGGACTTCATGGACCTTTGTTAGGATAGACCCAACTTCACACGGATGCACTATGGAGGGCGCCGCCGAGATCTCCGGCATCGTCACCAGCGTCAGGATTCGATAGTCTTCGACTCGCTTGACGAGTGCGTCCCAGCGTCCGAGGACTACATCGAGCACCACGGCGCCAGCGGGCGCTCGCTTGTTTGAATGTTGGGAGCCATACGCTTAGACATATGACCCGCTGACCACCATAGTGTTCACATGATCGAAGTGATCCGAAGCAGTGTCTTTGATGGATGGCTGTCCGGCCTCGGGGACCGCCGCGCGATGGCCCGGATCGCCGTGCGTCTTGACCGTCTCGCCTCAGGAAACCCCGGCGATGCGGCGCCGGTCGGTGGCGGCGTTTAAGAACTCCGCATCGACTACGGGCAGGGCTATCGTGTATACTTCCTGAGGCGTGGCCCGGACCGCGTCGTCCTGCTCTGCGGCGGGGAGAAGTCGTCGCAGGGCCGCGACATCAGGAAGGCCATGTCACTCGCCGGAAACTGGAAGGACTGAGCGATGCGGAAAGAAGTGACGTTCGCCCGATACGACACAGCCGACTACCTTAAGAGCGGGGAGGACATAAGAGCCTACCTTGACGCGGTGATGGAGGAAGGCGGGGATGAGCCGGCCTTCGTCGCACGCGCGCTCGGAACGGTGGCCCGGCCACGGAACATGACCGCCCTCGCGGAGGAGGTCGGGATGAGCCGGACCGAGCTGGGAAGGGCGCTGTCGGGAGAGGGGAATCCCACTCTCGCCACGGTCCTGAAGGTTTCCAAGGCGCTCGGCCTCAGGGTTTCGTTCCAGCCATACGCGGCCGGAGAGGTCGGAGGGGCCTGGACCTGTGGCCCAAGGGCCAACCCGAAGGAGGTAACGGATCATGGGCACAGCGCGGATCAGGACCGGCCTCGAGGGGCGGACCGACCCGGCTAAGGTGGACGCGGCCACGGAAGCGGATATCGCCCTGCTACGGATGCCCGACAGGGTCCCGGAGACCACGCCCCGCGTGCTGACCTGAGACAATGGGCATTCGGGCAAAGGAGGGAGTCGATGGGCGGCGGGACTGGTCGCCGCCTCGGGAGCCGGTCCGTTACTTCCAGAGGACGGTTCCGATCCGGGGCTGCAGGCTCAGTCTGGAGGACGTCAAGGCGGCCTATAGGGATCTCGGTGACATCAACCGAAAGTTCGGGCAGGAGCAGGTAAGCGGAATTACGCCTTTCCCCGACGAAACCCCTGACCAGTACCTGAAGCGAATGGATTTCCTGCTTCGCGCAACCTTCTGTCTGACCGTCACTGTCTGTGGCGGGCGGGACGAGGAAGTCCACGATTCGATCGCCAGTCCCAACTGCAAACGTAACGCCCTCGGTGCGCACGGGCTCCCATGCCAGCCCACACAGGAAGCGGACGAATCTCCGCAAGCTCCAAAGGGGAATGATCGCCAATCCCACTGTTCCAGATGAACCGAAGTTCGGCGTGATCCAATCAGAATCCGTCCATCACCTTGAGCGAATGTACCAAATCTCGGTTGCCTCCATCGCAGACAACCCCAGATCTCAGGGCTTCAGCAACGCACCGGCAGCCTCCTCGATCACCAGAGCTGCGGATTGGTTGTCTCCCGACGGATACCTTTCGAGCCCCGCATCGAATATCCGCATCGCGGCTTCGGTGGTCTGCATCGGCACACCAGCAAGCCGCGCCAGCTCCAGTGAAATCGTCAGATCCTTTTGCATCGTGCCAATCCCACTACCGGTACCTTCGAACCGGCGTGCGATGATATTCTCAAGCGATCCGTCGGTTATTCCATTGGCCGCTCCGGTGGAGGCAATGACCCGACGGAGAACCTCACCGGAAACACCTGTTTTTCCCGCAAGAACCGACACCTCATAGGTTGCCGAGAAGATGGAACCGATGAGGGACTGAAGGCATGCCTTTACGGTCTGACCGTCTCCAGCATTCTCACCCACATGATGGACGACCTTTGATACGGCAGCGAGAACTTCGCGATGGGCCGCCAGGACTTCGCTCGAGGCCGCAGCCATAAGGGTCAATGATCCACTCTGGGCACCCGGGCGGCCACCTGACACCGGCGAATCGATGAGATCAATGCCCGTACCTTCCAGTTCCGCAGCGATTTCGCGGGCCTCACGTGCATGGATCGTTGAAGTCAGCACCACTGCCGCGCCCGCAGCCATTGTCGAGGCAAGTCCCTCACCGAGGATAACCTCCTTGGCCTGTGCTCCGTTCATTACCATGACGAACACCGCTTTCGAGCCCTGACCGACTTCAGCAGCGCTCTGGCAGGCTACGCCCCCGAGTTCGATGAATGACCGCATCCTTTCGGGACTGAGATCCAACCCCACCACCTCGAATCCGTTCTTGATCAGATTTCTCGCGAATCCGGAGCCCATGTCTCCCAGGCCAATAACACCTACCTGTGTCAATTCAGGATCCTCCTGTTCGGTATTCCGCTCACCCGCTCTTGACGGAATCCAGCAATGCGGCTGCGGTTGAAAACCATTCCATGGCGAGGCCAACTCATACTTGAACGGCGGAGGCGGAAGATCAATGCCGTTCCATTGCGGGCTTGCTGAATCCCGACAGAATCTCGCTCATCGCCGCAATGACAATGAGTGCGGTGCCGAGCAGCTGCATCGCGCCGAACGGTTCATCCAGCAGCACCGAACTGGAGGCCACTCCGGAGACAATTTCGGCGGTCAGGAGCAAGGTCAGTGTCGTCGGTGCCAGACGACGGGCGCTCCAGAGTGTCATGGCCATAATCGGCAGCACATAGACCGCTCCGGCCCCAAAACCCGCTGAAGCCGCAAATTCCAGTTCACCTTCAAATTCCGGCAGCCCGAACGCCAACGCAAACGGCGCCGAAACAACGACTGCAAACAGTAAGGTCACAACCGTCAACGAAATCGTATTCGCCGTCCGGCCCGAGAAGGTGAGCGTCGCTCCGCCAGCCCATGCCATGCCAGAGACCAGCGATAGAAAGTCACCCAGATTCAGGGCATCGAACCTGACCCTACCACCCAACACCAGATAAGCGCCTGCGAGTGCCGCGACCAATGCGACTGTTGAAGTCCATCGCCACGGCATACCCAGAAATGTACGATCCAAGATCTTGCTCCAGACGGGCGCGAGATAGAACAGCAGTACCGCGCGCACGACATCCGTGTAGTTCAACGCCGTGGAATAGCTCGAGACCGCCAAACCTATGAGAGCGGCGCCCGCGATCGCCCGGGCGTCAAGCCGAAGCCGGATTCTGCGGATGAGCACCCATGCGAGGGCCAACAGAAACGCCCCCAGATTCATCACGAGCCCTGCCCAGGCTCCATGCAGTCCTAGCGTCTCGAGATAGCGGATCGGTATCCACCACAGGCCCCAGACGATTGCCGCGAAGGTCGCTAGAGCGACCGGTGTCCGAGTGGCTGTCAAAGCCCCAGCGCCGCCCGGCGTTCCTCGGCAAACGCCTGAACGAGCCGATCGGAAACCAGCGCGAGTATCGCCATCGCCGCGCCTGCGGAAACCCCCAGGCCGACATCCGCGGAGCCAAGCGCAAGATAGATTGACTGCCCAAGCCCTGTCGTTCCGATGAGCGCCGCGATCACAAGCATGGCAAAGGCATATAGTATGGTTTGGTTTAGACCGAGAAGGATCGTTGGGGCGGCGTAAGGTGCCCGGACGTCACGCATGATCTGCCAAGGAGTTGCACCACTGGCCACCGCAGCCTCGAGCAACTCGGGCGGAGTCGTAACGAGCCCATGGCGAGTGTAACGGATCATCGGCACGATCGCGTAAGCGCAGATTGCGAGGAAAGCACTGAACTCGCCGATCTGGAAAAACATCAGAACCGGTATGAGGAACACAAACAGGGGGATGGTCTGCAGCATGTCACAAACCAGCCGAACAACCCGCCACGCGAGCGGCACCACGGCACAGAACAGCCCAATGGCACCACCAAACACGGCACAGGCCAGCACCGAAACTCCCGAAAGATAGAGTGACAGTAGAGCCCGCTCCCATAGTCCGCTGATCAGGATTGCCGCAAGCAGCACCACACAGAAGATCACCAGTCCGCGTCCCTTCGCAGTCCACGCCAGGGAGGCGGTGCCGACGAATACGAATGGCCAGGGAAGGTTCGCGATGCCAGTTTCGATGACTCCGACACCAATCACCAGCAGCAGTCCCGACGTCACACGACCTGACACCACCAGAAACGCCCCCACCCCTGCCGCGACGGCGACAAGACCGAAACTCATCGTCGATGTCCACTGGAACCCCCAAGTGAACGGGAGCACGGCTTCGTCCAATCCAATTCTCAGCGGAAGCAGCACGTAGAACATCGCGCCATTCCTGAATTGGTTCAGCGCCTCCCCGTTTGCCGCTGTAAACTCTCCAAGTGCCCTGTCCACGTATTCAGCTACCGGATCAAAAACAGTCAGCGAGGAAGGATCGGGAAGCCCGGTCCGGAACGCCAGCGCGGCCATGGCTGAAACGGCCACGACACCATACGCGACCCAAGGATTATGTCGGCGGCGCTCATGCGCCAGAGCGGCACTCATCCGGTCTATGACGATGGCAAACACAACAATCACCAATCCTGCCATCAAAGCCGCGCCGAACTGCGCCTTGCGCATGGTCAGCAGCACTTCCCAACCAATGTCATTGAAGCCTCCTATGACGGCGGCAATGATCACCATGGACAACGCTGCCATCAGACATTGATTGACCCCCACCATGATCTGTTGACTGGCCGTAGGAATTTCCACAAGCAGAAGCTGCTGCATCCTTGTGCCACCCGACATGACCGCTGCTTCCCGCACTTCAGGATCGACGCGCTCAAGTCCAAGTATGACATTGCGCGCCATGGGAGGAGCTGCGTAGATCGCGGAGGCGATCAGACCCACAACCGGCCCAAAACCGAACAGCAACAGCAACGGAGTCAGATACGCAAACGTCGGCACTGTCTGCATGACGTCGAGCACAGACTGGACGGCGGATTTGATTCGCGGAAACTCGTTTGCCGAAACTCCGGCAATGCCGCCGACCGCCAGCGCCAAAGGAACCGAGACGGCAACGAGAGCGAGCGTGTTCATGCTCTCCGACCAGTAACCAGAGAGCAGGACGAAACCGAGCCCTCCCAAACCCAGCGTGGCCATCGGCAGCCCCCCAAGATACCAGCCGAGTGCCGTCGCGACCCCGATTACCAGTGGCCACGGAGTCTGGACCAAGGCGGCGTTGGCCCATTGCATTGGATAGCCCAACAGCCAGGAAAACCAGCGTGCAGTTGGCTTGATTCCCAAAAGCAGCCATTCAAGAAACCTTCCTATCCAATCCGTCGCAGGCAGGGTCCAGTTCTCCGGGAAACGCACAAGCCAAGGTGCAACAGGCTCCAAAGCCAGACAGAATGCACCTGCCAGCAGAGCCGCCGTTGCAGCCAGAATTCCGCGGGACGACCCTGCACTCACCACCGTGGCCGCTCTTTGAAGCAGATCGGAAACTCTCGCGGTCATGAAGCGCCGACTCCGCCCCTCATAACTCCTCCGCCTGCAGCGCTGAGGCAAGGTCCGCGGGATCCACCATTCCGATGATGTCCCCACTATCGCCACGAACTGGCACCGGTTCATAAAGCGACATGCAGGTCGCCAGCGCCGCTTCCAAGGTCATGTCCGCGCGCAGCCCCGTTCCGGGCTCCTTGAATCCTCCGATATCGCCCTTTGTCGAACGCATCACCGAGCCTACTTTCGCGTGTCGACCCCTTGCGACATCTCTGGAAAACTCGCGGACATAGCCGTCAACTGGATTCAGGACGATTTCCGCAGGCGTCCCGATCTGAACGATTTCGCCATCACGCATTATCGCGATCCGGTCGGCGAGCTTCAGCGCCTCGGCAATATCATGCGTGATGAAGACTATGGTCGTGTTCAGCCGCGCCCGAATTTCCAGAAACTCGTCCTGCAATTGCCGACGGATCAATGGGTCAAGCGCCGAGAAAGGCTCGTCGAGGAACCATACTGAACAGTCGCCCGCCAGAGAACGGGCTATCCCGACCCTTTGTCGCTGTCCGCCGGAGAGTTCACGCGGATAGGCTTCCTCCCGCCCCTTCAGCCCAACCATCTCGATGATGGGCCTCACTTTTTGGTGGCGTGCGCAGCGGCCCATTCCACCAACCCTTAGCGGAAAGGCCACGTTGTCCAGAACCGTCATGTGCGGAAAGAGTCCGAAATGCTGGAACACCATTCCCATACGGGAGCGGCGGAGCGCCGTCATGCGCGCTTTCGAGGCGGCGAGGATGTTCTCCCCCTCAATTTCGACCTCTCCAGCGGTTGGTTCCACCAACCTCGAGATACCTCTGACAAGCGTCGACTTTCCAGATCCGGAAAGTCCCATAATCACAAAGAGCTCTCCGGGCGCGACGTCGAACGTCGCCTCGCGAACCGCAGGAATCAGCCCTCTTTCGACAAGTCGGTCAGCAATCTCGGCTCGCCCGCCCCCCGCCGCTCTGGCGTCGGACAGCGCACCCGCTGAGTTGGTTCCGAATACCTGCCACAAACCGTCGACCCGTATCGCCCGATTGCGAATGGACTCATGTTCCGGCATCGCCGCTATACTCACCATATGTGGCCAGTGCTGCCGTGGGCCCTGAATGGCCCTACGGCGAATTCGGTCTGAATCCGGACCCGAAGGCCCGGATTCTCGTTTCTGCAGGCAATTCTCTCGCCTGTTCGGCGTCAGTTCAGCGCCGCGTCCACGACTGGCCTCCACTTATCTTCGTTAGCCGCCATCCATGCTGCCACGACCTCCTCAACCGAACCACCGTCGACATCGACAGCACCCATCATCGGTTGCTGGTCTTCAACGGAAAGCGTGTAGTTCGACAGTATCTCGAACGCGGCCGGCCACTTATCCTGCAGTCCGGACCAACCGGCCTTGAAAATGCGGCTGGGCGCGAAGTCACAGTCGTTCACTGCGTCCGGATTCGGTCCCCAGGATGGATCCTCGAAGCAAGCGTCCTCCCCGATTGGCAGGTCAACGAACCGCACATCATAGGCCGACATCGCCCAATGGGGCTGCCAGAATGTAAGCAGAAGCGGAGATTGGCGCTCCGTCGAAGCACGTAATTCCGCAATGAGCGCTCCTTCTGATCCTGCCGGCACTGCCTTGAACGGAAGCGCCAGCCCCACCATACGGTCGGCACCTGGCGTTCCCCAATCGGCAGGATAGTCGACCAGACGACCCATTGGCAGTGTCTCGGCCGTGGCGAATTGTGAAGCGCAATCCGCAAGCGCCTCCCAAGCTGGCAGCCCGGGACAGATATCCGCCACATGGGACGGATAGGCGATACCTTCCTTGGCGACGAGCTCCAGATTGCCCAGTTCCACGACACCGCCGGCCTCGACCTTCTTGGCGTAGTCATCTGACACGTTTGAGGACCATATCTCCAGCGCAACGTGAAGTTCACCATCCTCCATTGCCTGATACATGTTCATATAGCCGGCAGTGACGTATTCCACATTATAGCCTGCCGCCTCAAGCATTGAGCCACCAACGTGGGTCGATACATGCTGGCCGGTCCATTCGTTGATCGCCAATCGAATGGGTTCGTCAACGGCACCCAGTTCCGCCGCTTGTGCGCCGCCGACCGCAATCCCAACTGCTGCGACACTGGTCAAGATAGACTTCATGGCAATTCTCTCCAGATTGTTGTTCTAGTGCCCAAACACTAACGGGGATCGGAACGCTTTGCCAATTGCCAATTGAAAAAAATACCACTTGCGTTTCCGCGACATTCCACGTCGTTAGGGAACTTGACCTGTGCCGCGGCCTAATGGAACGAAGGGGATGTTCCTCTTGAACGCCGCAGGGAGTGTCTTGATGACCTTGTTGCCGACAGCTCAGGATGTTGCTGAGGTTGCCGACGGTTACGATGCCGATCCCAGCCGATCGCTTTCCCTGAACTCCCGTGCATACACTGATCCAACGTTTCACAACGCTGACATGCAGGCGATCATCGCACGCAGTTGGCAATGGGTCTGCCATTCCGAGAAACTGCGTGAACCCGGTTCGTATGTCACCGCCAATATAGCAGGGAGATCCGTGCTAATCACGCGCGGTCGCGACTGCCAACTCCGGGCCTTCTACAACGTCTGCAAACACCGAGCGCACGAGCTTCTCTCAGGTGAAGGCACCGCCACGCGTATCATGTGCCCTTACCATGCTTGGGTCTACCGGCTTGACGGCTCCCTGGCCCGTGCGCCCCACACAGAAAACCTCTGCGGCTTTCAGCCGTCTTCCATTCGTCTCGAATCGGTGCAGGTGGAGGAATTCTGTAGCTTCGTGTTCGTCAACCTAGACCCCGAGGCGCGGTCCCTAACCGATCTGACCGGGAGTCTGGAGACCGAGGTCAGGCACTGGGCGCCAGACCTGGAGGATCTGACTCTTGGCCATCGCCTGACCTATGACATCAAGGCAAACTGGAAGAACATCGTCGACAACTTCCTTGAGTGCTATCACTGTCCAACGGCACACAAGGACTTCTGCGACCTCGTTGACATGGATACCTACAGGGTGACCACACACGGGGTGTATTCGAGCCACATGGCGGAAGCGGGACAGTCGGCGAACTCGGCCTATGACGTATCGAATGCCAGCGTCCGAACGCACGCGGTCTGGTGGCTCTGGCCCACCACCTGCCTCATGCGCTACCCCGGTCGATCATCCATGATCGTGCTCAACATCATTCCGGTTGGACTGGAGCGAACGCTTGAGACCTACGACTTCTTTCTTGAAACGCCGGAACCAAACCAGATGGAGATTGAAGCGATTCGGTACCTGGACCAGGTGCTTCAGGTTGAGGACATCGGCCTTGTCGAGTCGGTCCAGCGGGGAATGAATACGCCAGCATTCACCCAGGGACGTATCGTGAACGACCCGAATGGCTCTGGAAAATCGGAGCATGCGGTTCATCACTTTCACGGCTTGGTTCTCGACGCTTACCGAGCGACTGCCCGATGACGCCGCCGGGCCTCTGGACAAAAGGGCCGCCTTTGCCACGCTCAGGGTGTGACTTGGGGTCAGGAATTACCGGAACAGGCCGTGAATTCGGTCGATTGGCTCAGGACATAGGTTCAGTCTTCGCGCATGGCTTCGATGATGGGACACGTTCCGACCTGACGGGTCCGTCCCCGCTTAGGGCGGTTCGGCGTCGCTTCCGGAGTCTTCAGGTCCCAAAAGGTCGGCGAAATTTCGGACAGCCCCGATGTCGGAACTGGAATCGACCGGAAACTGCCAGAATGAAACTCACAGCGGGTTAGAGCCTACAGATGTCCAGACCTCCCAACATCGTCCTGATCATGGCGGACCAACTCGCGCCACAGTTCACAGGCACGTATGGCCATCCTTTGGTCAAGACCCCGCATATGGATGCTCTCGCCGCAAACGGAGCGCGATTTGATTCCGCCTACTGCAACTCGCCGCTGTGCGCACCATCCCGCGCGAGCTTCATGACCGGGCAGCTTCCAACCCGCATCAAAGCCTATGACAATGCCAGCGAGTTTCCGTCGTCGGTTCCGACCTTTGCCCATTATCTGCGCATGATGGGCTACAGGACGTGCCTGTCCGGCAAGATGCACTTTGTCGGACCGGACCAACTGCATGGTTTTGAAGAGCGCCTCACCACAGACATATATCCCGCTGATCACGCCTGGACACCGGATTGGAACCGTTCCGCCAATCAGGCTGCGGACTGGTTCCACAATATGGATGCCGTACGTCACGCGGGGACCGCGGCCACGACATTCCAATTCGAGTACGACGAGGAGACCGCATTTCTCGTGCGTCGCAGGATATTCGAATATGCGATGGACAGGACGTTGCCCTTCGCATTGACGGTCAGCTTCATCCACCCGCATGATCCTTACGTCACCCGCCCTGAATGGTGGGATATTTACGACCATGACTCGATCGACCTTCCGGCAACCGGTCCTGCTGACGATGCCCACAGCAGACGGCTGATGAAGGGAATGGACATGAATTCCGAAGCGGTTTCCGAAGATCGGATTCGCAACGCGCGGCACGCCTACTACGCAAACACGAGCTACTTTGATTCTCTGGTTGGAAGGATTGTCCTGGCCCTCAGGGAAGCGGATCTCTTCGACAACACCGTCATCATCGTGACTGCCGATCACGGCGACATGCTGGGTGAGCGGGGGCTATGGTACAAGATGAACCATTTCGAGCACTCTGCCCGTATTCCATTGATCGTCCATGGTCCCGGCGTCCTGCGGCGCCACATCACTGACCCGGTGTCACTCGTGGACCTACTGCCGACATTCCTCGACATCGCCACCAACGGAGGGTTGGAGCGGCCCGATACCCCGCCACCGCTCGACGGGAGATCGATCTGGACGCTGGCGATGGGCCAACATGAAGCGGACCGCGAGGTGCTGGCCGAGTACTGTGCCGAAATGACGGACCATCCCCTGTTCATGATCAGGAGAGGGGAGTTCAAGTACATCCACGGCGAAGGGGATCCGCCATTGCTCTATAACGTGGTGGCCGATCCTATGGAGCGCACCAATCTGGCGGAGGATCCCAAACATCTGGAACTCGCCAGCGGATTTGCCAGCGAAGTCGGACATCGATGGAACAGCCATGGCATTCGCGAGAGTGTCATCGCCTCCCAGAAGCACCGTCACACCGTGCATGGAGCGATGGAAATGGGACTCCGGACGAGTTGGGACTACAGTCCTGTCCGGGATTCATCACAGGAATTCGTGCGCAATACGGCATCCTGGGACGACGTCCTGCACCGAATGCAATATCCAGTGTCGGGCCTGATGCGATGACCGGGCGGGTGGAGGGCCGGGTTGCACTCGTGACCGGCGGTTGCGGGGGAATCGGACGTGCGGTCTGCGCCAGACTGCAAGCTGAAGGCGCGGTGGTTTACGCAGGAGATCTGAATCCGAAGGGTTCGACTGGAGCGCCATTCGACTCCGCACGCTTTGTCCAGCTTGACGTAACTCAGGAGAGTGGAGCCAGGGAGGCAATGGATTTCCTTGTCAGGGAGCAGGGCCGTCTGGACATTCTGATCAATGCGGCGGGGATCGAGATCGAGAAAACGATTGAGCAGACGAGCCTGGAGGAATGGAATCGCATCTTTGCCATCAACGTCACAGGTATGTTCCTTGTATCGAAGCATGCCCTTCCGCTACTGCGGAAGAGCGAAGGGGCGAGTGTGATCAATTTCGGATCCTACGACGGGTATATTGCGGACCCCGGACTCGCAGCGTACTGCGCCACCAAGGGAGCGGTGCATGCGCTGACCAAAGCGATGGCATGCGACCACGGGCCAGAGGGCATCCGGGTCAACGCCATCTGCCCGGGTTATATCGACACGCCAATGTTGCAGAGCTTTTTCGCGGGAGAGGGTTCAGGGGGCGGCGGACGGTCGATCAGCGAAATTCAACGGGCAGTATGCGACGTTCACCCAATCCGCCGTTATGGCACAGCAGAGGATATCGCCAGCCTCGTCCTTTGGCTCGCAAGCGATGAGGCACGTTACGCTCACGGCGCACTTTGGGTTCTTGACGGTGGACTGTCCGCCCAAGTGCAGCAGATGCGGCTTTGAGGGAGCGCGATATGTTAGACCCCAGCCTCGAAGAGTTGACGGAGTCCCCAACGCGCAAATCGACAAGGTTCCCAGAAGCTATCCATCATGGTCTGATGCTGGGGAGAGTTTCGGGAACTGTGCTGCTGCTGTCCCCTTGCCGCAGGTCTTTTGCCAAGCCGAAGGTGCCTTTGTCACCGTTGGTTCGGAACGGTGACGGCTTCCATAGCTGCATGATGAACAGATCCGGGCGTATGAGACCCAGGGCGGACCGATGGTCAGATGAACTGAATTCGACCATGAAGCTTGTGATTACGCCTGCCTTACGGTGGTTGGCTTGAGGCTCAAGGGCAAGTTTGCCGTGGTGTCTGGCGGGCGACAGGGCATAGGGCGCGGCATTGTCGAGGCTTTTCTGACGGAAGGTGCGGACTTGATTACCTGTGGCCGCGGAGCTCGACCTTCGGATCTACCTTCTCCTGTCGCTTGGGCGACGCTTGATGTTTCGGACGGGCCAGGAGTCAGTACGTTCGTGGATTCGGTGGGCGAAATCGACATTCTGGTCAATAACGCCGGTGTGCAGGTCGAGAAGACCATTCCGGACAGTACAGACGCGGATTGGGATCTTGTGATCGGCACAAATGCACGCGGCGTCTTCAATCTCTGCCGTGCATTCATACCCCGGATTCGGGAAGGTGGCGCGATCATCAACATTGGATCGATCTCTGGAATGGTGTCCGATCCGCAGATGGCGCTTTACAATGCATCGAAAGCATTTGTACATGGCCTGACACGATCGATCGCGGTTGATCATGGGCCCGGGCTCCGCTGCAACGCAATCTGTCCCGGCTGGATCGAGACAGGTATGTTGGAGGCGGGCTTTGCCCTTTCAGACGACAGGAACTCCGCACGTGCCGATGCCATTGAGCGGCATGCGATCCGACGTTTTGGCACTCCATCAGACATTGCCGCGATGGCGGTCTGGCTTGCCTCGGACGAGGCTGCATTCGCCACAGGCCAGTGTTTCACTGTCGATGGGGGGCTGACAGCCGCAACGCCGATACGGCCCGGTTTGTTTTGACGCTCCGCCGCCGATCCTGGCGACACGACCTATGTAACGTGAAGACGACCTTCGCTGGCGACGGACAAACTTTGTTCATCGGCTGGAAGCGCCCATTGTATCGTACTTCGGAATGGAAGTGGGGTTGGTAAAATCCCTCACAATTGCGTTGCGCCTGTATCACGCCTCATCAGAGCTGGCCGCTTGAGTGCCTGAAAGACCACTGGTTGCCGAGTGTCACTCCTTGAGGCACCGACGGGGTTTTCGCAGATAGCCCAATCGTTCTTGCGGTCGGTGCACGAAGCCGATTTAAGGCCAACGGTTGAATTTCGCCTCCAGGCAAGGTCTCGAACCTGAAATGCAGTCGGCAGTATTCAAAAGATGGACCGGAATCCCAACGCTGGGCGCCATAGCTGTAGGTGTCGCTGTACTCTGCGCGATGCCTTACCTGGCGGTGCTGCTTGCCGCATTCCAGGGCACAACCGACACACTTGCCCATCTCGCTAGCACCGTGCTGGCAAAGTACGCATTCACAACTCTGACGTTGGTTATGATTGTAGGTTCCACCACTTTTGCGATAGGCGTAAGCGCCGCATGGCTGGTGGTCATGACCGACTTTCCTGGACGAAGACTCCTTGAAGTGGTCCTGGTCATCCCTATGGCGTTTCCACCCTATGTTCTTGCATACGCTTACACCCATTTACTGGACCATCCAGGAATTGTGCAGGCAGCCCTCCGCGAGGCCACGGGTTGGGGGCCTCGGGACTACTGGTTTCCGGAAATTCGAAGTCTGGGCGGTGCGGCGGCAATGCTCACCCTGGTGCTCTATCCATATGTCTATCTGCTGGCGCGTGCAGGGTTCATTGGTCAGGGTGCTGCTGCCTTCCTTACGGCGAGGTCTTTAGGTCGTGGGTCGTTACGCTCGTTCCTATCTGTGTCGCTGCCAATGGCTAGGCCAGCAGTGGCCGCCGGCGTCCTTCTGGTATCAATGGAGACGATCGCCGATTTTGGAACCGTCAGTTACTTTGGCGTGCAGACCTTTGCGACAGGCATCTACTCCAGCTGGTTTTCGATGGCTGACAGGGCAGCGGCTGCACAGCTTGCCTTGGGCCTGTTGGCGTTCGCCCTTTGTTTCGCACTGTTAGAGCGCCTTAACCGGGGAGCGACACAATATCACTCCGAGCAAAGGCAGGGTTTGGCAGCGCGGATAGAGCTGCTCGGCGGAATTCGTTGGGCCGCGACTGCTTTCTGTAGTGTACCAGCGGCGTTGGGCGCTCTGCTTCCAGCGATCAGCCTTACCGCAATGGCGCTGGGATCCGAACAGAATCTGCTTAGTAGCCGCTACATCGGCTTTATTGGCAACTCACTGACCGTCGCAGGCGTAGGCGCAGCCGCTACCGTCGCAGCAGCTGTGGCGCTGGGTACGTTTCAAAGGATCTATCCCGGCCGCCTCAGCCTATCAGCGCTTCTGGCATCAAGGCTCGGATACGCTGTGCCAGGCGGGGTGATCGCCGTCGGCCTGATGGTGCCATTCGCGGCACTGGACAATTCACTCGACGGGTTCATGCGGGATCGTTTCGGAATATCGACAGGTCTGTTGCTTACTGGATCCATTTGGGTACTGGTTATGGCCTACATGATTCGCTTTCTTGCAGCAGCCATCGGCGCCTTCGAAGGCGGCATGGCAGCGGTTAGCCCAAATATGGACGCCGCCAGCCGGGTACTTGGACGAGGACCGTACGGAACGCTTAGACACATACATATGCCTATGCTTGCCCCAAGCCTTGTAACCGCAGCGCTGATCGTATTCGTGGATATCATGAAGGAACTGCCAGCAACTCTGATCATGCGGCCATTCAACTTCGATACGCTAGCGGTCCAAGCGTTTCGACTTGCCTCGGACGAACGGCTTGAAGGCGCCGCCGTTCCCAGTCTCGTTCTGGCGATGATTGGTCTGTTACCGGTCGTTCTACTATGCAGGAACATGATCAGGCGATGGACCTAGAAGCTATGGAGAACCCTTCCTGACCGGCAAGGCACCGACAATGAATTCGACGTCCACGTTTGGTTTCCTAACTTCGCCACGCCCGCTTCGATAGGCAGCTTGGGGAGAACATAGGCAACTTGAACGAATTCACTTACCTTCAGGCTGATAGGCACCTCACCGAACGACGGCCGGTGCCCGAGCGCTCCAATCCAAACAAGCAATTGCCAATCTTCAGATGTGGAAGCGTAGAGCATGGTCGGGAGATATCTTCCGAACTCAACTGTCGCCCCACATTATTCATGGTTCCGCCCCACGTCGATTACACAACACCACATCTTGTGGCCTTCTGATTGATGGCATCGTCGACGTCAAGACTCGAGCAACAGCAGTCGAGAGGGCGGCGGGGCGTCGGCTCATTCGGCAAATGCGCGTCGAGAACCGATCAGGTCGCAGTGAGCGACGGTTAGACCTCGTGAATCCTTGAGTATAATCGCGGTGATTGGCGGAAATGTCGCATCTCTATGTCAATGGAAAGTCCTGTCTTCCGGTCATTCAAGGATCTTGGTCGCCAGAACTGTCTCCAACATTTCCTCCTCGACCAAAATGTAGATGCTGTCAGGCGGTGTATTTAGCGAGTAGAGCATTAGGCTAGGCGATATCCCCATTTCCAGCAGATACTGCATCGTCTGCCCCTGACCATATTGAATGTCCTCCACAGCCCACAGAGCAGGCAAATAGCCCGGCGTATCATAGTAGTGCTGATGCATGCCGACAGCAGCATTCCTTGAGATATGACGCCGCACTCCTCCCGCGAGAACATACGGACAAGCGGAAAGGCAGGCGGTACCAGGATGAACGATTGCCGTGGCTTCGGTTTCCCGCAGCATCCGTCCAAGAGCAAGTGCTTCGGTCACAGAACCACCTGGGCTGTTCAGCGCAACCGAAATCCGCAGATCATCGATTCCTGACAAAAATGCGGAAAACCTTTCCGCATCACCAAACTCGATCGGACCGTTGATCAGAATGAACTCGCCTTCGCTTCCTTCCAAGACCCTGAATTCGAGTCTCGACGGCAACTCTCGCGGCAGCTTTATCTCTTCTGGACGGTTAGCGGGGTGGATGAAACTCGGATGGACTCGCGAAGGCTCATAGCGTCTCAACTGATCACCCGGCGAAACGGGAGCTTTCGGACGGTTTTCGTCCTGCGTCCTCCGGTGAAACCAACGCTCATCAATGTCGCTTGCCAGCACAAGCAAGGCGATCCCAAGCTGCGCCGCCAGCACAAGCGTCAATCCGAGTTTCATAGAGATGCCGAGCTGGCGATTCACGAGGCTCTTCACTGCCTTGAGGCGTCTCGCGTCGTAGGCGAGCCCTTGTCCGATTCAGAAATACTCCGACGGTCACGCTCGGAATCAACTACGCTCATCGAGGATTCGATTTCACGTATCACGTTCACTGCAGCCCTGAGTTCGGACAGCGTCAGAGTCTCCTCGATCCCGCGCTCATTACGGCCGCTTCGGATCGCTGCTTGAGTGATTGCGAGGACAAACACTAGAATCGCCGGCAACAGGTCGATAGCGATGGCCCCAGCCCAGGAAGGTATGAAACTTGACGCATATCGGATCACCGCATCGGCTTTGGATATAGGATTGTAGGCCGTCTCGATTGGCGCCTCCAACGCGAGAATCTCGGCGGCGGCGGCGCGTAAGGTCTGACTCCGCTGATCAAGAGCATTCAAAACCGAAGCGATGGTCGATGATTGCGCATCGCGGATTTCGGCATTCCTGCCATCAAGTCCCGGGAGCACGACCGAGGCGGGCAAATCCCTAGCGGCCCGTGCAACCAATGGCGCCACTGAATACTGGTTGAGGTTGGCAATCACTCCTGCCAACCGAACGCTCTCCTCTGAGAATACAACCGACCTCGGTTCAACAGGCCCTGGTGCTACAGTCAGAGCACGCATACGGCCAAGGATAGCGTTGCCGTCCTCATAGGCCGTCTGAATTAGAGGCTGTTGATCGCTGATCTGTTTCTCAAGATTGCGAAGTTCCTCTGTCTTCTGCGTTAGGACCCGGAAGACAGCACCCTCACCTGCCGTACCAGATAGTTGACCTGACCGTTCCTGCGCGGCGAGCGCCTCGAAGCTCTCCCGAGCGCGTTTCACCTCGCGACCGAGCGTCTGCCCTGAGAGCGCAATATCGTGCGCCTGCCCAAGTGCTGACTGGTAGTCTCTAACAGTTCGTTCAAGATGTTGCTCGACCGCTGCCGCTCCGGCGAGTGCGGCGGCGTTAAGCCAACTCGACATCGCGACTATTGCAAGCGAACCGAAGAATACGGAAACAGTGAGGCCAACGAGCCCTGTCGTTGTGCGCATGGAGGGCAATAGCCTGAGCATATAGCTCCAGAACACAAATATCCCAACCGAAACCGCGACCGAATAGGCCAATGCCGCAAAGAAACTCAGCGCACCGGTATCCTCAAGGAGGGAAGATACACCGACATAGGTGTATATACCCGAAGCTGTCGCGAGAACACCAAGAGCAGTAGGAGTGAATGAGGCGAGCCAAACCAGATGTCGTTCCAACTCTCTAGAGGTCTGGAAGTCGCTAGCCTCCTTGACAGGGATTTCTTGTCCTTCATTCTGCAAACAGCACCTCACTTTCTGTCGCCAGGCACGCTGATACCCAGGAAATCGATAGGTCGTAAGCCCGAACCTTTGCAAACACACTTGGTCAACTGAACAATAATGCCCCCACTTCCACTCCGAAGTGCAGCACCAGCGATTTCCTCAACTCGGGCCACGCCCTCGCTGCGGAAGTCGCCGCAGGAAATTGGGAGCCGTCTTGTCAGCCAAACCCCATCCACTGGCTCGAAACGAAATTCCTTATGGCGGAATCGGGACCCATATTGGGTTATGGCTACCTTCAAGGCAGGTCATCGGTACGCGAAGGTTCGTTCCAGATATCCTGCCACGCCTCGAACTGTTGTGGCCTGATTCTGTAGCGGGCAAAGTTGCTTTCATGGAGACCAAGCACCTCATCTTCGATGACTTCCCTGAACCGGTCTCGTTCATCCGCTTCGACATTCTCCCGGGTCCAGGCCGCGATGCGGACGGCCGCCGAGGTTCTGTCCAGTTGCTCAATCACGATTGCCCTGACGATTTCATGCAGCGCAACACGATGCTTCAGGCGGAACGGATCCGGTTCGCCAAGCGATTGTCTGACTGCCGCGTAGCGCAAACCTGATCGCTCACAGGCCCAGATGAAAACGTCTCTGAGCAGATCGATCCGGTCTCGCCGTACGGTCCTGCGCCGCCCGGTCTCACGCGTGTGCGCAGGGTTCCGGCAATGTGAGTTGGTCGCAGGATTTGCGGGTTCGTTCACACACAATTCGAGATGAGCTCCGCGATGATCCCAATTCGCTACAAAAAACTACTGTACGAATCTGCGCGAGCCTATCAGGCGTATCGCCTGACCCGCTGCGGGCAGGTCAGGCATTGATAGATCAACGCAGGAGATTCACTCCCAACCAACCTCATTGAATATCCGCTGCGCAACAGGAACGTTTCCGGCCACTGCACTGAGATTCACGGCGTCACCGGTGAATTCTCCCAATATCGCAATGGAATCCGCCAGTTCAACGCCATCGACAACCGGATATTCGTCGTTGCCTGCTGAAAAATACGCCTGAGCACTGTCGCTCGACAGGTACTCGAGGAACTTCACCGCATTTTCACGATTTGGAGCGTGCCGGGCGACTCCACCTCCCGATACATTGACATGCGCACCATTTCCGGTCTGGTCGGGAAAGACCCAGCCAATCATATCGCGACCCTCGGAAAGTCCGCTCACTTCGGTTCGAATTGAGCGGGCGAAGTAATAGGTATTGGATACAGCAATCTCGCATTCACCAGAAACAATGCCACGTAGCTGATCGGTGTCGCCTCCCTGCGGGTCACGGGCAAAGTTGCCGGATACGGCGGCAGCCCATTCCTTACCAGCTTCCTCCCCTTTGTGTGTAAGGATCGCAGCCAGAAGGGTCTGCATATAGACGTTCGTCGAAGACCGGATGCAGATCATTCCCTTGTATTCAGGTGAGGCCAAGTCAGCATAGGTCCGAGGTGGATTCAACATGTCGTTTCTGTCGTAGAAGATGATGCGGGCGCGGGTTGAGAAGCCAAACCACTCGTTGTCGGTATCCTGAAGATGGTCGGGTATCCGGGCCTCCAGTACTTCGCTTGCGACCGGTGCCAGCAGGCCTGCGGTCTTCGCCCGGGCAAGTCGGGATGCATCGACTGTCAGCAGGACATCGGCTGGCGAGTTCCGGCCCTCGGCCTGCATTCGAGCGATCAGTTCGTCGGCCTTTCCTTCAATCCGGTTGATGGTGATGCCGGTCATATCTTCGAATTCGGAGTACAGCCGCTCATCAGTGTCATAGTGACGGGAGGAGTAAAGGTTCAGTTCCTGCGCTGCCGAAGACGTTCCTAAAACCGTAAGGGCGACCACAGCCTGAATGGGAAGCTTGTTGAGCATCGGGAGTTCCTTTCCGTTAAATCCGATAAAAACAGTCAGGAACACAGATCCTCTCGCGATGCAAGAAAAACTGACAAAAATAGTCAAGTTTTTTGCTGCGCACTGATTCAGGTTGCAACCCCAAGGTCAAACTCTTCATTCGGAAAGTACTTCCGCAACCGTATGTCAGCAGTTCGGGCGTGGCCTTCCATCCCCTCAAGCCTTGAGATTCTCGCGGTTGCCTCCGCTATCCGGCGCGAACCATCGCGGGTGGCGCGCTGCCAGGTGACAATTTTCATATACTTGTGAACGCTTAGCCCACCAGTGTAGCGCGCCGATCCAGAAGTCGGGAGAACGTGATTTGGTCCAGAGGCCTTGTCGCCAAATGCCACGGTCGTCTCTTCGCCAAGAAACAGCGAACCATAGCACTGGAGGCGTTGAAGCCACCATGAAAGATCCCGCGCCTGAACAGTCAGATGCTCAGGCGCATATTCGTCGGACGTTGTTGCCATCTCCTCTCGATCTTCGCATAGCACGACCTCGGCATAATCACGCCAAGCAGCCTCGGCGTTCCTGCGGTTAAGTTCCGGAAGATCCGCGATCAGCTTCGGGACCCGGTCGATCACTTCTTTGGCAAGGGGCCGGCAATCGGTGACAAGCCAGACCGGAGAGTTGTGTCCATGCTCGGCCTGCCCCACGAGATCGGTAGCCACAATTGATGGATCAGCTGTCTCATCAGCAAGGATCAGGCTGTCCGTCGGTCCGGCAATCAGATCGATACCCATATACCCATAAAGCAGCCGCTTCGCCTCTGCGACGAATTGGTTGCCGGGTCCGACGACAATATCCGCCTTGGGCAGTCCAAAATATCCGTAGGCGAGTGAAGCAACCGCCTGCACTCCCCCCATGGACATGATCTCGTCGGCTCCGCATAGATCCGCAGCAGCGATGATTGCCGGTGCGATACCGCGCTCACCACGTGGTGGAGAGCAAGCAGTGATGTGACTGACGCCTGCCACCTTCGCTGTGGTCACTGTCATCATTGCGCTGGCAATGTGGCTATAGCGACCTCCGGGTACGTAGCAGCCGGCCGCTTGTACCGGAATGCTGCGCTGACCGGCGAGAAACCCCGGAGCGATCTCAACCTCGACATCCTGCATGGCTTGCAGCTGTGCTTCGGCAAATCGCCGGATATTGTCGTGCGCAAACCGAATGTCGTCCATGAGACGCTCAGGCACCTGACCCAACGCACGGTCTCTCTCCTTCCGGCCAAGCAGCACAGGACCACTGTAGCCATCGAATTTCCCGGCGAGCCTCAACGCTTCCGCCTCGCCGCCCAACCGGATTCCCGAAAGGATATTGCGGACAGTGTCGGTTACCTGTTCGGCATCCGTCCGTGCGGTCCTATTGGCGGACTTCAAATATTTGCGGGCCATACTCCTCCTCCGGACGGGACTCGCAGGGAGGTAGCGCAAACCAAAACCTCGTTGCAAGTTATCTCTTATTTGCAATGCCTTATGTTGAAACTAAGTTTCGGGTTTGCCGAAATGTCAGCGGCAATGGTCATCTGGCAGGTTTCGACCCACCCCTTCCGCTATGATTCCGGTCATCTTTGCCCATGAGCAATCGATGTGTGGAGGAGGCTGATCAAGCCCCGTCGAAAACATCTGGACTGACCCCTCCCTGTGCATCTCTAGGTTCGAGGCACCGTGCGGCTTGATGAGCGTACAATTGCTGCTCTATCCCGGCAACTTTCTGGAGCCGCCGTCGACTCGCGATACAATCTCGGGCAGGGAAAGCGGTGACGGCTTCGTATGTTCAGGAAATCAGAAAGGAACTTGGGATCTGGCCGTGAAGAACTTTGGCGCGGTTTCCTGTGGAGAACTTGACTGTTACCCTCCGTCGTCTATTCGGTTCATTCATGTGGCGGAACCGCTGCCCAGTCATGGTTCCTTTAGCCGGACACTGTCAATTCGGTGTCCCTTTCATACACATAGGCAGACCATACCACAGAAATCGGCCTGGCCCAACGGGCGCGGAATCCGGGGCCAAAACCGCACATTTCGTCGGCGTCATGGCGGACTCAGGGAAGATCCGGTAGGGACACCTGTTCCTTACGCTTCCCCGGACACAGCCGGGTCATTTGGGACGACACCCACCACCAGGCCAACAGTGTTCGGTTGAAAGGTCGCCGGCGCCGCCGGAACGGAAACACCACAGGACCGGACGGACCACGGCGCAGCGGCTGTCGGGAAGCCCATACAGACGCGGCTACCCAGAAAGATGACCCTCGTATGTTCAATTCGTAGGTGATTGCCTGTGCCAGCGGACCTCAACCCGATTTACGCGACATCCGGATGTTGTGTATGCTATTTGGGATTCGGATGATCCGGATCCCGAGTGGCGGCGCGGGTGTAGCTAAGTGGCAGAGCGACGGCCTTCCGGGCCGGAGACAGGGGTTCGATTCCCGCTCGCCCGCTCCAGCCGCCGCCCCTCGGCCTTGATGAGCACCCGGCGGACCGGGTGTTAGGCTCCAGTTGGATCGAAGCGGACATTGTCCGGATTGCCGCCTACTCAAGCCTAGGCTGCGTGGTGTCCGAAATGGGTGTGACCATAAAACCGCTACAAACGTCGCCCAACATTACTGAGCAGGCGTCAGGCCTTGCATGCCACAACAGACAAATCAGTGCGCACACGGCAGCGTCAAGCATGTCCTGATGGCGCATCTTAGGTTGAGTGCACGCATGCATTTTACAAGTCCAGACGGCAAGGCCCCTCGTGCCGAATCCTACGACGTTCGCCTCGACGACACGCGCCACAGCGCGCCAATCGTCCTGCTAAGCCAGATTGCTTGACATGGAAGACTGCGCCCCCGTATGAAATGGCTTCTGTTTTGGGAGCATTGTACTTGATACATAATCGGGAACGGTGTATATAGTTCATGCGGATCATCGCCAAGAAGACGCTTCGGGAGTTCTGGCAGCGTCACCCAGATGCCGAAGAACCGCTTCTCGTCTGGTACCGGGAAGTGAAGCAAGCGAATTGGGATACGCCGGCCGCCTTGAAGGAGATGTACGGCAAAGCGAGCATCGTTGGTGACAACCGGGTGATCTTCAACATCAAGGGCAACGACTATCGCCTCGTGGTGAAGATCAATTACCGGTATCGCGTCGTCTACATCCGCTTTGTGGGTACGCATGCTGATTGCGACAGCGTAGACTTGGGGGAGGTGTGAGATGGCCAATATCAAGCCAATCCGGTCCGAACGGAACTACGAGGAGGCTTTGCACCGGATAGCTGAACTCATGGATACGGACGCCGACAGCGCGGAGGGCGAGGAACTCGCTATCTTGATCGATCTCGTCGAACTGTACGAAAGTAAACAAGTGCCGATGGGTTACCCGAGTCCGGTCGCCGCGATTGAGTTTCGCATGGAGCAGGCAGGCCTGCGCCCAGCATACCTTACCCCGTTCATCGGAAGCCGCGCCAAGGTCTCGGAAGTTCTCTCCGGCAAGCGCAAAATCACCATGCCGATGGCGCGCGCTCTACATGAGCATCTCGGGATTCCGGCGGACGTGCTGCTGCAGGAGCCGGATGTCGAATTGGATGGACCGTGGGCCGACATTGAGTGGAGCCGGTTTCCCGCCAAGTCGATGGCAAAGCTGGGCTGGATTCCGGACAGGCCCGATCCAGCGGGACGGGCCGAGCATGTCATGCGGGACCTGATCAATCGGGCAGGGGGACTGGACGTCGCGGGTGCCGCACTCTACCGAAAGAACGATCACATGCGCGCGAATACCAAAATGGACCCCTATGCGCTCAAGGCGTGGTGCTGGCAGATACTTGCAAGAGCCAACGAGGACCTTCCGAAGACGGGCTACGAGCGTGGCACCGTAACATTGGACTTCCTGACGAAGGTCGCGCGGCTGAGCCGGTCGGAGGACGGCCCGCGGCTGGCGAAGGGATTGCTGGTCAAACGTGGCATTTCACTCGTGATCGAAAAGCATCTTCCGAGGACATATCTGGACGGGGTGGTACTGCGGCTCGGTGATGGCAGGCCGGTGATCGGACTTACTCTGCGCTACGACAGAATCGACAATTTCTGGTTTTGCCTACTGCACGAGCTTGCCCATGTGGGTCGACACATGGACAACGACAGGGGCGAAGCCTTCGTCGACGACTTCACGCTTCGGAAACTCGAAGGGAGACGGGAAGACCCTAGGGAGATGCAGGCGGACGAATGGGCGGAAGAAGCGCTTATTCCGCGCTCGGTCTGGGAAACGAGCGCAGTGCGCGACCGGCCCACGACCATCGCCGTGATGAATCTCGCCAACGCCCTGCAAGTGCATCCGGCGATCGTCGCAGGGAGGGTTCGATACGAACGGAAGAACTACCGGCTGTTGTCGCAATTCGTCGGGACCGGAGAGATCCGGCGACAGTTCGGCATGGTATCGTAAGGTAACAGGCCGATGAACTTCCATAGCGGACTGGGAGCTGGACTTTCCTCGCTGTCACTAGGAAGACCAATTCGGTAGCACTACGTCCGGCCTCGTTTTCGAGCGTTTCCTTGAAACCTGAAGATCACCGAGGATCAAGGAAACGATGGCCAGACCAGGCATCGGGGTGTCGTCTCCTGCTTGAACCGCGGATACTGGAACAGCAGTGACGATGCCATCCATCGAATTCTGATCGGTTCTTGAGGGAGTTCACCCGGGTTCGCCCGCCGCGTGATGTCGACATTCCTTTTGTCCTGCCGGTAGAGGTGTATTGGCGATTTGAACGACGCTCGGGCAATCAGCGGTCGCAGTCTGCCTATGACACACAAGTTCTGCCTGTACGTAGCCTTTTGTGGAGCAGGCTGGTGCCGTCCATCCTGACCAGCCTTCCGTATGTCCCCGCCATGACCGCGGGGCTGGGGTGGCCCCTCCAGATGACGGTCAGTCCATGTCCGCCTTTCCGTCCGGCGCGTCGAACCCAATCCGGGGCACTCCCACCGGAATGCGGCCCGTGCCGACAGCCAGCGCCGGATGCATGTGCAGCCCAAGCGTGCCGGAGGACGCCTTTCCGTTCCTTCCGATGATTCCCAGGCCGCCGCACTCCGGATGGGTGGCGAAGGTCGGGTCGGTACCGTCCTGCACCAGCAGCGCCGCGTCCCCGTCCGCCATCCGCCGCAGCATCCGCTCCCGGTGCGGCGCCAGCACGTTCGCGACCGTGACCTCCGACTCCGCGGGCCGGTCCAACAGCCGCTGCCAGCCGACCGTCGCCGCCCAACATGCACGGTCCAGCCCCTAGCAGCAGGCCAGCGGCACAGCTCCGGTCGAGATCCCCGATCCCGCCCGTGCCAGTATGGCGGCCTCCCAAGTGCTTCGCCCCAATGGCCAACCACTACGGGCAAAGCCCTATGCTGTCAAACCGGAAAAAGGATGGACGGATCCCTAACGGACGCCGTACTTTAACCGCTTAACTGAGCCAGCAGTGACCTGTTGAAAGACCAAGGGCACGGCACTGAAGAAAGTCTCAGCGCACGAACCGTTTGTATTTCAACCGTTTCGGAACTACGGCGTCCGGACCTAGCCGACGCTTCCTGTCCGCCTCATAATCCTCAAAATTGCCCTCAAACCACTCTACACGTGCCTCACCTTCAAAGGCGAGGATATGTGTGCAGATACGATCAAGAAAGAATCGGTCGTGGCTGATAACCACCGCGCAACCGGCGAAGTCAACCAGCGCATCCTCCAAAGCCCGGAGAGTTTCGACGTCCAGATCGTTGGTGGGCTCGTCCAAGAGCAGGACGTTTCCACCCGTGCGCAAAAGTCTGGCCATGTGGACCCGGTTGCGCTCCCCACCAGACAGAAGACCAACTTTCTTCTGTTGGTCGCTCCCCCTGAAATTGAATGCCGAACAATACGCCCGGGAATTCATCTCCGCATCACCGAGGTGAATGACCTCGGCACCGCCGGAAATCTCCTCCCACACGGTTCGACCTGCCTTAAGTGCGTCGCGGGACTGGTCGACATACGATAGCTTAACGGTGTCGCCGAATTCGACCGTGCCACTGTCAGGGGCCTCTTGCCCTGTCAATATGCGAAATAGCGTTGTCTTTCCCGCGCCGTTGGGGCCGATAACGCCTACGATACCCCCAGGAGGAAGCAAGAACGAGAGACCCTCGATCAGTTGCCTATCACCAAGATGCTTCGACAGGCCATGGACCTCGATCACCTTTGAGCCAAGCCGAGGACCGTTCGGGATAATGATCTGGGCACGCGTAAGCTTTTCGCGCTCGGAACGCTTGGCAAGCTCGTCGTAGGCATCGATTCGAGCCTTCTGTTTCGCCTGTCTGGCACGGGGACTCTGCTGAATCCATTCAAGTTCACGTTCGAGCGTACGTTGCCTGGCCTTATCTTCCCTGGCCTCCCGTTCGAGGCGCTTGGCTTTCTGTTCAAGCCAAGACGAATAGTTGCCTTCATACGGAATGCCACGTCCTCTATCGATTTCCAGTATCCAGCCAGTGATGTCGTCCAGAAAGTACCGGTCATGGGTGACGACCAGTATGGTGCCGGGATACTTGATCAAATGAATCTGCAACCAGGCGACCGTCTCTGCATCAAGGTGGTTCGTTGGTTCGTCCAGCAGCAACATTTCGGGTTGCTCGAGCAAGAGCCGGCACAGGGCAACCCTACGCTTCTCACCACCGGAAAGGGACTCCACAGCGGCATCGTCAGGCGGGCAGCGGAGTGCCTCCATGCTGACATCAACCTGCGCGTCGAGATCCCAGAGATTGCTGGCATCGATTTCGTCCTGAAGCCTGGCCATTTCATCCGCTGTCTCATCCGAATAATTCATGGCCAGTTCGTTGAACCGGTCGAGCGTTGCCTTCTTCGCCGAGACTCCGAGAAGGACATTCTCCCGAACAGTCAGGCTAGCGTCGAGTTCGGGTTCCTGCGGTAGGTAGCCGACACGAACGCCTTTCGCAGCCCAAGCCTCACCCGAATGGTCCTCATCAAGACCCGCCATGATGCGCAGAAGGGTGGACTTGCCAGCACCATTGACTCCCACCACGCCAATCTTGACACCCGGCAGGAAGTTCAGCCGGATATCCTCAAAGCACTTCTTGCCGCCAGGATAGGTCTTTGAAACGCCATCCATGTGATAAACGAACTGCTGTGCCGCCATCGGTTGCCTCGTATTTCTGGTCTGGCAGCGTCTAGCTGTTTTGGAAATTGGCGGCAACGACCGGGGGTGGTGATATGGTCGCAGTTACCAATCATATGCATTTCAACTGAATTCCGTGCCGACGACGAAAGCCTGATTGCAGCTCTTGGGAATTTCGGTCCTCAATGAACTGTGGGCATACCGGTCCCGGCAAGGGGACTTCAATGCCCATTCACTTCGATGAGTAGCAGGGTCAACTGGTTAAAGAGAGGATGTGTATGGATCCGAGGCGAACGGAGTACCAACACCGAACGTCAAGTGAAACAGGCTTTGACCGCAGAATTGCAAGCGCCACCACAGTTCGAACTCCGCAGAACTTCCATCGGAAAGTACCCGAGGAATGTGATTGATCCAATGCTCCTGTGCCTAATGCCTGACCGTCAGGACTCCGGGGATGTGCCGTGACCGGAGGCACAACTCCGCGTCCGCGCCTTCAAACTGACCTGCAGGTGGACCGATTGACCAGTTTCCAAGCTCACCCGGTAACCCTCTATCGACGCTATTCGAGTGCCTGGATTCCCCCCTTCAGGTCTGCGAGACTAGCCTTGGTCACACCTCTCCGGTCACACCGTCTATGATCGAGGAGGCAACCGCCACGGCAAGGTACTTCTTGATGCCGCTGCCCCGGAGGACCTTGGCGGTTGTCAACTTGTTGAAGGCGATGTCTCCCATGCACCAAATCCAACGCATGGTCCTGTCCAGATCAGAGGCATTGGGACGTGCATTTTTCGCGAGACCCGACATCGTCCAAATGCGGATCAATGCTGTGACAGGCCTTGATCGTAGCCCCAGCAAACAGAGATTGGGATCCTCCACTCAATGGAACGCGGCAGCAATTGGGACGAAAATCCTGTCGGCCCACCGTCGGCATTCCCGCATCTCTCGCTCGTGGACTGGGTGTATCCCAAGTTGGTTGATTTCCACAGTTCGAAGGCGCCATCCCTGCGCTGCGGCGGAACCGCGGATGACCGGCCGGCGGTCCGCCCTCCGGGGCAACGGGCATGGAGTGTGGGCTATGGCACGGGGAAAGGCGGACCACAGGCTGGCCGGCCTGCTCGACTTGCAGGTTGGGATACACCTTCGTGGGCTACGTCCCTTGACCTTTCAGTCATTATCCCTCCATGCTGAGTCGACTCGCTACTGCTACGCTCAACTCATTGCAAGACCCGGAACGCTGCCGTAGGCTCCTTAACCCATGGGACCTCAGCGGGTTCTGGCCAGGATGCCGGGTGAAGGAATGGTAAGGTCCTGCCAATCGAGCGCGTCCCCATTGAACTCCGCCTCGGCTCCGGACAGGCTCCCGTGCCGCATCTCAAACTGAAAGTGGGGCCGTCATGTGCAAGTGCTCCCGGATACCCAGATCCGGATTTCCCGCCGCACGTTCAGGCCAGACCATCGGCCTGTTGGGCGGGTCGTTCAATCCTCCACACTCCGGCCACGTACATATCACCCACGAGGCGCTAAAGCGATTCGGTCTGGATCGCGTCTGGTGGTTAGTTTCTCCGGGGAACCCCCTGAAACCTGAAGGTCCGGCACCACTAGGTCTCCGGTTGAAGGCCGCCCGTAACATAATGCGGCATCCAAGAGTCGTTGTCAGCGATATCGAAACGCAGTTGGGAACAAGATACACCGCCGAGACGCTTTCATTGCTGGCCACACGGTTTTCCGGCGTGCGGTTCATCTGGTTGATGGGAGCTGACAACCTCACGTTGTTTCACCAATGGGAACGATGGCGCGAGATTTTCCAGTTTGTGCCGATTGGTGTCGTTGCGCGCCCAGTAGATGTCACCGCAGCCCGCCATTCCGTAGCCGCCAAGACGTTTTCCAACGCCCGGCTACGGAACCGACAATCCCGGCTGTTGCCGCAGGCCAGTACGCCAGCTTGGTGTCTTGTCAATGTGCCGATGCTGGATCTTTCATCAAGTATGATTCGGGCTCAAGGTGACTGGGTTGAGCGGGCGAGCCTGAGTAAGTCGGCTTCGTGTCTGGCGATGTGATCTATTCGAACCTCAGCCCACGGCGTATGATATATGTGAACCACTACGCGGGGGGCTCAACTTGAGTCTAGGCAACAGGATTGGGCTCTGGCAGTCTTCGCCTCCCCCATGCCCACAGAGCACGATCAACTTTTCAGAGACTTCCAGTGGATCCAATGGATACACTTGGGTCGAATCCCCGGTCTCACCGAGAACATCGACAGCCACATGACCACCTCTTCACCACGGTATCCCTGAACATCTGACCGCTGTTTTACCAATGCCACAGCTTTCGACTATACGGCCACCCTGGAGCGTTCCTCCGCGATCGCCCGATCAATCAGCAGGCGAAACTGCTTTGCGCCAGCATCAAGACCTAGATCAATGTGAGGAGTCCTGCTGGACTTCATACCCTCATGTACCTTCTCAAGAATTGCCCGGTCTTCCTCGAAGGCCATTCGTGCCCCATCATTCATGAATTCCGAGACCTCCCTGTTATCAGGATCCGTATTCCGGTGCTGGAACCAGAAGTACCGCGTCCGATCAGCGTCGATTGGTGTCATGAAATTATACGAAATGTTGACGAATGTCCCAGGCACCGGCCCCCTTCCGTATCCACCCGTCCCAACCGGCGTGTAAACGGACTTGTTCAGCGCCGTCGACGGTAGACACATTTCATAGTGCTGAAGGCGGTCGCATTTTCCATTGAATGGGAGAAGGTTGGCATAGTAGGGTGAGGGAGGTCTGTCCATGATCCATCTAGAGACGATGACACCCCGCTCGGTCCGCTCGACCCTAAGCGGTTCGTCGTCCGTCCCTGCTCCGGCGAATGATGAAACATGCACCCAAGCGACGTGACTGGGGTCGAGGAGATTGTCGCAGATCCATTGGTAATTGCAGTCAATGTCCATACTGCCACCATCGGTCATTCCCCAACTCGAATCCTCGAAGTTCTCTATGGCGAACACCCTGTCGGGATCCGCCCGTATGGGATCACCCATCCATATCCAGAGAAACCTATATCGGTCGAGCATCGGATAGGACTTCACCGTCGCTCTTCTGGGAATGCTGTCCGGCTGGGTAGGCGCGGCGATACAGGTTCCACCGTCATCAAAGGTGAGGCCATGATAACCGCATTCCACCGTGTCGCCCTTCAAACGGCCTTCTGACAGAGGCAGCTTGCGATGCGGACAGGCATTCTCAAGAGCTACCGGGGTCCCGTCCTCCTTCCTGTAGATCACAATCCGTTCGCCAAGAAACGTTTCTGCCTTGAGCTCGCGACCGAAATCCCGGCTCCAACCAGCAACATACCAGCAGTCTTTGAGGTACATTGACTTTCTCCATGCAGGGTCACAAGGATCATACTATGGCCACGTTCCCGGTGGTGGTCCAGTGCCGAGCCAACCGCTGGCTGCGACTTTCCCAACCACATCACAGGTCCGACCGATTTCCGCGCGGTGGCCCGGTCAGTGGCTGCGGATTGCAATCGCAGCCCTGGAATGTGGAGATGGCGGCTGGCTCCTTGACGGCGTATTGCGAAGAGCACCAATATACCAGACTATGGAATGTTCGGGACTCTCGCCGGATCGGTTGGATCAGGGAGAAATCAATGGCGAATGCGATCATCACGCCTCTCACGCAGGCTCTGGAAGAGGGCAAGCTGACGCGCGAAGACCTGAAAGCGCTCATGCGCCGATCGGATGTGCCAGCGTTTCGACGACTGGCTGTCTGGATCGCAGTACTTGCCCTGACCTCAACCCTGATCGCCCTGGCATGGGACAGTTGGCTCGTCTGGCCAGCGATGTTCCTGCACGGAATCGTGATCGTGCATCACTTTTCACTCCAGCATGAGTGCGTTCACTACACGGTGTTCCGGACCCGCTGGATCAATGACCTCGTCGGTCAGATCTGCGGGCTGATCATCATTCTCCCTCATCGGTTCTTCCGTTACGAGCATTGCGACCACCATACCTACACCCAGATCCATGGCCAGGATCCGGAACTGATCGAAATGCCACGATCCATCTGGGAGTATCTTTGGATGCTGACCGCAATTCCTTACTGGAAGTACAAGGTTTCCGAGGTTGTCCGACATGCATGTGGTCGCCTTACCGAAAATGAGCGGCACTTCATTCCATCTGTTGAACACGCGTCAGTATTCCGCGATGCTCGGTTGATGCTAGCGGTCTACAGCGCTCTATTGCTGGGCATGGCCCTATCCGATTGGTGGTCACCCGTCTGGTACTGGTTTGTTCCGCTTGTACTGGGTGAGCCGGTCATGCGCACCATACGTCTCAGTGAACACGTCGGTCGGCCAACTGTTCCGAAGATGCGGGAGAACACCCGGACCAATCTGGTATCAGCGCCTTGGCGGTTCCTCTGCTGGAATATGAACTACCACGCTGAGCACCACTATGCCCCATCAGTGCCGTTCCATGCCCTTCCCCGCCTGCACGAGCGGCTAAAGGATCATATTCACGTGGAGAAGCACGGATATCTCGGCGCTCATCGGGACATTCTGGGTCAACTCCTTAGACGCAGGAACAGGTCGGCGCAGGGTGCCGCGTAATGGCAGGGAAGAAGTGGCGTGACCTGATCGCCATCGACGGGCTCGAGCGCAACTGGGTGACAAGGGTTGCTCTGGGAACACGCCAATTCGCCGTATATGACACATCCAGCGGCATCCATGCATCACTTGCGATCTGCAATCATGGAGGCGCTGACCTGTGCGACGGCTATTTCGACGACCACGTCATCGAGTGCCCGCTGCACCAAGGTGCGTTCGACGTGCGGAACGGAAGGCCAGTATGCCCACCCGCAACTCGGCCTATGCGGGTATTCGAAACCCGCGTCAAAAACGGAATTCTCCAGATCCTTCTTTGATGGAAGAGGACAGAGTATCTGCTGTGGAAACCGTCATAAGCGTTGTCGCGGGTTCGAATCGGGAATACGGGCACGACTCCGATCCGATATGCGCACCTATGGGTCAATGCCGCATGTCGCCAACCGCATCAGCGACACGTACCGCCCGTTCCCGAACGAATTCGCCCTCGTATGTCCTGGAAGCCGCCGGGAATGTGACAGTTCGAACATCGAATCTGGTGCTGTCCGCGAATCACCAGCGCCCATATCCGGCGAATTGAACAGCCGCCCCCAAACGAGGTTCGGAACTCAGGGACCGTCAGAGGATTTCTCGAGTCGGCTGAAGAGACGTGAAAGACTGAAACAAAGAATGAAATAGAACGCCGCCGTCGTGATCCAAGCCTCGAATATCATCCGTGACGAAGCCACAAGCTCAACCGTATTGTAAGTGAGTTCCTGAACCGAAATCAGGGAGACGATCGAACTGTCCTTGATCAGCGTAATGAACTGGTTGGCAAGCGGCGGAACGACCTTCCTGATCGCCTGCGGGAGAACAATATAGCGCAGTTCCTGCAGACCACCCATGCCAATCGACCGCGCCGCCTCACGCTGTCCGCGAGGTACTGACTGCAGGCCGGCCCGGACGATTTCACCGACGAATGCGCTTTCGAACAGCGCCAGAACAATCACTCCTGAAACCAACGACGGGAAGCGCCGCATGTCACCAAAGAAAATCTCCCAAGGGAAACTCCCCTCCTGGCGGGCTATTGAACGCGACCAGCGGGCCAGATCCAGCGCGTCAATGAGCTGCTGCGACAGGAAGAAAAAGAAGATGAAGACCACGACGACGGGCGGAATGTTGCGCAGGCATTCGAGATAGGTTCGCGCCAGCATGCGCACCGCAAGGTTCGACGAACATCTTGCGATGCCTAGAACGGTGCCCAAAATTACCGCAAGAACACTGGCGTAAACGCTGATCCGCACGGTTGCCACCAGCCCCTGTAGCAAGAGGTTGGCGAAATATTCCTCGCGCACCGAGTGATAACCGATGATGTAGCTAGGGATAACTTCCCAGCGCCATTTGTAGTTCAGCTTCCCTTCAATGGTGAACATGATGTAGCCGAAAAACACGGCCAGGGCGACCAGGATGACATAGTCCGGCCAACGCAGTTTCCTGATGAGTACCAAAATTCCTCCGCCAGTCTCAGTCGGCACCCCGGGACAAAGGACCAAAGTGCCGACCTGATCAGCTTACTGTGCCACCTGATCCGCCCAGTCCTCGGTCTTGAACCAGTAGTCGTGGCGGTCCTCCAGCCAACCGCTGCGCCACTGCTGCGCGATCCAGTTGTTGAAGAAATTGAGCGCATCCGGATCACCCTTGCGCAGCGCGAACGCCTCGCCGTTTTGGGCGAACAGCTCACCTTCGAACACATAGAGGGTCTCGGGATGGCGCGCAGCTTCACGGTTCGGAGTTGGCTGTGAGGCCATGGTGGCGTGCGCCTGCCCGTTCAGGACCTCCTGCGACGAGGCTCCGTCCTCGTCGAAAAGCAGCAGCTGTGCCTCCGGGAAGGTCTCCTGAATGACGACAGCGGGTGTGGCCCCTCTGCGGGCCGCAAACACAACATCCGGGGAATTGAAGTCGTCAAGCGAGAATCCACCCGCCAGTTCCCTGTTGGCCATGATCGCAAGGCCAGAATAGGCATAGGGATCGGTGAAATTAACCGTCAGGTTCCGCTGGGCGGTGACGGACATGCCCGAAATGATCACGTCGAAGTTCCCCGAGACCAGCGCTGGAATTATGCCGTCCCACGCTGTTGGTACGAACTCCACCTCCACCCCCATATCCTCGGCCAGCTGCCGCCCGACATCGAGTTCGAAGCCGATCAGATCACCATTCCGGTCCCGCATCGACCATGGTACGAACAGTGACAGCCCGATGCGGATCACACCGTCCCGCTTGATCTGCTCGATCACGCTCTCCGAAGTCAGCGCCTGGGTTGCCTGCTGCGCCGCTGCGGGAAGCGCGGCTCCAGCCGCAAACGCCGCTGCAAGCGAAGCACCGATAATTCTACGTGTAAGTCTCATCCCATCTCTCCTTTGGTTGGGTGGTTGGCTGACGCCGGGTTACTGGGCGACG
Organism: Paracoccaceae bacterium; assembly: GCA_965203255.1. Taxonomy (GTDB): domain Bacteria; phylum Pseudomonadota; class Alphaproteobacteria; order Rhodobacterales; family Rhodobacteraceae; genus JAPOUP01. The sequence continues at coordinate 5,252,959 of OZ241882.1, read as the reverse complement.
GCATACCTGCGTTCCAGATACGACACGCCGACCGACAGCAGAAGCGTCACCGCCAGATAGACAATCGCGACGGTGAACCAGATTTCAAAGCTCATGTAAGTATCCGATATGATGTTCCTCCCTATTGTGGTCAGTTCGGCCACTGCGATCACACTAACGATCGCGGACGACTTGATGAGATGCACCGCCTCTCCCGTCATGGGTGGCAGCATGAAGCGCACCGACTGCGGCAGGACAATGTAGTGGTAGCATTGTCTGGTGGACATTCCTATCGATCTTGCGGCTTCCCACTGTCCCTTCGGAACCGCGTTCACTCCCGCGCGGAATATCTCGGATATCAATGCCGAGTGGAATATAGCCAGAGTCAGGATACTCGCCCAAAGGCGGTCGAAGCCAAAGATCGGCCCGATCACGTAGTAGATGAGATAAAGTAGGACGAGGAGAGGGATGTTGCGCACAAGCTCCAGGAAGCCAATGGCGACTGCGGTTCCGACGACAAGGCTAGACAGCCGAAGAAGGGCGACAGACAGGCCAATGACGATGGCCAATCCGAATGACAGAATGGAAAGCTTGATCGTGGCAACGAACCCGATGGCGATCTCGCCCCACTGAAACCCATCATCAGTATATGAAAAAAGATACTGCGGGACGCGGTACCACTGCCAGTTGTAGCCCATGTTTCGGGCACCGACATACGAGCCGTAGACAATCAGTCCGATGACCATCACGTAGATGGCGCATGCCATTGGAATCGAATTGAGCACCCTTTGGTGTACCGGGGGTTTCGGGGCATCCGGGACACCTGTTCGATACAGACTGGCTTCGGCCATCCTTCAATGCCCCAGAATCTGTTCGAGGAAGAGCCGGCAGCGTTTGCTCGACGGATTCGTGAAGAAGGTGTCGGGCGGTGCAACCTCCACGATCCGCCCGTCTTCCATGAACACCATTCTGTCGGCGACCTTGCGGGCAAAGCCCATTTCGTGTGTGACAACGACCATGGTCATTCCCGTTTCCGCCAACTCGACCATGACTTCGAGTACCTCGTTGATCATTTCCGGATCAAGCGCGGAGGTTGGCTCGTCAAACAGCATGATACGCGGTTCCATACAAAGCGCACGCGCGATCGCCACACGCTGCTGTTGTCCGCCTGAGAGCTGTGCCGGGTATTTTTCGGCCTGCTCGGGAATGTGAACACGGTCCAGGAGCTTGCGTGCTGTTTCCTCAGCCTTATGCCTTTTGACCCCACGCACCTTCATTGGACCAATCATCAGGTTCTCAACAACTGTCAGATGCGGGAACAGGTTGAATTGCTGAAACACCATTCCGACCTCCCGCCGCAACTTCCGGATGTCTTTCGAACCTTCGAATACTTCGATTCCATCCACGACCAGCGATCCCGCATCGTGGCCTTCCAGCCCGTTGAAGCATCGGATCAGGGTTGACTTGCCCGAGCCCGATGGGCCGCAGATCACCACACGCTCACCCCTTTCCACGCTGATGTTGATCTCCTTCAGGACATGGAACGTTCCGAAGAACTTGTTGAGATCAATTGCCGCGATGATCGGCTGGCCGCTCATGACATGGTTCTCTCTGACAGGAAGTGGCGATCCGGTCCCGATTTGGACTGACAGTTCACAGTCACGGACGCTGTTGACCTATGGGACAAGGGATCGACCAACACACGGGCCACAGGCTTTATCCGATTTCCTCTGGCCAGACCGGCACCGGCCGCGAATGCCTGAGCGGATTGTTGCAGTGACGGCGGTGAATTATGGCTCTCTCCAATACTTGCAATTCAGTGGATATAGTTGCACTGCACGAAACGCAAGGCGTGAGCCCCGCCACACCCTTAACCGAAGTTTACCCAGATACACGGTGAGCCAATGCCCGCATGGATCAGGATGGTTGCAGATGACGAGGCCGACGATGCGCTCGCCGACGCACTGAATCTAGCCCGCACTCCCCATGGCACAGTCGACAATGTCATGAGGGTTCATTCATTGCGCCCGAATACCATGTGTGGGCATGTCCTGCTCTACCGGGCCTGCCTCCATGATGAGGGAAACACCGTTCCTGCATGGCTACAGGAAGTCGTCGGCACCTATGTCTCAATCCTGAATTGCTGCGGTTATTCGGAGGCCAACCATTGGGCCAACGCGAGGCATCTGATCAATGATGACGCACGCTCGGACAGAATCAAGGATGCACTCTTCAGTCACAATCTGCAGGACGAGTTCTCCGGTCGCGAGCTAGCCGCACTGTACTATACCAGAAAACTAACGCTCCACCCGGCTGAAATGAACGGACAAGACGTTTCTGTCCTGAGGGAAGCGGGCTGGGATGATGGCGAAATCCTGGAACTGAACCAGATCATTTGCTATTTCAGCTATGCCAACAGGCTGATCAATGGCCTGGGCGTAACCACTGAAGGAGATGTCATCGGATACTATGCCGAGCCGTGAACTTCCACGTTCGGCGCCCCACCGCCATGAAACGGATTGAACGGGATCTCCGATGTGGAACCGGGCACCTGTGCGAAGGACCGTAGCGCCACGTCGACCATGCCGCCATCCCGGATGGAGAGGCGGGGTGCGGTGGAACCGCCACAACTTATGCCGGTTCGGTCCTCCTGCTTGGGCTGTGACTTGATCTGCCTACTCGGCAAAGCACGTAGTCGTGCCAACCTGTTGCAGATGGCCATAACGCTATGAGCATGACTCCCGCGAGCGATCTGACTGCGGATGCGGTCGCCTCCCACTTTCGCCGCCTGGCGGTACCTGCCGCCATCGGAATGCTGTTCAGCACACTCTACAATGTTGTCGACATGTTTTTCGCCGGCTTACTTTCAACGAGCGCACAGGCCGGGCTGTCCTTGGGGTTTCAGGCGTTTTTCATCGCCATGTCCGTTGGCATTGGTCTGGGTGCCGCAATGGGTGCGATCGTCGGCAACGCCCTTGGTGCCAGAGACCGGCGACTGGCCCGCCGCGCCGCCGCGCAGGGAGTGAGCTTCGGATTTCTTGCTTCGCTGGCCCTGATGCTTGCGGGCGCCTGGTACGGACCCAAGCTTCTGGAGATCGTCTCCGAACCCGGACCTTACCGCAAAGCTGGAATTGACTACTATCTCATTCTGTCCTTGGCATTGCCTGGATTTCTGGTCGCGTTTGCCTGCAACGGAGTCCTTCAGGCGCACGGTGACGGAAGATCAATGCAACGGGCATTGATCGCGGCTTTTTTCGCGAACATCGCCCTTAACCCGCTCATGATATTCGGCCTCCCAGGGTTATGGAGCGGGATGGGATTCAACGGTCTGGCGGCCTCGACTGTTGTGAGCCAGACCGGCGTAATGGCGTTTATGGTGTTCAGGTTGGCTCGCCTTCACACGATGGCAAGGATCCAACCTGCCCACCTTGTACCACGCAGAGCCATGTTTCGCGAAATTCTCTTCCAAGCGCTTCCCACGGCATTCGCGCTCATGATCAACTTTCTGTCCGGATTTGTGGTGCAGTTCGTGCTGAAGGGATTCGGGGAGCACGCGATCGCGGGATTTGGGATTGCCATTCGACTGGAGCAAATTCTGCTGCTCCCCGTGCTTGGGGTGACCGGTGCCCTGCTTCCGATCGCTGCACAGGCTATCGGCGCAAAGGATTTCGAGCGTACCCGCGCGGCGCTGTTTCATTGCTGGAAGACAGGGTTCCTTATGACCGTTCTCGCGTTTCCCATCCTGTGGATTCTTGGTCGCCCGGTCCTTGGGCTCTTCACGGACGACAACGAGGTTATCCGGGTCGGGCTTGCCTATCTCAGGGTCGAGAGCTTCATTCTCCCAGTCTACATGATGCTGTTCTCGATCAATTCTTTCCTGCAGGCGCTGAAACGCCCGGTCTGGTCCGTCTGGATCGGGCTCTATCGTCAAGGATTCGGGACCGCATTCTTTGTTTGGGTATTCGTTGGACTTTTCGGGTTTGACGAAATCGGCGTCTGGTTTGGCGTGGCGGCAGCCGTAACGACTGGCCTTCTGATCGCACTCGCGATCACCGTCCGGGTTGCGAACCAAAGCATCGGAGGTATTTGGCGAAGTCCCAGTGACCCGGAGCAAGGTGACGGAACCCGTCTCAGCCCGTAGTTCACGCATGATGATTTCGTTTGGCGATCGGACTGCAGGAGTCCTCAAGTCTTGGCCCGCCATGGTGTTCGCTATTCGGCAAGCCGTCGACCATAGCTCAACGAGAGGTGCAAAAGGTGGAATCGGAAATCGACCGAACGCTTGGGCGGCACCCCTCAATACCGGATCCGCCGATTGGATCGCACATCAGACCGGGAGATCCTCATGGCGAATCAGGGGAAACATTGGAGAGCGATATGGTCGTCCGAAGATCGCAAGTGAGCCCGATCAGGCGGATGATGCACCGTCGGCGAGCGTTTCCGGGACCTGACCCTCGAGTCTCCATCCATCCGAGATTGGAAGCTCCGCGACCGAGAGCCGCACCACGGTTGTCCGGGGGGCCAAAGGGATTTGATCGTGACCCGGACCGAACTGGCATGCGGTCCGATGCTGAAATCTGGCATTTCGGGAGGCCATCACCAATTGGGCCAAACGCTCAGGGAGTGAGGTGCCTCGCTCTTGCCCCTCGTTCTATCGCAGCGGCTGCAAGACGGTCGATGGAGAGTTCGTAACGGATCTCGCGTAGGAAAATCAGCTGGTCCTCCTCCAGACGCCCGTCTGCGGCTGCGACATCGCAGGCCAAGGCATAGGCCGTTTCAAACATTCGGGCAGGAAGGGTGGATCTGATCAGGTCAAAGAAGACATCAAGGCCATCGTTCTCCTCAAACAGGTCAAGTACGGTCCGCGACACACGTTGAAAGCGGCTCTTGTCGTAGTCAGCGAATGCGGGAAGGCCATCTACCAGAGCCTCGATGCAGACGAGTTCCGACGTCTTGATGTTTCGGTCGCTGGCGGAAGTGGCGATCATCACCGCGACCAATGCATCCTGAGCAGACAATAGCGAAGATTTGTTTGACAAGCCTGATATCCTGTTTGGCGTCTGTTGAAGTGCAGAATATTGACGCGACAACGCTTCGGCAATAGTCAAAGCCATTCCTACAGGGCTTGCATGCCTGCCAATACAGGAACAAGACATGACTGAACTGCGCGACGCAGCGATGAGTTCCAAGGCATGGCCGTTCGAGGAAGCGCGCCGCCTGCTCAAGCGATTCGAAGGGAGGCCTCCGACAAAGGGATTTGTGCTATTTGAGACCGGTTATGGTCCCAGCGGATTGCCTCACATTGGAACGTTTGGTGAAGTGCAGCGCACGACCATGGTGCGCCAGGCATTTGAAATGATCTCAGACATACCGACCAGACTCATCTGCTTTTCGGACGATATGGACGGGTTGCGAAAGGTTCCAGACAATGTGCCCAACCAAGAGCAGATGGAACAGGACCTCCATCTTCCGCTGTCAAGGGTACGAGACCCGTTTGGTACACATGACAGTTTTGGAGCGCACAACAATTCCCGGCTGAACGCGTTTCTGGATTCCTTTGGTTTCGAGTATGAATTCGCGTCTTCGACGGAATACTATAAGTCGGGCAGATTTGACGGGATGTTGCTGACCGCTCTGGAACGGTTCGACAGGCTCATGGAAATAATGCTCCCAACGTTGGGGTCGGAACGGCGCGCGACCTATTCGCCGTTTCTGCCGATATCACCAAAGTCTGGCCATGTCCTACAGGTTCCCACGATAGAAAGAAACGTGGGTAAGGGAACGATTGTCTACGAAGAGCCGGATGGCGAACGTATCGAAGTGCCCGTAACGGGCGGTCATGTGAAGATGCAGTGGAAACCCGACTGGGCGCTTCGGTGGGCCGCACTGAACGTTGACTATGAAATGTCAGGCAAAGACTTGATCGAATCCGTCAGGCAGGCAAGCCAAATCTGCCGGGCTCTCGGAAGGCGTCCCCCGGAATCGCTGACTTACGAACTGTTCCTGGACGATCAGGGCCGCAAGATCTCCAAGTCGAAAGGCAATGGCCTGGCGATGGAGGAATGGCTGGCATATGCATCACGAGAAAGCCTTGGATACTTCATGTACCTGAAGCCCAAGACAGCCAAGAGACTGCATTTTGACGTGATTCCAAAGGCTGTGGACGAGTATCACCAACAACTCAGGGCCTATCTGGAGCAGGACGTGGTGCGACAGCTGGCGAATCCCGTGCACCACATTCATGGGTCCGATGTACCTGAATCCAGCATGGTCATACAGTTTGCCATGCTGTTGAATCTTGCTTCAGTGAGTCACGCGGAAACAAAGGACACGCTCTGGGGCTTCATCCGTCGCTACGCTCCCGACGTCTCGGCGGAAACCCATCCGGATCTGGACCAGTCCGCAGGGTTCGCAGTCCGTTATTTCAATGACTTCGTGCGGCCTACGAAGACGTTTCGCGCAGCGAACGACAAGGACCGCGCGGCGCTTGAGGATCTGCGCAACCGACTACGGAACTGGGATGGCGGGCTGGATCCCGAAGAACTCCAGTCGATGGTTTTTGCGGTTGGCAAGGCTCATGAATTCGAGCCATTGCGCGAATGGTTTAGGGCCCTCTATGAGGTGCTGCTCGGCGCATCGCAAGGTCCGAGGTTTGGTGGCTTTATCGCGCTGTTTGGAATCGAAGAGACGATTAATCTGATTGATGACGCACTGTCCGGCAATCTTGTGGCCTGACTGTTTGAGTTGAGTCTGTCCGCACCGTACTTCAGAGTGGGAGTGGGGAACCATAAAGAGTTCGGGAAGCGCGATGCGGCCCAACTGTGAACTGTTGGAATCCCATTGATTGGCGGCATCGCCCCTTGACGCAGCCACGCCACTCGAATACCTAGGCCCGCGGCACGGCGGAGTAGCTCAGTTGGTCAGAGCAGAGGAATCATAATCCTGAGCTCAAGGGCATGGAGAATACAACTTGGCGGAGTAGCTCAGCTGGTTAGAGCAGTGGAATCATAATCCACGTGTCGGGGGTTCGAGTCCCTCCTCCGCTACCAAATTCAATGACTTAGCGATAATCGTCGAGTCGGTCTTCTGCAAAACCTCCGGTTGTCGCCCCGGAGGTTTTGTCGTTCTGACGGACGGAAATGGCGTTTGCATTCGCTGTCACGAAAAACTCTTATTTTTCAACACATGGCAAATTTTCCGGATTCTCCGTTTGACATGCGAACGGCTGTTTGTGCCCGGTTTGTTCAACCGCTTCCAGGAGCCGGTAGTGTCAAATTCGAAGATGAGTCAGGACAGAAGAATTTGCTCGGCGGCGCGGGCGGCCGACTGCTCGTCCTGGAACTCGCGCCAGAGGTGACCGTAGATGTCCCACGTCGTCTGGATGCTGACATGCCCCACCCAGGTCTGCACTTGCTTTGGGGTGGCGCCGTTCTTGATCCAGAGCGAAATTCCAGCGTGCCGCAGACAGTGCATGCCGAAGGGAGACGTTTCGCCTTCCTTAATCGGAACTTCGGGGAGAGGCCAGCCATCGATGTCCCTTCAGGAAAGGGCTTTTCGAGGAAGCCGGGGCTTCCAGCCTGGCTCCTGCATGGCAACACCCGAGGCCGGATCGACCTTCGGCAGCGCGAATGCCCGTTCCTGCAGCGGCGTGGGCCGCGCCAGCACCCGGACGGCGTGGTCGGGGCTGGCCGGCAGCGCCACCTCGTTCAGCGTCAGCGTGGCCAGGTCGGCGAGCGGCGCGCGCAGGCCGTGGACCGGCAGTCCGTCGGCGGTGCGTTTCGTGGCGGCCCTCTCCATGGCGCCCTCCGACACCTTCGCGGGCTCCACCGGCCCCGCGCGCCCTCCCTGCCATCATCCTCGAAAGGCATGGGCGCCAGACGCCGCCGCATGTGCCACCCGACATACAGCGCCAGCATGAACGGGAACACATGGGCGCCGACGTGGTCCGCCGAATACACGTATGCCGGGCGGCTCCGGAGATCGCCCCTCCCGTTCCTGAACGCCCGCTCCACCGTCGCGGGTGACCTGCATGCCTCGACCGCCGCCTCCGTTCCGATGGCCTCCGCGTCCAGGCTGGTGCGGATGACGTACACGCCGTCGAGCCTCGCCCCGGCCCCGGTCCGGCCCTCCCTGCGGCTCCAGGAGATGGACCCGTCGGTGACCTCGACCTCCAGGTGCCTGCCGGCCTTCCTCCGGCTGATGTCCCGGCCCACCCGGCGGTCGATGGCCTGCCGGCCCCTCAGTCGGCCGGAGCGCACCGACGCGGCGACCGCCTCCAGCGCCCTCTCCTTGGCCTGCAGCAGGTCCTCCCGTTTCCGGGCCCGCTCCCTGCGCAGCCGGGGGTTCATGCAGACCATCGGCCGCTCGCCGGGAAAGTCCGGGCCGGTGACCTCCGCCACGGCGTCGGGGACCAGCGCCTCCGGGGCCGGCGCGCCGTCCGCGCCCTCCCCCGGCAGCTTCCTTATGTCCTGTGTCTTCAGGGCTGGGATCCAGTCCAGCCCCGCCGGCTCCAGATCCCCGCGGATGCGGGCCGTCGTCAGCATGCCCCCTGCCGCCCGCCAGCGCCACGCGGTCGATGCGGAGGCGCCTGCGGACCCTCCTGACCTGCGAGGCCACCGTGGACGGGTCGGACGTGCTGCCCGGGAACACCTCCACCGCCACGGGACAGCCGTCCGCCGCGCACAGGAGCCCGTAGGTGATCCGGAGCTTCCCCTTCTTCCCGTCCCGGTTGTGGCCGAAGGCCGCCAGCGGACAGCGCCGCCCCTCGAGGCAGCTGGAGGAGACGTCGTGGAGGATGGGTGCACCGCCGTCCTTCAGGTACCGGCTGGCGAGGCTCCGCCCGGTCCAGGGCTGGCGCACGAGGAGCCAGCCGGGCATGTCCAGCATCCTGTTGCCGGTGACCGGCCCCAGCCCGAGCGCGGTCCCAAGGCTCGTCGAAGCGGTCTCCGGCGACAGGGCCCGGGCGGTGGCGGGCTTCGGGGCGGGACCGGGGATCCGCGCGGCGGCCGCCGCCACGGCGAGGTCCCGCATGCGGCCGGCGCCGCGTCCCAGGACCCGGACAGGGCCGGGCGACCGGAGCGTTCCCGGCACCGCCGCGACATGCCCGTGCGGCAGGGAGCGGCGGACGGAGATGGCCGCGTCGGCGGAAGGAAGCGCCATCCCTCCGGCGAGTGCGGCGCGGACGGCGTCGACGAGGACAGGCGGCATCCCCGAAAGGTCCGCGACGGTCCGCCTGCGGATGCGCTTTCCCTCGCGCCATGCCTCGCGCGGCAGGATGGCGGGGGGAGAGGACCGGTTCGGCATGACGTCGACGCCGGGAGCCATGGGCCCAATCCTTGCATGGCAACATAAAGCCAGTTCAAATTTATCCGGCGGCGCGGGAAAGTCCAGCCGGTTCAATGGGTTGCTCGGGATCGGACGGCGATTGAAAGACTGAAGTTCCGGTTAGCCGTAAGGTCCGGGGGTTTGTTACGGGTCATTTCAGCGACATCGGCTCCGGACGGCTTGATCTTGGCCTGCCAGCTTGGAGATCGAGCATCTTCATGCTTCCCTTTAGCCGGGAAAAACCATATATCAGATATGGTTTTTGGCGGATTTGGCGAAGTACCGTTCTCGCAAGCATACTTTCTCAATTGATGGTAGAACCATATATGATATATTGCTTTGTCCGATTATAAGAAAGTCCAACCATGACTCGGCTCGTTTCAGCCCCGTTTTTCAGCGCCAGGCCCGTTTTCGACCGGGCCGAGTATGCTGCCGCGGTTGGCCGCCGCACCGACGACAAGGTGGTCACGGCGATGCTCGCCCAGCACCTTCGGGCCGGTAATATCAAGCGCATTGCTCGGGGCGTCTTCGCCTCGGTTCCCAAGCATGCCGATTCCGCTAATTGGTTGGTTGACCGTTTTCTGGCGGCGTCGCGTCTCAGGCGCGGTGGCATTATCGCTTACCACTCGGCCCTTGAGCTTCACGGCTGTGCCTACACCGAGGGCCATGAGGTGCAGGTCATCGCGCCCGGCGAGCCGGGTGTCGTCGAGACCGCTGATTTCTCTTGCCGGTTCGTGAAACCGCCACGGGGCTTTGCTCGGAAAAACGGCAGCCTGGCGGACGGCGTCACGGTCGTTGACCGTATGGGCCTCGACGTTCGCGTGACGACGATTGAGCGGATGATCACCGATCTCTTCGATCGCTATGATCTCGCGGGCGGCGCGGAGGAGCTTTTCAATTCTCTCGACTTGGTCGCACGCGTTGACGCCGCCGCCTTGGTCCGGCATACGCGCACGCTCGGCAATGCGACCGCGGCCGGCGCTTTGGGATATTGGCTGGAGCGCGAACAGGACCGGCTCGGTGTAGAAAGCGCCGCGCTCAAAAAGCTGCACGCGCTCGCCCCGCGACAAGCGCGATACGCCTTAGCCGCCAAACCGGGCGAAGGCCGAACGGCCACGGGTTGGAACGTGATCCTACCCGTTGAGGTCATAGAGCCTCAGTTCGAGGGCGTGTGAATGGCGGCGCCCTCGATTCAAACGCTGCAGCGCCTCGCCAGCGAGACCGGCTATCAGGCGGGCGCCCTCGAAAAGGTGATGCGGCTTCTCGATATTTTGCAGGAGATCGCGCACGATAGGACCTTGAGTGAGCGGCTCGCGCTCAAGGGCGGCACGGCGCTCAATGTCTTCCATCTCGGCCTCGATCGTTTGTCGGTCGATATCGACCTCAACTATATCGGTGCGCTCGACCGTACGGCCATGGAGGCGGAGCGGCTTGAGGTCGAGGCGGCCCTGAACCGGCTCTTGGCATCCCAAGGATACACGGTCCGCCATCGGCCGGACGAGCACGCCGGTGGTAAGTGGCTCACGCGTTTCGCTTCCTCACTCGGCGGGAACGCAACACTGGAGCACGATATAAACTACATGGCGCGCCAGCCGCTGTTTGGCGTCGCCCGCGTGTCGTCGGTCGCGCTTGGGGACATGAGTGCGCGCGACGTGCTGGTGCTCGACCTTCAGGAGATCATTGCTGGCAAGCTGGTTGCGCTCTTCGATCGCCATGCCGCGCGCGATCTCTTCGACGCGCGGCGTATCCTGTCGATTGAGGGACTCGACTGGAAGAACATCAAAGCCGCGTTTCTGGCGTTCGGCGCCTGCGCACGTCGTGATTGGCGAATGGTTTCGGTCGACGCGATCAAGGGCGACCCGAGGGAGCTTCGTCAGAAATTGATGATATGTCTGCCGCGCGAGTATTTCGGCGGCAAAGGCGCAATCGACACGTGGATCGAGGAAACGGTCGCGCTGTGTCGCGAGCGATATGCATCTCTGTTTGACCTTTCCGATGACGAGAAAGGTTTTCTTGATAGTGTACTTGATCGGGGCGAAATCAACGCTGATTTTCTTGACGTCCCGTCCGAGATCCGCGCTCGGATCGGGGCGATGCCTATGCTTGCTTGGAAATGTAAGAATGTACGGGATTATAGAGGACCGAGAAGCTAGGGCCTGTGGACAATCATGTTGCCGCCGCCACGCCCGCGACGAGGTGAATCCCCGCCGCGAAGCTCGTGGCGGTCCTGTCACAGCGTGTCGCGGTCGCCCGGAACTCCCTGGTTCTGGCGAAGAAACTCTCGACCCGGTGCCGCCACCTGTATCTCTCCCGGCCATGCTCCCGCGGCTCCGTCCGGTTCCGCCCCGCCGGGATCACCGCCTCCGCTCCGCACCGACCAAGATCCTCCACCAGCCAGTCCGCACCGAACGCCCTGTCGCCGACCAGAGCCCCGAACCGGAGCCCCGAACCGGAGCCCGTCGGGAAGCGCCGGCACACCCGTGAGGTCGTGCGCCTGGCCGGGAAGGACCGTGAACCGGACAAGGCATCCAGGCGCGTCCACGACCGCCACGGCCCTGCCGGTCAGGTCACCGCGGGAACGCCCGGTTCCCTGTCTTCCGGTCCCCCTTCCGCGCCCGCCGCCTTCCGGTGCGCCTGGACGACCGCGCCGTCGACGACCACGTGCTCAAGGCCGGACCCGTCCGACAACACATCGGAAACACGCCCGGAAACCCCGGAAAGCGTCCAGCGGCGGAACCGCCTGGAGACGCCGTTCCACTTTCCGAAGCGCCCCGGAAGGTCGCGCCACGGCGATCCCGCGCGGTACCGCACGGGCACCGCCTCAGGGAACAGCCGGCTGTCCGCCGCGGTCACTCCCGGGTCGGTCGCCCTGCCGGCAGGGATGCTCCCGGTCCGCGCCCACATGGCGTCGGTCAGCACCGTCCTGTCCGCATCCATCGTTCCGCCCGCCCATGTCGCCTGTGCCGCCTTTCCGGCGGGCGTTGCGGGGAAAATGCCGTCGGTTGGCCAGATTGTTAGCAGGCCCTACATCAGGCACGCCTCGATCAGCTCCCGCATGTTTTCCTTGTCCAATTTTATTGGATTTCCGCCACAGCTCGGGTCGCATAAGGCATCGGTTACAAGAAGATCCAGTTTCTCGTCGTCAACGCCCATTTGGCGCAGACTATCAGGTACTCCCAACCTCAGCCTAAGTTCCATCACGAAACTCCTGAATCCCTCGTATCCGCCTGATATGCCAAGATATGCTGCCATGTCCGCAAGGCGATCCTCAATGGCAGGACGGTTAAGGTCCAGAACCATGGGCATCACCACGGCGTTGGTCATTCCATGGTGCAATCCATAGTGAGCGCCCACTGGATGGCTGACAGCGTGAATCGCACCAAGACCCTTCTGGAACGCCACAGCTCCCATGATGGCCGCCGCCATCATACCACCTCTCGCGTCAAGATCGGTTCCATCCTCAAACGCCCTTGGTAGAAATTCCGTTACCAGCCGGACTCCCTCCAGCGCGATTCCCTGGCTCATTGGATGAAAGTGGGGCGAGCAGTAGGCTTCCAGGCAATGGGCAAACGCATCCATTCCCGTACCTGCCGTAAGTGCGGGCGGAAGGCCAACTGTCAGCTCCGGGTCTGCGACAACCACAGCAGGAAGCATCTTCGGGTGAAAGATGATCTTCTTTGCAGGGAGTGTCCTGTCCGTGAGTACAGCCGCCCGCCCAACCTCGGAACCAGTTCCAGCCGTAGTCGGAACGGCGACAACTGGTAGGATTGTATCGGAATTGGCACGCGTCCACCAATCCGCGATGTCTTCGAAATCCCAGACTGGCCGGGACTGGCCCACCATGAACGCGGCCAGCTTGCCAAGATCAAGTGCAGATCCTCCGCCAAATGCAATTACGCCATCATGCGCACCAGCCCTGAGCGCGGAGATGCCAGCTGTCAAATCTTCATGAGAAGGATTTGGACCGACGTCCGAGAACATCGCCCAGCCCAAACCTGACTTTTCCAATACGGCAAGCGTTCTGGACACGATTTCGTGGTCTGCCAGTGTTTGGTCAGTTATGAGTAGCGGATTGCGCAATCCAGCCGTGACACACGCCTCGGCAATCTCAGCGATTCGTCCTGAACCAAATCTGATTTCGTTCGGATAGGACCAGTTGGCGAACATATTCATCAAGGGCTGGTTCCTCCTGCTGACTTCAGCTTTGGCAATGCATCGCTGCTAGGTAAATCTCCTGCACCCCAAACGATCAAGTGATCAGTTCGATGCCTGTCGTCTCAACCTCATTATTGCTCGAAATTCCCGAATCGCAACTCAACCCCTTTGAAACTACAGAAGAATGGTCTGCGAGGTAAATGGGCAAGGAATTACGGGCACAGCAATTCCCAAGAACCCCGCCAAGCCCTGTATTCCATGGAGTTTCCGGAACCGGTAATCGTCGACCTTCCCGCCGGACGGTTGAAGACCGCCTGGACTCCTCTGGAAATCATAGAAAATGGTTGATGAAATTTGATGATCCCGAGGGTGTCGCAGTGCGTGGAAACACCCATTCCATTTCGGATAGTGACAGAATCGGCACCGTGAAGTCCGTTGTGGTTGCAAACCGAGACCTCGCTGAACTCAGGTGTTCAAATCTTTGGAAGTTCCTGACAACCTCCTGAACTCGCATCAACCTGTCGAAAAGCCTGCGTTCCATGACGAAAGCGCATGCAAACATAACGAATAAGGGATTTGGGCAATGTTGGCGCGCTGGGGAGGATTCGAACCCCCGACCCCTTGATTCGTAGTCAAGTACTCTATCCAGCTGAGCTACCAGCGCATCCAGCTTCAACGATGTATCCACCGACAGATCCTATTGCAAGCGTGAATCTCATCGGTGAATTCCAGAATGGATGCCAAATCAGGTGCCGGGATATTCGTGTTGGGGCCAGCAATCACCCAGTTCCAGCCCCTCTTCAGGTCCAAAACCCCAACGCCAACCGTGAATGGTCGGCAGAGTGGTCTCATACAGCGGAATCGGAAACGGCAACCACGGTCTTGGGAAGAGAAACCACGAATATTGTTCCTTCGGGGCCTGTCGACAGCAATTCCAGACGCCCGCCGTGCCCCGAGACCAATTCTGATGAGATCGCCAATCCAAGGCCGATACCTCCACGACGCACACCGCCCTGGAACGGCTGGAACAGATGCTCCCGCGCCTTCGCAGGCAGTCCCGGCCCTGTGTCCTCAATCCGAATCATCCATTCATCGGCGGTCTCACAAGCCTTGATCGATATCTCCCCGAAACGTCCACTTGCCGTGATCGCCTGACGGGCGTTTCGAACAAGATTTCCGATCACGCGGTGGAGTTGTTCGGAATCCGCGCGTACCGACAATCCAGCAGGAACGTCTGCCAAGAAGACGACTCCTTTGCCTTCGTTCGCCAAACGTTCGTCTTCGATGACCTCGCTGACGATGCCGGCGAGCATCACATGTTCCAAACGCGGTGGCGGTTCCTCTGCCTTACCAAAGGCAAGGGTGCTCTCACACAGGTTCACCGCCCTGGACAGGGAATTCACGAGCCGCCGCTCTGACCGCTTGACACCCGGGTCGTCACTTCGCTGAAGCCTGCCCGAAGAAAGCTGCGCAACTGACAGAATGTTGCGAAGGTCATGGCTGATCTTTGCGACGGCGGCACCGAGCTGCGCCAACCTTTGCTTCTGCCTCAGGGCTCCGGTCACGTGAGTCTGCATCGACGAGAGGGCCGACTCCGCCTCGCGAAGTTCGGAAATTCCCGCCGATGGCTCAATGATTCGGCGTGCGTCTTCAGGCGCTTCGGCATAGCTCGACATTGCCCGAACGACGTTCTTGATCGGGCCAACCATAAAGCACTGTACCGCGACAAATAGCAACATCGCTGCAACAATCGAGACAACAGCGGAAAGTGCGAGAATTCGGAGCCCGTAGTCGATCATCGCGGCTCTGAGTGGCGCCGTCTCCATGGTGATCTCGATCTGAAGGCCCGCATCCCGCACTGGACTGCCGATCACGCGGATCACCTCGTTGCGGCGGTTCCCAAGTCGTGCAATAGCGTCGCCGATGAATTCAAACGCCATGTAGCTGCGCAGATCAAACGTATCGGAAATTGGAGACGGGACTTCAGATGACAGCGCAAGTTGCTTTGCTTCGTCGCGGCGCAGGACAACGTTGAAAACTCCTGCGTTCGCAAGCAGTTCCGCCTCGAGTTCTTCCGAAAGCATACTGTCAGCCAGCAATGCCAAAGAGGCAATCTGAGCCTTTTCCAGATGCAGTAGCAGGTAGCCTTCCCTGAAACGCGCGACCGACGGAACAAAAATCAACACCTCTGCCAAGACGACAAACACCGCCGTCAAAATTAGAAACCGCCCGGATAGTGACTTCAGGAACATTCGTCAGGGCACCCACCGCTGGACAAGTCGTACAACACGCTTGACCATTGGATTCGCGAACAGCCTAGGGGCGTAGTAAACTCCCGCCACACGCTTGCTCGCCTCACCTCGAGTTGGATAGGGTGCGACCATGGCGGCAACCGCACCGATCTTGAGCCGGTTTGCAATGGCAAGGGCCCACACCTGTATCAGTTCGCCAGCCTGACTCCCTACGATAGAAGCACCAATCGGGCGTCCCTTGACTACCATGACCTTTACCAATCCATCCGTACTGCCTTCGGCTATCGCCCGATCATTACCGCTGAATTCGAAACGCACGACTTCCAGGGCATTGCCATATCGTTCGCTCGCCTCAGCCTCCGTTAGCCCCACCTGTGCAAGTTCGGGATCCGTATAGGTTGCCCTTGGAATATGTCGATTGGTGAATTTTGCCGGCAGACCAAAGAGCATCGAGCGAATTATGACGCTGGCATGGTAGCCGGCGACATGAGTAAACTGCAGCCCGCCCGCCGCGTCACCGATCGCATAGACCCGACGGTTGGAAGTCCGCAGAGACGCATCGACCTTCACGGCGCGGTCATAAGCGACCCCCGCCTTATCCAGATCAAGGCCTTCCATATTCACTTTGCGCCCTACCGCCATTAGAAGATGGGTCCCCGAATATGAAGCCCCATCCTTCGTCGTGATGGCAATGTCGCCCTGCCTTCCGCTGACCCTATCGACTGGGGCACCTTCAACTATGTCGATTCCCTCCTCGCGGAGCCTGTCAAGCACCGTCGAGGCCAGTTCAGGATCATCGTTACCCAGCGCCTTGAATCCCTCTATCACTGTAACCTTAGAGCCGAGACGCCTGTGAGCCTGCGCCATCTCCATTCCAATGGGACCGCCACCAACCACAACAAGGTGTTCTGGCCGTTCCCGCAGTTCGAAGATGTTCTCGTTGGTGTAATGCGGAGTGGTCACAAGTCCCGGAATTGGCGGAATGAATGGTGACGAACCGGTCGCGATAACGAATCGACGGGCTTCAATCGCAGTCTTGCCAGCATGCACTTCTGTCCTTGACACAAAGCGTCCGTATTCGCGAATCACACACACGCCAAGTTCCTCGAATCGTTGCTGGCTGTCATGCGGTTCGATAGTGGCGATCGCACGAGCAACATGATCCTTGGCCGCGGCATAATCCACCTGCGGCTCGACCGGGTTCACGCCGAACCGGGCACCGATGGTCATGTTGTGCGAGGCCTTCGCAGCCGCGATCAACGCCTTGGAAGGAACGCAACCGTAATTCAGGCAATCACCACCCATATTGCCGCCTTCAAGAAGCACAACCCTAGCACCCATCTGCACTGCCCCGGCGGCAACACTAAGTCCGCCTGATCCCGCACCGATCACGCAGATATCAGTCTTGATGCGTTCCATCGTCAGATGCCCTTCCTGCCACGAATGGCCTTGATCAGCACCGGCAGTAGAGCAAGCGCACAGAGCCCCAGGATTGGCAAAAGGATATGGGGCTCAAAGAGCACGCCGAGATCGGGTGTCTCACCCCTAGCGAAGATCTCACCCAGCCCCGCCCCGACCGATGTGTAGACGACCGCGCCGGGGATGATGCCGAAGAATGTCGAAACCACAAAGCGGTGGGTTGGCACCTGCATGAAAGAGGGAACCAGGTTGGCCACCACAAAAGGCACGGCCGGAACCAGACGGATCAGGAACAGCATCGACCACTGATTCTCGTCGATTCCCTGCTTTATCCGCTTGACCGCTCCTTCACTCTGCTGGAGCTTCGCGCCGAGACGCTCACCAAATCCCCAACGGGCCGCGAGAAAAATGACCGTCGCCCCAAGGGTCGCACCCGTTACGTTGAACAGTGAGCCGGGGAAGGTCGCGAACAGAAACCCACCGGTCAGCGTCGCAATGGTGGCTCCCGGAAGCGAGAACGCAACAATCAGCGTATAGAGTCCAATGAACACGAGTGCGGTGAGCGCATAGTTCATATCCCGAAATGCGATCAGCGCCTCGCGGTTTTCCCGAAGTGCCTCGAACCCCAGATGGTCCCGCAGTGCGACAAAGCCGATCACCGCGACGATGACGATCGCCGCAAGCGGCAGCAGGCGCACGAGTTCGCGCCGTTTGGATTGTGTAGTCTCGCCCATACCCTCTACCGATCCGCCTCCAATGCATATCTCAAGGAGTGAGGCCAGCGCTCCCATGGGAAAGCCATACCACAGTCCAGTCTGCATGCGCGAGAACCAGCATCACAATTGCTGCGATCAGTCCGTATGATGAAGCGTTTACGAAGATTCCCTCTTTCAGTCGCGAATTTCCACAACAATCGTCAATGCAGTCAATTGACATGTCAATTCATGACACTTAGACATCGTGCCTTGAACACTTGATCGGCCCATCCCGAAGTCATCGCCAAATCCGGGCCGCGACCAATGGAGACGTCAAATGAAGCGCACCTTTCAGCCGTCGAACCTGGTCCGCAAGCGGCGCCACGGATTCCGGGCGCGCATGGCCACGAAGGCAGGACGCAGGATCCTTAACGCACGACGAGCCAAAGGCCGGACAAAGCTCAGCGCCTGAGCCACCGGTTGGCATCGATGCTATGCTGCAATCCGCAGCGTCAGTTTCCCTGGAATCCCTGAAGAGGCGTGCGGACTTTCTGCTTGCAGCACGCTGTCGCAGGGTTGTCACTTCAGGGTTCATTCTACAGGCCCGCGAACGACCCGTCGAGGATTCGCATAGAGCCATTCGGGTCGGCTTCACATGTTCGAAGAAAGTGGGAAACGCTGTGGTCCGCAATAGAGCCAAGCGCCGGCTGCGCGAGACTGCACGTCTGATTCTTCCATCGCAAGGACAACCCGGATGGGACTATGTACTGATAGGACGCCCCGGGATTACAGCCATCCTGCCATTCCCGCAGCTTCTGGATGACCTGACGCAAGCGCTTCGCAGAATCCATAATTCCGGGCCTGCGCGATGACCCTGAACAATGTGTCGACTTTCCAGGTCCTATGGGACGGGAGAAACAGGCGGAGACCTCGCAGGATCGATAGGTCGCAGCATGGATTCGGTTCGCTGAGGCTGAAATTCGAAGTCCGCTCATTCGGATAGCCCGACCTGAGACATGCGCCGACGGACAAGCCTCTGCGGCCGCTTCCTGAACTTACCCAAGTTCGGTGGCTGGCCACGGCAGGGCCTATATATCAATCGGTCTGTCCGGGTCTCACCGTCCTTCCATCCGACGAACGCCGAGCCAGTTGAAGCAGTTCCTGTCATGTCATTCTTCCCGACCATAGCTGACAAGCAGTCCCTTCAGTTTCTCTGCCCGGACATCCCCAAGCTCAAGCGCACATACATAGGCATGGGTCAGATAGAAGCACCGGACGTCCAGGTCATCGGTTGCATCTGCGGCCTCGGAATAGAGCGTTGTGAGTGACCCGAGATCACGACGCGCATGGGCAGCAAGCAATCTTTCTTCGAGTGAACCCTTCACAATTCTATTCAGCTGCCCGCGTGGAACCACTCACCTGACTGGCCACCCAGCGGTGGAAACAATGTGTCGGACCATCCATCACCGGGCTGAACCGCCCACCGTCGAAGTGTATACCTTTGCGCCCCCTCTGCATGCCTTCAACCACGAAAAGGTCTTCTTCAAACACTCCGTACCAGGTTTCGGCGTTCCTCTTTCGCAGCGGCTCCAGTCTCTTGCCTTTGGCCGCCTCCTCCGAAGCATAATACAGAGCGAATTTTTCCAGTGTTCGATCCTTGCCATCTGGCTCCAATATAACAGCGAATGCATGATCCCGATGCGTTCCCATCAGCACGTTTGGATAGATCGCGATATACTCGGCGCCACTCTCCCACTTGTCCGAAAGTCCCGGAAAGTCAGGAAACGTAAGTCTATCCGCCCCGATCGCCGGCCGGTAGACCAGAGTACCCTGCCCCGAAAACCTGCCGGGCACCTCAATGTTGTAGTGGTCCTCCAACCTCGAATAGCTGTTCAAGCCTGGATGCACCCACGGAAGATGATAGCTCTCGCAAAAGTTCTCGACCACGAGTTTCCAATTGCAGGCAATGTCAAAGATGAATGCGCTCTCGTCGCCACCGGCCGCCAGAGGCTGCCCCTCGAATTCACTCCAGCGGGCGATGGCATCGGCAGCATACTCCCTGAACTCCGATGCCCTGCCACTTACATTCACGAAGATAACATCTCGCCAGACATGACTGCGGATTTCCACCAAGCCAAGATCTTCCCGCCGAATACCGTCATGCCTGTTCATCCCCGGCCCACCCACATGCGGCGTGGCCACAAGCTCACCGGTCAAGGCGTAACACCAGGAGTGGTAGGGGCATCTTAGCACACCACCCAACCGCATTTTATGCTCGACGAGGATCATGCCCCGGTGACGGCAGGTGTTCTGGAAAACCCTGACGTCACCCTCGTGCGTGCGAAGAGCAACCAGCGGCAAACCAGCGAAGTCGATGGGCATGGCTTCGCCGGGATCAAGATCCTTTCCGAAACCGATCCCGGCCCAGTTGGCGAAAAGCACCGCTTCGCGCTCGACGGCGAATACATCGTCGGATACGTAATGCTCATTCGGCAACCCTTGAGCGGAACCGATGGGACTCATGACTTTGGAAAGACCGTTCAATCCGGACATGGTTTTCCTCCAGGTGGATACCCTGTCCCATCACCCGCAGCGGGTTCAGGTCAGCACCATTACCGACACAGTGCCGACACACAGCGACATAGGGCTTCCGCAAGCGGCTTCGGATGCAGGTCCGCAACCTGTACCGTCCGTACCGCCCACCCGATCAGCATGACTGCCATTCCCGTGGAAGCTCAACCGCCCTTCCCGTCTCCGCAGCAGTCTGCGCCGCGATCCCCATAGCCACAGCCCGCTCTCCGTCCCGGAAAGAAACTTCTGGCACCGCATGTCCGCGGACGACTTCCGCAAATCGCTGATGTTCGAAAAAGGTTGCGCCGTTGTGGTCACCTGCTTCGAGCAGCTCGGGATCCACCGGCAAGTCCACAGACCGGCGTCGCCCTCCAGTGCGGGGACTCACAGTCATTCTGGCAACCGGTTCCGGCTCTCCATTCGGCCAGAACCTCTTCGGCCCGGGAACACGTACCTCGATTTTTCCAGCTGGACCCACCGCGCAGATCTCCTCCTGATACTTCGATCCGTCAGCGAACATGCAGAGTTCGAGCATCGCCCTCGCGCCACCTTCGAATTCGACGACAACAAAGGCGTTGTCCCAGATATCCGGCGTCTCCCCGCCGTAACTCTCGTCCAAGTGGTTCACTGCCTGTCCTCCACTTGCCATGATGCGCACTGGCTCCTCGCCAATGATCAGTCGCATGAGATCGAAGAAGTGACAGCATTTCTCCACAAGTGTCCCACCAGTGTTTCGGTTGAACCTGTTCCAGTTTCCGACCTTGGTCAGAAACGGAAATCGGTGTTCTCGGATGGTTAGCATTCTCACGCCGCCAGTCGTCTCATTGGAATCGGCAACCAAGCGTGCGATTGGAGGCATGTAGCGGTATTCCATCGCAACCCATATCGGGGCCGGATAGTCGGCGACCAATCGTTCAATCAGCTCTGCATCCTCGGGATCGGTGAACAGCGGCTTTTCGACCAACAGCGGAAGAGGGCGTTTCTGCGCGATCTCGGCAATCTGCCTGGCGTGCAGATTGTTGGGGCTCGCGATAACCAGAGCATCAAGTTCAGGGTCCACCAATAGCGCGTGAAGGCTTTCCGCCATAACCGCATCAGGCGCGAGTGAGGCCGCCACCGCCCGCATTCCGGCATCAGGGTCGAAGATCGCCGCGACCTTGACGCCGTCGATCAGCGCTAAGTTCCGAATATGCTCCTGCCCCATCATGCCAGATCCGATCAGCCCGTACTTCAGCATCGCACCCCTGCCCTCTATTTCAGTCTCGCAACATAGCGGACATGCCTCGAATCGTACCAGGTCCGTGAGATTTCGATGTTCCTGCCATGCTGGTCCCAACTCACGCGATCGACCACACAAAGCGATTCCGCCGCTCCGGGCAGCAGGCCGCCGCCCCAATCGGGTACTGGACCGATTCCGATTCGGTCCTCCGCCTTCTGGATCCACAGCCCCAGGCTGTTTCGATAGAAATGGTACAGTGACTCCGAAAGATCCCCTGCTTCCAGAGTCGGCGAGCAGACTGCGTCGAGCCAGATTTCCTCGATCGCCGCAGGCCTTCCACTCAGTTTGCGCAACCGCCTTATCCGGTGCGCCAAACCACGACCGGCGAGTCCATCTGGCGCTACCAACGTCGTCACTGAGAGCACATCCGCCGTCGGCAGCCCGCCGCCGTCCACCAGTTCCAGCCTGAAGAACGCGTAGATACTGTCCACGGCAGGTCCGTTCCGGATGTAGTTTCCCGATCCGTGAAGCCGTTTCAGCAATCCCTTGGCAGTCAGGTCCGCCAGCGATTTGCGGAGCGTGCCAACGGAAACGCCCAGCTGACCTGCCATTTCGCGTTCAGGGGGCAGACGCTCACCATCAAGTAGCCGCCCTGCCTGAATGTCCCGAATCAGCATCTCACTGATCTGGACATACATCGGTAGGGAGTGACTGGTTGGCATCGATCGATTCCAAATTGATACACTGTTGATGCATCCACCGAACAGTGATAGGCAAGAGAAATGTTTGATCGATCGCAGGGAAGCCCGATGCCAGTCGTTCCGGTCACCTCAGCCGACCTTGAAGCCTGCGAAGTCAGCTGGTTTGCCGCCCTATGTTCGGACGATTACGCTCAACTTGGCGTACCCGATGGGAACCTGCGTTCGAGTTGGGAGCATTGCAGTACCATCGTCAGGGAAGCGGAGGCTCAGGGTTTCCGGAATATCCTTTGCCCCTCTTCCTATCAGGTCGGGCAGGATACGCTGAGCTTCGTTGCGGGCTGTGCGCCAATCACCTCCCAAATCAACTTCCTCGCCGCCGTACGCTGCGGCGAGATGCAGCCGATCATGCTGGCCCGCACCGTGGCAACGCTGGATCACATGCTTGAGGGTCGGCTGACCCTTAACATCATCAGTTCCGACTTTCCCGGAGAATCCGCAGAAAGTCGGTATCGCTACCAGCGCTCCCGGGAAGTGGTGGAAATTCTCAAACAGGCGTGGAGTCGTGATCGCATCGACCACCGCGGCGAGATCTACGATTTCGAAGGTCTCTGGACCGATCCAGCGAAACCCTACCAGCAGGACGGTGGACCGTTGCTCTATTTCGGAGGCTATTCCCCGAACGCATTGGAACTCTGCGGGCAGCACTGTGATGTCTACCTGATGTGGCCGGAGCCAAAGGAGCGGATCGCCGAACGAATGAGAGCGGTGCACGCCCGTGCGGAAACCTATGGCCGGACGCTCGACTACGGTCTGCGCGTCCATATGATCGTGCGCGATTCCGAAACCGAAGCGAAGGAATATGCGGAGCACCTCACTGCGAAGCTGGATGATGAATACGGTCGCATCATTCGCGACCGGGCCCATGATTCCATCTCGCTAGGTGTCGCACATCAGGCGCGCTCCCGCGAGTTGGCCGACCGGTTTGGCTTCGTCGAGCCGCATCTGTGGACCGGCGTCGGTCGCGCGCGGTCCGGCTGCGGCGCGGCGCTTGTTGGCTCGACTGACCAGATCATGTCGGAAATCGAGGAATACCGGAACATGGGCATACGGTCATTCATCTTTTCGGGCTATCCACATATCGATGAATGCAGATCGTTCGGAAATCGAGTGATGCCAAACCTCAGGACATGTTCCCTTCCTCACATATACGGTCGGGTCCCCAAGGAGATTCCGGCGACACCGCTCGGCGGGGGGGTACGTCGGTGATGGAACGTGTCCGCCTCTCCGAGCGACTTGAACTGAGCCGGGTGATCTACGGCATGTGGCGACTTTGCGACGACCCGGACACTTCAGTCCGACACGTCCAGGCCAAGATCGAGGCTTGCCTTGAACAGGGCATCACCACAATTGACCAAGCGGATATCTATGGCGGATACGCATCGGAGCAGTTGCTGGGCACCGCACTCCGCGATGCGCCCGAACTCCGTGACCAACTGGAGTTCGTTACCAAATGCGGCATTGTGGCACCGGTCGGCCGGCACGAGCAGGCAAGGGTCAAGCATTATGACACCAGCCCGTCCCATATCGAGGCATCCGTGGATCTTTCGCTGGAACTGATGGGAATAGAACGCATCGATCTGCTTCTCATCCATAGGCCCGACCCGATGATGGACGCCCACCAAACCGGGGCTGCGCTCGACGGCCTCGTAGCTGGCGGTAAAGTCGGCGCCGTAGGCGTCTCGAACTTCAAACCACATGACAGATCGCTTCTTCAGTCAGCAATGCGGACCCCGCTTGTCACAAACCAGATCGAATTGAGCCTGCTCGCGCATGAGGGATTCACAAACGGTGATGTCGCCCACTGGCAGGAACTAGGCATTCCCATAATGGCCTGGTCGCCGCTTGGGGGAGGCGCTTTGGCAACCGGAAAGGCAGGTGCGGAACTGAAGGACTGCCTCGAAGCTGTAGCGAAACGCGATGGTGTCGATCACACCGCTGTGGCGGTCGCTTGGCTGCTTGCGCACCCGTCCTGCATACTTCCGGTGATGGGCACCAACACGCTCGACCGAATCCGTGCGTTTTCGGATGCCTTCAAGGTGACGATGGATATTGAGACATGGTATGAACTCTACTCCGCCGCCCTCGGCAGTGAGGTGCCATGATGCACGACGACAGCTTTCCAATTCGTAACCTCAATCCCTGCACGGGCACCACCCGCGCCTTCCGCGAAGCGCTAAGTCGATATGCAACCGGCGTTACCGTGGTCACAGTAGACAGCGAGATTGGCCCACTTGGGATTACGGCCAACAGCTTCGCTTCGGTTTCACTTGACCCTCCGCTGGTTCTGTGGGCTCCGGCAAAGCTATCCCAGCGTTTCCCGGCCTTCACCGAGGCCCGGTATTTTGCGATCCATGTCATCGCCGCGGAACAGAAGCGCATCAGCGACGGGTTTTCTCGGGATGGCACCGCATGGGATGGAATTGACTGGAAAACAAATGTGCACAACGTTCCGTTGATCAACGACTGTCTGGCACGATTTGAATGCGAAGCAGTCGCGAGATATCCGGGCGGTGATCATTGCATCGTGGTCGCTGAAGTGCTCCAAGCCTCCTGGCGCGATGGCACACCGCTCGTATTCAGTCAGGGTCGATATGGAATGTTAGAGACTCCGGCGCCAAATCCGGCACTTGCTGGATGAGCGCATCGAAGGCCAGTTTGGGGACCGGCGAATGGTGACGCTGCTGACCTACCTTCTGGTTCCGCTACAGGCCTTCAACGAAGTCGCGCTTCGTTTCGGGCGCGCAGTCGCCATTCTGGCGGTCGCGCTTATGGTTTTGGCCATTCTGATCCAGGTGTTCTTCCGCTACGCCCTCAACAATCCCCTGCCGTGGCCCGATGAGGCAGCCCGGTTCGCCATGCTGTGGATGACCGGCCTAATCGCTCCAATGGCCTATCGCCGCGGCGGCTTCGTGGCGATCGATACCGTATTGCGGGTGCTGCCCGAACGCACAGCAGCGGTGCTCTCGCTTGCCTTGCTTGCTATCTCGGGATTGGTGCTCGGCATTGCCATCGAGATTGGATGGAGTGAGATCACCGGTTTTCTGTCGAAGGCCAAGACCGCATCGCTCTATTACCTCAACAGTTCGTTTGAATGGATAAAGCTGCCGCGCCGCTGGATGATGGCCTCGTTCTTCGTATGCGTCGTGCTACTGTTCACGGTCAACGTCGAACTGTTCCTTCGAACGCTCATTACACTCGCGGGCGGGGGCGGAGACCTGAAGGAAATCCCATCGCACGAAGATGAAATCATGGCGGAATGAAGGCATGCTGATCTGGTTCCTCCCCGCTTTCCTTTTCTTCCTGCTGATTGGTCTGCCAGTTTTCTTCGCTCTGCTTGCGGCACCAGGCGTCCTTCTGTGGCTCAATGGGCAGGAAAAGGACATTACGCTGCTATATCGGAACGTCTACAACGGAATGGACAGCTTTCCCCTGATGGCGATCCCGTTCTTCATGCTTGCCGGGGAACTGATGAACCGAGGCGGCATCACCGTTCGGCTTGTCGAGTTCAGCCAAGCGCTGATGGGCCATCTGCGCGGCGGGCTAGCGCAGGTCAACGTACTGTCGTCAATCCTCTTCGCGGGTCTTTCCGGTAGTGCGGTTGCCGACACCAGCGCTCTCGGTTCCATGCTCATTCCGGCGATGGAGAAGGAAGGTTACACGCGCCGCTTCGCTGCGGCCATCACCGCCGCATCCAGCGTGATCGGCCCGATCATCCCTCCCTCGGGCATCATGATCATCTATGCCTATGTCATGGGTGAATCCGTCGCCGCCCTGTTCCTTGCCGGGATTGTGCCCGGTATCCTCGTGGGGGTCGGGCTGATGCTGATGATCCGAGCGCTGGCGGACCGCTACGAACTGCCAGCCGCTCACCGCGTCGCGATTTCCGGCACTGAACTTTCGCCGCTCGAATACTGGTTCTCCTTTGTGCTCGTCCGACTCAATCTCGGCTGGCTGGCCATGCAGTTCATTCCGATCGGAGAGAATCCTTCCGTCGCTGCCTTATGGCTGTCCTTCGGTGGCGGCGTGCTGATCGCGCACGGTTTCGCGCTTGGACTGCGTCGGGTGTTCAGTCGTGACTTCCGCATGGTCTGCAAGCGCGCCGTAACACCGCTCCAGACCCCGATCCTGATTCTTGGAGGCATTCTCGCGGGCGTATTCACCCCGACCGAGGCAGCCGCGGTTGCGGTCGCGTATGCCCTTGTCATCGGTTTTTTTATCCTGCGCTCACTTTCCCTGAAGGATCTTCCGAAGATATTGAGTCGTTCAGCCGCCACCTCCGCCGTCGTTCTTTTATTGGTGGGTGCCGCGATCGCGTTCAAAACAGTGGTTTCGCTATCCTATGCCCCGCAGATACTTGCGGAATTCATCCTGTCTCTCACCGAAAACCCACTGATCCTTCTGTTCCTGATCAACCTGCTTCTGTTCGTGGTCGGTATGTTCCTGGATGCCGGGCCTGCCATAATCATCCTCGGTCCGATCCTCGCGCCGATCTTCACCGATCTAGGTGTCCATCCGATCCATTTCGCGATCATAATGTCAGTCAACCTGACCGTAGGCCTCGCAACCCCCCCGATGGGACTTGTGCTTTTCGTGGCCTCTGCGGTCAGTGGTGAGCGTGTTGAGAGCATTGCCCGGGCAATTCTACCCTTTCTGGCCATTGAAGTCGTGGTGATCTTCCTGATCACCTACGTCCCGGCCATTTCGATGACGGTTCCCCGCATGACGGGATTCGTCAATTAGCTCCACATCATCAACACAGGGAGAAGACCAGATGATGAGAAAACTGACAGCTTCCGCACTTGCGGCGCTTATGCTAGCGGGCAGTTCCGTTGCGGCTTATGCCGCAGGCGAAATAAGCCTGCGCGCGACGGCGAACTCAAATGAGAACGATGAGGACTACGACGGTCTCATCGTGTTCAAGAACTATGTAGAGCAGGCGTCCAACGGCGCGATCGACGTCGAGCTGTTCATCGGAACCCAGCTCTGTTCGAACGGAACCGAGTGTTTGGCGGGCCTCGCGGATGGCAACATCGACATTGTCATTCAAACTTCGGGTGGAACGGCGAACATCTTTCCCTTCGTGCAGGTTCTCGACCTTCCCTACCTGATGAGCGATGACCGCGTCGCCGAGGCGGTTCTGGCGAACGGCTCCAGCTTTGTGACAACCATGCAGGACATGGTTCGGGAAGCTTCGGACGGAATGGTCCGGCTGATGACCATTGGCAACACAGGCGGTTGGCGCAATTTCGCCAATACCCAGAAGCGCATTGCGCAACCATCTGACATGGAAGGCCTCAAGATCAGAACTGTGGTCGCCGACCTTCCGCAGGAACTGGTAAAGGCGCTTGGCGCCGCGCCGACCCCGATTCCGTGGCCCGAGCTCTTCACCTCTTTCCAGACCGGAGTTGTCGAGGGTTCCAAGAACGGCATCACCGACATCATGAACATGAAGTTTCCCGATGCCGGCCTTAAGTACGTCACGCTCGATGGCCATGCCTACATGGGTGCCCTATGGTTCATGAACAACGAGAGGTTCACGTCCCTTGATCCCGCTCTGCGTAGGGTCGTTGTTGACGGATTCTATGCGCTTCAGCAGGCAACCTTCGCCTCACCCAAGCGCAAGTCAATCCAGGCTTATCAGGATTTCCAGGCGGCTGGAGGCGACATCTATGTGCCGACGCCGGAGGAGAAGGCGATGTTCAAGGAAGCCGCTTCACCGGTTTATGACTGGTTCAAGACCAACGTCGACGGCGGGGAGCGGATCTTTGACGCGCTCACAGGGGCCGTGGCGGATGTCGAGGCCGAAATCGACTCAACCCGGATGGCTGACGCCCAGTAGGTCCAGTCAATAAGGTCAAGGGCCGTTTCCCTTTCTTAGGGGAGCGGCCGAACCCTTACGCCAAACGGTACGCCCACGCGGTGGGCAGGGCTGAATTCGGAGGTCACCTGAGATTATGGAAAGTTTCCGTCGGCAGGGTTTTGCCGTATTTGAAGACGCGATTGACGGCACCGATCTTGGGATGCTGCGCAGCACTTGTGACGTGCTTCTGGCGGAACCTCCGCGGGATGGCGGAACAGGCATCCATAACATCGGCTTGGGTCAGGCGCGCCGATTCCTGCGTCATCGGCACATGGATTTTCCCGAGCTTTCCGATTTCGTACTTGGCCCGAAAGCCGATCGGATCATCCGGCAGTGCCTCGGCTGTAGCACACTGCTGTTCAACGAGCAGTTTGTGGTCAAAGGCGCGGGCCGGGGCGCAAGTTTCGCCTGGCACCAGGACAGCGCATATGTTGGCTTTGAACATGTGCCTTACATATCCCTGTGGATCGCGCTTGACGACGCGACCGAGGAGAACGGCTGTGTGTATCTCATTCCCCGTGACCTCGATGCCGAACCGGGCATTGACCCTCACGAACGTGTGGACGGCACGGACGAGCTCAATGGATATTTCGGGGATGATCCCGGGCGACCGATGACCTGCAAGGCTGGCACTGTGGTCGCGTTTTCCAGCCGGACGCTGCACCGGTCTGGCGAGAATGTCACTGACCGGCCACGTCGCGCGTATCTTGCGCAGTATTCGCCTGAGGCCATACGGAATCCTGCAACCGGTGAACTCAAGCGGTTCGCGAGTCCAGTAATCGGCTCTGGAGGAGGAGCGGCTAGCCCTGTTTGAAATCTCGGCTTACGGTGGGTCTTCATGGGCGATCTGAATGAGCCCAATGACCGGGACCTAATTCGCCGTCGCACAGGCGGCCTTGCCTACCAGACCGCGGTTCGCTGACGGTCATCCCCGTCCATCGAATGAACCGATGATCCAGCAATTCCCACCAGCCCTTCCGGACCCTGTATTCCTTGGGCTTCCGTGAACCGGGTTTCGTAGACTTTTCCTTCCAGACGACTGGAAACCGCCCGGAATCCTCTGGACATCATAGGCTGGGGCCCTTACCGCAACCGGTGTTGACTTCGATGACGGGAGTTGGGACGATGCGGTTTCGGAAGGACCTCGGCAGGCCCGGGCTGATCAGGGCGCTTGCGGAATGCTTCGGCAGGATCGACGATCCGGTGGACGGGCGCCGGTTCAGCCTCGCGGACCACCTCATGTCGGCGTTCGCGATGTTCTCGCTCAAATATCCGTCGCTCCTGCAGTTCGACAGGGACAGCCGCAGGGACGCCATCGTCCGCGGGAACCTCCGGACGCTGTTCGGGATCGCGGCGGCGCCCTGCGACTCCGCCATGCGGAAACGCCTCGACACGGTCGACCCCAGGCAGCTGCGCCCGGCGTTCAGGACCCTGTTCGCGAGGCTGCAGCGCGGCAGGGTGCTGGAGGACTACACGGTTTTCGACGGCCACTACCTGATCTCGATTGACGGCACCGGCTACTTCAGCTCGAAATCCGTCCACTGCGACCACTGCTGCGTCGCCCGCCGCAGTGATGGATCGAGGACCTACTCGCACAGCATGCTCGCCGCCGTGGTCTGCCACCCGGAACGCCGCGAGGTGTTCCCGCTGGCCCCGGAGCCGATCGCCAGGACCGACGGGGACACGAAGAACGACTGCGAGCGCAACGCCGCCGCGCGGTTCATCGACGACCTCCGGCGGGAGCATCCGCACCTGAAGGCCATCGTCCTGCAGGACGGCCTCGCCTCCAACGGGCCCCACATCGCCCGCCTGCGGCGGCACGGCCTCCGCTTCATCCTCGGCGCGAAACCCGGCGACCACGCGCTGCTGTTCGCCAGCCTCGACGCCAGCCCCGACACCCGCACCGCCCGGTTCACCGACGCCGACGGCACCCGGCACGACTTCCGCTACCTGAACGGTGCGCCAGTCAACGCCTCCCATCCCGACATCAGGGTCAACGTCATCGAATACCGGGAGACGGTCATCAAGAGGACATACATCGCGAAGCACCACCGCGGCCCGGACGACCCGACCCACCGGGTGGAGGAGAAGCAGCGGAGGTTCTCCTGGGTCACCGACCTTCCCGTCGACAGCGACAGCCTCATGCCGGTCATGCGCGCCGCCCGCTCCCGATGGCGGATAGAGAACGAGACGTTCAACACGCTGAAGAACCAGGGCTACCGCTTCGAGCACAGCTTCGGGCATGGAAAGCGGCACCTGACCACCGTGCTCGCCATGACGATGATGCTCGCCTTCCTCACGGACCAGATCGAGGCCGCCTCCTGCAGGGTGTTCGCCGCCGCGCTGGAGGCGAGGGGGCGGCTGAGGTACCTCCGCGAGAGAACCCGGTCATACTTCCACGACTTCCCGGTCCCCGACTGGCGGACACTCTACGCCGCCCTGACCCACGGGCACGCGCCTGTGGCCCTGAACGTCGCCGGACCGTCCGGACGGTCGCCGCCGCGGCGCGGGGCGCCCGGGCGCGCCTGAACGCCCGACCGAACCGCCCCAGGGGCAGACCCGCGACACATCCCTTATTTCCACCGGAACGCCGCCGGACGCCCCCGCACGCCCGGATTCCGCCCGAATCCGCCGCCGACGCCCGCAATCCGCCGGAAACCGGACCGGAATTTCACTGGTGGGAATTTCTGCCGATGATCGGGGAAACTGGCCGTATGGAATTCTCGTTGAACTGTGGCGTATGACCGCCAATCCGTCAGAAATTCCGACCCGTGATAAGATGATGGCCCTGTCCGGCTGTCGCTGGCAGCGTGCAGGGGGTGGCTGAGTGGTTCAGGCCCGCATTCGAGACAGGTCAACCCGTCCGGATCGCACCAGACCGTAGGACGCCGTTCCGTCTTGCGAAGAGTTGGACGCAAACATAGGATGGCATCGCAGATGGGTTCGAGGTGGTCAATGAATCGGCAGGGCGGGCCGTCCGTGAGGGACGTGCCGTGAGCCGGGAACTCACGAAGCGAAGGAGAACGGCCTTGGCCGACACGATGGAGCCCGCGCTGCACGGCTTCACGCCGGAGCGGATGAACTGGGTCGGTAGGTGGCGTGAAGCCCACGCGAACCGCTCCCAAGGCGATAGCTGGGACGAGGTCTCCATTCCCAATTTGGCGGGTGGCGGCCCTTTCGTCTTCGGGTGCCCCGCCACAGGCCACCTTTCCCACGCAGATACCGGCGGTCGAGGGCCTGTTCCGTATTGGGAACTGATTCGTCCGCGACGGGCCACTAGGAGAGAGCGCCAAACTCCTCAGGGGACTGGTGCGCATCGAGTTCATTCTCGAGGAGCGGCTGCCAAGGGACAGGTGAGGGTAAGCCGCCGGATGAATGCCTTGCCGAGCGGACGCGGGACCAGCCCGGGGCGTTCTGCCGACTTGCCGTTCGCATCAGGCGCTAGGTTGCGCATCCCCCAAACTGGAGCTGGAAGGCAACCATGACCTCCGCGCCCCAGCCATCACACACTGGTTTCATGAACACCCGAATGCGAGCGTTTTGGCAGGAGCAACTACGCGGGCCACTCGAGGGCAACCTGCGCCTTTACGGCGGGACGGCACTTGCGCTCTATTTGGATCACCGCCTTTCCACTGATTTCGACTTCTGCACACCGGAATCGGTGATCGACATGGATTTTGTACGAAGTCTTGGGTGGCTGGAGGGGGGCGAATTCAACGGTGGGCCGGGAATGGTCGATGTCCGATTGCCCGAAACACATGGGCATGGCCCGCTACTCATCACGCTGATGGAGTGCGGCCCGGTGATTCCGTTCCCGAAGTTCGAACCGGTTATCTCCGCGAACGGTGTCGCGGTCGCGCATCCGGCGGACATTATCTCCTGTAAGCTGGAAGCCTGTGCGTCACGCGCTGCCGTGCGGGACTACATAGACATCGCCGCTGCGATTCGGTCTTGGCCTGATCTGGTGGTGGAGGCCATTCAGACTGCAGTGAACAGGCACGCGGCAGCTGTATGGTCTGTCCTTGCGAGTCCGCCAGCCGAACTGCTTCCGGAACTCGCTGGCGAAGACATCCGAACCTTGCGTGACTTCGCGGCGGGCAGATCATCGCCGTGAGCTTCGGGCCGAGATGGGACATTGGAACCATACTGACGGCTGAACATCTCGGCTACAATCCCCATCCGGAGCTGCGTACTTGGCAGGGCACGCCGATCCCTCAAATCGATATGCCGCTTGTGGCAACACCTGAACGCCTTGCCATCGCGAACAACGGCTGCTGGTGGCACGGACCACCGTGGACAATTCTCCGCAACGGACCACAATTCGTG
Source organism: Paracoccaceae bacterium (assembly GCA_965203255.1). Classification (GTDB taxonomy): domain Bacteria; phylum Pseudomonadota; class Alphaproteobacteria; order Rhodobacterales; family Rhodobacteraceae; genus JAPOUP01. The sequence continues at coordinate 5,220,398 of OZ241882.1, read as the reverse complement.
CGCCAGATTGTCGATTTCGCTGGCGATGACGCAATTGCCTTTGCCCTGAAGGATATTCCCGACATGGTTTGGCGGGAAGCTCTGGTAAAGGCCAGGCCAGGCAGCATGTCAAAGGGCGCCTATATACTTTGGTCTCTCCGTTTCGGACTGATGGATGCACTCGCGGACTGCGACTGGCCCGATAATGCCCATATCAGGGATCTCCGTCCGCTCAAGACCGCAACCCGGGAACAGCTGTACGCCCGCCAAGCCGCGGCCCATCGACGTCGCATCAGGTACACGAGCACCTGCAAATCGGCCACCTGAGTGCGCATAATTTGGTTCCCGAAAGCGATCATGGTTGGACAGGGTGTCTGAAGGTGAGTTGCCTGCCGACGAATGCGGCCCGGTTCAAGTGCACTGTCTACGCAGCTGGTGAGCGGTTCGTCAAGAGACCGTGATGGCACCATCTGGCCTCCACCATCCGTTCACGCCGTATAAGGTAGGAGTGGCATGGGGCCAGCGACTTTGATCCCGGGCCCAATGCAATTGATACCCTTCGACCGCCCCTCGCACTATGATCATACTTGGACGGATTGAGCCGCGTAACAATCAAGCTCTTCGAGAGCGTCTCAGCCATCCAGACCGATCATGGTCGGCCTTTTGCAAACACTTGGTGATGGCAGCGACTTCGTAGGCACCATAGCGAGCGACAGCTCTACCTATACCTTTTACAGAATGTGCGGATTGAATGGCAGGCCTACAGCGACCGCTGTGGAGTTGACATTGTTATCTCCATGTGAGCACCTGACCGCTTGTGGGTCAGCCAAGAGAGGGAGCATCGAACGGGATGTTCGGAAAGAAATCGGAGCGAAGCAATGACACTCTCTCCCTGCAGGACGGTTTCCCGTTTGTTGACTTCGAAGCAATCAAGAAAAAACTCCGTCTTGAGGCTCGCGGACTGGAGAACGGCAGGGCGGACCTTCCGAGCAGCAACGCCACAGACCTCTTCCCGGTGGAACAAGAGATTATCGCTGCCGTGGACAACATCCGCCGTCGCGGTCTCGCTGGAGCTGATGAACATCTTCGAGTCTATCGGGAACGCATTGAGGCTGGGATTCAAATCGGACCAGAGATTATGCAAGTCACCACCAAGACTGAGACCGATTTTCGCGGAACGGTCGCTGTCTGGAGTGGCCAATTGCGAAATTCACGCAACGATCTAATCGATAGCGAAAGAGACTTGGTGGATTTCAAGCAAGTAAATGCCCTGAATAGGACCGCCTTCAGAGCTGGAGGAATTTGGAAATGGGCCGCGATTTGCGCCGTTGTGATCACAATTGAATCAGTTTTGAACGGTTTTTTGTTCGCAGAGGTGCATCTTGCTGGTTTGCTGGGAGGGGCCATGGTGGCCTTGATGATCTCTGTGGTCAATGTAGGTGCTGCCAGCATTGCGGGGCATGTCTTTCGCAACAAGAACCATGTTCGCTTCGGGAGAAGGTTAGTGGGTTGGAGTTTCTTGGCCATTGGCGTGATGTTTGCGGCATTTTTCAATTTTCTGGTCGGGCATATTCGTGATGTGATGGCTCTGGTGTCGTGGGAGGAGGCTGCCGGAGCAGCATTCCAGCGCATCGCATCCGGACAATTGGAGATGGAAAACCTCGACTCATGGTTACTGACGGGCATAGGAATAGTGATCGCCACGGTTGCTGGATGGAAAGCCTATGACTCCGTTGACCCCTATCCCGGCTATGGGCGCGTTTCAAGCGACTACGAAACCAAGAGGGAAAACTGGCGCAGGGACCGGGAGGACGGATTTGAGCAGCTGATCGATATCCGTAACCAAGCCAACAACGAACTGTTCGACGAGTACCAGAAAGCCAAGAACCGTCATGAGAGCGCAAGGTCGGCGAGAGCCTCGCTTCTATCGTTTCGAGGAAAGCGTCAGGAATTCCTCAAACACTGCGATGAAGCCATCGGCCGTCTCTTGCAAATTTACCGGGTTGCTAACATTAAAGTGCGCTCCACTCCTGAGCCGAAACACTTCGGTGAGGTCTTCCACTTCCCTGAAGAACAAGAGAGCGACGATCCACCACCCATTAGTGTAGACGCGATGCAGAAATGTTCCGATCATGTGCAGCAAGCAGTTGAGCGCATCCACGACCTTTGCAAGAAAGCCATGGATGAATTTGGTGACGAGAGCGGATCCATACGATGAGCCTTCGTTTGAAGAGACGCCGGGCTAGAGGGCGAACTGCCGCCGGAAATTGGCTCTGGGGAAGTGTGATTGCTGCAATTGTTACTCTGGTCGTTGTCACCCTGATCTTTATGAAAACAAGACTCGAGACCGGAGGTGTAGACGAGTGGCTGTGCCCTGACAACTCCGGTCCAACTGCCGGACTGGCCGTGCTTTTGGATCTTACCGAATCCCTGAATTCAGTGCAACATGAGCGCCTTAGGGGAGTGCTTGAGGACCGGATTGCCAATGCGCAACAGGGCACCCTGATCGCGGTGGGCGCCGTGCGCGAGAAGGATGACGACCGAGGCACGGAATTCGCCCGCTGCAAGCCAATGGAGGGCCAGCAGGCCAACGACGTTTACCAGAACCCCCGTATCATTGAGGAACGTTACAACGAGAACTTTCTTGAACCGTTTCAAGCCATCCTTACGGACATGCTAGACCGCCCCGAGGAAAACGCTTCACCAATCATGGAATCGCTTCAATCCTTACTCGTTTCCATCCCTACCTTCGTTGACGCCGAATACCCTCGGCGTGTCATCATTGTTTCTGACTTGCTCCAGCACAGCGAGGCATTCAGCCTCTATCGCGGAGATACGTGGCGACGTTTCATCCAATCGGTAAACGCGCCCCGCGTTGCCGGGCGCCTTATGGATGTCACCGTTGAAATCTGCCGTATTCCCAGACCGAACGCTGCGGTAGACGACTCACAAGCGGACAATTTTTGGATCAACTATTTTGACCGTGCGGGCGTCCAACGAATCGTCACAAGTAGTTGTGACCTAGGCGACCTTTAAAGGCAACAATCCGGTTTACGAGGCCCCATTCCACCCTGAAGTGCAACACCAGTGGCGGTGGTGACCGGTTTTCCTGCCGCATGATGTTGCGTATCGGCCAGGAAGCGGCGACAGTCCCTTTGCTGAAGAGAAGGAGACTGCCATGCCCGAGGGCTACCGCCACCTGACCCGGGACGAAAGATGCCAGATCGGCGCGCTGAAGGAAAGCGGGCTGTCCGACGGGGCCATCGCGGCCCGTCTGGGCCGTGACCGGACGACGGTCTGGCGGGAGCTGCGCCGTAACGGCGGGGATTCGGGATACAGCCCGGGCGAGGCGCAGGGGAGGGCGGAGGCCCGCCGCAGCGCGGCGTCCGGGGTCCCCCGCAGGATGACGCCCGACCGCTGGGCGCGCGTCGAGGGGCTTCTGGCGGAGGGCTGGAGCCCGGAGCAGGTCGCGGGACGGCTGCGTCTGGAGGGTGGCTGGACGGTGGGCCGCCAGTGGATATACGAGCGCCTGAAGGCCGACAGGAAGGCGGGCGGCAGGCTGTTCCTGCTGCTGCGGCGCCGCGGGAAAAGGCCGAACTGGCGAGGCGGGCGGCACTCGGGCCGTGGCCACATCCCGGGCCGCGTCGACATCTCCGAGCGGCCGGATGAGGCGGAGAGGAAGGAGCGTGTCGGCGACTGGGAGGCGGACACGATCATCGGGAAGGGCCACAGCGGGGCGGTTGTCTCCCTTGTGGACAGGGCCTCGAAATACACGTATTTACAGAGGGTTGAGCGGAGAACGGCGGCCGCGGTCTCCGCCGCGATGGTGGAGATGCTGCGGCCTTCCGCCGCGCCCGTCCACACGATCACGGCGGACAACGGGAAGGAGTTCGCGGGCCACGCCGGCGTGGCGGAGGCGCTCGGTGCCTCCTTCTTCCTCCCCACCCCTACCACTCCTGGGAGCGTGGCCTGAACGAGCACACCAACGGGCTGGTGCGGCAGTACCTGCCCAAGGGGACGGACCTCCGCGCGGTCACCGACGCGGAGGTGAGACAGGTGCAGGACCGCCTGAACGCGCGTCCGCGCCGGGCGCTGGGCTACCGGACGCCCGCCGAGGTGCTGCACAAGGCCCGCCCTCCCTGACGCCGCGCGACCGCCTCCCACCGGCGCGCATGGCTGCGCCGGGAGGGGGTGGAATGGATTTCGGGACCGCGTCCGTCCGGGCTCCGGTCGGGCTGCGCCCTCCCTGCGCCCGGACGGACGCGACCCGACCCGGCGGAGGCGTTGCGTTGCCCGGAAAGCCCGGATAACCTGCATACAGAAGGGACCACAGCCGTCCCGGGGCCGGATCCGCGGTGCCCGGGGGCCGCAGACCACGCCTTCCGGCCATTCCCTACGCTCGGGCTACGCCCCCGCTGCGGGAATGGCCGGTGTTGCACTTCGGAGTGGAAGTGGGGGAGGTTAAGTGAATTGCAGTTCGATTTCCCACGTTTCTCCCTAAACAAGTTGCTGCTGTTCCTCTCATTTCTGATTGGCAGCGGCGGTATAATCTGGCTGAAGGCACATGCACAGTATCATGTCTTTAACGACGCGGATCATTTTTTGTTGTTCGTGTTCGGGTGGCCAATCGCGGTAATGATCACGTATTGGCTAATCGCGTGGATTGTAAACGAGCGGCTAATCTACGAAGTTATCGGCGATAATTGCTACTATCTTGGTTTCGTTTTTACGCTCGTCAGCCTCGCAATGACGTTATTTTTGCTCGAACAAGTAGGTGGTGAATCCGGACAGAACCAGATCCCAATCGAGGAACTGATTTCCGGCTTCGGGATCGCACTGTCTTCTACAATCGTGGGTGTCATTCTTCGGGTACTGATGCTACGCATAACTCCTGATTTGGTTCAGAAGGAAAACGAGGCGCACCTCGACCTTGATGAGGCCATGCGGGACTTCCGCCTCCATCTCAGAATGGGTGTGCAGGAATTGAAGCGCTGTTCAGTTGAGTCGACTCAGATGCTGAAAGAACAGCGACACGAAATGCGGGATGCACTAGCGGCAGAGATGGAGGAGAGAACTTCAGGCGTGGCGAAAGTCGCCAAGTTCATCGAAGAAACTGACAGAGCTTTGGCTGACCATCGTAGCGCTTTCCAAAAGGCCATGGAGCACGATCTAGGAGTGGTTCACGCGACGGCGAAAGAAAGTATCTCAGACTTTCGCGAGGCTCTGGCTGATGCGGTTGGATCGCTGTCTGTTTCGGGAACCCAGTTTCGTGAGAGCCTGAGAAGCAACAACGACGCTACTCGAGCGATTGTGGAAAGTGGAGTTGGTGATATCAACCGGATATTGAAGCAATCTGCAGAGACGTTTGCCGCATTTCGGGACGATGTCGACCGTTTGGTGGGATCAAGTCGAGCGACTTTTGAGCAAACGATCGATAGCATTAATGCCTGTCGCAAGGAATTGGAGGGCGTAGAGGCGCTTGGCAATTTTTCTGAAATCATGGTCAAGAACAGCCATGATTTGGAGGCAGCATTGAACGATCTAACCAGTAAGGTTGCATCAGTCACTGACAGCATCGCGACAAAACTCGAGCCCGCCACCAACCAACTGGGAGAGAGCACCTCCTTTGCTTTGGAATCGCTGACCGTGTCGTCAGGAAAGCTACAGCTTGCGGCTGAACGATTCGAGTCAGCCGCCAGTCGCACTGAAGCAGCGGACATGCAAACAAATATCGCGACCGCCGCAGAGCGCGTTGCCGATGCTGTGAATGAGTTGAAGACAGCGACTCACGCAATTTCAGGCGTGACAGAAACTGTTGGAGCCCTACTTGACAGGGTCGCCAAACCAAAGAAGAGAGGCATGTTTTCACGCGGTCTGTTCGGTCGGTCTGGCAGCTAGGCACGCGACATGGCGACAATTCGCAGGTACTCCACCGATAGGGACGCAGACAGCCAATACCGTCGTGGCACAATTATGGGGCTGACGGTCGCCGAAGCCTTTATGCTGGTTGCTTTCGTGCTGTTAACGCTCCTACTTTTGTGGCGTCAAGTTCTGGAGCAGAGGCTGGAACGAGTCTCGAATCTTTCTGAGAATGACATAATTGCGCTTCAAGAAGGCGCCGTCACCATTCAGCCAGACGAACTGGAGGAAATGAAGCTCCGGCTGGAACTGACGCAGGAAGTGCCGAAGGAGAAACTGGAAGCGCTCGCCGCTGGCGAAACCACCATTACACCAGACAGACTCACCAACCTCGAACGACGGGCAGCGCGTGCAGAGGGACTGCCAGACAACGCGCTGAACGCACTCAGAGAAGGCGCCGTCACCATTCAGCCAGACGAACTGGAGGAAATGAAGCTCCGGCTGGAACTGACGCAGGAAGTGCCGAAGGAGAAACTGGAAGCGCTCGCCGCTGGCGAAACCACCATTACACCAGACAGACTCACCAACCTCGAACGACGGGCAGCGCGTGCAGAGGGACTGCCAGACAACGCGCTGAACGCACTCAGAGAAGGCGCCGTCACCATTCCACCAGACGAACTGGCGGAACTGAAAGAGGCTAGAGTCTTGCGACAAGAGCTCGATCCCTCTGGGGAACACAGCATTGAGGAGCTTTTGGACATCATAAAGAGACTTCAGAGCCAGCAGACTGTCGTCGAAGCGAAGATTGCCGAAGATGCGGCGACACGCCGAAAATTCATCGAGACTCTGAAGCTAGAGCTTGCCCTTGACGTCGAAAAGGCGGGCGGAAAATTCGATGCGCTTGGTCGGATCGTCTTTCCGGAAACAGTGGTGTTTGAAAGCGGTAGCTCGACCATTCCCTGGGCGTTCAGGACAATCTTGGACGATATCTGTGAGCGTTGGCTTGAAGTTCTCAAAGAGTCTGCTAGCAAAATCGAGATTGACGAAATTCGTATTGAAGGCCATTCATCGCCCGAATGGGCAACCGCGCTAACCCAACGCGACGCATGGATAGAAAACCTGGGGCTTTCGCAACGCCGTGCTCAAGCGGTGCTGGTTCATTGCCTGGACCGCGCGGCTGGGTCACCTCTCGACGAGTGGGCACAAAGCAAACTGACTGCTGTAGGATATTCTTCTTCCCGCCCAATCTCGGCACCAGACGGCGATGAGGACTGGGGGGCATCCCGCCGTGTCGTGCTCGGCCACCAATTCAGTCGTGACGAGTTGATTTCGAGCTTATCCGGCTTGACCGAAAATGAAGACGTTCGGAACTAGGTTCCATCCATCAGTGGTTCCTTGGATATCCGGGACGGGGACAGTCTCCAGTTCGCCAATCAAACTGTCCGTTTGCGTGGTATCGATGCCCCGGAGTTGGAACAATATTGCCTTGACAACGAAGGCAATAATTGGCCTTGCGGCAAGGAGGCACGTTCGGCGTTGGAGCGGCACAAAGTCAGGCGCGATGTCATATGTGAACAGCTCAATCCCGGCCTCACGGAACATTTTGGCATATGCCAGATGGTTATGAAGGAAGAGTTGCTGAACCGTTGGATCGTCAGAAACGGGTGGACATTCGCCTATCCGGTACCCGGGGTATTCCAAACGCTTACAGACTAGACGAGCAGACCGCACGATCAGAGTGCAAAGGTATATAGTCAGTTGCTATGCGGACTCCACTTTGGGAATGGATACGAAAGCGCCGCAGCAACAGATTAGCCAACAAAGGTTTATAGCAGCCTCCGCAAAGCGCGAACGGGGAGTTTCGCGAGTTACACTTTGCAATGGATGTAAGGCGAGGAAGATCGGTAACTGGATTCTGCCTGAAGTTCGGGTTGGGAGGGTTGGTGGGTTGCATGAAATGCACCGAAGGCCCCTCATGAAACAGGTATAGCAGACAAACCAAGTCCGTAAGGGGTAAACCAAAGATGAGGTTTCAGTGGTTCTCCGCGCCAGAAAAGGGGAACTGCCGATAGCCGTAGGCCGCGTCTCAACATATGTCTTGAGGTCACCCCATACAAGCGGGAGCCAGATTGCCGTCAATTTAACTGTAGGACTTCAGGCGACCACATACAACATTCTGCCAGCCTGCGAGCTTTGCACCTCGATCATCGCAACACATTCGGGTGTCACACTAATCGTTCAGATTTCCAATGCAGTTGCTAAGTTTCGAGCCTTGTTGCATCGTCCGGACTTAACCGTGATGCCAGAGCCGCGAAATCGAATCTTTTGTCGATTGAGCCTGCTCCGATCTGTTCGATGCATCCCACTTCCGTGAATCAGAACCGGTCTGCAAACAGCGTTGGACGCGCGGTGCACGAAGCGCTCGCCAAATGCAGCGCCTTCCTGCAACTGTTCCAACGCACCTGAGACATCGACCCCACCGCTCTTTAGCTTGATCGGAACGACGAAAAGCTTGCCGGCGGTCAGCGTGAAGAGAATGAAGTCGCATCGCTTACCAAGACATCCATGAGCTCCGAACGCTCTATCCGCATCGACCAAGATCCGCTCGCGAGGAATATCCTGAAGGAAGACCCTACATCTATCCCTCGTGCAGGACTCACAACAGTTATCTGCGCCAATTGCCGTCGCGATATCATAGAGAACCTCATTCACCCAGTGGCACCGCCGGCCATAGCTTCCGCAAATCGGTTCTGTAGTTCGGCCGAACGGTTATAGAGCTCTTCGGCGACTTCATCGTAGTCCAAAGGTTCTATCCCGCTAATGCGGTCGAAGGGAATTTCGTCCACCGTCGACCCACATTCGACTGATTCTTTCCTTAACAGCCATACACCGACATCTTCAGGCCGCAGCAGACCCTTGTCTCTGTCCTCGGAACTACCCGTGCTCTCGTTGAGTTCACCCTCCCGGATCAAGTTGCCGAAAGCCTTTAGCAACCAATCGCTGTGAGTGGTTGCCACAACCCGTACGCCAGCGTTTACTAACCGGGCAAGCGTATTAGCCATCTCTGTCTGAGCGGCCGGATGGAGATGGGCTTCTGGCTCTTCGACAATCAGCGTGTCGCCCACACCCATGCAACCACGCAGGAAAAGCACTAATGGAGCCAACTCGGTCACCATTGAGGAAGCCTGACCAAAACCTATGCTCTTTGTCGCGTTTCGCTGCCGGTAGAGAAACTCAGGATATACGCCCGACAACTGTCGTTGGATAAGTATCTCGCCTCCTAACGTACGTTCTTCCAAATCGTCCGCGATCGCCTGAATGACCTGCGGACGCTTTGACGCCCGTCCAAGTCCATCTTCACCTCTCCTATGGTCAATCAACAGTTGCATGAAATCGGCCAATGGTCCTGGTAAGGTGGGCAACTCCGAAGCGCGATCAAGGACCGCACGAGTGGCTCGCGCCATGACGGAACTCGCGATCACGCGATGGCTCTGTATGATGCCACTCCTCGCGGCAGGTAAGTAGTAAGCCTCGGTCAAACCAGATCCGACAACAGATAAAAGCTCCGCAAACGCCTCGGAGAAGCGCCCAGCTTCCAGATGGGCCGAGGTCTTTTTCATGCGAAAGCACAACTCAGAACCCTGTTTCCATGCAGGTACAAGAACCATGTTCTCAATCTCTCCGGTTACCACTGTTCCGGAGCCCGAGACCTTGGCATCAAGTCTCCAAAGAACCTGTTCATCCTCTCTAACGACAAGGGAGGCATTCGCCCGATCGATCCCTTCCCTTGCTCGAATCAGATGCGCGGTGGACGAGAGATCGAAGCAGCGCCGAAATTCATCGGCCATACGCTCCGCCGCCCCATTGGTTCCAAAGAGATTCTTCTTCGCTTCTTTTCGCAATCGTTCAGGCAAGTCTGAAAAATTAAATGCCCGGTTCTCCTGCCTGAGTTTGTCGCCAAGTTCTTTGGCTGCTGCGAATATTTCTTCCCGTGCCTCGTCCGAAGCGTCCGGAATATCGTGGAGTATGCTCTCAAACAAGCGACTCATCCGGCGAACGCGGACAGGAATGCGCGAGAAGCCATCCAGCGTATTGTGCAGCGAATAAATCAGCACAGAGAGGTAAGTCTTGCCGGTATTGCTCGCACCGACGACATATCGTCAGTGGCCGGAGTTCAACCTCACCATTCTAGATCGGGCCAAAATCCTTCACCGTGATTTTGACATTAAAGCTGGACATGGATTCGCAAACTCTGCTTAATTTTCCGCAGTCGGGGTCATCTCGACCGAACCGTTCCATTCGACCAACTTCGTCCAATGGTCGCAATAGTCCCATCCGCGGTCAGGATGATCAATCAAGTCCGAAAGCGAGTCGTCGAAGTCCTGCGAGTAAGTCTGACGGACCTTCGGGCTGCGGGCCAACCGCGGACCCAACATCCATATAGTCTTTCCGCCCAGTCTGCAAATTCCGCAATGCGCCGTGCGCCGGGGTGTATCCCAAGTTGTTTGATCACACCGCTTCGGACCGACTAGCCTTTCTCCGGGCCATGAATCACATTCCATAGCCTCTGCCGGATGGCCAGGTCGTTCGCCGGCCATGCGGGTCATTCGCGGTCGCATCGGAGCGCTCGGATGACCCTTCGAATTGTGGAAATCAACCAAGTTAGGATACATCCAATGCGCCGCATAGCTGCACAGGGCCAATTCACTGCATTCGTTTGACTCTTCTCAAAACTCGTCATCTGACACTCGACGTTTCCGGGAGCGCGTGAAAACAGGTCAGCTTCAATCCTTTGTCTCCGATCAACCAAGCAGATAAGGCAATCCATCGTCGGACCAGAACTGAAGAGCGCATTTTGCTTTCGGATTGGCGAACCGGAGTCCGTCCCGTCCGACAGATCACGCTTCAGGTTCTTTTCCCATCTTCTGCCCGACGACAGCTCGCCACGCACCTAAGCAGCTGAGACGTCTCACAATGCCACAATGCGCCAATTGGAAATGGCGCGTGTTGCACTTCGCAATGGAAGTCGGGCGATGAAAACAAAGGAAGAACCATTCAGGAACCACACCCAAATGGACTCAGCCAAGTCGCCTCCGCACGGCCGCCCAGCCACCGGTAACCACGAGCGCCGCCAGCACCGCTTTCACGGCATCTCCAGCCAGAAACGGTGACATCCAATGAAGCCAAAGTACATCCGGCTCCTTTCCTATGGCCAAAGCCGGCCATAGCAGCCCCGGAATGTAGAGCAGCGCGGAAATCACCAGGGTTACCGTCGACGTGGAAATGATCCCCGCCGTCATCCCGCGGTCCGCCGCATATCCAGCGAGAAACGCCATGAACACGAAGCCAATCAGAAAGCCGCCCGTTGGTCCCATCATGTAAGGTAGGCCACCATTGCCATTGGCGAAGACCGGCAGGCCTGCGGCCCCCTCGACCAGGTAAGCCACCAAGGTCAGGGTTCCAAGCCTTGCGCCGTAAACGAGACCGACAATGAGAATCGCCAGGGTCTGCAGCGTCATCGGCACCGGATACATTGGAACGGCGATCTGTGCGGATATGGCGATAAAGATTGTTCCACCCACTACCAACAGCACCTGTGTCAGCCACGACATCGCAGGGAAAAGAGCGCGGGACAGTGTCATTTGACTCTCCTGAATTTGGAGTTGCGATTCTGCACGATATCACAAAGGCTCGGGCTACTGTCAAGATCGACTTGCCTCCATCATCGCCTGATGACACACCCCTACAGGATGTCCGACACACGAACAGCCCTTGTCACCGGTGCCTCGCGCGGCCTTGGCGCAGCCTGCGCCGAGGCATTGGCGCCCAGCCATCATGTCATCGCTGTTGCCAGAACCGTGGGCGGGCTGGAAGAGCTGGATGACCGCATCCAGACAGCGGGCGGCAGCGCGACGCTCGCACCAATGGACATCACGCAGTCCGACGCCATGGCGCATCTTTGCAAATCAATCCATGACCGCTGGGATAGCCTGAACTTGTGGATTCACACCGCGGTCCATGCGCCACCATTGTCTCCAGCTGACCATATTGACGCCGATGATTGGCAAAAGTCCGTTGAAACCAATGCAACCGCCACTGCGGTGCTGATTCCAATGGTCGCACCTTTACTCAAGGGCGATGAGGCGTCAGCCGTATTCTTTGATGATCCGCATGTCGCCGGTAAGTTTTCCGGTGCCTATGCAGCGAGCAAAGCCGCCCAAATCGCACTTGCGCGCGCCTGGTCGGCTGAGAGAGTCCGCATAGGGCCGATGGTGCATGTGCTTGCGCCCGAACCGATGTCCACGGCGACCCGAGCCCGCTTCTTTCCAGGTGAGGATCGATCAGTACTCGCCAAACCCCGGGACGAAGCGAGACGGCTCCTTGATATATTGCGCACATAGCCGCCAATCAGAGCGCTCACCTTTTCACCGCCGCAGTTGCGGGAATCACGATCCGTCAAGGACTCCCAACTGAGTCTTGGTGGCAGATCGTACGACCGAGCTGTGTGCCCTTTCATCATCGCATTGGCCGAAGAAGCCGACCCTGCTCCGGGAAGTCCCAACGAAGTTCTTTCCAGACTGATCTGGATGCGTCGGCAGGAATTTGTGCCTTCCGACCGTCGGACCAATCCCCGGACAGAGCCCCACTCTTTAGTGGAACGACTGAGGATCTATGTCGATCGAAAGGCGCACACCCGAAGGAAGCCTCACCTGGTCCACCCATCTCGCCAGTGCAGGTTGAAGCGATGCCGTCTTGGTTGCCTTGACCAAGAGCCGTATTCTGTGGCGCCCGCGGATCCGGGCAACAGGGGCGGGAGCGGGACCATAAACACAAGCTCCAATTTCCCGAAGCGGAGCATCCCTGCGAGCTAGCGAACGTCCGACCTTAACGACGGCCGTTTCGTCTTTACCACTGAGCACGATTCCCGCAAAGCGGCCGTAGGGCGGAACCCCAGCCTCACGCCGCCCAGCCGCCTCGGCACGCCAGAAACTCTCTTCATCACCCGAGAGAATGGCGCGAATGACAGCATGCTCAGGCTGCCATGTCTGGAGGAGCGCCTCGCCCCGGCGATCCCGTCTGCCTGCACGACCCGCGACCTGCCGCATCAACTGAAAGGTACGTTCCGCCGCACGCAGATCAGAGCCATGTAGACCAAGATCCGCATCTATGGCTCCCACAAGCGTCAGGAACGGAAAATTATGGCCCTTGGCAACGAGCTGGGTCCCGATGACTATGTCAGCCTCGCCGTCCGCAATCGCCTTCACTTGATCCCTTAGCTTCCGGGCCGAACTGAACAGGTCCGAACTGAGCACAGCAATGCGGGCCTCGGGAAAGAGCTCAAGCGCCTCTTCGGAAAGCCGCTCAACACCCGGCCCGACCGGCGTCAGTCGATTCTCGGCCCCACATGACGGACATGTGGACGGCATAGCCTTTGACTCACCGCAACGGTGGCAGACAAGCTGACCGCGGAAACGATGCTCGACCAAACGCGCATCACAATGATCGCACCCGATCTGATGTCCGCAGGCGCGGCAGACCGTAACCGGAGCATACCCGCGGCGATTGAGAAACAGCAGCGACTGTTCGCCCGACTCGAGCCGCACCCTGACAGCGGCGCGCAGCGTCGGTGATATCCAATGACCGGGTGCAAGTTTCTCCTGTCGCATATCGATGGCGCATAATTCCGGCAAATCCGCCTCGCCAAAGCGGTTACTTAACTCAAGCCTGCGGTACTTGCCGGTCTCAGCATTTGCCCAGCTTTCCAGACAGGGCGTGGCCGATGCCAGGATTACCTGCGCCGAGCAGATCGAGGCACGCAGAACCGCCATGTCGCGCGCATTGTACAGCACCCCATCCTCCTGCTTGTAGGAGGTGTCGTGCTCTTCATCGACGACAATCAGACCAAGGTCGCGGAAAGGTAAGAACAGCGCGGACCGGGCACCAACCACAAGTTGGGCTCCACCCTCTCCCACCATACGCCATACTCGACGGCGCTCAGTCACGGTGACACTGGAATGCCATTCCGCCGGCATAGCGCCAAAACGCCGGTCAACACGCTCCAGAAACTCGGCAGTCAGCGCGATTTCCGGAAGAAGGACCAAAGCCTGCCGCTTCTTCGCAAGACACTCGGCAACCGCTTCCAGATAGACTTCAGTCTTTCCGGAGCCTGTAACGCCCTTGAGAAGGGTCGTGCCATACTTGCCGCTGGATACGCTTGAGCGGAGGTCAGCGGCCGCCTCCGCCTGATCCGGTGCGAGTTCAATGCCGGGGAAGGCCGGATCCAGCCACGGATACGGCAGATCACGTGGGCTACCTTCCTCCCTGACCACTCCCATCCGGACCAGCCCTCTGATGACGGAAGACGAGACCCCTGCCGCTTGGGATAGCTCACCGAGCGTCAACGCAAGTCCGCCAAATTCCTCCAGTGCGGCCAGCACGCGCTTTCTTGCCTGCGTGATACGATCAGGCGATCCTTCGCCAAGACGGTAAACCCTGCGCATTGATGGCGGATCAGCGAGACCAGGAGACCGGCAGGCCATACGCAGCATGGCGTTCATGGGTGTCAAGGTATAGCCCGCTGCGCGCACGAGGAATTCCCGCAATTCCTCAGTCATCGGAGGAACGTCCAATACACGGGTGACGGATCGAATTCTGGCTCGGTCAATGTCGCCGGCCCCCTTGCCCCAGACCACACCGACAATCGAGCGGGGACCAAGCGGCACTTCGACAAAGTCGCCCACGCTGCACCCCCCCTCTAGGACAGCGTAATCGAAAGCCTGATCTGGCGGCTGTATGGTCAGGACCGCAACCAGATCCCCCTTGGCAAATGATGCCGACGAAGTCACCTGAAACCGCTCCTCTCCGCTTCGCCTAAAATCTCGAACCACTGCATCGGAATGTCTGATCCTCCTGAAAAGTGAACTGGTTCACTTCCATCGAACTGCAGTCGCGACAGTTGATCATCCATCGCACTACGCTGGCTGACGCTGAAATTCATGATGAAGACCAGTTCGGACCAACCGATGGCAAGGAACTCCCCGTTCGGGCAGGAATTTCTCCGGACGTTACTTTAACCGCTGTCGGCATGGTCTTTCGCGCCACCTGTGATTTTCCGTAGTTGCGAATTTCCGACCACCTCGGTTCTGGCCTTGACGGCCAGCTTCCCTAACATCTGTTGCTGCCAGTTCCTGCGAATGTTGGTTATCCGCCCAATCGAGGTTGCCTGCGGCGTGGCCGCCATCATGCGGAAGTCGATGCACTCTTCCAGCCTAGCACTGTTGAATTGCCGATGCACAGCCAGCGTATCATTCAGCCAGCACCAATCCGCAGCCGTCTCCGGCAAAGGTCTGCGCACCATCTTTCCGCGTGTGGTTTGGGCATCACCCAAGCGATCACTCCTTTCAGACTTATGATTCGATCCTTCATCACATGCTGGATGACAATGTCGGTCACCTGTTGAATCAAAGGATGGGCGGACGTTTGCCCAGGATAAAGAGAATGCTTTGCGAAGGGCCAAAAGATGGTTGGTCAAACAACCATTCCATTTGTTCCGCTCTTCAATCACAAGCTACGCCATGGAGAAACGATACCCGAATGATCCCAGATAGGCCAATTCAGGTTCAGCCTACATTCGACGACCGGCTAAGATCGGTGCAACGCACAGGTTGTGACAGATATATTTTCCACTTTTGCCAAATTGTCTTCCCATCGGCGAACCATATTTCTCCAACTGGCACCAAGTCATTGAAATAGAGCAATATCCGGTCTTTCCCGGCCGCACGCCATCCCTGACCTCGGAAATGGACTTCGGAAGTCGGCACCCTGACGCGGCCGACTTGGACGAGCGGTTGCAGGCACCGCTGCAGGTAGGACGGAAGGCCGTGAACCCCTGATTCGCCTGTTCGAAGATGACAGACGAGGGTCCGACCATCAGCTTGCGGAGTTTCCTTCTTCCGGTTAGGAGATAGGGTATGAAATCCGTCCAAAACCAACAGCGCCAGGAATGGACACCGCCAATTCCCGAAAGGTTCCGATGTGGAGCCGAGCGACGTGCGGCGCGCTATGGTATCCGGCTTGAATACGGTGATATCGGCCAAAACCTGCTGGCCCTGCGAAAAGAAGCGTATGATCTCTACGGAACCAAATGCTTGTGGAGCGTTCCTGGCCACGCGACCATCGGCGGCATGAAGGGAATTGCCGGTGCCCTGCAGGACTACGGCAATCTCGCCGCCGCCCGTCTGGCGGCGGAAATCCTACAAGCGACCGGAGGTGAGGATTTCCTTGCCCCTTGATTCCTTCGAGAAAGGAATTCTGGCGGTCATCCGGAACAATCGGACCGCCGCCAGCCCATTCGCTGGCGGTGCCGTGCTCCAGAATCACGGGAGACGCCTAGTGTAGCGACATCATTGCGTTGACGGGTAAAGGGACCTGAGCCTGACGCGCGCGTCGGCTGTCGTGAAACGCCAGTTGACGGCGGCCTTCTCCCGGTTCCTCCGTTCCGCCCATGCCCCGGTCTGCCGGCACATCGCCGCCCGGTCGGGAATGCGGCGGGCCAGGCACTGGCGCACCATGGCCCCGATCCCGGCCTCGGCCACGTCCGGCCAGCCTGCGCGCTTCGGGGGATGGTGGATCTCCAGCCGGGCGGCGATCCGCGCCGCCCCGTCGGGAGGGAACGTCCCGTGGAGGGAGCCCACGGTGTGGACATTCAGGCTGTCCATCACGGGCACGATACGCTTGCCGGGGAAGGTGACGTCGACAGGCTCACGGATGACCCTGGCCCAGTCCCTGCGCGTCCGCCGGTCGGTGACCTTCACCTCCCGCCATCCGGGCGGCGGGGCGAACAGCATGAACAGGTTCGCGGTGCCGTTCCGCCCGTATTCGAAATCGTGGATGGCGGGGTCGCCGGGACGCGCCGGCCGCGGCGCGCGGGTCTCCCTCCTCCGCTGCCTCGAGGTCCCGTCCATGACGGCCAGAACCCCGTCCTCCGTGAATTCCCGATGGTACTGCTCCAGAACGTCCTCCATGGCGGCGGGGAGGTCGCCGCTGGCCTTCGGCGGGATGCACCGGTACTGCCTGAGCCACGGCTTCATGCCGTTTTTTCAGGGTCTTCCTTACGGTCCCGTCCGGGACCGTGTCGACGGTCCCCAGCCCGCCAGGCCGGTCCGCCAGCAGCTGCATCGTCCACCGGCTCCGCCCCTCCGGCGGCTGCGGGCAGGCGAGGGCCACCGGCTTCGCCTCGCCCGCGCCGTCAAGGCTGCGCGCCTTCCGGTTCCTCTGTCCGCAGCGGACCAGCGCCGCCTCCAGATGCCATGAGAGGCGCCGGCGTTTGCCTTCGCCGGTGATTCGGTGCAAGGGAATGACGGTATGGCAACATGTTGTGGCGGGGGGCCGCCGGACGGCAACCCCCTGCCCATTGAAAGGGGAGAAGGATGAATGGTTCCAGAACCCCCTTCGAGGGCGACGTCAGCACGGTCCAGTCGGCGCTGCAGGTGAGCGGCGCGAGCTGGATACTTGCGGTGGGGGATCCGTCCGACACGTCGAAGGCAGGTCTCCATAAACTGGCGCCGCATGACGTGGACGGCCTTCCGGGGAGGCTCGGAAGGGCGCGCCGGCGGGCCGCGGCGTCCGGCGGCGATGTCCGGGTGATGCTGGTGTACGAGGCGGGTTACGAGGGCTTCCGGTGGCCCGGCGTCTGGAGGGCGAGGACCCCGGGGTGGTGGTCCGCGATCCGGCGAGCCTCGAGGTGGTCCGCAGGAGCAGGAAGGTGAGGACGGACCGGACCGGCGCCCGCCGCATGGTCCGTGCGCCGCCGGCGTGGGACGGCGGCGACCGGGACGCGATGTCGCCGGTGCGGGTCCCGACGGTCGCGGAGGAGGACGGGAGGCGGCTGCCGCGCCGGCGGGAGCGTCTGGTGAGGGAGTGCCGCCGCCTCGCGAACGCGGTGGACGCGCTGCTGCGGCTGCACGGACTGTCGGGCGTGAACCCGGCGGGGCCGGGGTTCCGTGAGCGGCCCGCCGGGATGGAGACCGGCTGCGGGGGACCGCTGCCGCCGGAGCCTGTCGCCGGGATCAAGGGCATCCCCGCCCGGCTGGAGCTGGTGCGCGCGGAGATGAAGGTGGCCGGGGCGGGGAAGGCGGAGATGCCGGGCGTCCAGGAAGGCCCTGGACAGCCTTCACGCGGAGGCCGATGGACCTCGCCCCGCCTCCGCCCCCCGTAGGCGGACCGCCGATCCGGAAAGCGCCACCGGGGAGGAAGGGGCGCGTCGTTCGGGCCGGTCCCACACGCCTGCCGGCAGGCCGCAGGCGGGCACGGATCCGGCCCCGGCGAACGCCCGTCACGCGGCGGCGCCGGGCCGGCTGCGCGGGATCGGCCCGAACGACGCGCTGATGCTGGGCGCGGGCTCTCCTGCAGGGAGCTGCGCAGCAGGCGTCAGCTGGCCAGCCTCGCGGGGCTGGCGCCGGTGCCCTTTGCGGGCGGGGGCGGCGGGCACGGCCAGGGGCTCGGCAGGTCCGGCAGCGCGATGCTGCGCAGGCATCCGGTGCGGATGGCCTGGCGCTGGCTGCGCCACCAGCCGGAGAGTGCGCTCTCCGCGTGGTTCCGGAGCCACCTGAGCGCCCGCGACGGACGTTCGCGCAGGCGGGGGATCGTGGCGCTGGCGCGTAAGCTGCCGGGCGCGCCGTTGCGGTTCGCCACCACCGGGCTGGCGCCGCAGGGCGCCGTCCTGTCGGCAACCTGGGCGCGGGAGGACAACGGACACCCGAACACCCGGGCGGCCCGACGGGGCCTCCGGGGAACCCGGGCAGGGCGTGTGACCGGAGGAGGGCCTGGTTCGCCGCAGGACGCGGCGCCGTCCATTCCAGATGGGTCCCGCCCCCCGGAACGTCGCGCCGCCCGAACCGGGCATCGTGGTCACGGGGCCGCCATCGGCCAGCCGAACCGGACAGGAGGATGGACGCGCCGGTGGGCGCGTCACGGAACCGCGACGTTCCGCCTGGACGGTCCCCGATGGCACGGCAGCCGCCCCCGACGGAGGGAGGGACGCCGATGTGAGGTTATGAAAAAAAGGTTCATGAAGAAGGGCGCTTGACCTGTAAGGTCTCATAAGAGCCCAAACCGTCGCGGGGCGGCGGCGCTGTCGCGAAAGCAGAACGGGAGGGTTGCCCCTCCGCCGCCGCCGGTGCCAGCTCGGTGGCGGTCGGGGCAGCCGGGGTCCTTCGTACCCTTGCGCGCATGTCACCCGTACAGGAGCGTGGCCCGAACCTTGACCGGCGTCTGTCACTGATGGCGCGGCTCCGCCGTGACCCCGTCCAGGGGATCGGGAATGCGCCGTGGCTCCTCCCCGCCCGAACGGAGCGATGGAACGGGGGAGGCGCTGGAATGCCACGCGGACGGAAGGGAAAGGGAAAGGCCGGGAACCTGGAGATCGTGAACCGGGACTGCGCCGGGACCGGCATCGGCAAGGACGTCCACTACGTTGCGGTCGATCCGGACCGGTTCCCGGAGCCGGTGCGGTCGTTCGGGGGGTTCACCGGGAACCTCCCGGGGATGGCGGAATGGCTGTCGTCCCGCCGGGTCGGGAAGGTGGCGATGGAGCCGGCCCCGGTGTACTGGATCCCCGCCTGCGAGGTCCTGGAGCGGGCCGGCTGCGGGGCGCTGCCGGGTCCGCCGGGGATGAGGAGGCGGATCCCGGGGCGCAGGAGCGACGTGCTGGACTGCCAGTGGATCCGGAAGCTCCTGGCCCACGGGCTCCTGCGGGGGGCGTTCCGGCCCGGCGACCACATCTGCCCGCTTCGCTCGTACGTCCGGCGGATGAGGCGGACGGCCGAGGACCGCCCGCGCTGCGTCCTGCACATGCGGAAGGCGCTGACGGGGACGGACGCGCGGCTCGATTCGGTGACCGCCGGCATCACCGGCGCCACCGGCCTGGGGATCCTGCGGGCGACCGGCGGCGGCGGGCGCGATCCGGCCCGGCTCGCGGCGCTCCGCGACCGGCGCATCAGGGCGGACGGGGCGCGGACCGCGGACGCGCTGCAGGGCGCCTGGCGCGACGGGCGCCTGTTCGCGCTGGAGCAGGCGCTGGAGCGCTTCGACCTGCTCACCCGGCGGACCGGGACCTGCGAGGCGCGGACCGCGGAGGCGATCGACGGACTGGGCCCCGAAGACGGGGGCCCGGACGGCGGCGCGGCGGATGCGGCCTCGGGCGGCCCCGCGCCGGAGGCCCGCCGTCCCGCCTCACGCGGCATGGCCGCCGGGGACAGGGCGACGGCGCAGGCGCTGCGCGGGATGATGGGCGCCGGCCTCACCGCCATCCCCACCATCGGGGTGGGCACGGCCCTCACCATCGCGGCGGAGGTCGGTCCCGACATGTCGGCCTTCCCCTCCGCCCGGCACTCGGCCCCTGGCTGGGGCTGGCGCCGGGAACCCGGACCGTCGGCGGCAGGGCCCTGCCGGGCCGCCCGCCAAAGGTGGCCAGCAGGGTGGCGCAGGCCCCGCCCATGGCCGCCATGTCCGCCCGCCGGAGCCAGACCTTCATCGGCGCCCGGCACCGCGCCCGCCTCGCCCGGAAGGACGCGCCGGTGGCGATCACCGCGACCGCCCGCGAACTCGCGTGCCTCGTCCACACGATGGTCACGCGGGGGGAGGGACACCTGGAGAGGGGCATGGAGGAATACGGGCGACGGCGCGTGAACCGCACCTTCTCCAACCTCGGCCGACGGGCCCGGCAGCTCGGCTACCAGCTGGTGAAATCCCCCGAAAGTCCGGGATCCGTGAATGGCGTGGAATCAATGGCTTAGGGGTGTTTTACCCAGGAGACCCTCCCCGGCGCAGCGGCGGCGCACCCGCTCGACGGTCGACCTGCCGGTCTCCAGGACCGCCGCGATGTCGCAGTCGGTGCGGCCCCCGTCATCCCGGTCCTCGTCGGCCAGCAGCAGGATCCGGGCGTGCCGGCGCCTGTACGCCGCCGCCCTGCTGTCGGCCAGCTGCCGCAGTTCCGCCCTCCCGCCATCCGAAAGGCGGACCCGGTAAATCCTGCGTCCCTTGTTCCTGGGAGTCCCCGTCCTCTGTGCCATTGTCCGCTCCGTTCCATGATGCAGGCCGGAGCGGTCTGCCGCCGCCTTCCGCCGCCTGCGGGTTGCCTGATGCCGGAACAGATGGCATGAAGCCTGGAGACAGTCAAACAGAATACTCATTTCTACGATGGCGCCACACTAGGCGACGATCCCGATATTTTCACCAGTGCGTATCCCGAGTCGGTCATGCGGAGCGACGTCGAGACGCTCGTGGCCGCCGGATTCACGGTCGAGGAAACCAAGACCTTTGATGGTTTCAGGGAATGCCGCATCATCAGGCAGGGACTCGGTCCCACATTTCTGCAGTGGACACAGGCTCTCGCCCTGGAATATTTCGAACCGGTACCCGATCCCGATTTCGGACAGCGCCTGCATTTCGCGGATCTTGCCGCCAACAAAGCCTTGGCGGCGGCGACCAGAATGGTCGAACGCGATTTCATCGATCTCTGGATGCTGGACAGACATATCCTGCCCCTGTGGCGCATGGCCAACGCCGCCAGCGGCAAGTTTCCGGATGAAGGACCACTATCGCTTGTCGAAATGATCGCACGGAACCGAATTCCGGTCTTCTCTCGCGAATCGCACCAGCACAGGACAATATCCACAATTGAAATGCCGGATGGTGAACCGAACGCAGGGTTGCGGGCCGCAATCGACCGGGCCAGGGATATCCTGCCGCGCCTGCAGCCTGAATGCCTGGGAAGACTTCAGATGGACTGCAAAGGCCAATGCGTGACCACTGTGGAACCGGTTCCCATCGGTCAGGGATCCTGGGTATCCCCACAACAGGGCGGCGGGATGCCGTCTTTCGAGGGCATCGATGGGGAGATGGTCCAGCGATTGATCACTGAACACGGATTTGAAGGATCGCGTTACACGGGAAAAACCGACCCGCACGGAAACCTGAAAGATGGAAATTATGGCGGTGATTGAGGGATGCGACCGAAACCATCCCCTTTAAGTGATCCCACGGATCTTTTCAGGGTAAAGGAAACCGTGACTGATATGAATGGGATGTCGTGACACTGACGCTTCGTATTTGTCAGTTGAAAGGACATCTGTAGGGTGTCACATCAATCATGCCTGAGCCTGTGGTTTTTCCCTCGCTCGCTACGACCGGTTGCTCCAGCGCATGATATGACAACAAATTCCCAAGAGGATGGCGCGGTCGCGAGCCCCGCTGACCAGCGCAGCCCATGGAATGTTCCAGCGGAACATCTCGCCGGAAATGCGGTTCCCTTTGCAAATGCCATTTACACTGGTGTAATGAAGGGCGACCGCTGGACTTGATGTAAATGTACAGGAAGCGCCGAGATGAAATTCTTCGTTGATACAGCAGATGTGGACGCGATCCGGGAACTCAACGAACTGGGCATGGCCGACGGCGTAACCACCAACCCGTCCTTGATCATGAAATCAGGTCGCGACATCCGGGAAGTGACAAGGGAAATCTGCGGGATCGTCGATGGACCCGTCAGCGCGGAGACCGTCGCCACCGACGCGGAGGGAATGGTCGCCGAAGGGCGTGAACTTGCCATGATCGCAGACAATATCGCGATCAAGGTTCCTCTTACCTGGGCAGGACTGAAGGCTTGCAGGACGCTCACTGGCGAAGGACGAATGGTGAACGTAACCCTTTGTTTCTCGGCCAACCAAGCCATTCTCGCCGCAAAGGCGGGGGCGACATTCATTTCACCATTCATCGGTCGGATAGATGACCTCAATCTCGACGGAATGCAGCTGATCGCCGACATACGCAGGATTTACGACAATTTTGACTTCAGAACGAACATCCTCGCCGCATCGATTCGTTCAGCGAACCACATGAGCCAGGCAGCTCTAATTGGAGCCGATGTGGCAACCGCTCCACCCGACGTCATCAAGAAGATGGCAAATCACCCACTCACCGACAAAGGACTGGCTGCATTCCTGGCTGATTGGGAAAGAACAGGGCAGAAAATAGTCTAGGGGAAGGCGAGGAACTTTGGTAGCGAGGCAGGAATGGAGCAATCTGGCACCGCAAACAATGACGATCTGAAACGTCGGATTCTATCAAGGCCCGAACTGGTTTTGGAAGACAGGGATCTGATGCGCGCACTCATCGAGGCAAGCGACCGCGCAATCGGAAACAACATCGTCGATCTGCGCGGTGTCGCGATAGATCGGCTTGAAACGCAGCTGAATCGCCTGGAGGAAACCCACAGTAGCGTCTATCGCAGCTGCCTATGACAACCTGAGCGGCATGAACCAGATGCATCGCGCCGTACTGAAACTACTGGAACCGGCGACTCTTCTTGGCTTCCTGACCTGCCTACGGGACGACTTGCCGGACATTCTGCGGGTGGAGGCTCTGCATCTGCTGATGGAAACAGACGCCCAACCCGTCGCTCCTGTCCTCAGAAGCCTTGGCAACCTGCTGACACTCGTCCAACCGGGATTCATCAAGGAATACCTGACCCAGGGCCGGGACATTCCTATACGCCGGATAACGCTTCGCCCGACTCTGTCGGGAAACGTTGCCGTATTTCAATCCTCGACCCACGAGATCCGATCCGAAGCCTGCGTGATTCTTGATCTTGGCGGTTCCCGCCCCTCCGGGCTGCTCGTGATCGGCTCTGAGACCGCCGGCCATTTCGATCCTACCCAAGGCACTGATCTCCTGACATTCTTTGCCGGAACTTTTGAACTGTCCCTGCGCCGATTGCTGCCGTGAAAGCAAAGGCCGCCATTGGAAACCAAATCACGATTTCGGCTGAACTTGCCAACGTACTGGAAGCTTGGCTGGCCTGGCTGAAGGGAGTTGATGGGCTGGCTCCAAATACCCTGGAGGCCTATCGCCGCGATGTTGCTGGCTATCTCGCTTTCATTTCAGGGCACTTCGGCGGCGCAACAGGCGCCGCCCAACTCAAAGGAGTCGGCATCTCCGATATGCGCTCCTGGCTGGCTTCAGAGCGCAATCGCGGGATTTCGGCCCGGTCGTTGGCAAGAACCCTGTCTGCAGTGAAGAACTTCACCGCTTGGGTCGCTCAACGGGAGGGGTTCGACGCCACTGCGGTCCTCTCCACCCGTAGCCCACGCTTCGAGACGAAGCTCCCACGCCCGCTTTCCGAAGAAACCGCCCGAGTAATGATTGATACAGTCGAACTGCAGTCGCGGCAGGGATGGATTGCCGCGCGGGATACGGCAGTCCTGACGCTTCTCTACGGCTGCGGTCTCAGAATTTCGGAAACGCTTGGCCTTGACGGTCGCGACTATCCTTTGGGAGAGACCCTGCGCATTGTCGGAAAGGGCCGCAAGGAGAGGATTGTGCCGGTACTGCCAGTGGGACGGCTGGCTGTCGACGAATATGTGCGTCTGTGCCCCTACGCCGTCGAACCTGACCTCCCGCTCTTCCGGGGCGCACGCGGCGGTCGACTTGGTCCTCGTCCTGTACAGAAGGTTGTGCAGGCGGCGCGAACCCAACTGGGCCTTCCAGCCACAGCCACCCCCCACGCGATGCGCCACAGCTTTGCCACTCACCTGCTGGCCGCAGGGGCCGACCTTCGCGAAATACAGGAACTTCTGGGCCACAGCACACTCTCAACGACGCAGGCCTACACATCGGTCAGCACCAAGCATCTGATGGAAGTATATGAGGCCGCCCATCCCCGTGCGAGATAGTCCAATTGGATTTCTCCTTGACTGGCTGGATCCTCACCGCAGCCAACTTCAGCCCATCCCTGCACCGACAGCCAATTGACTGCCATCGAGACCGTCGGACAGGTCGTTGGCGCACCGGCACGCGACCAATTGCACCTTGGCGGGAATTCGTTAATGACAGATTCATGACCATTCGTCTAAAGGCACTTTCCGTTCATGTCCTTACCGCCTCGGGCGCCGTTTTCGCGATGCTTGCCATGCTCGCCGCGGTGGAGGAAAAGTGGGGACTTATGTTTGTCTGGCTGGTGGTGGCATTTGCGGTAGATGGTCTGGATGGGCCACTGGCAAGGAAATACCAGGTTCAGGCAAATGCGCCGCGATACGACGGCGTATTGATGGATCTTATCATAGACTATCTCACCTATGTATTCATCCCGGCATACGCACTGTTCAAATCGGGGCTTCTGCCGGGCTGGACCGGCTGGACCGCAACCATTCTCATCACATTCGCATCGGTCATCTATTTCGCCGATGTCCGCATGAAGACCAAGGACAACTCATTTTCCGGTTTTCCAGGCTGCTGGAACATGGTGGTGATCGTGCTTTTCTCGCTGGAGCCGGATTTCTGGGTCATTCTTGTTATCGTTTCGATTCTGGCAATTACGATGTTCACTCCACTCAAGTTCATCCACCCCATACGCACCAAACGCTGGCGCACCGTTTCGCTTCCGATTGCATTGGCCTGGACCTTTTTCGCGGCCTGGGCGGCTTGGGTGGACTTCGACCCGCAGAGTTGGGCGCATTGGGGGCTCGTGATCACATCGCTCTATTTGGTGTTCGCAGGGCTTGTGCAGCAAGCCATACCAGAGCGCAATGGCAGTTAAGGGGGAGGTATCGGTGGTTTTCCAAGAAAGCAATGACTCCCAAGACCTGCGGGAAATTGGCGAACGTCAAGGAGTCCCCAAGATTTTTGTCGACACTTGCAAGCGCTGGGGGTTGGGCACGGATCAACAACTGATCCTCCTAGGCTACCGACCCGGGGACAACACCGGCAAACCGGTGCTTCAGGGTCGCCTCCGAACCCTTTCCCGCGACGCCGCGGACAGGGCTGGTTGTGTCATAGCGATCAGTGTCGGGCTTGCCATCCTGTTCGGGGAGGACATGGCCGCCGAGAAACGCTGGTTGCGCCGTAAACGGGCCGCACTCGGCGGAAAGTCGCCGCTGGCTCGAATGCTCGACGGAGACGTCAAAGCCCTGATCATTGTCAACGGCATGATCGAGCGCGAACGGGGCATTTGACCAGTGCTCGATGATTTCCCGGTTGCGCAGAACGCGCAACGTTGCGGCGGCCTGTCTCTGTTCCAAAGTCAGGGGAGTCGACAAGCAGCATCCTGCTCCGGCGTGGGAACCACTTGGCAGATATCATTTATGTGCTTCCCGTCAACAGTGAACTGACGCCGTTGTCACTTGAAAAAGTTCTCGATAACGCCTTCGGGCCAAGTCTCGACAAGAGCCAGTCGTATACTGAAGGCCGCTTCGAACATGGAACGCTCACCGTGTACTATTGATCTCTCGAGGACGACACCTGCAAGGTGGAAATGGCCAGTGTTGCACTTCGGAATAGAAGTGCGGTGAACAAAATGAGACCATCATCAAGCAAGCATTGGGCGCTCGCCCTTCGGCTACGGGACGGCCCGTCCAAGTTCTTGCGCTCGATCAATCCAGAATCCCATTGCGTCCTTGATGTTCCGGAGCGCGGTTTCCTGGTCGTCGCCATGCGCCATGCAACCGGGCAATTCCGGAACCACAGCAATGAACGCGTGATCCTCGTTGCTCCAGTGGAGAATGATCTCGTATCTGTGCACCTATCATCTCCTCTGTAACTCAGCCGCAAGGTATTGATTTAACGAAATTCCATAACTCACCTTTTCCATTACGATCCGCCGATTCAGGCGTGAACCCCACCCCGCAGTCCGTCCGATTCCGCTTGCGCGTCACCGCTGAGTTACTGACCTGACAGCGCGGCTGGCGACGGTGGTTGGAACTTCTCCTGTCGAACTTGGCTGGAGCCCCGAAGCCAATGGTTCAGTCCCATTGTCTACGAGCTTCGTAGGTACGATCCCACCACGTCCAAAACCGTGTTCATATCGGTTCGACAGTTCCACATTCTACCCAAGCACCTCATTGCAGCGCGCGCAGACTCCTGGATTTGCGTGCGTTCCCACATCGGGCAGGATCTTCCAGCAGCGCAGGCACTTTGTGCCTTCAGCGGCCTCAAAGACCACTCCGATGCCCTGAATTTCCGGCAGTCGAAATGCCTCCCCCGGTATTGGGTCGGATGTCAGCGAGATGTCGGAGGTGATGCATACATCATCGAAATCGACCGACCTCACGGCCTGCAGGGTCTCCGGATCTTCGATATGCACGACTGGTGCTGCCTCCAAAGAGGAACCAATGGTCTTTGCCTGCCGTCTGACCTCCAGGGCACCGGTGACAACGGAACGGACCTTTCGAACCTCTGTCCACTTCCGCGCCAATGGCTCGTCAAGCCAATCCGCCGGAGTGCTGGGCATGTCAATGAGGTGAACGGAAGACGAATTACCAGGGTTTCTCTCGAGCCAGACCTCTTCCATCGTGAACACCAGAACCGGTGCGAACCATGTCGTAAGCCGATGGAACAGAATATCCAGAACGGTAAGTGCCGATCTATTCCGCAAAGATGTTCCGTCGCAGTAGATCGCGTCCTTTCGGATGTCGAAATAGAAGCTCGACAGATCAACCGTCGCGAATTCGAATAGCGCACGGAAGACACCCTGAAAATCATAGGCCGCGTAGCCAGTGCGCACTCGGTGGTCCAGTTCAGCCAGCCTATGCAGAACCCAGCGCTCAAGTTCCGGCATTTCCGTCGGCCCAACCCGTTGGTCTTCAGTAAACCAATGCAGGTTGCCAAGAATGTACCGCAAGGTGTTGCGCAGACGACGATAACTGTCAGCCACTCCTTTCAGGATCTCGGGACCAATGCGCTGGTCCCCTGTGTAATCCGTCTGGGCGACCCAAAGGCGCAGGATGTCCGCACCATACTGCCTGACCACTTCATCAGGTCCAATGGTGTTGCCCAGCGACTTTGACATCTTGTTGCCGTTCTCGTCCAGCGTGAAACCATGGGTCAGCACGCCTCGGTAAGGCGCACGGCCAATGGTGCCGCAGGCCTGCAGCATCGAGGAGTGGAACCAACCTCGGTGCTGGTCTGTACCCTCAAGATACAGATCCGCTATGCCATCCGGAGTTCCGTCCGCTCGATCTCTCAGTACAAAGGCATGGGTGGAGCCAGAATCGAACCAGACGTCGAGAATATCGAACACCTGCTCATATGCATCAGGATCGTAGTCCCCTCCAAGGAAACGTTCCTTTGCCCCTGGCTTGTACCAAGCGTCCGCGCCTTCCCTTTGAAAGGCATCAAGGATTCTTCGGTTTACCGCAGTGTCCCGCAAAAGAAAATCCGGATCATCCGGTCGCGCTCCTTTCGTGGTGAAACACGACAGTGGAACGCCCCAAGCGCGCTGGCGCGAGAGCACCCAATCGGGTCTGGATCCGATCATCGAATGGAGTCTGTTCCGACCAGTCTTCGGTGTCCATTGGACAAGTCGATCAATCGATGTCAAAGCGCGTTCCCGAATTGTTGTTCCAAATTCATCGTCGCCGTCAGCGACGGGCCGGTCGATAGCGGCGAACCATTGCGGCGTGTTGCGATAGATCAGCGGTGCTTTCGACCTCCAGGAATGCGGATAGCTGTGCTTCAGCTTCCCTCGTGCAAGAAGTCCTCGTGCGCTTACCAGAGCGTCAATGACCTTGGAATTCGCATCGCCTTCCTTGCCATTTGGTTTGAGGATGCGCGCACCGCCGAACAGCGGAAGGTCGGCGCGGAACGATCCATCTTCCTCAACGTTGTAAGTGATCACTTCGGAGAGCATCCCTGCATCACGGTAGAGTTCAAACTCTTCCATCCCGTGCGAAGGAGCACAGTGCACGAACCCGGTGCCCTCTTCGTCGTTGACAAACGGAGCATGGCGAAAATCGCGCGGGTCGTCCCATTCGCCTTCCGCCCCTTCCACCTCCGCCAGCGGATGCCTCAACTTGATTCTCACAAGTTCCGCAACAGGGGCGTCGCCAAGCCGACGGTACATCGAGTCATCAAGTCTGGCTCTGGAAAAGACACCGGAAGCCAACCGATCAGCCAGAATGTACCTATCTCCGATCCGTGCCCAACACTCCTGAGGTCGGCCGGTCACCTCGTAGACGCCGTAAGGTACGCTCTCGTTGAAGACCACACCCTTGTTCGAGGGGATGGTCCACGGTGTCGTGGTCCATATGACCACCTGCGCCCCGGATATCAGCGGGTGCTGCGAGTCTATGACCGGGAAAAGCACCCAAACCGTGAAGCTCTCCTTGTCGTGATATTCCACCTCGGCCTCTGCAAGCGCCGTCTTCTCAACCGGTGACCACAAGACCGGTTTGGCTCCCTGGTAAAGGGTCCCGTTCATCAGAAATTTCTGGAATTCCTCCGCGATCACACGCTCCGCATGGAAATCCATCGTCAGGTAAGGATCATCCCACTTTCCCGTGATGCCCAACCGCTTGAACTCACCGCGCTGGATGTCGATCCAGTCTTCGGCGAATCTGCGGCATTCCTGACGGAAGCTGACAACATCGACCTCGTCCTTGTCTTTCCCTTTCGCACGGTATCGCTCCTCAATCTTCCACTCTATCGGAAGACCGTGACAGTCCCAGCCCGGGACGTATCGACTGTCCTTACCCATCATCTGCTGGGAGCGTACCACCATGTCCTTGAGAATTTTGTTGAGTGCATGCCCGATATGCAGATGGCCATTGGCATAGGGCGGGCCGTCATGAAGAATGAACGGTTCCCGGCCGACCGCTGCCTGTCTCAGCCGGCCGTAGATCCCAATCCTCTCCCAGTTTTCCAACCAGGAAGGCTCTCTCGTTGGCAGTCCCGCACGCATTGGAAACTTGGTGATCGGCAGGTTCAACGTATCTCTATAATCAGGCGTATCGGCACACATGCCTATGGTCCTCGTGAGCGGATTGTCTTGGATTCATTCAGTATCGGCGCTGAGCTGCTCGCGGCCTGTCCCGGCAACTCAATCTTTCAGAGCACCGGGCCCGCAATTCGGGATATGATTGCAGTCGCAGAAATCATGAAAACACTTATATTGAGCTCTCCATGAGAGGTCCATAGTCTCCTAATTGCGCCGCGCCTTCACCCGAACGGCGGCTCGATGCATCCCATTGGAGACGCCATGACCGGGAATCAAGGAAGGGACAGGAGATATCGCTAGGGCACCAACTCGCTGTCCACCACGGTATGCGCCACTCATGCCTTATGCGCAAAGGAGGAATCCACATCCAATCATTGGCTCACCGACCTACGGCATCGTCGACGTGGAGTATAGGCACAATCGTGTCGGAAACCGAATTGTCCACAGCGGTCCAATCACCTGCGCATGACGATCGGTACAAACCTTCGGATTCAGATTGGCTGTCCGGTGAGAGTTCTCAGTTGCTCTTTCGTTCACTCGTTCCAATCCATCGCTACCGATTTAAGATGGCTTACACCCAAGAGTCGGCTAAAGTACCGCCTAAATTGCTCTCGCAATCGACGTGCCAGTCGTGCTATGCCGCGCGGCATGTCAAAATGGGTCAGGCCGACCCGCCATCGGTGATTTCTTGGGAGACAGATGAATGTCCGGCAGCGTGATCGAGGAAGACCTGATCGTCAATGGAAACATGACGTCGGAAAACACGGAAATTAACGTAAAGGGCCGCGTGATTGGCGATATCACCGCACGGTCCGTGAAGGTCGAACAGATGGGTGAAGTCAACGGATCGGTCAGTGCGGCCACGATTGACATCCTCGGTCGCCAGACAGGAAGCATTGCCTGCCAGAACCTGTCATTGGGCCCACAGTCAGAAGTGACATCGAAGGTCGCGGCCGAAACTCTTTCAACCGAAAGGGGCGCAAAGCTTGTCGGCGACGTCAAAGTAGGCAAGCGCTGAAAGCCTCCGGATTGGACGTCCTTCCATAGCTGCGTCGCAGGAAACCGCAACCGCTCGCCCGCCGCAGCCACGGCGTCGGGGTAATGGTCCCGGTATCGCCCTGATGGCGGTTGGTCTGTTTCTATTCGCGGCAGTCGATACCCAAGCCAAGTTTCTGACCGACAGCCTGCACGCCATTCAGATCGTTTGGTTCCGGCAGCTTGGCCTGCTGATTGGCGTTCTCCCCGTGCTTATCTGGCATGGAACGTCGGTTTTGCGGACATCCCACCCAGGACTTCAGGTGGCGCGTGGCGCCTGTGCGGTAGGCTCGTCGACGCTGTTCATCATTGCAATCACCCATGTTCCACTTGCCGACGCGGTCGCGATCACATTCGTGGCTCCATTTCTCGTTACGGTCATGGGAGCGCTGTTCTTGGGAGAACCGGTTGGATTGCGCCGCTGGTCAGCGGTCGCCGTCGGTTTTCTTGGATCTCTAATCGTGATTCGCCCGGGAATGGGCGTTGTCCACCCTGCCGCAGCTCTGTTGATCGTTGCGGCCGCATTGTTCGCCCTTCGCCAGATAATTAGTCGAACAGTTAGTGGGACGGACCGGACAGTCACGACCGTTGCCTATACGGCGATCATCAGCACATTCCTGGTATCCCTACCGCTACCCTATGTGTGGAAGTGGCCCACGGCTGGCACTGAATTGGTCATTCTATGTACCTTGGCACTGATGGCCGCCGCCGCGGAATTCTGCATCATCAAGTCACTGGAGTTGGCGCAAGCGGTCTCTGTAGCACCCCTGCATTACACGCTGTTGGTCTGGAGCACAATCTGGGGTTACCTTGTGTTTGCCGAACTTCCTGATGCATGGACATGGCTGGGTGCGGTGATCATCATCGGCACTGGCCTTTACACTTTGCATAGAGAGCGCAAAGCCATAGGAAGATGATGGAGCGGATACCCGACGGGAAATGGATGCTCCGGTTCGGCTTGAACGCTTCGGCGGAAAACTGGGTCGCGGTCCACTATTCTGATAAGACGGCCTGTGGTTGCTATGCGCAGGATTGCGGAAGCTCCCTGGATCACAAGGATCTGATCCTACAGCCATTTGCTCGTTGAAAATCTACAGCGATCTCATTCAATTCCAAAGTCGACTTCGAATAAACTAATGGCTTGGCTTAACCTGAGGTCAAATCGCCTCAGCTGTCGCGTCAGGTAATTTTGTCCACCTGCACACCGTATTTTGACCAGCTGAAGCCAAACCGTTAAAATAAGGCAATATTCAGCCTTTCCGGGCCGCACACCGGTCGCCTGCCGTCCCAGGCCCAGAAAATGGCTTACGGAGGCCGGGCCGGTCCCTTGACCCATCCGTCCATAGCGGTGTTGTTTCCCGACGAACTTCCCTGCCACCGATTGGACCCCGGTCCCGTCCTCCATGCAGGGCGTATTGGGACATGAAAGAGAGGCCGACCATACTGATTTTACCCACCCTACAGCGGATGCGCCGACGGGGTCGTAGAGTGGCTAAATCTGACTGGGGATTCCAGATTCGGCATCGTGACCTGAAACAGGTATCAGGCGGCCATATTTTCGTGCCACTCGTTATCCTCGCAATACGAAAACTCCCCAAGTCGAATGAACTGATCTTCCAGGTGGGCGATAAGTTCCAACGCTTCGGACACACTTAGCTTGCCAAGTACCTTATCGATGTAAAGCAGACGTAGGGTCCGCTCGGCCGCCGGATTGCCGATTTCCCTGTTGCTTCTGTCATTCTCCCAACGGATTACTGTCCTTTCGGTTACGCCCAGCAGAAGCGAAAGCGTGGCCTGCGACAGTTCCAGTTCATGGCGGAGAAAACGGATTTCGCCACGGGAGAGCATTTTCCTGGTTGACACCGGCCATCTCCCGGTCGCGAGATGAAGCCCCTCAATGTTATGGATTTTCAGGCGTCCGTCCCTGATTTCGAAACCGTTGGCGAGATAGATCATCAAGTCCGCTCTCGGTGTAATGATAAGTTTCATTGGAGGCAACTTTGAAGGTCCGCTGGGCTTGCCTTGTGTAAGCCTCTTCTCCGAATCGGGCACAATTCGCGTCGGATCTGGGGGCCGTTCATCAAGGTGATTCCAGAACAGGAGACGGACCAGAAATGAACCGACGGGATCCCTCAAGATAGACAATGGCTCTTGGGCAGCAAGAGCGCGTGGACCAGATCCATACCCGGTCAGCAACCCATCAGGATCTCCACACATCGCATGGTAATGGACGGCGGTCCCAAACGTGATTCCGAAGCGCCGCGTTCCCCCAACAAATGGATACGCGATCTGTTCGACCCGCAGCGGTTCACGATTGACCGAAAGGTTCCGCCATTCCGACCGCCATTCGTCCCCGATCAGTCATGCAGCGAATCAGGGATTCCTGACCTATCAAAATCCGTGGCATCATGTCGTTCGTGCAACTGCATCTGAGGGTCGCCGAAGGTCCGATTCACCATCCGACCGCGCAGAACTGCAGGCCGACCGTCGATCTCCTGTGCCCAGCGCTGCACATGACCATAGCTCTCGACCTCAAGGAATTCGCCCGCCGAATACAGCCGTCCCAACGCCAGCTGCCCATACCACGCCCAGATGGCAATGTCAGCGATGGTGTAGTCGGCACCCACCATGAAACGCTGCCCGGAAAGATGCCGATCAAGGACGTCGAGCTGACGTTTGGTCTCCATCGCGAAGCGATCGATCGGATATCGCCATTTTTCAGGCGCATAGGAGTAGAAATGCCCGAACCCACCTCCAAGGTAAGGCGCGGACCCGATCTGCCAAAAAAGCCACGAGAGCAATTCGGGCCGGTTGGCAGGGTCCGAAGTCATGAACCTATCGAACTTCTCCGCAATGTGGAGCAGTATCGCACCGCTCTCGAACACACGTACAGGTACCGACCCCGACCGGTCCACAAGTGCCGGAATCTTCGAATTGGGGTTCACCTCGACGAATCCGCTGCCGAACTGGTCACCATCGTCAATCCTGATCAGCCATGCATCGTATTCCGCCTTCTCGATGCCAAGTGACAGAAGTTCTTCAAACAACACCGTCACCTTCACGCCATTCGGCGTGGCAAGCGAGTAGAGTTGATGTGGATGCCGCCCTACAGGAAGCTCCCGATCATGAGTTGGTCCCGCCATTGGCCGGTTGGTGCTGGAGAATCTGCCACCGTTTTCCCTGTCCCACCTCCAGACTTTGGGAGGTTCGTAGGTATCGCCCATCTTTCCGCCTTTCGGTTGCCTGTCGCACCGTCCTATGGCCTGCCGCACGGATCGCCAAGACCCGAACGCAAAATCGTCTGTCCAGCGGCCATACCCCAGATGATGGCACAGCGACCTGTGCGCTAAGCCAGCATCTGCGTGTCGCCACAAACCGAAATCGCCTGCCCGGAGATACTCCTGCCCCGCATGCTTGCAAGGAACAGGATCTGGTCTGCGATCTGACGCGGAGTTACGTAGTCCTGAATCGAAGTGTAACTGAATGCCTGCGCTTCCACTTCGCTAAAAGAGCAGCCCAGCCCCTGGGCCTTCGCCTCAAGCACCCGCCTCTGTCGATCACCGGACACCAACCCCGGCATGACGGCATTCACCCGAATGCCTGCAGGCCCAAGCTCGATGCTTAGCGATTTGGTGAGGCCAATCACACCCCATTTCGCCGCCGCGTAAGGACTGCGAAGCCTGAATCCAACCCGTCCGGCAAGTGAGGACATGTTTATGATCGACGGGTTGCCGCTCAGACGCAGAAGCGGAACCGCTGCGCGTACGGCATTGAACTGACCTGTAAGGCATACCGAAATGCAACGGTCCCATTCCTCTGGAGCAATGTCGTCCACCGCGCCGGTAGGCCCCGCGATGCCAGCGTTGTTGACCAACGTGTCGAGCCCACCCAGCTTCCACGCCATGCGGGTAATGAATTCCGCCGTCGCATCCCGATCAGCGACATCACAGACTGAGGCCGAAATCTCGGGGTCAGACTCCGCCAATTCATCCACTGAGGACCGATCAACGTCGCAGACTGCCACCTTTGCGCCTTCATCCAGGAAGGCTCTCGCGGTCTCCAGACCAATTCCGGCTGCCGCGCCGGTGACGATCACACGATGGTCGGTCAATTGAAGATCCATCTACGCAGATAATGCTCTGGTAAGTTCAAAGTCAATCTGACAATCTCCCACTTCCGAAAGACCGAGAGCCCAAATGCCGACCCCCTGCATAATCACAGCTGCGATAACCGGAGCGATACACACGCCTTCTATGTCCAGTGCCCTTCCTGTGACTCCGGAGGAGATCGTTCAACATGCTGTCGACGCGGCGCGGGCCGGTGCGGCGGTGGTTCACCTGCACGCGCGTGACCCCGAGAACGGAAGTCCCGACCAGTCCGCAGAAGCCTTCGCCACGATCCTGCCAGCCATCAAGCAACAGGTCGATGTCGTGATCAACATCACGACTGGCGGTGCACCAACGATGGAAGTGCAGGAGCGGGTTCGCCCAGCAGCCATGTGGAAACCAGAACTCGCCTCATTGAACATGGGGTCGATGAACTTCGGGCTCTTCGGCATGCTCGGTCGTTTCAAGCGATTCCAGCACAACTGGGAGCGCGATTACCTTGCCAACAAAGGCATCATCTTTCGCAACACTTTTGAGGACATCGAGTTCATTCTGACAAGCCTGCGCGGTACTGGCACCAGATTCGAATTCGAATGCTACGACACGGCCCATCTCTACAACCTCGCACATTTCGCCGATGGCGGTCTGGTTGAGCCTCCGTTCTTCGTACAGACGGTCTTCGGCCTGATGGGCGGCATCGGCGCACATCCTGAAGACGTCGCGCATATGAAGCGAACCGCCGACCGCCTCTTTGGTGAGGACCATCAATGGTCAGTGCTTGGCGCGGGACGAAACCAAATGAGCATAGCGGCGACTTCGGCCGCTCAAGGAGGGCATGTCAGGGTCGGACTGGAGGACTCGCTTTGGCTCGGCCCTGGTCAACTTGCGGAATCCAGCGCTCAGCAGGTGACGAAAGCCAAAAGCATCGTCGAGGCTCTGGGGCGGAATACGGCCGTTCCTGACCAAGCCCGTGAACTGTTGGGACTGAAAGGCGGTGACCAGGTCGGATTTTGAAGCGGACTGGCCTGAATTCGATTGCACCCGCCTCCGGGATACTGGTCGGTCTGCCGACGGCCAGGCTTCCCAAACTAGCTTCCGGTGCGGTTGGAACCGGATATCTTATCTGGATCAGGCAATTCCCACGCCCCAAAGCACCATATCCCTTCAACAGAAATCGCCATCCAAGACCTGGCCTCGGCGTCTCGCTGCAAAAGCAGCGAATACGAAACGACAGGGCGTGTCCCGAACTCATCCGAACACGCGTCTTACCTCCATCATCGAGGTTCTTCGATCAAGGCAGTTTTCTCCTTCAGGATTACAGGTTCATCCCCCCTTTATTCTCTGAAGGAGATATATCTCGTTTTCCTCACTCACTCGCTGGGTGAGCCCCTGAGCGTATATCTTTCCATCGATGCTGACCGAAACCCCGGCCTCTATGGGTTCCTCAAGACCGGGATAGGCCGCAACCAGTTCATCAAGCATCTGTCCTATGGTTGTGGCGCGAACCTCAACTACTTCTTCCCCATCGGCCAAGGACCGAAGACCTGACCATAGGTGAACCCTTATCAGCGGTCTGTAGGTCATGCGCGCACCCTAAACTGTCTGCCCGAACGCAGGAATGGAAAACGCCGCCCTGGACATACATGCGGCTGATCCAACTTCAGCGTCCTGGCAAATGACCCGGAGTGCCGAAGGTCAGTCTGGCAATGGCACTTCCAAGGCGGTTCTAGCCCGAAGCCTGATCCTGTAGCGCTTCAAGAACCCGTGCTGGACGCATTGGCAGATCACGCATCCGAACACCTGCGGCATTCGAGACAGCGTTCGCGATCGCTGCCAGCGGCGGGCAGATCGACGTTTCACCAACGCCTCGCACGCCGTAGGGGTGACCCGGATTCGGAACCTCTACGATGACAGTGTCGATCATCGGCAGGTCCGATGCTACAGGTATGCGGTAGTCGAGGAAGCCCGCGTTCTGGAGCAACCCATCGTCACCGTAAATATACTCCTCGTTCAGCGCCCAACCAATTCCTTGTGCCGCACCACCTTGATATTGGCCCTCAACATATGATGGGTGGATCGCCTTACCGGCGTCCTGAACCACTGTATAGCGGGTCACCTTCGTCGCACCGGTCTCCCTGTCGACTTCAGCGTCAACGATGTGGGTGGCAAAGCTCACGCCAGCCCCTTCGGGAGTGACTTCGTAGTGTCCCGCGATCGGCCCACCAGTGCGGCCCATTCTGGCGGCGATTTCGGCAATGGGCATTGGATCGAACTCGCCCGCGTTGGGGCCGGACGGCACTGCGCAACCATCACGCCATTCCACCGCTTCGGGATCAATGCCCCATTTCGCTGCAGCGCGGCCACATAGTTTTCGGATGGTGTCCCGGGCGGCCTGGATGGTCGCAAGCCCGCTTGCATAGGTCACTCGGCTTCCGTGGCTTACATCATTGTATCCAAGCGATGCTGTGTCGGCGACAGTGACACGTATGCGGTCGTAAGGAACCCCAAGTTCCTCAGCCGCCATGATCGCCATGGATGCCCGCGAGCCGCCAATATCAGGAGTGCCGACCATGAGCTGCACCGTACCGTCCTCAGACAACGCCAGGGTTACGGACGTCTCGCCCGCATGGTTGAACCAGAAACCGCAGGAAATTCCACGACCCACACCTTCCTCCAAGGGCGCGGAGTAGTGTGGGTGGTTCCGTGCCTCCTCAAGCGTCTCGACCAGTCCGATCCGGTCCCATGTCGGGCCGAAACTCGCTTTCCTACCCTCCCTTGAGGCGTTCTTGAGGCGCACTTCGATGGGATCAAGGCCTAACTGGTTACAAAGCTCGTCAATCACGCTCTCCACAGCGAAGGCCGCCATCGGCGATCCGGGTGCGCGGTAGGCGGCCTGCTTCGGACGGTTGCAGATCACGTCGTATCCAACCTGATGGACGTGCTCGAGACTATAGGGCGCGAAGGCGCACATCGCGGTAAGTTCCATCGGAGCGCCCGGAAAGGCCCCTCCCTGCAACCGGAAGACACCCTGCGCTGCCGTGATGGTGCCATCCTTCTTCATGCCAATCTTGACGTCCATGGAAGTCGACGAAGTCGGGCCGGTTGCCCGAAAAACCTCCGAGCGAGACATAACGATCTTGACGGGCCGGTTCGTCTTTCGCGAGAGCGCCAAAGCCACAGGTTCGATGAATACGGTGGTCTTGCCGCCGAAACCACCTCCAATCTCCGATGCCGAAACGCGCAGCGCCGATTGCTCAAGCCCAAGCAACGCCGCGCAGGTCTTCTGCACAATCCAGTGACCCTGCGTGCAGCACCAAAGTTCGCCCTTCCCGTCAGCACCAAGTGTGGCGAGGCAGGCATGGGGTTCAATATAGCCCTGATGCGTAGCTTCAGTGGTGAAATGGTCCTCGATGATCAGATCTGCCTCTGCAAATCCCTCATCTACGTTGCCATGCCCGGATTCGTGGTACCGCACAACGTTTGGATGCATCCCTTCCGGAACTGACTTGTCTGCCGCACCTACGCGAATGACGGGAGCGCCCTCTTCCATGGCCGCGTCGACGTCCGTCACATGTGGGAGAACCTCATACTCCACCTCGACCAACCTAGCGGCATCGCGCGCGGCCAGAGCCGTTGTCGCGGCGACGGCCGCAACCGCATGCCCGTCATAGAGTGCCTTCTCTCCGGCCAAAACATTTTCAAGCACATTCAGATTCTCGCCCGTAAGTCCCTCGGCGAAGTCCGCTCTCGTGACAATCGCCTTTACCTCATTCATTGCCTCTGCCTTTGAGGTGTCGATCCTGACGATCCTCGCGTGGGCGTGCGGGCTCCGGACTATGGCACCGAACAGCATTCCCGGCGCCGTGGCATCCGCGCCAAATCTTGCACGACCGGTGACTTTGTCGATCCCATCCGGGCGATCAGGCCGAGTTCCAACGACCCTGAAGCCTTTCGTTTTGGTGTCGTCCAATGCCATTACGAAGCCTCCTTCATTTCTTCGGCCGCATCCATCACAGCGTGAATGATCTTGTCATAACCGGTGCACCGACACAGGTTCCCGGCCAACCAGTAGCGAACTTCCGTCTCGGTCGGATTCCGTCTGCGCTCCAGCAGGTTCTTTGCCGCAACAAGAATACCTGGCGTGCAGATTCCACACTGGAGGGCGGCGTGTTCGATGAACTTCCTCTGAAGTGGATGCAGATTCTCACCATCCGCAATTCCTTCAACAGTACCGACCTCCGTGCCCTCCGCTTCCGCGCCAAGCATCAGGCACGAACAGACGACCCGCCCGTCGACCGTGACTGAGCACGCGCCACAATCCCCGGTGCCGCAACCTTCCTTGGTGCCAGTCAGGCCCAAACGGTCCCGCAGAACATCCAGAAGCGTTTCGCGAGGGTCACATAGAAATTCAACTGGATCGCCATTGACAGTTGCAGTCACATGAATCTGGGTCATTCTGAATCTCCCGCGCGGTTGTAAGCGATCCTTGCGGCGCGCTTTGCCAGCACTCCAGCCACTTGGGTGCGAAACTGGATAGTACCCCGCTTGTCGTTGATTGGCTTGCATGCCGCTTCACAGGCCCTGGCCAGTGCATCAAGTGCGGTTTCGTCGAGCGAAGAGCCTTCCAGCGCCGCTCCGGCTTCTTTCACGAGCAGCGCTGTTGGCGCGACGGCTCCAAGGCTGACCCTGGCTGCAGCAATCCGTTCACCGTCGCGAACCACGCCGACCCCACAGCCCACAACGGCAATGTCCATTTCACTGCGCGGGATGAAGCGCAGATAGGCGTCGCCACCTCCCGTCGGACGAGGCGGCAGGATAACGGCAGTGATCAGTTCGCCCCGCTGGAGTGAGGTCATTCCCGGTCGCTCCGGAATCCGTTCCACTGGAACCAGACGCGTGCCATTCGGTCCGATGACCTCCACGCCCGCACCGGCGGCAATCATTGCGGGGACCGAATCAGCCGCTGGCGACGCATTGCAGAGGTTGCCCACCAACGTCGCACGACCCTGTATCTGGGTTGAGCCGATCAGGTCCATCGCCTCCACCACACCAGGCCATTCGCGCGACAGTTCCCGATGCTCGGACATCGCAGCACCAAAAACCGCAGCCCCAATGCGCCACCCCCCCTCTGCAAGGCGTGTGATCGCGTTGGCACCTTTGATGCGCTTGATGTCGATCAGATCATCGGGCCTGACCATGTCAGACCGCAACTGCACCAGAACGTCGGTGCCTCCCGCGAGAAACCGCGTGGTGCCCGTTGCCCGTACAGCGATTTCCGAGGCGTCACTGAAGCTCTCAGGCGTGTGATAGCGCATCTTTCCTCCTTAATGCCAACGAAACACTGAATTCCTGTACAACTCCGCCGGAATTCGCATTGCAGTTTCCCGATCTCAGCGCGGTTCCGCATCACCCGCTGCGCGTTGCCCCTAACCCTGAACGGAGTCAGGCGTCAATGGGCGATTGCAGGAATGGCGTTCCGAGCCTGATGTTGAGATCATGCTACAGGACCTGATCCCTCAAACAGATTCAACACCTGACGCACCTTATAGCGCCGACAACGGTAGGCGGCAAGACACCAGTGACCACATCGGAACGGATAGTGACAGATTCAGAGCCTCACAATTTCATGGCCCCATTCCAGTCCGAAGTGCAACACCAGTGGCGGTGTTGGGCGGTTTTCCTGCCGCATGATGTTGCGGATCGGCCAGGAAGCGGCGACAGTCCCCTTGTTGAGAAGAGAGGAGACTGCCATGCCCGAGGGCTTCCGCCACCTGACCCATGGGGAAAGATGCCAGATCGGCGCACTGAAGGAAAGCGGGCTCTCCTACGGGGACATCGCGGCCCGTCTGGGCCGTGACCGTTCGTCGGTCTGGCGGGAGCTGCGCCGGAACGGCGGTGATTCGGGCTACAGCCCCGGCGAGGCGCAGGGGATGGCGGAGGCCCGCCGCAGCGCCGCCTCCTCGGTTCCGAGGAAGATGACTGCGGAGCGCTGGGCGCATGTGGAGGGGTGCCTGGCGGAGGGCTGGAGCCCGGAGCAGGTCGCGGGACGGCTGCGGCTGGAGGGTGGCTGGGCGGTGGGCCGCCAGTGGATATACGAGCGCCTGAAGGCCGACCGGAAGGCGGGCGGGGAGCTGTTCCTGCTGCTGCGCCGCCGCGGGAAGAAGCCCAACTGGCGTGGCGGGCGGCACTCGGGCCGTGGCCACATCCCGGGCCGGGTGGACATCTCGGAGAGGCCGGAGGAGGTGGAGAGGAAGGAGCGTGTCGGTGACTGGGAGGCGGACACGATCATCGGGAAGGGCCACAGCGGGGCGGTGGTCTCGCTTGTGGACCGTGCGTCGAAATACACGTATTTACAGAGGGTTGACCGGCGGACCTCGGCGGAGGTCTCCGCGGCGATGCTGGCGATGCTCCGGTCGTCCGCCGCGCCTGTCCACACGATCACGGCGGACAACGGAAAGGAGTTCGCGGGCCACGCCGGCGTGGCGGAGGCGCTGAAGGCCTCCTTCTACTTCGCGACCCCCTACCACTCCTGGGAGAGGGGCCTGAACGAGCACACCAACGGGCTGGTGCGGCAGTACCTGCCGAAGGGGACGGACCTCCGGGCGGTCGGCGACGATGAGGTGAAGGGGGTGCAGGACCGCCTGAACGCGCGTCCGCGCAGGGTGCTCGGCTACCGGACCCCCGCCGAGGTGTTCCGCCGGGCCCGCCCTCCCTGACACCGCCGGCCCGCCTCCCGACAGCGCGGATGGCCGCGCCGGGAGGGGGTGGAACGGATCAAGCCGTCGCGTCCGTCCGGGCTCCGGTCGGGCTGCGCCCTCCCTGCGCCCGGACGGACGCGACCTGCCCCGGCGGCGGCCTTGCGCTGCCCTGAAAGCCCGGATATTCTCCTTCCGGACGGGACTGCAGCCGTTCCGGGGCCGGATCCGCCGTTCCCGGAGAGCCGCAAACCCCGCCTTCCGGCCATCTGCGCAGCTCGGGCTCCGCCCTCCCTGCGCAGATGGCCGGTGTTGCACTTCGGAATGGAAGTGGGGATGCCTACCAGTCCGTCTGGACTTTGGGGGTCAGTTCCAGAATCTCACATCAGCAAAACGCCTATGCAAGCCCTTCAGCGCAATTGGCCTGAAGTCCCGGTAAGATTGGAAGAGAGAGCGACGAATTCTCCTTTCAACCGGAGTGCCTTTCGCGAATCACCAACCAATCCGGACGACGCGGCGCATGATTCTGCCAGGCCCCGCCCCCCAATGTGCGGCCTGATCGCATGGGCTGATCTATCCTCAGATACCCTCTTCAGTCGCTGGGCGATTGTGCCGGAAATGAACCACCTTTCCTCAGATATTGTCGAAATGCATCTTCCTTCTTGTCCAGTAACGTGACCGTATCATCCGGAACGGTTGGGAGATTCATCGCACTCATGAGGCTTCAAGCCGACGTTGTCCCCGTGGCGTCGAGACCACCCAGACCTCGTCATAAGGGTATCGGCTCTCGTCCTTAGCCATGAGTTTTCGGATGACTTCGATCTGGAACTCGATCCAACCCATAGCATAGGGCTCTGCGCCGTTGGATTTCAGCTCCTGGTCAAGTTCCTTCAGGCGCCAGAACGGTACCGACGGAAATGCGTGATGCGCAGTGTGATAGGGCATCTGCCAACACAGCCAGCGAATGAACGCATTTGCGTGGGTTGACCGGGTATTGCGCAAGATGTCAGGTTCGTGGCTGAGGCCAAGATGCTCTATCGTGTTCTGCAACTGGTGGACCGGCTTCATGACGACCATCGGTGCGATCCAGAGAATCAGCGCCGCCCAACTCTGAATGGAGACCGAAAGCGCGGCCACTGCCAGATAGCCGGCCAGATGCCACCGCGCTTCCGCTACTACGAGAGCGTGCTGGTCGGGACGGACATATGGCTCCAGGACGCCGCCGCTGGCGAAGCGCAGGATGCGCTGGACGCGGGTAATCCAATAGGACACGCCACTGAGCCAGAGCAGGTAGCTCCTTAATGTGTATGGCTCCCGAACAAGCTCACCGTCCTTTTCCCAATTCTGGGTCCATTGATGGTGCGCCGAATGCTGGATCCAGTCAAAATCCCGCGGAAACACCATGGCGAACCCAATCAGCCGTCTGAAAATCATATTGGGCCATTTCGTCCTGAAGACCGTTCCATGGCTGAGTTCATGCTGGGCAGCATACAGAAAGTTGATCAGAATGCCATGTACCATGAACGCGGGAACGGCCCACCATGTACCCCGGAACTGCCAAAGCAGCACTCCGCTTGCCGCGATCATACCGAGATGCGAAGTCAGCTGCAAAGCTCCCCGAGCATCGGACCTCTGCATCAACTCGCGAAGGCGGCTTCGTTCAATCAGGTTTCTGCGGGTGAAGGCCGTCTGCATTCCCGCTCCTCCTCCCGGGTTGTTCGGGCACTGGCCAGCTAAGCCGACAGCGCTAAGAACTGCAAGTGTGAAGGAAGGATACCGGCCGAACTCGTGCTTTCAACACTCAATGCGCGCGCATATAAGAAGCGGACGCGGCGCTTGCGCCTGAATTCGGACACCGGATGCGATCAGGGACGGAATGACAATGCACACGGATATCAGTCCGGAAACGCCGGACAGCGACAGGGATGTAGCTTTCGTAATGGCACTTGCCGAAATTCTGCGAGAAAGCGGCTTGGAGGAACTGGAAGTTGAACGGCACCGGAAAGGTACTGAGAAGCTGACGGTTCGCCTCAGTCGAAGCACCCGCCCAGTCCCCTCAGCATCGACATCCTCTCCGTCCGCGGCTCCTGTGGCCAGCACCACTCAGCCTCCCACCCCTGAACCCTTACCGCCCGAAACCGCAAGCGGCGAAACCGCGAGCAGCGACCCCGCAAGTCTCCCCGGTGCCGTGCTCTCACCGATGGTTGGAACCGCCTACCTTGCGCCGGAACCGGGAGCCACCCCGTTCGTCAACCTCGGCGATAGTGTCACGGAAGGCCAGACACTCCTCATCATCGAGGCGAT
Source organism: Paracoccaceae bacterium (assembly GCA_965203255.1). Taxonomy (GTDB): domain Bacteria; phylum Pseudomonadota; class Alphaproteobacteria; order Rhodobacterales; family Rhodobacteraceae; genus JAPOUP01. The sequence goes on along the minus strand of OZ241882.1, from coordinate 5,176,653 downwards.
GAAGACCATGAACCAGATCCACGCGACGACGGGGGGAGTCGTGAAACGTATCCTCGTCGAAGACGCTTCGCCAGTTGAATACGGTGCACCGTTGATGATCGTCGGGTAATCGCAATGATCGACAAGATACTGGTCGCGAATCGTGGTGAGATCGCGCTCCGCATCATTCGTGCCTGCCGCGAGATGGGAATCAAGTCAGTCGCGGTCCACTCCACCGCCGACAGCGACGCGATGCATGTGCGCATGGCGGACGAAGCGGTCTGCATCGGCCCGCCGCCTGCCGTAAATAGCTACCTCTCGATCCCCGCGATAATTTCCGCCTGCGACATCACCGGCGCTCAGGCGATACATCCTGGGTATGGCTTCCTTTCAGAGAATGCGAAGTTTGTGGAAATCGCGGAAGACCACTCGCTGATATTCATTGGTCCGACTGCCGAACACATTCGCATAATGGGCGACAAGATCACCGCAAAGGAAACGATGGAGGGACTGGGAGTGCCGTGCGTTCCGGGCTCGGACGGTGGAGTTCCCACTATGGAGGCAGCGCAAACCATCGCCAACGACATCGGCTATCCGGTGATCGTCAAGGCCTCTGCGGGTGGTGGTGGACGGGGCATGAAGCTTGCCCGCGATCCTGGCGGCCTGGAACTCGCCTTCACTACCGCCAGGGCTGAAGCGAAGGCGGCATTCGGCAATGACGAAGTCTATATTGAAAAGTATCTGGGCAAGCCTCGCCACATCGAATTTCAGGTATTCGGCGACGGAACGGGAAATGCGGTGCATCTGGGTGAACGCGACTGTTCGCTGCAAAGGCGTCACCAGAAGATCTTCGAGGAGGCACCCGGACCTGTCATTGACGAAAGGACCCGTGCGCAAATCGGAGGGATCTGTGCCGACGCGGTATCTCGGATCGGATATGTCGGCGCTGGAACAGTCGAATTCCTGTTTGAGGATGGTGAGTTCTATTTCATCGAGATGAACACCCGCCTTCAGGTTGAGCATCCGGTGACCGAAGCGATATTCGGAGTCGACCTGGTGCGCGAACAGATCCGCGTCGCATGCGGGCTGCCTATGTCGTTTGCACAGGACGATCTCAAGATCAACGGCCATGCGATCGAGGTGCGCCTAAATGCCGAGAAACTGCCCGACTTCACGCCGTCGCCAGGCCGGGTCACCCAGTACCATGCTCCAGGTGGACTTGGCGTAAGGATGGATTCCGCTCTATATGATGGCTATTGCATTCCACCCTACTATGACTCACTTGTTGGCAAATTGATCGTGCATGGGGACAGCCGAAAGGAGTCATTGGCCAGACTCTCTCGTGCGCTCGGAGAACTGATCATTGATGGCATTGACACCACCGTGCCACTCTTCGACGCACTCTTGAGGGAAGAGGACATCCTTTGCGGAGAGTACACGATCCACTGGCTGGAGGAATGGTTGGCGTCCACGTCGGGCGCGAGATGACCACGTTGGAACCCAGACCGATGCAAAGTGCGAACTGCAGCTGCGGTCCTCGTGCCCAGTCACTGTGCGTCTGAGGAGAATCACGCTCCTATCAGGCGCTTCGCGACAGTTGCAGCAATCCTTCTCTTGATGAAAGGTTGCGCTGACCCTCGCGTCCGACCGGACCCGGCACTCCGAAGGCAACCGCCAGATGCTCCAGTTGAAACCTGCACCTGCGGTCGCTGTCCGTCGACTCAATGAAAATACCTGAGTCGTTCGGAAATCCGGCATTTGCGCTCTGCTGGACGCTCGCAGCGAGCGCTAGGTCAGGTACTCATCGGCGAATTTCCTGAATGCGACATAATCGGACGCTATATGGCGCTTCCCGAGCCAACCCTTGGCAGATCCAGCTTGCCTATAGGACCTCAGCATCTCTATTATGATCTGTGTAAGGACCGGAACGATGAATGAGCAGATGCCACTTGAATTCCTCCGAGCTCGGGAAAAGCTAACCGAAGCAGGAATGGACCGACAGGTTGCCGAGGCGGTCATAGAGGCGGTCAACGATGTCGTTACAGCCAAGGCGGCCACGTCCGCAGATGTTGAACGGGCCAGAATGGACCTAAAGTCACAGGCGATAACGACAGCGAACGACTTCAATCTACGTATCACCGAGGAGATCAACCGACTCGACAACCGCGTCACGGAGGAGACCAACCGCCTCGACAGCCGCGTCACGGAGGAAGCCAACCGCCTCGACAGCCGCATCACGGAGGAGACCAACCGCCTTGACAGCCGCATCACGGAAGAAGCCAACCGCCTCGGGCACAGTATCAGCGATCTTGCTGGAGAAATGCGGCAAGGGTTTGCGGAACTGCGCACAGAGATCGCAACTTCCTCCAATGCCTCGATCTGGCAGATGGCGAAGATCATCGGTGTGGTAGCAGCGATCTTCGCACTTCTTAACCTATTCACCCCCATCATCCACCAGATGCTTGGATACTCTTTCTGAAGGCTGCGTGCCGCCCGAGCGAGACCCAGTCTTTGGACCAGATCCACCTGCGAAGGCTCCAGCCTTCCCGGATGCGGCCCACAGAATCCAGCAAGGCAAGACCAACGAGATATTCAAGTTGAATGGCTCTGCCACACCATTGTCTATTCGCGTATTTCGGTCATCATCACGCAACCGCACCGAATCCTGAGACATTTTTCAGTAACCGGGTCGATTCTTGCCATCCATGAACCCCAAAGGCGCCCCGTGCAGTGACACACCAAGCCAAGAATCTGACTCCTGACCTTATGATACAGGCGTACGCTGCTGGCATTTTTCCGATGGCAGAAGCCCGTAACGACCCGCAGGTACATTGGGTGGATCCCCAAGAACGCGGGATCATCCCGCTGTCTGGATTTCACATATCCAGATCACTCAAGCGACGGCTGCTTAGGCTGGACTACCGTATAATGGTGAACCAGGATTTTGTTGGAGTTGTGGAGGCTTGCGCCAACCGCGACGAGACCTGGATCAACGAGACAATCTTCGCCCTCTACCGACAGCTAAATCGGCTTGGCCTCGCCCATTCACTCGAAGTCTGGAGAGAAAGCAGGCTCGTAGGCGGAATTTACGGCGTCGCACTTGGTGGGGCCTTCTTTGGCGAGAGCATGTTCTCACACATGACTGACGGGTCGAAGATTGCTCTTGCCTATCTTGTCGATCATCTAAGGCGTACTGGATTTCGACTCTTTGACACCCAGTTCGTCACACCGCATCTGGCATCCCTCGGCTGCATCGGAATCTCACGCGACGCCTACCATGCACGTCTGCGCGAAGCCCTGAAGGATGATGCGAACTTCCTGTCGCTACCTGTGGAAGAAAGCCCTCACGATATGATACAGCGCAGTACCCAAACATCGTAGCGGCGGTGATCCATGGCATTCAGCGCCGGGCTGGAGGCGATCATCCATCCCTCGAACAACGGAGCACTGCCAGAGTCGTCACGGATCACCAGGTAAGCGTAAGCGTCGCCAGACGGGTTATCCACGGGATAGCGGCACTCGCCAAGCGTCACATCCAGCGAACCTAACCTGACAATCTCGCCGTTCGATATCCTGAGGTCAGTTAGCGCACCCGAAACCCGATCGAGCCCGCGAAGTAACGCTCCTCCAGCGACAGCCGCCACGGGCTGCGCCACTTCCTCGATCTCACCCAGATCATAATCCAAGCCCATGGCATCGGCGTCAGTATCGGGATCCACCGAGGTGCTGCCCCCCGCCTCGCCTGTCGATTGCTGCGCCAACGCCGAACAGGGTACCAACAACGCCAGCGAAAGCAGCGCCACCTGGATCATTCGCCACCACGTCCGCCGCCAACAAACTGCAGAAGCAGTTGTACCAAACTCATCGAACTCCGAGTGTCCTCGATCTCCGCACCAGGTTCGAGATCAAAAGGTGACCCTCCGGGAAGCAACTCGACAAATGATCCACCGAGCAGGCCTTCGGAAGAAATCAGCGCGGACGTATCATCTGGAAGACGGAACTCATCGTCCACGGTCAACGTTGCATCGGCGCGGAACGTCTCTGGATTGAGTTGAAGTGCGGAAACAATGCCAACCTTTACCCCGCTCATCCGCACATCCGTGCCGACAGCGATCCCTTCCGCAGTTGTAAACGAAGCAATATAGCTACTGCTGTTCACAGCAGTTCCATTACCCACGAGCTGCGACGCATAAAGGAAGAATCCTACCGCGACGGCCAGAACCGCGGCGCCTACTAGAACTTCTGTCGTTTGGTTTGTCATGTTCTATTCAGGCTGCCAAGCTTCGTAGTCGCGACGCAACTCCGGATTGCCCTTGCGGATCGAACCTGGCGGCGCATAGGCCATCGCAGTTCCGGTAAGGTTCTGTTGGTGAGGTCTTTCCCAGCTCTTCCTCGGCAGAGGCGCTTGGGTCGGCGGCTCGTCGTAGGTGTGGTGGAGCCAGCCATGCCAGTCGGGGCCGATCCGGCTTGCCTCAGCCTCTCCGTCAAAGATAACCCAGCGTCTCCTGCCGTCCCGGGATCTGTAGAAGACGTTTCCCTGATCATCTTCCCCCACGACAACACCGTTCAGCCAAGTATAGATCTGAGTATTCAGCGTTTGACCGTCCCACCAGATGAAAGGTCGCAGAACCGTTCTGAGAATGCCCATTGGCGCCTCCCCAATCCTTGGCTCCCATATGGACTATCCATCCGACGACGTCCAGTGCCAACGCCAATGCGACGCGGCGGCGGGTCAGGGGACCCGCACAGGAAGTCGCAGGCCAGGAGGTCATAACCCTGTCGACCAGACGGGACTGCCACCGCCAATACCGATACCATGGAATCCATGGCCAAGGAACGGCGTTCCACTTTATCCGCGTCGAAGGCATTTCCCCTCGACGACGGCACCGCAAATCGCTGTGCCGATGGCCAGACGGCCGACTCTCCGGATCCCGGCGGAGCCCATGCCGACGGCGCCGCGCAACGGTCCAACTGGTGCAGGAAGATGAGGGGCAAGCCTTCGTCTTCAAGCGTATTATACCAAACCAAATAAGTAATCACCGATAGGCGCCCCGGATATCACGGCACCGCCCATTCCCTCGTGGTGATCCGCGTGACCTCCCCCTTCCGGCCGATGAAGGCGTCCCACACCCGCTCCACGGTCTCCCTGACGTGCTCCGCGCTTTCGAACACCCTGTTGGCGAAGTGCCGGTGCTTCAGGACGGAGAACACCGTCTCCACGGGGTTGAGCTCCGGGCTGTAGGGCGGCAGCCGGAGCAGGGAGACGTTGTCCGGTATCCCGAGGTCTTTCGACCGGTGCCAGCCCGCCCCGTCGAGGACCACCAGGGCGTGCTTCCCGGCGGGGACCCGCTCCCCGATGTCGCGGAGGTGCCGGTCCGTCTCCACGGTGTTGGCCCTGCCGCACACGTGCCCGACCGCGTCGCCGGTCGCGGGGCAGGCAGCGGAGAACAGGTACACGTATCCGTACCGGTGGTCCCGCGCGATGCGCGGGCGCGTCCCCCTCCGTGCCCAGACCCTGGAGAGCATGCCCTTCTGCCCGACCCTCGCCTCGTCCTGGAAATACACGAGCACATCCTCCGGGGCCACCCCGTCGGGTACCGCCTTACGGGCCAACCTGCTGAAACCACTGCGGAATCCCTCCCGGGCGGCGGGGTCCGCCCTCGGGTGGACGGGCCGCGGGGACATGTGCCGGAAGCCCAGCCTCCGCACCAGCCGGCGCGCGCCCTCCAGCGTGCACCCCACCCCAAAGCTGTCCGCGGTCCGCGCCCGGATGTCGGCGACGGTCCAGCGGGAGGGCCCGCCCGCGTCGGGGTCCGGCCCGTCCTCCAGCCACGACGCGACCTCCGTCGCCTGTCCGCTTTCCAGCTTCGGCGGCGCCCCCGGCCGGGCGGCGTCCCGCAGGCCGTCCAGACCGTCGGCGTTGTACCGGACGACCCAGTCGCGGAGCGTCTGGACACCGACGCCGGCGGCGGAGGCAACCGCGGTCCGCGACAGCCTGTCCTCGATGACCAGGGCGATGGCGCGCAGCCGGTGACGGCAGTCACGGAACCTGCGCTTCGATGCCAGTTCGCGTAAATGTCCGGGTGTGTGGTCGGTGTGCGAGACCATGACTTTCGCTGGCATGCCGTTCTCTCCTTCTGCATGTTGCCCAGACACGGAATACAGGACGGCGGCACCGATCACACGCCGAATGTTGGGGGTTCACACAGCATGATGTTCCGCTTTTGTTCTTGAGTCTTTATTTATTTGGTTTGGTATTAATCGCCTGGATTACAGTCACCTACGTGACACCCGATCATGCAACCAGTTCGCGAAATGCAGGAAGTCGTACACCCGAAGGAAGTTCGCCCGCCGTGATCTGATGAAACAGGTTGGCAGCCCGTTCGGCGCACAAGACAAAGGAACCGCCTGCCCGCGAATCGACCGAAGATTCCTATTGACAGTTCCCACAGTATCATAGGTACAAGGATCCATACCTTTCGAGCACGTTCAATACGTCCCATGCAAATCAACCACAATCGCCAGGAACTCGAAAAGATCGCGACGCGGCTACGTCTGCATGTGGTGAACATGGTCGCGCCCTCGGGTCAGGGCTATGTTCAACAGGGACTTGGTGCCGCTGACATTTTCACAGCGCTTTATTTCTCCGAGGCAACCATGGACCCGTCCGATCCGACCTGGCCAAATCGTGATCGCATCTTTCTTACGACGGCCCACAACACTGCGATCTTCTATGCAACTCTCGCCGAGCGCGGTTTCTTCGACACGAAACAGTTAATGTCCTATGTGACAGACGGATCACCTCTCGAGATCAATTCATCAGAACGTCTCGGGCCCTTCGTGGAGGCAACCTGTGGCTCCTTGGGACAGGGGTTGTCGGTTGCGATAGGCTGCGCACTTGCCGCGAAACGACACCGCCGTGCCAGCCGATTCTACGCCATCGTGGGCGATGGTGAAATGCAGGAAGGACAGGTGTGGGAGGCCGCGATGCTGGCGGGAGCGCACGGACTTGATAGCCTGTGCGTGATCGTCGACCATAACTCTGTCCAGTCCGAAGGACCGATGGATCTGGTCATGTCGCTAGAACCATTGATGGACAAGATGGCCAGCTTCGGTTTCGACTGTCAGGAAGTCGACGGCAATGATATCGGCGCTCTGGTGGCCGCATTCGACAGGGCGCGCGAAGCAAAGGGGCGGCCCAGCTTCATCAAGGCCAATACCCTCATGGGGAAAGGGGTCACGTCGCTGGAAGGGCTGATGTTCCACCAGTTGCGTTTCCCGAAGGAAGTCGCTGACAGCGCCCGTGCGGAGCTTGAGGCGCAGCTATGAGCACCACGCTGACACGGCTCGAGGCTACCGACTTCATTAACCGGTCGTTCAAGCCCCTGCCCCGGGCTTATGGCGATGCACTTGTCGAAGCGGCGAAGGCGGATGATCGCATCGTGGCGCTCTGTGCCGACCTGGTTTCTCCAACCGAGACAGACCGTTTTCGCGACGAGTTGCCTGAACGCTTCCACAATGTCGGTATTGCCGAGGCGAACATGATCGGAATCGCCGGCGGTATGGCACGTTCAGGTGAAATCCCGTTTTGCCATAGCTTCTGCGCGTTCATAACAAAGCGCGTCCTGGACCAGATCACGATGCAGGCTGCCTACCCGAACCTGCCCGTCAAGTTCGTGGGATTTCTGCCAGGGGTCGCAACCCTACTTGGCGTGTCTCACCAGGCGATTGAAGACGTCGCGATCATGCGGGCCGTTCCCAATATTGCGATCTTCGAACCTTCCGGTCCTGAGTATAATGCAGCCATGGTCAGGCTTGCTCTCGAATGGAACGGTCCAGCCTATTTGAGGATGAAGCGCCCTGAGACCACACCATCGCCCTATGAACCACGAACACTCGAGGTCGGGAGAGGTGTCCTGCGGCGAGAGGGGAGCGATCTTACGATCATCTCCGCAGGATTGTGCGTTCCTGAATCCCTAGCAGCCGCCGGGATGTTGGAAGAGGAAGGTATTTCGGTGTCGGTTGTCGATATGGCCACGCTCAAGCCCATCGATTCCGACCTGATAATCGAGTGCGCAAGAAAAACTGGTGCCATCGTCACCGCGGAGAACCATTCAATCATCGGCGGGCTAGGCTCGGCGGTTGCCGAAGTCCTTGCGGATGCAGGAATCGGTCTGCCATTCAGGCGTGTAGGCGTACAGGACCGTTTCTGCGAGGGCGGCACCACACCTTACCTCATGAAGAAGTTCCAGTTGGACAGATCGGCGATTGCAGAAGCTGTACGATTCGTCAGCAAGAGAAAGAACTAGGGATGGGATACAGGTACGAATATGGATCGGGGGAAGAGGCATTCGAGACGCTTAACCCGGCAAATCCGTCCGAGAGGGTCGGTCGCTACAGAACCATGGACAAGACCGAACTGACAGGTGTTATCGAGAAAGCGAACGCCGCCCAGGCTGAATGGTCCCGCGTTCCGGGGATGGAGCGATCTCAGAGACTCAATTCCTTCATTGATGCAGTCGAGGCATGTGCGGACGAATTGGCAACCGCAGGCACGCTTGAACAGGGCAAACTCTTCCGCGAGTCAAGAGGCGAGGCCATGAAATCCTGCACGGAGGGGCGGTTTTCGGTTGGGGAGGCGGCGCGCATGGGAGCTATGGCGATTGCTTCGGGGCGCGAAAACGTCTCGAACCAAATCCTGCGCCGCCCTCGGGGAGTCATCTTTTGCATCAGTCCCTGGAATTTCCCGATTTCCACGCCGATGCGAAAGATCTGCCCCGCACTTGCATTTGGCAACGCGGTTGTGATGAAGCCTTCGCAATTCACGCCTGCCGCGAATTTCCTGCTATCCGAGATTTCCAGGGAGTTCTTTCCGCGGAACCTTATCCAGGTCGCCATGGTTTCTGGGCGTGTGGCCAGTAAAGCGGTAACGAAGGGTGATGTCCACGGTGTGAGCTTCACCGGCTCTGTTCCGACCGGAAAGCTGGTCTACGCCGCCGCCGCCGAGAACCTCATCCCAGTCCAGCTGGAACTCGGAGGTAAGAACGGTGCAATCCTGAATGATACTGACGATCTCGATAGTGCGATTGCGCACATACTTGGCGCAGCCTTCATGGCCAGTGGACAGCGATGCACAGCCATAAGCCGTGTTCTGGTCCAAAGGAACCTGGCTGACCAAGCGAAGGAAATCCTGACGTCCAGAGCCGAGGCGATGAAAATCGGGCCAGGCATGGATGAGTCCTCCGAGATGGGTCCGCTCTGCAACCTTCCCCACTGGAAGGGTGTCTGTGGCAATACAGAGAGAGCCATCTCCGAAGGGGCAAGGCCCCTCACTGGAGGCTCTGCACCCAATCGGCCTGAGGACGGTTATTTCTACCAGCCTACAATCCTCGACAATGTGAGCCACAGTTCCAGTGCGGGTCAGCAGGAGATCTTTGGACCCGTGCTGTCAGTGATTGAGTATGAGAGCTTCGATCAGGCAATGGGGATGCTCAACGGAACCGAATTCGGGCTGACCTCTGCGCTTTTCTCCAACCGAAATGACTTGATCCAGCGATTTCTGGCAGAGAGTCAAAACGGAATGATCCACGTCAATCACGGCACTGTACCCGATAGCAACATGCCGTTTGGCGGGATAAAGAACTCGGGGGTCGGGGCTTATTCTGTCGGGCCTACGGCTGTGAACTTCCATACGTCCGAGCATGCGGCATATGTGGCCTGGTGATCTGTGTTCTTTCGACACAGAAAGACCATTGCCAACATTGGCGTTTACCCGATCCGGGCCGTGGGCGGCACATCGCCCAGAATGGCGCTCGGAGCGATGCAGACGCGGCCTGCTCTGCTCGTGCGGGTCGAAGACAGCGACGGCTGTTTCGGTTGGGGTGAGGTCTGGGCGAATTTTCCGCCCAGGGCAAACATCCACAAGGCTCATGTCATCAAAGACGTTGTTGCCACGCATCTGAACGGCATGACATTTGTCGAGCCTCATGACGTTCAGGAGGCGCTGCGCCGAAAGCTATCTGTTTTCTTCCTGCATGTAGGCCAGGCGCAGGTCTTCGAGCACATCCTGGCCGGGATCGATACAGCGCTCTGGGATCTGGCCTTGCGGGTTCAGGGTGTTTCATTCGTTGAATTTATGGAGCTGCCGCAGGTTTTCGCTCAGTCGTATGCAACTTCGATCAACTCTGAAGATCTCGATGAGTTCATTCCCCTGCACCTTGAACTTGGGCAGACTCATTTCAAATTGAAGATCGGCTTTGCCGAACACGACAACCGCAGGATTGTTGAGCGTGCTGCGGAACTCTGCCCGCAAGGCGCGAGAATCATGGTTGACAGCAACCAGTCATGGACACTTGAACAGGCCAAGGGCTATCTCCAGTCCATTGAGGATCTTTCGCCATTCTTTGCCGAAGAGGCGTTGGCAACCGACGCACCTAGGTCGGCTTGGGAGGATTTGGCCAATGCAACCAATATTCCTCTTGCTGGAGGAGAGAACATCTACGGCATCGACGATTTTCTATCGATGACAGATGCCGGCCTGCGCGTCGTTCAGCCTGACGTTGCGAAATGGGGTGGCCTGACCGGCGCTCTCGATCTGGCTTATGCGCTGCCGACGGACATCCTGTTGTGGCCGCATTTCATGGGCTCCGCTATCGGGCAAATGGCCGCTCTGTCAGTTTCCGCCGCGATCGGGAGGAAATCTGTCTGCGAGGTTGATGTGAATCACAATGCTCTGCGCACTGAGCTATGCGGAGACGTCATCTCGATTCATGACGGGATGGTGAGACTGCCTGACGGCCCGGGGCTGGTTGTACCACCCATTCCGACAGAATTGCTTCGTTTTCTTGAGGCACATTGAATCGAGGGACAGCTCCGTTCCTCGACGGTCAGCAACCGCAAACCTCCGCAAGCGGCGCCGACGACCGGCAAGTGAGGCCCACGCGGCGCTCCAAAGGCATTTCCTTAGGTCGGCAGGATAGGGCTGCCGCCCCGCGCACAGAGGTGGCCAGCTGATTCCACGTCCTCTTTCCGCCAGCGCCGGATTTTCGGCCCGGGTTGTGCTCGCTCTTGAAATCAAGGCCCAAATTCGTGCGCTAGCTCCTTGTTTCAGTGGTCTCGGCCATCACGCCATCTTCTGCCGTCGCAATCCTCGAGCCGGCCGGCTGGCTCGAGTGCGGAATCAATTCACGATGCATCGCTCTCTTTCTCCTTCGTGCTTTAGCAACGAATGAACCAACAGCTACAAGAATTCGCCACGGCCCAGAAAAACAATGGACGGCGGGCATAATGCATGAAGTAGAGCTCAATTCACACGCCCCATTCCACCCTGAAGTGCAACACCACCGCCACTGGTGTTGCACTTCAGGGTGGAATGGGGGAGGTGGTCCCCAGGGCCGGACCGCCGCCCGTCCACCGGACCGGCGATGGCGCCGAAGCATTCCGCCAGCGCCCCGACCGGCCCGGGCCTGCCGGGGTCCTTCCGGAACCGCATCGTCCCAGCTCCCGTCAGTGAGGCCATCAGGGATGCGGGAAGGGCCCCAGCCTATGATGTCCAGAGGATTCCGGGCGGTTTCCGTCCGCCGGGAAGGAAAGGTCCACCAAACCCGGTTCACGGAACCCCATGGAATACAGGGTCCGGAAGGGCTGGTGGGAATTGATGCATCGGAGGCAGCACCACCCTCCGAAAATCCTTGCGGGGTTCAGACAGCGCATCCTTAACTGTAAGCGGCGGCGGTACGTTTTCGCCTGTTTCAAACTGGCCAGTCACATGGCAGGACCGGATTCGCACCATCAGCATGACTGGCGTGTGCGATTCCTCAGACAGTTCAAACCCCTGCTTCACCGCCTGAACAATTGAGGGCAGGTTTGGGCGCGGGTCCATGAGCCAGAACTGTGATTTCATCGCGCAAGCGTGACTGCGCTCCTGCATGATGGAGGAACCCTCACCATAATCCTCACCGACTATGATCAACGTCCCGCCCTTGACACCCGAGGAGGACAGGTTCGCCAGAGCGTCAGAAGCGACGTTCACGCCCACGGAGCCCTTGTAGGTAACGGCACCTCGGATCGGATAGTGCACCGAGGCCGCAAGCATTGCGGTCGCAGCGGCCTCGGACGCATTTGCCTCGAACCGCGCGCCAAGCTCTCCCTATAGTTCCTGCGCATCCGCCAACACATCCATCAGGTGCGAGATCGGTGCACCTTGATAGCCGCCAACGTAGCCCACACCATACTCCAGAAGTGCCTTGGTGATCGCCAGAATGCCTTCGCCCGTAAAGGTCTCACCAGCGCCAAGACGCAGATGCTCGATCTCTGACCTAAACGAACGCTCGGCCATCAGACTTCCGGCACCAGAGCAAGAGCGCGGATCGGTGAGCCTGTGCCTTGCTCGATCTTCAGCGGCGCCGCTACCAGAATGGCGCCCTTTGGTGGCAACTGGTCGAGATTGGCAAGTGAGGCCAGGCCGAAGCAGTTGTCACGATGAAGAAAGTTGTGCGCAGGATACGGCGGCGAGAACTTGCCAGCCATACCTGCATCGGTTCCGATGCATTGCGCTCCCCAGCCCACGATGCCCTTACCCAGAAGATAATCGATGCACTCCGTCGTCGGACCAGGGCTATGGGAACCATCCTCGTAAGGGCTGGGGTCTTCGTTCAGGAAGAGATCCTCGTCATGGGACCGCCTGTCCCAGTCGGTGCGCATGACCACCCACTCACCTGGGTTGATTTCGCCATGCTCGGCTTCCCACGCCTTAACATGCCCAACAGTCAGCAGAAAGTCCGGATCCGCGGCGGCATCGCTCGAACAATCGATTACGTTGACCGGCGCAATCAGACGCTGAACGTCCAGCGTGTCGGTATAGCCATCCTCGAAATCCTTGCCGGAAATCCAATGGTGAGGGGCGTCAAAATGAGTACCGGAATGCTCGCCCAGAACCATCCAGTTCCAGGCGAAGAAGGGCCCGTCGGCGTCATATTCGCTTATCTTGTGTATCTCCACCTTGGGCGTATTCCTGGCAAAATCCTTCGGTAGGCGAAGGATCGGCGTATCCGGGCCGAGGGTCGCGGTACAGTCAATGATGCGGACCTGGCCCGACATCAGCATCTTGCCAAGCTGGCCCAGAATACCTGTAGGGTTCATATCGGCACCTACTTGCTGCCCCCTGGCCGCCATGCGGGACTTGCGGCGGTTCAGCACCTCCTCGGTAATGTCGAAAACGGCATCAATGGAGTCAGCCGACGTCATGTTGCCGGGTGAAAGGCGAACAAGAGACCCCCGGAAGTCGACTGAGTAACCTTCGACTCCCAATGCACCGACAACCGCGGCCGCCTCAGGCTTGTTCGGGAATCGCAACATGACGGAACCACCACGTTGCTCGGCCTTCTGCGGAGAGTGGAGCGGTAGATCAAGTGAATCCGCACGTGCGATGATCCTGTCCACCAACTGTCGGTTCCAGGCCGCCACCTCGGAACGATCCTGCTCTGCATGCCACCTGAGCGCCGGCAAGGACGTAATCGCCGCCATTGCACCCGGAGTTCCGCCATCAAAGCGGCGAATGTCGGGGGCGTATTCAAACCTGTTGAGATCCCAGGAAAACGGGTTGTTCTGCGAAAACCAACCACGACCTTCGGGTTCCATATCCAGCACCAGCGCCTTGTCTACATATAGAATACCGGCACCGGGAGTGCCGCACATCCACTTGAGGCTGGTCGAGACCACGAAATCCACCTTTGGATTCATCGCATCGTAAGGGATAAGGCCCGCCGCCTGCGTGATGTCGACACCAATCATGCTGCCCATTTCGCGGCCATGGGCCACCAGCGGAGTCAGATCCAGACGCGCGGAGGCAGTTGACGTAACCCATGTCAGCAAGGCCAACCCCACGTCACGACCCCAGCGGGCGATAAAGTCCTCGGCTTCCACCCAGGATTTGCCCTCGCTCCGCGGCACCGTGTCGAGGATGAATCCCATCTTCGGTGCCAATCCGGCCAACAGAAAATGGATCGACGGAAAGCAATCGGCGGCCACCATCACACGCTTGTCCTTGAGCATCCCGTCAGGCAATGATCGCATCAACTTGTACACACCTTCGGTGACGCTCTCGCAGGTTGTGGTCGAGCCCTTGGGCACGTTGATGATCCGCCGCCAGTAGTCAATGAAATCCTGCCGCCTTAGCAGCACATATCCCCATTGCCTGTCATTCGGCGCAGCCCAGACCTCCGCAAACTCTGAGGCGGCGGCGGCGATGTCCTCCTCCTTTCCCGGATACATCCCAATTGAATGATACAGGAAATAGCCAGCGTGCTTTGTGTTGACGAGCATCCAAAGATCCCACAAATGCGTATCGCAGCCTAGATTAGCCCATGCCTGGTGCACGGTCCATCTTCGCTTGTGCCCAATATGCTCTTTTCAATTGGTTCGGGATCGTTAAGGTCTTGCGAGGGAAAGGGCCGGGGCAGTGAATTGGGCGATGATCGGGAGGGCGGCGTGAAGCCTGAGCACAGGATCGAGGTTCCGACAGTCACCGTCCGGTCCGGCTATTCCATCTCGAAACTCATCAGGGGTGGCTGGCAACTGTCGGGCGATCACGGTGACGTGGACGCGGATCAGGCGATTGTCGATATGATTCGCTTCTTCGATTCCGGGATCACCACTTTCGACTGTGCCGACATCTATGCCGGCGTCGAGGAACTCATCGGTCGGTTCCGGACCGAACTCGCGCGAACCCGAGGTCAAACCGCACTGAAATCAATCAAAATACACACAAAGTATGTTCCAGACCGGGATGAGCTGGCTTCGCTCACCTTAACCCAAATCGAGAATAATATTGACCGTTCGCTGGCCAGGCTGGGACAGGAGCGATTGGACCTCGTACAATTCCATTGGTGGGATTACGGCGTATCTGGTCATATCGACGTCGCTGGGCACCTCAGTTCACTTCGCGAGAAGGGCAAGATCAACCTGATAGGGTTGACAAATTTCGATGCCCAACATTTGGAAGAGCTATGCGATGCCATCGATATCGCCTCGGTGCAGGTCCAACACTCACTCCTTGATCGGCGCGCCTCCGGCGACTTTGCCGCGCTGGCGAAGAATCGCGGCGTTTGTCGATTTGCCTACGGCGTACTTGCCGGTGGATTCCTGACCGATGCCTGGCTCGGCCAGCAGGATCCGGGGTTTGACTTCCGGAATCGAAGTCTGGTCAAGTATCGGTTGATCATAGAGGAATTTGGCGGATGGGCACTGTTCCAGGAACTTTTGGCTGTGCTGCGTTCCGTGGCTGACCGCCGCCAGACCGACGTCTCGACCATCGCACTGGGAACAGCGTTGGATAGTTCCGACATTGACGCCGCCATTGTCGGCGCACGCTATGCGGACCGGCTCCCCCAGACCCTACGTGCAATTGAACTCGAGCTGTCCGATGAAGATCGAAAGGAGATCGACGCTGCCCGCAACCGTTCAAGAGGCCCTCACGGCCCGGTCTACGGGCTCGAACGGGACATGACGGGGCGTCACGGCAGGATCATGAAATACAACCTCGGCAGATGTGACAACCGCATCACCAATGAAGCACAGGGAAAGGCGGTCTGAACGTGGCAGAGACGCTACTGCAGGTCCGCAACGTCACCAAGCGATTCCAGGGCTTCACCGCAGTCGACGCGATTTCGTTCGCACTGCCCCGAGGTGTGATCGGAGGGTTGATCGGACCTAATGGCGCAGGCAAGACAACGCTGTTCAACACCATTGCGGGGCTGATGAAGCCCGATATGGGCGAAGTCCTCCTCGACAATGTCCCAATCCAGAACCGCGCACCACACCGTGTCTTCGCAGAGGGCCTTGCACGCACCTTTCAGATCCCGCGCCCCTTCCCCGAAATGTCGGTTCTGGAGAACGTCATGCTGGCACCGCTTGGCCAGTCCGGAGAGCGGTTCTGGAACAACTGGATGCGCCCAGGAGTGGTCGCGCACGAGGAACGCGAGACCCGAAGGCGAGCGGAGGAAGTCATCGAATTCTGTGACCTGTCCAAAGTCCGCAATGATCAGGCCAGTACGCTTTCCGGCGGGCAACTGAAGCTCCTGGAACTGGCGAGGGTGCTAATGACCCGTCCCAGAATCATTCTGCTGGACGAACCGGCGGCAGGCATAAACCCCTCCTTGATGTTGACGCTCATCGACAGGATCAAAATGCTGAATGCGCGCGGTTATACGTTTCTGATCATCGAGCACAACATGGACGTGGTCATGTCGATCTGCGATCCAATTTTTGTGATGGCGCAGGGACAGCTTCTCTATGAAGGCGACGCGGAGGGTGCCCGCCGCGATCCGGCAGTTCTCAATGCCTATCTGGGAGACTTGCCATGAGTTCCGGCCGAACGCTGGAGGCGGTCGACGTCATCGCGGGCTATACCCGTGATCTGCCAATCCTCCACCAGGTGTCGGCCTATGCGAACGCGGGCGAGGTCGTGTCGATCATCGGTCCGAACGGCGCGGGAAAGTCGACACTGATCAAGGCCATTGCCGGGCTGGTGCGGCTATCCTCTGGTACTGTACGACTGTGCGGTCGCGACATCTCCGGCATCGCCGCACATAGGTTGGCCAGCATGGGCGTGGGGTTCGTACCGCAAACCGGGAACGTCTTCGCTACCCTGACGATCCATGAAAACCTGATCATGGGCGGTACCCCGCTGCCAAAGTCAACAGCCCTGGAGCGGATCGAGGAAATCTACGAAATGTATCCTGTCCTAAGAGGTAGAATGCATGACAGAGCTGGCGTCCTCTCAGGTGGCCAACGGCAAATCCTCGCTGTCGCCCGTGCTCTGCTGGCCAAACCCAAATTGATGCTTCTGGATGAGCCAACCGCCGGGCTCTCACCGATGGCGGCTGGCGAACTCTTCGAAGTCGTTAGAGGATTGGCGGAGCGAGGCGCAGCGGTATTTTTGGTGGAGCAGAACGCGAGGGCTGCTTTGCGTATGTCCGATCGGGGCTACGTGCTTGCGGAGGGGGAGAACCGTCTCGACGGCCCTGCTGACAGACTCCTGGCGAATGAAGGGATCGGTGAGATATTCCTTGGGCAGAGGCGGGGTGGAGCGAAACTGGAGGGAGCACGATGATCCTCCAGCACGTTGCTGACGGTATACTGAGCGGTGCTGTCGTTTCGCTCGGTGCGATTGGGCTCAGCTTCACGATGAAGATGCTGCGCTTCGCCAACTTCTCACATTCGGAGTTGCTGACCTGGGGGGCCTACAGCGCCTTGATCTTCGTCACGTTTTTCCTGTCTTTCGGTGGCCTTCTTGACAACATCATCGGTCCCTTCTCCTTTGGTCCCGCCCTCCTGTTGGCCATGCTCTGCGCATGTGTTGTCACCTCGATTATCGCGCTTCTCCTGCACCGCTTCGTCTTCCAGCGGCTTGGCCGCGCCGCTGGTCATATGACCATGGTCTTCGCCAGCTTCGGCGTGGCCCTTATCCTGCGGCATCTTGTGGTGCTGATCTGGGGTTCGGACCCAATCTATTACTCCAGCGCCCTGCAATTCGCCATTCTCCTGCCAGGCAACGTCCGTGTGATGCCAGATCAGGTGTTCCTTCTAGCCCTGACCATCGCCGTGGTCGTGGCGTTGCATCTGTTCATGACCCGTTCACGTACCGGCATTGCCATGCGTGGCGTTTCCGAAAGCCCCGACCTCGCCCGCGTCAGCGGCATCAATGTTGACCGGATAATCATCTGGGTCTGGGTCATCGGCGCGTCAGGGGCGGCGCTGGGCGGAGTGCTCTATGGAATGACGGTACAGCTTCGGCCTGAACTCGGCTTCGGCTTGATCCTGCCTCTCTTTGCCGCAGCGATCCTAGGAGGGGCCGGCAGCCTCTACGGTGCGGTTCTAGGGGGGATGATCGTAGGCCTGTCGGAGAATCTCTCGGTGATGATCATTCCGACAACCTACAAACCGGCGGTTCCGTTTCTGCTGATTCTGGCGATCCTTTACTTCCGTCCCGAGGGCATTTTCGGGGAGCGCTCCAGATGATCGGCCTCGTCTCCTATCTGGTTTTCTTCCTGATCCTATCCCTGATTTTCGGAATTGCCGTTCTTGGGCTGAACCTGCAGTGGGGCTTCACGGGGCTGTTCAATGCGGGCGTCGCAGGATTCATCGCGATCGGAGCCTATACGATGGCGATTCTGACTGGCCCGACACGCGATGCGGTCTTCGGCGGCTTCGAACTGCCCTTCGTCGTCGGACTGGTCGGCGCGATGATTGCCTCCGGCGTAGGCGCGGCAATCGTAGGTCTTGCAACACTGAGGCTCCGCCACGAGTATCTCGCCGTCGCCACCTTTGGCATCGCCGTGACAATCCAACTCGTTTGCCTGAACTGGGAATACCTGACCGGCGGGACACTCGGCCTGATCGGCATTCCGAACCCCACCAAGGTCTGGGCCGAAGGGCCATTGGCGCAGAACACGCTCTTCCTGTTGGTGGTATTGGCCGTAGTCGGGTTGGTCTTTGCCGCTCTCGAGCGGATCGTAAAGTCCCCTTGGGGCCGTATGCTGAAGGCAATCCGCGAGGATGAAACCGCCGCCGCGTCGCTGGGCAAGTCGCCGGAGCGCGTGCGGTTGGAGGCATTCGTGCTCGGCTGTATGATCATGGGACTCTCGGGTGCGCTATATGTTTCGTTCATTGGCTACGTCAGTCCATGGGATTTCCTGCCAATCGTTACCTTCCAGATCTGGACCATGCTGATCGTGGGCGGCAGTGCGAACAACCACGGTGCACTGCTAGGCGCACTGATTGTCTGGGGTGTCTGGACAATGAGTGGTTTCATTATCTCGCGCATCGTTCCATCCGAGATTCAGGCCCAAGGCGGCGCGATGCAGGCGGTGCTGATCGGATCAGTCCTTGTCGCCACACTGCTGATCCGCCCGCGCGGATTGATCGGGGAAGAACTGCACGTCTCGCGCCATGCAAGGTCATAGTGGTGGACAATGCGCAAATTTCGGAGTTTTATCCGTGCGTTGAGTGAATCTATCAAGTGTCAGACCAACCGGTCCGAGAAAACATTCGGGCCGCAACAACAGGGAGGTGTACATGTTGCGTAGTTTTGGACTTGCGGCGATGGCCGCGACATTCACAGGACTCGGGTCCGCGGCATATGCGGTCGACTGTCCGGTAAAGCTTGGGGCGATCCTGCCAGTTAGCGGCCCGATGGGCCAGGTTGGCGAGCGGATCGCGGATACAGGGCTCTTCGCGGTCGAGCAGTTCAACGACGCTGGCGGTGTCCTGGGCTGTCCGGTGGACTACGTGCTTCGTGACACGCAGGGACAGTCGGCCGTGGGCGTGGACGCAGCCAAGAGCCTCGTCGATCTGGACGGCGTTCAGGCATTGATCGGAGCCGTCTCCTCGGGCGTTAGCCTTCCGGTCCTGACCTCGGTCGCTGTGCCATCCAAAGTCGTCCAGGTTTCCTGCTGCTCTTCGTCGGAGAGCTTCACCGCACTCGCCCAGGAGGGCAAGACAGAGGGCTACTGGTTCCGAACCTACGCCACGAACCGCAGCCAATCGGCGATGGGTGCCAAACTGGTGACCGACAGCGGCTTCGAGCGCACTGCCGTGATCTATGTCAATACCGATTTCGGCGTCGGCCTTGCCAAGCGTTTCGAACAGGACATCGCCAAGCTCGGTGGTTCGATCTCATCGATGGTGGCTTACAACGAGAGTCAGCAGAGCTATCGCGCTGAAGTCACCAAGGCACTTGAGGGCAACCCAGATTCCCTCTTCCTGATCGCCTTCCCCGTGGATGGCTCAACGATCACCCGCGAATGGCTCTCGCTGGGAGGCACAGACAACCTGGTCGTCAACAACTCACTTAGGTCAGACGACTACTTCCAGGCCGTAGGCTCCCAATACCTGCAGAACCTTCAGGGGTACGATAGCGCCCAGCCGCGTCTGCCATCGGTGGCTTCGTTCAACGAGATGTTCGAAGCGCGTTTCGACAGCCCGCCAAACGGGCCCGGCCTGCATTCGGTCTATGACGCGGTTACCGTGGTTCTACTGGCGATGGAAGCTTCGGGAGAGATCACCGGCGACAATATCCGCGACAACATCCGTCGCGTAACTTCGCCAGACGGGATCGAGGTCTATCCTGGCCCGGAAGGTATTGCCCGAGCCAAGGAGTTACTCGCCGACGGCGGAACGATCCGTTATGTCGGTGCCACCGGAGCGCTGGCATTTGACGACAACGGCGACGTCCAGGCACCCAAAATGACCTGGAAGCTCGACGGCGACGAGAACGTCGAGACTGGTTACCTGAGCACCGCCGAGGTAGCCGAGTTGATCAGGATGCTCGACGAATGAATGGCCGTTGATGTCAGAGGGGGCGCTGCGGCGCCCCCTATTGCTGTCCATTGGAGGACAAGTGACGGGACAACGGACACATATCTTAAGTGGTTCCGTCTACGAGGAGCTGGCTGGCTATGCCCGTGCGGTTGTGGTCGATGATCGGATTTTCGTTTCCGGCACTGTTGGAGTTGATTTCTCCACCGGAGAAATGGCCGAAGGTGTGCAGGCACAGACGGGCACGGCTCTCGACACGATCGATGGCGCACTGAAGGAAGCGAACTCGGGCCTGCATGACATCGTTCGAGTCCGTGTCTTCGCGCCCGACCCCGGTGACGTCGAGACGATCTCCAAGATCCTCAAGGATCGCATCGGCTTCACCCGCCCAGCGAACACGACGGTCTGCTCACCGTTGGCAGTGCCAGATGCGCTGGTCGAGATAGAGGTCGAAGCGGTCCGCGGCTCGGGTACGCCGGAATGAGCTGCGACACCGCTTTCATCAGGATCAACCGGCCGGCCGACGACGTTTTCGCGTTCATGTCCGATCCGACGCGGATGAGCCTCTGGTCCTTTGGCACCTGGCGAACCGAGATTGACGCCACTGGCCTTGTGCATGGGACGTCGATCAGGGACGGTGCGGCTATATACGTACGGATCGAAGCACACATAAGTCAGAAATTGATCGATTACCATGTCGGCAAGACCCCCGAAGCCCTGTCGCCACGAATTTTCGTCCGCGTCTTGCCAGCAGAAGTGTTTGGCGACACCAGAGGCGCAGGTCTCGTCATGACAGTTCTTCGCACTGCGGGCATGAACGATGCCCGGTGGGCCAGCCTTCAGGCGACGCATCGGGTGGAACTGGATATCATCAAGTCAGCGCTGGAGACCGGCTTTGACCATCGCTCCTCCTGACAGGTTCCGGCTGTCCGAAAGTCTGGAGATCTGCCGCGTCCTGACCGGGCTGTGGCAAGTTGCGGATATGGAGCGGGGTGGTACTGAACTTGATCCCGAAGAGTCCGCCAATCATCTTGCGCAGTATGCGGAGAGCGGCTTTGACACATTTGACATGGCCGACCACTACGGAAGTGCCGAGATCATCGCTTCCCGCCTTCTGCAGCTCTGTCCGGACGCGCTTGCCTTCACCAAATGGTGCCCGCTGCCGGGCCCGATGAAACCCGGGATCGTACGCGCGGGAGTCCAGGAGCGACTCGACCGTCTGCGTTGTGACCGCATCGACCTCCTGCAGTTCCATTGGTGGCGTTACGAGCACCCTGCCTGGCTGGATGCTCTGCATGAATTGGAGGTGCTTCGGCAAGAGGGTCTGATCCGCGAGATTGGCGTGACCAATTTTGATGCGGCACATCTGCATGTGGCGCTGGCGGATGGGGTGCGGATTCTCACCAACCAAGTGGCGTGTTCGTTGCTCGACCGCCGTTTCACGGGATCGTTGACCGAAACCTGTGAACACCATGGAGTTCATTTGCTGGCCTACGGAACGGTCTGCGGAGGATTCCTGTCGGAAAAATGGCTGAACAGGTCTGAACCCAAAGACATCCTAGACTGGAGTGGGATGAAATATCGCCGCTTCATCGAGGCGGCTGGAGGTTGGGATGCTTACCAAGCGGTATTGTCTGCCGCGGACTCAATTGCCCGGAAACACGGAGTTTCTGTCACAAACGTCGCCTCCCGCTGGGTGTTGGAGCAGCCTCACGTGGCGGGTGTGATCATCGGTGTCCGTCCGGGGGAGAACGATCATCGCATGGACAATGCAAGGCTATTCGGATTCTCGCTCGATGCAGAGGATCACACTGCTTTGAACGATGCCTTCGCTGGCACTGACTCGATCCCCGGCGATTGCGGCGATGAGTATCGCCGTCCCCCCTTTCTGACCGCTAGCGGTGATCTTAGCGATCACCTTGACCGGATTCCGTCGGCTTACACAACTGACAGCATGGCCGGGCAACGCACAGTACGTCGTGCAATGTCGGGTACTAAGTGGGAGGATATTGCGGGCTATTGCCGTGCACGACGCATCGGGGATCGAATTCTTGTTTCGGGAACCACCGCCACTGCGGGAGCCGATCGGATCGTGGCTCGAAGCGATGCAGGGGCACAGACCACATTCATTCTTGACAAGATCATTGGTGCCGTCAGTTCCCTAGGCGGGACCGTCGAAGATATCGTACGAACCCGGATATACCTGACCGATATCGCGGACACTGAAGCCGTCAGCGCTGCCCATGGTCGGGTGTTCGCGGACCTGAAGCCGGCCAACACGCTGCTTGCGGTCAACGCGTTGGTCGGTGACTACCTTGTCGAGATCGAGGCAGAGGCGATCGTCACCGGCGTTTAGTGGATTGCACAAAACAAAAGATTACATTCCTCATGCCGGACTTCCAGCCGCCGCCATCTCCTGGAGCCTGCGGTGCCCGCGCTTCCACGACGCCACCGGATCCTCCGGATTCCGGCTCTAGCGGAACGGGCGGGCGTCGCTGGCGTTGTGGCGCCCGGTGTAGCCCTCCATCGCCGCGACGCAGTCGTCGAGCGGGTCGAGGACGGCGTCCTTCAGCCGCTGCCCCGTCAGCCTGGAGAGGAAGCCCTCGACGGCATCCGTCCACGACGCAGGGGTCGGCGTGAAATGGAAGGCCCGGTCGGGACGGCCCCTCAGCCATCCGTGGACCTCGGCGGATCCGGTCGAGGACACGTTGCCGGGGATGACGTGCATCGGGGCGCCCGGTCCGGTCCCTTCGGCGACGTGGCCGGGGAAGGCGGTGAACTCCGCCGGGCGGCGCCGCTCCATCGTCCGCCCGACCACCTTTCCGGTGGCGACGTCCAGGGCGGCCAGCAGGCAGGTGGCGCCGTTGCGCCTGCAGTCGCGCGTCCCGGTCTCCGCATGCCCCGGCTTCATCGGGAGGGGCCTCTGGGTCCGCCCAGGCGCCTGAATCCGCGTCTTTCCGTCGACCGACAGCACGACGGCGTGGTCCGGCGGGTCGACATACAGGCCCACGACGTCGCGGACCCTGGGCCCCGGACCTAGGGTCGCGCGGGACCTTGAAGGTCCTCACCTGATGCGGCCTGAGCCCGTTGCGCTTCAGGATGCCGTTCACGTTCGAGGCGGTCAGCGCCAGCCTCTTGGCCAGCGCCCGCAGTGTCCAGTGGCTGGCATGCGGGGGCGGAGATGAGATCGCGAGGCCGGTCACGGCCCTCACCGTTCCGTCCGGAGTCGGCTCCAGTCCCGGAGGGCGGGTCGCGTCCCGCAGCAGCCCGTCCACGCCCTGCCCAGGGAAGCGGTCCCGCCAGCGCTCCACGGCCGGCCGCGACTTTCCGGTCCGCCGGATGGCCTCCGCGGCACCGCCCCCGACCCGAGGCCGGGGATGGTCCGGGCGCGCCAGACGTGCTTCCGGCGGCTCTGCGGATCCTTCGCGATCCGTCCGGGGCGCCTGCGGTCACCGTCCGAAAGCCTGATTTCCTGTCTCTTCGGTTTCCTGCCCATTGCCCTGCCTGCTGTCTTTATGGCTGTTACGGAGCCGCCTGACGGCGACAGGAAGGCAATGGCACGCTTCACGGACAAATGCAGGCATCTGTCTTCAGTCAACCACTAAGGGCTTCCGCCACAACGAAATGTCCATTTCGTATGCGTGGATGGGTGGAGCAATCGGCCCGCCGTGGAATGAACCGCGGCGAACTCGGCGTTGGTTCTCCTGATTGCGGACCAAAGGCATCCCGTACCAGCCCTGGGTTTTATGACAGAGCATCCGGTGCCCGGTCCACTTGCTGGTGCTCGGGAGAGGTGACAAGCCGAAACCAGTGTTGAATCCCGGACGGCTCTGGCGGCATTGTTCGAGATAGTTTCGATGTGGAGTGTCGGGCCTGTTCCGGAGTGCTTCGATCACTTCAGGCCGCCTTGGTCAATCGTACCATCCGAGGATTCCGTCGCTGCGGCACTAAAGTCTCCAAGAAGCACCCGGGAGCCGCTTTCGGGCGGTGACGAAGGCGGGCCGAGCGAAAGGGCGTCGGCTTATTGACGTTGATTTCCCCTCCTGCCCTGCAGTCGACCGGTGGTCTCAGGGGGGTCTTCTGCGAGTGGCCACGATGTGATCATCTTCAACGGCAGCATGGTGTTCTGCGGAACCACGACAACCTGGGTCTACGGCCCGAGCTCGTTCCAGACGAATTCGCTACTGGATCCGCTTCGGAGCCAGACTGCAGAACACTGCCGCCCTCTGTTTCCCGCACGGACTTGGCGTCGATAACCCTGTAGCGCCGTTTGCTGTATCGACACACTTCGGGATGTCGGATCAACCGCCCCACTGTACGTCAAGCGCCTTGGCTTATGACTGCTGCGCCAGGGACCATTGCGACCAAGGTCTCTCCTTTTGTCCAGCTACTCTTCCAGACTGGCCATCTCCGTTTCACACAACCTCGTAACCAATCCTTTGAAGGTGGTCGAGATTGGCCTGTTCATTCAGAATGCCCCGCTTACGGAGAATTTCGAGCGGTGGGTTCCGACTCAGTGGCTTCGCACGGACGCCTCTAGCCACCTCGACGTCCAGCAGGATGGGATGAACGCAGATCGAGCGTCGGCCAAGTCGGTGGTGTTGAACTGTAGGATTCCATTGTTGCCCAGCATGGGGCGGCCTCACTTGATCTTCGCTTTGCCGTCCGCGACGCTAAGACTTCCAAACCAGCCGAACTTTGAGGGCGTTCAGATGCGTCCAGGGAATGTGCCCCTTGTGCTGGAGCATGCCGACGACAATGCTAGGGGCAACGCCCTGTTCCTCAGCGAATGCCCTAACGGAATGCACACTGCATGGCGAAGTTCCGACAAACTGCTGCCACGCGCGTAAGGGAATAAGCGTGTTGGATGCCCACTCATTGGCCTCCGCTTCAAGCGCGGCTCCGTTTCCGATGGTTTCGTCAACAAAGGTTTCTTTCTTGCTGTGAAGCAGAACATGCGCCGCCTCATGAAAGAAACTGAACCACAGGTGGTCATCGGTCTTATGTCGGACAGTCAGCTGGATGACGGCTTTCCTGCTTGATAACCACCAAGCTGCACCACTGAGCGCCGTCTTTGGCAAAGGCTTTACCAACACTAGCGCAACACCTGCTTCATTGCATAGCTTTGTCGTCCGTTGCAAAGCCTCGGCGACTCCCTCACGCGTCAGGCCCCGAATGGTCCGAACCGCTTGCTTGAAGCAACGCTCACTGTACTCCGAACACTCCTGTAGTTCGGCCTTGATCGCACCGAGTCGAATCCAGGTGGCCAATGCGGCTTCATTGCTCTTGAAGTTCGGTGAGTGGCGATAGGCAACATTGGAGCGGCCGTAGCGAGCAGTCCAGGCATCGACTGATCCCACACCAAAGAACGCTAGCAACTTCGACACGATGTCGGCATCGGATACCGGACGCTGGAAACAGCCTCGCTCCACCAAGTCCTTGACGGGGAAGGCCTTGGCCCATTCTGTCAAAGCAGCGGCTTCACCGGCTTCGGCCTCTCGAGCGCAGTGAAGCCGATATTGAGACTCGATCCCGAGCCAGATGCTAGCATCGATGCCAAGTACTCTTTCAAATTGCAGGGCTGTTCCCGGCTCGAGCGATGCTTTGCCCGAGATGATCTCGCTGATCAGCTTTGGGGAACGGCCGCATCGACGTGCGAATTCGGCATGCGAAATTCCCTCTGCCTCAAGACGCTCTCGGAGAACCCATCCGGGCGGCACTGCATAGTCCGGGCTATATCGGTAGGTCGCTGTCGCCATCTTTCCTTCCTCCCTCAGTGGTAGTCGACCACATCAAGAATTTTGATTGACGTCACCCTCTCCGTTTCCATCCCGCCATCTTCCTTACGCGGAATCGGTTCGTGGTTGGCATCGAACACGAGCCTGTAAGGCTAGACGAGATCCACTGCGAACTGCTCGTATCGATCTCCGCTGAGTTGATGCCGCCTATCCGGCGGCGTCGTTGGCACCAGAGCCAATCTGCGTGCCGCCCTTAGTACAGCCATCCGCGTCATTATGACTCTAGCCATCCTTGCTCCATAGGTCTTCTGCAGGGCATCGGCCGAGTTGAAGGGCTTTTCGAGCTTGCGGGTACGGAAGGCGATTTCCATAGAGATCGACTTAATTCGTTACCTAAAAGGTAACGATTTTTGTCGACTTGTCAAGAAGAGTAGTGGGCTTTACGCTCGAATTGGCTATCGAATGAACCACCAATTGAAGGCCAATGCCTGAAGAACTAGCGGGAGATCGCCCAACGTCCCGACTCTGGAAGCGGACGGAAACATGTTCGTCGCCCAGCGTCGTCGTGAGCCAGTACCACCGGGCTGCTCGCGCCCGGACGAAGGAGACAAACCGAGATTGTCAATCAAGACATTTCGGCAGGTCGCTGGATTACAAGCTTCCTTAGCCGGATGCAACCACCGTAGGAACCGCTGCTATAGGCGGTAATCAGAAGTCGCCGGGAATCCGGGCCGAGCGGAGATCTGATCCGCTCCCACCAGTGCCGAATCGTCTGGAACCGACTGTGGTCCATTCTTGCTCGCGGTCATGGAGTAGATGCCGTGGGTTATGGCACTGGCGGAATCGTTTTCCAAGAACACCATGCACGTTCGGAGCGAACGAACCAAGGCGACCTAATGGCCTTGGGATGCCAATCGCGGTCGTGGGTGTGAGAGCAGCGCGAAAGCTCCGACTTCGTGCCTAGCCGCACCGCAGGCTGACCCAGATTTGGCAGCGCCCGCACATTGCGGTTAATCCGCTGGAACTCCTTGTCCCGATCTTGATGCCGCGGCTTCTCGACAAACATACGGTTCACCTGAATTCTCAGGCCGAGTTTATGCGGAGGGCGGTTGACAATGCACTTGCTGTCCTCTCGACCCTCCGCCACTTTCAGCGCCGCAACCGAGGCCGCGCTGCAAGTCCAACGCAGCGGACTCTCCAGACCGCCACGGACCACCGGCTCAAACAGGGGTTCAAGGGTAGCCAAAAATTCAAAGTCGCATGCTGTAACACGCCAAGGCCCGGGGCCTCGATCACGCACGAAATCCAGCGCCGCCTGATGGCGCGCGCCTCAAGGCAAAAAAGACGCCCCAGATCGCCCAGAATCGGGCACATTGTTCCGCCCTTCAGCCGCGACCTCTCCAACACTTGGTCCATGGAACAGGATCGACGCAGTAGGAGCGGGCCATCGTTGCGAACTGCCTAATCTTCACCCCGCTGCCAATAGGGCATCGAACGGGCGTCAGGCAGGCCGGTCGTCTCGGCATGGCTGAACCGGCGCTTTCCTATTCGCGTGATCCGGAATCGTCCGCCGCAGTTTGGGTCGGGACAAGCAACTTCGGCGTCCGTCGACATCCAATCGCATGGGTCGGTATCGCGTTGCTTGGCGGGAAGAAGCGGAAGCACCGCCGCCAGCGCATACATCGAGACCTTCTGGCCAGCCGAAAAGACCAGGTTCTCGCCTTCGACAGTGAAGAATTCACCCTCCAAATGGCGGCAAACCGGCTGTCGGCCATCCAGGACGACCTCCACTTTCAGGTCGTAGAGAGTGAATTCGTCGTTGTGTTCCAAACTAACTCGCGTTTGCATGTGGGCCAGAACATCCTGGAGAGGTGCCGACTTGTCCCTGAATTGAATACTGAGTTTCGTTGGATTACAACAGTTCGGAAAAGATCCAGTCACGCAACTCCATCAATGTGACATTCGAGAACTCAAAAGCAACCTACTGCGAACCAAATGGCTTCAGCGCCATTCGCCTTGCGGTCTCGGCCAGTCATTGGCCAAACATGCTGCAAGCTTGTTCTTGGAATCGGCCCGTTTGGCGGCGAAATCAGGAATCAAACTATGTCACAATCGCACGACGCGAACACCTTTCCCACGGACCACTGACTGAGACCAATTAGAAGAATTCCGGCATGGCGAACTGCCCGGCGCGACCAATCGGGAACTACCGAATGCTCTTGGGATTGCTACCGCAAGGGTCACCTCAACTACATTGGTGAAGAGCCAGAACAGCAAGTCTGTTGTGAGCCGTGGGGCTAAGAGTTTGACTCATAAATCATTGTTTTACTTATGTTATTGCATTTCAGGCACCTGCATCCCTTGCCAGCCTTCGGAACAGGAACCGGCAGGCGGCCAGCTGCGCCCACGCCACGGAGCTCTCCAGGCTCCGCCCGCAGTCGTTCGCCAGACGGCGGCGCGACATCCAGGCGAAGGCGCGCTCCACGACCCGGCGGCGGCACGGCACCGTGAACCCCTGGTTCCCCTGGGTCTTTCCACGGTCCCCGGCACCTCGGGGACACCCGTCTCCGCGAGCCTGGCGCGCGGTCCCGCGCCGCTGCAGCCGCTGCCGGCCAACGGCTCCGTCACCTCCGGCGCCTTCACGGGCATCGCCAGGATGGCCTCCGGGGCGCCGTCCCGGTCCCGCGCGTCCGCCGTGTGGGCCTGAACCACGACCGGGGTCCCCTCCACATCGACGGCGATGTGACGTTTCCGGCCCCGGGCCTTCTTTCCGGCGCCGTACCCCGACGGCCCCGCCGTCTCCGTCGTCCTCACCGGCTGGCTGCCGGTCCCGGCGGCGGTCGGCTCCGACGCCCCGCCCGTTCGCGCGCAAGGCCACGCGGCGCGTCCGTCATGCGCTCCAGGACGCCCTTGTCGCGCCATGGATGGAAACAGTCCTGGACCGTGGTGAATGGCGCGGAACACCTGGGAATCGCCCGCAACCGGCAGCCCGTCGCCAGCATGTACTGGATCGCGTCGGGGATCTCGCGGAGATCCGTGGACCGGGGCCGGCCCAGCTGCGGCGGCGGCGACGGACGCGGCCCGGCCAGAAGCCATTCCCCGTCGGTCAGGTCGCTTTCATATCGCTCCGCATTGCGCCTGTACCTCTCCCGGGTGGTCCCGTTCCAGGCCATGGTATCCTCCCTGTCTGGTTGGTTTCTGACACGGAGATACCACATCTCGCGGAGGCCATCCACATTTTAGGTCAACCTCTAAGAGTTGAACGGGCGGCGAATATCCTGACCAGCGGATGAGGAAGCCGAGGATGGAGATTGCCGCGACCCAGAGCCCAATCTGCCAGCGGCGACCGTCTTTGTCACGCTGAAGAAATTCCTTTCGCGCTTGACCATATCCTCCCGCAGACTCGAAATCTACGCACCCGCTTTCTCGGCGAGGCGAGTGATGTCGGTCTTGTCATCAGTCTGATTGGTCTTCATTCGTTCCGCCAGCACCGCCAATCGACGCACGCGTTCCTGGTGACCTGGAGGCTCCCCATGTCTACAGAGAGGATCCGACAGTCGCCCCGTTTAAGATCCAACAGTCAACCATGCCTTCGTGGTGCTGTGCGGCTTGCCCTTTCCCGAACGTTGGGCTAGGCGTCAGGTGAATTCCATACAGAGGCTGTCTATGTCTCGCATTGTGACCATTTACGGCGGATCAGGATTTGTCGGACGCTACATCTCCCAGCGTTTGGCGAAAGATGGATGGCGGGTCCGGGTTGCTTGCAGACGGCCGAACGAGGCAATGTTCGTTAAGCCGTACGGTGTTCCCGGCCAAGTCGAACCGGTGTTCTGCAACATCCGCGATGACGCAAGCACGGGCACGGCATTGCAAGGTGCGGACGCAGTGGTGAACTGCGTCGGAACATTTGCTACCGGTGGCGTGAACAGTTTTGGACCGGTGCATGTGGAAGGCGCTGGGCGCATTGCCCGCATCGCCGCAGACCACGAAATCTCACGCATGGTCCATATCTCAGCCATCGGTGCTGACGAGAACAGTGAGAGCGCCTACGCTCGAACAAAGGCAAAGGGCGAGGCGGCAGTGCTGCAATTCCAGCAGAATGCCATGATCCTGCGGCCTTCGATTGTCTTCGGACCAGAGGACAGGTTCTTTAACCGATTTGCCGCCATGACGATTTTCGGACCGTTGATTCCCGTGATAGGGGCCGACACCCGATTCCAGCCGGTCTACGTCGGTGACCTCGCGGGCGCCGCGGCGGCCGGTGTTAACGATGAACTATCCGGCATCTACGAAATCGGTGGTCCTGAGGTGATGACCTTCCAGGAACTCATGATCAATATGCTTAAGGCCATCCAACGCCGCCGTGCG
The DNA here is from genome assembly GCA_965203255.1 of Paracoccaceae bacterium. Classification (GTDB taxonomy): domain Bacteria; phylum Pseudomonadota; class Alphaproteobacteria; order Rhodobacterales; family Rhodobacteraceae; genus JAPOUP01. The sequence goes on along the minus strand of OZ241882.1, from coordinate 5,146,252 downwards.
GTGGTGAATATCCCATTCTGGGCTGCACGGATAATGGCAGGTGCATTCGCGGTCGGCTCCATGCTGACAGGTGGCCTGGTGGTGGCACCGGTCACCCCGGATCAGGTTCGAAGCCTTAGGAACGACAGTGTCGTGTCTACCGGTGCCCGGACGCTCGTCGACCTCGGGATCGGTCCCACGCCGATGGATGCGATCATCCCCGAATATCTCTGGCGCTTCCGTCCATCAGGTCAGTATGCGGCGATCAAGAACTCTGCCAGAAATCTGAAGGCATGAAAGACGCGATGCAGATCAGGCCCTGCCCAAGCGCCTCGACTTCTCAAATGCGACTGGCAGGGGAGATCAAAACTGACGGTTTAGACCGACTCCTGGGATCCCGCGGAGCGACTCGGCACGCCCACAACCCGTAGGCGAAACTGGCCAACTGACGGTTCAGGACCGACGACGCACGGACAGAACCGAAATCCCTCTATCTATCAATACAATGATGGTTTGATACTGGCCAACTCTTGCGCACCGCCAGTAGCAACCCGAAAGGACCAACATTGCGTTCAAAAGCCGAGCAGGAAAATGTCCAGGGATTCCCTGCGCAGGCATCTGTCGATGCCCGGCATGCTGCGGGCGGTCCGCGCATGCCTCCACCGCATCGCCGACCCGGGCGGCACGCGTGGCATCAGCCTTTCCGGCTGCCTGATGCCGGGCCCCGCGGTGTTCCCCTGCAGGACACCGTCGCTGCCGCGGTCCGGCCGGCAGGTCCGGGGCGGCGGTGATCCGGTGATGGCGCGGAACCTCCGCCCGCTGTCCGGCGTGGGGCGGGCGCCGTCGGACACCTGGATGCGCCAGCGGCTGGACGGGGCCGGCCCCCGGGACCTCCGCCGCCGCCTCTCGGGCATCCACGCGGCGCTGCAGCGCGGAAAGGTGCTGGAGGGGTGGACGGTGTCCGGCGGCCATCCGCTGGTCTCCGTCGACGGCACCGGGTACCATTCCTCCGTAAGCGACTAAAGCGCAACGTAGCGCATTCGCCTTGATCCGCGCCGCCGGAGTGCGGGAGGTTTCCCCGGTCGGTCCAGCGTGACCGGAGGACTGTCCATGACGGTGGATGTGGATGCAATGGCAGACGTCGGCCTGGCCCGGAGGGTCCGGAGCGGGGCCGGGCGGGAGGGACCGATGGCGGCGTCCGGGCGCCGGGACGGCCCGCAGGCCAGCTTCCGCCAGGGCCGCCGGGTTCCGGTGGGGACGTCCCGGAGCTGGCGCCGCAGGCGCGGCCTCACCGGCGGTGCGGCTCCGGCGGGGCGGTGGCGGCGGAGCCGGGCTGGAACGGCGGGCTGTCGCCCGGCGGCGGCGTCACGCTCCGCCTGAGGCGGTCCCGATGCCGGGCGGATGGCCGCCGGGCGGCATCTGGCTGGCGGACATGCGCGGCGGCCCCGCCGGGCCCGTCGGGCTGGTCACCAGCCATCCCGTGGGGAACCCCGCCGGCGGGCGCTGGCACGTGTTCGTGAACCGGCGGCGGACGATGGTGAGGACACCCGGCTCCGGGCACGGGGGCTGTTTCATCCGGGCCAGGCGGCTGGAGCGGGGCCTGTCCGCGTCGCCGGCCACGCCGGGGCGCAGGTCTGTACCGCTGTCGCGGACCGGGCTTTCGGCGCTTCCGGCCGGGACCGGCATCACCGTCCGCCGCCGCCGCATGCGCTGTCCGGCGGCGGCGGCCGGCCGGCCCGCCGTGGCCCGCCCCACGTCGGAGGCCATCGGGCTGGCGGGGAGGATATCCCTGCACCGCCTCGGCGTCAGCTCGCCGACCCGGCCGGCCGGATGGGTGCCGCCGGGAGGGGGACGTCGGCCAGCCAGACGCGGGGGCCGGCGCCCTGCATCCGGCAGGTGGCGGGCAGCCCGTTGACGGTCCCCACGTTCCCCCCTCCGTCCAGCGTCCATGGGAGGAGCCAGTTGCGCTGGCCGGGCCTCGCCGGAGGCGGCGCGTTCCCGCCGGGGTCCGTGTCCGGCGGCACGCCGGGGTCCCAGGGAACGTCCCCGGCGCCGCCCACCGCTCCGTGGGGTGGGCGACCGCCCTGCGGACCGGATGCCTCGGCGCCGTCGCCGGATCCCCGGCGTCCGGTGGCGCCAGTCCCGGAACGCGGCGACCGCCGCCCGCGACCGGGTCCGCCGCGCCGCCGCGGGCCGCGGCACAGGCCTCGCAGGCGCGGTGGCCGTCCGTCACCGGGGTTCCGCCGCAGGCGTCGGGGAACCTCACCGCGTTCCCGTGCCTGCTGGAGTCCGGGAAGGGCGGCACGGCCCCGCCGCGGTCGCCGGGCGCCGGCCAGAGGCAGCCCTTCCCCATGCTCCCCGGCCTGCCCGGGCGCCGCCCGGTGCGGATCGGGGTCCCGTCCATCTGGATGACGGCGCTCCCGGCACCGAGCGCCACTGGGCCTCGTGGACCGGCTCCAGCAGCGCGATGGCGCGGTTGGCCCACTGGATCGGGGAGCCCCGGCTGGCGGTGATGCCGGCCTCGGCCAGCATCCGGTGCTGTCGGGAAGGCGGCAGGCGCCACATGGACCTGTCGACGGGCATCCCGGCGAGGAGGGAGACGTCGGCGCAGCTGCTTCTGGAGACGCCCTCGCGGGCCGGGGCGGACACGGGCCGGTCGGTCCCCCTGACCTTGACGGTGAGGTAGCGGTAGCGGACGGCCACGTGCCGGAACCCGCCGGCGGCGGGCCGGCAGTGGACGCGGTCGCCAACGACCTCGTGGCCGTCCTCCGGCAGCCCGCCGGCCTCCGGCGGCGTCACGGTGATGCCGGGCACGGGAGCCTTGCCGCCGGGCGCAGCCCGGCGTCACCCACCGAACCGCCGCGCTCCTTCCGGCGTCCGGGCGCCGGTTCCCAGCCAGCGGGACAGCTCCCGCCCGGGCCCGCCGATCCCGCCGGCGGCGTCCGGCGAAGCCGTCCTGCCCGTCCGTCCCCGATCCCGCATGTGCCACCATGGTGGCCCCCGAAGTGATTCGCCCCGATGGCCACTCACTGACGGCTGATGCCCTATACTGTCAAACGGAAAAGGGATGGATGGGACCCGACCGGACGCCGTACTTTAACCGCTTACGCGATATCGACCCCCGCGCGCCGGGGATTCTCCGCCGCCCCGCGGGCGAGGTCGCCGAGTTCGCCGGGTTCCCTGATCGAAAGCAGCGGCGCCGGCCCGGACCGCACGGCCCGCAGCTCCTCCATGACCAGCCGTCCGACGCTCTCGAGGGCTTCGGTCTCCGCCGCCCCGCGAACGGCTCCCACATGGCGAAGCACCCGCTGGCGAACCTTGCCGCCGGTCCGCTGCGACTGGACGGTCTGGATCCTGGTCCGAACGTCGTCGATTCGCCTGCGTCTCATGAACATGGCCCCTCATGCCATGTTCGCGGGGTTGCCGTCAGCCAATGCATTGTCCGAAGGCACTGCACGCCCCGTCGCCGACGTAACCCGCTGATTTATATGCATTCCAGGAATCCGGTCCGGTCACAAATGTCTGAAGTCAAGAAACCTGACCTTTGTCAGCCAGAAGCATCCCTAAAGATGCCAGCCCCACGTCCGGAGCGTCAGCCACCGCAATGATGACGCATCCTCCATGCCTTAAGCCGTTGCCTAGAGCTGCGGATCACTCCCATGCGCATTGAAGTTGACACGACGTTCCGTTGCGCGGGATTCCTCTCGACCCTCGGCCGCCGCTTCCTGTGTCCATTCAGAAATGGCACGGCTCTCGCACAGCGAAAGGTTGAGTTGGCTTGGGCAGCGGCCAAGCCGAAGCTGCGGCCGCTGCCGGAAATTGTGTCGGAACCGCCGTCAGCGCTCGAGCGTGCCGATGCCGGTATAGCGAAACGCCTCTCTTTCGAAAGCGTCAACCACTTCCGGGCCGGAAGCGGACGATACGATGTCAATGCGGCCGACGAAAACCAGCGGAACGTCTTCACTGCGCCCCTCGTAGTCGGCGCGGATCGCTTCAGCCATCGCAACCCCGACATCATCGCTCATCCGCATCGGGGTCGCCATCAGTTCGCCGTTGCGCAGCGCTTCGAGTTCGTCCCCCGTGCCGCCCCAAGCCGAAAGCATGACCTCATCGCCCTTGCCGGCGGCCTGCACGGCAGAAATCGCCCCCATAGCCATCGCTGTGTTCGCGTTGTGAATGTAGGTGACCTCAGGATAGCCGGAAAGGATCAGCTGTGCGCCGTTGAAACCGCCTTCGCGCAGAAAGTCGCCGTAGTGCTCATAGGCGAGCTGCCAGTCCGAATCCGCTTCGAGACACTCCTGAAACCCTCCCGATCGCTGGTTGTCGATATCGCCGGGGAAACCGCGGATCATCGCATAAGTCCCCTCGGTTCCGAGATTCTCAAGAACCCAACTGCAGATATTCTTCGAGCCGAAGAGGTGGGAAAAAGTCGTGTACATCAGCGGCTGGTCGTCGCCCCACGCCTGCAACGGCGTGTCATAGTTCAGGACAATGACCTTCTTGCCGGCATCCATCAATTTCTTGATGTCGTCCTGCTGAACCTGAAGTTCGGAAGGTCCGAACACCACGTATTCGAAATCTTCTCGCGCGACCTGTTCGGCATAGGTGGACTGCAGCAGGTGTTCGCCCATTTCAGAAGCGAACTGAACGGCCTCGAAAGGCATTCCCATTTCGTTGAAACGCGCTTCCATCGCCAGATATGATCGCAGCCAGAAATCCGATACGTCCTGGCTGGGATAGATCACAGCGATTTTCAGCGGCTCAGCGGGCGCGTTCGCCAGCGGCACAGCAGGCTCGGCCACAATGCTCTGCATGTTGGCCAAGACCTCTTCGGTCTGCACTTGGTGGTACCACCAGAAATGGCGGTCTCCGTCATCTGGCAGCGGGTTCAGCGGCAGCTGCTGAGCAGCCGCACCCGCTGCGGCGAGGCCGATCGCCGCCGCGCTCAAAAGCGTCCTCATAATGGTCATTTGTTTCCTCCTGGTTTCAATTGGGCACATCCCCCTGGCCTGCGCCTGCGGACTATGCCGGATAAAGGCTTTCACTCGTCAGATCTGGTATCGCCGGCGTCGCCGCGCTGCAGATACGAATAGAAGCCAATTGAAGCGATGATGATCAAACCTGCCGCTACAAGCTGCCAGAAGAATTGAAGCCGCAGCATGACCAGCGCATTGGTCACCATCGACAATAACAGAACACCGACGAGTGTGCCGAACATCGTGCCCCGGCCGCCGAACAGCAGCGTGCCGCCGACCACCACAGCTGCGATAGTGTGCAGCGCGAAACCGGCCGCCGCTGTGGACTGAATGGCGTTCAGGCGCCCCGTCAGGAGTATGCCCGCGACTGAAGCGCATACGCCCATCAAGGCATATTGATAGATCTTCTGACGGGTCACGTTGATGCCAGTCAGGTACGCCGCTTCGCGGTTGGCACCGATGGCCACCGCATACCTGCCGAGCCAAGTCTTGTGGTAAATCAGATATCCGATCCCCAGAGCGGCCAGACCGACGATGGCCGCTGTTGGGAATACATCCCCGATTCGCCCACGCCCGAGAAACGGTAGCGGTTCCGGGAACCGCGCCAGAACCGTGCCTGCGGCCAGCACCAAGGCGAGCCCGCGGTAGATCTGGTCCATCGCCAGGGTGGCGAGGAGATCGGGCACACGCAGCTGGGTGATGACCAAACCGTTGGTCACGCCGCATACGAGGCCGACAACGACCGCGACCGTCATTGCGGAATAAACATGCCAGCCAGCGTCCTTGATGAGCATGGCCATAATAATCGCCGAAAGGGCGGCGACCGCGCCGACCGAAAGATCGATTCCTTTGCCGGTGATGACCACCGTCATCGCCATTCCCAGCACCATGTAGATGGCCGCGTCCTGCAAAATGATCATCAGGTTCGGCAACTCGAAAAAACGCGATTCCGCAATCAGCATCGCGACCGAAAGCGCGATGATCATCGCCAGTGGCCCGACCAGATTGATATAACGGCGAAGCGGCGGCATCTTGATCCTCCGCTGCCCCATGTCCTGATCGTTTCTGGTCGACGTCGCGGTCATCGGGATGGCGGGCCCTCGGCACTCAGCGCCCGGCGGTCACCTCGCGCAACGCGGAACTCTGATCCGACGATCAGGCCCAGCACATCTCGCTGCGTTACATCCTGCGCATTGACCACGCCGACACTCCGCCCGCCGCGCATCACCATGATACGGTCCGCGACTTCGAACACATGATCGAGATTGTGGCTGATCAGGATGATCGGCGTGCCCCGTTCGCGCACCGAATTGACAAGATCAAGCGTGTTCCGCGTCTCCTCCGGACCGAGTGACGCCGTCGGCTCATCCATGACAAGAATCTTCAGATCCGTCCGGTGGACGGCCCTCGCGATAGCGACCGCCTGTCGCTGGCCGCCGGAGAAATTGCGTGTCAGTTCTTGCATGTCAGGCAGTTCCACGCCGACTCGCTCTTTCAGGATCTTGACGGCATCGCGGCACATTTTCTTGTTGTCAATAAAGGGTATGCCGGCGATGCGGAGTACAGGCTCATCCCCTAAGAACACATTGTGCGGCGCGGGCAGCGTATCGATCAAGGCGAGATCCTGGTACACAGCTGCGATGCCTGCGGCGATGGAGTCCCTGCGGGAGCGCACGCTAGCCGGCTTGCCGTCCACTTCAATAGCGCCGGAATCCGCCTGATACACGCCGGTCAGGACCTTGATCAGCGTCGTCTTCCCGGCGCCGTTGTCACCGACGATCGCCAGGATTTCGTTATCGAAGAGTTCCAGATCGACATCAATGAGCGCACGCAGGCCGCCAAACGACTTGTTGATGGCCTTCATCGCGAGCTTGCGGGCCGGCGGAGTGATCCTGTCTGACGTCACTCCGGCACGAAGACATACAGACATATCATGCGAACATTCCGCCAATCCCCCTCTTTCTACACTTTAGCCTGCCGCTGACTTCGGGTCAAGGGTGTATCCCAGATTCTCTTGGATTGGATGTAGCTCAAGTTGTTGACAGCATAGATTTTTGCCAGCATATTCCGGAGTATGGCGCGACAATCAGGATGAAAGTCGCGGTTTCGGGGACGGGCGGTGGGCCGGTGTTCCCTGACTGCGCCTCATTTGACGTCAGCGGCCGATCTGGCAGTTCTGCAATCCTATTCCGCCACATATTGGGGGGGCGGAATGCCCAGGTGACATATCACCGACGGACAGATGAGGCTTTTCATGTCCTGCAGAAAAACGGGTTCAACCGAAACAGCCGCGGCGAAGGCCGGCTTCGGCATGTCCACAGGCCACAGGCCAAAGGATCAGGAGGGACCCGCAGCTGCCTTTGCGGAAAGGGAAACCGTGCGGGCGGAGGCAGTCGGGACGGCGTGGGGTCGGGGAACGTCCGGACAGCACACCGGACCGCCCCAAAAGAGAGGCTGGAATTTCCTTCGAGGCGCTCCCGCACATCCGTGACGGACAGGACCATCCATTTTCGGTATGCACAACGCACAGATTCCAGCCACCCAAGAGCAGGCGCGAGCCCTGCGATGGGACGGCTTCCAGACCACCAGTGCCGAGGCGCTCGCGGGCCTCAGGATCGAATCCACACAAGTCGGCACGTTCAACCGAACCATTTGTGGCGCTTCCGCCATCAGGACAGCCGGCAGCGATCACGAACCCAGCAAGGAACCTGAAGGTGTGAAGTAGGCAATCCAGAGCAGGACCAGCCCGAGACCCATCCGATAGATGACATAAGGCGTGAAGCTGACCCTCAACAGCAGGCGCATCATCAACCGAAGCGCGGCCAAGGCAGCGAGGAATGAAAAGAAGGCGGCGATGGCGCAGTCGCGTAGGAGGCCAGGGTCGCCGACAATGGCCACCTCCGTGCCTTTGTAGACACCGGAAGCGAGTATGGCTGGAATTGACATCAACATCGCCAACCTAGCCGCGTCCTGTCGACCGTAGCCCAGAAATCGCGCTGCCGAGATCGTTATGCCAGACCTCGATGCACCTGGAATCAGAGCGGCCACCTGCCAGATCCCCATGATGAATGAGTGTCGGACCGACCATTCCCCAGCGGACCTCCGGACCGGTCCGTTGCGGTCTGTCCAGTAGAGTACCAGGCCAAATGTCAGTGTCGCCCAACCAATCACGGCAACAGACCGCATCCAGTCATCAAGACCCGTAAGCGCGATGACAGCGCCAACAACAACGACGGGAACTGTCGCGACCGCAAGACAGAGCGCGAGGTTTGCACCCGGTCCTTCAAGGCGCCCGACCACAAGCGAAGCAAGCCCGTGAAGTGCAAGAAGGACGTCAGCCCGGAAGTAGGCAATGACGGCGACAAGCGTACCGACATGCACCGCAACATCGATCACCTGACTTTGATCCTCCAAGCCGGTGAGACTTGGAAGGAGTGCCAGATGGCCTGACGATGAAACCGGGAGGAACTCCGTCATCCCTTGAATTACGGCGACCAATAAGAGGTGGAATAATGGCATGCGTGGACCCAGTCGATTCGTTCAGCCAGACTAAACAGCTTGGATTAAGTGAGAAGTTCAAATTTATGTCTGCTGTTTTGACCTATTTTTTGTCGAATCAGCATGAATTCCAGCACCTGATCCGCAAAATCATCAAAAAAGGTCATAAGTTTTGACTTTATATCCGCACTCCACTGCGCTAGCATGCGGTCTTGATCCGATTCTGGAGGCCTCCCCGCAATGGCAGCGCAGAGAATGCTGAAATTTGTGGATGTAGTCAGGGATATGCCTGAAAAGCGCGACCCACTTTCGCGCCGGGCGGACTTCCGCGAGATCTACGAGGACTACGCAGCCAGAAAAGCGGCGGAGCAGGCCGCGCGCTGCAGTCAATGTGGTGTGCCCTATTGCCAGTCTCACTGTCCATTGCACAACAACATCCCCGACTGGCTGCTTCTGACCGCTGAAGGCAGGCTGCACGAAGCCTACATGCAAAGCCAGGCCACCAACACCTTCCCGGAGATCTGCGGCCGGATATGTCCTCAGGACCGGTTGTGCGAAGGCAATTGCGTTATCGAACAGGCCGGGCATGGGACGGTAACGATCGGATCGATCGAGCGATATCTAACCGACCTTGCTTGGGAAGAAGGCTGGGTTCAGCCTATCCAGCCCACAAATGATCGGAAGGAAAACGTCGGAGTGATCGGCGCGGGCCCCGGTGGGCTCGCGGCAGCGGAAATTCTGCGCCGGAACGGAGTCCAGGTAACGATCTACGACCGCCATGACCGCGCCGGAGGCCTGCTGACCTATGGCATTCCTGGCTTCAAACTCGAGAAGGACATCGTGCTGGCCAGGGTCGAACAGCTTCGGTCAAGTGGCGTCAGGTTTGCACTGAACTGCGAAGTGGGAAAGGATCGCTCATTTGAGGAACTCCGCCGCAGGCATGATGCGCTTCTCCTCGCCACCGGTGTCTACAGATCCAGGGAACTCTCTGGCCCCGGCGTCGGCGCGGAGGGAATCGTGCGGGCTATCGATTACCTCACAGCATCAAACAGAAAGGGCTTTGGCGACAGAGTTCCCGAATTCGACTCAGGGGAACTGAACGCGGACGGCAAGCGTGTTGTTGTAATCGGTGGAGGCGACACCGCGATGGACTGCGTGCGCACGGCAGTGCGACAGGGGGCAAGGAGCGTCAAGTGCCTTTATCGCCGCGACCGCACAAACATGCCTGGCTCGCAGCGTGAAGTCGCGAATGCTGAGGAGGAGGGCGTCGAATTCGTCTGGCTAACTGCGCCCAAGGGATTCACCGGCAACCCGGTCAAGGGCGTCATGGTACGGCGGATGCGCCTCGGTTCGCCTGACCCCAGTGGGCGGCAGGCACCAGAGGTCATCGAAGGCGCCGACTATCTGGAAGACGCCGACCTTGCGATCACCGCATTGGGCTTCGAACCGGAAAACCTGCCTGGACTGTGGGACGTCGAGGGCCTTGAAGTGACCCGTTGGGGCACGATCAAAGCCGATTTCCGGACCCATGGGACTTCGGTGGACGGTGTTTACGCAGCCGGTGACATCGTTCGCGGTGCGTCGCTCGTGGTCTGGGCGATCCGGGACGGACGCGAGGCGGCCGAGGCAATCCTGGACCGCTTCAACGCACCAGCGTTGGCCATCGCCGCGCAGTGATCGACAGTCAGTTCCAACTGACGGAGCATCGGCAGGCTTCGGTCTGGGCACTGAATACATCGGATGACCGGCACGGCAGAGACTTCATTCGCCGGAAGGGAGAACGCCAAATGACGACACTGATTGCAGACTGGGCATTGCGGGAAGCCGCCAGACGTGAATGGCTCTCCGAACATGGCATGTACTCCAGCGCCGACGAGCATTCTTCCTGCGGCGTCGGGCTGGTCGTGTCGGTCGACGGCCAACGCAGTCGCAAAGTTGTGGAAAATGGGATCGAAGCACTCAAGGCAGTGTGGCATCGCGGTGCTGTCGATGCAGACGGAAAGACTGGCGACGGTGCGGGGATCCTGGTCCAGATTCCGGCACCGTTCTTTTTCGAGCAGATCGAGCGTACCGGGCATAGGCCAAACAAGGAGGAGACGGTTGCAGTGGGCCAGGTCTTCCTTCCGCGCACGGACTTCGGGGCCCAGGAAACGTGCCGTACCATTGTAGAGACCGAAGTGCTTCGGATGGGGCATACCATCTACGGATGGCGCCATGTTCCGGTGAACATCGAGTTCCTCGGCCAGAAGGCCAACGCAACCCGGCCGGAAATCGAACAGATACTCATCTCGAACTCCAAAGGCATCGACGACGAAGCATTCGAAAGAGAGCTCTATGTGATCCGGCGGCGAATCGAGAAGGCTGCCGTGGCCGCCGGAATTGTCGGATTCTACATGGCCTCGCTGAGTTGCCAGTCAATTGTCTACAAGGGCATGATGCTGGCTGAACAGGTTGCGGAATTCTACCCAGACCTGCAGGATCCGCGATTCGAGAGCGCCTTCGCGATCTTTCACCAACGCTATTCGACCAACACGTTTCCGCAGTGGTGGCTGGCCCAACCCTTCCGGATGCTCGCTCATAACGGTGAGATCAACACGCTAAAAGGCAATCTCAACTGGATGAAATCTCACGAGATCCGGATGGCAAGCGCTTCGTTTGGCGACAATGCCGAAGACATCAAGCCGATCATCGCTGGTGGAGCCTCTGACTCGGCTGCGCTCGACGCGGTGTTTGAGGTTCTGGTGCGGGCGGGACGCACGGCACCGATGGCAAAGACAATGCTGGTTCCCGAATCCTGGTCAAAGCAGGCGGTTGAGTTGCCACGGGCATGGCGGGACATGTACTCCTACTGCAACAGCGTCATGGAGCCCTGGGACGGCCCGGCGGCTCTGGCGATGACCGACGGTCACTGGGTCTGCGCCGGAATGGACCGGAACGGACTGCGGCCCATGCGTTACGTCGTGACCGGAGACGGCCTGGTCTTCGCAGGATCCGAAGCGGGCATGGTACCCACAGACGAAGCGGCGGTGGTCGAGAAAGGCGCACTTGGACCGGGTCAAATGCTCGCAGTCGACATAAGGTCCGGAAAGCTGTTCCATGACACCGAAATCAAGGACAGGCTCGCGAAAAGCCTGCCATTCAGCGAATGGGTTGGCCTGATCACGGAACTTGATGCCGACCTCGAGAATGTCACAGAACGGGCCATGTTTGCCGGAAGTGAACTTCGCAAACGGCAGATCGCCGCCGGATTCAGCCTCGAGGATCTGGAACAGGTCCTTGCGCCAATGGCAGAGGAAGGAAAGGAAGCGGTCGCGTCGATGGGAGACGACACGCCGAGCGCCGTTCTTTCGGAACGATACCGTCCGCTGAGTCATTTCTTTCGGCAGAATTTCAGCCAGGTCACCAACCCGCCGATTGACTCGCTCCGGGAACACCGGGTGATGAGTCTCAAGACCCGGTTCGGAAATCTCAAGAACGTGCTTGACGAAGATTCAAGCCAAACTGAAATCGTCGCTCTTGATTCGCCGTTCGTTGGCAACGCACAGTTCGAACTCCTGGTCGAACGACTCGGTGACGATGTGGTCGAGGTCGACTGCACGTTTGAACCAATTGCATCAGGCGAACTGCACCGCGCACTGGAGCGAATTCGGATCGAAGCCGAGGACGCTGTCCGCTCTGGCGCGGGGCACATCGTGCTAACCGATCAGCATCAAGGCCCTGACCGCGTCCCCATGCCGATGATTCTCGCCACCAGTGCCATCCATTCCTGGTTGACACGAAAGGGACTCCGGACATTCTGTTCGCTGAACGTGCGGTCCGCCGAGTGCATTGATCCCCATTATTTCGCCGTGCTCATCGGATGTGGTGCGACTGTCGTAAACGCCTATCTGGCCGAGGACAGTCTAGCTGACCGCATCGGACGTGGGCTGCTGAAAATGACCCTGACCGAAGCGGCGCAGCGCTACCGCTACGCAATTGACCAAGGTCTCCTGAAAATCATGTCGAAAATGGGGATTTCGATCATCAGTTCCTACCGCGGTGGCTTGAATTTCGAAGCCGTCGGCCTCAGCCGAGCTATGGTGGCGGATTACTTTCCGGGTATGGCCAGCCGGATATCCGGCATAGGCGTTAGCGGCATTGAGAAAAAACTCATCGAGGTGCATGCGCAGGGATGGCTACGGAGACAGGATGTGCTGCCAGTTGGCGGGTTCTACAAGGCACGCGCCTCGGGAGAGACGCACGCCTGGGAAGCACGGTCAATGCACATGATGCAGATGGCGTGCCACAGGGCATCCTACAATCTATGGAAGCGCTACTCCGCGGGAATGCGTTCCAACCCGCCCATCCACCTACGCGACCTCTTGGACGTCAAGGCCAAAGGCGACCCGGTGCTATTGGACGACGTCGAATCGATCACGGCTATCCGCAGGAGGTTCGTCACCCCGGGAATGTCCTTGGGCGCACTGTCACCGGAGGCGCACAAGACCCTGAATGTAGCAATGAACCGTATCGGAGCGAAGTCTGACAGCGGCGAAGGTGGAGAGGACCCTGCGCATTCCACAGCGGAGCCCAACGGCGACAATCCTTCCGCGAAAATCAAGCAGGTCGCGTCTGGCCGCTTCGGTGTGACGGCGGAATACCTTAACAACTGTGAGGAACTGGAAATCAAGATCGCCCAAGGCGCCAAGCCCGGCGAAGGTGGGCAGCTTCCGGGCATGAAGGTGACCAAGCTCATCGCACGACTTCGGCACTCGACGCCGGGGGTGACGCTGATCTCACCTCCTCCGCATCATGACATCTATTCAATCGAGGATCTTGCTCAGCTAATTTACGACCTCAAGCAGATCAACCCGCGCACGAAGGTCTGCGTCAAGCTTGTCGCCGCCAGCGGCGTTGGCACAATTGCCGCTGGAGTGGCGAAGGCGAAGGCCGATGTCATCCTGATCTCCGGCCATAATGGCGGTACCGGGGCGTCCCCGGCAACCAGCATAAAGTACGCTGGGCTACCCTGGGAGATGGGATTGGCCGAAACCCACCAAGTGCTCAGCATGAACAACCTGAGGGAAAGGGTGACACTGCGAACCGACGGTGGCCTGCGTACAGGTCGGGACATCGTGATCGCAGCGATGCTGGGGGCTGAGGAGTATGGCATCGGCACCGCGGCCCTGATCGCGATGGGCTGCATCATGGTACGACAGTGTCAGTCAAACACCTGCCCGGTGGGTGTATGTACCCAGGACGAGCGGCTCCGGGAGAAATTCACCGGTACCGCAGACAAGGTCGTGAACCTCGTCACCCTTTACGCCCAGGAGGTTCGTGAGATTCTAGCTTCTATCGGCGCACGTTCTCTCGACGAGATCATCGGGCGCGCGGATCTGCTATCGCAGGTCAGCCGCGGAGCCGCGCATCTCGACGACCTTGACCTCAATCCCATGCTTATCACGGTCGACGGAGCTGCCGACCTCGTCTATGACCGCAACAAGCCCCGAAACGAGGTTCCCGACACGCTTGACGCCGAAATCGTCGGTGACGCAGCCCGCTTCCTTGCCGATGGTGAGAAGATGCAACTCCAATACTCGGTGCGGAACACGCACCGCACGGTCGGAGCCAGGGTTTCCAGCCACATCGTAAGGAACTTCGGAATGGCCAATTCGCTTCAGCCAGACCAACTGACGGTGAAGCTCACGGGTTCGGCCGGTCAGTCGCTCGGCGCGTTCGCCGTTCGCGGACTGAAGTTGGAAGTTTCCGGCGACGCGAACGACTATGTCGGTAAAGGCCTATCCGGCGGCACCATTGTCGTGCGGCCACCAATGGCCAGCCAACTCACCGCATCGGAGAATACGATTATCGGCAACACCGTGCTCTATGGTGCAACTGACGGCTTCCTGTTCGCAGCAGGCCGGGCCGGTGAACGATTCTGCGTTCGCAACTCAGGCGCAAGAGTAGTGGTAGAGGGCTGCGGCTCGAATGGCTGCGAATATATGACAGGAGGAGTCGCTGTAATTCTCGGTCAGATTGGTGCGAACTTCGGGGCCGGAATGACCGGCGGCATGGCCTATCTCCATGATCCAACAGGAATGGCGCAGAAATACATGAACATGGATACCTTGTTAGTCGGTCCGGTGGCGACTGCGCACTGGCAGAACGAGCTGGAAGAACTTGTAAGGCATCACGTCAAAGAGACCGGCAGCCGCAAGGCGCAGGAAACCCTGCAGAACTGGGATGTGGAGCTAAGCCGTTTCCTACAGGTCTGTCCCAAGGAAATGCTGCCACATCTGGCCCACCCCCTGGATGACTCCGTGGACGCCCGAATCGCCTGACTTCACCCGTTTGAACAGAGAGACCACTGGCCAAAACGAACCAGGTTCCGTTTACCGCGCCACGAGCGGTGGCCGGATTGGTTCATTGGTCTCACGAAGCCAGGTCAAGTAAACAGAAAAGTCACTTTGCTCGGCACCTTGGGTTGACCCCCGTACCGGCCCTGTGGTTTGGGGGCATGCATGGCTAAACACGGCAAGCCAATCCAAAGGGCGCGAAAGCTCAGAGAACATTGGCACGAATGGCTGGGGTTGGTACGGCGCTGGGCAGTCCGGGTGGCTCTTGGGTCGGTGGGTCTGGTCCTGCTCACGCTGCTCGCCTACCGGTTCGTGAATCCACCGATAACCCCGCACATGCTCTCCGAAAGCCTCCGTCTCGGAGGAATTGAGCGGAATTGGGTCTCAATGGATCAGATCGCGCCTGTGATGGCCCGATCCGCGGTTGCGGCGGAGGACGCCAATTTCTGCCGCCATTGGGGCTTTGACATAGGTGAGATTCGGTTGGCGCTTGAGGAAGGCAAAGGACGTGGCGCCTCAACCATCAGCCAACAGGTTGTGAAGAATATCCTGCTCTGGCAGGGGCGCAGCTGGTTACGAAAGGCTCTGGAAGGATTGATAACTCCAGCTCTGGAGGCTGTTTGGCCCAAACGCCGGATTCTTGAAGTCTACCTGAACGTAGCTGAATTTGATCAAGGCGTCTTTGGCGTCGAGGCGGCTTCGCAGCGGTATTTCGGGATTCCCGCCTTGAAGCTGAGCGCGATGCAAGCGGCCTATCTTGCCGTAGTTCTTCCTGACCCCAAGGGCCGTTCTGCCGCCAAACCCACGGCCTCACAGCAGCGTCGCGCGACCGCAATCGCCGACGGCGCGGAAACAATCCAGATCGACGGCCGTGACGATTGTTTCGAGAGTTGATTCGTCCACGCTTTCGCGGCATTGAGACCGGAACCAATAACATTGACGGTCCCAGATGATCCGCCTATTTCACATCCCTCTATCACCCTTCTGTCGAAAGGTACGCCTTTCACTCGCCGAAAAGCGCCTTGAGGTGGAACTGGTCGAAGAACGTTATTGGGAACGAACCACCGAATTCCTGCGCCGCAATCCTGCCGGCAAAGTGCCGATCCTGAAAATTAACGATCTGACACTCACCGAGAGCGGTGCGGTCTGCGAATATCTGGAGGAGATGTATCCTGAACCATCATTGCTGCCATCCGATCCATTGGCAAGGCACGAGGTGCGGCGGATGGTCAGTTGGTTTGACGATAAGTTCCACAATGAAGTGACATCGAAACTACTGTATGAAAGGATCTACAAGAAGCTGTCCGGCCGTGGCCATCCCGATTCGGAAAACGTGAAATCAGGGGTGAAGGCGATCAAGTTCCACATGGACTACATGGGTTGGCTTCTTGATCATCGCAAATGGGTGGCGGGGCCCTCGATGACGCTGGCTGATTTCGCGGCCGCTGCGCATTTCTCGTCACTTGACTACATCTCGGACGTGGATTGGAACCGAAATCCATCCGTCAAGGAATGGTATGCCAAGGTCAAATCGCGTCCGGCCTTTCGCGGGATTCTTGCCGATCTCGTGCCTGGCTTCTTTCCTCCGCCACACTATGCGAATCTGGATTTCTGATATGGTCGTGGGGGATACCGCAGCCATCTGGATTGCCGTCTCCACCAAACGGGGGCCAGCGAACGATGGAAGGGCTGGTGTCCGCTGATCTAAAGCGGAGGCTTACCGAGCGAGCCCTTGAAGAGGGATTCTCGAAAGTCGGAATAACGCGCCCGGATTCGGTCGCATCGGCAGCCAAGGAACTGGCGGATTTTCTGGCGAAGGGTCGGCACGGCCAGATGGGTTGGCTGGCCGATAGAGCCACCCTGCGTGGAGACCCCACCGCGCTGTGGCCAGCAGCCCGGTCAGTTGTCATGCTGGCGGAAGTCTACACACCCATCCACGACCCCCTTGACATACTTCAGCATCGGGAGCGGGCTGCTGTTTCGGTCTATGCCCAGAACCGTGACTACCACGATCTGGTCAAGAAACGACTGAAACGGATCGGACGCTGGCTTCTGCAAGAACGCCCCAATGACGAAATAAAGGCATTCGTCGACACTGCCCCCGTCATGGAAAAGCCATTGGCACAGGCGGCCGGGCTAGGATGGCAGGGCAAACACACCAACCTTCTGGCGCGGGATCTCGGAAACTGGTTCTTTCTTGGATCGATCTTCACCACCGTTGAACTTGACCCGGACCCACCCGAGACCGAACGCTGCGGAACCTGCACCGCCTGTCTCGACATCTGCCCAACGAACGCGTTTCCAGCTCCGTTCCAGCTCGACGCTCGGCGCTGCATCTCGTACCTGACGATCGAGCACAGTGGACCGGTGGCCGAGGATCTCCGCCCAGCACTAGGTAACAGGATATTTGGTTGCGACGACTGTCTGGCCGTCTGTCCGTGGAACAAATTTGCCGTGGCCGCCCGTGAGCAACGATACATGGCACGAGCGGATATGATCGCACCAAATCTGGAGGAACTTGCGAAACTCAACGATACGGAGTTCCGCAAGAGATTCTCAGGCTCTCCGATCAAGCGAACAGGACGGGATCGATTCGTACGAAACGTTCTGTATGCCATCGGGAATTCCGGATTTCGGATGCTGGAAGCGACAGCGTCAACTCTATTGGATGATCCGGATCCGGCGGTGGCAGATGCGGCGCGGTGGGCGGTTGCCCGTCTGGGTCCAGGCCCCTGAACTCTCGAAGCCACCAATGCAGGTTCCGCTATGGCGACATGTGATCCAACAGGATATCCGGCCTGACAATCGCTCCACGTCCTGATAGCCGGGTGGGAACTTGCTGAATCCAGGATTCCCTTATGTCTCCGCTGCGTGGCATTCTTTTGATGGTGGCAGCCATCTCGCTGTTCGTGATCATGGGCAGCATGGTCAAGGCGGCCGTGCGCATACCGGTTGGTGAGGCGGTGTTCTTCCGCTCCTTCTGCGCACTACCTGTCATCTACGTCTGGCTTGCGGCCCGCGGCGAACTTGGAGCGGGTCTTCGTGTCCGCAACTGGCGCGGCCATGCCCTGCGCGCTGTTTGCGGGTCAGCGGCGATGGGACTTGGGTTTCTGGGGATAAGGCTCTTGCCTCTTCCGGATTTCACTGCGATCCGCTTCGCCGCACCCATCCTTGTTGTCGTCTTCGCAGCGCTGATACTCGGAGAGCGAATCCGACTGGTGAGGGTCGCGGCCGTGATTACCGGCCTTGCTGGAGTGACCATCATCATTTGGCCAAGACTGGGTTTCGATTTCGCCAATCTTGCTCTTTTCGGCGCGGTCGTTACCTTTGGTTCAGCGGTTATGGTCGCGCTCGCCCAAGTGTTCATAAAATCGATGGCGGATGTCGAACGCACCACTGCGATTGTCTTCTGGTTCTCGGCGACAACATCATGCCTTGCACTACTGACAATCCCGTTTGGATGGGTAATGCCAACTGGCATCGAGTGGATCCAATTGGTTGGCATGGGCCTCCTTGGCGGTTTAGGCCAGATACTTCTCACCACCAGCTATCGTTTCGCGGATGCCTCCACCCTCGCGCCCTATACCTATGTCTCAATCATCTGGGCATTGCCGATCGGATATTTCGTGTTTGGCGAGACTCCTACGCTGCCGATGCTTGGCGGCGCGGCGTTGGTGATCGTGGCGGGCGTGGGTATCGTTCTCCGCGAGCGTCAGTTGGGACTACAGAGAACGGCAAGCCGGAATGCACAGCAGGGTGTATCCCAAGTTGGTTGAATTCCGTCAAAGGCTTATCCCTTTGACCAAGGCGGATCAACATTCTGTGTCGGAGGGGTTGACGCGCCGTCGTGTTCGCCTTGTGTTCCTCCCATGCCAAGCCGATGGAAAGACGGCCGCCCCATGTCCCGCCAGGAGTCCGGGGAGCTCCTGCCGGACGACGGCGCCTGCGCCCGGCGCCTTGCGGAGCTGCGCTGGGGCAAGGGCTTCGCGTGCCCCGCCTGCGGCGGGACCAGGGGCTGGGAGCCGAGGGCGGGCGCTGCCGCCGGGAATGCGCGGACCGCCGGCGCCAGACCTCGGTGACGGCGGGCACCGTGACGCACCGCTCCCACCTTCCGCTCGGGACGTGGTTCCTTGCGGCCCATCTCATGGCGACGCACTCCAACGGCATCTCCGCGCTGCAGCTGCAGGCCCAGCTGGGCATCGGAAGCTACAGGTCAGCCTGGCTGCTTCCCCGGAAGCTGCGGCGGGCGATGGTGGACCCGGACCGGAGCCCGCTGCAGGGGACCGCGGAGGTGGACGGGGCGTCCGTGCCCTGCCGCGACGGCGGCGGGGAGAGGGGCGTGGCCGGCCGGGGCCGCGGCGCGTCGGGCCGGATCCCCATCGCCGGGGCCGTGGAGCTGTCGGAGGACGGCAGTCCACGCCGCATCCGGCTGAAGGAAGTGGACGGCTACGGCGCAGGGGCGCTCCATGGCTTCATCGCCGGGGCGGTCGAGCCGGGCGCCTGGGCCGTCACCGACGGGTGGAGCGGATACACCGGCCTGCCCGACAGCCCGCGCGGGCGCAGGGTGGCCGGCGGCCGCCCGGCCCACAAGGTCCTGAGGTGGATCCACCGGGTGTTCCCCGACCTCAGGCGCTGGGCCATGGGCGTGTACCACGGGCTGCGCAGGAAGCGCGCCCAGCGCTACCTGGACTAGTGTAGCACCATCATTGTGTTGATGGGTAAAGGGACTTCAGCCTGATGCGCGCGTCGGCTGTCGTGAAACGCCAGTCCACGGTGGCCCTCTCCCGGTTCCTCCTTCGGGCCCATGCCTCCGTTTCGCGGCACATCGTCTCCCGGTCGGGAATGCGGCGGTTCAGGCACTGGCGGACCATGGCCCCAATCCCGGCCTCGGCCACGTCCGACCAGCCTGCGCGCCTCGGGGGATGGTGGATCTCCAGCCGGGAGGCGATCCGCGCCGCCTCTTCGGGAGGGAACGTCCCGTGGAGGGAGCCGACGGTGTGGACGTCGGGGCTGTCCATCACGAGCACGATGCGCCTGCCGGGGAAGGTGACGTCGACAGGCCCGCGGATGACCCTGGCCCAGTCCCTGCGCGTCCGGCGGTCGGTGACCGTGACCTCCCGCCATCCGAGCAGCGGGGCGAACAGCATGAACAGGTTCGCGGTGCCGTTGCGCCCGTATTCGAAGTCGTGGATGGCGGGTTCGCCGGGGCGCACCGGCCGAGGCACCCGGGTCTCCCTCCTCTGCTGGCGGGAGGTCCCGTCCATGACGGCCAGAACCTCGTCCTCCGTGAACTCCCGCTGGTGCCGCTCCAGCACGTCCTCCATCGCGGCGAGGAGGTCGCCGCTGGCCTTGGGCGGGATGCACCAGTACTGTTTGCGCCACGGCTTCACATCGTTTTTTTAGAGTCTTCCTCACGGTCCCGTCCGAGATCGTGTCCACGATCTCCAGCCCGCCAGGCCGGTCCGCCAGCAGCTGCATCGTCCACCGGCTCCGCCCCTCCGGCGGCTGCGGGCAGGCGATGGCCACCAGCCTCCCCCCGCCCCCGCCGTCGAGGCTGCGCGCCTTCCGGTTCCTCTGTTCGCGGCGGACCAGCGCCGCCTCCAGCCCCTCCCCGGCGCAGCGGCGGCGCACCCGCCCGGCGGTCGACACGCCGACCTCCAGGACCGGCGCGATGTCGGAACCGGTGCGGCCCCCGTCGTCACGGGCCTCGTCGGCCAGCAGCAGGATCCGGGCGTGACGGCGCCTGTACGCCGCCGCCCCGCTGTCCTCCAGCTGCCGCAGCTCCGCCCTCTCTTCGTCCGGGAGCCGGACCCGGTAAATCCTGCGTCCCCTGTTCTTGGGAGTCCCCGTCCTCTGTGCCATTGTCCGCTCCGTTCCATGGTGCAGGCCGGAGCGGTCTGCCGCCGCCTTCCCGCCGCCTGCGTGTTGCCTGATGCCGGGAAAAATGGCATGATGCCGGGAGACAGTCAAACAGAACCGTCATTGCTACGATGGCGCTACACTAGGGCCTGTTGACAATCTGGCCAGCCGACGGCGTTCCCCCCGCAACGCGCGCCGGAAAGGCGGCACAGGCAACATGGGCGGGCAGAACGATGAACGCAGACAGAACGGTGCTGACCGACGCCATGTGGGCGCGGACCGGGAACGTCCCTGCCGGCAGGAAGGCCGACCCGGGAGTGACCTCGGCGGACAGCCGCCTCTTCGGCGGGGCGGTGCCCGTGCGGTTCCGCACGGGATCGCCGTGGCGCGACCTTCCGGAGCGCTTCGGAAAGTGGAACAGCGTCTCCAGGCGGTTCCGCCGCTGGACGCTTTCCGGGGTTTCCGGGCGTGTTTTCAGGGCTTTGCCGGACGGGTCCGGCCTTGAGCACGTGTCCGTCGACGGCACGGCCGTCCAGGCGCACCGGAAGGCGGCGGGCGCGGAAGGGGGGCCGGAGGACAGGGAACCGGGCGTTCCCGGGGTGGCCTGACCAGCAGGGCCGTGGCGGTCGTGGACGCGCATGGATGCCCTGTCCGGTTCACGGTCCTTCCCGGCCAGGCGCACGACCTCAGGGGCGTGCCGGAGCTCCTTGAAGGCCTCCGGTTCGGGACCCTGGCCGGCGACAGGGCGTCCGGCGCGGACTGGCTGCTGGAGGATCTGGAAGGGCGAGGCGCCGGGGCGGTGACCCCGGCGGGGCGGAACCGGACGGAGCCTCGGGAGCACGGCCGGGAGAGGTGCGGATGGCGGCACCGGGTGGAGAGTTTCCTCGCCAGAACCAGGGAGTTCCGGGCGATCGCGACACGCTGTGACAGGACCGCCGCGAGCTTCGCGGCGGGGATTCACCTCATCGCGGGCGTGGCGGCGGCATCATGATTGTCAACAGGCCCTAATTTGTCTTCCGATGGAACCGCCGCCGCCGGCAGACCTCCTTCGACCGACTCCTTGGCCTCGGCCTCGGGCTGCCGCCCGCGACGTACCGCGACCTCACCGACACCGCCGCCTGACGTCCGCGGACCCGCGCCCGGACTCCGCCCCGGCCCGCGGCGCCGACCCCCAGTCCACCAGAATCCCGATCCTTCCGGCTCCGGACGGACCGCCGCGTGGCGGCGGCCCGGATTCCGCCAGAATCCGGGAAACCGGCCATCAGACCGTCGGTAAAACATGTTGCGGTGCCGTAGTCAAAGGGATAAGCTTTTTTCGCCAATGTCAGCCCCGGCCCCCGCAGCGGAAACCACTCGATGTTGGAGCCGATCCAGTCGCTGGTCGATACAAGTCCCGGCAGCCACCAGCTCAAACGTATCGCGGCTTCGCCATTCAAGCTGTCCAAAGAGGCCTTAGACCAGAGGTCCGCGAAGGCGAGGATGGCGTCCCGCGCATCGGATTTCGCAGCTGGTCCCGCACGTAACATCATACCTCGGAAGTTCTTGTCGTTTGGTGACAGGCTGCCCTTCGGCGGTTCTCCATGATGCCCGGCGGTGGCGGCGTAGAGGATACGATGCACGTCCACATCCACACCCAAACGGTCCATCAAAAGAGCCCTGTGCTGCCACAGGAGTGCCTCGCTGACCTTCCAGTGCCTGTCGTCGCCCTGCTTCTTGTTCTCCTTCAAAGCCGCCCGGAACCGAGCGCCGATTTTACCCAGATCATGCAGCGCGGTGAGAAGTATCAACGCATCACGGACGGGCGGTTTGAACGCTTCTGCCACAATCAGACGTTCGGCCACCGCCGCCACGTCGAGCATATGGTAGACCGCCGGATGCTCAGGACCGCCTTCGATGAGCACACTCTTGCCCGGTCAATCCGTCAGGTAAGAAGGTAGGACATTATCCGTCATGTGATCCTTACTTCACTCCGATATGGAACACCGGCCGTTTCCGCAGAGAGGGCGCAGCCCTAGCAAAGGGAATGACCGGAAGTCGGGAGTCCCGGACTCTCGGACGTCGGCGAGTCCGGCCATAGGATGGATGGAGTCACTTCGCGACGGAGGGTATCCGTGTTTCCCGGGCAGCGCAACGCCCCCGCCGGGGACAGACACGCCCCTTCTGGCCCGGAATTCCCGGACTTGCAATTGGGAGCGGAAGTCGGGAAATGATATATCGTATCAATTTGAAACCTGTGTTCGGAGCACAGTGGAAGCGAAATGGGAGACGGACCATGAATGACGCAAGGTATCTTGCCTGTGCCGCGGCGGCGGCTTTTGCACTACCGGCTTCAGCCGAGGAACAGCGTTCTGTTGATGCTCATGAACACGGGCATGGAACATTGAACATCGCAGTTGAGGGTGACAGGATTGCAATGGAGTTCGAGGCCCCGGGCTTTGACATCGTTGGATTCGAGCATGCAGCGTTGTCTGACCCCGACCGTGCAACCGTTGAGGCCGCTCTAGGAAAACTCGCCGAACCGCTTGAGTTGTTTGCGTTGCCCGATGAGGCCGAATGCCGGGTGATCGAAAATCAGGCCATGTTGCTCATGGACGATTCCCGCCATGACGACCATGCGCATGACCGGGAAGAGGGGCACGACGACGACCACGCGCACAGCCATGACGATGACCATGAGGAGGAGGGGCACGACGACCATGCGCACGCCGACGAATCGACCCACTCCGAATTCCACGCGGAGTACCTGTTGGAATGCACCAACATCGGTTCCGCGACACAAATTGAACTGCAGTATTTCAACCTGTTCAGGAATGCCGAATCACTGACCGTACGGGTCGTGACCAACCAGGGAGCGGCTCTCCTTGAAGCAACACGGGAGAACTCCACGCTTGATCTGTTACCCTGAACGCAGAATGAACCATGGTCCTCCAGATGCCTGACGCTGCGGTTCAGTTGCGCGGCGTCAGGTTCACATGGCCTAACCGAGCCGGATTCACTCTGGACATTCCGGAACTAACCGTGGCGCAAGGCGAACGACTGCTCATTCTTGGGAAGAGCGGCACTGGTAAAACCACCCTGCTGAACCTTGTCTGTGGAATCGCCGTACCCGAACACGGAACTGTCAATGTGGATGGAACCGCTCTCTCCAAACTCAGGGGGCCCAGCCGCGATAGGTTCAGGGCCAACAGGATCGGTCTAATCTTCCAACTGTTCAATCTGCTCCCCTACGCCACGCCGTTGGAGAACATACTGCTGCCTCTGGCCTTTGCGCCGGAACGTCGGGTTCGCCTGGACAGTCCCCGCGAAGAGGCGCTGCGCATCAGCGAGGCGCTTGGCCTCCCAAAGGGATCGGTGCTTAGGGCCCGCTCGGCCGAACTGAGCATCGGCCAGCAGCAGCGGGTTGCGGCCTGTCGAGCCCTTATCGGAACACCCGCACTCATTGTAGCGGACGAACCGACCTCAGCACTTGATGGAGAAAGCCAGCGCACGTTTCTGGATCTACTTTTCGGGCAGACCGTCACGACAGGAACGACGCTTATGATGGTGAGCCATGACTCCCGTCTCGCGAACAGGTTTGATCGAGTACTCGATCTGTCCTCGATCACCCGAATGAAGGGGTGAAGCCATGATCCTCATACGCCTGGCCTGGCAGTCTCTGATCAGCCGGCGACTGACGGTCGGACTCACTGTCTTTGCTGTTGCGCTCTCGGTCGCGCTGTTCTTCGGTGTGGAGAAAGTCCGCACCGGTGCAAAGGCCAGCTTTGCCGACACCATTTCAGGAACCGACCTGATCGTTGGCGCCCGGTCCGGTGGCGTCCAACTCCTGCTCTACTCTGTATTTCGGGTGGGAAACGCCACCAACAACGTCACATGGGAAAGCTACCAGGACATCAAGGAACGCCCGGAAGTCAGCTGGATCGTACCGATGTCCCTCGGCGACAGTCACCGTGGCTTTCGTGTCATGGGGACAACGGACGAGTTCTTTGACCGCTACAAGTACCGCGGCGGAAGGAGTCTCGAGATATCAAGCGGAAACCGCCTCGACGACCTCTTTGATGCCGTGGTTGGAGCAGACGTCGCGACAGAGCTGGAATACACCACGGGTCAGGAAATTGTGGTCTCTCATGGGCTTGCTTCCTTCACGGAACATGATGACATGCCGTTTCACGTCGCCGGAATTCTTGCCAAGACAGGAACCCCCGTCGACCGAACGGTGTTCGTGAGCCTCGAGGCGATAGAAGCGATCCACATCGATTGGCAAGGCGGCGGCAGAATTCCCGGGCGATCGACAGGCGCTGACGAGGTCCGCGAGATGGATCTCCAGCCAAAGGCCATAACGGCAGCCCTGATCGGCGTAAAATCCAAGCTCAGGATATTTTCGCTTCAACGGTGGATCAACGAATACCGAGAGGAACCGCTCCTCGCGATCCTGCCCGGCGTCGCTCTTCAGGAACTTTGGGAAATCGTTGGAGTCGCCGAATCGGCACTGATCGGAGTTTCCGTAATGGTTGTCATCACCGCGTTGCTGGGCATGACCACGATGATTTTCGCTGGCCTTAGCGAACGTCGACGTGAGATGGCCATTCTACGGGCGGTCGGCGCACGGCCCATGACGATAGTTTCGCTACTATTTATCGAGGCGACGCTCATGACTTCGGCGGCCGTACTTATCGGGGCAGGCATGCTCTATGCCGGAATTTGGGTGGCAAGGCCCTATATTGACGACGCATTTGGACTCTACCTAAGAATCGGCGCACCAACCGGACGCGAGTGGACAGTTCTCGCTCTGGTCACTGTCACGGGTGCAGCCGTCAGCCTTGCTCCGGCACTGCGCGCCTACAGGATGTCGTTGACAGATGGCATGCAGATCAGAATCTGATGACAGCCCAGATCTGACCGCAGATCGGGACGGAAGTCGACCGCCGCGACAAATGGATAAAAAACCAGAGCGCCAGCGCTCGACCTTGCCCCACATCAAGCAAGCCGGGACCAAATTCATGTCATGCCACGACAGCGGCGCGACTGCACTCTTGAACGCCTACAGTCTCAAGCGTACAGTGTCCCAGCGAAAATAAAGAGGCAATGCATGCGAATTGAACGCCGCTGTCTGATCAAAGCGCTTACATGTAGTGCTTTTGCGTCGTTGCCCGCCACCGGTTGGGCCGAAGACGATGTTGTCGAACTGGAATGGGAAGACCTAATTCCCGACGGAGACGGCGGCATGCTCATGAAATCCTTTCGTGAAATGGGAATCGTTGAACATGGACAGTTGTCCACGGGATTCGAGCAGCCAGAATCCCACGGCTTAACCGAAGCATACAACGGTATGACCGTCCGTCTTCCGGGATATGTCGTTCCCCTGGACTTCGAAGCGACCGGTCTGACTGCCTTCATTCTGGTCCCCTACGTCGGTGCATGTATCCATGTGCCGCCTCCTCCCGCGAACCAACTTGTCCTGGTCACCACCGAGGTACCATACGAATATGATGGATTCTTCGATCCGGTTTATGTGACCGGCATGTTCGGAGCAGCCGCCCTGGGCACCGAATTGGCAGTGATTGGTTACGCTCTATCCGCCGACAGGATCGAGCCATATCATTTCTGAGCGCAAATCGGTTTTCGTGAACGGATGCAAATAGCGTGACCGACCATCAATCAACCGCAAAAACCCTGCTGCAACCACAAGCCCCGGCGCTCTGCCAACTTCGTCGAACTCTCGCCCAATAGTTCACACGGTCGAGACGAACACTTACCCTCTGCGCGCGCCTCGCTCCAGATGCTTGCGCAGTCGTGACGGTCCGGGCTTCTTCCTTTCCCTGTAGGGATTCCGATCTGCCTGGCTGCGCAAGTGAAACCGAATCGGAGTGCCGGGCATGTCGAGTTCGTCGCGCAGACCATTGACAAGATACCGGATGTAACTGGCAGGAATCCTGTCCGGGTGGCTGCACATAACCACAAAGCCCGGCGGCCTGGTCCTTGTCTGGGTGATGTATCGAAGCTTGACGCGGCGCCCGTCTGGCGCCGGCGGCGGATGCGCCTCGATCATACCAACAAGCCACTGATTCAACTTCGCAGTCGGCACACGTCGGTTCCAGACATCATGCATGCCAAGGACAGCGGAATGCAGTTGCTCCAAACCTTGGCCCGTTATCGCAGACAGGGCAACCAAAGGCGCACCACGAAGCTGTGGCAGAAGACGTTCAAACCGTTCCTTTAGGTCGGACAGTCTCGCCTGTCTGCGATCTTTGACATCCCACTTGTTCAGCGCGACCACGACGGCCCTACCCTCCCGTTCCGCAAGGTCCGCGATGCGCAGGTCCTGCTGCTCGAACGGAATTGCGGCATCAAGAAGTACGATCACCACTTCCGCAAACCTCACCGCCCGCACTCCGTCAGAGACCGACAGTTTCTCAACCCTGTCCTGAACTTTCGCCTTCCGGCGCATTCCCGCCGTGTCAAAAATCCTGGTCGACACGCCGTTCCAATTCGTTGCGAGGCTAATTGCATCGCGTGTGATCCCAACCTCCGGACCAGTGAGCAGTCGGTTCTCGCCAACTATTCGATTGATCAGGGTCGATTTACCCGCATTCGGACGTCCCACCACGGCAATCCTCAGCGGAATATCCGTACCGTCCGAGTTCGCGCTGGCATTTCCCACCGACTCCCAATCCGCCTTTTCGCCGGCGATTGCCTCGGCAAGCAGCGCGACCCTGGAGTACAGGAGGTCAAGCCCGAGGCCATGCTCAGCCGATATCCCGACCGGATCACCAAACCCCAGCCCGTAAGCCTCGATCAGCCCGGCATCAGCAGCCGAACTCTCGGACTTGTTTGCTGCCAGTACAACCCTCGCGGACCGGCACCTCAACATGTCGGCGAGCTCTCTGTCACCAGCCAGCACCCCAGCACGAGCATCCACTAGGAATAGGCAGATATCCGCCATCCCAACAGCGTGTTCAGTCAGCCGACGCATCCGGCCTTCCAGCGAATCATCGGTTGCGGCTTCAAGCCCAGCGGTATCGACCACGGTGAACCGCAGATCACCGATGCGCACCTCTCCCTCCCGAAGATCACGTGTAACGCCTGGCATATCATCGACCAACGCCACCCGCTTGCCGACAAGGCGGTTGAAGAGCGTGGACTTCCCTACATTGGTGCGACCGACAATTGCGACAGTGAAGGACATGCCTACGCTCCGTTCAGAACACAACGCGTCCCTCTCGCCCTTCACTTCTATCGATAGGCGTGAAGCTTGCCGCGGCCTGATACGAGATACATGGTCTCTTGCGCAAACACCATCGAACTCGCCGCTCCACCGGGCACCTTGAATGCGCTTTGGCGGGCTCCGGTCTCGGGACTGTAGGAGGCGACCGTCCCATCGCTGGATGCCACCCACAGACCACCACCCGCCAGAACCGGACCGTAGTGAACATGAATCGCCTTGTGTCTCTTGGCCTTCTCATTCCTGAAATACTTCAGTTCCCGGCTCCAGATGCGTTGGCCCGTTGCGGCATCCAGCCGGATCAACTCGTTCAGGTCAGAGATCAGGAATACCGAGTCCCCAAAAACGGACATTGGTCCCTGCGCACCGTCCTGCACAGTCCAGAGACGCTCCCCGGTGTCCAGCCGCAGCGCCACCGCACGACCCGACCGGTTCCCGGAATAGACCACCCTTCCAGAGACAACCGGATCTGCGGTAATGTCATTTGAATTCGCGTAAGCGCGACCCGGACGGCGACCGGACAACACCGAACTCCAAATTGGCGCACCGCCCCGTCTGAGCACGGCGACCAGTTCGCCACCGCCAAAGGGAATTATGGCAAGCCGATCTGTAACTGCGGGGCTGGCTCCGCCCACCGTACCGGAAATAACGGGAGTTCCGGGAAGCCGCCATCTCACGCGGCCGTTCCCCGCATCGATCGCCCATGCTAGACTTGCGCGGGTGACGAGATAGACAAGCCCGTCGGATACGGTCGGGCTGCCCGTCGCAGGGGCCTCAACGTCCTGACGCCAGACCTCATCGCCTGTCGCCGCGTCCAGTGCGATGACCTCCCCAAAACCAGTTGTGGCAAAGACCCTCCCATCGACAGCAGCAAGCCCGCCGCCTGAAGCGTCACTGTTCCGCTCTGGCGGTGGCGTAAGATCTCGGTTCCAAAGGATCCGGCCGCCAGTGGTCACAGCTGTCAGCCGCGATTGGCTGTCAAGCGCGAATACACGCCCATCTGAAACGATCGGGTCTGCTGTTATCCGGTGCTTCCGGCTGTTTCCTTGACCGATACTGACATCCCAGACAGACTCTGGAGAGGAAGAAAACGCAGGATGGACCGGTCTGTGCGTAGCGTCTCCGGAAACGTGCGTCCAAACTGCGTTCCTGATGGAAGGCGGAGCATTGAATGCAACGTTTGACGCAATCCTGACTGTTCCAACGGCAGCACCTGATGCCCCTTCCGTCTCACGACGAACCTCGATCCGCTCTCCTCTAAGGAAATCGCTGTCACCGCATGCCGCCAAAACGAACAGGCCACACACAGCTAGCAGGTTACCGGAATTCCTCACCTCACGCTTTCCTTCCATGTCGGCTAGCTCAAGGCCATCACGCTGGGAACCCCACCCATATCCACGTGGATCAGGTGGGATCTTCAGCGCCACCCAACGCCACTATCAGCATCCTGGCGCGTCGGCGCAGCCCAGTAGCCGCTTCGCTGTCTTCAACCAATGCCCGTAGTCTGTCCAGCGCAGCTTCACGCTGTCCGCTTTCGATCTCGGCAAGCGCCAATTGCTCCTCGGCAAGAACCCGGAACGGTGCTCCGGCCAACGTCAGTGGCTCAAGCATCGCGACCCGATCGGCAGGCGCCAATTCCGAAGCGGACAAAATCGCGAGCTTAAGCGTCGCCAGATCGCGATAGAGGTCGAGCTCGGCATCGTCCCCGATGATGCTTTGGAGGGCCTCGACGGCCCCTGCCAGATCGCCCGAATCCAAAGCTTCATCTGACAGAAGCATTGCAACTACAGCGGCTTGTGCCCCCGCCGAACCGATCGCTTCCAGAGCCTCGACGCGTGCCAGGCTGTTTTCCGAATCGAGTGCGCCGAGTATGGCATCTCCTCGGGCCTCAGCAGCGGCACGGACCGTCGCCTTGGAATATTCATTCCAGGCAGCGCCGCTGACCAGCAACACCACCAAGACGGCTGCGATCCAGCCATAGCGGCGAATATAACCGAATAGCCGGTCCCGCCTGACTTCTTCGGTCACTTCCTGAATAAAACTATCTGTCGGGGACAATGCCTCAGCTCCGTCATCTCCGTCGCACCCTAATACACTCAGGACATTTGTTTTGCCAAGTGTATCCGTTACCGCAAGAACCTTTCAGACAAACAACATCCCGCACCAATGCGCACAGTTGAGGAATTCGCATAGCAGGTTTTCGCGCAATGCCAGACTGTCATCTTGGAATCTCGGCCAGCAAAAACTATCTGACAATGGTTGGCTAATGCCAAGCCCGAAACGGAACCCCGGGGCCGACAATGCGTTTCCTTCCGATACTGACTGCCATTCTGGTCGCAGCCGGACTGTATCTGTTGGTCTTTGAAAGAGAGGCGGTCAGAGCAATTTCCGCTCGCGATGACCTGAGCGAGGCCGTTGAACCTCCGCCGCAGGATGAGAACGTTTCGGAACGCGTGTCCGTGGTCGCCATGACATCGTCAGAACTGGTCATCACCCAGGCTGTGGTGGTCCGCGGGCGCACCGAGGCGACCCGACAGGTTGACGTACGCGCCGAAACGGGAGGGGTGGTAAATTCGGAACCATTGCGCAAGGGCACTTCCGTTGACAAGGGTGAGGTTCTCTGCAGCATCGATCCGGGCACTCGCCTAGTCTCCCTTGCGGGTGCGCAAGCGGCGCTAGCGGAGGCCAGATCCCGACTTCCTGAGGCACGGGCAAGAGTCAATGAAGCCGAAGCACGACTGGCGGAGGCGACACTCAATCTTACCGCAGCCTCCAGTCTTGCAGAAGACGGCTTCGCGTCGGAATCCCGCGTGGTAGCGACCGAAGCTGCAGCCGAAGCTGCAAGAGCAGGCGTACAAGCCGCCCGGTCGCAGCTTGAGGGCGCGAAGGCCGGCGTGCAGACAGCTGAGACCAACGTTGCCTCCGCAATGAAGGAAATCGAACGTCTCGAAATCCGCGCACCCTTTTCCGGTCTGCTGGAATCCGACACCGCCGAACTGGGCTCACTGCTTCAGCCAGGCGGGCACTGCGCAACTGTAATTCAGTTGGATCCGATCAAGCTGGTCGGATTCGTAGTGGAGACGGACGTCGATAAAATCAGTCTCGGAGCCCGCACTGCTGCGAGGCTCACGACCGGCCGCGAGGTGGTTGGGCGGTTGACCTTCCTTTCGCGGTCCGCCGATCCAAGCACGCGCACATTCCGGGTTGAGGCCACCGCACCGAATTCCGATCTGTCCATACGGGACGGCCAGACAGCTGAAATCTCCGTCGAGGCCGGTGTCCGGACAGCGCATCTTGTTCCGCAGTCGGCATTGACCCTCGATGACACTGGCTCACTCGGAGTGCGCATTGTCACCGATCAGCGAACCGCACGGTTTTTTCCAGTCACCGTTCTTCGCGACAGTCTCGAAGGTGTGTTCGTCAGCGGGCTTGATAAGGAAGCTGACATAATTGTGGTTGGTCAGGAGTACGTAATCGACGGCGTTCCGGTTGCGCCGGCCTACCGGGAAGTCAGCCAATGACCATCATCGTCGACTGGGCGGCAAGCCGGGCAAGAATGGTCATGGCCTTCATCATGATCTCACTGGTCGCCGGCGGCGCAGCCTACGGCCTTCTTCCCAAGGAAGGTGAGCCCGGCATCGAAATTCCAGTCATCTTTGTCTCCGTGCCGTTCCCGGGGATTTCAGCCGAGGACAGCGAGAGGTTACTCGTCAAACCGATGGAGACGGAACTCTCCGGCCTTGACGGTCTGTCAAGAATGTCAGCTACGGCGGCAGAAAACTATGCAGGCATTGTACTCGAGTTTGAGTTCGGCTGGGACAAGTCGCAGACAATCGCTGATATCCGAGATCGGATGAAGAACGCGGAGGCCAGCTTTCCGCAGGGCGCGGAACAGTATTCGATCAACGAAATCGTCTTCTCTGAATTTCCGATCATGATCGTCAATCTTACCGGAGCCGTGCCCGAACGTACGCTTCTGCGCCTTGCAAAGGACTTGCAGGACAGACTTGAGGGCTTGGAACCGGTCCTGGAGGCCGCCCTTGGCGGACACCGTGACGAGATGCTCGAAGTGCTGATCGATCCCCTTCTTCTCGAGGCCTACAACGTTACGGCCGGAGAATTGATCGATGTCGTCGCCAACAATAACGAGCTGATCGCCGCAGGCGAGGTCGAAACCAAGCAAGGCGCGTTCGGAGTGAAGATCCCGGCCAGTTACGTCGATTACAGGGACGTCTATGAACTTCCCATAAAGGTCAACGGTGACAGCGTCGTGAAGCTAGGAGAACTTGCCGAAATCCACTTGAACTTCGAGGACCGCGAAGGCACCGCCAGGTTCAACGGCGTCAACACGGTGGCGATCCAGGTGGTCAAGCGGAAGGGCTACAATCTGATCGAAACAGCACAGCTTGTCCGGGATGAAGTCGAGGCCGAACAGCAGACATGGCCCGTCGAACTCCGGCAAGCCGTCAAAGTCGGCACATCCAACGACCAGAGCTTTGTTGTCGCCTCGATGATCAGCCAGCTCGAATCTTCGGTCTTGACCGCAATCGCGCTGGTCATGATCGTGGTATTGGCAGCACTTGGCACCCGAGCAGCCCTGCTTGTGGGATTTGCGATTCCAACGTCTTTTCTTCTGTGCTTTGCGTTCCTTGCGGTCATGGGCGTCGCCATCTCCAACATCGTGATGTTCGGCCTGATTCTTGCGGTCGGAATGCTGGTCGACGGCGCAATTGTCGTTGTGGAATACGCGGACAAGCGCATTAGAGAGGGCTCTGGTCCGATGCATGCGTATGTGGAAGCCGCCAAACGCATGTTCTGGCCAGTTGTAAGCTCAACCGCCACTACGCTTTGTGCATTCCTGCCAATGCTGTTCTGGCCAGGTGTTCCTGGCGAATTCATGGGAATGCTGCCTGTGACACTGATATTCGTGCTCTCCGCCTCCCTGGTCGTCGCGTTGATCTACCTTCCCGTGATGGGCGGCGTCGCCGGCCGTCTTGACCGTCGCCTTGAACGCGTCTCGCAGATCTTGCGGCAGGCTATACCTTGGTGGATCGTACGGGCCGCTCTCGTGCCGGTGACAATGTACATGGTCTTCATCGGTGCGATGCAAATTCTGAACCCGGGCTACATGACCGGGGTTCCAAGCGCAGGCGGTTCTGGTCTGATTGCCTATCTGCCAGGAGTCAGTCTGTTTCTGGTTGGATCAATTCTGACCGCGGTGGCCGTCGGTTCGGTACAGTTCAAGCGACACAGCAATCGAATTCGGGCAGGCCAACGGCGCACACCATTCGGAGTGTTCATATGGCTCATCGCAGGCAATCCCATCATGCCGGTCGTCGCGGTCTGCGCGGTCATCAGCCTTGTCGTGGCAACATTCAACCATTACGGCCAGAACAATCTTGGCGTCGAGTTCTTCGTGGAAGCGGAACCGGAGCAGGCGATCGTCTATGTCCGGGCCCGTGGCAACCTTTCGCTTTCTGAAAAGGATTCCCTGGTTCGCGAGGTCGAGGACGTCATTCTTGCGACCCCAGGTATTGAAAGCGCCTTCGCTTCTGCCGGATCGAATGAGCTCGATCAAGGTGCGCAAGGTGCCGACGCTCCCAGAGACGCAATTGGTCAGGTGCAGATCGAACTTACGCGCTGGGAAGACCGTCCCCGAGTCGCCGGAATTCCGTTGCTGTTCGGGCTTCTGGAGACGGAAGTTGTTGCCGACGATTACGATGGCAATTGGATTCTGAATGACCTTGAAACCAGGTTGGCGAAGATTCCTGGCATCAGAACGGAAATCCTCAATCTCAACCGCGGTCCGGCATCCGGGAAACCAGTGCATCTTCGACTGAAGGGCGACAATTTCGATTCGCTGCAGTCCGCGACAGAAATCGCACGGAGGAAATTCGAAGAGACTGCGGGGCTGGTCGACATTGACGATTCACTTCCTCTGCCAGGCATCGATTGGCAAATTGACGTTGACGTTGAAAAGGCGGGCCGCTTCGGCACCGATGTCGCGACGGTGGGAGGTATGGTGCAACTCGTGACCCGCGGTATTCTGCTGGATAAAATGCGGGTCGACTCCTCTGACGAGGAAATCGAAATCCGGGTCCGCCTTCCCGAAGATTACCGAGTCCTTGCCACACTCGACAACCTAAAGATCCGAACAGACGATGGCCAGGTGCCACTGTCAAACTTCATCACCCGGAAACCGGTCGATGAACTTGGTCAGATCGACCGTGTCGACCAGAATCGGTATTTTGACGTCAGGGCCAACATATTGCCCGGCCTGCAGAAGATTGTCGATGTAAAGTCTGGGGCAACTGTTGGATACGCGCAGTCAGCTGAGCAGGAACGGGGTGGCGGAACACCTTCCTACCAGAGCGATCTCGGCACACGTGCGATTGAAGCTGGGCTTGCGGACCAAACGTTTCGATTGGTTCCGATCAATGCCCAGGAGCGCATTGCCACCTTAACGGAATGGCTTGAGACGGAACCTTTGCCATTAGGCGTCGAAGCGGAGTGGTCGGGTGATCAGGAAGAGCAGGCCGAGAGCCAGACCTTTCTCATGAGTGCCTTCGCGGGCGCATTGGGATTGATGTTCATCATTCTGCTGTCGCAATTCAACAGCTTCTATAACTCGGCTCTCGTCCTTCTCGCCGTGGTTCTGTCGACGACAGGTGTCCTGCTGGGGATGTTGGTGATGCAACAGCCGTTCTCGACCATTATGACCGGCACAGGCATCGTAGCGCTGGCCGGCATTGTGGTTAACAACAATATCGTACTGATCGACACCTATCAGGAGTATGCCCGTTACATGCCCCGTATCGAGGCAATCGTGCGAACCGCTGAAGCGCGCATCCGACCGGTACTCATGACTTCGATCACAACGATGGCGGGGCTGACTCCGATGATGTTCGGTATCTCACTAGATTTCATCAACGGCGGGTACACGGTCGATTCGCCAACCGCGCTATGGTGGAAGCAGTTAGCCACCGCCGTCGTGTTTGGTCTTGGCACAGCAACTGTTCTGACGTTGGTGTTCACGCCATCGATGCTGGCACTCCGTGTCTGGCTTGTTACCTATGCCCGGGGACTTGCGCGACTGCTGGCTTGGCTATCCATGCCGCGTGGCAGCCGAATCGCCCGGGACTGGGCCCTAAAGCGTACGGTGCGCCGGATCGAGTTGCCCGAAATCATCTGGGAGACAGGCAACGCCGTAGGCTTTCATCCTTTGGCGATCGAGATGCGGGAAGCAGACCACCGGGCAATTACGCACACGCCCAACCCCGAAACGGAAGGGAAGCCCTAACCCAAGTCCCGAAACTCCAAAGTCATGACCCTCCGTCAATGGAAGCCCGTCAGAAAGGCTGGGGCACTACTCTCAAGACTGTTACCCTTGGCAGCGATGTTGGCGGCGATTCATTACGGTGCCATTCCGGCGGAGGGCCGCGTTTCCTTGCGTCATTCCGGCATGGCCGCTTTGGTAGCCGCAGTGTCCGGGGGCGCACATCGCCAGCGGTGGCCGGATCCGGTGCGGATGACGGAACCCCGGGAACGGAGGGTGCTGGAATTGTGCGGACGGAATGGTCGGGGACCAGGGGCGACGACACCTACCCGGTCGGGTTTGGCCTGCCGAAACGTCGCACCGCCTAGATCGAGCATCATGGTCACGCGGTCGGGCGCACCGGGGAACGGCGAAGTTCCGTCCGGAGCATCCCCGAATGGTGCCGGGCCTTACAACAGTCCCCTCCTATATATCTGATTCGGTTCGCCTATATGGCGGGGCATGCAGGTCGGTCTCCGCCATTTTGATTGGCGGACGCTGGAGTGGCTTGCCGGTGCGCTCCGTGCCGGCGGGCGCAGCCGGCATGCGCTGTGCCGGGAACTGTGCGAGCGCACCGGCTGGCGGAACGCCCGCGGCGGGCCGGTCATCCCGGCGGCGGCGAAGGCGCTTCCGGTGCTAGCCCGGATATCTCACCAGACCGGGAGTCCGGGCATCCGGCACCGATCCGGCCCGTCATCCGGTCCCATCCGGCGGCGGCTGCGGCCGGCGGTGCCCCGGCGGCGGCGTCCGCAGGCCGTCGGTGGCTGCGGAAGCGGGAACATATGGCGAACAGCGGTACCGCCACGCACGCCTTCGGGAGCCGCGCGCGCGGCTCTCCCGTGGCCGGCCTCCCCGGCGCGTGGTTCCGGCGGTTCAGGCGGGCGGCGTGGCGGCCACCGCGAGGCCCGCGCCGCGGCGGCCAGCGGCGGCGCCGCCACCGCCCGGCGGAACAGCCACCGGCATGGATGCGCCGAGGACAGCGACAGGCGGATCCGGCGGACGCCCACCCACAGCTGGCAGGCGGTCCTCAGGAGCCGCGCCCGGATGGCGCCGGGCTGCGCCCTGGCAAGGTCCGTCCCGGCGAGGCCGACCGCCCGGACGGTCCGGACCGGCATCCCGGCGAAGGCCGGAAGGTACACCCGCAGCTGGTTGGCCCGCATGGTCGCCGTCGAGGTCCGGTCGGCGAACAGCTCAGGCGGCGTCCCCCTCGGGATGGTGCGTGGCCATCACCGGGCGCGCCTAGCCCCTCTCCGCGTCGGGCACCGGAACCACCCGGACCCCGCCGGGATCCTCCAGGGTGCACGACAGCCGCCTGTCGGGAAACCCGCGCGAAGGGACCAGCGACGCGGCGCTGGCGCCGCCCATCGGCCGCGCCTCCGGCAGGGCGGCCCGCGCCGAGGCGAGGCACGGCTCGCCCCCCGCGTTCCGCCAGCCCCCCGCGTTCCGCCAGCCCCCCGCGTTCCGCCAGCCCCCCGCGTTCCGCCAGCCCTCCCGCCCGACCGGCCCGCGCGCCAGTAACGTCCGGGTGCAGTCCCCGGCCACCAGCCTCGCCCTCAGCCAGCCGACCGTCCCGTCGCCGTAGTGTCTCAGACCGATTCCCATGCGGCCACCGATACGGCACCGCAGAGGTCGAGTCAGCAGTGTCCTGATGAAAGGGTCCGGGCCGCGGCCCAGGCTCCCGCCGTTTGAAGGGGGCCAGCGCCATTCCCGGGCCCGGGAGCCGCGTCATGGACCCGAGGCTGGCCGACCTGCGAATGGCGGGCGAACCTGACCGCCGCGGCATGGCGGAAAAACGGGCCACACGGGTGTTGCGCTCCGGAGCGGAGGTGGGTAGATGCGGCCGCGACGCCCGGGAAGGCTCTGGACCCACCTGAGCCACACGGCGGACAGACAGAAAGGAAACGGCACCATGACGCGGGACATCTCCCTGACAGGCGACGGAAGCGACGACACCCTGACGGGCGGCGCGGGCAACGACACGCTGGACGGCTGGTCCGGCGACGACACGCTGAACGGCGGTGCCGGCGACGACACCCTCTACGGCGGCGACGGCGACGACACGCTCGACGGCGGCGGCGGCGCCGACCGGCTGTTCGGCGGGCGCGGCGACGACACCCTGAAGGGCGGCCGGGGCGACGACACCCTGTATGGGGGCCTCGGCGCCGACACCTTCGCGTTCGCGGCCGGGGACGGGCACGACAGGATCACCGACTTCGGGGAGGGCGACACCATCGAGATCGCCGGCGTGGCCGGCGGGTTCGAGGGACTGGTCATCGAGCAGGACGGCGCCGACGCCGTCATCCGCTACGGCGGCGGCACCATCCGGCTGTCGGGCGTGCCGGCGGAGACGCTGGGCGCGGACCGCTTCCGGTTCCCCGCCGCCGGGGATGGCCCGCAGGGCGGCGACGGCGGCACCCCGGACGGCGGGGGCGGCAGCGACGGGGACGGCTCCGCGGTACAGAAGGCCGGGGGCCTCACGCTGAAGGGCACCAGGGGCGACGACACGCTGAGCGGGGGCGCTGGCGACGACACCCTGAAGGGCCGCGGTGGCGACGACACGCTGAACGGCGGCGCGGGCGACGACACGCTGAGGGGCGGCAACGGCGACGACATGCTGAACGGAGGCGCCGGCGACGACACGCTGAGGGGCGGCCGGGGCACGGACACCTTCGCGTTCGTGGCGGGGGACGGCCACGACACCATCGCCGACTTCCGGAAGGGGGACACGGTCCGCATCGACGGGGTGTCCGGCGGGTTCGCGTCGCTGGCCATCGAGCGGGACGGCGACGACGCTGTCATCCGCTACGGCGACGGCGACACCATCCGGCTGTCGGGCGTGTCGGCGGACTCGCTCGGCGCGGACGACTTCGAACTGCCCTCCGGCTCCGGCGGCGGCGGAACCACGAACACGCCGAAGCCCAAAGGCGTCACTCTGAGGGGCAGCGACAGCGATGACATCCTCGACGGCGGCAAGGGCGACGACACCTTGGAGGGCCGTGACGGAAACGACTCTCTCGCTGGCTATGCTGGCGACGATACCCTCAAGGGCGGTGACCACCACGACCGCCTCTACGGCGGCAAAGGCGACGACACCCTTGAGGGCGGCGACGGAAACGACAAACTCTACGGCGACGGCGATCAGTGGGGCAGGTTCTCCGGCGAAGAGAACGCCGAGCTCACGATTGGCCGCCGTATCGTCGGAGGCGACGACACCCTTGAGGGCGGCGACGGCGACGACATCCTCGACGGCGGCGGCGGCAACGACAAACTCTGGGGCGGCAACGGCAACGACACTCTCTACGGCGATGGAGTTGGGAATGCCCGGAGTGAGGTAGTCGCAGGTAACGACACCCTCTATGGCGGCGACGGCGATGACAAACTCTGGGGCGGCAAGGGCAACGACACCCTTGAAGGCGGCAAGGGCAACGACATCCTCATGGGGGGCGACGGCGACGACACCCTTAAGGGCGGTGACGGCGACGACACGTTGGCCGGCGGCCGGGGCAACGACACCCTTGAGGGCGGCAAAGGTAACGACCACCTCTACGGCGAACGAGGCGCCAATACCCTATACGGCGGCGACGGCGACGACGAGCTCCACGGCGGTGACAGTGACGACACCCTTGAAGGCGGCAAGGGCAACGACGACTTCTACGGTGGCAAAGGCGCCGACCGGTTCGTCTTCGACCGGGAGTCCGAAACCGACACCATCCACTACTTCGAGGACGGGCAGGACATCATCGTCATCAAGGGGGGCCTAAAGTTCTCCGACCTCGACATCAAGCAAAGTGGCGACGACGCCGTGGTCAGCGGTCCATCCGACGCCTTTTCGATCGTGCTCGAGGACTTCCTGGCATCGTCGCTGACCGCGGACGATTTCGACTTCATTGCCTGACCGGAAAACCCGGGGATCGTACGCGTGACCCGCCGCAAGGTCAGGCTTTCCTACGTCACCGGCCGGAACCGCGGGGCGACGGCGGCCTCGCGTCCGGGCGAAGGGCCCCGCCGCCTGTTTCGGTGTGCGTCAGGCGGCTTCGGCGGATCAAGGCGAATGCGCTACGTTGCGCTTTAGTCGCTTACACCCCGCCTCCACGCTCGTCGCGCTCGCGCAACAGTTCCCAACCGCTGCG
This sequence comes from Paracoccaceae bacterium, assembly GCA_965203255.1. Taxonomy (GTDB): domain Bacteria; phylum Pseudomonadota; class Alphaproteobacteria; order Rhodobacterales; family Rhodobacteraceae; genus JAPOUP01. Next base: position 5,106,941 of record OZ241882.1, on the reverse strand, counting down.
ACGGCGACCTCAACGGCGGCGACGGGGAGGACGGCCAGCCCGCCATGCGGACCAGTTTCCGGAATGGCCTGCGCCTCGTCGGAAAGGAGACCGGGCCCCTGTTCCTGAGACAGTCCGGGGCCTTTCAACTGGACACTGTTAACTCGATGTCCCTTTCATATAAATGGGCGGACCAATCCACAGGAACCGGCCGGGCTGGGTCGAACCGGTCCGGAATTCACGGCAAGGACCACGCACATCACCGGATCCATGCCGCCGGAACGTCAGTCCACGATGGAATCGCGGAATATCCGGGACGGATATCCGTTCCCTTCGCTGCCACGGACATGATCTGGCCATGCACGGCCACGCCAGCGTCGAGTTAACAGTGTTATACTTGGTGAACTGACTTCGACCGCATTCCAAGGCATGATTCGTCCGCCGCCGCATCTTCGGATGCACCGGGTCCGGCGTGTCGGCGACTATCCGACAAGCCGATGCCGGTCATGGGTGATGATCCGGAAGTTGTCGGTGACGGATTCCGTGATCGCCTCCCATTCGTTGGGCAGCGTTTCGTTGAAGAATGCGAAGATCGCTTCGGTGAACTGGCGGAAGTCCGCATGGAAGCGGTTGTGCGTCACGTGGCGGTGCATGACGCCCCACAAACGCTCGATGGGGTTCAGGTGCGGCGCATAGGGTGGCAGGAAGTGCAGCCGGATGCGGCGCCCCGGCCGCTCCAGGAACGGCTTGAGCGCCTTCGCGTGATGGTAGCGGGCGTTGTCCAGGAAGACATGGATCACCCGGCTGTCGGGATGGGCGCGCTCCAGCTTCCTCAGAAGCCGCAGGCTCGTCCCGGCATCGATCCTCTCGCCCTCCACCAGCGTGAGCCTCATCGTCTCCAGGTCCAGCGCCCCGTGCAGGTTCAGGCGCCGCCGGCCGGTCGTCGACCTGATGGCGGGCCTGTCCTCGCGGACGAACCAGCCATGCGCCGGCCGGCCTTGCCATTCGGGGTGGACCGCGTCGGCGAAGACGACCGTCTCGTCGGGGAGCAGCCCGCGCATCAGTTGCTCGTAGCGCCGGATGAAGGCTTCCTGGGCTTCCCTGTCGGCCTGCCTCGGAAGCGGTTTCGGCTTGATGTACTCGAATCCCAGCCTGTGCATCAGCTTGATCGCGCCGCCGCGGGTGTATTCGACGCCGTGGCGCTGCAGGATGGCGGCCCGGACCTCGTTGGTGTCACGCGGCGGGCTGTCCCGGAACATCGCCCTGAGCGAGGCCTCCTGGCCCCGGGTCAGCTTGCCCTCCCGTTCCGGATACGCCGCCGGGTCCAACGAGGCGAGGCCCGTCCTGCGGAACTCCCGCAGCCAGCCGCGCACCGTGTCGGGGTCGAGATGGAGAATCCGGCAGACGAGGCGGACGCTGTTCCCGTCGTCAAGCGCAACGAGCGCGTTCGCGCGCCGCACCTTGAGCGCCGCAACCTTGCGCCCGCGCATGACCGCAAGAAGCGCATCGCGCTCCGCGGATGTCAGGATGGAACCGGCCCCGGACATGACGTCTGTCAATGATGTTCACTGCTCGTTTTGACGGACATCTGGAACGTTCCGCGAATCATGTCAACCCGCAAGGGCGAATTCAGGACTCCGAGTATACATTGAAAGGTCCGGGGCGGTCAGGGAATCCGTCGCCCGGATCATGGCCGGGCTGTCACGCCGAATCCAGCGCGAGCGGCCCGGAAGGAGCTACATACGCGAGTCGAAGCGGCCACGCAGCAGGTGGACCAGGCACCGACCCGCCTAACGCACCCGTCAGCCAGAGGAAAGGCCCCGGCTTCCCGCACACGCCCGAAGCGCGGGACCTTATGTTATCCGAACGTCGGGAATCGCTATCCGAATGTCATTGCCGGGCAGCCGGGAGCGGGCAACTTCGCATCCCTGGCCTCAGGAACCGCCCGGCACATCCAGGCGGACCTGGCCAGCGCATTGCCCCGAAGCCGGCGCCCGGTCGCGTCGAGATCGGGATGCGCGCCGTCCAGTTCCCCAAGCACCCAGCCGAAGTCCTGGCCGAAAGCCCTTGAGGCGTCGTCCAGTGCCGCGCCATTCAGCGCATCCCCGCTTCCGGACTCTCCGCAATCCCGGGCAAGGGCAGGCAATGGCTCCATCCGGTCCCGAAAGTTCTGGATGCGGGCCCGCAGCGTCCCAGGTTCCTCGCCGGACACCTCCCGGACCTCGACCGTCGCGCCATCGCAGACGTGATGGACCCTTGCCCCGCCGCATCGCGTCAGCGCATCCGGTGGGCGACCGCCGCCTCCGGACCCAGCCTCAGCAACGCCTCTACGGCGCCCGCGTCCCGGCATCGGGAAATATCCGTGCCTTCGTTCCGCCTGTCTGTCATCTGATGTCTTCCTGCCTCGATTGTCCCTGTTGCCGGCGGGTCCGAAGCAATGCCGCCACAGTCGCGCCGTTGGGGACATCAAGAAAGCCAGCGAATCATCGTTCGAGGCCCGATTCGCGATTCGGTGGAAAATCCGGACACACCCTTGCACTTCGGAATGGCAGTGGGAGTAGAAAAATGCGGTGGCATCGGCAAGTATCCTGCCCGGTGCGTTGGAAGCCTGAATTGGAGCTGTGGCCAGCGAGAAATAATGAAGTGTTGTCATTTTTGTTTCTGAGGTGACATGGCATGCGATCAGACCCGGCACACCCTGTTCGAAGCCAACGAACGGGTGAGCGTGGCCACTATCAACCCCATACATGCAACCCGGAGCTACCCGCTATAGTTCGTGAGATTGAGTGCCTAAGAGAAAATCCAACTCGTCGGCGCCAATCTCGTCGATGTTGGCAAGGTGCCGCTTAAGCGCGCCTCGACTAACTTTCAACTTGTCCGCCAATCTTACCACCTCATGCCTGAGCTCTGTTAAATCCCCGGGACACGCCAATCTCGCCCGTGTGGGAGGCATCAACAACATGGCAGCGAAAGCATTGGCACGCTGCTCGACGGGGGGTGACGCCCAAGGCGTGCTGCTATGTGCCAGTGAACGTGCACGACTTCGATCAAAAAGAATGTGACATAGCTCATGTGCCAAAGTAAAACGCCTTCCCCGAGTTGAATTTCGCAAATCATCCAGATTGACCAGAATTGTCGCTTGCACTTCTCCGCCTGCAAGCGCAACCCCCCGGGGCCCCTGTTCACCCAGATTGACTTCCCTAACCCGTACGCCGAGCTTCTCCAGAATGCGTTCGATATGCGTCATCGAAGCTGTCGGCTCGGGATCGATGTCATCCAAAACGTCGAGAGCTAATGCATACCCGTTATGCCAAGGCGACGAAGTCATCCATGCGGGGACATCCGATATAAGATCATTCAACTCGTCCGAATCCCTGACATTAGTGCGGGCGCTGAAATATTCGGTCAACAGTATCGCAGCTGCGTTGCTTGAAACTTTTGGGCCCCATTCCACCCTGAAGTGCAACACCAGTGGCGGTGGTGACCGGTTTTCCGGCCGCATGATGTTGCGTATCGGCCAGGAAGCGGCGACAGTCCCTGTGACCAAACAGGAGAGACTGCCATGCCCGAGGGCTACCGCCACCTGACCCATGAAGAGAGATGCCAGATCGGCGCGCTGAAGGAAAGCGGGCTGTCCGACGGGGCCATCGCGGCCCGTCTGGGCCGTGACCGTTCGTCGGTCTGGCGGGAGCTGCGCCGTAACGGCGGGGATTCGGGATACAGCCCGGGCGAGGCGCAGGGGAGGGCGGAGGCCCGCCGCGGCGCGGCTTCCTCGAACCCGAGGAAGATGACGCCCGACCGGTGGGCGCGCGTGGAGGGGCTTCTGGCGGAGGGCTGGAGCCCGGAGCAGGTCGCGGGACGGCTGCGTCTGGAGGGCGGCTGGACGGTGGGCCGCCAGTGGACATCCGAACACGTCAGGGCCGACCGGAAGGCGGGCGGCAGGCTGTTCCTGCTGCTGCGGCGCCGCGGCAGAAAGCCGAACTGGCGTGGCGGCAGGCACTCGGGCCGTGGCCACATCCCGGGCCGGGTGGACATCTCCGAGAGGCCGGATGAGGTGGAGAGGAAGGAGCGTGTGGGCGACTGGGAGGCGGACACGATCATCGGGAAAGGCCACAGCGGGGCGGTGGTCTCCCTTGTGGACAGGGCGTCGAAATACGCGCTTCTCCAAAGGGTTGACCGGAGAACCTCGGCCGCGGTCTCCGCCGCGATGGTGGATCTCCTCCGGCCTTCCGCCGCGCCCGTCCACACGATCACGGCGGACAACGGGAAGGAGTTCGCGGGCCACGCCGGCGTCGCGGCGGAGCTCGGGGCCGGGTTCTATTTCGCCACCCCCTACCACTCCTGGGAGCGTGGCCTGAACGAGCACACCAACGGGCTGGTCCGGCAGTACCTGCCGAAGGGGACGGACCTCCGCGCGGTCACCGACGCGGAGGTGAAACGGGTGCAGGACCGCCTGAACGCGCGTCCGCGCCGGGCGCTGGGCTACCGGACGCCCGCCGAGGTGCTGCACAAGGCCCGCCCTCCCTGACGCCGCGCGACCGCCTCCCGCCGGCGCGCAGGAAGGGGGTGGACAGGATTTCGCCGTCGCGTCCGTCCGGGCTCCGGTCGGGCTACGCCCTCCCTGCGCCCGGACGGACGCGACCCGACCCGGCGGAGGCGTTGCGCCGCCCGGAAAGCCCGGATAGACTCCATACAGACGGGACCACAGCCGTCCCGGGGCCGGATCCGCGGCGCCCGGGCGGCCGGAAACCGCGCCTTCCGGCCATTCCCTACGCTCGGGCTACGCCCCCGCTGCGGGAATGGCCGGTGTTGCACTTCGGAGTGGAAGTGGGGTGGAGAAAGATCTCCGAACATGGCCACCTCTGGCGACAATCTTCCCAACCATGGTTCTTGTGCCGGTAGAAGCGGTTTCTTCAGTTTCTCCAGCCCCTCCAAGAGTTTTTCCGTCAATGCTTTCGGCACGGGGCTGGAATCAAGATACCAAGACAGTGCGGAAATCCCGGCGGAGTCTTGCCCTGCGTCCTTCCAACTTGCCCGCAACTCACTTACCCATAGTGCCGAGTTTGCTTCCTGACGTCCGAGAAACCATTCCATCGCAGAACAAAGGGGCCGTGCCACTGCATCCACGGAAGCTCTTGCGACCCCGTCTTCAACCAGAAAGACCGCCGCGCCGGCACCAGGTTGAACTCGGTCGCCCCAGGAGAACTCCAGATCGTCTTCCATACGCTGGCCCCATTCCAGTCCGAAGTGCAACACCAGTGGCGGTGTTGGGCGGTTTTCCTGCCGCATGATGTTGCGGATCGGCCAGGAAGCGGCGACAGTCCCCTTGTTGAGAAGAGAGGAGACTGCCATGCCCGAGGGCTTCCGCCACCTGACCCATGGGGAAAGATGCCAGATCGGCGCACTGAAGGAAAGCGGGCTCTCCTACGGGGACATCGCGGCCCGTCTGGGCCGTGACCGTTCGTCGGTCTGGCGGGAGCTGCGCCGGAACGGCGGTGATTCGGGCTACAGCCCCGGCGAGGCGCAGGGGATGGCGGAGGCCCGCCGCAGCGCCGCCTCCTCGGTTCCGAGGAAGATGACTGCGGAGCGCTGGGCGCATGTGGAGGGGTGCCTGGCGGAGGGCTGGAGCCCGGAGCAGGTCGCGGGACGGCTGCGGCTGGAGGGTGGCTGGGCGGTGGGCCGCCAGTGGATATACGAGCGCCTGAAGGCCGACCGGAAGGCGGGCGGGGAGCTGTTCCTGCTGCTGCGCCGCCGCGGGAAGAAGCCCAACTGGCGTGGCGGGCGGCACTCGGGCCGTGGCCACATCCCGGGCCGGGTGGACATCTCGGAGAGGCCGGAGGAGGTGGAGAGGAAGGAGCGTGTCGGTGACTGGGAGGCGGACACGATCATCGGGAAGGGCCACAGCGGGGCGGTGGTCTCGCTTGTGGACCGTGCGTCGAAATACACGTATTTACAGAGGGTTGACCGGCGGACCTCGGCGGAGGTCTCCGCGGCGATGCTGGCGATGCTCCGGTCGTCCGCCGCGCCTGTCCACACGATCACGGCGGACAACGGAAAGGAGTTCGCGGGCCACGCCGGCGTGGCGGAGGCGCTGAAGGCCTCCTTCTACTTCGCGACCCCCTACCACTCCTGGGAGAGGGGCCTGAACGAGCACACCAACGGGCTGGTGCGGCAGTACCTGCCGAAGGGGACGGACCTCCGGGCGGTCGGCGACGATGAGGTGAAGGGGGTGCAGGACCGCCTGAACGCGCGTCCGCGCAGGGTGCTCGGCTACCGGACCCCCGCCGAGGTGTTCCGCCGGGCCCGCCCTCCCTGACACCGCCGGCCCGCCTCCCGACAGCGCGGATGGCCGCGCCGGGAGGGGGTGGAACGGATCAAGCCGTCGCGTCCGTCCGGGCTCCGGTCGGGCTGCGCCCTCCCTGCGCCCGGACGGACGCGACCTGCCCCGGCGGCGGCCTTGCGCTGCCCTGAAAGCCCGGATATTCTCCTTCCGGACGGGACTGCAGCCGTTCCGGGGCCGGATCCGCCGTTCCCGGAGAGCCGCAAACCCCGCCTTCCGGCCATCTGCGCAGCTCGGGCTCCGCCCTCCCTGCGCAGATGGCCGGTGTTGCACTTCGGAATGGAAGTGGGGCTGCAAAAAGACGTCAGGCAAGATTCCACCCTCGGACGCGGCACGCAGCGAATGTCGATTCGCCCAGCCCTGCCAGGGAGCAAACCGCTCAAAGTCATCACCGGCGCTCTCCAGTATTGAAAGATACGCCGCCCGCGCCGAGCGCGGTCTGCTCTCTCCGACACGCCCCCCCGGTGGCAACCGTTTCTCATGAAGAAGCGGCATCCAGTTGTCGGCTACCCACTTGAAGAATGGCGCCAAGAACCACCGCACTTCCTCGACTTTTACAGATCCCTCCGCAGTGTTCAGCTGGAGTGCACACAAATTCAACCCAGAGATCCAAAGACGCCATTCTCCCCAGGAGTCTTTCCAATCCTCCGGTTCCTGCCCGATAACGCTATCGGGTGTGTGGCGCACCTCCAAGGCAAAGATCGCCTTGTCCCCGAATAATTCGAATGGCTGCTCAGTTTCCGACATTACGTCCGCCGAAAGCTTCGCGAACCTGACGACGAGTAGCGTATGTTCGAAGATCCTTCCCACGAATCTTGCCTTGCTCCCGCCACCGTTTTTTCAGTTCCAAGTCCATTTTGTCCCAAGCTTCAGGATACCCGTGCCACACTTCACCTTCAGCGGTCGTTTGTGTCTTATGCGCCACAAATCCTACACCGTTATGTGTCGTCTGCAACATGTTTCCAACGGGCTCGGCGGAATCCAGTACCCTTTGCGCAAGCCCCGCGCTCCACGCTGGGCATTTCACACCTGGATTTTGGGCAGTAATCGGCTCACAGTGTCTGGGGCTGGCCTTGTAGATTCGATTTTGTTTACACATCACATACTTGCCAATCGCTTCAGCGTACTGTGGATTCGCCCTTCAGCCTGCACACTGGCCAATGACCTTGGCCGGACCCTACCCTATTCGCTATTCACCGCCAACGAATATCCAAGGTTGCTTATTCCAGACCAAGTATCTGCCGATGCGTGTCGCTTCAGTCCATCGTTAAGCGTCTTGCCGACTTTGAACGAAACACCGACCGACGGGCCGATGGCGATGCGTTCGTCGGTGCGCGGGCTCCTGTCTTCCCGGGCGGATCGGTCATTTCTGGAGAACCTACCGAACCCCGCGATGGTAACGTCCGCCTCACTTGCCACATGCCCAACGGTCTCCGTCTTCTTCACTTCCTCGTTCCTTTGATCCTGCAGACGATTGCGGGCACCAGCCAAGATCCAGTACAGGCCTATTCCGTTGCCGATCAAGCCGCTGCCCGATCCCTAATCGTACTTGTCCGCTAGGTCAATCGCACCCTCTTCGCCACCACGCCGTCCCGCCCGTCAGTCCCCGATCCCGCATGTGCCACCATGGTGGCCCCCGAAGTGATTCGCCCCGATGGCCACCCACTGACGGGCGATGCCCTATACTGTCAAACGGAAAGGGGATGGGTGGGACCCGACCGGACGCCGTACTTTAACCGCTTACGCTGGCCCTGAGGTCGGGATGGAGGCGTTGTCAGGCGTGTTCAGGTGGCGCAGGTCGTGCGGGGTGCCGTCGGCGTCGGTGAACCGGGCCGTGCAGGTGGGGCTGGCGAATAGCGGTGCGTGGTCGCCAGGTTTCGCGCCGGGGATGAGGCGGAGGCCGTGCCGCCGCAGGCGGGCGATGTGAAGTCCGTTGGACGCGGGACCGTCCTGCAGGACGATGGATACGTCAGCGGGAACATCCCAAACGTTGGCATGAGGTGGCCCCTAAGGCTGAACCGGCACCCGTCCACCGGACCGGCAATCCCACCGAAACACTCCGCCAGCGCCCTGGCCGACCCGGGCCTGCCAGGGTCGTTCCGAAACCGCATCGTCCCAACTCCCGTAAGTGAGGTCAAAGCCGATTGCGGTAACGGCCGGCGGCTATGATGTCCAGAGGATTCCGAGCGGCTTCCGTCCGCCCGACAGGAAAAATCCACCAAACCCGGTTTACGGAAGCAGCCCATGGAATACAGGGTCCGGAAGGACTAGTGGGAGTCGATGGGAATCCGGCTTTGCCGACTCACTCCATTCTGTCTTACGGAAACGCAACCAACCGTGCCTGGACTGGGCAAACGCGGCCCAATTTACCTTGCTGCGTCCAAGGCGCAGTCCTCAGGAGGCAACCACAATGATCAGACTGAATGTTACCTGCATAAACTACGTCCCGAATCGGTAGCCCGGCATCGCAGCGATAGTCGCGGATGATCTTGAAAGGAGACAGACGACAGGAATTGGTTGTCAATACGTGAGAGTGAGGGATTTCACCTTGGCATTGTCAATGGATACCATCATCACAAAATGCGCCGCCCTGATAGACGGCGCTGACACCATCAGCAGCGGGCGGGGTCGTTTCAGCGTCCAGCTTGGCGCGGAATACTTCAGCGTCGTCTTTGGGGTTCCATCCGATATAGGCCACTTCGCGGTTGTCCCACCAGTTGGCCGTATTGGCCGAGGCACCATAGATGATCGGGTTGCCCAGCCGTGGGATGGAGAAAATGCGTTCGATCAAATGAATGAAGTCGTCATAGCTCATCCAGGTCGAGAGCATGCGATGGTCCTTCGGTTCCGGGAAACAGGATCCGATGCGTATGCTTGCGGTCTCGATTCCGAACTTGTCGAAATACATCGACGCCAGCGCCTCGCCGAAGACCTTGGAAACCCCGTAGAGACTATCAGGCCGGGTCAGGGAATTCGCGTCGAGCCGTTCAGTCTGTTTGTGAAAGCCAATGGCGTGGTTTGAGGAGGCGAAGATGATCCGAGGTCTGACAGAGGACTTCCGCGCCCCTTCATAGAGGTTGAACATGCCATCGAGGTTGGCGTTCCTGATCGTCTCCCACGGAGCCTCGACCGACTGGCCTCCCATATGGACGATGCCGTCACAACCTTCAACCAGCGCTTCGACCGCTTCCCTGTCGCCGAGATCACAATAGATGAGTTCTTCGTTCTCGCGGGTTTCGCCGAGTTCTCTGCGGGCACTCACCCGAATGGTCTCCGCAATGTGTGTCAGGCGGTCGCGGCAAACGGAACCAAGGTTTCCGTTGGCGCCGGTAATCAGGAGTTTCTTCAGCATTCGATCCTCGTTTCGGTCAGTTGGGAAGCACGGTTGCGCAACATGAAGTTCATGACTGCATTGCGCATTTCTGGGGGTTCAAAGTGTCCGTGGTCGGGAGACAGAAAGGTCTCTAGCGAACCGAATGACCTATAAGCCGTATTGACCCTGCGCAATGCAGCATCACGGGCGACGGGCGGGGTCAGATCGTCCGACGCACCATGGGCCACGAATTGCGGGCGCGGCGCGATCAAGGCAGCGACATCGCCCATATCCCCATGGCGAAGAAGGCCTGGAACGGTCAGATAATGGCCATGGCGATCATGACCACCGGCCAGGCGGATCAGCGGATCCATATCGGCCAGCATGCAAAGCTGAACGCAGGCCGAGACACGGGGTTCAACGGCTGCCACCCACATCGCGAGCGCCGCGCCCATGGATATGCCGAGGGTGGCAACGCGAAGTCTGTCGATCTCGGGGCGACTTGACAGCCAGTCAAACGCTGCGACTTGCTCACCGATCATTTGGCCGAATAGGGGGCGACCATGCCAAAGCCCGGCCTTGGACAATGCATCTTCGGTCCCTTCGCTTTGTCGGTCCCCAAAACAGGGCATATCGATGCAGAGCACCGCGAAGCCCGCTTCAAGAAGGTCTCCGGAATAGGGGGAGTGCAGGCACGGGCGTCCTTCGGTCAGTTCCTTGCGGCCGATTGTGTAGTCACCACCATGGGCATGGCAGTAGAGCACAGCCGGATGTGGTCCCGAGCAATCGGGGCGTAGGAATGTGTGGGCTTCAGGAATTCCCGCTCGCGTGCATCCGAGACGCAACAGCGATTTCAAGAGGTCGCGGGTCAGGGACATCAGGTGCAAGCCGTGGGGCCGTCCGGACGCATCGGCAATCTACGGTCCCAATGCACGTAGCGGTCGGTCTTCAGATAACTCTTATCGATCTTGACGCCCCAGCTCGGGCGACCCGGGCGCAATTCGAGATAGCCATCCTTCTGCATGTAGGGGTAGAGGACTTCGAACTTGCCAAAGAGGGTTTCGCCGGTGGCGAGCGGAACGCGGAGCCGCGCTTTGAGCGAACCCCAAGCCTCGGCATTTTCGGGACGGATTGGTTCTTCGAAGAAAGGCGGATCATGGGGAGCGAGCGCATTCCCCAGATGCACCGCCTTCCAAGGTCCGAAAGGCCTTGCGTGGGCATCGAAGGCGAATTGGTGATCCGGGCATAGCGCAGTGAGATCATCCAGCCAATCCGTCGTGGCTTTGAAGGAACGAAGGCTAGTTGTCTTCATCCTTGGAACCTTGTCTGGGGGATACCCTTGATGCCGAGTCCAGTGATGGCGTGGAGGCTGCCTGCTTCTGGCTGGGCGTCCGGATCCGTAAGACCAAGGCTAAGTGAGGTGAAGAAAAGGACGTCAAGATTCCTGCCGCCGAACATCGGTTTGGTGGGTTTCTCGACCGGGACCTCGACGGTTTGGACAAGCACACCGGCCGGCGAGATGCGGTAAAGCGCCCAGCCTTCGATGCCAGCCTGCCAATAGCAGCCCTCGGCGTCGACGGTGCCGCCATCGGGGCGACCCTTGACAGCGGTTGTGTCGAAGAAGGTACGAGGAGAACCAGGCGTGCCTGTGCTGATGTCATAGTCGCTGGCCCAGATGGTGCGGACTGCCGGGTTACTGTCAGAGAAGAACATGGTCCGGCCGTCGGGTGAGAAAGTCAGCCCGTTCGTGGTCCAGATGCCGCTGCGCCAGGCTGTGACGCTGAGGTCCAGGTCGAGGCGGTAGAAAGTGCCGAGCGCCTCGGGGCTGCCCCCATCCTTCATCGTACCGGCCCAGAAGCGGCCTTGCGCATCGGTGCCGCCGTCGTTGAAACGGTTGTCAGGGAGGTGTGCTTCAGGATCGGCAATCGCCTCGCGGGCACCTGTCCTAGGATCAAAGAACCAGAAACCGGATTTGGCGGCGACGACCAAACCACCCTGTTCGCGCCGGGCGATGCAGCCGACAGGTTCACTGAAGTCGAAGCAGTCATTAGTCCCGGATTCGGGGTCATAGCAGTGAATCAGTCCGTTAAGGATATCGACCCACCAGAGGCGCTGATCGCCTATGTCCCAAACTGCACCCTCGCCGAGAACTGAGCGGGTCGGAGCAACGCACTCTATGCTCAAGGCCATGGTTGACCTTTGAAATTCCGGCGCTTTGAGCCACCTATATGACTGTCCAACGCAAGAAGGGTGAACCCCGCGTCGCCTGAAGCGATTGCCTCAATAATGGCCAGATGCTTCTCGGTCATCCCTTTGTCCTTTCGCTCAACCGCCATGCCAAGATTGCGCACGAAGTTCCCATCGAATGTCAAGTGCGGTCGCAGCGTATCATTAGGCCTCATTAGGAACCGGTTGTCTGACAACTCTTCAATTGATTTGCGGAACTTGATATCCAGCGCTACGTTTTCTGCCTCTCGCACTGGGAGTTGGCCCATATTCTCCAGTACGCTGCAGAGATTGTCGATACACTTCCAATCCGCTCATTTGGCCGCGGAGCGGAGCCAAATGCTTAGATGGTTCTCCGAAACTGAAGAGAGCTGGCCTCCTGTCAACGATCATGCCAATGCCTTCCGGGTAATTCTGAGCGACCACCATTACTGGTGCGGATTGTGCACCAGCCGTCCGCTATGACCTGTCTTGCCGATGCAACCCCAAACCTGACCTATGATTGCGACACGCACTACCGTTGGCAGGTCGATGAGGTGATCGAGGGAGGGAAGCTCACCTTTTCGGACGGCATGCTGACTTTGCCAGAGGGTCCGAACCTAGGCGTTACGCTCGACCGTGTCGAGCTTGCAAGATTGCATCAGAACTATCTGGATTGTGGAATCACGGTGCGTGACGGACGCGGCTGAGATGAAGAAACACTTGCCCAAATGGAATTTCGAGCGCCCGAAGTTTTGAGACATAACAGCAAAGACCGCTCTGATCCGCATGTGCGCAGATAACAATGTGAAGGTCAGCGCAAATGACCCGCCCGATGGCCGAACTCCGGGAGCAAGCCGATTCACGGGGTTGGGTAAACGAACACCTCCTGTCGCTGCCGTCCAAATCGTATATCAGTGGGTCCAGGGCCAAGACGTCTGGTTCCAGGGCACGACGCCAACCTAAAATGGACCGCCAATCAAGAAGACAGCCGAATATGGGAGAGGTTCGCGATGACCAATTCAAACTTATGCCCACATGGAAATCGCCTTATCGCAGCCACTTGGATCGCGGGGAAAATGAAATTCCTGTCCTCTTGCGCTTACCCAGGGTGTTCACGCTTTACTTTGGATTAACCGCATGAGATGCGTTGCCGCGTGCAAATTGGACTTCGACATTTTTCGGCCGACACGGTCCAATGGTTCCGGCATGCGTGCGGGGATCCTAGCCGTTCCCGGTCGTCTCTGGCTCGAGAGCTTTGCGAACGCGAGCGTTGGTATAACAGCAAGGGCACGTTGTGCCTTGCGTCGGCGCGCAAGATCCTCCACCGACTGGCCGAGCGGGCAGGCGCGTCGCTGCCGCCGCCCCGCAGCGTTCCGGTTCCGTCGGCCGTTTCCATCGTTCCGGCCGAGGCGGTTCCCGATACAAAGCTGTCCTGCACTCTTGCGGATATCGGTCCCGTCTCTCTCGAGCTGCCGGGCGGCACCGCCGACCGCCGACTATGGGAGGCGATGATGAATCGGCATCATCCGCTGGGAAATGCGCGACCTCCCGGCGGCCAACTGCGCTATTGGATCCGATCGGAGCGCGATGGCGTTCTCGGCGGCATCAGCTTCGGATCGGCGGCGTGGAAGCTGCGGGCACGCGACAACTGGATCGGCTGGTCCGCCGATGCCCGCGCCGCGAACATAGAGCGCGTGATTTGCAACCATCGTTTTCTTCTGCTTCCCGGAGTGCGGGTCCACGGGTTGGCGTCTCGGGCTCTGCGCGTAGCGGCGCAGCGGGTCGCGGGCGACTGGCATGCCCGTTATTCGGCGCAACCGGTCGCGGTCTACACCCACATCGCGGCGGAATACAGCGGATACAGCTATCATCGCGCGGGCTGGATCTGCGCCGGACAGACCGCTGGCCGCCGGGGTGATGTCGGAAAGGTCTGGGTTCTGCCTCTCGGGGACGGCTGGCGGGAGATCCTCTGCCGCGAGGAACGCCACCCGATCGGCACTCTGGCGGGGCTGTATGACGGTCTGCCGGACATGGACTGGGCGGAGCGCGAATACGGGCGTTCGCGGCATACCGACGGGCGGGTGCGCGACCGCATTATCCGGATGGGCCGGACATGGATCAAGGCCACTGGTCAGGATTTGCCAGTCATTTTCCCCGGGAGCGCGGAGCAGAAGGCCGCCTTCCGGCTGCTGTCGAACCCGGAAGTCAGGATGGAACACATTCTGGAACCGCACTTCGAGGCGACCGCGGACCGCTGCCGCCGGGAGTCCGTCATCCTGGCGGTCCAGGGCACGACGGTTCTGAACGGCGGCGGCCCAAGGAACACGGATGCGCCTGACGCTCCGAGTGGCGGTGATGGCGAGAACGCCGACATTCTAGTCCATGTCGGCCTGGCAGTGACGCCGGAGGGTCGGCCGCTGGGCATGTTCACAATGGATGCGACTTTCCGGAAGGATCGCGGGCTGGCGAAAATCACCGATAAGGAGAGCCAGCACCGGGTCGAGGGTCTCGACCGGGCACGGCAACTGGCAGAGGCCTGTTCGGATACGCGGGTGATCTCCGTCTGCGATTGCGAGGGAGATTTCCGGGAACTTCTGGCCAGCGCCCTGTCCCGTCAGGACGCGCTGCTGTTGCGCCCAAGCCGCTCCGCTTGGCAGCGCGTGCGAATGCCCAGCGGGAACGAAGAATGCCTGTGGGACCATATGGCCACCCACAGGCCAACTGCGCTGCTGGATTTTGCGATCCCGGATGCCGGAGGCCCCTGCGTCCACTCGGAGCGCATCGCCAGGCTGGAGATCCGAACCACTGGGATCAGGCTGCTGCCACCCCGGGAGAAATCCGGCCAGAAACCGCTCCCCCTCTTCGCCGTCTCCGCGACCGAGGTCGAGCACGAGGCCAGCGACGACCCCGTGCACTGGCTGCTACTGACCACGGAATGGCCATCCGAAGGGGAAGCCGAGGCTGTTCGTGCCACCACCCTTCTCGACTGGTACAGAAAGCACTGGTCGATTGAATCCTGGTTTCGGACACTGAGAACGGTAACCCGGATCAAAAGTCGTCGGCTCGTTGCGGCCGACGACCTGCGCAAATGTCTCGCTTTCGACGCGGTCACAGCCTGCCGAGTCGCCGACCAGACATAGCTTCCCCGGAAAGGCCCGCAGGAGGACATCGACCGGCTTCTCATGATGCTCAGGGCGCAGGGTCAAAGGGATATATCCCGACGCCCTCGGACGCGGAAAAATGCTGGCTCCGACCGATGTGGCGGACCGGGAAGAGCCCCCGACGACGGACCGAAACCCTCCCTGAACCCTTTTGGTAGACACCGCAACTCAGCTTTGGCGTAGTCGCGCATGGCCCGGTTGAATCTCAGGAATGTTGGTGGCGGACTAAAGGCGCGGGATTCAGGCGGTTGCCCGCGCTTCCAGAAAGCCGCCGACACTGCTCCACGAATTCGGTGTCGGCTCGCCTGATCACGCTGAAGCAGCAGCGCGTCCCCCCACTGCGGAAGTGGCAGGTGTTGCGCTTCCGAGGGAAGTTGGGGTCCATATACAGCTGACCTTGCAAGGATCTGGCGTTCCGTCTTCCTCTTCACAGTGTTTCCTCATCAGATTCCGCCCGGCCAGATCAAGGAAAATGGCGGGGTTGAGGTTTGCGGGCATTTCAGAATGCGCTCATTCCGAACACGGCGCAAACAGCGTCCTGATGTCGTCTTCTGTGAGCGAAAGCGGTCCGTCACCGGTTCCTTCGAACAGAGCGTCCGCAAGTGCCTGCTTGCGCTTCTGCATCTGTTGGATGGCGGTCTCAACCGTCCCTTCGGCAATCATCCGATGGACAAACACTGGCTTCTCCTGTCCGATTCGGTGTGCCCGGTCCATCGCCTGGAGTTCCGTCGCCGGATTCCACCACGGGTCATAGAGAATGACTGTGTCGGCAGCGGTGAGGTTGAGACCGACACCGCCTACCTTCAGGCTAATCAGGAAGACCTGAACATCCTCGTTCTGAAAGCTCGAAATCTCCTTCTCACGGTTCCTTGTCTGCCCGTGCAGCATGGCGTATTTCCATCCTCGGGATTTGATGTCCGACTCGAGTATACGAAGCATTTCGACAAACTGGGAAAACACCAACACCTTGCGACCTTCCGCTACCAGCTCGGTAAGGAGTTGCAGAAGCCGCGTACGCTTTGCGGTACCGCTCACCTTCCGTGCGGCGTCAAGCTTTACCAGCCCGGGGTCACAGCAGACCTGACGCAGCTTCAGCAGTGCGTCGATGATCGTGATACGGGAACCAGAGATACCCTTAAGCTGCACGGCTCTTCGAACGCGCTCATCCATGACAACCCGAATGCTCTCATAAAGCGCTCGCTGATCACCATCGAGCGGAATTATCTCGTCCATGACGGTTTTTTGGGGCAGGTCTTCAGCAACCTGATCCTTTGACCGCCGCATCAGGAACGGCTTTATCCGGGTGGACAGCAGACGCTGCTTTGCACGGTCGCCCTTCTGCTCGATTGGAGTTCTGTACACGGTCCTGAACGTCTTGCGGTTCCCAAGCAGACCGGGAACGAGCCAGTCGTAGAGAGACCACAGCTCCTCAAGATTGTTCTCCATCGGAGTGCCTGTCAGGGCAAGGCGGTGCCTGGCCCGAATCTCCCGGATGCGCTTTGACGTTGCGGCGGCGGGATTCTTGACATTCTGCGCCTCGTCGAGAACCGCGAGTTCAAACTCATGCTCAAAGAGATGTCTATGGTCGCGGACAATGAGAGGATAGGTCGAGACCACCAAATGGCACTCGGGGATCCTCGTGAAGAGAGTCCGCCGATCAGGGCCATGTAGTACGAGGAGCTTAAGGTCCGGTGTGAACCGCGCTGCCTCACGTTGCCAGTTGCCGATCAGGCTGGTCGGCACGATCAGGAGACTTGGTTTATCGGAATTCCGGTCCAGATGAAGATGGGCAAACAGAGCCAACGCCTGGATGGTCTTGCCCAGCCCCATATCGTCAGAGAGTGCGCCGCCGAAACCGCTTTCCGACAAAGCCCGGAGCCAGCCAAATCCGGATTTTTGATAGGGCCGCAGCTCCCCTGCCACCGAGGCCGGCGGCTCGGTCTCCGGTGCATTTGACAGTGTCCGCAGCCGTTCGCCAAGTTCAATGATCTCCTTCCCACCTTTCCAGACGGCTCCACTGCCTTCAAGCGCCGTTGCCAGTTCGGCTACCCTGGTTGCTTCCGCAACATGAAATCCAAACAGCCCCTGAACTTCGAGAAATGCCTCTACAAAGGGCGCGATACGTTCACCTTCAACGACCACATGGGAACCGTTGGGGAGCGCCATGGAGTAGCTGGAACCGGAAAGTAAGCGCTGTAGGTCATTGCCGTCCCGCAATGCGCCAAACTCGTTGAGTTGCAAGCTGTTGATGACCGCGAGAATGAGGGGCACAAACTCCACTTCCTGACCATCCGCCTCGAGCTTTAGTGAGAACTTGAACCAATCCGTGCCACCCTCATCAGACGACTCGAGCGAAGTCGAGAACGTGACGGGTCCATCGTGCAGGTGAAACGGCCAGGTTGGGTCAATGTCCACGTTCCAGCCGTTCCGGCGAAGTTCCGGCACGACTTCGACTGCGAACCGGAGTCCGTCTTCGTAGTTGCCATACTTCTGACCTGAGGTGATCGGAAAGACGATATCCGCGTTGTACAGTTTCTGTGGATTCTGTGCTCTGGTCGCGTAGAATCTCGACTTCTTCCCTCCATAGATTTCCCCTTGATCCAGCAGTTTCCCCAAGAAACTCCTTTCCGCCACCCGATTGCGGTGAACAACCGAAATGACGTCATTTCCAACGGACCGAAATGAATTGGAGCCTACATCCGACCTGACGGTGTCCTTGAAGCTCCCGTAGGAAAATGTGAGCCTTGCGCAGGGATATACTGTCGACGCAAGAGCGTCCCGCCTGTGCTTACGTCCCGGCGGATTGTAGTAGTAGCTGTCTCTCAGGGTCTCCCCATACAGTGTGAGCGTAGGAACCGGATCAAGGTCGCGAATCTCCTCGGTCTTCCAGACCTTTGGCAGAGGAACCGAACCATCCAGATCCCTTAGCTGCCGAGCGACGGATGGCGTCGATTCGGGTAGCATTGTCGGAGCGGAACTGAGCCAGGCAAGCGTCCTCTGATCCAGATCGGTCTCCGCGGGCCCGATCGAGCCCGATGCTGGATCAAAATAGATTGGCTGGGGGAACCGCAGAAATGTGATTTTCGGGTCAGCCCGATCGATGAACGTGACGCTCTGCGAGCCATCTTCGTTCTGGGACCATGTTACTGACACCTTTCTTCGAGGGCACCAGGACAGGACAGGCCCTTTTAGGTCGCGGCCCCGAGCACGTCCGGTCTCCACGATCTCGCGCAGGAAGGCAAAGAGTTCGTCTCCACTCGGGAACCTGCTGGAATACTGATACCCGACCTGCCATTGGTAGTGCTGCAGCCTCGCAAGGATGCCAACATCTTCCATTGTAAGGAATGCAGGCTTTGTCCCACTCCGGTTGTAGATATAGTTGTATTCGCGCGTATTGACGCCAAGTCCTCCATTCTTTTTCACATAACCCTTGAATGGTACGACTTCGCCACTTCCGGAAGTTCCATTGCGTATGATATAGACCAGTTGATCTGAGCCCGTCCTCGGCTCAGCGACAGCTTGCGAATGGAACCCATTGGACATCGCAGTCTGCTTCGGTGACCGGTCCAGCCACTCCGCTACACCCGGCTGGATCGTTATGTCGCTGACCAGACCAGCACTTCGCAAGCCTTCCAAAGATGCGAGTACAGCCGCCACCGCATGTTCGCAGTTGTACTCGACCGGACAGCTGCAGTCACCATTCAGATGGACAAGCTGGCCATGATGTCCGAATTCCAGCGTGATGTCCAGGAAGTGTTTTTCTCCGTAGCTTCCCGAGACCTCGGCATAAATGTATCCACCCGACTGGACTTCGCACCGCCAGACCTTGCCCCGACGAAAGCACTGCTCACCCCTCAGATATGTGTCCTCGCCAACTATTCTCTTGATTTCCGTGAACAGGCTCATGCCTCACATACACTCCTCTGACCGGCACGTCGGATCGAATCGGCATTCGTGATGCCGCATCGGCTGGAGACGCACGATGTTTCCCACGCGCCCTTCTCACAAGGGTTCTCGTTGGGTTGCACGGGCCAGTGTGGAACGTTCCCACCTCTTCGACCCTCAGGAACATGAATTAGCACGGTGGATTGACCTTCATCAAGGAAAACACCACCGAATCTATCGTCATCGGCACAATAATCTGTGGAAAACCGCGGACATCCCACCACCTATGGACTGATTGCCGCCCAATCTGTCTTTCGCCGTCCTTGTCGATTCCGCCGATGCGCCATTTCTGTAACACCGGAAACCATGGGATCCGCCGGACAACATTGAGGTGTAACTTCTGGGTTGCAGGGAGGAGGGAAGATGGCCATGCGGAAGCACCACCTTGCCTGGAAGACGAAGATGGGAAACACGCCTGTCCGCAAATGATGCAGAACTGCGCACAACTTTCCTTCTGGCAGCCGCAGTTGGTGCATAAAGCGGATACCTGGCCGGCCAGTAGGCGGTCCAGCGCGAGAGGAGTGGGGACACCGAGGTTCGGCGACTTGCAACAACCCATGCCTATATCCGTGATTCCGTTGGTGTATATGGCGAGTCATGCTGGTCGGTCTCTGCCATTCGAGTTGGCGGACGCCTAGCCGGTTTGCCATTCGGTGGCCCCCTGGCGGCCTGTACCCATGTCGGTCCGCAGACCGGCGGCTACTTCCATATCCCCATTTCATTTCTGATTCTCTGAACATACGAGGTCTCGGGATGACTGCCGGAATGCCACTCGGCATCAGGACCACCGTGATCGACCCCGGACGCCCCGTCGGCGCACATCCCGCCAGACGAGACAGCCACTGGCGGGGGTGAAAGGGTCTGGCAACGGCTGGAGCGGCCATCCAGGTGTGCGAGACCCACAGCGAGAGAAGGCGGGAATTAGGATCAACTATATAGGTGTGGGCTGTTGCAAGCCCAGCGTACGGCAGCGCGGGAAGTACCTTTAGACCGAGACCTGCGTCAGGCCTCCGCTCCGGTGAAGAGGACCGCGATCAGGATCACACGGGGTCAAACTGGATCCGGAGCCGCGTGCCAGTTGCCAAGTCCACCTTCGCAAGAGTCCGCGTCGATGGCGGCACCCGCCCGCTCTCTAGCCGCGCCACCGCCGACTGCGTCGTCTTCATCCTCGCGGCCAGCTCCGCCTGACTGACCCCCGCCCGCCTGCGTGCCTCCAAACATCGGTCTCCTTGCGCGGCGTGCGCCGGGTCTTCTTCACGAATGCCCGCACCACCGCCTGTCTGCCCGTCGTGGCAACATAGAGCGCGATGCCGTTCCTCCCGCTCAGGCGGATTTCCCACAAGGGACCAGTCAGGTGCTTGGTATGCGGCGCACCCACTCGCTCAAACCCGACCGCGGAAATCAGCAGACCTATTCTCGAAAACCGCGCCCTCATGTCGGCAGGCAGCGCATCCAGCTCCCTGTTCACAGCTTCGTTCAGAGTCCTGACCTGCCATGCCAAAAGATGGAATAGTATAGCATTCGTGCCATACATACAAACCTCACTTCCAACCGGAGGTCCAAAAACGGCCGTTCCGCGGCCAGGGCACAGACGAAGCGGAGAAGATGGTCTGAAGGCGGGATTCCCGACTTCTGGACACCGCACCGCTTAAATGCCGAGATGGAGGCGACGGACTTCAACGTCGCCCCACCATCCTTCAAATACCGGGATCCAGTGCCGTAATTATCCGCTCTGCCTGCTCCTTCAGCACAGCCGTTTCCGCCATGACTCCGGGCGGACGCAGATTGATGCCCTCATACCTCGGTAGAATGTGGAAATGCAGATGAAACACTTCCTGCCCACCAGCGGTCTCACTGAACTGCTGCAGCGTGATTCCATCTGCATTGAAAGCCTTCATCGCTGCCCGGGACAGCTTCTGGACAGTACCCATACAGGCTGCCAGTTGATCTGGCGAAGCATCGAGAATGTTCCTCGCTGGCTTCTTTGGAATTACAAGATGATGCCCGTCAGCCCGGGGCATTATATCCATGAACGCAAAGGTCTCATCGTCTTCATATAGCTTAATTGACGGAATCTCTCCGCGAAGGATCTTGGCGAATATGTTGTCTTGATCGTAGTCCATTGGATGCCTTTCGAGTGCGAATTCCGGTTTTGTCGCGGGTTAGCACGATCCTAACCGCCAAGGTAAGAGGCTTGAGTTCCTCTGTGTCCGTCAGCTGTTCATTCGCCTTCCATTCTTCGCGGTCCGTCGGAATTTGCCCGCCCGTACCGCACACGAACCAGTGTCCGGTAATGTCATCAACCAATCAAGGATGGACCGAATCAAGATCGCAAACGGAGAATCCGCATGGACAGGACGCGAAGCGAACATAGGCGGACAGTGTATGAAATTCTTCCAAAGAAAGCCAAGGACTGACCCTGGATGGATTTACTCACCAGTCGATCAACTTTGGATGTGCAGCGCCTCGCGACGAAGCGCGTCGACCGTTTCAGAAAGACCGGGGAGATTTATCACCTACGCGGGTCTGTACCAATTTCTGAACATGTGCCACAACGAAGTATAGAACTTGGCGACTACCCAGCGCCATACCCTGAAACGGCCAGACGTGACAGACGGGATGCCTCGACGGTAGCATCATTATCGGCGAGGTCGGAGACCGGCGCGCCCATATCGGTAGACGGTGCCGTTGGCTGGCATACGCACCGAGAAGACGGTATGCGAAGGGTAGCCTGATGGTTATCCAGCAACATAGCTCTCAAGGTGTTCGGAAAATTGAGACAACGACGTTGGAGAGATGCCTGTCTGTGCCCCGGATTCGCGGAGTTGATGTCTTTTGCGGAGTAGGTGGGCTCACGAGGGGTCTGGAGGATGCAGGTATTGGCATGGCTCTGGGTATAGACAACGATCCGGCCTGTGAGTATCCGTACAAAGTGAACAACCGCGCAAACTTCCTAAAGAAGTCTGTCAAGGATGTCACGGCTCAGGAATTGCGAGCCGCTTTCGGCAACACTCAACTCAAACTACTGGCGGGATGCGCGCCATGCCAACCGTTCTCGACATACAGTCAGGGACGATCCAGTCAAACCGATGAACGCTGGAACCTGCTTTCAGAGTTCCAGCACCTCGTTATGCAAGCCCGTCCGCATCTCGTAACAATGGAGAACGTTCCCCTCCTAGCCCGTGAACCGCTGTTCGCAGATTTCGTAGCGGCCTTGGAAGAAGATGGCTTTCATGTTTTTCATGATGTGGTCAATTGCGCCGACTACGGCGTACCGCATCAGCGCAAGCGGTTGGTACTCCTGGCGTCTGTTCTGGGTCCAATCCGGCTCACGCGTCCGACGACCCCGGATACCCGTCGAATTACGGTTAGGCAGGCTATCGGTGCTCTTCCGGCCATCACGGCAGGCGAGATCCACAAAAGCGATCCGCTCCATCAAGCGTGCAGGTTGTCCCCGCTGAATCTTGAACGCGTCCGGGCGTCTCGCCCTAGCGGAACCTGGCGTGACTGGGAAAGGCGTCTTCAGGCCACCTGTCATCTGAAGAAGGCGGGCAAGTCTTATCCAAGTGTCTACGGCCGGATGGTTTGGACTGAGCCATCCCCCACTGTTACGACACAATTCTATGGATTTGGAAACGGGCGATTCGGGCATCCAGACCAGGACCGCGCGATTTCATTACGCGAAGGAGCGATTCTCCAGAGCTTTCCGAAAAACTACCGGTTCGTTCCAGAAAACACTCCCATCGGCAGGAAGACGGCCGGGCGTCTCATCGGAAACGCCGTGCCCGTCGAGCTTGGGAAGGCGATTGGCAATAGTATGGTCCAGCACGTTTCGGAGATTCCGAAGGGTCGCAGTATCATGGGCTGGCCTGCAATCTATGACACTGACATGTCCGAGGTCGTCTGACGGTTACGTCAGCGAGTGGTTCCTCAATGTAAGGGCCACAGCGAAAAAGACCGTCGGCGCAAACGGCTCAAAAGTCTGTTGGAGCGCCACCTTCACGCTTGCGCCTGGCGACGAATTCGACGAGTTCTTCGTGGATCGCTGGATCCATGGGCGGTGGCTCAACACCACGCAGGATGTCCTTGGCCAATCGGTGCGCCCTTTCCGCGGTCCAGACCTCTCCTGCGAGCGACCAAGCCTCGTAGTTCCTCCAGTCCGAAACGAATGGCTGGTAAAAGGCCGTCTCATACCGCTCCTGGGTATGCTGGACTCCGAAAAAGTGTCCAGAACTTCCAACCTCCCTTATCGCCTCAAGCGCAAGGTTGTCCTGGCCAGTATTCCAGATATCAGGTTCGAAATACCTTTGAATCATCTGCAGGAGCTCGCAGTCCATGACGAACTTCTCTGGGCTTGCGATCAGTCCGCCCTCCAACCATCCAGCGGCGTGGTAAACCATGTTCGTGCCTGACTGCACCGCCGACCAGAGGGAATTCGATGTCTCCCACATGGCTTGACCATCGGGTATGTTTGCCGTGCAAACGCCACTCGCCCGCATCGGCAGCCCATAAAGGCGTGCCATCTGACCCGTCATCTGGGTCGCGCGCATATATTCCGGTGTGCCGAACGCAGGTGCCCCAGACTTCATATCCACGTTGGAAGTAAATGTTCCGAATACGCAAGCGCATCCTGGCGCGACATACTGAAACAAAGCGATCGCGCACAGCGCCTCGGCAATCGACTGCGCCACCGCACCCGCCATCGTAACCGGCGACATGGCACCTGCCAGGGTGAAAGGCGAGACCACAACCGCCTGCCCGCGTCGAACGCACCGCAGGCATCCGTCAATCATTGGATGATCATGTTTCAGGGGTGAAGTGGAATTGATGTTGGTGTACATCCGCGGCTTGGCCTGAAACTCATCCTCCGCCAGGCCACAGGCGATCCTGACCATTTCCATGACATCCTCGACCCGCTCCCTACCCAGGCTATAGGCATGCATCACCTTGTCAGTGAGCGTCAGCTTGTCGAATACGACGTCGAGGTGGCGGACCGAAGCATGAACATCCACAGGCTCGACTGGATAACCACCGGCAAAGTGAATGCAGTTGAAAAACTGGGTCAGCCTTAGGAGGTCGGCACACTGTTGGCGGGTGCCAGGCGTCTTGCCACCATCGAGCGACCAATGGTTCGGTGGCGAACTCACATTCCCGAACACAATGCTGTTGCCCCCAATTTTCAATGTCCTGTCAGGATTGCGCGGGGTGAGCATGAACTCACTGGGCGCACGGTCCAGCATTTCCATGATGAACTCCCGGCCCATCCGCACGTTCTGTCCGCTGACCGCACAGCCAGCCTTCCGGAAGATTCCCAAGCTCTCCTCGTTGAGGAATTCCACTCCGATTTCCTCCAGGATCCGCATTGCGCAGTCGTGGACTGCCTGCATGCCCTCTTCGTCCAGCGGTTCGGTCGGCCGATCGGGGTTTTGGGGAATCCTCCACGGCGTCTGCGAAATCACCTGTGGGCTGTTCCTGCGTGGATTGCCGGCCCGTCCACCAGATCGTTTCCTTCGCGGTT
Source organism: Paracoccaceae bacterium (assembly GCA_965203255.1). Lineage (GTDB taxonomy): Bacteria > Pseudomonadota > Alphaproteobacteria > Rhodobacterales > Rhodobacteraceae > JAPOUP01. Next base: position 5,082,477 of record OZ241882.1, on the reverse strand, counting down.
TCGCTACAGTCATGGTCTACCCCCCTGTTGTCGTTCCCAATTGACAGGAGCCAACGACATCCAAGTGCGAAGAATGCGACGGATTCAGTCGCATTCTCCGGCAATATCTCCAATGCCCGAGCCCAACCAGGCAACTCGCAGCGAATCAGTCTGCGCAACCAACGATCCAGCGTGGTAGATGGCCGATGTTCGGAAGCACCGCCGTGGCAAGCGCCGCCAGATCCGACGTGGAAGTACGCCCGGTGAGCACTGCGACTGTTCGCATGCCGGCGGCTCGCCCCGCCAGAAGATCCGTTGCGCTGTCGCCGACCATCAGGACGTTGGCTGGCGGAAGCCCAATCGCCGCAGCAAACGCCAAACACATACCGGGCAACGGCTTGGCACCAAATCCGCTATCGTAGCCCGCGATGAACTCAAATTCCTCTTCGATTTCCGCGGCTGCGATGTGCATTCTGGCCACCACTTCAGAATCGTTCGTTGCGACGCCCAAACGAAGCCCCATGGCACGAAGTTCGGCAAGGAGTGGCCCAAGTGGGACAGCCTCTGCGAGTGGAACGCACGCTGCGCTTGCATTGATCGCTTCAAGTAAGTCCGCAGAATCCACATCAGGCAAGCCCGGCATCAACCGGCGGACAATATCTTCCGGCGTCCCTGCGATCACCTCACTGTCCGATGCAAACCTCCTTTCCTGTGAGTCGAACCCAATCAGAGAGCCAAGCGACTGCACCTCAGCGTTGTAGCTGTCGGCGAGTTCACCGAGCATCGCTTCTGCCCAGGCATTCCATGTAGCCTCGAATTCGAACAGTGTCCCATCCTTGTCAAACAGGATCCCGAGTATCGGTTCCGCCATCTTGTCCTCCTAGGCTGCACCGCGCGTTGACAGCGATGCTGGAATAGTTGACAGTGATAACCATGTCAGGGACAGCACCCTATCATCTACATGCTTCGCTGGGCTATCAATTATCACTAGCGGCCCGCATTCAGGAGCGGCGGCTGGAAGAGCGCCTCAAATCGCTTGGCCTGACGAGAACCATCTGGTGCGTTCTTCTCGCAATTGGCAATGAGGGCTTGGGGCAGCCCTCCGACATCGCGCGCTTTGTTGGAATCGACCGGACTGCCGCTAGCCGTGCGTTGAGACAAATGCAGGACCGTGGCCTGATCGACAGAGTGCCGGGTCAGGGTGATGGACGCACGCGAACTGTCGTGCTGACGGAACTCGGAACCGACCTGTTGGTCAAAGGCACACCGATGGCCAAAGACAACAATGCCGTAATGGAATCTCATCTCGGTGAACGTGGTCGTGAAAACCTGATACGTCTTCTGCAGATCACACATGCAGGTGACGATACTGCACTGAGCAGGATCTAGATCAGATGGCCAAGATTCGTTCCTACAGGAATCGGCCGCCTCATCTGGGCTCCTATCCGCTAGAGCGGCTTGCGCGGGTGAGGTCCTCCCCCAAGCTCGAACGTCTTGTGCCGATGAATGGCCTAAGTTTCCGTCGACCGGCCAATCCACTTAGTATCGTCAACGCGATGCAGGAATATCAGGCCATGCTGGACGCAACTCGGGAGGGACTCGTCAAGCGCGAGCAGGCCGAGATTCCATCAGATCCCGGGCAACGGGCCGAACACCTTAAGGCTTTTGGGTATTACTGCGACGCAAGCCAGGTCGGGCTTTGCAAACTCCCGGCTTCCGCGCTTCTCGACACACCCGTAACCAATCCCGATGTGGAACGTCTCGCCGAAAAGATTCGAACGATGCAACCGAAGACGCTGGCTGCTGGAATTGACGTGATCATGGCCAGCCTTAAGGAATCATTGAGAAGACCGCCGATGGACTGCCGCCATCACACGCATGCACTTGTATTTCTGTATGACATGCCGCGGAATCCAAGGGAGGACGAAACGGGTGGCGACTGGATCCATGACGCCCAGTCGCATCGAGCCTGCCTCCGGGCAATGGAGACGGCGGTGACGCTGGCGAACTACATCCGACTATTGGGATGGGAGGCACGGGCGCACTCGGAAGCGGCATCAGACGTACATCTCCAACAGCTCAGCGTGGCAGCCGGCCTGAACTGGATTGACGGTGACGTGGCGGTAAACCCGTTCCTTGGCCGCAACTACGGACTGGCAGCCATCACGACAACGCTCGAATTGGCGCCGGATGAACCCTTGGCGCCCAATCAACGGCCGGGACTTACATGGAGCACCGGTCTCGGCCGCCACGCCAAATCCGCCCGCAACCGCGATCCCTACCGCTCCCGCGATTTCCGCGACGGCCCTCATCCGTTCGAAACACTCAAGAGGGTCAATGAGCCCACCACCTACATCGACCGCGACAATGTCGCCCGTGTGCCAAAACGCGCCAACATGTTCGCGAGGTCATTGTTCGGCGATCTTGGCAAGGCCGTTCAGGAAGGTGCACGGAACGGCAACTATGTGCGCAAATCTGCGGCTGCGTTCGCCTTCCGCCCAAGCCTCGGCGCATTCATCCTGCTGCAGGACGGCGACAGGAGAGAGGTGCATCCCTCGACGCTCGACCCGGAAACGAACGCCAACAACATCAAGGCTGCGCTCTATTTCCTTGGCATGGATGCCGTTGGGCTTTCGGCTTGTCCCGACTGGACCTACTATAGCCATGACGCGGCTGGAAATCCGATTACACCCTACCATGGACATGCGGTCAGCATGATCGTGGACCAGGGTCACGAAACCATGGAAGGTGCGTCCGGCGATGATTGGATCGCCTGCGCCCAATCCATGCGAGCCTATCTTCGATTCTCATTGATCGGTGGCGTACTGGCGCAGCATATCCGGAACCTTGGCTATTCGGCCAGAACCCACACGGTCATGGACGACGAAGTTCTCCATCCGCCACTTCTGCTTCTCTCAGGCTTGGGGGAGGTCAGCCGTATCGGAGAAGTTATCCTCAACCCTTTCCTCGGGCCTCGCCTCAAGTCCGGTGTCGTCACGACCACTATGCCCATCACGCATGATCGGCCCATCGACTTTGGCCTGCAACGGTTCTGTGAAGCCTGCAACAAGTGCGCACGCGAATGTCCGTCAGGGGCGATCACCGCAGGTCCGAAACTTATGTTCAACGGATACGAGATATGGAAATCCGACAGCCAGAAATGCACGACCTATCGCGTCGCTCAAAAAAACGGCGCGATGTGTGGGCGATGCATGAAGACCTGTCCCTGGAACCTGGAAGGCCTGTTTGCTGAAAAACCCTTCCGCTGGGCGGCAATGAAAGCGCCTTTCGCGGCCCGCGCATTGGCGAAGCTGGATGATCTGGTCGGCAATGGAGAAATCAACCCGGTCAAGAAGTGGTGGTGGGATCTCGAGATGGTTGACGATGGACCATATCGCAGCTCACCGCATGACCCAAATGCCCGAGCACTCTCCAAGGGGCTGGAATTGAAGTACGAGGACCAGACACTGGCAGTCTATCCCGCACCTCTCGCACCGCCGCCCTATGCTTGGCCGTTTCCCATGGACAGAGAGGCGGGAATTGCCGCCTACAAGGCCATGATCAGTGCTGGCGAGCACAGGCAACGGCGCACCGAAGGCAAGCCAACTGAACACACATATATTGCCGACGGCGGTGAGAGTCCTGTGTTGCAGGTTAGCGTCTCCAAGGCGGTGCGGCTGACTCCTGACATCACGCTATACGAATTCCGGAAGCCCGACGGATCCCTCCTGCCCCATGCCGACGCCGGAGCACATGTCGACGTGGTCGTGGCACCCGAGTTCTTTCGCCAGTATTCCCTTTCGGGGGATCCGGCCGATCGATCGAAGTACCAGATCGCAGTTCTTCGGGAAGACGATGGAAAGGGCGGCTCAAGGCTCCTGCACCGCATTTTCGAGGAGGGACGGCAGGTATTCATCAGCCACCCAATCAACCACTTTCCACTCGAAGAACATGCGTCCTTCACCTATCTCATGGGAGGGGGAATCGGCATTACACCGATGGTCGCCATGGCCCACAGGCTTCATGCGATTGGGGCAGCGTTCGAACTGCATTATTCCTGTTCAAAGCGCTCCAACGCCGGGTTTCTGGATATCGTTACCGCAGCACCATGGAACGACTGCGTGATGTGTCACTTTTCTGATGATGGCACGCGAGCGGAGCTCGCTGACATTCTGCGTTATCGTGAGGGAGCCCATGTGTATACCTGTGGACCGGATGCATACATGCAGGCGGTCATTGACGCCGCTTCCGCGAACGGCTTTCCGGAAAACTCGCGGCACCTCGAGTACTTCTCAGTCCCTGAACAACCCGAATACGAAAATCGCCCATTCAATCTCAAACTGGTCCGGTCCGGCAGGACGATCCCTGTAAATCCTGACGAAGCGGGAACTGACGCGGTCCTTTCGGCTGGCGTGCATATTGACGTCAAATGCTCCGACGGTCTGTGCGGCGTCTGCAGGTGCACTGTCTTGAGTGGCCAGGTCGAGCACCGTGATTTTGTGCTTTCACGGAAACAGCGTGAAACCAGCATGATCCTGTGCCAGTCACGTGCAATGGAGCCAAACGGGACGTTGGAAATCGATCTTTGAATCGGATCTCTGACCGAAGACCCGGAACTGGCAGGGACCGACGAATGGTGGTCCGGGGCGACGGGTCACAGACAGGCCCGTTGTTCAAGGTTTGTGGCGGCCGGGAAGTCGCCCGTGATCAGTCCGGTTGGTGGGAACGAATACTACCTGAAGGGGCGGTAGAGGTGGATGAATGCGGTCACGCCCGAACAACCATTCCTCAGGGAAGTCATGTATGTCCACTTTCCGGAACGATTCCTTGACCGCGCGTACACGACCGCCCTCCGGCACCTCCCCACTCCTGCCAGAGATTGTGAACTCAATGCTACGGTCTCGAACGCACCTGCAGAGGCGCTATGGGTGTTCTGTGCGTTCCTTTGAAAGCCCAAGCAACCAATCTGATATACGTCTTCTGAGGATTGCCCGTGAAACTGGCTTCCTGCTCACCACACCGCCGATTTGATGCGGCAGGGACCGGGTTCATCCGAGAGCACACAATCGGGACGAGGCTCCCCAGCTTGATCCTTGATTCCAGAAAATGGGACGGACAAACGCATAGGCTGACAAACAGGACCGCGGTCAAGTCCAATGAACCTCAGAACCGCCCGGTAGAGCGTTGCGGGCCTGCATCGGCGCCTCATACGGTAGACCTTCGGCATCGCAGAAAGCGATGATCCACGCGTCGTCCATCGCAAGGAAATCCAGAATCGAGATCAGGAACGCCGGATCATCGGCCTGCGCCCGCAGGTCTTCGGCATTCGACCCAGTCGCGCCAAGAAAAGCCGATACCAATTCTCCATTGCCCGCGAGCCATCCCAGCGCTCTAGCCGCAATCATCTCGGCCCGATCCTGCGTCATCTTGGATCGCCATGTTTGAAAAGCGCCGCGCTTGCCGCAATGCCAGTCAACACTATTCGGACCAAAGCCAGGTTTCTCCGACGGTGCCGTATGGCATTTTCAGGTAGAAGCATGTCCTAACGGTTCCCTTACCCTGTATGTCACGATCAAGTAACGCAATTGGATGGCCCCAGTCAAAGGAAGCTATCGAATTTGGGCACCGTTTCCAGGAATTCCGGAAAAAGCGATGAAGTCCCGCGCAATCAGCAGGATTTGATCCAGCATACAATCCTTGTACCGCACTGGTAATTCGGAAGTGGGCCGGAATGCGGACGAGGCAAGCGACTGCGCGACTGCGAACCGTTTGACGCTAGCGTTGTGACTGATCGATCATTTCCGGAACCGGCAGTTCAGTTGAGACAAGTTGGTGCCCAACAAACCGATCAATCGCCGAAACTATGGGTCAGCACCCGGACTTTCGGGCACGAAACGCCGCCGACAGCGAATCCGGCAGACAATGGCAACTCCCTGATACGGACCAAACACACAGCCAATTCCAGCTTCCACTCCCACCTCCCCTCCGCTAGACACCGCGCAGACCGGAACCACGGAACAGAGACCCATGCCGAAGGAAAAAACCTTCAACGCCGCTGAGGCAGAACCAAGGATTTACGAGACCTGGGAAAGGACGGGCGCATTCCTGGCGGGCGCGAACGCCTCCAGAAAGGAAACTTTCTGCATCATGATCCCGCCACCAAACGTGACCGGTAGCCTGCATATGGGTCACGCGTTCAACAACACGTTGCAGGACATCCTGATCCGATGGCACAGAATGCGTGGCTTTGACACGCTGTGGCAGCCGGGAACAGACCATGCAGGCATTGCGACCCAGATGGTGGTCGAGCGCGAATTAGCCAAAGAGAGCAAGGCCAACCGCCGCCAACTCGGTCGCGAGAAATTCATTGAAAGGGTCTGGCAGCAAAAGATCAGGTCCCGAGGTAACATCATCGGTCAACTCAAGCGCCTTGGGGCATCCTGCGACTGGAGTCGGGAAGCCTTTACCATGGGCGGTGCCCCAGGCGACCCAGACGCAGATTCCGGCGCTCCGAATTTTCATGATGCGGTCATCCGAGTATTTGTCGACATGTATCGAAAAGGCCTCATCTACCGGGGCAAACGGTTGGTGAACTGGGATCCTCACTTCGAAACAGCCATCTCGGATCTGGAGGTCGAAAACGTCGAAACGCCCGGCCATATGTGGCATTTCAAGTATCCGCTCGCAGGCGGCGAGACATATCTCTATGTCGAGAAAGACGACGATGGACATATCGTTCTGGAAGAGCGACGGAACTATATCTCGATCGCGACCACTCGGCCCGAGACCATGCTAGGCGACGGAGCCGTCGCGGTTCATCCCTCCGACGAACGCTATGCCCCAATCGTCGGCAAGCTTTGCGAGATCCCTGTCGGTCCGAAGGGCTACCGACGCCTCATTCCGATTATCATCGATGAATATCCTGATCCCAGTTTTGGATCAGGCGCCGTCAAGATTACCGGTGCCCACGACTTCAACGACTATGCCGTTGCGAAGCGCGCCGACATTCCATGCTACCGTCTTATGGACACAAAAGCGCAGATGCGCGAAGACGGAATTCCGTATGCTGAGGCGGCTGCCGTGGCTCTCTCGGTCGCTCGTGGCGAGCAGACGCTATCCGAATCCGAAGCTGACGCACTCAATCTGGTTCCCGACGACCTACGTGGCCTCGACCGATACGAAGCCCGCGACAAAGTGATCCAACAGATCACCGACGAAGGTCTGGCGGTGGTGTCTTTGGACACAGATGGCAACACCGTTCCAATGGTCGAAACGAAGCCAATCATGCTGCCGATCGGCGACAGGTCCAAGACAGTCATCGAACCGATGCTCACCGACCAATGGTTCGTCGATGCCGATAGGATTGTCGGACCGGCCATCGAGGCCGTTCGCGTCGGTGAGACCCTCATCCTACCGGAAGCGGACAGAAAGGTCTATTTCCATTGGCTGGAGAATATCGAACCTTGGTGCATATCGAGGCAGCTATGGTGGGGCCATCAGATTCCAGTTTGGTACGGCTTCGATCTCTCAGGCGAAGGCTCTCTGAACCTTGATGAAAGCAGTTCGCTCAGGGAAGCCGACCTTTCCCGGATCCTCTCACGTAAGGCGTTGCTGCAGCGGGGCGAGACCCATCGCAGTGCAGTGGATTTCGAATCAGTCTCAGCGCAATTCCATGATGTGGTTGAATCTCTTCCGGCACCCCTCTCGCATGCGCGGGTTGTTGAGGTTTCTGACCGTGATGAGGCCATCAGCATGTTCGAAGCATGCCTTACCGACCAAGCGTCTTCCGCGCCCGTCTATCCAATTTGGCGCGATCCAGACGTACTGGACACCTGGTTTTCGTCGGGATTGTGGCCCATTGGAACGCTGGGTTGGCCCAACGATACAGACGCATTGCGAAAGTACTTTCCGACCAACGTTCTTGTGACCGGCTTCGACATCATCTTCTTCTGGGTGGCCCGAATGATGATGATGCAGTTTGCTGTAGTTGGTCGCAGACCTTTCGACACAGTCTATGTCCATGCGCTCGTGCGCGATGTTAAGGGCAAGAAGATGTCGAAGTCGCTTGGCAATGTCCTGGATCCGCTGGAACTGATCGATGACTACGGCGCCGATGCGGTACGGTTCACTTTGGCTGCCATGGCCGCAATGGGGCGTGATCTGAGGCTTTCGACCGAGCGGGTCGCCGGCTACAGGAATTTCGGCACCAAACTCTGGAATGCCCTTCGCTTCGCTGAAATGAACGGCGCGTACGACCCGGCCACCATAGATTTCCGCGCGAAAATGGTCTCCGATCCGAACATCGCCAGCTACCTCGGCATTCGGCGGAAAGAACGGAATTGCGACGATACTGCGGAGGGCCCTGACACCCTATCCAGCCATGAGGCCGAATCTCTCAGCACATTTCTTGGACAGCTACACACAGCCGATAGATGGATCGTCGGTGAGACCGCGAAGGTCCGGGAGGCGATCGACCAGGCCCTGACCGCCTATAGATTCAACGACGCCGCCACCGCAATCCATGGCTTCGTCTGGGGCAAGGTCTGCGACTGGTACGTCGAGTTCTCCAAACCGCTTCTAAACAGCGAATATCCACAGACGTCACAATTGACCCGCGCCGTCATGGGCTGGGTCATGGATCAGTGCCTGATTCTGCTGCATCCGATAATGCCATTCATAACGGAAGAACTGTGGCAGACTACGGCCATTCGTTCAAAGGCGCTCATTCACGCTGACTGGCCCTGTTACAACGCGTCCGAACTCGTCGACAGGGATTCGGACCGTGAGATGAACTGGGTAATCGCATTGATCGAAGCCATTCGTTCCGCCCGCGCACAGATGCATGTCCCGGCAGGCCTCCATGTTTCCATGATCCAGCTTGAACTGGATCAGGCTGGACGGACAGCATGGGCCAATAACGAGAGCCTCATCAAAAGGCTTGCGCGCCTGGACACCTTGCAGAAGGCCAGCGAAATTCCCAAGGGATCGATCGCGATCACGGTCGAAGGCGGCAGATTCTGCATTCCGCTATCCGGAATCATTGATGTAACCGCGGAAAAGGACCGGCTGGAAAAATCCCTAACCAAGCTTGAACGGGAACTTGCCGGATTGGAAGGGCGGTTGTCGAACGCAAACTTCGTCACATCAGCACCGGAGAATGTTGTCGAAGACACCCGTCAGAAGGTAAAGACCAGGAAAGACGAAACTGCGGCCCTGAAGGAAGCGCTGCTGCGTCTGTCGGACATTTCGTAACTCCGAATTCTCCTCAGGTCCGGCCCGGCTACCCGGTCATCAAGGGCAACTTGACCCCAATCGGTCGCCAACCGCCAAGTCAGCGAATTCATCCCACCTGCATCTGCCGAGCATAGCCACTCACCACCTCCGTCATCCCTTGATCAACAAGGCTCCCAAATTACGGCGCGACAGTTTAGGCTTCACAATTGGTTGCGGTGACCAGACCCATGCGCAGGTCAATCGGGTCCGACTTCAGCGCAAATTCTGGCTGCGGCCGCAAGTGCGCCTTTGCCATGTGGAATCCCGAGAGCCGCCAGACCAGCCTCAACAGTACCAAGAAGACCGAGAACCATGTGCGCATTCACATGGCCCATGTGACCCAAACGGAAGAATCCCAGCCCCTCCGGATCATCGGGCTCGGCCATGCCCAGTCCAATGCCAAGCGTCACTCCCGCGTTTTCGGACAACCACTTACGCAGGTGAGCGCCGTGGGGCGCACCTATGCGGACGCTCGTCACTGCGCAGGACCGTTTTTCGGGGCAATCGATGTTCAGTTTCATGGGGCCTTCCACCGACCAGGAATCAAACGCTGCCCAAATCGCTCGCGCCAACCTCTCGTGTCGCGCCCAGACGTTCTCGATCCCCTCCTCCAGGATCATATCGACAGCGGCCCGTAGGCCGAACAGGTGATGTGTTGGCGCAGTTCCGCCAAAATGCTGGTAGAATTCCATTGGGTTTGCCCGAGGTCTCCAATCCCAATAGGCGCTGGTGCAGTCAGCCCGGTCGCGGGCTTCGGCCGCCCTTGGACCAAAATAGACGAACGCCACGCCGGGCGGCGTCATCAGCCCTTTCTGGCTACCGGCGACCATGACATCGGCTCCCCATGCGTCCATTTCGAACCGGTCACAGGCAAGCGAGGCGATACAATCCACCAACAGGATTGCCGGATGCCCAACTCGGTCCAGAACGGCTCGAACTGCCGCAACATCGTTCCTGACTCCCGTAGAGGTGTCAGTATGCACCATGATCACAGACCTGAATCCGTAGGCTCGATCCGCAGCCAGTTCCGCTTCGACCCGTGTCACGTCAATGTCCGACGATCTCCCGAAGTCGACAATCCGGCAATCGACACCAAGCCGCCGAGCCATCTCCGCCCAACCCAGCCCAAACAGACCAGATGCAAGCACCAATGCACGGTCTCCACGCGAATGGGTATTGGCTATCGCTGCCTCCCATGCACCATGTCCGTTGGCGATGTAGATGGCTAGGTCACTCTCGGTGCGGGCAACTGACTTCAGGTCGCCAATCAGACTTTCCGTCAGTTCGACAAGCTCGCCCTCGTAGATATTGGGCGCAGGCCGGTGCATTGCCTGCAATACCCTATCGGGCATGACCGACGGTCCTGGAATTGCAAGATAGTGGCGACCCTGCGTGAGCGTCATAAAACGGTCTCCTTGGACACTGGCGTGAAGACTGGGCCTCAGATTGCTCAGACCTGTTCTGGCTCTCTTGCCACTTCCTTCGAAACTATGTAAGTCAGGAAAATTCCTTCAGCGGAAACGACATGGCCCACGCACCGAGTCCCTTGCCGCAATCGCAGGCCCCGCTCAACTCCATATGTGGATTCCCGGTCCAGCCGCTTCCATCCCCAAGCCGGGATGCGCGCAATTCCGACAGTGCGGACCCCTTATATCCGTTTCTGAACAACGTCGTGCCCTTGTCTATCTGTTGGTCATAGATCCGCGGTCCGCGTTGGTCACTTCCGATCCGTGTATGTCTTCGATCACTTTTCCAAAAGACCGGAATGGACGGCAAATCTGGCCCGATCGCACGAATCGGTTTTCGGGCGGGGAGTGAATCATTGCATCGCTGGTTCCGACACCTGACATCCCTGCTGGTTTTTCAGCCAGTCCGGGGAAATTCGAGGGAATCGCTGGAATCCTGGTCATGGCTCTGGAAGAATTACCTGCGGCAGCACACCCGCCGGTTTTTCGCCGCTGTCATTCTTCTTGCGGTCGAAGGCGCAATGCTCGGATTCCTGAGCTGGATCGTAAGACCCATGTTTGATCAGGTCTTTGTCGCGGGCAACCGTGGCGCCGTCGGCTGGGTGGCCACCGCGGTGTTCTGCATTTTTCTGGTCCGAGCCGCAGCCGGCTTCGGCAGCCGGGTATTGATGACCACCGTAAGCCAGCGAATCACCGCCTCGCTTAGGGCGAACATCCTGCGACACATGTTGAGCCTCGACAGCGCGTACTTCCAGAAGCGGTCGCCCGGAAAGCTGAGTGAACTGGTGCGGGGTGACACGGAGATCCTCTCCAGCAAGCTACCAATGCTCCTTTCGACGATCGGCCGGGACGTAGTAGCCCTAATCGCTCTCTTCGCAGTGGCGATTTCCATCGACTGGATATGGACGGTCATTGCCGTCGCGGCTGTGCCAGCCCTGCTTTGGCCTGTAAAGCGACTGCACAGGAAGGTGGAAAAGCGAACCGGGCGAGCACGGAATGCAGCGGAAACACTGGCGGAGCGGCTCAACGAAACCCTTCATGGAATTGATACGATCAAGCTCAACAACATCGAGGGTCACCGCTCGACGCGCTACTCCGACGATCTCGATCTGTATGTCAAGGAAGAGGTGCAGTCCGAACTTGGACGGGCAGGAATTCCAGCGATAACCGACATCGTGGCCGGAATCGGTTTTTTCGGCGTCCTGGTTTATGGTGGACTACAGATCATTGGCGGAGAGAAGACAATCGGCGAGTTCATGTCGTTTTTCACCGCAATGGGTCTGGTATTCGAGCCACTTAGACGGGTCGGAAACGTTTCGGGGCAATGGGTGACCGCACATACATCGCTGAAACGACTCCACCAGGCATTCGATGAGCGTCCGACGATCATGTCACCCACGTCCCCGGCGAGACTTGCGACTCCGCCAGAAGCTGCGGACCTGGCACTGAAGGACGTTGAATTCGCGTATGGTGACCAGCCGGTCCTGCGCGGCACGACCTTCCGCGCCGAAGCCGGCAAGACTACCGCGCTAGTTGGGGTATCGGGCGCGGGCAAGAGTACGGTCTTCCGAACACTTACCAGATTGGCGGACCCACAGGCAGGCCATGTTACCATAGGTGGCACGGACATCAGACAGTTGGATCTCCGGTACCTGCGCGGGCTGTTCTCTGTGGTGACCCAGGATGCCCATCTGTTTGACGAATCAATCCACGACAACATTGTACTTGACCGCGACAGCCCGCAGTTGAAAGAGACATTGGACGCCGCTCATGTTACTGAATTCATTGATAAAATGAAGGATGGGGTCGCTACGCGAGCTGGTACGCGTGGAGCCGAACTTTCGGGCGGACAAAGGCAAAGAGTGGCCATTGCGCGAGCACTCCACCGAAACACGCCATTCCTGTTGCTTGACGAGGCGACTTCCGCCCTGGACGCGCAGTCCGAAGCACTGGTTCAGGAAGCGCTGGAACGGTTGAGCGCGGGACGGACAACACTCGTAATCGCCCACCGCATGACAACGATTCGTTCGGCCGACAGGATCGTGGTTATGGACGAGGGACAGGTCGTAGACGAGGGCACACATGACGAACTGATCAGTCGCGAGGGTATTTATGCGCACCTATACTGGCTTCAGTTCGAAAAGCGCAGATGAACTGGACAGGTGTCAGCATCCGAAATTCGAATCCGGTCTACCTAAGATAGGTGCGTCGGAGCCGTTCTGGATCCGCCCCAAGCAGATACCGGACCAGTATGCCTAGATTGCGGCTCCCCTGCCGAAACCATCCCCGTTGAACATAGCGCTCAGCACTTGTCCAGGCCTTGGCCGGCAACGCCCGGAGACGCCCCCGCAGAGCACGGGCTGCCGCGATATCCTCCATCAGCGGGATATCGGTGAATCCGCCTATATCCATATACAGTTCCCGCGAAACCAGCAGGCCTTGATCACCGTATGGCAGATCGAACGCCCGTGATCGGATATTGGCCCAACCAGAGACAAGCCTTGGCACCAAGCCTCCTGAGCGAAAGGCAAGGTGGAAGTACCCCGCCGATTCCGGAAAGCTGTGCATATGGGCTATGATGGCGTCTGGCCAGCAGTCATCCAGCCAGGTATCCGCATGGAGGAACAGCAGCCACTCGCCGCCGGAAACGGCAGCTCCGCGCTTAAGCTGTCCTCCACGGCTCGCTGGACCTGTTACGAGCACAGCCCCTGCAGAATCAGCGATGAATCGGGTGGCATCTTCCGAACCACCGTCACTCACCACCAGCTCACGTACCAGCCCAGCCTGAAGGCCAACGCCGAGCGAAGCGAGGGTCGATGGCAATTCATTTCCTGAATTGAGCGTTGGGACTATAATTGACAAGGGTGCGCGCACACCATTCTCCCACTAGACCGCACTTGCGTTCGGTAAACCTGGCGCTGGCATTTGCCAAGCAAAGCCATCTGAAACCCAGACTCACTGGCATATGGGTTAACGCTCTGCCCGTCGAACGACAGTGGAATTTCTCCCTATGCGAATGACAATCGCGGCCACCATCATGTGCCCGCACCCAATACTTCGAAGACGGTTACGGAAGGTTTCCCTGACACAGAGTTTCCCTATATTGCATGTGTTGGCCAGAAAGGAACCTGGGAATGAAGGGTGAGAGATGCCTGGACAGGCAATTGCTTCGCGTTGAAGGGGCGGACAGGGAGCGGTTTCTTCAGGGACTGGTCACAAACGACGTTCGGAAACTCGCTGACGGTCTGGTGTACGCCGCGCTTCTGACGCCACAAGGGAAATATCTTGCGGACTTCTTTCTGGTTCCAGCCGACGAGGCGGTCCTGCTGGACGTCAAGGAAAGTCTGGCTGAAGGACTATCGCATCGTCTCAGCATGTACAGGTTGCGTGCGGACGTCACGGTAGCGACTTCCGACACTCCGATCTTTCGCGGGCTCGGGGATGGACCGGCCGGGAGTTTCCAGGACCCTCGGGACCGCAGCCTTGGCTGGCGCCACTACGGTGCTCTGGACATCGAATTGACCAGGTTCGACTGGGACGCACGGCGCGTCGCGGCACGTGTACCCGAATCGGGCATTGAATTGATCCCCAACGGTTCATTCATTCTCGAAGCGGACTTCGAGCGTTTGAACGGTGTCGATTTTGCCAAGGGCTGTTATGTCGGTCAGGAGGTGACCGCTCGGATGAAGCACAAAGCGAACCTTCGCAAGGGACTTGCCTCTGTCAGGGTCGAGGGAAGCGCTCCCGAAGGAACCGAGATCCGCGCCGACGGGAAGCCAGCGGGTACTCTCTTCACCCAATCGGGTGGCCGGGGGCTCGCGCACCTGCGGTTCGACCGGGCCCTAGGCGACATGACGGCAGGTAACGCCGTGGTGCGCCTCGATCAATAGCGGTCGCCAAAATCAGGCCCTTTCGGCGTATTCCATTGTTTCGGTGTTGACCACGATTTTTTCGTCGACTCCAACAAACGGCGGAACCATGACGCGGATGCCGTTGTCCAGAACTGCGGGCTTGAAGGAGTTGGCAGCGGTCTGTCCCTTTACCGCTGGCTCGGTCTCCACAATCGTGCAGGTCACCTTCTGCGGCAGTTTGGCGTTCAATGCCTCCTGCCCGTAATATTCGATCTGGACCGTCATTCCATCCTGAAGAAATGGACGGCGGTCGCCGAGAATCCCCACGGGAAGTTCAATCTGTTCAAAGGAGTCGCTGTCCATGAACACAAGTGTTTCGCCGGTCTCGTAGAGGAACTGCTGGTCCTTCTGTTCGAGGCGGACGCGTTCAACCCTGTCGGCACTGCGAAACCTCTCGTTGAGTTTCGAGCCGTTTCGAAGGTTGCGCAGCTCGACCTGCGCAAAGGCGCCACCTTTCCCCGGCTTGACATGTTCAACCTTCACGGCGGTCCAAAGTCCGCCATTATGTTCAAGTACATTTCCGGGACGAATCTCGTTTCCATTGATTTTCGGCATAGTATCGATCCGTTTCGTTGACTTGATCGGATGTCGGGATGCTATATATACATGTCGTAATCGGCGAACAAGGCGTCAGGGATACTCGAGTGACTCGGGCACGTATGCAAATTTTGCATATCAGCTATTCCAAATCGGAAGCCCGGAATCGCTCAATGCTGCCATATTGTCCGCTGCACGAAGAAAGGAACTATGGGACGTGAAATGAGTGACTCCGTTGACGGTACGGCATTCAATTTCGAACAAGGCCAGCGCTCGCGCAAGCTTTTTGCGGCGGTGGTTCTAGCAGCGCTGGATGACGCGATCGCAGATGACAAGAAATACGGAAACGGTCCGGAGCAGATTGCGCGCTGGGCAAGGTCGCGTGACGGGCGCGAAGTGCTCTCCTGCGCAGGACTCGATCCAAACGAGCCAGTAGTGAAAGGCTTGATGAAATTCGTGGAAAAAGGGATTCGTACGTCGGTGGCCCTTAGCCGAGAGGAGAGCGAACGCCGCAAGGCTGCGGCACAGCAGCCTGAAGCCGCTTAGGAAAGTGGAACTGCGGTCGACACGCTACCCGTAAAAGGGCGGTCGTTGGTCGATCTAGAAGACAAAATGCCAGATTCCGCTTGTGGACAGTTGTGCCAACGCCAGTACGACGATCCCAAGGCGCGTAATCCACGAGTTGAACCGGACAAGCAGGAATCCGCAGAGAACCATCGAGACACCCAGTTCGATGGGTCCGACAACATGGGCCCAACTGCTGCTGTCCCAATAGCTCAACGGGCTTTCGAACACCCAATTCGATATTGGCCAGAAGTGCATCCTTGCGTCGTGGCCATGTAGGGGAAAATCGAACGCCAAATGAAGGAGGCCGGATCCTGTGAAAGCAAACAGCGCCTGCCAACGTCGCCATAACGCGACCATCAGCGGCATTCCCCAAAAGACGAAGCTGTTGTCGACGGCAAAGACTCGCTGCCATGCGTCAGAGTAGTACAGTTCCCGAAAGACCGTGTCGACTGGAATGCCGAGGACGAAAACGGAGACACCAACCATCGCATAAAGGGATGCGTCAGGCGCGAAGGCACCGGCAACTGCCGCAGTTGTGACGTTCCGTTGGCCTGGACGTCCGAAAGCTGCCATGCCGAAGATTAGATGCGCAGGTGTATTCACTGAACTACCTTTCCGCTGCCACGAACTGCCATTACTGCAAAGATCTACCGACACCGCGTCCAGTAGTGGACCGCTGCCTACCAGCAGCACCGATTGGCATAGAATACTGCGACTCCGCAGAGCGGAGTCGCCTGAGCGACTGCTGATGAACAAGCTAACATTCCATCGCGCTTCCGCAATGACTGACGACGCCAGATCTATCGGTCTCGGGTGGTCGGCCGTCGTCCAGACAGCCCAGAAAGGCGGCAACGCATCTTCATCCATCCCAATCGCGATAAATTTGGAATTCGACGAGTGAGCAACAGCCATAATGGCTCTATGCTCACAGACTCCGACCGAAGGCAATTTCCAGTTGGAATGGAAGTGGAGAAGGAATCCACGTACCCCTATCAGTAGCCAACTGGCAAACGGATGCATCTCGCGAGCCGGTCCAATGCCAACCAATTCGGCGCATTGTGCGCATTTGATTCTGCTTGCGAGGCCCAGCCGCCGGATATATTCGCCATCGAGCCCGTTCGCCCTTTCATGCCCGGCGTTCTTTCCCTATCGGAAACGGCATGGTGGATAGCGCAGAAAAAAGCTGATCATGGCCAGAGCCATCATGATACAGGGAACGGGTTCGAATGTCGGCAAATCTCTGGTTGTTGCAGGTCTCGCCCGAGCGCTTGCGAACCGGGGGCTTTCAGTGGCACCGTTCAAGCCACAGAATATGTCCAACAATTCGGCAGTCACCGTTGATGGAGGTGAAATCGGCCGGGCTCAGGCGCTGCAGGCTCGAGCTGCGAGACAACCGCCGAATGTGAACATGAACCCGATTCTCCTGAAACCCGAATCTGAAACCGGTGCACAGGTCGTGGTTCAGGGCCGCCGAATGACAACGGTCAAGGCGGGTTGTTACGCAAATCTAAAGCCGAAACTACTCCCTAGGGTCATGGAGAGTTTTGCCAGACTTGCCACGTTTGCCGATTTTGTACTGATCGAAGGCGCAGGCAGCCCAGCTGAGACGAATTTACGTGTGGGGGACATTGCAAACATGGGCTTTGCCGAAGCCGCAGACGTGCCGGCCCTGCTTGTGGCGGACATCCACCGGGGAGGTGTGATAGCCCAGTTGGTTGGAACCCACGAGGTTCTTGAGCCGACAGATAGGAGCCGGATTTCAGCGTTTCTGATCAATAAGTTCCGCGGAGATGTTTCGCTATTTCAGGAGGCAGTGCCGGAGATCGAGCGGCGTACAGGCTGGACAGGGCTCGGCATTCTGCCATGGTTCAACGATTCCTGGAAACTGCCCGCCGAGGACGTGTTGGACATCGGTTCCGCCCCCGGCGGACCTTTCAGGATCGCGGTGCCACGCTTGCGCCGGATCGCGAATTTCGACGACCTCGACCCGCTTGTGGCGGAATCAGGGGTAACCGTCGAAATCGTGGAACCGGGACGCGCTCTTCCCGGCGATGCAAATCTCGTGCTGATTCCGGGCTCGAAATCGACGATCGGGGATCTCTGCGACTTCCGGAACCAAGGCTGGGACATCGATCTACTGGCTCATGTAAGGCGTGGTGGCCACGTTCTTGGCGTGTGCGGCGGCTACCAAATGCTAGGAAAGGAAATCATCGACGCCCAAGGCATCGAAGGAATCGCTGGGCGCTTTCCTGGCCTAGGCCTCTTGGACGTGGTGACCGAAATGTACCCAGAAAAACGGACCAAGAGAACAGAAGCGGTCTATTTGGTTACGGGCGATAGGGTAATCGGATACGAGATTCACCTTGGCCAGACGGAAGGCCCTGATCGGGAGAGGGCATGGTTGCGTATCGGTGAACGCACCGAAGGGGCGGCTAGTCCGGATGGACGGGTGCGCGGCTGCTATCTCCACGGAATATTCTCATCGGATGGGTTCAGAAATTCTTTACTGGCCGAGTTGGGAGGCGAAGGGAGTGGAATTTGCCATGAGTCAATGACGGATACGACCCTGGATGAATTGGCAATGCATCTGGAAAGGCACATGGACATCGACTCTCTCCTGACCCTGACGCGAGAGGCCCATCGCTGGGCATAACCGCACTGAATGTGCAATCAGTTTCGTTGGAAGCAGGGCTACAAGGATGACGGGGTCATGCAGATCATGCAGAGGGCAGCGTGCGGAGAGTGACTGCGTCGGTATGATCAGGCTTCATCTGAAGTCCGCGCCTATCCATCTAAATTGTCGTGATATTATCATATATTCTTTTAAAAAGCAATATCAACATCCAACATAGGGCACTTCAGTCGTACAGCCGTCCACCGTCACCATCCGCGCTCCGTAAATCACTTACATCGCCCTTGGAGTATCCCATTTCACCACACGGACTGGATTTAGAAAAATACCTGCCTCCCACTCCAAATGACTTTTCGATGACCGCTCGGCCTGCGTTTGTCGACGACGCGCTGGGGAGCAGTGCCGATCCGGTCATTGAAAATCGCCAAGGCGCAGTCGCCGACGTTTCGGTTAGCGGACGAGATGCCGAAGCCGCAGAGGACACGATTGCCGATGGAATTCAACCGCGCCGAACCTGTGAACAGACCCAGCATCCTGTAGCTGAGGTTCTTCCAGATTCACACGCCCCCGCGGTAGTTGTTGGCGCTCCGACCGTCAGGGCAGATGCGGACCGAATGTTCCTCACGTTCCATATCGGCCTCGCCTTGGATGGTTTAGCATTGATCTTCCACGCCACGCACCTCGACAACTCCGCCCGCGCCAATCCTTAGGTCGTCCTCGCCGCCGTACCGGAAGTCTCTCCTGTTACCGATGCTCTGGACTTGGATCGGGCGGGCGGAATGGATCGCGGCACAGGGCCGCTCCGGATCGGGATTCCGCACCCACGTCGGTATCGCGACCTTATCCGTGGCCACTTCATTACACAATACCTGAACCTTCTCGTTGGGCACGTGTCGCCGTATCAAATCTCAGCCGAAAGGGTTGCACAGTATCTGGATGTCACCGACGGTCATCGCCACTTTCCATCGGACCGCCGAACATCCGCGTGGCGCCAAGAACGGCACTGGCACCCTCCAATCCACCGTCACCGCCAATCACGACCGTGCGCGGCAGGTTCAGGCCACTGACCAGTTCCGGATGTTCCTGAATCGCCTCCAGGATGGCCTCAAGCATGCGCAGCCGGACAACCTCGCTCTGGCCAATGACATCCACCTGCGCCTTTTCGCCTGCCGCCAACGCCTCAAGGTAGGCCTGCTCCGCACGGCCCTCGTCCGCCCGCCGCTCCACGGCGATGGCGGCGCGCTCGCGGGCGATCTGCTCAGTCACAAGCACCGCCTGCTGGTCCGCCGTCGCCTTCTCGCGCTCGGTTTCGATGCGCTCCACCTGAGCCAGCCGCTCCTGGATGGTGGCGGCGCGGAACTGCACAGCCAGCTGCTCGCGCTTACGCGCCACCAGGAGTTCGGCGGGAATGTCAACATTGCCGATTTTAACCCCGACAATGGAAATCCCGGCGTCCTCACCAGCCGATTCCATCGCCCGGGTCACCAGTCGTTCCAGCAGTTCGCGGTTCTCGATGAAATCCAGCACCAGTGTCCTCCGCCGTACCGTCATGTCCGGATCCGGAAGGTTCCGCCGCCCGTCGGCGATGTCCGCCTCCAGTCGCCGCAGTTCCATCGCCACCGCTTCTGGCACCGGGGCATCCGGCGCGACGGAAGCCCGGAGCAGCTGGAGTTCGGTCTCCAGCGTCTCGAGCTGGCGCAGGGCCTCGTCATGGGCGACACGGTTGGGAACCTCGATCGTGCCACCGCCGATGTTGCGCAGCACCGATCGAAGGTCCGGGGTGATGAACCGATCGCGCACCGCCTCCAGGTTGCCCACCGCCGCCACCGTCGCCGGTGCCCGATCCGGCGGCACCTGTGCCTGAATCCGCACGTCCACATGCACCGTCCAGCCTTCGACTTTAACCGCCACGGCATTGCCTGCTGCATCCTCCCGGGCGGGCACAGTTATCGGCGTCCGTTCCTGGGTCACCGACCCGTCCGCCGCCATTTCCAGATCAATGCGCGACGACCGATAGCCGCCGGCATAGGTCCAGACATTGGTGCGGGTCTCCAGCAGCGTGACTTCGTAGGCCATGCGGTTGAGGAAATATGTGCCTGGCGGCAGAGGTTCCTCCCAGGTCCCGCGACAACCCACGGGCACCAGCTCGACACTGACGCTGCCCACCGTCTGACGTTCGGTCCTGGAACAGTCCACGACCTCGCCCGGCCGCGTGGGCATGTCAGCCGGACGGCGTCCCTCGTTCACCGCCGACTTGATCACCGCGACGGCACCGTTGGGTACGACCGTCGCCCTGGTGGTCTCGTCGATTTCCACCTTGAACAGGTGCGTATTGATCGGATAGGCGCCCGGACGCAGCACCGTAGTCTGCGGACCTTTGGTGCCTTGGTAGGTCACGCCGTCGGTCTCGCGGCCCTCCATGAACCCGACGGCGTCCATGAACAGTTCCGCCGGCACCGGCGGGGCGATGACCGACCCTTCCGGGAGCGCCTGGCCATCACGGGCCGACACGAGGCCGTAATGGCCTTCCGGCACCACCGTATAGGGCACCCTCTGAGTTCTGTAGATGAGGCCGACGAAAGGCTCGAACTGGAATCCTGGCGGCAGGGTACGGGCCTGTAGGCCACGCTCTCCGCCCGTAGCAATAAGCCGTCCATCCTGGAGGTCGGTTCCAAGATAGACCCGGTCAAGTACCATGATCTCCCGCCCGCCCGGCATGACGAAATGAACGGGAAGCTGGAACAGCACAGCCAGCAGTAGGCAAAGATGACCGACCATGCCGCGCAGGATTTGCGGAATTCCCCTCAGTCCGTCCAGCGGACGCAGGATATACCACAGAACCGCGCCGCACAGGAAAATCAGTGAAAGGACAAAGGCGAACATCGTAAACCTCTCATACGTTGGAATTTCGCCGGACTCCTAATGTCCGACCTATGTCTAATCAAACGATTTTCCCTGTAGCGGCGGTGCACTGTCCCCACAAGCGCCAACCTGTTTGATCCAGGCACTTCCACACACGAAGTAGCATTCGGTCCGCCGCTTTCGTTTTCACAGGGCTTCGGACGCTTCTCGGAACAGGGCAGTCAACTTCAGGAGGACGTCCCGGAGAGGCAGGGCCGCGCCGATCGCCCGTGTGACTTGTCCGCCGAGCGACAGGTGGCCGGGAAACACGGATACGTTCACTCCCAGCGGGACTTCAGCCCTCCCAGATCCGGGAGGCGGGAATCCAGCTTCCCAACCATTTCCTCCGGTCCTTCGCCCGGAAATTGCGTCGCTGCGCCAAACGCATTCCAAAGAATGTTCTGCTTCTGTTCGGAGTCTGCCATTCATGGATCGGCATAACTCACTTCCGTCGCCCAGTGAGCGCATGTTGAACCTCTCGGTCAACAAATCGCCGAATTCTGTCGGTGATCCGCTCACCTGTCTCGCCCCGAAGCTCTTCGCGCATGAGGTCGGAAACCATGCTACGCAGCATTTCCCGATCAACCGGGACCTGCACCTCAAGTGGCGGTCTTTCGCCGATAGGATCAACGGATGCAAGCTCGGGTTTTTTGCCATCGCGTGTATCAGCGTTACCGATGGCTCTAGGGTCATTTGCATCTGGATCGACCCGCATCTCAGGAGTCAACAGAAACGGCTCAGCTTCGGTTCCTGACATAATGCTCCCACGCCATTGATCTACAACTGACGGCGCGGAAGCCAATCACGGCGGCCGGCCAACTTCCGAAGCCCTTTCCCGGTTCCGCCCAGAAGTACCGTCTGATGTACTTTGACAGCGGAATTTGGGTGCTACACCTCGTAGACGGACCAACTACTGCTTGTGGAGAGCTTCAAGAACACGGTCAAGATCGCTCCCGCGCTTGCTCAAGGATCTGCTCGGACGGGACTTCGAATTCGCCAGATTGTAGTGAACCGCAGGATCATATGTAACGATGCCAAGCCCCAGACTCTCCACACTTAGAACGCCCATCGCAGAAAGAAGGGAGTACCGAGAGACAAACTGCTGAACCTCTGCGCCAATTAGGTTTGATCTAGCGTCAAGAAGTTCCTGTTCGGCATCAAGTACGTCAAGTGTGGTACGTGAACCAAACCGGGCTTCTTCCCGAACTCCATCGTACGCGAGCTGGCTGGCGGTTACCTGTAGCCTGCTTGCCTCCGTTCGTGCAGCCGACACCTGTAGCATGGACCAAGCTCTTCCCACTCCAAGTTCCACATTTATGACAGATTGTAGGAGAGCCGCACGAGCGGCATCCCGACGGTCCTCCAACTCCCGCAGGGCGGAGACAGAACCACCACGGAAGATCGGAAGAGTTGCACGCAGGCTAGCGCCGTAACTGTGATCGGACTGGTCATCTACGGAGAGATTCAAACCTGTCGTGACAGTGAGGCCCTGCGCAGCGCGGGCACGTTGGGCATTTGCTTCGGCGGCATTGACACTGCGCTGTAATTCCTTGATCCGCGGATGGGTTCTGACGGCAATCCCCTTTGCGTCTTCTTCGGAATTCGCTAGCGCTGGGTTCGTTCCCGGCCATTCCAGTTCCTCTGGCAGTCGGCCGATGACAGACCTGTAAGTCTCCCGCGCGACCACGAGGTCACCTTCTGCCGCCGCGAGATTGCCACGGGCGGCGGAAAGACGTGCCTCTGCGATCGACACATCCGTCCGTGTTGCCTCACCTACATTGAATCTGTCTCTGGCGGCGCGCAGTTCCTCGGTGATCAGCTCCACATTGTTGTCGCGCAACGAAACGAACTGTGTAGCCCGAATGACCTCCATATACGCCACAACGGCATCCAGAAGAACTTCCTGCTCCACCCGCATCAGTGCCGCACGCAGTCCAAGAACTGTTTCCTTGGCTGCCTCTGCGGCATGACGTGTGACGCCATTGTCGAAGACAGTCAAATCCATGGTGAGCGCCAACGAACCGGACCAATGCTCTCCTTCCCTACTTCGTTCCGGACCGGAGGCATTGGCCTGGGTAACGAAGTTCAGGACAGGCAAGAGAGTTGCGTATGCCTGCGAGACATCTTCATCAGCTGCACGAAGAAGTGCGCGCTGCTGTTCAAGCAGATTTGAATTCTCGTAAGCGCCTACAAGTGCATCAGCCAAGGTTTCGGCCCCAGCATCCTGAGCGAAGGCAGTTCCCATTGCGATACCGACAGACAGTATCGGGAATTTCAGTATGCAACCTAACGACCGGCCCATCCCGGCCCCGCCCCGCCTCGACATAACGTTCAACCCAGTCCCCAAATCGATCATAGCTGAAATTCCCTCTCCATGGCAAACCCCTGCAGCACAGGAGCCATTGCATTGAATGCGTCCCGCCAATCTATCGAATCGCCATTCTTTCGACCGATCCGGCAGACGCCGAATTCTCCCTGGACGAAAATCGCCCCAATGCGCCCACCGTCCTTGATTTGGCCCATGATCGCACTTGGGAGCTTCTCAATCCCGCCCTGAAGCAGCACCACGTCATATAGGCCGTGCCGTGGTTCACCTTTAGAAAGAGGCGCAACGAAGACCGCGACATTGTCAACACCTTCAACCACAAGTCTGGATTCTGCCTCAGCGGCCAGTTCGGCATCTTCCTCAACGGCAATCACCACTTCTGCCAA
Organism: Paracoccaceae bacterium; assembly: GCA_965203255.1. Taxonomy (GTDB): domain Bacteria; phylum Pseudomonadota; class Alphaproteobacteria; order Rhodobacterales; family Rhodobacteraceae; genus JAPOUP01. The sequence continues at coordinate 5,058,499 of OZ241882.1, read as the reverse complement.
GCGGGCGATGACGGCCGATGAGTAGCCCAATCCACAGCCCAGATCCAGAACGATCTCATTTGGCTGTATGTCAAGCGCGTCGAGCAGTTTCGCCAGCGTCCGGGGATCCAGAATGACGCGCTCGCCGCCGAGGGCGATAGGAGCGTCGCAGTAAGCTGTCCCTCTCGCCCCATCTGGCACAAACTCCTCTCTCGGCACCGATAGCATCGCGCTTATGATGGGAAATTTGGTGACGTCGGAAGGCCGAACCTGCGTGTCGACCATGGTCGTGCGCTGGGCGGGAATTTCAGTCATTGGGATCGGACCTCGTGGAACCGCCAATCTCGAAGTCTCTCTGCCATGGAATGGAAGCAGAAGCAACTGCCGACGGACTGGCAGGCAAGTTCAATCCCATGCCGAATACCATCGGACCTATGGATATTGTGTATGCCAACTGCCTGCGTCCAGCACATCACAATTGTCGCAAAGCATCACAATTATCGCAAAGGTGGTTAGCTGGCCTGTCGTCCGGGCTAACTCTCGCGCGGACATACCATCCCCGCTGTGAGCGTGCCCGGCCCGGAACCGGCAATGAGTGCCCGTAGGCGCACAAGCAGCGGTGGCAACGACCAAGCGTCATCCGGATCACTCCCAACCTGGATCACCGGGCCCCTTTTCTTCCTAACCGGCGGCGAGAACGTGCTTGCCTTTGTGCCGATCATGACTTAAGTCTCCATTGCGTCGCAGGTGAGTTGGCGGAGAGGCTACGCAGCGGACTGCAAATCCGTGTACACCGGTTCGAATCCGGTACTCACCTCCAACCATTCCTCGCTTGCCCCAGCATCACTTCGCGAACAGCATAAATTCGCTTCTGATACCTGCTCCAGCCCAAGCATTCGCGAGCTATGGCGCTGGCCGCAGTGATCCCATTAGCGGGGTAGCCGGTTGGGACGTATTCAAAGGGGATTATATACTTGCCTAACCAAATTTCTCTGTGGCGGCAGGACTGCGGGATATTGAGGGGCCAGACCGTAGCCGGATACCGGCCACATCCGGCTTTCCCGCCCGGCGGCGGTTCAGGCCGCAGGCCGCAGGCCGCAGGCCGCAGGCCGTTATGCGGGAAAACGCTACAGGGTGGGATTCATTTCATTGATTTCCTTCATGGTTAGGCAATATGTAATCGCCCTTGTTTGGGTGAGTCCCGTTTTCATGTAGACGAATTGGGCGCAGAAGGCTCATTCGAAGTGCTGATCAACGCGTGGGTCGATGAAGTGGCCAAAACAAGAATCTTGTGTTGGAAGCATTCAGGATAAATTTTGGCAATCAATGTGTTAAGTTCAGTGAGTCAATCTCTTTCGGTATGTTTGCGCGAAATGAAGGAACGCTAGGGCCTGTGGACAATCATGATGCCGCCGCCACGCCCGCGATGAGGTGAATCCCCGCCGCGAAGCTCGCGGCGGTCCTGTCACAGCGTGTCGCGGTCGCCCGGAACTCCCTGGTTCTGGCGAGGAAACTCTCCACCCGGTGCCGCCATCCGTATTTCTCCCGGTCGTGCTCCCGCGGCTCCGTCCGGTTCCGCCTCGACGGGATCACCGCCTCGGCGCCTCGCCCCTCCAGATCCTCCAGCAGCCAGTCCGCGCCGGACGCCCTGTCGCCGGCCAGGGTCCCGAACCGGAGGCCATCCAGAAGCTCCGGCACGCCCCTGAGGTCGTGCGCCTGGCCGGGAAGGACCGTGAACCGCACGGGATTGCCCAGCGTGTCCACGACCGCCACGGCCCTGCTGGTCAGGCCACCCCGGGAACGCCCGGTTCCCTGTCTTCCGGCCCCCCTTCTGCGCCCGCCGCCTTCCGGCCCCCCTTCTGCGCCCGCCGCCTTCCGGTGCGCCTGGACGACCGTGCCGTCGACGGACACGTGCTCAAGGCCGGACCCGTCCGACAAAGCCCTGAAAACACGCCTGGAAACCCCGGAAAGCGTCCAGCGGCGGAACCGCCTGGAGACGCTGCTGCACTTTCCGAAGCGCTCCGGAAGACCGCGCCACGGCGATCCCGTGCGGAACCGCACGGGCACCGCCCCGCCGAAAAGGCGGTTGTCCGCCGCGGTCACTCCCGGGTCGGTCTTCCTGCCAGGAAGGATGTTCCCGGTCCGCGCCCACATGGCGTCGGTCAGCACCGTTCTGTCTGCGTTCATCGTTCTGCTCGCCCATGTTGCCTGTGCCGCCTTTCCGGCGCGCGTTGCGGGGGGAACGCCGTCGGCTGGCCAGATTGTCAACAGGCCCTAGTATCTCGACCTTATTGTTGTGACGGATAGAGGGACTTCAGTTTCACGCGGGCGTCCCCGGTCCTGAACCGCCAGTCGACCGGCTTCGCCGACGGGTTGCGGTGCGCCTGCCAGGCGCCGACCTCCCGCACCATCGCCTCCCGGTCCGGGATGCGCCTGGCGGGGCACTGCCGGGAGAGGACGTCTGTCCCGGTCTCCGCCATGTCCGGCCAGCTGCCGTGCCTCGGCGTGTGGTGGACCTCGAAGCGGGCCGCGGGCCGCGACGCCTCCGCCGGCCCGAAGGCCTGGTGGAGCGTCGACAGCCTGTGGGTGTCGGGCTGTCCATCACGGGGACGGCCCTCCTGTCCGGAAAGTGGACGTCGGCGATGTCGGCGAGAAGCCTTGCGAAGTCCCGCCTCCTGCGGCGGTCGGTGACCTCCACGTGTCGCCACGCCTCCAGCGGGGGGGGGGGGGGGGGGGGTGGACCATGAACAGGTCCGCGGTGCCGTTGCGCCCGTGCCCGGAGCCGTATGCGGCCGGCTGCCCGGGCCGCGTCGGCAGCGGCGTCCTCGTCTCCCCCGTCCGCCGCTCCGGGGTCCCGTCCATGACGGCCAGGACCGTGCCGTCGTCGTACCCGCGGCTGCAGGTCTCGGGACGTCCTCCATGGCGCGGACGGATTCGGCGCTCTCCTTCGGCGGGATGCACCGGCATTCGCTCCGCCAGGGCTTGATGTCGTTTTTTAACCCCTGCCGCACCGTCCCCTCCGGGATGCTGTCGACGACCTCCAGCCCGCCGAGCCTGTCGCCGGGCAGCCGCAGCGCCCGGCGCGCGTGCCCCTCGGGGGGCTCGGAGCAGGCCAGCATCGCCAGCATCGCCTGGCCCCCGCCGTCCAGCACGGGCCTCCTGCTGCTGGCCTGCCCCTTCCTCTCCAGAGCCGCCTCCAGGCCCCCGGCACGAACCGTTTCCGGGCCCGCCCGCCCGTCGAGGCCCCGGCCCCGGGGACGTCCGCCATGTCGGCGTCATCGCGTCCGCCGGCGTCGCGGTTGGCGTCCGCGAGAAGGAGGATGCGCCCCCGCCGGCGCCGCGTCACCGACCCCTTTCCGCCGTCGACGGTCCCCTGCGGGAGCGCCCGCCCGCCACCGTCCAGCCTTGCGTGACATATTCTCTTTCCGCCTCTGCCCATGGCCTGCCCCTTCCCGACGCCCCCGCGGAACCGCCAGCGGACATCCGCCCGATCCGGAAGGCCTGTTGGTTGCTGTTGCGGCGGGTAAAAGGTATCATGCCGGACAGGGCAAGCGTCCCGGCGTCACTTCAACACGGACGGGATACTAGTTGAATTCAGTTCGCTGAGGCGACAGTTCACCTGATCGATTTCTCGGTGAAACGCAGCGTATTCGCGTTCTCAATCAATGTTCTAACCTTTGACGGGCTTATCCCGGTCGGGACTTCCGCATCGATTTCGAGAATTAGCTTTACTTCACTGTTGGGAATTGTGGTGAGCTGTTCAACGACCGATTCAATGACTTGACGGATATCGCGTCCCGGACGCTCCGTTGAGATCTCAACCGTTCCAGTGAAGCGGGTCGGAGGCGGAGCATCTTTTTCTTGATCACGGCTCTTAATTGTCGCGTCTCCGCCCTTTGCGCCGCTTTCGGCCGAAGTCGACGGGTCGAGTTCATAAATTCCGCTCGGCTCCCGCGTCCGCTGCCGATGTGCTTCGGCGACATCAGGTCTTACGATGACACTGTCATTGTCGATGATCACGTTGACGTCCGATGCATTGCTAATTGCAAGCCCTTGATAGGTTGAGGTTGTTTCCTCCCAGCTTTCGGCATAGGCAAATGGCCCGGCGAGCAAGCCTCGAATTGCTGTGGTAACGGTCCTGACAAGCACCGAACGGTCTTTCACCCTTGGCAGATAAGTATAGCGGTCAAGATACTCCCTGAGGTCTTTCAGCGAGAGATGGTGATTGTCCCTCCAAAGGTATCTATCCAGATCACGATCCAGTCTCGCAGTACCGAGTTCCAGCAGGAGGCCTTCCTCATCGATCAATCTCTTGCTCGCCCGTTGCAGGAGTCCGTCACGAGCCGGAAACCTGCCGGAAATCCAGGAGATATCAGCTTCAGGACTGTCCTGCCTTGGATATAGCAGATAGCACCATGCTTCCATCAGGCGCGCGCTTACAGTGCCCTTTGCCTCATTTGACTTTTCCTTGGCGAGTGCAGAGTCGCGCTGGGTCAGATTCAGGCGATCGGTGTCACGGACGATTGACTCCCATGCAAGCATACTCCGCATGGCTTCCCTGAGGTGCCCGAGTTGGCGGGTTTCTGCGGCGAGGAAAACCAATAGGTTCCGATAGACCCGGGGCATGCTCCCACGCTGCTCCAGAATACCCTTTGCCATGGCCATTGCTTCGGAATCATCCCGACCGTTATGTGGATGCTTGATGCCGAGCACAACGGCACGTACGCCATCCGCTTCGTCTGGGATATCCGCTGAAGTGCTCGGCGCTACCTGAACGGTGTCGAAGTGCCCCCGATTGCCAAGGCCACCGACATACATCGTCAGGGCTTTGTCGATCTCCACCTGAACCAGCGCTTCCTCGATCTGCTCGGCACGGTCGGCCGCCACACGGTTCAGACTGGCCGACATGGAATACCAGTAGCGACCCATGTCCGCGTGCATGAATCTCGCTCGGTTGCTGAGTCGCCTTAGCGCGTCACCGAAGATCGCCGGCCTTTCTCCCGGCTGCACGACGCCGAGATTGATCCGCCTGTCGTCGAGGCCCTGGTTCTGTTGCTGGTGAATTGGCGCAGAAGGCTTATCCCTTTGACCAAGGCGGGTCAATATTTTGTGCTGGAGGGGTTGACGCACCGTCGTGTTCGCCTTATGTTCCTCCCATGCCAAGCCGATGGAAAGACGACCGCCCCATGTCCCGTCAGGAGTCCGGGGAGCTTTTCCCGGACGACGGCGCCTGCGCCCGGCGCCTTGCGGAGCTGCGCTGGGGCAAGGGCTTCGCGTGCCCCGCCTGCGGCGGGACCAGGGGCTGGGAGCTGAAGGGGGAACGCTGCCGCCGGGAATGCGCGGACTGCGGGCGCCAGACCTCGGTGACGGCCGGAACGGTGATGCACCGCTCCCACCTTCCGCTCAGGACGTGGTTCCTTGCGGCCCATCTCATGGCGACGCACTCCAACGGCATCTCCGCGCTGCAGCTGCAGGCGCAGCTGGGCATCGGAAGCTACAGGTCAGCCTGGCTGCTGCTCCAGAAGCTGCGGCGGGCCATGGTGGACCCGGACCGGAGCCCGCTGCAGGGGATCGCGGAGGTGGACGAGGCGTCCGTGCCCTGCCGCGACGGCGGCGGCGCGGAGGACGGCGGGGAGAGGGGCGTGGCCGGCCGGGGCCGCAGCGCGGCGGGCCGGATCCCCGTCGCCGGGGCCGTGGAGCTGTCGGAGGACGGCAGTCCACGCCGCATCCGGCTGAAGGAAGTGGACGGCTACGGCGCCGAAGCGCTCCATGGCTTCATCGCCGGGGCGGTCGCGCCGGGCGCCTGGGCCGTCACCGACGGGTGGAGCGGGTACATCGGCCTGCCGGACAACCCGCGGGAGCGCAGGGTGGTCGGCGGCCGCCCGGCCCACGAGGTCCTGAGGTGGATCCACCGGGTGTTCTCCAACCTGAAGCGCTGGGCCATGGGCGTGTACCACGGGCTGCGCAGGAAGCATGCCCAGCGCTACCTGGACGAATTCGTCTTCCGATGGAACCGCCGCCGCCACCGGCGGACCTCCTTCGACCGACTCCTTGGCCTCGGCCTCGGGCTGCCGCCCGCGACGTACCGCGACCTCACCGACACCGCCGCCTGACGCCCGCGGACCCGCGCCCGGACTCCGCCCCGGCCCGCGGCGCCGACCCCCAGTCCCCCAGAATCCCGATCCTTCCGGCTCCGGACGGGCCGCCGCGCGGCGGCGGCGGCCCGGATTCCGCCGGAATCCGGGAAACCGGCCGTCAGACCGCCGGCACAACATGTTGCGGTGCCGTAGTCAAAGGGATAAGCCTTTGGCGCAGTTCCCATAAAGACTGTGCGGGCGATTCGCCGGGTCGCGGAGCAGCTGTTCAGATTGGGGGCTGACCGATCAATCTCGTAAGGGATCGATTCCGAGCCATCGATATCTCCTGCAATGATCGATTGCCAACTGACGTCAAGGTAGTGCAGCAACTCCGATTCCACCCGTTGTGAGCCGACCGCCATGCTTCCCGGCATGATCATCGCTGATGGATCATTGCTCATCCACAGTTCGTGAATGGCTTGAGCCATTAGCCGCAAGACACCACGGGTTCGCTGAAACCGTTCCAGCGTCCCCCAACTTGCATAGAGCTGGTCGAAGAGTTCGGGATGGATTGGATAGGCTCTTTCCAACTTGCGCCGATAGTCTTCGTCTGCAGAGCCAGTTGGGAATTCGTCGGGGTTCTCCCGATAGAGTTTGACGAATTGCTTAAGTGTGTTGTCACGATGATGGAATTTATCGCCAGGAATGTCCCTGAACAGGCGTCGGCGGACGATTTCGTAGCTCTCCTCCTGTGACGCCGGACGCCAGGATGACTCGACCCTCGAGAAGGTTTGCTTGAGCCGAAGCAGTGCCTGCTCACCACCTTCTCCACCGACCTCGATCTGCGATGCTGGCAGTGTCGCGACCAAAATCGTTATAGGACTGGTCTTGACCGCCTCCGTCAAGGATTGAACGAAACTCAGATTGGAGTCGAATGATCCCGATGGCAGACCGTCGACCTTGTAGATCTGCCTCAGATAGGCGACCCATTCATCGATCAGAATCATGCAGGGCCCGCATTTCCTGAATAACGCCTCGAGCAGGTTCGAACCTGGCGCAATGCCTTTCGCATCACTGTCCGCAATCATGTCAAAGGCGTCTGGACCACCCAGCTGCCAAGCCATTTCGCCCCACGTAGTGCGAATTTCGCGTCCACCTTTCTGTGAGATCACGTCCTGCGGGCCACGCCACGTACCGACGAGGACCGCACGTCTTACACTTTGGGGAACCGTTGCTCCGTGCTTGTTGAGCAGCTCGTCAAGTCCCGTTAGATCCCGAACCGGCGCATCACCTGCCATATGGTAGAGTGCCAGCATGGAGTGGGTCTTTCCGCCGCCAAAATTGGTCTGCAGTTCGACAACTGGATCGCCTCCGGTTCCGGATAGCCTCCTGGCCGCTCCAACCAGGAGCGTGCTGAGACCATCCGTGAGATATGTACGTGCGAAGAACTCCCGTGGATCGCTGTATTCCGTCGGCGCACCACCTGCGTGAACCTTTCCCAGATCAGCCGCGAACTCAGCTTGGAGAAACTCTCCAGTTGCCACATCCTGATGCGGTTCGATGACCTGACGCCATGGCAAGATGCCTCCTGCAGTTTCGACACCCCACTTCCACTCCGAAGTGCACCGCCGGCCATTCCCGCAGCGGGGGCGTAGCCCGAGCGTAGGGAATGGCCGGAAGGCGTGGTCTGCGGCCCCCGGGCGCCGCGGATCCGGCCCCGGGACGGCTGTGGTCCCAAACCAGTTTGCCATCCTTATCGGCGCGGAGGCGGAGCCGTTCCGCAACCTGTACCTGCCAGTGACCGCTCAAGGAACTGTCCAACCTCTTCTCCACGAATGGGCAAAGAGCCTCTGGCAGAATTTCCATTCCTTCGAACACGTACTGGCGATTGCTCTTTGCCATGCGCTATCTCTCCTTGCCGATTTCGTTTGCGCACCCCATCTATCGTGGCTTCTGAGTGGATTTGCAATCTTTGGTAGCCGCGCCGAGAGTCACTGTTCTGAAAGCTTGGGATCGAAATGCTCAACCAGTGCAGAACGACCGACAATCTCGATAATGCGAACGCACAGTTCGTTGCCCTCTGAATCGATCAATCTCAGGTCTTCGCCGGGAACAAAGTGTACCGGCTGTTGCTCTCCGTCGTTGACGGAGATGTTAGATGCATAGATGTAGGTCCGATCGAGGGAATCGCGAATTGTTTCCACCGAACCATTCAAACCAGGAAGGTAACCGGTTGATTCAGGGAATATCACACTCCCACCTTCGGGCCATGACCGAAGATTGACCGCAAGAGCCCGTTCGCCAGGAATCCAGTTTTGTTCCAGATGCGCGGCATGACCGGATGCGGAGGCGAACACCGTCATGGGCAATTGAGTTGTGTACAGATCTATCTCCGCCTTGCCATCGGCATCCGTGTTCGCTCCAACCCACGTATTGTTCGGAAACAGGCAAAGGAGTTGAGCCTCTGGCAACGGCTGGCCGTCGGATCTCACTGAAACAACGACTTTGGCAGGGCTGAGTTCCTGGATTGCCGCCGGAACGACCAAAAGGAGTTCCGAGCTGTCAATGACCTGGTAGTGGGGAAGCATACCGCACAGCTTCCTGGTTTCTCGCAGAATAATCGGGACACCGTCGCCGCGGCGTTCCATGAAGTACTGTCTGTGTTCACTTCCGAGCGTTCCACTGACCGGCATGCGTGCCAACGAAGAGGTCAGGGCTTCGTTGCGGGTAGACTGCCGTGAATCGATGCTGTCCACCGTGAGATTGTTTGGCAATGTACCGGGAGATTGAATCTCGATCCGGTCATTGAACATGGACAGGCGGATTCTGCTTCCCCTGATGGAATAATCCCGATGGGCAACTGCATTTACCAAGGCTTCGAAGAGTGCCCTTAAGCTGTATTGGGGCAAGTCTGTACGTGCCGGATCTTTCCAGGCTGTCACTTGCATATTCCTGGCCACGAATGCCACGGCCGCGGTTATCTGCCTGTTCAGCGGACCGGTTATCTCCTCGGCATCCACCTGACTGGATGCCCGGTCTTTGCCCCGGTACTTGGTCGCGGTGATACTGGCGTTGGGAAGCCATTGTTCCGGCTCGGGCGTACACAGTAGCACGCCGGCCACTGAAGCTCGCAGAACACCGAATTCGTCGTGTTGGAGCAGCGCCAGTTTGCGGAGCGCTGTTTGAGGTTCCGCCGCACCTTCGGCACTGAGCATTGGTTTCCAAAAAGAGTCGGACAGAGTCCTGAAACCCGTTCCGGGCACCGGCTGCTTGTCAAACCAAAGGAAGCGGGCCTGTGAACGTCGTTGCGCCAGACGCAACCGTTCGTCGCTGCCCATGAGCCGCTTGGTGGCGCCGACACGGATGTAGTTTCCTCCGGGACTCTCATGGACTGAATCACTCTCGCTCACCTCGGCGAGCAGCACGAGCTTGCCGTTGCCGAGTTCCGCATGCTGGGTGCGGATGCGAACTGGTGGCTTGATCGTATCGGTGCAGACCTCGACCAAACGGGCGTCCAGGTTCACGATCTGCTGGCGGGACATCCCGATTACAGTTCCGTCGTCGGCAACGCCAGCAAGCATCACACCGCCCGTTGCATTGGCAAAGGCGGCGATTTCATCCGCCCAGTCATTCCGACTGGGTTGCTTTGGATGATCACCGGCGAACGTGACCTGTTTGAACTCCCAGTCACTGTCTTCGCCAGAGCGCAGTCTGGTTTCGATTTCCTCAACTTGGTAGGTCATGTTGCTACAGGTCCAGCGAATACTGATGGTCGCTACGTGTTTCGCGGATAGAAGCAGCCTGCCGCGTCAGCTCCGGCCAGACCGCGATGAGACCTTTGTAGAACACAGCCTCGCCAGCGTCACGCCGATTGTTGGCGGATATGTCGTACAGACAGTAAGCGAGGTCTTTGGCGGAGTCTCCATAATTAGGCCCAATCTTCCGGAGAAGAAGCGCGGCCGCCTGTTCGCCACCTTGGTCGAGTTCGCGGATGAGGTGCTGACAGCATTTCCAGACACTCAGGTGCCTGTCAGTTTCCGGCTCCCAGTCTGGGTCGATTTCTTCGCGCGCCAGAATGCGGACTTTGCCTGCGGCGCTTTCGATGATCCCGGCATGTTCAACACTATCGACTGAGATGCCGCGGGCCATGGCAATGTTGTTCGCGGTACCGTAGTCACCGCTGGCCATGCCGTTCTGCTCGAACCAAGTAATGGCGAAACGGGTTTCGGTGTCGAATTCGCCTTGGATGCCGCCAAGATACTCGTCGAGTTCGCGGTTGATCAATTGCAATGCAGATTTCACCGTCATCTCACTGTCGTCGGCTTCGAGCACTGACTCGCATTGGCTGAAGACAGCAATTCCTGGACCGATTGCAGACTGAGGCATATCGGCTGGTGAGATGTTTGCTTTCTGCAGTTCCTTGATAGCAGGAGGGAGTTCTCGCTTCAATGCACCAATGAATTCAGCCCGGCTGATGACGGCGGCGTTCGATCTCCTCTTGCGGCAGACAAGTACGATTGAGTTTGCAAGCGCGTTAGTGCCAACTGAAATCATCCGACCGGGTTTCTCTGTCCGCATTGGCCAGGTGCCGACTACGGCATAGCCAGCTTCCAGTACGGCTTGCAGAAACGTTGCCCAACCTGTCGAACTGATCCCTTCCTGTGTGACCTCATGCGGCTTGAAGGCATAATAGATCGTTGCCGGGTAGTCTGGCGAAGATTGCTGTGCCATGTTCGCGATTGCCCTTGACATTCCTTCAAGGCCCCATTCCAGTCCGAAGTGCAACACCAGTGGCGGTGGTGACCGGTTTTCCTGCCGCATGATGTTGCGGATCGGTCAGGAAGCGGCGACAGTCCCGGCAACGACGCATAGGAGACTGCCATGCCCGAGGGCCATCGCCACCTGACCCATGAGGATAGATGCCAGATCGGCGCGCTGAAGGAAAGCGGGCTCTCCGACGGAGCCATCGCCGCCCGTCTGGGCCGTGACCGCCCGTCGGTCTGGCGGGAGCTGCGCCGGAACGGCGGGGATTCCGGATACAGCCCGGGCGAGGCGCAGGGGAAAGCGGAGTTACGCCGCAGCGGGGCGTCGTCGGTTCCGAGGAAGATGGCTGCGGAGCGCTGGGCGCATGTGGAGGGGTGCCTGACGGAGGGCTGGAGCCCCGAGCAGGTCGCGGGACGGCTGCGGCTGGAGGGCGGCTGGGCGGTGGGCCGCCAGTGGACATCCGGGCGCCTGAAGGCCGGCAGGAAGGCGGGCGGCAGGCTGTTCACGCTGCTGAGGCGGCGCGGCAGAAAACCGAACTGGCGTGGCGGGCGGCGCTCCGGCCGTGGCCACATCCCGGGCCGGGTGGACATCCCGGAGAGGCCTGCGGAGGTGGAGAGGAAGGAGCGTGTCGGCGACTGGGAGGCCGACACGATCATCGGGAAAGGCCACAGCGGGGCGGTGGTCTCCCTTGTGGACCGCGCGTCGAAATACACGTATCTACAGAGGGCTGGCCGGCGCACCTCGGCCGAGGTCTCCGCCGCGATGCTGGAGATGCCGCCGGGCTCCCGCGCGCCCGTCCACACGATCACGGCGGACAACGGCAGGGAGTTCGCGGGCCACGCCGGCGTGGCGGAGGCGCTGAAGGCCGGGTTCTTCCTCCCGACCCCCTACCACTCCTGGGAGCGGGGCCTGAACGGGCACACCAACGGGCTGGTGAGGCAGTACCTGCCGAAGGGGACGGACCTGCGGGCGGTCACCGACGCGGAGGTGGGACGGGTGCAGGACCGCCTGAACGTGTGGCCGCGACGGGTGCTCGGCTACCGGACGCCCGCCGAGGTGCTGCACCAAGCCCGCCCTCCCTGACACCGCCGGCCCGCCTCCCGACGGCGCGGACCGGGGCGCCGGAAGGAGGTGGAACGGATCAAGCCGTCGCGCTGCCCTGAAAGCCCGGATATTCTCCATCCAGACGGGACTCCAGCCGTTCCGGGACCGGAATCGTCGGTTTCCGGGGGCCGCGGACCCCGCCCCGTAGCGTTTTTCCGCATAACGGCCTGCGGCCTGAACCGACGCCGGGCGGGGAAGCCGGATCTGGCTACCGCCGGCGCACCGGAACGAGTGACCTGCAGCAACCGCCTGTCCGGAAGGGCCGTGGCCAGTATCCGGCTACGGTCTGGCCCCTCAATTTCCCGCAGTCCTGCCGCCACAGAGAAATTTGGTTAAGCAAGTACATAGTCCCCTATTCAAACCCTTGCCGGCAAGATACCAACACTTTGGGTCAATCAGCCCCAGAATAACATTCAAGCCGTTCGAATGGGCCATCGCCCTATGTGAGTATTCCCTTCTCGCGAGCGAGTTCCGTCACACGGCGCTGCAGTTTCTCAAACGCCCGAACCTCAATCTGCCGAATTCGTTCGCGGCTAACGCCATATTGGCCGGACAGATCCTCAAGTGTTACCGGTCGCTCCTGCAAACGCCGTTGTGTGAGGATGTCCTGTTCACGTTCATTCAGCACAGCCAGCGCCTCGGCAAGAAGTTCGCGCCTGACTTCCAATTCATCCTTGTCCTCATACGCCGCCGCTTGATCCGCGTCTTCATCCTCCAGCCAGTCCAGCCATTCGGTCGAGCTATCCCCATCGGCACCACCAACAAGGGAATTGAGCGACGCGTCACCCCCAGAGATCCGACGGTTCATCGAGATGACTTCGTCTTCGGAAACACCAAGATCCGACGCGATCTTCCTGACCTTGTCAGGATGCAGATCTCCGTCCTCCAAAGCACCGATACGGGCCTTCGCCTTACGAAGGTTGAAGAACAGTTTTTTCTGCGCCGATGTCGTACCGAGTTTCACCAACGACCAGGACCGCAGAATGTACTCCTGGATCGACGCACGGATCCACCACATGGCATATGTGGCAAGCCGGAATCCTCTTTCAGGGTCAAAACGCCTCACGGCCTGCATCAGACCGACATTGGCTTCGGAAATCACCTCCGCCTGCGGCAATCCATAGCCTCGGTAACCCATTGCGATTTTTGCCGCCAATCTCAGGTGTGAGGTCACCAAACGATGCGCCGCACTCGTATCCTGTCGCTCCACCCATGCCTTCGCCAGCATATATTCCTCTTCTGGCTCCAGCATCGGAAACCTTCTGATCTCCTGCAAATAGCGGTTCAGTCCCTGTTCCGGACTCGGAGCCGGCAGATTCGCGTAGTTACCCATGAGCTTTCCTTATGCCCCATGTTTATCGTGTTAACATCAATCTAGGGCCACTGTGTCGGCAATTCAAGGATGCAGCACGTCTTTTCGATTCGTCACACATACCGTTATCTGCCGATACGCCAACGTCCGCCAGCGACTCTCACGCCTATGTGTTAACAAGTGTTCCTGAGGGCTTCAAGAAGCGCTGCCAGATCATGCGGCGCAGGCGCGTCAAACCGAAGGAACTCACGACTCACCGGATGAGCGAATCCAAGGCTTCGCGCGTGAAGCGCCTGTCTCGGAAAACCCGCCGCCAAATCCACAACGGACTTGCCCAATGAATTGGAAAGCCTACGCCTCCTTCCATACAGAGGATCCCCGATCAACCCATGGCCAACATATGCAAGATGCGTCCGGATCTGATGGGTTCGTCCGGTTTCAAGCCAGCAGTCGAGCTGGGCGGCTTCGGACGGAATGCCAAATTCCTCGACAACACGGATCCGGGTCACGGCCTCGCGTCCACCTTCGAACCTGACCGCCTGGCGTTGCCGGTCCGTCCGGTGCCTGCCAAGCTGGGTCCTGACCCGAATTGTCCCACCATCTTCCAAACCAACGCCCCGGATGCCCCTCAATCGGGGGTCGGATGCGCTGGGAACGCCGTAGCAGACAGCCGTATAGACCCGTTCAACCTCATGCTTCTCAAACTGACGTGCCAACCCATGATGCGCACGGTCGGACTTTGCGACCACGAGCAGCCCAGACGTACCCTTGTCGATCCTGTGAACTATTCCCGGGCGCCTTGCTCCGCCCACGCCGGATAGACTGCTTCCGCAATGAGCCAGAAGCGCATTGACAAGCGTACCCGAAGGCGTCCCCGGCGCAGGATGGACAACTGTTCCCGCAGGCTTGTCGACGACGATCAGTTCGTCATCCTCGAACACCACGTCCAACGGAATGTTCTCCGCCGCAATGTGGCTGTCCATCGCATCTGGCACCGCAATTTCAAAAGTCTCACCTGCGGCAACTCTTGCATCTGGTTCGATCACTGGAACGCCATTGCGCACCACTGCTCCACCGAGGATCAGACGGGCCAGCCGTGAACGGCTGAGAGCGGCGCTTTCTGGAACATCGCGCGCCAATGCGCTATCAAGACGCGATGGGGGGTCAGCTGCGACCGTCACCACCAAGCGGGAAGAGGACATGGGCGAGATCTCCGATCATGGAACCAGATCGCTGAGATTCCTGCGAACGCTGGTCACCGTGCTGACCTCCGTGATGATTGCTGGATTCATAATCCTGATCATTTTTCTTGTCACCCGCTTTCCCGATGACCTCGGTCTCATGCCACCTGATCAGATCAACTTACCCACGGGTGTTAGGGCGGTTGCATTCACTCAAGCCGAAAAGTGGTTCGCCATTGTGACCGACAGTGATCAGGTTCTTATCTTCGATCGTACGGACAACAGGCTCATTCAGACCGTCGATATCGTGCATACAGGACAATGACGGCGCCTGGCCAGGAGAACTGCGAATACCTGACCGACGAATTTCATGGAACCATGCGACAACCCAAGCTGCAACCCGATCCGATGTAGAGAAGACCATGACGTTGGTTCGGCCAAGCGCCGCCACAAGCCAGGGAAGATCTGACCCTCACAAACACATCCAGCACCAGCGGTGATGGCGCCGAGGAATCGAGTTCCGATCGATCTCATCAAGGTCGGAGATATCCGTTTCCGCCGGACTATGTTCGGTGCGTTTACCAACCATAGGCGTTGGCCGGCTGTCAGCCCACTACCGACCCAGGTCCGCCAACTTGGCCTGCAGGTCGGCAAGCTGTCGTTTGATTTCATCAAGTTCGCGGGAATTCGCCGATGGAGATTCCGATTCATCCTTCAGAGCCGGCTCATTACCGGCCCACCCTCCGGTCATTGCCTTGAAAAACGCCTCCTGCTGCAGCTTCACCGCCTCGAATCCCGGCACCGCAGCCATCGGGTTGGCGAAATTCTCCATCATTCTGAACTGGCCTTCGCGCAGCATCTCAAAACTGGCCGAGAGGAACTGCGGAACGACTGAATGAACTCCAGTCGTGTAGCTTCTCACGAGATCGGTCAATACGTTTACCGGCAATACGTTTTCACCCTGGCTTTCGTGGTCGGCAATGATCTGAAGAAGGTATTGTTTGGTTAGGTCGTCACCGGACTTCAGGTCCATGATCTGCACATCCCGACCGTCCCGAATGAACTGCGCGATGTCCTCGAGCGTTACGTAGTCGCTGGTTTCCGTATTGTACAGCCTTCGACTGGCATAACGTTTGATCAGCAAGGGTTCCGATTCAGCGGCCATGGGCATCCTCCGATCCAGCGGCACACCCGAACCCTACGGCCTTGAGCGACGGAAAAAAAGGGGCGAGAACTGAACTCGCCCCAGTTTGGTGCGTCGGCAGGAGGAGATCCGACGCGAGGAAAATTCTTGCGCTGACCTACTTGGCCGCTGCGGTCGCCTTCTTGGCCGCAGCTGTCATTTCCGCGGTTGCCTTCTTGACGGCGGCGGTGGCATCTTCCGACACATCCTTGCCAGCAGCCAGCATGAGTTCGACCGTTTCCATCTGAACCTTCTTGGCGATCTCCGCGAAGGCCGACATCGACTCGGCGGCGATTTCCGCCTGGGCCGACGCAAAGTCTGTCATGGCCTTGGTGTAGTCGGCGGGATCGTCCTTGACCTTCGTGACCTCAGCAACCTTGGCAAGAGTCTGCTTGGTCCACTTGGCGGAAACCTCGGCCGAGTTCTCAGCCGCCTCAACCGCCACTTTGGACATTTTCTCGCCCAATGCGGCCTGGGTCTTGAAGACATCCTGCATCGCTGACATGTCAACCGGGAACACCCCCAGCATGTCCTTCATCAATTTCGTGTAGTCCTGTGCATTCACAGCCATCTCTGAATCTCCATTCGCTTCTCTGTGCGCCCATGCGCCTCTGCATCCACGCAAACGTATATGCTGCATTGCGGCATTTCAAGCGATATTTTGCCGCATCGCAGAAAAATACTGCCAGACATTGGCTGTCCCCACTAACTCCCAGCAAAAACATAGGTTCCCGGAGCCGGTGCTAGCACGGGAGTCTCCGAGCCACCAAGCTGGCGGGCGGGAATTCGCCCACCGGAGTACGTCGCAAGCCATTCGCCCCACCGCGGCCACCAGCTCCCTTCATGAGCCTCCGCGCCCTCACGCCACGCTTCGGGCTTCAGTTCCATGTCATCATTGGTGAAATGCCCGTATTTTCTCTTTCCGGGTGGATTGATGATGCCAGCAATGTGCCCGGATTCGGACAGAATGAAGCGCTTCGACATAGATCCCATTCTGGAAACCCCTGTGAAGCTGGACGACCAGGCTGCAATGTGGTCGGTTTCGCAGGCAATGGCGCAAAGGGGCACCTGAACGTCGTTCACGGAAAGCCTTTCGCCGAGTATTTCCAATCCGCCATCGGAGAACCGGTTCTCCTGGCAAAGCCAGCGAAGGTATTCGACGGCCATTCTTCCCGGAAGATTGGTGCCGTCGCCATTCCAGTACAGCAGGTCAAATGCCGGCGGCGGTTCTCCCAACATGTAACTGCGGACCGCTGGGCCATAGACCAGGTCGTTGGCCCTGAGGAACGAGAAAGTTCTCGCCATGAAAAAGCTCTCGAGCATACCATTCCGCTCACATTCGGACTCAATCGCCCCAACGAAATCATCCGTCAGGAACGGAGTGAACTCGCCCTGGTCCGAGAAGTCGGTAAGGGTGGTGAAGAACGTTGCCGACCTGACCGAACTGTCCTTTTTCGCTTTCAGGTAAGACAGCGTCATCGCGAGAGCCGTCCCACCAATGCAATAGCCGACCGCGTTAACCTGACTTTCGCCGGTTATCCTCCTCACCTGCTCAATGGCCGTCAGATAGCCTTCCTGGATATAGGTATCGATGCCGACATCGGCATAGGAAGAGTCTGGGTTCCTCCAGCTGACCACGAACAGCGTGAAACCCTGTTCGACGATCCAGCGAATCAGTGAGTTGTCGGGGCGGAGGTCCATGATATAGAACTTGTTGATCCACGGTGGGAACACGACCAGCGGCACCTCGCAGGCGGTCTCAGTCACCGGCTTGTACTGGATAAGTTCAAACATCCGGTTCCGGAAAACTACGGCACCCTCGGTCGTCGCGATGTTGCCGCCAACGGTGAATGCATCCCTGTCCGCCAGTGTGACCTGCAGACCATCCTTGCTGGACTCGATGTCCCGAACGAGATTTTCGAGACCGTCGACCAACGACTGTCCTTCAGTCTCCGCCGCTCTCGACAGGGCTTCAGGATTGGTCGCCAGAAAGTTCGTTGGTGCGAACATGTCGATGATCTGGCCTGCAAAGAACTCCACACGGCGCCGTTCAGTATCATCAAGTCCATCCAAGCCCTCCAGCGACGCCCTGATCGCGTCGGAATTCAGAAGATACTGCTGGCGCACAAAGGAAAAATAGGGATGGGTCCTCCACAGGTCGCTGGAAAAGCGTCGGTCCTTCGGCGCGTCGCCGCCGTCCTCAATCGACTTGCCGGTCATGAGTGCATTCTGTGCCTCCACATAATGCTCCAATGTCCTGCTCCAGTAGCCAACCTGGCTTTCAAGAATCCTTGTGGGGTCGCTCATCATCTGGGTCCACCAGGCACCGGCGGCTTTCAGAAAGAGGTCCATGCCCGGCCCCTGGAGATCGGGGCTTACCTGCCGCCTGTTCGCAAGCGCAGACACCATGCGCTGCGAAAGTTCCTCGATTCTGGCGAGGTTTGCCTGCAGTTTGCCAATATTTTGCCCTACGGCACCACCATCATCTGTTGTCATCGCCAAGAATCCGTCTATTTTGCACTTGCAGCATAAAGCGTATATCCAGTCTGGTAAACGCGGCTTTTTGACATGCGTGGAACAACAGGGAGCAGTGCGTATGCGCTATATGGCAAACTACGACCTAATGGAGACGGTTCGCAACACCAACCAATGGCTTGGTGCCACAGCGCTTGCGATCGGATCATACCCAGTGACCGGCTTGTTCCCCCTTCCGTTCTTTCCTCTGCTCTCGGCTTGGGGTGAGGTGACGGAGCGCGCATTCGCTCGCATCGTCACCAAACCTGACTGGGGCATTCGGACGTTCACCTGCGAGGATGGACGCGACCACTTGGTTGATATCGTGACCGTCGTCGAAAGACCGTTCGGAGACCTCATCCACTTTCGTGTCCAGGAGCGTCCACCCCAGCCTCGCCGGGTCCTTCTGATCGCGCCAATGTCGGGTCACTATTCAACACTGCTGCGATCAACGGTGAAGAGTTTGATCACGAACTGTGAAGTCTATGTGACGGACTGGCACAACGCCCGCGACATTCCGGTTTCGATGGGGAAGTTCGATATTGAGGACCATACCCGTTATCTCGCTGACTTCATGCGGGCTCTAGGCCCGGAAATCCATGTCATCGCCATCTGCCAACCGGCTCCTTTGGCGTTGGCAGCCACGGCACTTCTTGCCGAACAGGATCCGAAAGCGCAGCCACGTACGTTGACACTGATTGGCGGACCGGTCGATCCGGACGCCGCGCCAACGGAAGTCACCGACTTTGGACGCCGCTTGACGATGGGCCAGCTTGAGGGATTTGCCATCCAAAGGGTTGGATTCAAATACGCTGGAGCGGGTCGTTTGGTCTATCCGGGTATGCTGCAATTGGCGGGTTTCATTTCGATGAATCCGGAAAGCCATTCGAAAGCCTTCACCGAACAGATAATCCGCGCCGCTAAGGGTGAGGCTAGAGACCATGATCGGCATAACCGGTTCTACGACGAGTATCTCGCGGTGATGGACATGACGGCGGAATTCTACCTTTCGACCGTCAAACGAATTTTCAAGTCACGCGAAATCGCCCGCAACAGATTTTTCGTCGGCGACATCCATGTCGACATCGGGAAGATAACGGACGTGGCCGTGAAAGTGGTTGAAGGCGAGGAGGATGACATCAGTGCTCCCGGTCAATGTCTCGCGGCGCTTGACCTGTTGACAGGCCTCCCCCCGGAAATGAAGGCCAGCCACCTTGAACCCGGCGCGGGTCATTACGGGATTTTTGCAGGCCGGTCCTGGCGCGAAAACATCCGCCCGCTCGTACTTGACTTCATTGACAGCAATTCCGGGCGGGCACAGAAACCGCCCTCAGGTCAAAGGCCCTCTTCAAAAAAGACACCGATGGAACCGATAGCGGGCACAGCTCCGCGAACGTCACGTCGACGAGACAGTTCCCAAATCCACCACGCAGAAGCCCGCAGGTCCGATCACCCCAATGCGGACCGATAGAAGTCGCTTTCCTGGCCCTCAGAACCTGCTTTCCCGGCGAAGGAAGCCCGGGAGAGCCTGAATCCAGACGAAGTGGCATCGCCTCGCGGACACGCACCGGTTCCCGCGAGATAACCGTCGGCACAAGCTGACTTCGTAACGTGAAGGGCACAGTCCCATCCGCTCCGCGGATTGTTGTGATGTCAATGCACCTGTGTCAGTGACTTTCGTCATCGACCCCGCTGAAAACGCACGAACGATGTTCGCTCGCCGTGCTCCGGTCGTGTCCTACGAAGCCGACTACGCTCGGAACTGCCCGATCGACCCCAACTCAATGAGCTGTCCAGCCACCATCGACCAGAATCGAGGTTCCCGTCACCATTGCCGAAGCATCCGATGCCAGAAACACCACGGCCCCCATGACATCCTCGATCTCAGCGATGCGGCCGAGCTTGATCATTGACATGATCCAGTCGCGCTTCACCGGATCGTTCAGGGTCGCTTCGCTCAGCGGTGTGCGGATGAATGTCGGACAGACTGTATTGACACGTATTCCGCGCTCACCCCATTCGATCGCCATAGCTTTGGTAAAGCCTTCGACACCATGTTTGGTGCCACAATACACTGCACGCTCGATTCCTCCGATGTGGCCCATCTGACTGGATATCTGGATAATCGACCCCCCCTGATCCATCTGGGTCGCCGCTTCCCGCGCGAGAAAGTAAGCGGCACGGAAATTGACGGCGGTGACGGCATCGAAATCCTCCATCGTCGTGTGCAACGCTGGCGAATGACGGGCGAGACCCGCCGAATTCACAACAATCCCGAATGGCCCATGATCGGCGATCAGGGTACGCACGGCGTTGAGGTCCGTCACATCAAGAACAACGGCTTTCGCGCTGAGGCCGGCTTCGCGCATCGAGGTCTCGGCATCCTGCAATTCGCTCTTTCCGCGCGCCGCGATAACTGATTCGGCACCAGCTTCCGCCAGAGCTACCGCACAGCCGAATCCAATTCCGCGCGAGCCGCCGGTTATGAGCGCACGGCGGCCGTCAAGTCGAAACGATGGAGTTTTTGGCAGTCTCACTGGCAGTCTCCTGGAATGTCGGGATAATGGATACCGCGATACGGCGGAAAATCGGAATAACGGCCTGCCCGCTCCGGATCCGGCGTCATGCCGGATTTGGCGAGTGTGCCCTTGGGACGGATATAGCTCAGAATACGGCGTTCACGATGTTCCTGCCGCCAGGACAGGTTGAAAACCGCGTTCCTCGGAAAAAACCAGACCTCCTGAAAATCAAGGTGGTCGTAGAGCCACCAAGCAAGATCGCGCCAGTCCCGACCACGCCGATACTGGGCAGCGAACCACGGTATTCCAACTGTAACGCAGGCTCCGATCCGTCCTTCGGAATCGCACCTGTCCCAGATATGGTTGGCATAGTTCGCTTCATTCCGGGCGCACTTCTGCGGCTTTACCTGCGTCGCCCCGAACCGGTTCATCTCCGGACTGCGATACCCGGACCGGATGTCGATCGGCCCAAATGTCTCAACCAGGGGATCCAGCAGGTTCTCGGCAATATGTCTGCCCGCCGCGAGCGCGATGCCAGGCGTTTCCGGAATGTTCTGGATCGCGTGAAAGTTCGCAATTTCGCTCGTCAGGAAATTACGTATCTCGAAATGGCGGGACAGGCGTTGCCTCCCGAATTCCTCAAGCGAAACGTAGCTTCGAGGGCGCCTCACGATGCCCCATTCCACTGAAATTCCCCATCTGGACCGAGCGGTGAGTAAGGGTTATGGGCGATCTCCCATACGTGGCCGTCAGGATCGGCGAAATAGGCGATATGGCCGCCCCAGAAGATGTCGTGCGGCTCCTTGATGCCGCGACCACCAGCCACAAGGGCGGCCTGATATATTGGCGCGACCTCCTCTTTCGTCGCGACATTGTAACCCAAGGTAACGCCGGAAAACCCGGCAGTGCCGGAGGCGTCGATTCCCATATCCCTTGCAAGTGCGTCTCGGGAATAGAGCCCTAGTGTCTGGCCAATCAGGTCAAACGCGATGACTCCGTCGGGACTCTCCACCCTCTTCCAGCCCAGTGCTTCGTAGAAGGCTGCCGCCCGCTCCATATCGGCCACGGCGAGGGTGATCAGACTGATGCGCTGTTCCATGCAATTTCTCCAAGCAGTCCAAAGCGATGAGGATTCCAGAATTCCAGCCCAATACCTGACCCGTCCGCTTCATCGGCAGGAATCCCGCACCTTCGGTGTCCGCAAGCTTTCCCTTTCAGTCCGCCGCAGCGCCGGTACTCCAGAGCTACCGATCCTGGATTCCAAGCACCTCCTCAACGCTCGCCTCGATCAGCCTTAGGCACTCCTGGCTGGAAAACCGATGGTCAGCGTCCTTCACCAGCGTAAGACGGATATCGTTACCTTCAGCATGGGTCAGAATCCGCATCGCAACCGAGACCTCCACGTCCCCATCCGCTGTACCATGCAACAGACGCACCGGGAACGGAAGCGAAAGCGGTCTTCGGAGCACCAGGTTCTCGCGCCCATCCAGAATCAGTCTGCGGGTGATGACATACGGCTCATCCGAATAATCGCTCGGAAGCGCCAGATGCCCCTTTTCGATGAGCCTGCGTCGCTGCACCTCCGAAAAACCCTCCCACAAAGAATCCTCCGTGAAATCCGGTGCGGCCGCAATGCCAACAAGACCACTGATTCTCCCGTTCAGTTTCGTCACGAGATTCAGCGCAATCCAGCCTCCCATGGACGAACCAACAAGCACGACCGAACCGCCGGTCAGCTCTGACAGTGCAGCGGCGGCATCATCGGTCCAATCGCCGATGCAGCCATCTTCGAAATTTCCGGAACTCTTTCCATGACCGGAATAGTCGAACCTCAGGTAGGCACGACCGCATTGCCTGGCCCAAGCCTCCAAATGAACGGCCTTGGTTCCGTCCATGTCGGAACGGAACCCGCCGAGAAAGACAACGCAGGGCCCCTCGCCTTCGGTTAGATGGTAGGCGATATGGCGCCCCAGCGGCGTTTCCAGAGTTCGTGGCCCAGGCACTTCGTGTCTCACAGTTCGCGTCCAAGAATTCCCATATTGACGGCTGCGGCGAAAGCCCCTGTCACGAGACCTGTTGACAACGTCAACTGTGGGGACCAAATAGCGCACCGGAAACCATACCCGCAACCGGGCGTTCCGTGGGCGCCAGACCGACGAGGAGAGCCAGGATGGCCCAGATTTCCCTTATCTTCCCCGATGACAGTATCCGCAAGTACGAATCGGGCATCACCCCTCTGGAGGTGGCGGCCTCAATCGCGCCCTCTCTTGCCAGAAAGGCCATTTCCGCGAGTGTCGACGACCTACACTTTGACCTGCAATGGCACATCGAACGGGATAGTCGAATATCGATCCACACACTGGAAGATGACATCCAGGCACTGGAGCTGATCCGCCACGACTGCGCACACATCATGGCTCGTGCGGTGCAGGAGATGTGGCCGGATGTAAAGGTCACGATCGGGCCCGTAATCGAAAACGGTTGGTATTACGATTTTGACAGGGACAAGCCGTTCACTCCAGATGATCTCGGCGCGATTGAAAGCAAAATGAAGGAAATCATCAATCGCCGCGATCCAATTACGACGGAGGTATGGGAGCGCGCGCGGGCGGCCGAATACTATGCCGCAAATCATGAACCATACAAGGTTGAGCTGTTGGAGGCAATTCCGGAAGGAGAGCCTATCCGCATGTATTGGCACGGTCATTGGCAGGATCTCTGTCGCGGGCCTCATTTCCAGCACACTGGTCAGGTGCCTGCTGACGCCTTCAAGCTGACCAGTGTTGCCGGGGCGTATTGGCGTGGCGACAGTTCCCGCCCCATGCTGCAGCGCATCTACGGGGTCGCTTTCAGGACCAGAAGGGATCTCAAGGCTCACCTGACGATGCTGGAGGAAGCGGCGAAGCGTGACCATCGCAGGATTGGTCGCGAGATGGACCTCTTTCACATGCAGGAGGAAGCCCCCGGACAGGTGTTCTGGCATCCAAACGGCTGGAGGATATTCACGACCCTTCAGGATTACATGCGCCGCAAGCAGACCCAGGGCGGCTATCTTGAGGTCAACACGCCACAGGTGGTCGAACGCAAGCTCTGGGAGGAATCTGGACATTGGGAAAAATTCCAGGAGCACATGTTCATCGTTGAGGTCGACGAGGAACATGCCCGGGAAAAGGCGATCAGCGCGCTAAAGCCGATGAACTGTCCCTGCCATGTTCAGATATACAACCAGGGCCTTAAATCCTATCGCGATCTTCCATTGCGTATGGCTGAGTTCGGGTCCTGCAACCGTTACGAACCCTCTGGCGCGCTTCATGGAATAATGCGGGTGCGCGGATTCACCCAGGATGACGCCCATATTTTCTGCACCGAGGACCAGATCGAGAGCGAGACCTCCACCTACATCGAGTGGCTGACCGAGGTGTACACCGAACTCGGCTTCCCTCGGTTCCAGGTCAAGTTCTCTGACCGGCCCGAAGTCAGGGCGGGCGCTGACGAAGTTTGGGACCGGGCGGAACAGGCACTGCTTGAAGCCACCCGCAATGCAGGTCTCGAACCCGAACTCAATCCGGGTGAGGGCGCATTCTACGGACCCAAACTCGAGTTCGTCCTTACGGACGCCATCGGCCGGGACTGGCAATGCGGAACACATCAGGTGGATTTCGTGCTGCCCGAACGGCTCGGAGCCTCCTATATCGGCCCGGACGGTGACCGACATCGACCCGTCATGCTGCATCGAGCGTGTCTGGGCTCATTCGAACGCTTCATCGGCATCCTGATCGAAAGCCATGCCGGCAGAATTCCTTTTTGGCTATCTCCCCGTCAGGTCGTTGTCGCTTCAATCGTCTCGGATGCCGACGATTACGTTCGCGAGGTGGCCACCACTCTGAGGGGCCGGGGAATCCGGGCTGAGCCGGACGTAAGAAACGAGAAAATCGGTTACAAGGTCCGCGAGCATTCGGTCGCAAAGGTTCCCGTGATTCTGGCTTGCGGAATGAAGGAAACCGCCAATGGAACGGTCTCGGTGCGACGGCTTGGAGAGAAGCGGACGCAGGTCATGGCGCTCGGCGAAATTGCGGACGCGCTGAGCTCCGAAGCGACACCACCAGACTTGCGGTTTGGTCCAGGTTGACCATGCCATAGGCCCAGACGTCACCGACTGCGCCCGGAACATGAGGATGAGGGAGTGGAGACGATGGATTTCCGTTCCAGTCCGGAACGACGACGGTCCTGGATCCGGCATAATTCCCAGAATCCTTGGGTGACCTGGTGCATGAGGCGGTTTCGCACATTGACGGGGTCGGGGCTTGTGGCTTGTGGTGGTGAACTTCCACCGGCGTTGAATGGGGCTCACGGCAGATCACGAAGTCGAGCTGACGAATTCCATGCCGAAACAACTGCGAAAAGGGCTCGCGAATCCCTTCCACCAACTCACGGCAGGACTATTGGCAACCAGTCCATACACAAATTTCACACGCACCTGTTATTGGATGATGGCGCTGTGCGGGCTATAGGTGATTCGTCGTCGCAAGATGCGATGAATAGGATCAGCTACTCATAGGAGATTCCCAATGTCGACCACAGTAAAGACCCTCGCCGTCGCCAGCGCCGTTGCCGCGGCCATTGCAAGCCAAGCCACCGTTGCGACCGCCCAGGCAAAGGACAAGTGCTACGGCGTTTCCCTAGCGGGCGAGAACGACTGCGCTGCGGGCCCAGGCACGACCTGCGCCGGAACATCGACCGTCGACTATCAGGGCAACGCCTGGACTTTGGTCGACGCCGGCACCTGCGCAGAAATCGAACTGCCTGCGATGGCGGACGGCACCGCCCGTCAGGGATCGCTGGAAGCGCTGGACCGCGACCTCCCGTCCTGATTCCTGCTTGGCCTCCGGTGTTCGCATGCCGGAGGCCACCGCTTGCGATTACGGTCGAAAGACTCTGGACTTCGCCCCATCCAGCGGTTCAAATGCGTTACGACAAAGGGCGTCAGGAATGCTTGACCAGGTTTCGAGTCGCTTTGGCTGCCTGCCCAACGCTCCAGGCGTCGGCTATAAACCTCGGCACTTCCAGGATGTCCTGAACAATCCAGGCGCGGTCCTGTGGTTGGAAGTCCATGCCGAGAACTACATGGGCGACGGTGGCCGACCACTGGCGCAACTGAGGCAACTGGCGGAACGCTTTCCGATCTCTGTCCATGGTGTGGGCCTGTCAATCGGAGGCGAGGTGCCTCTTGATGCCGAGCATCTTGCAAGAATGCGGCATCTGGTTGAATGGCTGAAACCGGCGAGTTTCTCGGAACACCTTGCGTGGTCAACGCATGACACCCGTTTCCTGAACGACCTCCTTCCCCTGCCCTACAATTCCAGAACCCTAGCACGGGTATGCGAGCACATAGACGAAGTGCAGAGCGCAACCGGACAAAGGATGCTGCTTGAGAACCCGTCCACCTATCTTGCGTTTTCCGAAACGACGCTGACGGAAATTGAGTTCCTGACCGAAATCACCCGCCGCACAGGATGTGGGTTGCTGCTTGATGTCAATAACGTCTTTGTAAGTGCAACCAACCAACAGACGGACGCCGACAGCTATATCGACAGGTTTCCCCTTCATCTTGTTGGTGAGATCCATCTTGGTGGCCACGACGTGGACTCCGACGAGACCGGTGCTCCACTGTTGATAGACGATCACGGCCGTGAGGTGATCGATCCTGTCTGGACCCTGTATGAGCGGACGATCAGGCGCGGTGGACCAAAACCTACACTGATTGAATGGGACAACAATGTTCCGGATTGGCCAGAACTTGCTTCCGAGGCCCAACGAGCTGCGACAGTTCTTGAAGCCGCTCCCGCATGATGGCTGGGCAGGCCGAATTCGTCGATGCGCTTCTGAACCCTACGCATTCGGTCCCTGCCGGATTGACCAATCCGGACGGCGGCGAGGCGACCAAGCGGTTTGACGTCTACCGCAACAATGTCGTGGTCAGTCTGACGGCGGCGCTCGAAGTCGCGTTTCCCGTAGTCCGAAAACTGGTTGGGGAGACCAATTTCATAAATCTATCCAGATCCTACGTACGGCAATACCCGCCTGATTCCCCGCTTCTGATGCTCTACGGAACGCGAGTGCCTGAATTCCTTGCGGAGTTCGAACCTACCCGCCAACTCGGCTATCTCCCTGACACCGCGCGATTGGAACTGGCGATTCGAGAATCCTATCACGCCGCTGATTCGGTGCCGTTGGCGCCAACTGATCTGCAGGTCCCGACTGATCGTCTGATGGCGTCGTTTGTGAGGCTTGCACCATCGGTTCGGTTGGTGCGGTCCGTCTGGCCAATCCACGGCATCTGGCGCTTCAACATGGAACACGGGGCGCCGAGACCACCAGTCCGCGGCGAGAATGTACTGGTAACCCGCCCGGAATTCGATCCGCAGCTATCGACTTTGGCATCGGGTGGTGGTACATTCGTGGCCGCTTTGATGAAGGGCGCGAACTTCGGCGCGGCACTGGATGCTGCGATGGACAAAGTGCCAGAGTTTGATTTGTCCGGCACACTTGGCACGCTTCTTCGAGGTGCCGCGCTAACAGGGCTTGACGAGGATGGCTAGATGAACGGATTGGTTTCCCC
Source organism: Paracoccaceae bacterium (assembly GCA_965203255.1). Lineage (GTDB taxonomy): Bacteria > Pseudomonadota > Alphaproteobacteria > Rhodobacterales > Rhodobacteraceae > JAPOUP01. The sequence continues at coordinate 5,031,247 of OZ241882.1, read as the reverse complement.
GTACGCCGCTGCTCTTGCCTGGACAGATAGGTTTGGCAGGTTCCTGCTGCCCACATTGGCGCGATTTATCTTTGCGGCAGTTCTGCTGGTATACTACTGGAATTCTGGCCTTACCAAGCTTGGTGACCGCATCGAGGGGCTGTTGAGCCCTACGTTCAACGCGTTCGCGCAGATATTTCCGAAAGGCGCCGCAGCCGTCGGCTATGACATCACCCAAGCGACGCTATTCCAGAAGCTTGTCACGCTGGCTGGAACATGGGCCGAGTTCGTGCTTCCTGCGCTCATTGTCGCCGGGTTGCTAACTCGGCTGGCAGCGCTTGGAATGATTGGATTTGTTGTCGTGCAGAGCCTTACCGATATCTGGGGACACGATGCCGACGCCGGGACGATCGGATCATGGTTTGACATAAGCTCAGACGCACCAATCCTTGATCAACGCGCTTTCTGGGTGTTCCTGCTGCTCTATCTGGCAATGCGTGGCGCGGGGCCAATCTCATTTGATGCAGTTTTGTCGGCTTTCCTCGACCGGGGCAGTGGGGGCAATGTCGAGCCTGACAGTTCGCCACTGGATTCGCGCAGCCCGTATACTGGAACTGACCGACAGGTGACACCGAGGATTGATGCGGAGTCCCCTGATAACGTTGGCGCTGGGGCACCGCGCCTACCGCCTGCGAGGAGAACGACGGCCATGTCTGAACCTTGAGACAGACCGTCCCAAGCGAACGACTCCCCACTTCCGAGGATGGGAAGGGCTTCCTTCAGGACTTTTTCGCGACGACGGATCGCTTCGCAACGGCGTTGACGCCTGCCCCTCTCGGCGCTACCGGCCTGAAGCCAGCATCAATCTCTAGCCGAGAATGGCGTTCCGCACATCCTCTCCCCACCCCAGATAGAGGCTGTCCCCAAGTTCAATCACCGGGCGTTTCATCAGTGCAGAATGCGTTGCAAGCAGAATCAGCGGATCATTCGACCGCTCTTTCTCACTGAGCCTGCGCCAGGTCGCCGAACGCCGGTTCATGAGCGCATCTCCAAAGGCCGCATGGAAACGGGAAAGATTGACCTCCGCCACTCCTTGAGCGCGAACGTCCACAAACTCAACCGACATCCCGTGACCTGCCAGAAACTTCAGCGCCTTGCGGCAAGTATCACAGCTCTTCAGACCATATAGCTTCATTTGCCTGTCCTGCCTCCGGGTTCCCTTCCGCAATGAAAGATTCACTTGCATTTTCCGTCAATTCCTCCATATTCCGCCATGTGACGGCAGACCATCGCCTCGAAGACCGCTCCTTGCGGGAGCAGCCAATCGAGTGTTCAGGACCTGGCTGCACCAAGCCGCCGCAGACCCGCGGGCGGAATCAATCAAGGAGATACGAATGCCAACTGGCACCGTCAAATGGTTCAACACCACCAAAGGCTATGGATTCATAGCACCTGACGAAGGTGGGAAAGATGTGTTCGTCCACATTTCCGCCGTAGAGCGATCTGGCCTTACGGGCCTCGCCGAAAACCAAAAGGTTAGCTATGAATTGCAGGAGGGTCGCGACGGGAGATCATCTGCCAGCGATATCAAGCCCATCTGACAGCCTTGTGCTTCGCCCATCGCATTCTCGGGAGGTTCCAGACCGCCTATGGGACATGCGATGGGCACCCCTTCAAACCTGCAACTCCAATTCGCTGGCTGTCGTGGCCTGTCCAATTCGGTAATCCGTAATCTCCACCTTGTGGAGCATTGAACAGATGTCAACGCAAGACATCTGCTTTTGTATTTGCCGCCTGGGCCAGCGGTGAAGTCGCAGTCAAATAGGTCACATATATGTGTAGGGGGATGGATTCGAAGCTCCATTGCCACATCTTGCGGGCAGGATCCGCCAAGAAAGGAGAATCGCATTGTCCCTTACCCGCCGCGCCGCCATTGGCTTTCTGGCCATCACCCCCACGGCCACCGTTTTTGGTCTCCCTGCATTCGCTTCCGAACCTGAAACATTTCAGGCCGACGGCCTCGCGATTCACGGCTACGACCCCGTAGCATATTTCACCGATGGTGAACCGGTGCTGGGCTCCGAGAATCACACAGCCACTTTCAAGGGCGCGACGTGGCAGTTTGCATCAGCCGGAAATCTTGCGGCATTTGAAAACGACCCCGAGAGATATGCCCCGCGTTTTGGCGGGTACTGCGCTTACGCAGCCTCGCGCGGATATCTGGCACCGACAGTTCCGGAGGCCTGGACCGTCCATGAGGATCGGCTGTATCTCAATTTCTCTCTTCGTGTACGACGCCGCTGGAGCCGCGACCTCGTCAACAACATCGCGAAAGGGGAAGCCAACTGGCCGGGAATTCTTGGATAGTCTTCCGACAGTCCTGAGTGATTTCGTGTCGGACACCGATTCGCGGGGCATCCACCGCTCCCTCTGCCCGATGTTGGTGAATTCGCAGCGTTCCGCCAATCTGCGGGACGCTGTCGACAGCATTACTGAACGCGTGTCAACTGGTCTCCATCGGGCTGTTCTGGAGCGGCACTTCATCACAGCTCCTGCGGTTTTCCGGCGATGATGCCCCGCGCTCCCGTGACTTGGAGGCAACGCACTAAATCTGCAGTGCCTCGCACATTTCACGCCACTCCCGCCTGGACATTCCTGAGTCCTCCTGCGACACAGCCTCACCCCTCAGCATCCGCCTAACGCATTCCGCGGCCTTCGCCGAGAGATGGACCCCGCCAATTCGGTAATCCTGGAAGGCGGCGTATGCCAATGGCACCCAATCCGTGACAAGCTTTCCGATGGCCTCTGCATAGACCCTGATTTCATATTGGGCATGGGGATCCCCACGCAAGCGAAGAAAGTGTAGTAGATTGTGCAAGTCGACCTTCCAATACCACTGGGTGTAGACATTGGCTGTTAAGTTCATTCGGGCGAGTTCCCGTGCAAGTCCCAACCTTCCGTCTTCGCCGATGCCAAGCATTTCTTCATAATTGCTGTAGCAGCGAGCGCTGTCGGCCCGAAGAATTTCCAGGACCCGCTCAGCCTCCGTGCCGGATAGCAGCTGTCCACGACCTTGATTGTTCTCGGTCGACTGTGCCGCCAGGGCTTCGGGAGCGGGTATGTAGAATTCCCGATCAAGAATTGAGTAGCGGGCGGAATACTCGTTCACGTTGGCGGTTCGGTGGCGGATCCATTGGCGCGCGACAAAAACCGGTAGTTTGACGTGCAGCTTGATCTCGCACATCTCGAACGGGGTTGAATGCGAATGGCGCATCAGGTAGCGGATCAACCCTTCGTCGTTCGACACGGATTTCGTGCCTTTACCATAGCTTACGCGCGCGGCCTGGCAGATGGCCGCGTCATCACCCATATAGTCGATGACGCGTATGAAACCGTGGTCGAGAACCTCATACGCTTTGTGGAGATGCTCTTCCATTCCGGGCGAGACCACACGCCTTGTTTGGTTCTGTCCGCTTCGAAGGGTGGCGATTTCCACTTTTTGCATTTTGGTCAGCGGCATCGACGGATTCCCCTCCTGATCATTCACGCTTCGGATATAGGGCCCTAGTTCGACTCCGTTGTGCAACACCGACCATTTCCGCAGCGGGGCGCAGCCCGGGCGGAGGAAATGGCCGGAAGGCGGGAGTTCCGGTTCCCGAGCGCCGGCGATCCAGGCCCAGCACGGCCAAGATCCCCTTTGGAGTGAACGTAGCCGTGTTCTCCGGGCGACGCAACGCCCCGTGCCGGGCCTTGCAATTGTCTGCACCTACTCTCGCGGAGGGCATCGTGCGCTTTGATGGTCAGGCCCGGCTGCCGTGCCGCCGGACCTTCCCAACCCCGGCGGCACGGCAGCCGCACCCGACGAAGGGAGAGACGCCGAGGTGAGGCCATGAAGAAGGGCGCTTGACCTGTAAGGTCTCATAAGAGCCCACACCCTCCGCGCGGCGGCCCTGTCGCGAAAGTAAGGGGGAGCCACGGCGGAGCCGTCGGTGTCAACTCGGGGACGGTCGGGGCAGTTGAGGCCGGTGGTACTTTGGCGCACACATCACCCGTACAGGAGCCGGGCGCGAACCGTGACCGGCGGGCCAGACAGTTCGGCTACTAGCTCATCAGGATCCTCGAAAGTCCGGACTCCGGAAAGGGCTTGGAATCAGTGGGTTAGGGGTGTTTTAATCAAGAGAGAGATCCTCCAGATACGCAACCGCGTCCGGATGCCGGTGCACCGTCTTCCTGTCGTGCCGCCCCATGACCTGCGCTCCCTTGCCCTTTGCCTCTGGATGTGCGCCGCTGGCCGGTTCGTCGGGCCCTTCATTGCCCTTCTATTCTCCGGAATTGGGGTGCGCTTCATTGCAGGACCCCGTAGACACGCGGTAGCGTATAGAGGGCAATGGCTACTCTGTCTCTGGCAGATCTAAAGTCCCGAACCACGGAGAATCGCGCAACGCCCATTACGGTATCTTGGGAGAAAATGGATCGACCGAAGCATGGCGATATCGGAGAGACCGCCCTGTGGTAAACTCCCGGTGGTGTGCAGCTATACCGGCATCTTTGTGCTTGGACGGCCAGATAGGTCAATCTTCGCTGGGAACCGCGCTTCTCTCGATCAATTGCCATCTCTGGTTCTGTTAGTAGGTGACGCGTAGGCCCTGAAAAGGTATTGAAAAAGGTTTTATAAAACGTATGATATAAAGTATCAAAGGAGCGTGAAATGCAAAAGGTGGAAGCAGGAGTGGCAGTGAGTGTGTCGGATCTTAGGAAGAGCCCAACAGCCATCATGGATGAGGCTGGTGGTGGTGCTGTAGCTGTACTGAATCATAACCGTGTGATGGCCTATATGGTGCCAGCGGATGCCTATGAAGCCATGCTTGATCGGCTGGATGAAATGGAACTTGTCGAGGTAGCTAAGGCACGGGCTGATGAGAAACCTGTTAGCGTCACTTTAGATGAGCTATGAACTGGAATTCCTTCCTTCTGCATTGAAGGAATGGCGCAAGCTCGGCGGAACGCTGCGAGAGCAATTCAAGAAGAAAATAGCTGAACGCCTAATAGAGCCGCGTGTTTGCGGCGATGCCCTCCGAGGGTTGGATGAACACTATGGAATCAAGCTCCGGGCAGCGGGTTATCGTTTGGTGTATCGTGTTGACGATGCGCGGACCGTCGTGACCGTTGTTGCGGTTGGGAAGCGAAACCGTAGCCAGGTGTACCGTGCGGCCAAGAAGAGGAGCGGGGATGAGTAATGGCCGGCCGTTTCGAAGCGAAGGCATCTGATGTAAGAAGAGATTTCGAAAGATTGGGAACGCCTAAAGCGCTCTGCGAGCACTATAAGACTACCAATAAGACCATGCGAAAATTCCTTGATGAACATAGCATAGAATTACCTAAGAGACCCTCCAGATACGCCACCGCGTCCGGATGCCTGTGACCCACGCTCCATGCTCCATTGCCTCGAACGGCGGCCGCTCGCCGGTTGCCTCGGTCATCCGCGGTCCCGCCGCGGCGCAGGGATGGCAGCGAATGACCGGTGAGCCAACCGCCAGTGCGCTTTTTCGCAACGGGGATGGAGCGAGGAGAGCGACGTGGGCCAGAGGGATCACAAACGCCAACCAAATTGGGTTACACCTGCGCAAAATGGGGTGTAGCCCAATTTTCCTGCCATGCCGCGACGGCCTGATTTGCCCGCCATTCGAGGAAGTCGGCCAGCATGGTGTTGCACTCGCTCCAACCAGCGTGTGCCTGAGCGCTTTAGGCGCAGCCCGATACTGCCGACAGCCGGCCGCCACTACGCCGTTCCGACCTAGATGCCCCGGCCGCGGCACCCTTAGCACCGTATCCGTCCAGGGCTGCTCACGAAATGGCGGCGGCGTACCTCCACCTTCGCATTCCTGTGCGGCCAGTTGAAAGGGCCCGGGCGACCGACCACTTTTGCCACCCGCCCCGGTTTCCGCCCTCGCCCACCCGAATCGCCAGTCCCAAGCCGCGCCTTCCGGGAGAATAGCCCTGGTTTCTCAGCCAAGAGCGGTTGCGGCTCATTCCGAAAGCGATAGACTCCGTTCCAGACATCGGGAGTTAAAAATGGGAATAACCTATCTGCACACTATGGTCCGGGTATCGGATATGGAGAAATCCATGGCTTTCTATGAGCTTCTCGGGTTGAAGGAGACGCGCCGGATTGAGAATGAATCGGGGCGGTTTACACTTGTGTTCATGACTCCGCCTGGACAGGAGAACGCCCACGTCGAACTCACCCATAACTGGGATGGTGACGATGGACTTCCCTCGGACAGCCGCCATTTTGGCCACCTCGCATATTCGGTCGACAACATCTATGAGATGTGTGAGCATCTCCAGAACAATGGCGTGGTCATAAACCGACCGCCACGAGATGGGCACATGGCATTTGTACGTTCGCCTGACAATGTGTCCATCGAACTCCTGCAAGCAGGCGAGGCGCTGCCACCTGCCGAACCGTGGGCAAGTATGGAAAGTACCGGACATTGGTAAGATTGGCACTGGCGATTTGGCTGACCGCCTCGCCGGCCATTGCTGAATGTAGACTTGCACTGCTTCTGGCACTTGATGTTTCTTCATCGGTCGACAGGATCGAGGACCGGCTGCAGCGCCAAGGCCTCGCCGATGCGTTGTCTTCGAAAGACGTGATTGACGCGGTCCTTCCCACTCCTGGACAAACCGTGGCATTGAGTGTTTTTGAGTGGAGCGGACGCAATCAACAGGTCACTGTTCTCCCATGGCGTATCCTGGCCAGATCCGAGGACGTGTTGGCCGCCGCAGCCGAAATCCGGACATCCAGGCGAAGCCATAGCGAGTATCCAACAGCGATCGGCTATGACTTGGGTTTTGCTGCGATGGAATTTGAGAACGCGCCCGCATGCCATCACAAGACGCTGGACGTCTCAGGCGACGGGATCAACAACGAGGGTTTCGAACCGCGACTTGCCTATAGGCACTTTCGATTCTCCGGCGTAACGGTGAACGGATTAACCATCGGAGGCAGAAGGGACGACCTCGCAGGCTACTACCGCCGCGAATTGATAAGGGGGGCCGGTGCCTTTGTCGAGGAAGCGCTCGGATTTAGGGACTTTGAAAGGGCGATGCGGCGTAAGCTCGTTCGTGAGCTACAGTCCATGGTCATCGGCGAGGCCTCGGGACAGAGGTCGGAGGGGAGACCCGGTCACGGCTGACGCCAGACCATGGATCCGCACACCGTATGTGTGCCGGATCTGGGGAGAGGGCATTGTTTCGGATCCAGCCCAACCGCGACTCAATTATCAGATCTATGTTGGAATTCAGCACAAATGATGTGCGGCATCCAAGAGCGACACCCACAGTGGCTGCTACATCGTCTGCAGCCACGCATCCGCTCTCGCACTCGACGTGACCGGAACCAGATCGCGACAGAAGGCGATTCTGCGGTAGGGCGACTCATACCGCTGCCCGAAGCATTGGTCGCGACCTACACCGAGACTCGGCAGTTCGCTGAGCGAGATGGAAACCGAAACCTGAACCAAAGCACCACGCCGATGCCTCAATCAGCGGCTACCCGACCGCCAGACAATCCGATGTGAAAACAGTTCCCGAGCCAAAGGCGAACCGGAGAATTCCCATGGGTGGCTGACGATTCTTGGCCGGAGACGCCTGCGCCAGACTCAGGTCTGTCCATCGAGGCAATACTGGCATCTGGCCGACGGAACCACCAACGCCTAGCACGCACCGACATATGCGGCGATCTCTTCGATCAAACTGGAATACCGATCAGGCGGACGCTTCTGTCGAGTGATCCACGCGTAGAGTTCTTGATCACTTTCACACAGGAGAGTTTCATACAAATCGAGGGCGGACCGATCCATTGAAGCCAACCTGCCCGTGGCATAGCATCCAAGAATCAGATCCATCTCCTTGGTTCCGCGCCGTGTCGAGCGCATATGCAGCCGCTTCCTGCGCGTTACCGACGTCTCTTCCGTCAAGACAGAGGCTTCAGTGCATTTCGCAATCGCTTCTCGAGAATGCCCAGTCTATCGACGGATTGCACAATAGTCCCCCGAATTTGCCTGATCTCCGTCAGTAGCCCGGAGATGTCGCCTTCAATTCCACTGTCCCCAGGCGCGGCGACCCCCTCTCCTTCGCCGCTAATGAGCCACATGAGCGATACATTGAGGACACCAGCGAGCATCTGAAGCTTATTGGCCCGAGGCTCTGTTCTGTCTTCTTCCCACCCCTGAAGGGTGCGCAGCTTGACCCCGAGCTTCTTCGCCAGCTCGGACTGGGTGAGGCCTAACGCCTCCCGCCCTGCGAGCACGCGGTCACCAAACGTCGCCGTAGCCTCCGAATACCAACCGTGTTCTGGATCAACATGGGTCATCACATTCCTCAACTTTGCGCCAGTTTAACAGGACCGAGCAGATTGAAACGGGTTGGTTCACAACCTAGAAGACGATGGACGAGGAATCCAGACGGAGACGACTATGCCATTTCTTTCCGCGACACTTGATCGCGTGAAGCCTTCAGCCACCATTTCCATTTCGACCAAAGCGGCGGAAATGAAGGCCGCTGGGCACGATGTGATCGACCTCAGCGCCGGCGAGCCGGACCTGGACACGCCGAAGAACATCAAGGACGCTGCCGTTGCGGCGATAGAAGCCGGAAAGACAAAATACACCGCTCCCGATGGAATGCCGGAGTTAAAGGAAGCCATCTGCGAAAAGTTCAGACGGGAGAACGGACTTGAATACGCCCCCGCCCAGGTCACAGTAGGCACGGGTGGCAAACAGATATTGTACAATGCTCTGATGGCAACCCTGAACTCCGGCGACGAGGTCATCATCCCTGCGCCCTATTGGGTCAGTTATCCAGACATGGTGCTGCTGGCGGGAGGCAAACCTGTCATCGCGGAAACGCATGTTGAGACCGGCTATAGGTTAACGCCGGATCAGCTTGAGAATGCCATCACCAAACGCACCAAATGGCTGATATTCAATTCGCCCGCGAACCCAACAGGAACAGGCTATTCCCGTCAGGAACTCAAGGCGCTCACGGAAGTCCTGATACGACATCCGCAGGTCTGGGTCATGACTGATGACATGTATGAACATATCACGTTCGATCACTTTGATTTCAGCACGCCAGCACAGGTCGAACCCAGACTGTACGAGCGGACATTGACAGTGAACGGGGTATCGAAAGCCTACGCCATGACTGGCTGGCGCATAGGATACGCGGGCGGTCCGCAGAAGTTGATTGCCGCAATGAGGAAAATCCAGTCGCAGTCCACCTCAAACCCTTGCACGATCAGCCAATGGGCAGCCGTAGAGGCGCTCCGGGGTCCACAGGAGTTCATCGCCCGAAACTGCGAGACTTTCCTAAGACGTCGGGATCTCGTAGTCGGAATGCTAAACGATGCGCAGGGCGTATTCTGTCCCAAGCCCAAAGGGGCGTTCTATGTCTATCCCATGATCGTGGACTGCATCGGCAGGACATGCGAATCAGGCACGTTCATTGAAAACGACCAGGGGTTCGCTAACGCACTTCTCGAGGAGAAAGGCGTTGCGGTCGTCTTCGGCGCGGCCTTTGGCCTCTCTCCCAATTTCCGTGTTAGCTACGCGACATCGGACAGCAATCTTCACGAAGCCTGCAGTCGCATCCAAGAGTTCTGCGCTGGTCTGCGGTAGCTGCGCCTGAAACTGTAGGCCGGACCAGCGAACTGCTTCAGACGGGAACATGCGACACGCCATGCGTCCAAAACCGATGCGACATCAGCACCGATGCGCAAAGAAGACCAACCACGAGTCCGAGCCAGACACCGACGCCATCCAAACCAATCCAGAAGCCAATGATGTAGCAGGATGGAACACCAACCAGCCAATAGGAAATCACCGCGTGTACCATCGGAACCTTGGTGTCCTGCAAACCTCTCAGCAAACCGAGCGCGACAACCTGACCGCCATCGACAAGCTGAAACAGCGCCGCCACGACCAATAGCGACACCCCGATGGCCATGATCGCGGATCGGTCGGGATCGTCCGCGTCGAGAAACAGTCCCAGCAACAGCTCAGGCAAGGCCAGATAGATCACCATCGTCAGAAGGGCGAAGATCGCCGACACTGCCATCGTCACCTTTGCGCCATCCCTCAGAGACGTTCCATCCCTTCGTCCAACCGCCTGTCCAACCCGCACGGTGGCCGCCTGGCTAAGTCCGAGATGTACCACGAAGGTCATGGCCGCGAGCTGCGTAGCAATTCCATGCGCCGCAAGTGACAGCGTGCCGACCCACCCCATCATCAAGGCGGTTGCCGAAAACAGTCCACTCTCAGCCAGGTTCGTGAGACCGATCGGCCAGCCTAGCTGGAAGACCCGCCGGAACCCCTCGGGATCAGGACGCCATAGACGGACGAACAGCCCGGATTCCGGAATTGCCAGCGTGCAGTAGATCACCACGAAAAAAAGGGTCGCGAACTGCATGATTACTGACGAAATCGCTGCGCCTCGCAGGCCGAGTTCAGGCGCTCCGAAATTGCCGAATATCAAAGCGTAGTTAAGCAGACCATTCAGGACCGCAGCAAAGACAGTTATCCACAGTACGACCTGCGTCCGCTCGAGCGCGGCAAGAAAGCTCTTCAGGACCATCACTATGAGCGAGGGTGCCATGCCGATGGAGAGAATCGCGAGATAATTCGATGCCAGTTCAGCGATCCGCGGTTCTTGGCCAAGTGCTATGAGGATGGGATCGGACCAGATCAGCAGCGGCATGATTGCAATGCCGTATAGTGCGGATATCCACATTCCCATTCTTGTTGCCCGCCGCACCTGGGTGGGATTTTGTTCAGCCGCTGCCGACGCCACCATCGGAAGCACTGCGAAAGCGAAGCCGGAACCCATGATGAACAATACGAACGCGAAGGACCAACCCAGCGTGCCCGCGGCCAATGCCTCTACACTGTATCTCCCGAGCATAATGTTGTCAGTAACGCCAATGGCGATCTGGGCCAGATGACTGCCGACAAGCGGCAGGCCAAGTGCCAGAAGCGCGGTAGCGTGGCCCACATATGTCTGGCGACCGCTCATTTTGGCCCGTTATGGCAGAAACAGGGTCCCTGCAACCCTGCAACCGCATTAAGAATGGCTACGGCAGCAAGCCTGGCGCAAGTTACCCCAGAATTGGAGGATACCCGTTTGGTTAGAACTGATTGCATCATAAATCAGCGAACCCGGCATCATGATCCAGAACTCCATGCGCGGCTTCGGAAATCTGGGCCGGCATTCGTCGCATTCTGACACCTGTTTTGAGTGGACCGCTCCTGCCCACTTGTCAAATTTCAAGTTTCACCTGATCGGACCTTCTGCCCAGAAGCGCAGACCTATTCCTGATCCAACCATCCGCAGAACGCCAAGTCGAAGTCGAGAAGCATCAGATTCGATAGCGGTCGGCCTTCAACCCGCGACAGTTCCTCCAATCCCAAAACGGTCGCAGGAATGGTTATCCCCATGCGAAGCGCAGATTGACGATCCACTCCAATGTCGCGGACCAGGCGCACCACGGCTTCGGAAATTGTCAGATGCGCACCGGCAAGGGTTCCATCCGACCTCACCAAGCGTCCACCTTCCAGCTTCACTTCGCGGCCGTAGAGCAAAAAACTGTCAGGTCCACCGACAGTCGGCATCGCATCGGAAACCAGAAACATGCGATCAGGCACGGGGCGAGCGCGGACCGCCAGACCAATCATCTCGTCAGACACATGGATTCCGTCAACGATAAGTCCCGCGTAGACGTCGCGATTGATCGCGGCGCCAACCACTCCAGGTTTACGACCCTGCATCTGGGACATGGCGTTGAAGAGATGCGTGACGCAAATGGCACCTGCGTCGAACGCTTTGTGAGTGTCCTCAGCTGACGCGTCAGAGTGGCCGATCGATACCACCGACCCAGTCTCGGCAAGCTGACTGATCTGATTGGGTGTTATCGCTTCCGGCGCAACTGTAATCAGGACGGGAATGTTGGCATCTCGTAGGCGGCCAACCTGGTCAAATGTGACGCCGTCCATGAATCGAACAAACTTCTCCTCATGAGCGCCGCGACGGGCAACTGAGATGTGCGGTCCTTCAATATGTAGACCTAGGACACCTGGGCAGCCGATCGAATCCAGCGCCGCCTGCACCGCGCCTTCCAGCACTTCCGGCGCATCCGTAATGACTGTGGGCAGGATACCGCCAGTCCCGAACCGCCGATGCGTTGCAGCGATCCGCTCCATAGCCTCGGCAGTCGGCTGTGCGTTAACAAGCGCACCACCGCCGCCGTTGACCTGAAGGTCAATGTATCCAGGCGCGACTATCCCCTTGAGTCGTCTTCCGAAGGTAGATGCAGCACAGTCAGCAACCAAGGTGACGCGTCCATCGTCTACCTTTAGCGCAACCCCTTTCCTTAGCTCGCCGCGGTCAAATACCGCTTGCGGGAGGAGCCAGCCTTCATGCATCGATTGCTCCTGTCTGAAATGAACGTGATGTGTGACTGTTGACACCTTGGAGTAGCCCGCGCACCCGTTGCGCCAGCGCCGTCAATAGAATCCGCTGGTTTGAGCTGAACGGACAATGTCTCGCGGCAGCCTTCCAAAGATTGCGAAGGGGCGAAAACCTTGCTGAGCATTCTCGATCCTCATCGAAACCTATGGCGCAGATCACCTTGCATCTCCTGCCACGCTGAAAACGCGGCTCCCCGAGTTCCACTGGCATTCCCACCTTCCGCCAATAAAATCGGCGGTGAGCCAAACCCTGCGATCTGTGCCCTTGAGAGCGCATGTGAAATCTCATCCGTGATTCCGGCAGCCTGACTCAAGCCGCCCCCCAATACAATCGCATCTGGATCCACTGTGTGCACCAGGCATAGCAGCAGTTCTCCAATCAGTTCGAGCCAAACGTCCCAAACCCCAATTGCGTCGTTGTCGCTCGCTTTCCGCGCCACGAGGTCTTCAGGCGACCACTCACGGCCAGTTAGACGCCGGGCCAACCGCGTCAACCCTGGCCCCGAGACATAGGATTCAATACAACCCGTCCTACCGCAGCCACAGCGATGGACCGGAAGACCGTGACGGGCCACAACCGACGCGGAGGCAGCAATATGGCCGAATTCGCCCCCCGTACCTACCGGACCGCGCCTCAATGAGCCACCAACAGCAACGCCGCCGCCAACGCCCGTCCCAAGAACAAGCGCCAAAACCACATTATGGTTCCGCCCAGCCCCAAACACAGCTTCAGAAAGCGCAAACGCCCGGCCGTCATTCTCGAAGGTGACCGGATGGCGCACAGACCGCTCGATGTCATCAGGAAACGGTCGGCCTGCGGCAACTAGATTTGCGGCCGTGAGCGTTCCGCCTGCGTCCACGAGTCCCGCGACGCCGATCCCAACGGGAATTGGAGCGCCTGTCACTTCCAGCGCGTAGCGCACCTGACCCGCAACCAATTGCAGCAGCGCATCATATTCCGTCGGGGTATTCGCCCGAATCCGATGAATTCCATTCCAGGATTCGTCAAAGACCTGCAATTCACTCTTCGTCCCTCCCAAATCGATGCCTGCCGCGATCATGGTGTCCAGCTCCTCGGATGCTGGGCTGCCAACAACTGGCAGCCCAGACATTTCACCAGTTCGAGAGTTCCCGCCTCAGCGGCGGATCTGCGCTGCGACCGCGACGAGCGTCGGCCATGGACAATGTGCGAGGTAAACAGCGAGGGGACATTTGCTGCTCCTCCCACGTCTTCGGGAACTGTGGACACCGCCCTCCATTCACCCACCTAACCCAAACCGCCTCATCATTCACATGTTCTTGCATGCATGGGCAAGTCGGGACAATGATGCGGCGATGGCTCGACACATAGGCAATCGCCAGTATCAAGACCGGCAAGTCCTGCATGTGTCAACCGGAAGCCCGCGCAATCTGCCGGAACAAACGCGGTCTGCAGGCCCGCGTTCAGGTGATGGAACGGCGATGTTGTGATGAAGCCGACACTCCATTCCGGCATGACGGCCAGCGGGATGAACACACTGATGACAGCAGGGTGTGGATGTTCAGGACGTTGGTCAACAAGATGATCGTGGTTGCGTATTTTGACAACGCGACCAACGGCAGCACAAGAGCAAAGCAGAAGGGAGATGTCATCGGGATGGCCACGTAGACCTGCGGGATGACCAGCGGAGTCGCGCGCGCCTCTATGCCCAGTACCGCAAAGGAGCCGAAGACAGACAGACACAGCGCTGAATCCGGAAATCCGGAAATGACCACGATAGTCGAGATCAGGATGGCACCCACAACACTGAACACCGACTGCGGGAGGAAAAATACTGGATCAGTGCACGGTGCGTGCGCATGCCACCCATCGCCTGCCCCATGCCGAACAGGGCGGTCGACGCTATGGTCAGCAACACCAGGCCGACGGTTGTCTGCAAGCTGTAGCTTTCGTTGAAAGATGCCACCGGACACCCGGATCAAAGACCATTGCAAGGAAGACCAGCATCGCGTCCGGGTAGGTCAGCGCCCGGAACATGGCCATCCGGCTCGAAAGGCAGGATTTCAGCTCAAACAGGACCAGAGCAGACATTCTGTCGCTTTTCCTCGCATCGATCCACGCCATCATATCCGTGGGCCTGATCGTGCATGGAATGGAGCGTTGCCCGATCCCGAGATCCGGCATGCCGAGAAGCGTGCGTCGGCCCCAAACAGCAACAGCCTGTCGGTGCCACCGAGGCGCCGCGCAGTCCGCAAATGTCCCGACCTCCGCCTCGGACAGCCCGCCGGTATGGACCTCGAGTACGCTTTCGCCAAGAAAGCGGTCCACAATGCCCGATTTCCGCCCTGCATAGGCGATTTCGCCGGGTTTCCGGAACACCACATCCCCTGCGCGGTCCAAGGTCATGGCGTCATGGATGGCCGCGACCGTTGTCCGACTTGTTCTGGACCGCTCATCCATCCGGTCCAGCAAGGCGTCCAGTCCCTGCGCGGCCAGACCGGCTTCCGGCTCGTCCAGAAACGCGACCTCGGGATCCTGCGCCAGGGCGAAATGCAGCGACAGGCGCCTTTTCTAACCGCCGGAAGTTCTGGCATAGGCGCTACCAGCGCCTCTGTCAGGATGGACATGTCAAGCAGGGCGACATTCCTTGGCACATCATAGGGGCTGCATTGATGACGATCCACGTCACGCACCCTGACCCCTTCGGAGAAGCTGTGCACCTGGTGCTGACACCGATCCGCTGCTTGATGTGGCCTGGCAGGTCAAGGCGGTCGCTGCCCAGCACGGACTGGCGCACGGCAAAATCCGTGCGGATGCCCAGTACCGCCGCCAGCAGGGTTGTCTTGCCGCTCACGTTTTGCCCCAGATACTGCCGTTATGATTGAACTGCCCCAACAGCCCGATATGCGCTGCCTGTACCTGGTGGCGAAATGCCTCTGTCTCATCGCATCATTGAGGGGCTTGGCCGTTATCCCGATCCGAACGGGTCGCTTTCCGATGGAAAGGGAGAGGGGAGGTCTTCAGCGCGTTTGATTGCGAGACCCTTGACGGCATCGCGAAGCAGACGCTCCGTCTCCTGCGCCAACCCCTCCATGAAATGGGGATTATCAAGGGTCTCTGCTACCATGCCCGGCAACAGGAAACGTCGCATTTCCATGGCGAATTCTGGAGAACGAGTAATCCCGGCCGCCTTGGCCGCGGCCGCGTCAATCAACGACGAAGACATTTTGTGCTCTGCCATCTTGGCGTCCAAGAGGTCGATGCGGAGAGGGGCTCTGGATCTCAGCCAGTTCATGTCCCAGATGTCCCGATAACGCGGACGGCGTCTGGTCGCGACCGAGGTTGGGAACGCCACGAGCTTGTTCGCCAGAATCTCCTCTTCGCTCTGAACATGAACCATTGAATTGTAATCGGGTAACTCCCTGTAATTCTTCCTGATCAGCCGCGTGTCTTTCGTGTGGGACAATGTATTGTCGATATCGATCTTGATCCTTTGCCTCGGCATATGTTGCTGCCTAGGTTCTATCTCGATATCGACGCGCCATGTGGACACGCTGACCTCTCCCGGAGAATGGTAGGGTCCCTTCGGAGACCTCACGCTGACGGTCAGGCCATGCGCCTGCTCGGGCAGGCTTTCCTCCAGGTAAGTCGTCAGACCTGCCATACGCTCGGGCGAAAAGCTCCGGCCCCCGGAGAAATCCAGGTCCTCGCTCATGCGGGGTGCGCCATGAAATAACCGGAGCGAAGTCCCGCCCTGAAACACGAGCTTGTCCAGCCATCCCCCTCGGCGAAGGATATGCAGCAATTCGTAGTGCAGGAGTTCCTTCTCGACGATGATCTCCATACCTTGAAATTCCGGGGCGGCCGTCACAATGTCGGCCAGGTCCCGGAAGGATAGCCGGCCGTTCATGGGGAAGTGTCCGGCGATGCCCAGGAAGGCTCCAATGCCTCAAGGTAGTCGGCTTCGCGCCGGTATCGCCGCACGACGTCGGGGTCGCCCATGTCCAGATACTCCTGCAACTCCTCGATATCGATGAGGTGCAGGTTGCGTCCGACGCGCTTGAGGTCCCGGTAGGCGGCCGGTGCGGTGGCGAGCCGCAGACGTGGCGGGTCCATGACGATCGTATTGCGGACGATGTCGGCGGCTGACCGCTTCGTGTGGGTGAACTCGATGGTGCCGTAAGGGGTCCGGAACGTCCCCTTGCGCCCCGTCGTCATCACGGTGAGGTATTGCATGGGGAGCTGGGAAATGACGCCCCACTCCGAAAGGGCGCATTCCAGACTGGTGTAGTTGTATTCGCCGCCGCGCATCGCGGCGGCGATCTCCTCCAGCAGGCGTCCGTGGCTGCGCTGCGACAGGGGGTTGAAGTAGATCCCCTTGCCGACCCGCTCCAGCAGGCCGGCCCGCACAAGGCGGCGCAGGCTTTCCGAGAGGGTCTTCGCGGACTCGTCAGGGAACATCATCCGCATGTCTGGATAGGTGAACACCGCGCGCCCGCGCCGGTCCCAGTCCGTCAGCGTCCTGATGGCGGCGACAATGCGCATTCATCTTCTCTTTCGTAGACAGTCAATAGGCATAAATATAGATATTGTGTCCACTATTGTCAATCGGCAGCTTGCCTTGGAGAGCATCGGGCGCCTGTCCCCGCGATACCCGAATCAAGTCCGGGCAGGCGGTGGCCAGCCTCACGCCCGATACGACGGCGATGCTGTCGCAGCGCTGATGGCCCTGGAACCGCGGGAAACCTAGCTTCTGGCCCGCAGTCCGCGCCGGATCCGCCTTCACGCGCCGGAAGAACCCCTTCATCGCCTCATTCAGGCGCTTCAACGTCCCGCGTTGGACGGCGGCCGGAACCGCCGCCATCTCCGGGTCCTCCCAGCGGCAGACCGTCAGGCCCCTGAACTGGTGCTGCCAGCTGACGGAAATGCCCGCCAGACGCCAAGCGTCGCATCTCTCCCGAAGCGCGGCGCTGTGCAATTGCCACCGCGCCGCTAGCACCCGCTCCAGACGCCGCCAGACGCCCGGCCGGGCCGGCGGTAACCGGAATACCACATGGTGGTGCTTGAACCCGTCCGACTGCGCTCTGGCTCCCGTCTCCGTCATGACGCCGCCATATGGACGAACCGGAACCGAACGACTAACCCACAGCATGAACCGTCAACTCATCTTAGTAAGTCCCTTCTTCTTCCGTTCCACCTGGATCGGGATTGCCGTGCATCTTTGGGCACTATCGTACATAATTCCCCTTTGATCGGGTGCGTTGGCGATACCTATGCAAACGTCGACTCTTCACTTTCCAGTCGCTGTCATATTCGGTATGAAAGTGGGGCAACGTAAAGGGGTAGAACAAACAATGACCTATACAATCCTGCAAGGCGGCAAAGGTGCCGATACGCTGACGGCTGGTCAGGGTAACCACATGATCTACGGCGACGACGGCGACGACACGCTGTATGGCGGCCAAGGCAATGACGGTGTTCGAGGCGGCCGGGGCAATGACAGGCTCACGGGCGGGCGGGGCAATGACACTCTCATCGGCGGTCTGGGCAAGGACACCTTTGTATTTGCGCCCGGAGACGGAAGCTACGACCAGATTTCCGATTTCGAAGATGGCGACCTCATCGAGTTCGTCGGTCTGGACGGCGGGTTCGCGTCGCTGGACATCAGGGAAAGGGCCGACGGCCACGGGGTCGACATCCACTATGGCAACGGCGACGTGATCGCGCTGTGCGACGTGGATATTGCGGACATCGACGAGAGCGATTTCAGGTTCGTCGATGACGGCGACGACGACGACGAGGGCTTGCAGGTCGTTTCCCCAGAGAATGAAGAGGAACCCGCCCTTCAGAAGGCCGCCGGGGAGACGACAAAGGACAGCCAGAACGGCGACACGCAGACGGGAAACGATGACGACGAGGTGTTCCACGGAGGCCGGGGCGACGACACGCTGGTAGGCGGTATGGGCGACGACACGCTGCATGGCGGCAAGGGCGACGACAGGCTTTATGGTGGAACCGACAACGCCACCGCCGATCTGGAGAGGTTCGAGATGACCCCCGGCATCTCCGACAACGACACGCTGTATGGCGGCAAAGGCGACGACTGGATGGACGGCGGCAAGGGCGACGACACGCTGCATGGCGGCCGGGGCAACGACACGCTGTATGGCGATGACGGCGACGACACTCTTAAGGGCGGCTTCGGCGTCGACCATCTTGAAGGCGGCCGGGGCAACGACACTCTTTACGGCGCCAAGGGCGATGACTGTCTCTACGGCGGCCAAGGCAACGATACGCTGATAGGCGGCAAGGGCAATGACTGTCTCGAAGGGCTGGACGGCGACGACACCTTCGTGTTTGCGGTCGGAGACGGAAGCCTGGACCGGATCGCCGATTTCGGGAACGGCAACGACCGCATCGAGTTCCGCGGCCTGGACGGCGGGTTCGAGGCGCTGGACATCACCCAGGGTTCCGAAGGAGCCGAGATCCGCTACGGCGACGGCGACATGGTCATGCTGTCGGGCGTGGATGCCTCGACGCTGACGCAGGAAGATTTCCTGTTCGCCTGATAGCACCATGGTTCCACAGGAATGATGTACGCCGGGACGGGCAGGCGAACTTCGTTCTTTCGTCAGTGAGTGACGGAGGGAACCACCGGGGCTTCGATCGCGGTTGCGAGGGTGCCCGGGCTAGGTTCCGAGGCGTCCGGCCATGTGGTTGACCAGAAGCACGTAGCTGTCAGAGCGGCTGGCGATCATGGTCGGGTTTGGATGATTTCCGGCACCAACGCGACGACAGAGACCCAAATGCGATTGCCCTGCCCATAACGACCATGCGGCGGGCGTCCTTCCAGATGCCGGTAAGGCTGCTCGGCAATCACCTGATCCGAGAGCCCGCTCGCCATCAGCACATATGTCCGGCACCTGTCCGTGTGGGTCAGGTCGCGGCAGCCCTCGGGTATGGCGTTTTCCCCTGTTTCAGCACAAGGACTGCCCCGCCTGCTGGCCGGTCCGCAACATCATGCGCCGGACAGACAGATTACCAACGCTTCTGGTCTTACACTTCAAGGTGGAACGGAGCGGTCTCGCCCGCCCATATCCACGTTCCGGCCCGTGGCGACATACTTTGGGCATAGGCTCGCCGCAGCGACCGATCTCCTGTTGATGGCGCATTGCAGGAGAAACAGGCTCTTGCCGTCCTGTCCCCGCTTGGCAATGAGACTGTGGGTTCAGGTTTCTTCCAAGTGCATGTTGTGCCGTAGACCCTGGTAGTGTCCAGCAAGGCTACCCACAGTTTACGAACCACCTCTGAAATTCTGCCATTTCGGTCTTGCTTTTCAGCCCGGCGTCGCTGGCTTCATCATGCCCATTGCCGCACCGGTCGGATCCTGCAGAATCGCGATCCGGCCGGTATCCGGCACCTCGAATGGTTCGCGGAGCACGGATCCTCCGGCAGACTTGGTGGCAGCCACCGCCGCATCAAGATCATCGACCGCGAAATAGCTGAACCAGTGTGCCGGCACTCCATCAAGGTGGGTCATGGCAGACATGTCCATCATGCCAGCGACCGGCCGATCTCCTATCTTGGCAAGATAATAGGTGCCTTCGCCATCCATCATCCCCATCGTCTCGAAGGTCCATCCGCAGACGTCGCTGTAATAGCTGATCGCCGCGTCAACGTCGCGGGTCATTAGCTCGGTCCACCAGACCATCCCATGCGTGTCCGACATCTTTCCACCTCTTGCATTAGCGTTTGCGGTTTCAATGAATCAACACAGCCGAATCACTGCGTCAGGTCGTCCAATTTCCCTCAATCTACGCTCCTGTCAAGTTGGCAACCAAAGTGGAGGAAGTTTTCAGATGCCCATAAAGGCTTGTGTCTTCGATGCCTATGGTACGCTTTTCGACGTCGCAGCCGCCGCACGCCAAGCTGCTGCGGAACCGGGAGGCGGAACCCTCTCAGCCGTTTGGCAAAAGGTCGCGTCTGACTGGCGGGCAAAGCAACTACAGTATACATGGTTGCGCACCGTGGCCGAAACCCATGCCGATTTCTGGACAGTCACCAAGGACGCGCTTGAATGGGCGCTTGAGGCATCGGGCCTGGACGATCCGGAACTTCGGGAGCGGTTGTTGGCTCTATATTTCAAACTTTCAGCATACCCGGAAGTTCCAACGACCCTGGCCAAAATCCGGAATGCGGGACTGAACACAGCCATCCTGTCAAACGGCGAACCCAGGATGCTGCAGGGCGCAGTCGAAAGCGCTGGAATCGGTGGCCTGCTCGACGGAGTCCTGAGTGCCGAGGAAGTCGGAGTCTTCAAGCCCCATCGAAGCGTCTACGCATTGGTTGGCAAGCACTTTGGCACGCAACAGGAAGAGGTTCTGTTCGTTTCGTCGAATGGATGGGACGCAGCCCACGCGGCTGGGTTTGGTTTCCGGTCGGTTTGGGTAAACCGCGCAAGCGAACCGATGGAACGGCTACCATGGAAACCGGAAAAGGTGTTGTCAGACCTTTCAGAAATCCCAAACATGGCAGGTGGAAGATGATACGGAAATTCCAGACCCACGACGGTTTGACCCTGGCGTTCCGGGATGAAGGCGAGGGCCTTCCACTTCTATGCCTGGCAGGCCTTACCCGAAACTCACTCGACTTTGACTACCTTGCGCCACATCTTTCGGATGTTCGCCTGATTCGGTTGGATTACCGAGGTAGAGGGAAATCTGAATGGGCCGATCCGTCCACATATACAGTTCCTGTCGAGGCCCAGGATGTGTTGGCGCTGCTGGATCACCTGGATGTGAAAGCCGCGGCGGTCCTGGGCACTTCCCGAGGAGGACTGATTGCCATGACACTGGCCGTCTTCTCGAAACACCGGCTGCTTGGCGTATGCCTGAATGACATCGGACCAGTGATCGAGAAGGACGGACTCGAGGAAATCCGTAGCTATATTGGGAAAAAACCGCCAAGCGTATCCTTCCACGAATTGGCGATGAGCAGCGCTAGGCGGATGAGCGGCTTCGAGAACGTCCCGGTAGATCGCTGGAGGGATGAAGCCACGAGGCGCTATACCGTGACCGGTACCGGCATCATCATCAACTATGATCCTGACCTCGCCCGGATATTCGATGATCCGCCTGACGGGAGCCCAGTACCCACTCCTGATTTCTGGCCAATGTTCGACGCCTTGGAGGACCTGCCGCTTGCGCTGATTCGGGGCGTGAACTCCAATCTCCTGTCACGTGCGACAGCCACCGAAATGGGCCGCCGTCGTCCCGACATGATCCATGCAGAGGTTCCTGACCGGGGCCATGTCCCTTTCCTGGACGAACCGGAATCACTCGACGCCATCCACGCCTGGCTAGCGAAAATCACATGAACTTCGGGTTGATTGAAGCCGCTGAAGGACGGCTGCGAGGACAGGCGCGCCGCACACCGATGCTGCATTCACCACTTCTGGATCGTATCGCCGGACGTCGCGTTCTGGTTAAGGCCGAGTGCCTTCAGCGTACGGGGAGTTTCAAGTTCCGCGGCGGTTGGTCGGCGGTCTCGGCTCTGTCTCCCGAAATGCGTTCAAAAGGTGTGATCGCGTTCTCGAGCGGCAATCACGCACAGGGAGTCGCTCTCGCGGCAATGAGTCACGGAATTCCGGCTGTGATCGTCATGCCCGACGACGCCCCGAAGCTGAAGATCGAAAACACCCGCGCCTTCGGAGCCGAAGTGCTGCTGTATGACCGAGCGGGAGGGGAAAGCCGCCATGCAATAGGCACCGCACTCGCCGAGGAATGTGGTCTAGCGCTCATCCGCCCGTTTGACGAACCGCTTGTGATCGCTGGACAGGGAACGGTTGGATTGGAGATCGCCGAACAGGCTAACGAATTCGGCGTGAGTTGTGCCGACGTGTTGGTTTGCTGCGGCGGTGGCGGGCTGATCGGCGGCATCGCACTGGCGTTGGAAGGAACCGCCCCAGGCCTGCGGCCGCGTCCTGTGGAGCCGCAGGGATTTGACGATGTGGCCCGATCGTTGGCATCGGGCAGAATTGAACGCAATGAGAATGTGACTGGATCGATCTGCGACGCAATTCTCACTGAATCACCCGGCGAGGTCACGTTTCCAATCCTAAGGAGGCTTTGTGGTCCCGGTCTTGTCGTCAGTGATGACGAATGCCTCCGAGCCATGGCCGCTGCATTCTGCCGCCTGAAGATCGTTGTTGAGCCAGGTGGTGCGGCCGCGCTGGCCGCCGCCCTTTATCACCAAGAGGATCTAGAGGGCGAAGCAGTGGTCGTCGTGGCAACTGGCGGCAACGTAGGAACTCAACTGTTCATCAATGCGCTCAAGACTTACGGCGACGGGGAATGACGCGCTTGGCTGCTGCCCCTCTCCGGCTCCGCTTCCACTTCACCTTCGCCCCGCAGGAACTAACGGACTTCGAATCCTGAATCCCCTACAGTCTCGCGATTCTGTTCCTGAGTGGTTCCGTATTTGCTGGGCGCAGAGTGGATATCAAGATCAGTATGCGATCGTAGTTGCGCCTCTTGCCCCGCTGGAGGCCGCAGGGTCCGGGGCGTGCTGCCAGAGGTACCAATGGGACATGTTCAGCGCCCCAGCTTACATGGTTGAAAGCCCGGGAATTGTTGACGCTGCAAAGCATTTCTGCGACTCTTGCGGTCAGGAGGAACCCGCATGCGTACCCAGGTCTGCATAATTGGCGGCGGCCCAGCAGGTTTGCTGCTCTCGCAGCTGTTGCATCTGAAGGGGATCGACACGATTCTGCTGGAACGACGCACGAGAGACTACGTACTCGGCCGCATTCGGGCGGGTGTGCTTGAATTGGGTACCGTAGAGCTTCTGCGAATAGCCGGAGTCTGTGCCAGAATGGACCGGGACGGCATTCCCCACGAAGGCGTTTCCATCGCTTGCGGGGATCGGAAGATTCGTATCGATTTCATACAGCGCACTGGCAAACCGGTCATGATCTGGGGCCAGACCGAAATAACCGCCGACCTCTACAAAGCACGCGATGAGTGGAATGCACCGACCTACTACGGGGTGCAGGCCGTCAATCCACAACAGGTCGACACCGATTCTCCGTTCGTCACGTTCATTCATGGCGGTGGAGTGCATCGGATCGATTGTGACTTTGTCGCCGGCTGCGACGGGTTTCACGGAGTCTGCCGCAAGGCGATACCAGAAGGAAAGCGCCGCGAATACGAGCGAACCTACCCATTTGGCTGGCTTGGTGTGCTCAGCGAGACGCCACCCGTTTGCAAAGAACTAATCTACTCCGCCCATCCGCGTGGTTTCGCGCTCTGCTCCATGCGGAACAGGGGCCTTTCCCGCTACTACGTGCAATGCCCTTTAAAGGACAGGGTTGAGGACTGGTCCGATGAAGCGTTTTGGGACGAGTTGAGACGACGTATTCCCGAGAATGCGGCCGATACACTTGAAACTGGACCAAGCATCGAGAAGTCCATCGCTCCCATTCGGAGCTTTTTCTGCGACCCCATGAGCTGGGGACGGCTTTTTCTCGCTGGGGACGCCGCCCATATTGTACCGCCAACTGGTGCGAAGGGCCTCAACCTTGCCGCCTCCGATGTCCACTATCTCTATCACGCGCTACTGCGCCATTATAACGACGGGGACAGTCATGGCCTCTCGGAATACTCGATCAAGGCACTTGCACGTGTCATCAAAGCGATGAGGTTTACCTGGTGGTTTACCAACACAATGCATCTCTTGCCTGACCAACACGAGTTTGACAGGCGGATGCAGGAAGCCGAGATAGAGTTCATTGAAGGCTCCGACGCAGCGCAGACAATGCTGGCCGAGAATTACGTCGGGCTGCCCTATTGACGGAGAGAGTTTATGCGAACCGCCGACCTTGGAACAGTTCAGCTCAATTACCGCGAGGATGGTCACCCCGGGAGTGCACCAGTTGTATTCTCAAATTCCCTCGGTACCGACTATAGATTGTGGGATGCAGTCGTACCTTACCTAGCGGAGAACCTCCGGATTATCCGGTATGACAAGCGGGGCCATGGGCTTAGTTCATGCCCTCCCCCTCCTTATTCAATGGACTCGCTGGTCTCCGACGCCGAACTCCTGCTTGATCATCTAGGTGTGAAGGACTGCCTGTTCGTCGGTCTGTCAATAGGAGGCATGACCGCTCAGGCGTTGGCCGCAAAGCGGCCGGACCTTGTCCGTGCAATGGTAATCTCGAACACCGCTGCGAGGATCGGAACACCCGACATTTGGCAGGACCGCATTGACACCGCGCAACGCAGGGGAATTGAGGAACTCGGTGATGGCGTAATGGAGCGCTGGTTTTCCCAGGAGTTCCGTTCATCACCAGACCTATCGACCTGGCGAAATATGCTGGTTCGCCAGCCAATCGATGGCTATGTTGGATGTTCCGCAGCAATCCGGGACACCGACCTCCATTCTGCGACCAGCGGACTGACGCTCCCCACCCTCGCCATCGCAGGTGATGTCGATGGTTCAACTCCTGCGGATCTCGTGCGTGAGACTGCGGCCCTCATCAAGGGCAGCAGGTTCCACCTCATCCGGGGAGCGGGCCATCTACCCTGCGTGGAGAAGCCCGAGGAATACGCGCGCGTCCTATTGGAGTTCATCAAGGAGACTGGTCATGCGTAATTCCGTGCAGTGCATCCGCGCCGATACCTTATGCGCACGGTCCACTGCCGCCTGCAGGACTTCCACATGGTGACGTCCCGCTATGAACTAGGCATGGCAACCCGCCGTCGCATTCTGGGTGACGCTCATGTGGACCGGGCTGAAGCCACAAAGTCGGAGTTCGACGAGCCGTTTCAGGATCTCATCACAGAATCCGCTTGGGGAACGCTTTGGTCAAATGATCGAATCTCACCACGCGAGCGTTCGATGCTGACACTTGCCTTGCTCGCTGCAGCCGGAAACACTGAGGAAATTCCAATGCATATCCGCGCCACGTACAGAACAGGCGCATCGAAGTCCGATGTAATGGAGGCTCTGATGCATGTTGCCGTTTACGCGGGCGTGCCACGCGCCAATTCCGCGATCCGAATCGCCAAACAGACCTACGCGGAAATGGAGGAAGCGCATGCACACGGAACCGACTGAACTCGGCCCGCTGATCGCGCGCGACCGGTCGATTCACCCTCAGGCATTCGATGCCGATTACAAGACGGCCGTTACCAGATCTCCGCGTTTTCCGCTTCTATCGCTGGACTCCACCATCACAGAGGAAACCGGCCCTGTGTTTAGCGAAGGCATTTTGGGTCCGCTGGATAGCAATCTGATCCTGAACTACAGTCAAGGAGAGGCCCCAGCCGTTGGCGAACGCATCCGGGTGCACGGCAGGGTACTGGACGAGAACGGCCGACCAATTCCGAAGACCCTCATCGAAATCTGGCAGGCCAACGCCGGAGGGCGGTATCGGCATGTCAAGGACACCTACTTCGCGCCACTTGACCCGAACTTCGGCGGTTGTGGACGAACCATCACCGATGAGGACGGCGCTTACGAGTTCCTCACTATCCGACCTGGTGCCTATCCCTGGCCGAACCGGGTCAACGACTGGCGCCCAATGCACATTCACTTCTCCATCTTCGGCACCGGCTTTGGGCAAAGGCTCATCTCCCAGATGTATTTTGAGGGTGATCCACTAATCGTTCATTGTCCCATCGCCAACACCATCAAGGACCGTGGACAGCTCGACCGGCTCGTCGCGCCACTGGACTTGCAGGGCTCGCGTTCCATGGACTACCTGGCCTATCAATATGACATTGTACTTCGGGGTCGCAGACAAACCATGTTTGAAAACCGGCCGGAGGGATTGTAAATGGTACAGCAACTTCGTCGGCTTGCGGAAACGCCCAGCCAGACGGCAGGTCCCTATGTTCATATCGGCTGCATTCCAACATTCACCGGAATAAATGGAGTCTACCCGGAAGATCTCGGGCTGCGTGCGGTTGAAGAGGGGGCGGCAGGCGAGACCATCACGGTGACAGGACGCATGCATGACGGAACGGGTTGGGCTTTTCGGGACGCAATGGTCGAGAGCTGGCAGGCGGATGCGAACGGACTGTACCCTGGCCAGCCAGGAGCCGACCCGAGCGTCAACGGCTTCTGCCGTTTTGCTGCCGACGGTCAGAGTGGCGAATTCAACCTGCGAACGATCAAGCCCGGCCGCACGAAACTGCGCGACGGACGGGAACAGGCGCCACACATCGCTCTTTGGATTACCGCTCGCGGAATCAATGTCGGCCTGCAGACGCGAATATACTTCGATGATGAGGACAACAGTCAAGACCCCGTCCTGACCGCCATCGAACAGAAGCACCGGATCGACACGCTCATTGCGAAGAGGACTGGCACGGGGCAATATCGGTTCGACATCTTTCTTCAAGGTGCCAATGAGACGGTGTTCCTAGACATGTGACTTGGCGCAGCAAACGGGAATGTCAGGGGAGGAGAGGCCTCATCATGACGTTTGATCCCGCAAGCCCATCACCCTAATTTACTCCCATTCCACTCCGAAGTGCAAAACAAGTGGCGGTGGTGACCAGTTTTCCGGCCGCATGACGTTGCGTATCGGCCAGGAAGCGGCGACAGTCCCTGTGATGCAAAAGGGGAGACTGCCATGCCGAAGGGCCATTGCCACCCGACCCGGGACGAAAGATGCCAGATCGGTGCGCTGAAGGAAAGCGGGCTTTCCGACGGAGCCATCGCCGCCCGGTTGGGCCGTGACCGGACGACGGTCTGCCGCGAGCGCCACCGGAAAGGCGGCGACGGAGGATACAGCCACGGGAATGGCCAGCGTTGCACTTCGGACTGGAAGTGGGGTTCTAGTATCGCGCCATCATTGTGGTGATGGGTAGATGGACTTGAACCTGATCTGAGCGTCGTCGGTCCTGAACCGTCAATCGACCGGTTTCGCCGACAGATTCCCGTGCCTCTGCCAGACGCCGATCTCCCGCACAATAAACCCCCGGGACAGGATGCGCCTGCCGAAGCACTGCCGGGACAGGACGTTTATCCCGGTTTCGGCCATGTTCAGCCAGCCGCAGTGCTTCGGCATGTGGCACACCCCGGAACGCTCGGCGAGCCGCATGGCCCCCACCGGACCGAAGACCCCTTACAGGGCCGACAGCCTGTGGGTGTCGGGCTGTCCATTACGGGGACGGTTTTCCTGTCGGGAAATGGACTTCGGCCATGTCTCTGGGTGCATCCCAGATTGTTGGTATGAGTCGCTTGGATGTTTTTTGAGCCTTGATTCCTTGGCATAAGAACGCCTTTCGGTCGATTTTCGCCCGTGAAAATCGACTGAAAACATAGATTTGTTGACGGCGAAGTAAAAGGGCGTGATTCCGGCGGTTCGCCACGCTTTTGCCTGTATCGTTCCCTTTCCCATCGTACGGCTCCTTTCGTGAGGCTTCTTCCGTTCGTGCCGGTCGGAGGCCAAGGTCAGGTTCTGTTGCGGCGGGCGGTCCGCGCCTGGGGCGCACATCCAGCATCGGCCGCGCCCTTGTGGACCGCTCCCTTTCCCCATGGTCGGATCCTGTTGTCCATGTCGGCCACGATGTCTTTGCCGAGGCTCCGGGGCTGGTGGTAGTGCGGCACCGAAGGAAAGAGCGATGCGGTGCCGGGTCAATGTCTGGCAACAACCCCGGCGCCGCACCCGGACGAGCCGGCCGCGCGGACCGAACTCCCGTGCATTATCAGGCATCCGCGTGTCCGCCCCCGCTCTCCGGACGGGAATATGCGCAACGGGACGCCTGTCCGACCGCAGGCGCTGCCGGCGGCAGGATCATACGGGCCCTTTCGGGAAGGACTGCCGATCTTCCAGTGCGTGCCAGACCCGCACAATGATCACATCATCCTCGTGCAGACGGTAGCGGATCACGTAGCCGCGCGACCCAAAGGGAACCGATAGCTCCCGAAACCCTTTTTCCAGATCCGAGGGGCGGCCCATTTCAGGAAAACCGGCAAGCGAGCCAGCGGCCTGGACCAGGGTTCGTACCGCCCGGTCCGCGGCGGCCGCACTATGCTCCGCGATGAATCCATGCAGGCGTTCAAGGTCATCCCGGGCCTCACCGAGCCACCTGACACGCGCCATCAGCCGAGAGGTTCCATCCGCTTCGTATCACGACTATCGGCCCAGGCCACAATGTCGTCATGGTCGGTGGCTTCGCCGGTGATCCTGAATCTTTCCCAGCGGTCAAGAACCAGTCGCCGTTCGGCTTCCCGGGCCTCCTCAACATCGAGAAACCGTTCAATGGCCATTCTCATCAGGTAATGCGGCGCCCTGTCCCGCGCCTTGCCCAAGGCTTCGAGGCGGGCCTCCACCTCCTCGGTCAGACGTACATTCGCCATCGATCCGCTCGTTTTCCGGTTCGGTCGACGCAATGTGGCACAAAGTGGTACAGGTTTCAACAACAGGCGAAACCCGGCATGGGTGCGGAACCGCCACAGTATCGGCATATCTCTGAAGGGTGCATCCCAGATTGTTGGTATGAGTCGCTTGGATGTTTTTTGGGCCTTGATCACTTTGCATAGGAACGCCTTTCAGTCGATTTTCGCCCGTAAAAATCGACCGAAAGCATAGATTTCCAGCAATCTGGGATACGCCCCATGTCCCTGAGCAGCCTAGCGAAGTCCCGCCTCATGCGGCGGTCGGTGACCTCCACGTGGCGCCGGGCTTCCAGCGGGGCCTGGACCATGAACAGGTTGCAGCAATTCCCGCTAGAAATTCTTTTCTTTCATTATCAAAATTTTACAGAAGATCCGCAAGTTCTTTTCGTAGACCTTTTGCACCCAATCGGCTCGGCTGCGGCAAAACAGGCAAATGCCGGGCAGGAAAATGTCCAGGAACTCCCTTCGCAGACTTCTTTCGATGCCTGACATGCTTCGCGTGGTGTGCACATGCCTCCACCGAGTCCCCGACCCGATCAGAGCACGTGACATCAGCCTTTCCGACTGCCTGACGTCGGCCCTTGCAGTGTTCTCCTCCAGAACACCGTCGCTGCTGCAGTTCGACCGGCAGGTCCGCGGCGGCGGGGATCCCGTGATGGCGCGGAACCTCCGCCCGCTGTTCGGTGTGGGGCGGGTGCCGACGGACATCTGGATGCGCCAGTGGCTTCCGGACGGGATAACCGCCGCGGGTCATCGTCGCCGGGGACGAGGCGCAACGGTTCGCCGGGGACGAGACGACACCGGAAGCCGCGTTCCTGCAGGAAATCCATGACGGCGACACCGGCCTGCCCCTGACGATGGGGCTGGCAGGCCTGTCCGACACGGGCACAAGAGCCGGTGAGATGGATCTTACGCGGGATTCCACCATTCATGAAATCGAAAGACCGGAGGCCACGGAATCGAAGGATTTCATGGTGAGACTGGGCCAGCATTTCGGTCTCGACGCCTACCGCCATATCCCACGGCTGCATGAACTGGCCGGCATGTGCACCACGCGGGCGTGGCTCTGGCGGAGGAAGCCTTGCGGGTGCATGGTGCCATGGACCGCATTGACTGGGCGGATGTCGGGAATGAGACATGGCATAGACGACAGACGTATTACCGAAAACAGTAGAGTCCACAGACGCGCAGATCCCGATCCCTGACCGCGGCGGTGATGCTGGGCATTCCTGTCCGTAGAGCGAAGGAAGGTGAGACGGATCTTTCCGACGTGGCTATCCTGAACCGCATCCAGGAATACTGTCGGGAAACCGCACCAATCGAATGGATGCTGCCGAAAAGGATGGATGCGGAGGATTTCCCTGACCATCTCGTACATAAGGGCGCCATCAGCATTACGGATGACGGTGCCGTCCATTCCCCGATCCCCTCATTCCGGTTCTTCCTGCCCCACTTCCATTCCGAAGTGCAACACCGGCCATCTGCGCAGGGAGGGCGGAGCCCGAGCTGCGCAGATGGCCGGAAGGCGGGGTTTGCGGCTCTCCGGGAACGGCGGATCCGGCCCCGGAACGGCTGCAGTCCCGTCCGGAAGGAGAATATCCGGGCTTTCAGGGCAGCGCAAGGCCGCCGCCGGGGCAGGTCGCGTCCGTCCGGGCGCAGGGAGGGCGCAGCCCGACCGGAGCCCGGACGGACGCGACGGCTTGATCCGTTCCACCCCCTCCCGGCGCGGCCATCCGCGCTGTCGGGAGGCGGGCCGGCGGTGTCAGGGAGGGCGGGCCCGGCGGAACACCTCGGCGGGGGTCCGGTAGCCGAGCACCCTGCGCGGACGCGCGTTCAGGCGGTCCTGCACCCCCTTCACCTCATCGTCGCCGACCGCCCGGAGGTCCGTCCCCTTCGGCAGGTACTGCCGCACCAGCCCGTTGGTGTGCTCGTTCAGGCCCCTCTCCCAGGAGTGGTAGGGGGTCGCGAAGTAGAAGGAGGCCTTCAGCGCCTCCGCCACGCCGGCGTGGCCCGCGAACTCCTTTCCGTTGTCCGCCGTGATCGTGTGGACAGGCGCGGCGGACGACCGGAGCATCGCCAGCATCGCCGCGGAGACCTCCGCCGAGGTCCGCCGGTCAACCCTCTGTAAATACGTGTATTTCGACGCACGGTCCACAAGCGAGACCACCGCCCCGCTGTGGCCCTTCCCGATGATCGTGTCCGCCTCCCAGTCACCGACACGCTCCTTCCTCTCCACCTCCTCCGGCCTCTCCGAGATGTCCACCCGGCCCGGGATGTGGCCACGGCCCGAGTGCCGCCCGCCACGCCAGTTGGGCTTCTTCCCGCGGCGGCGCAGCAGCAGGAACAGCTCCCCGCCCGCCTTCCGGTCGGCCTTCAGGCGCTCGTATATCCACTGGCGGCCCACCGCCCAGCCACCCTCCAGCCGCAGCCGTCCCGCGACCTGCTCCGGGCTCCAGCCCTCCGCCAGGCACCCCTCCACATGCGCCCAGCGCTCCGCAGTCATCTTCCTCGGAACCGAGGAGGCGGCGCTGCGGCGGGCCTCCGCCATCCCCTGCGCCTCGCCGGGGCTGTAGCCCGAATCACCGCCGTTCCGGCGCAGCTCCCGCCAGACCGACGAACGGTCACGGCCCAGACGGGCCGCGATGTCCCCGTAGGAGAGCCCGCTTTCCTTCAGTGCGCCGATCTGGCATCTTTCCCCATGGGTCAGGTGGCGGAAGCCCTCGGGCATGGCAGTCTCCTCTCTTCTCAACAAGGGGACTGTCGCCGCTTCCTGGCCGATCCGCAACATCATGCGGCAGGAAAACCGCCCAACACCGCCACTGGTGTTGCACTTCGGACTGGAATGGGGCCTGATTGGGAAAGGAACCGAATCCCATCAGGAACAGGATGTGCGGACGATGACGGTGATAACAGTATGGTCCTGGGTTTCTGAGGGACGTGACCAAACCCCATGACATGATCCCGCGTCTCCGCACCCTTGCGCCGGCCCTCCTGCTGACGGTTGCCTTGGGAACGGAAGATGCCCGGGCGAACCTGAGGCGGCTGGAGATGGTGGCCATCTGGCAGTCCAGCCTTGTGCTCGACCATGGCTCTGTCCGGGTGGTGTTCCACGCCCCTCCGGGCCTGTTGTGGATCCGGCGGCCCGTCAGAAATAGTGGATGAACCGGACGTTCTCGAACACGTTTTGATCTAGCCTCGCTCGTGGTCCATTCAAATCTATCGGAAGCAGTGAATATGTTGGCCGGCGGGTAAGTGACTCCAGGGCGTTGCGCCATTGATCCAACCATCCTGCCTTCTTTGCCTTCTTGCGTCAGAACCTATGTTTGAGCTAACGTGCATCGGTGCGTGAACACGTCCGACGGTGTCTGAAGGTATTGGCCCATCCATGACCGGATGGAGCCGCCCTATTCCGGGTTCCCCGATGTCTGCGCCGATTGCCGGGCCCGGTGCTTCAGGCCATTGTGGCGACATCGGTTAGGGAGAGAGTCATGCGAACGGTACCAGCTGCGTGAAGCAGAAGCCACGCTGTCGTCCCTGGTCAGGGGAGCCACGAACGGCGACACGGCCGTCATCACCCGGCACGGACAGCCCTAGGCGGTCCCTGTCGGCCTTGACGAATGGAACCGCCTCGGCAAGGTCCCGTCGTTCGGCCGCCTGCTCGCTGCCTCGGGGCTTGGGGAGGGCGACATCCCGCAACGCGATACGGGCGCGTTACGCGCCGCCGAACTTCAGGTGTGCCCTGTATCTGGTGGATACGGATGTCCTTTCGATCGGGGCTCCCGGCCGTGGCCGTCGCGAAAGTGTCTCTGGCCTGACCGGTCGGCCGGACGCGCGTTCCGGGGAATTGTTCATTTCGGCCGTAACATTGGCCGTGTACTAGATTAGGAGGTTCCATGTCCAACCCTTGCATTATCTGTGTCGCGATCACTGGGTCTGTTCCGCAAAAGTCGGACAATCCAGCGGTTCCGATCACTGTAACGGAGCAGATCGAATCCACCCAGGCAGCCTTCGAGGCCGGTGCCGCGATCTGCCACGCGCATGTTCGAAACGACGACGGTAGCCCCAGTTCGGATCCCGACCGATTTGCGCTTCTGAAGGAAGGAATCGAGAGGAACTGTCCTGGAATGATCGTCCAATTCTCAACCGGTGGACGCTCCGGGGCTGGACAGGAGCGGGGTGGAATGCTTCCGCTGGGTCCGGATATGGCGTCGCTCACTGTCGGGTCGAACAACTTTCCAAGCCGGGTCTACGAGAATCCACCGGATTTGGTTGATTGGCTTGCGAATAGAATGCTGGAATTTGGAATAAAACCGGAAATCGAGGCGTTTGATCTCAGTCACATTGTGCAGGCGGTGCGCATGGCAAACGAGGGAAGGCTCAAGAGCCCGCTTTACGTTCAGTTCGTCATGGGCGTCAAAAACGCAATGCCGGTCGACAGGCCAATATTCGAGTTCTACATCGAAACGCTAAATCGACTTGCTCCAGACGCCACTTGGTGTGCGGCGGGTATCGGCGCAGGACAGATCCTAGTGAACGAGTGGTGTATCAAGCAGGGTGGCCATACCCGCACCGGACTTGAAGACAACGTCAGGCTCGACCGAGGAACGCTGGCACCTTCGAATGCGGCGCTTGTACGGCGAACTGCGGAACTATGCGCCAAATATGACCGCCCAGTGGCGACGCCGACCGAAGCGCGCGACATATTGGGCCTTAGGGCAGCGTGAATGACGGCTTCGCCATTTGATAGCGGAATCTATCGCGACCTGTTTACGAATTCCGAGTTGGCTTCACTCTTCACGGACGGCGCAGAGATTCGTGCCATGCTTCTGGTCGAGGGAGAGCTTGCGGTAGCGCAGGCGGCAGAAGGTCTGATCCCAGAAGCGTCCGCCCGGGCAATTCATCGCGCCTGCCGGGAAGTCATGATTGATCCAGCAGAGCTGGCCGAAGGGACCGGGCAAAGCGCAGTGCCGGTGCCCGCGCTCGTGAAAGCGTTCCGTAAAGGGATGGGAGCTCCCCAGCATGCCTGTTACATACACTGGGGAGCCACCAGTCAGGACATAATGGAAACCGGGCTGGTCTTGAGATTGCGACAGGTACTCGCAATTTACGAGAGATTGATCGATTCCCTGTTGCGGGAATTGGGGCGGCTCGCGGTGGACCATGCCGAACTGCCCATGGCTGCCCGGACCTACGGGCAGACCGCGACGGTCACAACTTTTGGAGCCGTCGTGGCTGGCTGGGGACGGCCGCTTCTAAGGCATCTGGAGCGGCTTGACCGAATACGTGACGATTTGCTCTGCGTCTCACTGTCGGGAGCGGCCGGAACTCTTTCCGCTATGGGCGACAAAGGTCCGGCAGTGCGGACGCGGCTTGCCGGGGCCCTCAATTTAGGCGACCCCTGCGGATCCTGGCACAGCGAGCGTGATCGCCTCGGGACACTTGCCTCGTGGATCACAGGCGCTGCAATGACCTTGGGCAAAATGGGCGAGGACCTGATCCACCTGACACAGTCTGGAATTGACGAGATTACGTTGGCGCAGGTTGGCGGGTCATCGACTATGCCACAGAAATCGAACCCGGTCCTTCCGTCACTCCTGGCGGCGCTGGCCAGACACATTGCGGCGCTCAATGCCGGATTCCAGGCAGCTGGACTGCACCGACAGCAGCGCGACGGTGCGGCATGGATGGTCGAATGGCTCATGCTGCCGCAGCTTTGCATCGGTCTCGCAAGAGGTCTGTCCGCCGCCGGGGAACTCATATCTGGACTCACTCCCCACCCGAGTGCAATGCAGCGTGGCATCGACGGAAATTCGGGCTTGATTTACGCGGAGGCTCTTTCGTTCATGCTTGCTGCGGATATGCCGCGAGGTGAAGCGCAGCAAGCCGTAAAGGACTTGTGCGGAATCGCCCGGGAGACCGGTGAATTCCTTCCTGACCTCGCAATGGCCAAATGGCCGGGTCTTGATCCC
Organism: Paracoccaceae bacterium; assembly: GCA_965203255.1. Classification (GTDB taxonomy): domain Bacteria; phylum Pseudomonadota; class Alphaproteobacteria; order Rhodobacterales; family Rhodobacteraceae; genus JAPOUP01. Next base: position 4,996,382 of record OZ241882.1, on the reverse strand, counting down.
ACGCTCCTCACCGCAGCCAAGCAACTTGGAACCGCTCCCGACGAGGCACGAGCATTTTCCCGACTGGCGGCAAAGCGGCAGCCCGGAACAGCGTAAGTTGGTCATGCTTGCATTCAACGATGAACCTCTTCAAGGATTCCTGGCTGGCTTCGGTGTGAGCGCAGCGTCTACTGAAATTGGCTCGAAGGCGAATTGCGAGCCTCACCAATCCTTGCGGTTGTGTGAGCGACCAGCGGCTTGAATTGCCGGGAGTCTGCAAGAAACCGAACCAACCGACGCATTCGACCCGCACTCCCAACACGCCTTTTCGATGTGAGGCGCCCAGATCCGCTAGGTTGCGGTTAACTTCGGACCGCTGCCGAAGGCTTGTTCAGGGATAGGCGATTGCACGAAACTTCCAAGACGTACATTTGACACAGAACATTGACATAATATGGAAATTGCAAGAGAGTGAGTCGCCTCCGGAATCTCCTGCGGGCCTTCCGGATGAATCCCGAAAACGCGAATTAATCCAACGAAACCGGCTTGTTTCAACGCCCAAGAAGATTGCCAAAGGGCGCCACGGTGAAGCTCCCCACTTTCGAGCACTGACGCTCAGCGATAAAGCGGCATCGTCCGCCGGAGAACTCAGGCCGCCAACACCCTTCGTGTTGCACTTCAGACTGGAACGGGGCCGGAAGATTTGAATCATAATCATCACTCTGGCCGGGACACACCCTAAGTGCTCGCCGTCAGCGCCGAGGCGATGTAGGAGAGGTGCGCGATGCCTAGTGGTTGACTGAAGACAGATGCCTGCATTTGTCCGTGAAGCCTGCCACTGCCTTCCAGTCGCCGTCAGGCGGCTCTGGAACAGCCATAAAGAAACGGGCAGGGCAATGGGCAGGAAACCGAAGGGACAGTAAACCAGGCTTTCGGACGGCGACCGCGAACGCCCCGGACGGATCGCGAAGGACCCGCGGAGCATCCGGAAGCACTTCTGGCGAACCCGGACCATCCCCGGCCTCGGGTCGGGGGGCGGCGCGGCGGAGGCCATGCGGCGGACCGGAAAGTGCCGGCCGGCCGTGGAGCGCTGGTGGGACCGCTTCCCCGGGCAGGGCGTGGACGGGCCGCTGCGGGACGCGACCCGCCCTCCGGGACTGGAGCCGGCCCCGGAAGGAACGGTGAGGGCCGTGACCGGCCCCGCGGTCCCGCCGCCGCCGCCGCGCGCCCGGCACTGGACACTGCAGGCGCTGGCGAGGAGGCTGGAGCTGACCGCCCCGGACGTGCCAGCATCCTGAAGCGCAACGGGCTCAGGCCTCATCAGGTCAGGACGTCCAGGGTCCCGCGCGACCCGAGATCCGGGATCAAGGTCCGCGACGTCGTGGGCCTGTATGTCGACCCGCCGGACCACGCCGTCGTGCTGTCGGTCGACGGAAAGACGCGGATCCAGGCGCCTGGGCGGACCCAGAGGCCCCTCCCGATGAGGCCGGGGCATGCGGAGACCGGGACGCGCGGCTGCAGGCGCAACGGCACGACCTGCCTGCTGGCGGCCCCCGCCGTCGCGACAGGCAGGGTGGTCGGGCAGACGGTGGAGCGGCGCCGGTCGGCGGAGTTCACCGCCTTCCCCGCCCATGTCGCCGAAGGGACCGGGCCGGGCACCCCGGTGCACGTCATCCTGGACAACGTGTCCTCGCACAGATCCGCCGAGGTCCACGAATGGCTGAGGGACCGTCCCGACCGGGCCTTCCATTTCACCCCGGCCCCGGCGTCGTGGACGGACGCGGTCGAGGGCTTCTTCCCGGAGCTGACGAGGCAGCGGCTGAAGGACGCCGTCTTCGACTCGCTCGACGACTGCGTCGCGGCAATGGAGGGCTACACCGGGCGCCACAACGCCAGCGACGCCCGCCCGTTCCGCTGGAGCCGGAATCCGGAGGATCTGTTGGCGTCGTGGAAGCGCGGGCACCGCAGGCTCCAGGAGATGGCGGCGGCTGAAAGTCCGGCATGAAATATGGACTCTTTTGTTTTGCATGAACCACTAGTTGCCTGATTGCCCATCGCATCGGTTGTTATGGGATGGCGGGAGTAAGGCTGAATCAGTTCAGCACTGACAAAAGGTCGCGCAATATTGGTACGGCGAGAAGCGCGACGATCACGCCGCCGACTCTCTTAATCCATAAAAGATCGGTTTCGATCCGGGCAAACCGCGCATTCATCTCCCCGCGCAACTCTACGATCTCGCTGTGGAGAACCACCAGATCGGCCTTGGTCGCGACGCCACCAGTCACACCAGTCCGCACGGCCTCGGTGATCGCCTCGGCCTGATCGGAGTCAAAGCCCTTGCCAGGGTATCGAATATGGCGTCCGCCATTTCGTCAATTTAGCACCACCTACGCAGTGCTTCAACCCCACGTGGGCGTAGTCCAATCTGGGTGATGACTGTGATTCGGATCTGCCGATCTGACGCCGCCGCATGTCAGGGAATGACCGGGTAACCAACCGACGGTGCGCTTTCACGCAACGGGGAATGGAGCGTGGATAGCGATGCGCGGTGGAGGAATTCACAAACATCAACCAGATTGGGTTACACTCACCCCACGTGCGGCTTCAGGCAGCTTCGACACTCCGGAATATCTCGGCCTTATCTTCTGAATACCAGCTTGCACGATGCCACGTTGCCTCCCGTCGCGTGACGGAATCCGTTTGGGGATCATATACTTAACCAAATTGAATACAACATGTTGTTGTTCAAAACCGTCATTTTGCCATAATTTGTTGCATGTTCAGTTAAGTAATATAATCCCCATCCGTTTGGCCATCCACAGAGTTTGGAGCGGCTTGCCCATGGAGAAGAGGACTCCCGCTGTCAGACGCTACCTGATACTGAACCACCAACACTCCTGGAAACCCACGACGCTCCCACCACCGAACCGTCCCCCAACAACCTCCGTCAATACCTCGCCTTGCGAACGCAGGAGTACTTAATCGCAACAGGTGGCCGCTACCGACCCAAGCAGCGTACGGAAGAGTGTTCGACCTGACGATACAACGGCCATTGCATGGATGCTCCAAGACCATCCTCTACAGGGCAAAGGACGAAGAGCGATACCTATTTTGGATGGGGTTCCTCTGTGCGCCGAGTCCCAACGACGAACCGGTCAAGATGGCGACCGCGCTGATCAATTCCACCCCCGTGACCGCGATGATCCCGGACGCAGCGGCGCGCAAAGGCTTGGCGAATAGCCTGACCTGGCCGATTTCCCACGCACTGATCGGGAGCGAGACCGTTGACCGGCTGAGTTACCCAGCGTGCACGAAGTCGAAGGCGCAGAGAACTCTGTTCCTGTGTTAGCTCCATCTACAGTAAAATAGGCTTGCGCGATTGTTCAATAGGGGAACAAAGCACGATGGAAAGTCATTCGGGGTGTCGTGGTCCAACCCAGCCAACATTGATGACAGTGACGGAGTTGACGGAATACATGGTGAGGTTGGCAATGCGGATGCACCGGGTTAGACAGACGTTAGGCTCCTCGAATTCGACCTTGGTGGATACGCCGCCGGTCAAACCTGTCATCAATGCCTCGGCAATCGCTTTGGTCCGATGGGAGTCAAAGCGCCTCAACATCCGTCTGGCGCACTACCGCCAGAGTGTCGAATGGAATATCCACCCCGCAGAGAAGGCAACACCGCTCGACTGCGATTCCAGCCGCCCGGTCCTGAACACAGACTATCGGCCAAATCCAGCCAAGCGAGGAGAGCTGGGCGAAGTTACGGCCCGATGCGAATTCAGCGGTTTCCGGCGCGGAACGTCGGCAGAAAGCTGCAGGAACTCCACGCGGTGATGCCGTAGCCCTTCGCCGGGGTCTTGTCCTGACTCCGGGAATCGCAGATACCGCGCTTCAGTCGTCACAGCGGGGAGCGAACAGCATGAGCTACTACCAGTACTATGAGTTCCGGGCCATGGATCGCCTGCTCAGCGAGGCCGACAGGAATGCGCTCCGAAGCCTGTCGTCAAGGGCGGAGATCACTTCGACTGGCTTCGCTGTCCACTACAATTACGGAGACTTCAAAGGCAATGCGAAAGAGCTCCTGACGAGTTGGTTCGACATGCATCTTTACCTGGCGGCTGGAGGGACTCGGCGGCTTATGATCCGGCTTCCTGCCCGGTTCGCCAAGCGGACGACCGTCGAGCGCATCATCGGCTGCTGCGAGTTTGCAGAGTTTATCGACATGGGGGAGGACTGTCTTCTGGACATTTACGTCTACGATGATGGAGTTGATTATGGCGATTGGGAGGGCGGTCCCGGCTGGCTTGACGTCTTGGCTCCGCTTCGGTCCGAACTGCTCTCCGGCGACTTGCGGCTGGCTTATCTTCTCTGGCTGGCGACTGCGGACAGGGACATGCTTGAGGATGCTGTCCGGGAACCGCTGTCGGGCATCGGCCCGCTGACAGAAGGCTTGGAGGCGTTCGGCAGCTTCTTCGGAATCAATCCTGATCTTGTTCGTGCGGCAGCGGAAGCGATCCCGGGTCCGGACTGCGGCGAAGTCCCCTCGGAAACCGCCCTCGCGGCACTCAGGACAATGCCGAATGAAGAAAAGACCGGGCTTCTACATCGGTTCTTCAATGGCGACCCCCTCGCGCTTACGGATCTTAAGGCAAGTGTGCGGCCTTCGGAGACGAAGGACATCGCGGGAGGAAACACGAGGTTCCGGACATTGCGGGAACTGCGGACGCGCGCGGAGGCGATCCGTGAAGAACGTCTGGCCGCAAGGGAACGGGCAAGAGCCGAAGAGCAGCGTCGGCGACAACAGGAGCTGGAAAAGCTGCGCAAAAAGCGCCTGGACCGGTTGCGGAAGAAAGGTGACGGAGCATGGGCCGAGGTCGAAACGGAAATCGCCGCCCGTAGCGGAAGGAGTTACGACCAGGCGCTGGAACTGGTGCTCGACCTGCACGCATTGGCGAAAGAGAGGGGCGAGCTTTCAGGGTTCTTCGACCGGCTGGATACCATTCGCCTCGTACATGCGGCGAAGAAGGCCTTCATCCGTCGCTTGGATGCAAATTCCTCGGTTTTGCGGCGATAGCGCACTCCTAGTATCCCGCCCGTGTTGAAGTGACGCCGGGGCGCCTGCCCTATCGGGCGGATGTCCGCTGGCGGTTCCGGGGGGCACCGGGAGGCGGCATTCAACGGGCACAGGTGGAAAGAGAATATATCACGCAAGGCTGGACGGTGGCGGGCGGGCGCTCCCGCAGGGGACCGTCGACGGCGGAAAGGGGTCGGTGACGCGGCGCCGGCGGGGGCGCATCCTCCTTCTGGCGGACACCGGCCGCGACGGCGGCGGACGCGATGACGCCGACATGGCGGACGTCCCCGGGGCCGGGGCCTCGACGGGCGGGCGGGCCCGCAGGCGGTTCGTGCTGGAAGGCCTGGAGGCGGCTCTGGAGAGGAAGGGGCAGGCCAGCAGCAGGAAGCCCGTGCTGGACGGCGGGGGCCAGGCGATGCTGGCCTGCTCCGAGCCCCCCCGAGGGGCACGCGCGCCGGACGCTGCGGCTGCCCGGCGACAGGCTCGGCGGGCTGGAGGCCGTCGACAGCATCCCGGAGGGGACGGTCCGGCAGGGGCTCTTATGAGACCTTACAGGTCAAGTGCCCTTTTTCAAAACCTCACATCGGCGTCCCTCCCTCCGTCGGGGGGCGGCTTCCGTGCCACCGGGGAAGTCCAGACAGAACGTCGCGGTTCCATGACGCGCTCAACGACGCGTCCAGCCTCTTATCCGGTTCGGTTGGCCGGTGCCGGCCCCGTGACCATTATGCCCGATTCGGGCGGTGCGACGTTCCGGGGGGGGCGGGACCCATCTGAAATGAACGGTGCCGCTTCCTGCGGCGAACCAGATGCCATGGGACGGGCCGCCGTTTGCCTTCGCGGGTGATTCGGTGCAGGGTGTTGACAGGAAGACAGCATGTTGTGGCGGGGGGCCGCGAGACGGCAACCCCCGCCGAGTGAAAGGAGAGAAAGATGACTGATTCGAAAACCCCTTTCGAGGGGAACGTTACCACGGTCTACGCGGCTCTGGAAGTGAGCGGCAGGAGCTGGATCCTCGCGGTGGGCGATCCGTCCGACACGTCGAGGGCCGGCATCCACAGGCTGGCGCCGCAGGACGTTGATGGGCTCCTGGGCAGGCTCGGGCGGGCGCGGGAGCGGGCGGCGACCGGCGGCGATGTCCGGGTGATGCTTGTGTACGAGGCCGGTTACGAGGGCTTCTGGCTGGCCCGGCGGCTGGAGGGGGAGGATGTCGAGGTGGTTGTCTGCGACCCCGCGAGCCTCGAGGTGGTGCGGAGGAAAAAGAAGGTGAAGACGGACCGGATCGACGCCCGCCGGATGGTCCGGGCGCTCAGGGCGTGGGACGGCGGCGACCGGGACGCGATGTCGCGGGTGCGTGTGCCAACGGTCGCGGAGGAGGACAGGAAGCGGCTGCTGCGCCGGCGGGAGCGTCTGGTGCAGGAGCGCCGCCGCCTCTCGAACTCCGTCGACGGGCTCCTGAGGCTGCACGGGGTGTTGGCCGGGGATCCGGCGCGGCCGGGGTTCCGTGAGCGGCTCGGCGGGATGGAGACCGGCTACGGGGAGCCGCTGCCGCCGGAGCTGCTGGCCGAGATCAAGGGCATCCTCGACCGGCTGGAGCTGGTGCGCGCGGAACTCAAGGCTGTCGAGGCGAGGAAGATGGAGATGCTGGAGGCGTCGGCCCGGGCCCTCGACGGCCTCCGCGCGGACGCCGCCGGGAAGGAGGCCGCTCCGCCCGTTGACAGACCGCGGGCGGCGCCGGCGGACGCCCACCACGCGGCGACGCTGGTCCGGCTGCGCGGGATCGGCCCGAACGACGCGCTGATGCTGGGCGGCGAGCTCTTCTACCGGGAGCTGCGCAACCGGCGGCAGCTGGCCAGCCTCGCGGGCCTGGCGCCGGTGCCCTTCGCGAGCGGGGGCGTCGACAACGACCAGGGGATCAGCAAGGCGGGCGGCGCGATGCTGCGAAAGCACCTGGTGCAGATGGCCTGGCGCTGGCTGCGCCACCAGCCCGACAGCGCCCTCTCGGCGTGGTTCCGGGATTACGTGAGCGCCCGCGACGGACGTTCGCGCAGGCGGGGGATCGTGGCGCTGGCCCGTAAGCTTCTGGTGGCGCTGTGGAGGTTCGCCACCACCGGCCTGGTGCCGGAGGGCGCCGTCCTGTCGCAGGCCTGAGAGCGGGAGGGCAACGGAACAACGGAACAACGGAACACCCGGGCGGCCCGACGGGGCCTCCGGGGAACCCGGGCAGGGCGTGTGACCGTGCAGGGGCCTGGTTCGCCGCAGGAAGCGGCACCGTTCATTTCAGATGGGTCCCGCCCCCCCCGGAACGTCGCACCGCCCGAATCGGGCATAATGGTCACGGGGCCGGCACCGGCCAACCGAACCGGATAAGAGGCTGGACGCGTCGTTGAGCGCGTCATGGAACCGCGACGTTCTGTCTGGACTTCCCCGGTGGCACGGAAGCCGCCCCCCGACGGAGGGAGGGACGCCGATGTGAGGTTTTGAAAAAGGGCACTTGACCTGTAAGGTCTCATAAGAGGCCCCTGCACGGTCACACGCCCTGCCCGGGTTCCCCGGAGGCCCCGTCGGGCCGCCCGGGTGTTCCGTTGTTCCGTTGTTCCGTTGCCCTCCCGCTCTCAGGCCTGCGACAGGACGGCGCCCTCCGGCACCAGGCCGGTGGTGGCGAACCTCCACAGCGCCACCAGAAGCTTACGGGCCAGCGCCACGATCCCCCGCCTGCGCGAACGTCCGTCGCGGGCGCTCACGTAATCCCGGAACCACGCCGAGAGGGCGCTGTCGGGCTGGTGGCGCAGCCAGCGCCAGGCCATCTGCACCAGGTGCTTTCGCAGCATCGCGCCGCCCGCCTTGCTGATCCCCTGGTCGTTGTCGACGCCCCCGCTCGCGAAGGGCACCGGCGCCAGGCCCGCGAGGCTGGCCAGCTGCCGCCGGTTGCGCAGCTCCCGGTAGAAGAGCTCGCCGCCCAGCATCAGCGCGTCGTTCGGGCCGATCCCGCGCAGCCGGACCAGCGTCGCCGCGTGGTGGGCGTCCGCCGGCGCCGCCCGCGGTCTGTCAACGGGCGGAGCGGCCTCCTTCCCGGCGGCGTCCGCGCGGAGGCCGTCGAGGGCCCGGGCCGACGCCTCCAGCATCTCCATCTTCCTCGCCTCGACAGCCTTGAGTTCCGCGCGCACCAGCTCCAGCCGGTCGAGGATGCCCTTGATCTCGGCCAGCAGCTCCGGCGGCAGCGGCTCCCCGTAGCCGGTCTCCATCCCGCCGAGCCGCTCACGGAACCCCGGCCGCGCCGGATCCCCGGCCAACACCCCGTGCAGCCTCAGGAGCCCGTCGACGGAGTTCGAGAGGCGGCGGCGCTCCTGCACCAGACGCTCCCGCCGGCGCAGCAGCCGCTTCCTGTCCTCCTCCGCGACCGTTGGCACACGCACCCGCGACATCGCGTCCCGGTCGCCGCCGTCCCACGCCCTGAGCGCCCGGACCATCCGGCGGGCGTCGATCCGGTCCGTCTTCACCTTCTTTTTCCTCCGCACCACCTCGAGGCTCGCGGGGTCGCAGACAACCACCTCGACATCCTCCCCCTCCAGCCGCCGGGCCAGCCAGAAGCCCTCGTAACCGGCCTCGTACACAAGCATCACCCGGACATCGCCGCCGGTCGCCGCCCGCTCCCGCGCCCGCCCGAGCCTGCCCAGGAGCCCATCAACGTCCTGCGGCGCCAGCCTGTGGATGCCGGCCCTCGACGTGTCGGACGGATCGCCCACCGCGAGGATCCAGCTCCTGCCGCTCACTTCCAGAGCCGCGTAGACCGTGGTAACGTTCCCCTCGAAAGGGGTTTTCGAATCAGTCATCTTTCTCTCCTTTCACTCGGCGGGGGTTGCCGTCTCGCGGCCCCCCGCCACAACATGCTGTCTTCCTGTCAACACCCTGCACCGAATCACCCGCGAAGGCAAACGGCGGCCCGTCCCATGGCATCTGAAAAAAACGACATCAAGCCCTGGCGGAGCGAATGCTGGTGCATCCCGCCGAAGGAAAACGCCGAATTCGTCTGCGCCATGGAGGACGTCCCGAGACCTGCAGCCGGGAGTACGACGACGGCACGGTCCTGGCCGTCATGGACGGGACCCCGGAGCGGCGGACGGGGGAGACGCGGACGCCATTGCCGCCGCGGCCCGGGCAGCCGGCCGCATACGGCTCCGGGCACGGGCGCAACGGCACCGCGGACCTGTTCATGGTCCACCCCCCCGCTGGAGGCGTGGCGCCACGTGAAGGTCACCGACCGCCGCAGGAGGCGGGACTTCGCAAGGCTGCCCGCCGACATCGCCGACGTCCACTTTCCGGACAGGAAAACCGTCCCCGTGATGGACAGCCCGACACCCACAGGCTGTCGACCCTCCACCAGGCCTTCGGGCCGGCGGAGGCGTCGCGGCCCGCGGACCGCTTCGAGGTCCACCACACGCCGAGGCACGGCAGCTGGCTTAACATGGCGGAGACCGGGACAGACGTCCTCTCCCGGCAGTGCCCCGCCAGGCGCATCCCGGACCGGGAGGCGATGGTGCGGGAGGCCGGCGCCTGGCAACGGCACCGCAACCCGTCGGCGAAGCCGGTCGACTGGCGGTTCAGGACCGGGGACGCCCGCGTGAAACTGAAGTCCCTCTACCCATCACAACAATAAGGTCGTGATACTAGGGCCTGTTGACAATCTGGCTAGCCGACGGCATTCTCCCGCAACGCACGCCGGAAAGGCGGCACAGGCAACATGGGCGAGCAGAACGATGAACGCAGACAGAACGGTGCTGACCGACGCCATGTGGGCGCGGATCGAGAACATCCTTCCCGGCAGGAAGACCGACCCGGGAGTGACCGCGGCGGACAACCGCCTCTTCGTCGAGGCGGTGCCCGTGCGGTTCCGCACGGGATCGCCGTGGCGCGACCTTCCGGAGCGCTTCGGAAAGTGGAACAGCGTCTCCAGGCGGTTCCGCCGCTGGACGCTTTCCGGGGTTTTCAAAGCTTTGTCGGACGGGTCCGGCCTCGAGCACGTGTTCGTCGACGGCACGGTCGTCCAGGCGCACCAGAAGGCGGCGGGCGCAAAAGGGGGGCCGGAAGACAGGGAACCGGGCGTTCCCGGGGTGGCCTGACCAGCAAGGTCGTGGCGGTCGTGGACACGCTGGGCAATCCCGTGCGGTTCACGGTCCTTCCCGGCCAGGCGCACGACCTCAGGGGCGTGCCGGAGCTTCTGGATGGCCTCCGGTTCGGGACCCTGGCCGGCGACAGGGCGTCCGGCGCGGACTGGCTGCTGGAGGATCTGGAGGGGCGAGGCGCCGAGGCGGTGATCCCGTCGAGGCGGAACCGGACGGAGCCGCGGGAGCACGACCGGGAGAAATACGGATGGCGGCACCGGGTGGAGAATTTCTTCGCCAGAATCAAGGAGTTCCGGGCGATCGCGACACGCTACGACAAGACTGCCACGAGCTTCGCGGCGGGGATTCACCTCATCGCGGGCGTGGCGGCGGCATCATGATTGTCCACAGGCCCTAGTGTCTCCCTACGGCAAACTTGAGATGCCGTATCCGTCGATGGTCGTGGGCGACAACGACACTCGAGCCTGACGCGGCATTTATGGAGCCACGTGCTTTGTTCAACAATCCAGGGCTGAACCCCAAGGAATGGCCATCGGAGACAACCCTCATTTGCGCAGGCGAAATAATCAGGCGCAGTTCAAATTCGCCGACGCCGACAGGGGAACTGCCGTTGGCCAGAACCTATTCTGGCCAGTTCCTGAGACTCCGATTTTGCCCCTCAGTCCCACCCTGTCACGCAATATATCATCACGGGAAAACACGGCTTCTGTCGTCAGTGGGCAGCACCGGAGATCAAATCAGGCCATATTGCGCGGCCTTACCGCGAAGGAACGGCAGACCCTTCCCCATCACCTCGTCGGCGCTTTCCGCGACGGGGCGCCAGATCGACAGACCATAGGCTATTTCGGGTGGCATGTTGACAAAGCTCTCCAAGGCAAGCCCTCCGTCAAAGCCAATGGCGGCGAGTGTCGCAAAGACCTCGTCCCAGTTGCAGGTGCCCATTCCCGGCGTGCCCCGATCGCTTTCCGACAGGTGAATGTAACGAAGGTGCTCGCGGGCGGTGAGGATTCCATTGCCCACGCCCTTTTCCTCAATGTTCATGTGATAGGTGTCGAGGTGGAGGAACATATTCCCGGCCCCCACTCTCTCGATCATCTCCACACCTTGGGCAGCTGTGTTGATGAGATGGGTTTCGTATCGGTTGACCGGTTCAATACCAAAATCCAATCCGTGGATCCGGGCAATCTTGGCGGCCTGACCCAAAGCACGGGCGACATTGTCCAACTCTTCCCGGGTCGGCGGCAGGCCGGAGCGCTCGCCAATCCCGCCATAAGTCACGCCGGTCAATGCGGTTGCACCGAGATCTGAGCATTTCCCGATGGCGAGCTTCAGGAAATCCACGGCACCTTCCGGATTGTGTGAGGCCCAAAACACCTGCGGCAGGCCGAGCGAACAGACGGCCGAAAGCTCGGCCTCGGCCAAGAGCCGCCGCCCGAGGCTCGCGTCAGTCGATTCTGGATCAAGGAGCGCGATTTCGATGAAATCCAAATCGCTACCTTTGGCGGCCGCAAGAGCTCGAGCGGCTCCTTCGGCGTCCCAGGACATTGTCCACATCGAGCTATGCACACCAAAGCCCCTCATACGCTGGAATATCCGCCTTCGATCATAATGACCGCCCCGTTCACCAAGTCGGAGGCGGGGGAAGAAAGATAGAGTGCCATATCCGCGATCTCCACCGGTTCGCCAAAGCGGCCCAAAGGCGTGGCCGCGATCATGGGGCCTGACTTCTCGGGAGGACCCCAGACCTTACGCCCCATCTCGGTCATCACCACGGTGGGGCAAATGGCGTTGACCTGGATGTTGTGCGGCGCAAACTCAACCATAAGCGACTTCGTGAGGGCATTCAACCCGCCTTTCGACGATGCGTAGGCCGCATGGTCGGCGAGCGCAATGATACCTGTCTGAGAGGAGATGTTGACGATTTTTCCCGACTTCGCGGCAATCATGGGTGGGGCCAAGCCTTTGGCGAGCAGGAAAGGTGCGCGCAGATTGACGGCCATGGTCCTGTCCCAATCGTCGGAACTGTAATCCAGCACTGGCCCAACCAAGGCGACACCCGCGGAATTTACCAGAATGCCGATGTCATGCATTCGGGCGAGCGTCTCTTCCACAAGCGCCTCGCAGCCTTCGGTGGTCGCGAGATCAGCGGGAATGGTTTCGCAGCCGGTTTCCGCCTTCAGGACCTCCAGCCGAGCGGATGAACGACCTGTCGCGATCACGCGGGCACCCGCCTGCACGAACACTCTTGCGATCTCCGCCCCTATCCCCGAGGAGGCCCCGGTTACAAGGGCACCTTTGCCCGCGATCGAAAAACGGTCTTGCCAGTTCATAGGCTATTCCAGATTTGTGTGGTTGGTCCGCATCGTCTCTGCCGTCAGTTCCATACGGTCGCGCAGTTCCAAAACCAACAACTCGAAAAATATGAACTGCGTCGCTTCAAACAGGGATCCCATCGGCAAAATCGAGGACGGAACGCCGTCGCTGGCCATGGTTTGGGCTGGCAGATGGATTACGTGGTCTGCGGCTTGTGGTGCCTGACCATCAGGTTCCGCTGTGACGCAGAGAGTTGCCGCCCCAGCCGTTCTGGATGTTTCCATGAGCGCCTGAACGGTCGAAAACTGCCCTGGGCCCGCGCTCACGATCAGCAGGTCACCCGCACCAATGGGCGGCGTCGTCATATCGCCAACCACAGATGCGTCGAGCCCGAGGTGATAGAGCCGCATGGCAAGCGACTTTATCATCAGCCCCTCCCTCCCGACGCCATAGAGCGCAATTCGACGGGCGTTTTGAATCGGCGAGGCCATCGCTTCAATTTGGTTGGGCAGCGCGGCTCGCAGGACCGTGCCGATTTCCTCCAGCGCTCTCTGCGCTCTGTCGTTAAGTGTCATTCAGCGGCTTCCGTGGCTGGGAGGCTGAGCTTTGGCAAGACGGCCGAGAAAGCGGCCTCTGTAAGTCCAGCATCGTGCAGAAGATCGAATATCGTGTATCGACGGCGGATATAGGCGGCGGCGCGCAACGTTCGCAGCAGGTGATCCGGTGTTACCCCGATCTGGTAAGCATAGGCGGGGCAACCCGCTTGGGCCAACATGGCCGCCATGTCCTCCGCGCACAGAAGTTGGGCGATAAGCCGTGATTTCAGCACCGGCCAAGCGGCACGCAAGCGTTCAAGCCGATCACGGTGCGTCCTGCAGTCGATGCTCTTGGCATGCAACTCTTCCTCGGCCTTGACGGCGATCCGAGAGTCCCGAATCACTGAGTGTAGGGAATTCAGTCGGGCACCCAGATCGGGCGACCGGGAGACGACCCGGTCCGTGTCAAGCTTGGTTAGATCCTGTCTCAGAAGCCAATCGAACAATGCCAGAGACGCAACACACCCGACGCCCACCGCTGCGCCGTGGCTGACCTTCCGACCGTTGAAGGCAAGCCCTTCCATCTCCCACAAGTGGGCAATTTGGTGGTCGGCCCCGGACGCGGGACGGGATGAGCCATGAAGTTCCATCGCAAGTCCTACAGCGGTGAGACCGATGAAGAGTCGCGCGACTGATTCCGTGCGTCCGGCCGCTATGCCCTCCGGTCCCGCGAGCCAACCCTTCAAATGATCCTGCACCAAGTGCCAGGCGACGTCGTCGAGAGGTCCAACACCCACGGCATCGGCCAGCAGCCAGTCTGCACCCGCAGACACCTTACCAGCAAGGTCGCCATATCCCCAACCGTTCATTTCCGCAGGTGCGGTCGCGATGACGTCCAGGTCGGCCACCATTGCGATGGGCGCACGAGCGGGAATCGTGACCTTGAAGCCATCCTGCGCCAGCGGCGCACCAGCACTGGTGTAGCCGTCCATGGACGCCGCAGTTGCAACGGCCAGATAGCGCCGGTCGTTCTGAAAAGCAGCCCATTTGACCAAATCATTGATGACGCCTGAGCCTACGGAGACCGGGAAAGTATCTGGGTCGGCCGCAAGCGCCGCACGAAACGGTTCAGCTTCGGTCACATCAGCCTCCGGCGGCGGCGCACTGGGAATCACTATGGATCCGGTCTCGAACCCCGCTTCGGAGAGCGCATCCAACGCATGTTGGCCTGCGGCTGCAAAGCCCGCGGAATCTGCCATGACAAGCGCCCGACGCAAGGGGGTGACCCGTGCCGCAACCTCGCCTGTCAGACCCAGTGTGCCCGCACCGATCACAACCTCTTGGGCCGCCACGGAACGTTCCACCGCAGGGGCGACTACGTTGGCCAATTGCTGCTGCCACAACTCCACTGGATCGAACCTATCTTAGTGCAAGACCAGCCGAGTCGAACCTATGGACACGCTCGTCTGGCAACACAAGATGGAGAGTTTCCCCCGGGTTATGACTGTCATCACCATCGGTCTTGATGACGATCTGTGCACCTTGGGTGTCTTGCGTATAAAGGTAGCTCTCCCCTCCCAGCAACTCTTTGCTTCGCAGGGTCACCGGTAGCCCTTCGTCGCCAAGCAGAATGTGCTCGGGACGGATACCGACCCTACTCGCACCGTTGGCAGCACCGGTTGCCTGACCCAAAGCGCTGTCCACTGGCAGGATGTTCATGGCCGGTGATCCAATAAACCCAGCAACGAATTCAGTTTCAGGTCGATGATAGAGATCCATAGGCGAGCCCATCTGCTCCACCTGGCCGTCATTTAGCACAACGATTTGGTCGGCCATGGTCATGGCTTCAACCTGGTCATGGGTAACGTAGATCATCGTCGCCCCAAGTTCCCGGTGCAGTGCCTCCAGTTCAATGCGCATCTGCACCCGCAGTTTGGCATCAAGGTTCGAAAGTGGCTCGTCGAACAGGAAGACCTTTGGATTCTTCACGATCGATCGCCCGATGGCGACGCGTTGCCGCTGTCCACCCGAAAGCTGGCCCGGCTTCCGATCAAGCAACTCCGTAAGCTGAAGAGTGCGGGCCGCCTGCACAACCCGCCGGGTGCGCTCATCCGCGGCGACTCCGCCGACCTTCATGCCGAATTCCATATTCGCCCGCACTGTCATATGCGGGTAAAGCGCATAGGATTGAAAGACCATCGAAAGGTCCCGATCCGAAGGATCAAGACCCGTCACGTCCCGACCGTCAATCTCGATTTTGCCGTCGTCGACGGATTCCAGCCCGGCGATCGAGCGCAGAAGGGTCGACTTACCGCAGCCCGAGGGTCCAACAAAGACAACAAACGCCCCGTGCTCGATATCCAGCGAGACGTCGGTTAGCGCTTGCAGACCGCCGTAGAACTTATTGATACCCGCCAATCTGATCGTTGCCAATGCAGGGTTACCTCGTATCTTCCCGGAAATCTCCCGGCAAATTTACATTTGTAAGCGGACCAATACATTGTTATGTTATCGGAGGCAATGGACTATCAACACACGGAAACATGGAGGAAGACATGAAAATCAGAGCTATGATGGCCTCTACGGCCATCGCCGCGACCTTTGCCACTACCGCCCTTGCCGACGGCCATGGCTGGAGCCTGAAGGGCGCCGCTGCCCCTTACGCCGGCACCACCGTCGACGTGGTTTTCCTGCTACGCCCAGGTTACGAGGCGATCGAAGCGATGCTGCCCGCCTTTGAGGAAGAGACCGGCATAAACATCAATATCATCAAGCATCCCTATGAGAACGCGCTCGGTGAGCAGGTGCGGGACTTTGTGGCGGGAGGTGATTTGGATATCGCGTTGATCGACCTGGTATGGATAGGCAACTTCGCGGAGAATGAATGGATCGTGCCCCTTGCCGATGTACAGGCGAGGTTTCCTGACGCTGTCGACCCGGACCTCGACATCGACGACTTTTTCCCGCTTGTCCTAAACGCATTCGGCGGGTGGAACGACACGATCTATGGCCTGCCCTTCGACAATTACTCGGGCCTGCTGTTCTACAACCGCTGCATGTTGGGAGAGGCCGGCTTTGAAGGCCCGCCATCCACGTGGGAAGAACTGAAGGACACCTATGGCCCTGCGCTTACAAAGGACGGCAAATACGCCTTTGCGCTGCAATCCAAGCGCAACGAAACCCAGTCCGCCGACAGCTTTGCCCGGGTGCTCTGGCCGTTTGGTGGATCGTTCCTTAACGAAGACTTCCGTTCGAACCTCCTGAGCGCCGAAAGCCAGGCTGGACTTAAGTTCCGTCAGGATCTGATGCAGTACATGCCCGACGGCATCGTGGCATATGACCATGCCGAAACGGTCAATGCCTTCGCCCAGGGCGACGTGGCGATGATCACGGAATGGTCGGCCTTCTACTCAACCGTCGTCTCACCTGAGACGTCTTCGGTGGCGGAATGCGTGGAGATAGCACCCGAACCGATTGGCCCTGCAGGCCGCAAACCCGCGCTCGGCGGCTTCTCGCTGGCAGTGGCATCCCAGGCAGATGAAGCGGAGCAGGCCGCGGCCTATCTCTTTATCCAGTGGGCCACCTCCAAGGCGAATGCTCGCGAATACCTTGAACGTGGCGGGGTGCCAGCCCGTCAGTCCGTCTATCAGCAGGAAGGCCTGGACGACTTCAAATTCGTGCCTGCACTCGTGGAAAGCTGGCAGGACGGTGTGCCCGAATTCCGTCCTCGCTTTGCCGAATGGCCCGAGATCACCGAGATCGTGCAGGAGTGGGGCACGAAGATCATGTTGGGCGAGGTAACCACCGAAGAGGGCGCCGAGGAAATCGGCACCCGTATGGAAGCTGTGCTTGAAGAGGCCGGTTACTATTCGGGAGACAAGCCACTCGCGCAATAGACGCCTGTCGGAGAGAATGGCCGAGGGCGTCGACTCGCGCCCTCGGCACTTGACGGAGGCCAAAAGGAATGCGCGGAAAACTCCCGCGACGAACCATCTTCGCCTTCATCGGCCCAGCCGTGATTGGACTCGCGGTCGTGGGCATCGCACCGTTGTTATATGCGTTCTGGACGTCGCTGCATTTTTTCAATCTGACGAAATTGAAGAAGGTCAAATTCATTGGTCTCGAGAATTACTGGACCGTTCTGACAGATGAGGTATTCTGGCAGGCGATGGGGCGGACCTTCTTTTTGCTGGGCAGCGCCCTGCCACTGCAAATTGCCCTTGGCCTGGGAATTGCGTTGATCCTGCACCAGCCAGGTCTCAACTTAATGAAGACGCTCGCACAACTCGGCTTGGTGCTTCCCATGGCGACAACCTACGCGGTCGTCGGCCTACTTGGACAGGTAATGTTCAACCAGAAGTTCGGCGTGGTGAACCAGCTTCTGGGCGGCGCTGACATCAACTGGATCGGGGATCCGACCAACGCCTTTGCCATGATCATTTTCTGGGACGTCTGGCAGTGGACGCCATTTGTCGCGCTGGTGCTGCTGGCGGGCCTAACCATGGTTCCAGCCGAGACCGAGGAGGCCGCACGACTTGAGACGAAGTCCAAATGGGCCATCCTGCGTTACGTGCAACTTCCTTTCCTGATTCCAGGCCTCGTCGCTGTTCTGATCCTGCGTACCGCCGATACCCTGAAACTCTTTGATATGGTCTTCACACTCACACGTGGCGGTCCGGGAAGTTCCACCGAGTTCATATCATTGATGATCCAGCGGGTTGGTTTCCGGGGCTTTGACCAAGGGCTGGCCTCGGCTCAGGCAATCATCCTACTGATCATCACCATCGTATTGGCGCAGATCTACATTCGCGTCTTCTACAAGGAGGTTTAGGATGGCCGCACGGTCGCGGAAGCCGCTCTGGGGCCAGATCCTCCTGTTGTCCGTGATCCTGCTGATCTGCGTGTTCCCATTCTATTGGATGGTCACCACCTCGCTCAAGACCCAGATCGTCGCGTTGGAATCTCCGCCGGTCTGGATTTTTGAGCCCACACTCGGGAACTACCGCGAGGCACTCTTCGAGGATGGTGTTCTACGTACGTTGATGAACTCACTGATCATTGGCATCTGCACAACGGCTTTGGCGTTGGTCCTTGGCATACCTGCAGCCTTTGCGCTCGCACGGTTCGAGTTTCGCGGCAAAAAGGACCTGTGGTTTTGGTTCATCACCAATCGCATGGTTTCACCCATTGTGCTGGCGCTTCCATTCTTCCTGATTGCACGGAATCTCGGCATTCTGGACAAGCACATTACGCTGATCCTGATCTACCTTACCTTCAATCTACCCATCGTGATCTGGATCGTGACCGACCAATTCCGGGGAATTCCTTACGACCTCGACGAGGCAGCCAGACTCGAAGGAGCTTCGCAGTTCCGCATCATGCGCTCGATCTGCCTGCCGCTGGCCATGCCAGGTGTTGCGGTTTCGGCAATATTCTCATTCATATTTTCCTGGAATGAACTGATGTTCGGCCTGATTCTGACACGCAATGATGCCAAGACGGCGCCGGCCATGGCTGTGAGCTTCATGGAGGGCTACAACCTACCCTACGGAAAGATCATGGCAACCTCGACTCTGATCGTGATACCCGTTTTGATCTTCGCTCTATTGGCCTCGAAACAACTGGTTCGCGGTCTGACGATGGGGGCCGTCAAGTAAGGGTTTGAAATGCCCCGTCGCCCAAAGGCAGAAATCCTAGACACCGAAGAGCAGATGCTGGTCCGCATTGCATTCGCCTGCGAGATCCAGGGACTGACCCAGGCACAGGCGGCGGAGGCTTTCGGTTTAACCCGGTTGCGGGTTAACAAGGCGCTGTCTGAGGCGCGCGATCGCGGCATCGTGCGGGTGTCGATCAACTCTCCCCTCGGTGCATGCGTGGCATTGGAACAACAGCTGGTCAAGCGCTTCGGTCTTTCATCTGCGACAGTTGCACCAACGGTCGGCAAGAATTTCAATCATCAGACTATCCTCGGTGCGGCGCTCGCCCAGATGCTAACTCATTTGCTGTCTCAGGAGACCGTGCATCTGTTCGGCATGTCCTGGGGCAACACACTGAATATGGCGACTCGCTTCATGGAGCCTTTAAACCGACCAGATCTGGAGATCACCAGCGTGATGGGTGGGTTGACGAAGGGATCGGACGTAAATAGCTACGAGATCACAACGCGACTCGCGGACCTGTGCAACGCTTCCCACAGCTATTTCACCGCTCCGGTTTATGCCGCCAGCGTGAAAAGTCGTAATATCCTGCGCGAGCAGCAGGAGTTCCGAAGTTCGATTGACAATATACTGAATGCCGACGGGCTGGCCCTGGCTGCGGGAGACATGGGGAACTCGCTGATCGTCGCCGATGGTCTGCCCGAAGACATCACCGCCAAGGAACTGGTCAAGGCTGGCGCGGTAGGCGACATCATCGGCTACTTTCTTGACGCGGAAGGTGCGCCGATTGACCATGAGATCAACAGTCGCGTGCTAGGTATTCGATTGGAAGACCTGAATGCACTCCCGAATGTGATTTTGGGAGCAGGAGGCCCTCATAAGATCCCCATCATCCTGGCCATTCTCAGGCGAGGCTGCGTTGACCATCTGGTCACCGATGAACACGTGGCACGGGCTCTGATCGAGGGCACGGCGTGATCTTCGCGGGCGTTGACCTCGGAACATCGGGCATCAAGGTCGCGCTCGTGGACGAAGAGGGAACTCCCCTCTCGACCGCCGCGCGTCGCTCGCCTGTGGACATTCCCCAACCAGGCTGGAGCCAGCAAGACCCGGATCAATGGTGGAAGCTGACTGTCGAGTGCTTCGACGAGCTCGCCGCCGCCCAACCCGGCCTGATGGCGCGACTGGGGGGAATGTCCCTGGCAGGGCATATGCTGGGTCAGGTCCTGCTTGACGGGGACAACCGGCCCATAACACCCTGCATACTCTGGAACGACCAGCGGGCGCTCCCTGAATGTGAGGACCTGCTCGACCGGGTTCCCGACATCGGCTGGCGCACCGTCGGCTATCCTGATCCAGGGCTGACTGCACCGAAGCTCCTATGGCTTGCCAAGCATCATCCAGAGGTGTTGGACCAAGCCGATGTGCTCATGCTGCCCAAGGACTTTGTGCGCCTCAGACTGACGGGAGACCGCGCAACGGAGATTTCGGACGCGGCGGGAACAATGATGCTCGATTGCGCCAGCGGGACCTGGGATGATGCACTGCTGGCCGCCATTGGCTGGGATCGTGTGCGCCTTCCCAAACTCCTGAAGTCCTTTGACCCCGCCGGGCAGTTGCTACGGCCACTCTGTCAACGTTGGGGAACGCCGCAAACGGTGGTGGTCGCCGCAGGCGCTGGTGACAATTACTCCGGCGCTCTTGGCGTGGGAGCGTCAAGGCCGCGCCGCGCGGCACTGAGTATCGGAACCTCCGGCGTTCTCAGTGCGGTCGACGCTTCGTTCCATCCCGCGCCAGACAAAGCCATTCTCACCACACCACATGCCGCACCTGAAACGTTCCTCTCAATGGGTGTCGTTATGGCTGCGACCCAGGCACTCGATTGGCTTGCTGCGCTGACCGGAACCGATGCAGTCAGGCTTGCATCGATGGCCGGGGCCCGTGTTGATGATGGGATCGCGAATCTCCCGATCAGCCGCCCATCCATCACAGGCGTACGCACGCCGGACAATCGCCCAGACGCAACCGCGGTCTTCACGGGCATAACAGCGGGACACGGCGGTGCCGAGATCGCCTATGCGGTGATGGAGGGCGTGGCGATGCAGTTCCGCGCGATTTTCGAAGCCCAGTTGGCTTCAGGTGTCCCGATAGATGAAATTCAGGCAATCGGCGGCGGTTCACAATCGTCGTTTTGGGTCGGAATCATCGCAACATTGCTGAACTCTGAAATCCTGGTGCCTGAGAACGGCGACATCTCGGCCTGTATTGGTGCGGCAAAGTTGGCCCAGGCGGCCACGCATCCAGGCGAGATGTCTTCCATTCTCGCTCGGAAATTACCGGTCCGGACGCGGATATCGCCTCGGCATGACCTGCTTTCAGGTCTTGAAGAACGTTATTCGAAACATCGCGCCCTCGCATTTTGAGACTTGACGGGCCATTTCAACCAGTGATCCCGAGTGCCTCCAACGCTGTGCGGGTGACCGCGGGATTTGTACTGGTGGCCGGAATTGTTGAACACCCCTGCGACAAAGAATATGGACCCGCCTCCGCCAGAGGAACATGCCTCTAACGATGGATTTCCATTCCTTGCGCAGGTCATCCGGTAGACAGGAGCACGTGTCGCAACGGGAGTGTTTTTTTGGGACCTATATACCTGACACACAATCGCCGTGCGAACAGGCATTGACTTGATGGATCGTTGGAGTGGCCGATGCCAACGCTCCTCACCGTGCGGATGCGGCGGTCTCCGACGCCGCTTTCCGGCCCTGTCGGGCGGTTCCGCCCGCAGGAGTTCAAGCCCCCGCGCACGGATGTTCCTGGCCGCGGTGATATTGGCATGGGCCGCATGGCCACAGGCCACACACCGAAATTTGGACCGGGTTCTGCGCGAGCGGCTTTGCACCGTTCCGCACCCGAGGCAGGTCCGCAACGTGTCGCGGGCCGGAACCCGCAGGACCCACGCCGCCTTGTAGTCGAGTAATTGTTCGAACTCGCGCCAGCCACTGTCCTGGATACCGCGGTTGAGGCCCCGGACCTGGCGCGGACGTTTCGTCCCGGCACTTCCACGGTGCTCTTGGCCGATTTCATCATCGCCTGCACCGGCAGCGCCTCCAGCACGATGGTGCCGGTGCGCACCGCCAACTTCCTCCTTATCCGATGCGAGCGTTGCGGCGACGGTTGGCAGCTTTCCGCTGCACCCGCGCCAATTGCGCTTTCGCTTTCCCGCGGCGGCGGCTGCCCTTGCGCCGTCGGGCCACCCGTCGCTGCAGCCGGCGAATCCTCGCCTCTTCGCGGCGAAGGTCCGGCAGGGTGGAATGGGGCCAGTAACAAAAATACTGCAGAACTTGCGTTGACTCCCAGCGAGACTTCGCCTGTTTTTCTGTATGCATGATACAGAGCTTTCAAGGATCGCGGCTTGGCAGGGTTTGCGACCTGAGTACGGGCTATACCGCCAGAGGGCGCATGGAAGTCGCTGAAACTGGCGGCAGCCTCGCCATTCAGATGCGCGACGTTCATGCCGACGTCGACCTCCGTGTCGATCAGCTCGATAGGTATGTGCTGGATGACTTGCCGGAGCGCTATATGGTGCGCGGCGGCGAAGTCATCTTCAGGTCACGTGGAGCGCCCAATACCGCTGCTGTCGTTAGTCAAAGCCTGACCGAACCCGTGGCGATCATCCTGCCGCTCGTCATTCTGCGTCCCAAAGTCAAGATGGTTCTGCCCGATTATCTCGCTTGGGTAGTTAACCAGCCTCAAGCGCAACGGTATTCGACTCAGAGGCGCAGGGCACCAATATGCGCATGATCCCTAAGACCGTGCTCGAACGACTGGAGGTTCCATTGCCGGACCTCGAAACCCAAACCCGTATTGTTGCGATCCACAAACTGGCCAAACGCGAGGGTACGTTGCTCCGTAATCTGGCTGATCGCCGCGAGCAGCTTTCCTCCATCATTCTGGCCGAGCGCACCCGCGCCGTTCGAAAAAAGGAAGTCGTCCAATGACCGATCAGGTTACCCAACAGCAGATCAACCAGACCGCATGGGCGGCTTGCGATACCTTCCGGGGCGACGTCGATGCCGGTAAGTACAAGGACTACATCCTGGTGATGTTGGTCCTGAAGTATATTTCGGACCTCTGGAACGTCCACCTCGAGACCTACCGCAAGCAGTACGGCGACGACGAGGCCCGCATTCGCCGACGCCTCGAGCGCGAGCGTTTCATCCTGCCCGAGGGCGCCAGCTTCCATGACCTCTACGCCCAGCGAAACGAGGCCAACATCGGCGAACTGATCGATATCGCGCTCGAGAAGATCGAGGACACGAACCGGGCCAAGCTAGAGGGTGTCTTCCGCAATATCGACTTCAACTCCGATGCCAATCTCGGCCGCCCGAAGGATCGCAACCGGCGTCTGAAAAACATGCTGGAGGACTTCGCCAAGCCCGCGCTCGACCTGCGGCCTTCGCGAGTGACAGAGGACATCATTGGCGAGTGCTACATCTACCTGATTTCCCGCTTCGCCTCTGACGCCGGAAAGAAGGCGGGAGAATTTTTTACTCCTGCACCCGTCTCGCGTCTGCTGGCCAAACTCGCTGCGCCGCAGCCCGGCAACACGATCTGCGACCCCGCCTGCGGGTCCGGCTCGCTGCTGATCCAGGCTTCGCAGGAGGTCGGTTCCGAAAACTTCGCCCTCTACGGGCAGGAGGTGAACGGCGCGACCTTGGGCGCTGGCTCGAATGAACATGTTCCTGCACGCCAAAGACGCCGCCCGCATCGAATGGTGCGACACGCTCAACAGCCCCGCTCTGGTCGAGTGCGACCACCTCATGCGCTTCGACGTGGTGCTCGCCAATCCGCCGTTCTCGCTCGACAAGTGGGGTGCGGAGGATGCGGACAGCGACCAGTACAAGCGCTTCTGGCGCGGGGTGCCGCCCAAGTCCAAGGGCGACTATGCCTTCATCACGCATATGATCGAGATCGCCAAGCGGCAGTCGGGCCGGGTGGCCGTGATCGTGCCGCATGGCGTACTGTCCCGGGGCGGCGCCGAAGGGCGCATCCGGCAGCAGTTGATCGAGGAGAATCTGCTCGATGCCGTCGTCGGGCTGCCGGCCAACCTGTTCACCACCACGGGGATCCCGGTCGCCATCCTGATCTTCGACCGCTCGCGCGAGGAATGCGGTGCGAACGAGGACCGTCGCGACGTGCTTTTCATCGACGCCAGCAAGGAGTTCACGCCGGGCAAGACCCAGAACGTGATGGACAAGGCGCATGTGGCCAAGGTGCTGGAGACCTACATCGTCCGCGCCGAGGTCGAGCGGTATTCGCATCGGGCAAGCCCCGAGGAGATCGCCGAGAACGGCTACAACCTCAACATCCCCCGCTACTTCAACACCTTCGAGCCCGAGGAAGAGATCGACGTCGCCGCCGTGCAGAAGGACATTGCGCGGGTCGAGGCGGAGCTGGCCGACGTCCGGGCGAAGATGGCCGGGTATCTGAAGGAGCTCGGCGTTGATGGTTGACGGCGAAATCATCCTCTACAACACCGAGGACGGCTAGGCCGAGATTCAGCTCCGCGCTGTCGATGGGACTGTCTGGCTGACGCAAGCGCAGATGGCCGACCTGTTCGACACGTCGAAGCAGAACATTAGCTTGCACCTCAACAACATCATCTCGGACGGGGAGCTTGCGCCGGAGTCAGTTGTCAAGGAATCCTTGATACCTGCCGCGGACAGGAAGTCCTACCGGACGAAGACCTACAACCTGGACGCGATCCTGGCAGTCGGGTACCGCATGCGCAGCCCTCGCGGTGTGCAGTTCCGCCGCTGGGCCACTAGCACGCTGAAGGAGTATCTAGTGTTTTGCGAAAAACAAAAGATTACATTTCTCATGCCGTATTCCCAGCCGCCGCCATCTCCTGGAGCTTCCTGTGCCCGCGCTTCCACGACGCCACGAGATCCTCCGGATTCCGGCTCCAGCGGAACGGGCGGGCGTCGCTGGCGTTGTGGTGCTCGATGTAGCCCTCGATCGCCGCGACGCAGTCGTCGAGCGAGTCGAAGACGGCGTCCTTCAGCCGCTGCCTCGTCAGCTCCGGGAAGAAGCCCTCGACGGCGTTCATCCACGACGCCGATGTCGGGGTGAAATGGAATGTCCAGTCGGGACGGTCCCTCAGCCATTCGTGGACCTCGGCGGACTTATGGGAGGACACGTTGTCCAGGATGACGTGCACCGGGGTGCCCGGCTCGATCCCTTCGGCGACATGGCCGGGGAAGGCGGTGAACTCCGCCGACCGGTGCCGCTCCACCGTCTGCCCGACCACCCTGCCTGTCGCGACGTCGAGGGCCGCCAGCAGGCAGGTGGTGCCGTTGCGCCTGTAGTCGCGCGTCCTGGTCTCCGCATGCCCCGGCTTCATCGGGAGGGGCCTCTGGGTCCGCCCAAGTGCCTGAATCTGCGTCTTTTCATCAACCGAGAGGACCACCGCATGGTCCGGCGGGTCGACATACAGGCCCACGACGTCGCGGACCTTGAGCTCGAACCGCGGGTCGCGGGAGACCTTGAACGTCCTGACCTGGTGCGGCCTGAGCCCGTTGCGCTTCAGGATGCTGTGCACGTTCGTGGCGGTCAGCGCCAGCCTCCTCGCCAGCGCCCGCAGTGTCCAGTGCCGGGCGTGCGGGGGCGGTGGCGACATCGCCAGGGCGACCACGGCCCTCACCGCTTCGTCCGGGGTCGGCTCCAGTCCCGGAGGGCGGGTCGCGTCCCGCAGCAGCCCGTCCACGCCCCGCCCAGGGAAGCGGTCCCACCAGCGCTCCACGGTCGACCGGCACTTTCCGGTCCGCCGGATGGCCTCCGCGGCGCTGCGCCCCGACCCGAGGCCGGGGATGATCCGGGCGCGCCAGACGTGCTTCTGGATGCTCCGCCGGTCCTTCGCGATCCTTTCGAGGCGTTCGCGGTCGCCGTCCGAAAGCCTGATTTCCTGTCTCTTCGGTTTCCTGCCCATTGCCCTGCCTGCTGTCTCTATGGTTGTTACGGGGCCGCCTGACGGCGACTGGAAGACAGTGGCAGGCTTCACGGACAAATGCAAGCATTTGTTTCTTACAATCCACTAGTCAAGGGCTTCGTCATGAACGACGAGCGCCTGAAGGATCCCGCGTGGGACTACTTCGACGAGTTGCTCGAGCGCATCCGCGACATTCGAGCCTCCGAGGCGCGGTTCTATCAGAAGGTGCGCGACATCCTCGCCCTGAGCGAAGACTACGACGCCAAGTCGCAAGCGGCGAACACCTTCTATGCGACGATCCAGAACAAGATGCTCTATGCGGTCACCAGCCACACGGCTGGAGAGCTCATCCACGCTCGGGCCAATCCCGATCAGCCGAACATGGGGTTGACGACCTGGAAGAACGCCGACAAGGGGCGTCCCCTGCGCAAGTCCGATGTCGGCACGGCCAAGAACTATCTCGGCGAGGCCGAGATCAGGGAGCTCAACCTCATCGTCGAGACCTTCCTGAACACAGCCGAGTTGCGCGCGACACGGCGGCAGACCATGCGGCTGGCAGAGTGGGAGGGGTGCTCGACACCTTCCTGACCTCGAACGAACTGCCGAAGCTGCAGGGCGCCGGTTCCATTTCAGCAGATGCCGCCAAGCGCATCGCCCATGATCGCCATGACGCGTTCGATGTCAAGCGGAAGGAAGCCGCGCGGCAGGTTGCGGCCGAGGTGAACGACCTCAAGGAGCTGAAGCGCATCGTCGACGCCGCGAAGGCGGAAAAGAAAGGGCGCGGCGATGCGTGATGGGTGGAGCGAAAAATGTCTGCGTGACGTAGGCGAGTGCAAGATCGGCCTGACCTATTCACCCGACGATGTAGTCGAGGCCGGAGGAACACTCGTTCTTCGTTCCTCAAATATTCGGGGCGGTAGACTTGCCTATGACGACAACGTCTTTGTCTCGTGCAGGGTGCCGAATGGAGCAATCGTTCGCGAGGGCGATATTCTTATATGTGTCCGAAACGGCAGCAGGGCCCTGATCGGCAAGGCTGCGCGGATTGACGCTCAAGCTGACGGGAGCGCCTTCGGAGCATTCATGGCCGTCTTCCGTAGCCCGGTGAATGATTGTGTTTTCCAACTGCTCAATACTGAGCAGTTCGTAAGACAGGTTCATCGCTTTCTTGGCGCGACGATAAACCAGATCACCAATGCAGATCTGAAGGCATTCCGGTTCCCTTTCCCGCCAGAACCCGAACAGCGACGGATAGCAGCGGTACTTCGCACTTGGGATCAAGCGCTCGAAAAGCTCTCTGCCTTCCGAGCGACGAAGGAACAGCGTCTCACCGGCCTCCGCGCAACACTCCTGTTCGGAGAGCTCCGCCTCAACGCCCAGCGGCGCAACTGGGCGCCGACGCGCCTCGGCGCGGTGACCCATGAATTGACCAAACGGAACGGGGCCGAGGGGCTCGGCCGGGACTTCGCCATGGGCGTCACGAAGACCGATGGCGTCGTGCCCATGCGTGAGCAGACCATCGCCGGCGACATCAGCCGCTACAAGCGCGTGCCGCCCCGGGCCTTCGCCTACGATCCGATGGGCATCAACGTCGGCTCCATCGCGATGAACGAGCACGAGGCAGAGGTGCTGGTCAGCCCCGACTACGTTGTCTTCGCCTGCAACGCCGACGGCCTAGACCCCGATTACCTTGACCACCTGCGCAAGACGTCCTGATGGGCCCACTACATCAACAGCGGCGGCACCGGCAGCGCCGGCGGACCTACTAGGACGACCTCGCCGCGCTGAAGCTGCCTTTGCCGGACCTCGACGAGCAGAAAGCCACCGCCAACGTCCTGAACACAGCGCGAGACGACCTCGCCGCGACCGAGCGCGAGACCGAAGCCGTCACTCGGCCCCACTTCCACTACGAAGTGCAACGCCGGCCATTTCCGCAGCGGGGGCGTAGCCCGAGCGGAGGGAATGGCCGGAAGGCGTGGTCTGCGGCCCCCGGGCGCCGCGGATCCGGCCCCGGAACGGCTGTGGTCCCGTCTGGATGCAGGTTATCCGGGCTTTCCGGGCGGCGCAACGCCTCCGCCGGGGCGGGTCGCGTCCGTCCGGGCGCAGGGAGGGCGCAGCCCGACCGGAGCCCGGACGGACGCGACGGCGAAATCCATTCCACCCCCTCCCGGCGCCCCGGCCCGCGCCGGTGGGAGGCGGTCGCGCGGCGTCAGGGAGGGCGGGCCTTGTGCAGCGCCTCGGCGGGCGTCCTGTAGCCCAGCGCCCGGCGCGGTCGCGCGTCCGCGCGGTCCTGCACCGCCCTCACCTCCGCGTCGCTGACCGCGCGGAGGTCCGTCCCCTTCGGCAGGTACTGCGGCGCCAGCCCGTTGGTGTGCCCGTTCAGGCCCCTCTCCCAGGAGTGGTTGGGGGTCGGGAGGAAGAAGGCGGCCCCGAGCTCCGCCGCGACGCCGGCGTGGCCCCTGCCGATGATCGTGTCCGCCTCCCGGTCGCCCACACGCTCCTTCCTCCCCGCCTCATCCGGCCTCCCGGAGATGTCCATCCGGCCCGGGATGTGGCCACGGCCCGAGCGCCTGCCGCCTCGCCAGTTCGGCCTTTTCCCGCGGCGCCGCAGCAGCAGGAACAGCCTGCCGCCCGCCTTCCTGTCGGCCCTCACACGCCCGGATGTCCACTGGCGGCCCACCGTCCAGCCACCCTCCAGACGCAGCCGTCCCGCGACCTGCTCCGGGCTCCAGCCCTCCGCCAGAAGCCCCTCGACGCGCGCCCACCGGTCGGGCGTCATCCTGCGGGGAACACTGGACGCCGCGCTGCGGCGGGCCTCCGCCCTCCCCTGCGCCTCCCCGGGGCTGTACCCCCCGCCGCCGCCGGCGTTCCGGCGCAGCTCCCGCCAGACCGACGAACGGTCACGGCCCAGACGGGCCGCGATCGCACCGTCGGAGAGCCCGCTTTCCTTCAGCGCGCCGATCTGGCATCTCTCCCCATGGGTCAGGTGGCGATGGCCCTCGGGCATGGCAGTCTCCCATGTTGCGTCACAGGGACTGTCGCCGCTTCCTGACCGATACGCAACATCATGCGGCCGGAAAACCGGTCACCACCGCCACTGGTGTTGCACTTCAGGGTGGAACGGGGCTTCCAAAAAATATGCCTGTCGCGACAATACGGCCTGATCCGGATTCCATCAGCCCGCCGACTTGCGCCTGTGGTGCCCGCGGCCGGACTCGAACCGGCACAGCATTCCTGCCCAGGGATTTTAAGTCCCCTGTGTCTACCAATTCCACCACGCGGGCTCGTGAAGGACCACGCTCCTAACTAGACCCCGGCGACGGCAACGGAAACAGCTAAATCACCGATGGAGTTCCATTTGCCCTCGCTCAAACAAGGTGGCAGGACGGGAGCACCCTACATTGGCGTCCGGATGCTTCCACTGTTCGACACCCCATCAAGTCTTCCCCAACCCCTGTTACGTTTGAACCATGCCCACCAAGTCAACGCTGGGTCAACAGGCACAACTCTGCCGTTTCGCTCAAGGAATTGACTCTCCAGGACCGGAAAGTGCGATAACATGCAGACCGAAGGAGGCGCACAATGCCCGAATCTGACCTCGGATATCTGCGAAGACGTATCGACCGGATGAAGTACGCCGACGAGTCAGCGATGATCGCGGAACTCGTAGAGATCTCTGGCCTGTCGCCGCAGGAGCGCGACACAATCCACGCCCGAGCGGTCGAATTCGTGCGCCATACCCGCGATGAGTCGCGTCCGACGCTGATGGAAGCATTCCTTGCGGAATACGGGCTGTCCACCGTCGAAGGTGTGGCGCTGATGTGTCTCGCCGAGGCGATGCTTCGGATACCCGACGCAAAGACCATCGATGCGCTCATTGAAGACAAGATCGTACCTTCCGATTGGGGCAAGCATCTCGGTCACAGTTCATCTTCCCTGGTGAACGCGTCGACATGGGCTCTGATGCTGACGGGCCGGATGCTCGACGACTGTCACCCAGGCATCGCTGGAGCGCTGCACGGGCTAATAAAGCAGCTTGGCGAACCAATGGTACGCAAGATAGTCATCCGCGCCATGCATGAAATGGGCAACCAGTTCGTTCTGGGTCAGAATATTGAAAAGGCCATGAGCCGTGCCAGGATCATGGAAGCCCGTGGATACTTCCACTCGTATGACATGTTGGGTGAAGCCGCCCGCACGGATGCCGACGCCCAACGATACTTCGAATCATACATCAATGCGGTCGAGGCCATCGCCAGCGCTTGCCGCAATGCCGACATTCGATGCAATCCCGGGATTTCGGTCAAGCTTTCGGCGCTCCACCCCCGCTTTGAGGAATCCCAGCGTGACCGAATCCTTCGCGACCTACCTCCGCGCCTGCTGAGGCTGGCGAGATTGGCAAAGTCGGCAAATATGGGGCTGAACATAGACGCCGAGGAAGCCGACCGCCTGGCGCTGTCGCTCGATGTGGCCGAGGCCACCCTGCGCGACATGAGCCTTGCGGGCTGGGACGGATTTGGGTTCGCGGTGCAGGTCTACGGCCAGCGTGCGGGCCCTGTTCTCGACTGGCTCTACGGTCTTGCCGAAGCGCTGGATAGACGCCTTATGGTGCGCCTCGTCAAGGGCGCCTATTGGGACACCGAGATCAAGGTGGCCCAAGTCAAGGGTGTCGACGGTTTTCCGGTCTTCACCGAAAAATCTGGAACTGACATCAGCTATATCGCCAATGCCAAGAGACTCATCCTCATGTCGGACCGACTCTTTGCGCAGTTTGCAACCCACAATGCCCATACTGTCGCCGCCATCCTGCATTTGGCCGGCCCGCACGGTGCCTTCGAATTCCAGAGGCTGCACGGCATGGGTGAACGTCTCCACCAATTCGTACGGGAAGCGAGAGGAAGACACTGCCGTATCTATGCGCCGGTTGGCGAAAACCGCGACCTGCTCGCCTATCTCGTGAGAAGGCTACTGGAAAACGGCACCAACAGTTCATTTGTCAACCAGATCACCAATGAGGATATTCCGCCGGAAACCGTGGCTACTGACCCATTTGAGTCGATCGGCAAACCACCCAACCTGCCATCCGGACCAGATCTGTTCGGGCCTGAACGTCGAAACTCCAAAGGATGGGACATCGAGCATCGCCCGCAGTTGGACGAAATCGAGGCAGGACGATCAGACTACGCCGATTCTGTCTTCACCGCCATTCCGATGCTGGAGTTTGAACCGGAACTCGGCACGGTTCGGGAAATCCGCAACCCCGCCAAACCGAATGATCTGGTAGGTGAGGTCCGCGAGACGACCCTTGCGGATGTCCGGCGCGCCATTGAGTCCGGAAGGCCATGGAATATTCCCGCCGCGAACCGGATGGCCGTTCTGAACCTAGCCGCCGATTTCTACGAAGCCGATGCCGCTCGACTGTTCGCATTGCTCGTCCGCGAAGCTGGAAAGACATTGAGCGATGCTGTCAGCGAAGTGCGGGAAGCGGTGGACTTCCTGCGCTTCTATGCTGCCGATGCGCAGGACTGCCTGGCCGCGCAGGGTCTGTTCACCTGCATCAGCCCATGGAACTTTCCGCTTGCGATCTTTACCGGCCAGATTGCCGCTGCGCTGGCCTCCGGCAATGGCGTACTCGCAAAACCAGCGGAGCAGACCCCGCTCATCGCCCACGCTGCCGTATCGCTCCTGCATCGAGCCGGAGTACCACGACACGCGCTTCAGTTCTTGCCTGGAGACGGCCCTGGCGTTGGAGTGGCATTGACCAGCGACAGGCGCGTCACCGGAGTGGCCTTCACGGGCTCATTCCATACGGCTCGGATGATCAATCGCAGGATAGCCGAGTGTCTTGATCCCGGTATCCCGTTCATTGCCGAAACAGGAGGCATCAACGCTATGATCGTTGACTCAACCGCCCTTCCCGAACAGGCGGTCCGAGACGTGATTCAAAGCGCGTTCCAATCGGCGGGCCAGCGCTGTTCAGCCCTCCGCTGCCTCTACGTTCAGGACGTTATCGCAGATGACGTCACCGAAATGCTGTTCGGTGCAATTGATACTCTTGTGGTCGGTGATCCTTGGGAATTCGCCACTGATGTGGGACCGGTCATCAACGCCGAGGCAAAGGGCAAGATAGAGGACCATCTGGAGGTCGCCAAGGCTGGCGGAACCATATTAAAGCAACTGAAGCCGCCGCGACCGGGGAGTTTTGTAGGGCCCACGGTAATCAAGGTGAACGGCATTCGCGAAGTTGAGCGCGAAGTCTTCGGTCCGGTACTGCATCTAGCGACATTTGATGCCGATCGGATCGACACCGTACTCGAAGATATCGCCAATTCCGGCTATGGACTCACGTTCGGGCTGCACACCCGTATCGACTCGCGCGTGCAGAAGATCGTCGAGCGACTGCCTGTGGGCAACATCTACGTAAACCGAAACCAGATCGGCGCAGTTGTCGGGAGCCAACCATTTGGTGGTGAAGGACTTTCCGGAACTGGCCCCAAAGCCGGCGGGCCATTCTATCTCTCGCGGTTCAGCGATCCCGGGGACGAACGCACCCAAGGACAGCCAGGGAACCCGATCGACGCCAACAGACTGCAGGCTCTTATCGATGCCACGCCGCAGTCGAAGGAAGCCAACAGCGTTCTTGACATGCCTGGGCCAACGGGTGAATCGAACCGGCTCTCGTTCTTTCCACGGGATCCGTTGCTGTGTCTGGGGCCCGGCGAAGAAGCTGTAGCGAAACAACTTGACCACGTGACACGGCTGGGTGGCGTTGCGGTGGCGGTTCCCGAAGCGGTTGATGATGACACGCTTGCGGGCATATCGGGGATTTCCGGAGTGGTCTGGTGGGGCGACAGAGACATCGCCCGAGGCTATGCAAAGGCCTTGGCTTCCCGGCCTGGTCCGATTCTGCGGTTCGTAACCGGTACCATCACCAGATCCGATGTGCTTCTGGAACGCCATGTCTGTGTCGACTCCACAGCTTCGGGCGGAAACGTCGCACTGCTTGCCGAAGTT
This sequence comes from Paracoccaceae bacterium, assembly GCA_965203255.1. Lineage (GTDB taxonomy): Bacteria > Pseudomonadota > Alphaproteobacteria > Rhodobacterales > Rhodobacteraceae > JAPOUP01. The sequence goes on along the minus strand of OZ241882.1, from coordinate 4,963,693 downwards.
TCCTCACATTGATCTCGGCCTGCGGGCCTGCACAATCCTGAACCACAGAATCGAGTGTCGCCATGTTCCTTCCAATCCGTGACCACAATCCCTCGGAAGCGACACCCTTCCTTACAATCAGCCTGATCGCCATCAATGTCCTGGTCTTCGTCAGTTACCATTTCCAGCTTTCCGATCAGGAGTTGGCACGCTTCTACCTCCAATGGGCACTTGTTCCGGAACTGATCTCATACGGCTACACGCCACATACGCTTCTTACATCGATGTTTCTCCATGGCAGCATTCTGCACCTTGCCGGCAACATGCTCTTCCTATGGATATTCGGGGACAATCTGGAGTCCGACCTCGGGCGCGTTCGGTATCTGCTGTTCTATCTTATCTGCGGAATTGGCGCCGCAATTGTGCATGTGGTTTCCGACCCTTCTTCCGTCGTGCCCACAGTCGGGGCCAGCGGTGCCGTTGCGGGAGTAATGGGAGGCTATCTGCTGCTTTATCCGCGCGCGCGTGTCGACGTGGTGCTGTTCTTCGTTATCTTCCTGCGAATTTTCTCAGTCCCGGCATGGATCTGGCTTGGAATCTGGTTTTTGCTTCAACTTACCTTCAGCGGAGCTATGGACCCGAGTGGTGGTGGTGTCGCCTATTGGGCCCATATCGGCGGTTTCGTGCTCGGCTTCCTCCTGGTCGTCCCTGTTTGGCTTCGCCGTGGCGCAACGTCTTTCTGGGAGAGAACCCAGGGCCACCCGGATCACCCTGACGCACAATACCGCTTGGCCAGATCCCGTATTCCTAAGGTGCGACGGCGTTGATCCTCAGTCTTTGCTGCAGAAGGTCTTCCATACCTCCGCACCATCCGGCATCCGAACTCAGCTTCCAGCCATACATGGAAATCGGGTTCCGCTGGCGAGGCATGGGAATCTCGGGCGATGGTCCGATTGTATGGAAGAGCGTCAGGGCACCGCGGCTTGCCCAAGCCAATATCTGGAACCCTCGAAGCAGAAGGCTATTGTGCGACACCCTCTTCAGGCGGAACAGCGAGTCCTTGCCAGACGACATGCCACATTCGGTTCCGGCCGTCCCGCTTTTGCAGAGCAGGAGTTGAATCCTGTGGACCGCGCTGCGGGATTTCAGATCATCCCATTCTTTTTTCTAGAGCTTGCCGAAGCATTTCGCCTGCGACGCTTGATTCAGGTTTTCCTGATCGATGCGTTATGAGTAATCGGACGATTTCCCTTAGAGCTTGACCTAAAATTGCTGTCTATGCTCCATATATTGCGAGAACGCCCTCGTATGGCCAGCCGAATGGGCTAGATGTGGAATTCCAGGTCAAACTCTTAGGCGGTAGACAATTGAACGGCGATTGCTCCAGATTGCCGGGAGAGCTACAAGAAACACACCTGCAACGCCCGGTTCACAGCCAGAGACAACCACTGGGGCATTCCGGCAAAATGACAAGCCCGCTCTCGAACCCTACCTTCCGGACGCTTTTCGCCGCACAGATCGCGTCCCTGATGGCGGTCGGGATGTTGACGGTTGCGTTGACTCTTGCGGCTTACCGGATTGGCGGCTCTTCGGCCGGCGAGATTCTAGGACTCCTGCTGATGCTGAAGATGGTGGCGTATGTGGTTCTTGCCCCAATTGCCGAGGCATCGCTTCGCGGCAAACCGCGCAAGCCGGTGATGATCTGCCTGGATCTGGGACGCATGGTGCTTCTGGTACCGATGGCCTTCGCCGTGACCGCGATGCAACTCGCTGTGCTGGCCTTCCTTTTTTTCGCTCTTGCGGCAGCGTTTACGCCGCTCTACCAGTCGGTCATTCCGGATGTGTTACCTGAAGATGAGACCTATACCCGTGCGCTTGCGTGGTCACGGATCGCTTACACGCTTGAGGCGATTCTCAGCCCAGGGCTCGCTGCAGCCTTGCTGGGCGTGATTGCGCCTGAGCACCTGTTTCTTGCCGCGGCGCTAACTTTCGCTGCTTCAATCCTTGCACTCCTTGCAACCCGATTCCCCACCAAAGCAGCCAGCGACGGCACGAGACCGTTCCTGCAACGCACAATAGATGGTTTGAGAATATACCGCCACACGCCCAGGCTACGTGGACTCCTCCTTCTGAACCTCGCACTGTCGCTGGCGATGGCCTGGCTGCTGGTAAACACCGTGGTTTTCGCTGGGCTACGCCTTGGGGATGCAGAAAGACACTATCCGATCCTGATGGCGTTCTACGGGATGGGCGCTGCCGCGGGCGCGGTCCTTGTTCCAACCATGATCAGGCGTTTCGGCGAACGTGTGACGATGGTGTCGGGTGCGCTCTGCTTTGCCGCGCTTGGACCTGCAATCCTGTTTTCCCTTACATATTTCGGCTTTCTGGGGCTCTGGGCTGGTTTCGGGTTGGCTTCTTCGCTGGTCCTGACCCCAGGCGGTCTGGTGATCACGCGCTCGTCGAACCATCAGGATCGCCCGGCGGTGTTTGCGGCGCAGTTCTCCCTCAGCCATGCAGGTTGGCTGCTGGCCTATCCGCTAGCGGGGTGGCTGGGCGTTGTCATTGGGCTGGAACCGGCGTTGATCGTTCTATGCGGGCTTGCAGCGGCGACGACTTTCGCGGCAGCCAGGGTCTGGCCCGCCGACGATCCGCTGCAACGTACACACAGCCACCGGGACCTGCCATCGGATCACCCGCATCTGCGCGACAATCCAGTGAGTGGCCCGGAGCGCGCGCATCGCCACGATTACCACATCGACGACCTGCACCAGACATGGGGCGGGTCGTCCGCCAGAACGGGCTTCCAGAATTAAGTCAACAGGACAAGACATGTCAGACACCGAGCCTTCCCCGATTGACGCCCGAGGACTTCCCGCCCTCGAGGCGCGTTTGGAAGAGGACCTTCGGTTTCTCTGCTATCCCGGAAAGGACTGGGTGCCTCGCCAAGAGGGCGTGACCGACGTGACGATCGTCGGCGCGGGCATGTGCGGGATGCTTTCATGGTTCGCGCTCAGGATGGGCGGAGTGCTGAACACCCGCGTGCTTGATCGCAGCCCGAAAGGTTTCGAGGGTCCATGGCTGACCTATGCGCGGATGGAGACCTTGCGCTCGCCAAAGGAATTGACCGGGCCGTGCTATCGGCAGGGCACCCTGACCTTCCAAGCCTGGTTCCGTGCGCAATTCGGGTCCGAGGCCTGGGGTGCGCTTGGCAGGATTCCGCGCCCGATGTGGATGGATTATCTCCGCTGGTACCGCAAGGCCCTGAAGGTGCCCGTCGAGAATGATGTCTCGGTCGATCTGGTAGAGCCCGAAGGCGATCTGCTGCGCCTGCATCTGTCAGGGGCAGAAAGCGACTCCATCCTGACGCGAAAGCTGGTCTTCGCGACAGGTCGGGACGGCACGGGCGAAAGGAACATTCCCGACTTCGTCGAGAAGCTGCCCCAAAGGTTCTGGGCACACAGCGCGGACGACATCGACTTTCCGGCACTGAAGGGCAAGCGGGTGGCTGTGGTAGGTGTTGGTGCCTCTGCCGTCGACAATGCCGCCGAAGCCTTGGAGCATGGAGCCGCCGAAGTCCGCCACCTCATCCGACGGAAGGAGATGCCAACGATCAACAAAATGATGGGGATCGGCAGCTTTGGCTTCACGGCTGGCTTCGCAGGACTGTCCGACGCATGGCGCTGGCGCTTCATGCAGTATTCCTTCGCCACCCAAACGCCCGCGCCACATGGCTCGACGCTGCGGGTCAGTCGACACGACAACGCGACTTTCCATTTCGACAAGGCGGTTACATCAACTCAGGAAGAAGGTGGCGCGGCACGTGTGGGTTTCGCCGATGGCTCATCCTACATTACGGACTTCATCATCCTCGGCACCGGGTTCACGGTCGATCCGCTATCGCGGGTCGAGTTTGGAAAATCCGCGGGAGAGATCCAGCTTTGGGAGGATGTCTATACCCCTCCGGAAGACGAGCGATCCGCCGAACTCGGACAGTTTCCCTATCTGAATCCTGACTTCAGCTTTCGGGAAAAGGTTCCGGGCAGGGCACCCTGGCTGAGAAACGTCTACTGTTTCAACTACGGTGCTTCCGCGAGCCTGGGAAAGGTGAGCGGCGATATTCCAGGCGTTTCCGAGGGTGCTGAATGGCTGACCCGTGCGCTGGCCGCAACACTTTATGCCGAGAAGGTTGAATACCATTGGCAGGGAATGCTTGACTACGCGCAGCCGGAACTTGACGGCAGCGAATGGACAGCGACCGAGCTGAAACCGGCGAAGAGGGCTAGGCAGCTGGCAGGAGTGCAACCGTGACCACGCTCTGGCTGGCGGTTATCGCTAGAGGCGAGACGGGTCTGGAACGGCTCAGATCCTGTCAGGCGGGGGCGTGTCCGTGTTCTTCAGGCAGCGCAACGCTTCCTCTGGGGAGGGGCGAACCCCGACGAGCACCTCGGCGGGCGTCCGGTGGCCGGACGCCCGCGCACTGGCGGACCCGCGAAGGTCCGCCGCGGTGCTCTTACGAAGCCCCGGGACCGTGCGCTACTCCGGCGGCTGCGGCTTCTTCACGCCGAACCCGCCGACCAACCTGCCGAGGTTGTGGTATTCGGTGTAGAAAGTTCCGACAGCAACGTCCGGCAGGCCGTCCGTCGTGTCACCGCCTTCGGCGAACGTCCCCTCCCAGCTGCCGGAGGCGTTCGCGGCGGTTCCGTCCCTGGTCCACTTGGTGCCGCCCCCCGCGATGGGTTGGTCGAAGCCCCCGCTGGCGGCGAACGGCTTCTTCAGCAGTTCGACGGACCAGTTCCGCGAGGTGCCCGCCGTGGGGCTGTCAAGGGCACCCGTCCTGAATCCGTTGACCGTGCCCGTGACCATGTTGGCGCTGAAGTCGACATCGAGCGACGCGTCGGCCTCGAACCAGCCGGAGTGGCTGTCCGCGGCAACGGAGCTGCTGATGGCGTAGTAGCCGCCAGCCCCGCCCGTGTACGTCGCCTTCCCCTGCAACGAGTCCCTCGTCAGGTTGGTGATTTCGCGGACGACACCGCCGCCGGGATCCCTGACGTCATAGAACGCGCTCGCGGTCCATGTCTTGTCGTCCTTGGATTTGTGGAGCCACCAGCCGTAGGTGCTGTAGCCCTCATCCAGCAGGTCCGGGCCAGCCGTCGTCGGGGCGTCCGGATCGTCGGGCTTGAACTGCCATACCGCCTTGTTTTGGTTGAACGACGCTCCCTTCGCCTCCGCACCGCCGAGCGTAACCCCCAGCTTGTCCGACTGATACTGGGCGAAGTCGAGCTTGGCCGCACACACGTTTTCGCCGGAGGGCGTGCATATGAACTCGCCGGGCACCGCGTCGAAGACGCCGCGGATCTTGACGGTGGTTTCGCCCTCCTGCAGAGGGTAGACCTTCACACCGGCAGTGTTGGTGCCTGCGGCGAAGCCGAAGCTCGCCGACCTCGCGATCACTCCGCCCTGGCCCTCCGTCTCCGTCTCCGAGAGCAACCCGTTCGAGAAGGAAGAGCCCCACTCGTCTGCATGCGAGAATTTCTTCCCCGGCTGGGGCTTGGGGTCCGCAATGTTCCCGTAGACGTGCGCCGTGTAGCTGCTGCCGTCGCTGGGCGCCTCAGCCGCCGTGTACTTCTTCCGCGTCCAGCCATGTCGCTTCACGGATGCCGCGTCGCTGTCTTCCTTCATGTCCACGTCCGCGTCGCCCTTCTGCACCCTCAGGGTCAGGGGCTTCTCAGTCGTCCAGTACACGCTCCGATTGCCGTCGCCACCGGCGGCGGAATATCCGGAAATGCCGGTGTAGAGCTTCAGCGCATCCGCAGCCTTCTTCTTCTCGGCGTCGACCTTGGCCTTGGCGGCCGCCGCGGCTTCATCATCGGCCTTTTTCTTGGCGGCCGCCTTGGCGGCCTCCTGGGCCGTGTAGCCGGCGGAGTCCGCCGCCGTCACCGTCCCGCCGGTATATGTGGCCGTGCCGTCGGCCTTAATAGTGACCGTGCAGTCTTCGCCACCCGCCGCACAGCTATAGGTGACGTCGCCGAGCGTCTTCATGGCACCGGCGGCTATCTCCAGCGTTCCAGCTTCCTTCCTAGCGCCCTCGGACACGGAATCCATGTCCACCTCCATGGGAGCCGGCGGCTGCCCCGGCGCGGTTCCGCTCCCGCCGCCGCACGCCGCCAGCACGAAGGCGAGCGCCACCGCTTGGCCGGCCAACGCCAGTCGTTTCGTCCGTCTCGGTTCTGCCTGTACAACCATCACGGGCCCCTTTCCACTCTTCATGGGGCCCCGGATTGATGGGGCCCCGGATTGATGGGGCCCCGGATTGATGGGGCCCCGGATTGATGGGGCCCCGGATTGATGGGGCCCCGGATTGATGGGGCCCCGGATTGATTTCCCTTCAGCCTACCGCACGATTCGCAGCCCGTCAACACTGTGGCGCCAAATCGCAGCGGCTCCCGCAGAAATCGAGGCACATACCAATCCATCCCTCTATTGGCCGGGTCGCGACCGAGATCAGTCATGCCGAAACGCCCGACATCGCCGAATCTGTAGGATACAGCCGTCGCGCGGTTGACGGAGTTGAACGCGCTCCCTGCCCATCTGGTCAGGTCTGCAAACGAATTCAGGCTGATGCTCGGTGGCAAGCGTGGAACCTAGTAGTCGGCATATCGTCCGCAACGTGCAGCGATGGCATCTGCGCATTGTTCCGATGCAGCGGGAAGAGGCGAGCACGGCACAACCTGGTGCGCTGCGCACGACGAAGTCCACCATCAATGTGTCGGCCTATGAACTGTCGTTGGCGCATGAAGTTGAATCGCTCAACGGTCGTCTGCACCTGTTTAACGCAACGCTATGATGTACGATAAAGGGCGGAGGTCATGCCGAACGCAAGAACGATCCGATTGGTGTTTCGAATGTCAATCGCTACTTCCATCGCACCGCCGTTCACACAGGGCGACGTTCACGACACCAGCAAAACCGAGATCGCCAATCGGCCGTTCCAGGACAATCGCACGACGACACGGTCAGATCACGACCCCGCGATCCTCGATTTCGCTCCCGCACCTCCCAATCCAACCCTTACCGGATGCAGGCGCCGCGCGAAACGAACCTCCACCACGCCGAGACCCTCGACCTGATCCCGATACAGGCGCTGCCCGGCTGGGCCAACCAGTTGATGCACAGACCTACCCGACGACCCGTAGAGAGCCGAAGATGGCATGACTTGACGACATCGACGAAGTGTCGCTTAATGGCTTTCGGGAGGCATGACGTCTGATGGAAGACGAGATCCGAATAGGCATTGCGGGCGCAGGCTCGATCGCCTGCGGAACGGCGGCACTGGTTTCAGTGAACCGACACAGCCCGATGCTCTGGTCGCCTTCGGGCAAGGGAACGGCGGCTCTTGAAAAGGGTACTACGATGATCGTTGAAGGAGCGGTCGACGCCGATCTGACACCGCGTATCGCGGCCTCCGCCAGGCAACTGGCCGAGGAAAACGACTGCCTCATCATCGCTCTGCCCGCCTATGGCCATAAACCGGTCATGGACGCGCTTGCGCCTCATATCCGTGAGGACCAGCACCTGATCATCTCATCCCACGCCTCACTGGGTGCCATCCATCTGAGGCAGCAACTGGCGGTGCGTGGCATTCGCGCTCCGGTAACCGCCTGGGGTACGACCGCGGTAACCGGGCGGCGGCAATCCCCGACGAAGGTGCGGGTAAACACGGTTCGTAAGCTGATCGATCTGTGCACCGTGCCTGAAGACAGGTCGGGTGAAGCTCTTGCACTGTGCCAGCGGCTGTTCGGAGACCGGTTCCGGCCGCGAGAGGGATTGCTGGCGATTTCGCTTTCGAATCTGAACCCGCAAAACCACATGGGAATCGCATTGGGTAACATGACCCGGATGGAACGCGGCGAAGACTGGAGCCAGAGCCAGAACGTCACCCCAAATGTCGGCCGTCTGCTTGAAGCGCTGGATGCCGAGCGACTGGCCATCGCCGAGGCACTGGGGGTCAAGGTGCGGACGATCTTTGAGCACTTCCACCTGTCATTCCATGTGCCGGTAGCTTCGATCTCACAGATGAACCAGATGATGCATGCCGAGGGAAATGGTGGTACCGGACCCGCGACGTCCCATAGCCGCTATGTCACCGAGGATGTCCCTTACGGACTGGTACTGACCGCCACGCTTGGCCGGATGGTGTGTCGATCGGCACACCTGCACGAGGCGGGCATCCGCATTTTCTCAGCCATGTATGGACGGGACTTCATGGCCGAGAACGCACTTCTCGATGCGATCGATCTGTCGGGGCACGCGCTCGACGACCTGAAGGAGGCCGCGAAGACCGGTCTCCTGAACCACAAGGATGTCGCCACGGCATCCGCTTATCACTAATCACTAACCATCAGACAAAGTAGGGAAAATGAAATGACCAAACTGATCCTGGACCGCCGTCGTTTCCTCAGCACCACCGCCGTCGGAGCGGCCACGTTGGCAAGCCCGACCTACCTGCGCGGCTCCTATGCGCAAGGCAGCGGAGAGGTGAACGTCTGGACGTATAACCAGTTCGTCCCCGATGCCTTCAGGGAGAACTTTGAGTCCGAAACCGGAATCAAGGTGAACGTGCGTCTTGTCGACGACCAAGGCAAGCAATTCAACCTTCTCGCCGCCGAAGCACCGAATCCGACGGTGGATATCGTGACAGTCGCCGGTCACCGGTTCCTTCAGTTCATCGACAGCGAACTGCTTGCACCCATGGACACCGACCGGCTTACCAACTGGGGCAATATCAATCCGACTTTCTCGGAAAGCGACTGGGCCACGATCAACGGCAACAAATGGGGTGCGCCGATCCTCTCTGGTATGGAGGTGATGTCTTACAATACAGAGTTCGTTTCCGGAGAGGAGACACAGACCTGGGACACACTGTTCAGCGAGAAATACAAGGCCCAGACTGCCTATATCATTCAGGACATGATGTCGATCGTCATGTTGATGATGGGCTATGACGGCAATATGGTCGCTTACCTTGACGATCCGGACGAGGCCGCACGGATAGTGGAGGAAGCGAAGAACTTCCTGATCGAGAAGAAGCCGCTCGTGCGCAAGTACTATGACAGCGGCGCCGAAGTGCAGCAGATGTTCATCAATCAGGACATCGTTCTGGCTCACTCGTGGAACGGTCCGGCCGCCGCATTGATCAATGACGGCTTCCCGCTGGGCATGTCCATCCCGCAGGAAGGCTCTTACGGTTTCGTCTATACGCTCAACGTCGCCAACAACGCTCCGAACCCCGACAACGCCTACACGCTTCTTGACGCACTTCTGGCGTCCCCGGAAATCGGTGCGTCGATGACCAAGGCGTCAGGCTTCATCTCGACCTACAAGGATGCCTCGCAATACCTGACGGAGGCCGAAAAGCGCTCCACCTCCTTCCCCGAAGAGCAGCTGGCGAACCTGCAGTTCTTCCGTGCGGAGGCAAATGAGATGAAATACGGTCTGGTCGATCCGGCTGTCGAGGCGGTCAAGGCGGCCTGACGCCTTGACACACCGCACGCCCCCATCATCCGGCAATGGCATTCGCTTTGCGGATTCAGGCACCATCATTGCGCGTTCAATCGTTGGATGGAGCCCAGAATCAGGATATCGCACCAACAAGGTGACTAACGCCTAATGACTGGAGAAGTGCGCTTCCGCAGCACAGTTGCCTAACAGAATGCCATTGTCACCCTAGGGGCGGTCCGGCTTGGCCGGCAAGGGGAACGTCATGAATTCAGAAGTCGCATCCGTGCCTGAACCGCACGGAACGCGAGAGGTGGGCCATGCCCCGTTCTGGGGTCGAATGATCCATTGGGGCCCCTACAGGGCCCTGATGGCGCTCATCCGCGCATCTCCACGACGTCAGTTCTTCATACTCGCCGGGCTGCCGGTCGTCTGGGTCCTGACGCAGCATCTCGGGCCTATGCTGCAGATGTTCCGGGTCAGCCTAACCGATGCCTATCCGGTTGCCCAGAATGCCCAGACCCATTTCACGTTGGAACATTATGGGCGATTCTTTGGTGACCGACTGTTCTGGATGCCGTTCTTCCGGACGTTGGCCTTCGCCGCCACTTTCACCTTTTCGACGCTCATCATCACGTACCCCGTCGCATATTTCCTTGCGCGGCATGTTAGCCGAAAAAACCGGCTCCTGCTGCTGCTCATCCTTCTCGTTCCATTCTGGGTGGGCGAGATCGTGCGGACGTATGCGATCATGATCCTGCTGGGCAATACAGGAGCGGTAAACCTTGTTCTGAAGTGGCTGGGTCTCATCGACCGACCGATCCCGTTCATGTACACGAGCTTCTCGATGGGCGTGGGCATCGTCTATCTGACAGCACTTTACATGCTGCTTCCGCTCTACTCGGCGCTCGAGAAGCTTCCACGAAGCTACTGGGAGGCGGCGGCCGATCTCGGGGCCAGCGCCTGGACCCGGTTCCGGCGCGTGACATTGCCCCTGACCATCGAGGGCATCTCCTCAGGGTGCACCCTGGTGTTCCTGATCTCGACAGGGTTTTATGCGACACCGGTGCTTCTTGGTGGCCCCTCGACCACGGTCTTTGCCGAAACCATCGCTGGCTTCTTTCATGTCGCAGGCGATGAATGGCCGACTGGCGCGGCCTTTGCCACGATCATGTTCATTGCCGCACTGGCGATCTCGGGATTCTTCCAGCGGTTAATGTACTTTCTCAGGAAAGGGGATACCAGGTGACCCGCAACACGCGCATCTTCCTTTCCTGCACCTATTGGGCATTCGTTCTCTATGTCTTTGTGCCATTGATCCTCATGGTCCTGATGGGCTTCAAGGATTCGAAATTCATTGGATTTCCGATCAAATCCTGGACTCTCGACTGGTATCTCGGTGTATTCGAAGACTCCGAGGTAATCTCGGTCTTCGGCTATTCAATCGCGATCGCCGTCTCCTCGTCCATGATTTCGATCATCGTCGGGCTTTGGATCGCAGTGCTTCTGGAAGGCCGGAAGTTCTGGGGACGTGCCGTGATATTCGGTCTGACTATCCTGCCGGCGCTTGTGCCCGGCATCATCTCGGCGATCGCGTTTCGAATCTATGCCCGCCTTCTTGGCATCGAACCGGGGATGTTCGCGATCATCTGGGCCCATGCCGTTCACAATGTGCCTTTTGTGGTGCTGGTGGTCATGGCGCGTCTCTCGACCCTGCCGAAGAGCCAGATCGAGGCGGCGCGCGACCTTGGTGCCGACCCGCTGGTCGCCTTCGTCAGGGTCACTTTGCCCTACCTGACCCCTGCCATCATGGGTGCCAGCATCTTTTGCCTGCTGCTCAGCTTTGACGACTTTGTCCGTTCGTTCTTCCTTGGCAGCTACGAGCCGACGCTACCAGTCCTGATCTTCGCCAAACTTCGCTCCGGCATGTCGCCGGAAATCAACGCGATCGCCACCGTCGCGCTGGTCCTGACCGCCATCCTCGGCATCTGGGCAGAGCGCTATGTGCGCCGCACGAACAGGGGGCCCTGAGGATGAGTTCGCGCCCTCCCGTGGTCAGCATCCAGGGAATCTCGAAGACTTTCGGCAATGCGGTTGCGCTGCAGCGGCTTGAACTGGATATCGCAGAGGGCGAGTTCGTAACCTTCCTGGGCCCTTCAGGGTGCGGTAAATCGACGACACTGCGTCTTCTCGGTGGGTTTGAGCGCCCGGACACCGGCCGCATTCTGCTGGAAGGCAAGGATGTGACAGCGCTTCCACCAGATCGGCGCAATGTGAACATGGTTTTCCAGGACTATGCGCTGTTTCCCCATATGACAGTCCGTCAAAACATGGCCTTCGGGCTGGAATTGAGGAGCATAAGGCGAAGCGCCATCAAGGCCAGACTGGACGAGCTTATGGCGTTTCTGGAGCTCACCGACTATGGCGACCGCTATCCCAGCGAACTTTCAGGCGGTCAGCGCCAACGTGTCGCCCTAGCGCGCGCACTTGCCCCTGATCCTGCGCTGCTCCTACTCGACGAACCACTAGGCGCCTTGGACGCGAAGCTTCGAGGACAGGTCCAGCAGGAGCTGAAGTCAATCCAGAGGCGGACCTGCAAAACCTTCTTCTTCGTCACCCACGATCAGGAAGAGGCCCTAACCATGTCCGACCGGATTGTAGTCCTGAACGCCGGGCGCGTCGAGCAGGACGGCACACCCGAAGAACTCTACTTTCACCCCGCCAACCGTTTCGTCGCGGAGTTCATTGGCGAAACAAATCTGATCTCAGGCGAAGTTCGCGGCCAGCAGGACGAGTTGGTGGTGATCGAGTGGCACGGAATACACCTGCACGGTCACAGACGGCCTGGGGACCCGCATCCCGACGGCCGAGCAACCGCATCGGTCCGACTGGAACGATTGGAGTTGCACAGCGGGAAGCCTGACAAGGTCAACGCAGTTCAGGGCCGGGTGGTTGGCAGGACTTTTCTGGGCAGCAGAATGGTGGTGAACCTGCTCGTCGAACAGGCGGCGGGAGCAATTCTCTTGGCCTATGTCGACACTTCGACAGGCCAGACCGTGGGTGACGGCCCGATCTGGATCGGATGGGACGCCGAGAGTATGGCCGTTTTGAGCGACTGATCGCGAGACGGCGTCAGTTCAGCGATCCAACTGTGCGGCAAGGAACGCTCATTCGGTGTTCACCTGGGATGATGGACCGCACGTTTCGGGCGAGCGGGCTGCCATGAACCGTCGGAAAGCATGTCCACCTGTGCCGGCTTCCCAGACTTCGACCAACATGCCAGGACTGCAGGCTCGCCGGTGCGGCAACTGACAGGCAAACCGGTATCTGTGCTTCTTGTTCCCCCCTATCCGATACTGTAGACTTTCGCTGGTCCAGTCTCCGCCAAATCCTAAGGATCTACCAAAATGGCTGACGCCAAAGTGGTCACACGAATCGCGCCGTCACCAACCGGAAGCATGCACATCGGCACGGCTCGAACGGCTTATTTCAATTGGCTCTACGCGAGGGCACGCGGCGGCAGATTTCTGTTGCGCATCGAGGACACGGACCGTGTGCGCTCAACTTCGGAGGCAAGCCAGGCGATCACCCGTGCAATGACATGGCTGGGGCTTGACTGGGATGGAGATGCTGTCAGCCAGTTTGCCCGGGCGGACCGCCACGTCCAGGTCGCCAGGCAGATGCTGGAGAACGGTAAGGCCTTCAGGTGTTTTTCGACGCAGGAGGAAATCGAGACGTTCCGGGCACAGGCAAGGCTTCAGGGACGCTCCACGCTATTTCAGTCGCCCTGGCGAGATGCCGATCCCGCAACCTATCCGGACGCCCCATTCGCGATCCGGGTCAAGGCCCCGAAAGAAGGGGTGACAGTGATCCGCGACAGGGTTCAGGGTGAGATAAAGGTACCCAACCCGGAACTCGACGATATGATCTGCCTGCGTTCGGACGGGACGCCCACCTACATGCTGGCAGTCGTCGTCGATGACCATGACATGGGAGTGACCCACGTTATCCGGGGAAGTGACCATCTGACCAACGCTGCCCGGCAGATGGTGATATATGACGCGATGGGCTGGGATATTCCCGTGTGGGCACATATTCCGCTCATTCACGGACCCGACGGCAAGAAGCTATCGAAACGCCATGGCGCACTCGGTGTCGAGGAATACCAGGCGATGGGATTCCCGTCAGCGGCGATGCGCAACTATTTCGCTCGACTGGGATGGAGCCACGGTGACAACGAGTTCTTCACCGATGCCCAAGCCATGGAATGGTTTGACCTGGACGGAATTGGAAAGTCACCAGCCAGATTTGATATCGCGAAGCTGGAGCACCTCTCCAGCCGTCACATCGCAGCGGCGGATGATGCAGGACTGATGGCGGAAATCGATGCGTATCTGGCAGGGACCAACGAGCCGGAACTTGACGAGCGCCAGCGAAATGACCTGCTCCGTGCGTTGTATTGTCTCAAGGAGCGGGCACGATCCCTACCCGATCTGCTCAGGAAAGCCCATTTCATTCTATCCGAGAGGCCATTGGCGGCCGAATCGCCCGATACGGTATCCAAAGGTATACTGGAGGAATTGACGCTGCATCTGCAAAATGCTAGATGGGACCGAGACGTGCTCAACCGGATCGTGGCCGAATTGGCCGAAGTGCGTGGCATCAAGCCTGGCAAGGTGATGCAACCGCTTCGAGTTGCCCTGTCCGGAGGAGGAGTGTCCCCAAGCGTATTTGACATGATGCTTGTGATCGGCCGTGACGAGACTCTTTGGAGGCTGGGCGACGCAACGGGGCATTGATTGAACGATTGCATTGGATCCCTCCACTGAAAGTGCAGGAGCCTGCCAGGAAAGGAAACCGGATGACCGACAGAAAGACCGCGACGCTCAGGATTGGCAGCAAGGAACTGGAACTTCCGATGCACTCACCAGCCGCTGGGCCGGATGTGATCGACATCCGCAGCCTCTATTCCGAACTGGGAATATTCACCTATGATCCTGGCTATACCTCGACAGCAAGCTGCGATTCGACGATTACCTTCATCGACGGAGAGCAGGGCATCCTGCTGCACCGTGGATATCCGATCGACCAGTTGGCCGAGAGATCGCATTATCTCGAAGTCTGCTATCTGCTTCTTTACGGAAAACTACCAACGGGACCGGAGCTCGAGGATTTTGAGAACCGTGTAACGAACCATACGATGCTGCACGAACAGATGCAGTACTTCTATAGGGGATTCCGGCGCGACGCACATCCGATGGCCATCATGGTGGGAATCGTAGGTGCAATGAGCGCCTTCTATCACGACTCCACCGACATCAGGGATCCTTGGCAGCGCGAAGTCGCATCAATTCGGATGATCGCCAAGATGCCCACAATCGCCGCATGGGCCTACAAGTACCATATCGGTCAGCCCTTCGTTTACCCGCGCAACAATCTGGCCTATGCGTCGAACTTCCTGCATATGTGCTTTGCCGTGCCCGCAGAAGACTACGTTGTCGATCCCATTTTGACCCGCGCCATGGATCGAGTGTTCACACTTCACGCTGACCACGAACAGAATGCTTCCACCTCTACGGTTCGCCTCGCCTCTTCATCCGGCGCCAACCCCTTTGCCTGTATCGCCGCTGGAATCGCAAGCCTCTGGGGTCCGGCTCACGGCGGGGCGAACCAGGCCTGTCTTGAGATGCTGGCGGAAATCGGTTCGATCGACCGGATCCCGGAATTCATCGACCGCGCCAAAGACAGGGACGATCCGTTCAGGCTGATGGGCTTCGGACATAGGGTCTACAAGAACTTCGATCCTAGAGCCAAGGTGATGAAGCAGTCAGCCGACGAAGTGCTCGAACTGCTCGGTATCGATGACAATCCAAAGCTGCAGGTCGCGAAGGAACTCGAGAGGCAGGCGCTGTCCGATCCATATTTCGCAGACAAACGTCTGTTTCCAAACGTCGACTTCTACTCGGGGATTATTCTGGAGGCGATGGGCTTTCCAACCTCAATGTTCACGCCGATCTTTGCGCTCAGTCGCACCGTCGGCTGGATTTCGCAATGGAAGGAGCAACTGGAGGATCCCGCACACAAGATCGGACGCCCGCGCCAGTTATATCAAGGTGAGACCTTTCGCGACTACGTCAACGTGGAAGACCGCTGAACAACCATCGATTCGAGGAGTTCCGGAAAGGCAGACGATCCCGTGCGGGCTAGGTGGGACCGCCCGTCACACCGCGTCATTGAGCGCCAAACGTCAACGCCCTTCAAACCCAGGTTTCCGCTTTTCGAGGAAGGCCAATACGCCTTCCTGGAAATCGCGGGATTTTCCGCACTCACCCTGCAGTTTAGCTTCAAGCACAAGCTGTTCATCCAGGGTATTGCGGAAAGTCTCCCGGAGGGCCCGTTTGGCGCTCGCATATGCGAGAGTGGGACCAGACGCGAGCCTCTCGGCGCGGGCTCTCCAATGGGTGGCGAAGCTCTCGTCAGGAACCGCCTCCCAGATCATGCCCCAGTCGGCCGCCTGTTGGGCGCTGATCGGTTCGGCGAACAGCGCCGCACCCATGGCCTTGGCGAAACCCATGCTTCTCGGCATCCAGTATGTGCCGCCTGCATCGGGAATCAGTCCGATGCGCGCGAAAGCCTGTAGGAAGACTGCCGATTCCGTGGCGATCACTACATCCGCAGCCAATGCGATATTGGCCCCGGCCCCGGCTGCAGTGCCGTTGACGGCGGAGATTGTAGGAATCGGGCAATCGTAGACCGCCCGCAGGAGCGGCTCGTATTCGTCCCTCAATGTTCGCTCCAGATCGATGTTCGCAACGTTGGCTCGGTCCCCCAGATCCTGACCAGAGCAGAAGGCCCGCCCCTCTCCGGTCAACACCAGCGCACGGGCCTCCTGCCCCACTTGCCGCACCGCATGCAGGAGCTCGGCTCGCATCTGTACGTTCAAGGCATTCATCACCTCGGGGCGATTCAGCGTCAGGATCGCGAGATCGTCCTCGATTTCGAGCCGAATTGTCTGATAGGTCATGTCAATTCCGATTCACTTCCGCCATGAGCCGAACATAGTTCCCTGCGCCACAGACGAAAGGGGCGCAGATCACTCCTCAAGAATTTCCCTGAGACGCGCCTCCTCAATATCCGAGAGTCTCGAATTGCGCGACCGTGCCCTGCCGCGGCGCAGCAAATAAAGAAAGGAAACGCTGAGAGCCACAATCAACATTGCCGGTCCAGCGGACCAAAGCGCAATGTTTGAGCCGGTACCCGTTGGCCGAAGCAGCACGAACTCGCCGTAACGCTCGACCACGTAGTCAATGACATCCCGATCGCTGTCCCCCGCAACCAGTCTCTCGCGAACGAGAAGTCGAAGGTCCCGGGCAAGCTCTGCGTTGGAGTCGTCGATCGATTCGTTCCGGCAGACCAGACAGCGAAGTTCCTTGCCGAGATCTCTGGCCCGAGACTCCAGCGCCGGATCCTCAAGGATCTCGTCAGGCTGCACAGCCCATGCGGGTGCCATCACCAGACAAAGTAGGAGAATCAGGGCCCTCATGGGGACGACACAGCGTTGGAAGGCAACCTGCGCGACCCGGCCGCCACCCGGTGGCGTCGGTCTGTCAGGCTCAGGCATCCTCCTAGCGCCATAATCGCGGCACCAGCCCAGATCCAATTGGCGAACGGCTTGACATAAGTTCGAATAGCCCATCCTCCTCCGACCTGCGCATCGCCGACAACCACGTACACGTCCCGAAAGGATCCGCTGTCAATCGCCGCTTCCGTCGTCGGCATTCCAGCCACAGGGTAATTTCGCTTTTCAGGGTACAGCCAGGCCAGTGTCCGCCCGTTCCGGGAAACCGCCACCTCCGCCTGCACCGCGCTGTAGTTCGGTCCCTGAACCCGCCTTACATCGCTGAGCGTGATTCCGTAGGCTCCAACCCTATAGCTTTCACCCACCTGAACGGCGCGGATATCCTCCAGTTCCCAAGCCATCAGGCCTGCGATTCCGAAAAACGTCACGCCAAGGCCGGCATGCGCCGCTGCCTTTCCCCAGTCAGCCCTGGGTAGCATCGCCAGCCGCCTTATCCTTCGTCCGACATTGCCGCGTCCTGCCCGGAGCATCAACTCCGCAACGGCACCGCAAACCAGCCAGACTCCCAACGCAATTCCAACAGGGCCAAGCGCCGTGCGGCCAGTCTGGATGGCCCAGGCTAGCGCACCAACTGCAAACGCCAGAGCCGCGATACCCCGGAGACCCTTTATCGACCGGCCTAACCGGGCACGTTTCCAAGGCAATATGGCACCAATGGGAAGTGCTATCGCCAGCCCAACCATAAATGGAGTGAATGCGGCATTGAAGTAAGGTGCGCCAACCGACAGCTTACGATCAAACGCCAACTCAGCAACGAGCGGCCAAACCGTTCCGATGAACACAACGAAGCAGGCGACTGACAGAAGGACGTTGTTTAGCACGAGAGCGCTCTCGCGGCTCGCGACTGAAAAGACACCATTGGCCTCCATGGTACCTGATCGCGCTGCATAGAGTGCCAAGGCACCGCCCATAAACACTCCAAGGATCAACAGGATGAAAACGCCGCGGGATGGATCGCTGGCAAACGCGTGAACTGACGTCAAAATCCCCGAGCGCACGATGAAGGTCCCTATCAACGAAAACCCGAAGGCAAGGATTGCGAGGAGAATGGTCCAGCTCTTGAGTGCCTCCCGTTTTTCGACGACAATCGCAGAGTGCAGGAGTGCTGTCGCGACCAACCAAGGCATGAAACTGGCGTTCTCGACAGGATCCCAGAACCAGAAACCGCCCCATCCAAGTTCGTGATAGGCCCACCATGAGCCGAGCGCGATACCAATGGTGAGGAAAATCCACGCCGCAAGCGCCCAGGGCCGAACCCAGCGGCCCCACGCAGCGCTCACCTTTCCTTCCAGGAGCGCCGCGACGGCGAACGAGAAGGTCATCGAAAGGCCCACATAGCCGAGATAGAGAAAGGGAGGATGCAGGGCGAGGCCGGGATCCTGCAATAACGGGTTCAGGTCCTGCCCATTAAGCGGCGGAAACTCCAGTCGCAGAAATGGGTTGGACGTGAACAGGATGAAAGCGAGAAACGCGACTCCAATAGCCGACTGCACGGCCAGTGCGCGAGCCCGCAATCCCTGTGGAAGGCCATTGCCGAACCATGCTGCACAGGCACCAAATAGCGCCAGAATCAGGACCCAAAGAAGCATCGAGCCCTCGTGGTTTCCCCATACGCCACTGAACTTGTAGAGCATCGGCTTGTCGGTATGCGAATTCAACGTCACCAGCCGAAGCGAGAAATCAGATCCCACAAACGCATAGGTCAGCGCGACAAACGCGCCAAGGATCAGAAAGAACTGCGCCGTCGCCGCGGGTTGGGCCACGACCATCCAACTGCGCCAGCCCATATGGGCACCCACCAGAGGGATTGTCGCCTGAACAACGGCGACGGCAAAAGCAAGGATTAACGCAAAATGTCCAAGTTCGACGATCATGGCGGCGATGATAAGGGGCCTTGCTGATTCCGCCAGAAGAAAATTCCGCGGCCCGACCAACAGGGTGCGCCGATCCACCATAGGGCCGTCGGTTCATTTCGCCGTGCTGGAAATTGCGACCGGATAGGACACTTTATCTCCAGGAAGCTCGTCGTTCGGCTTCACCTATTCCTGTGCGTCTGAACTGTAAGTCCTCTTCCCACTGGCATCCTCACAACACCGTGCCTATCTTGGCTCCGCAGGCTAGATGGGAACGCACCTTGGTCATATCCGCACTCGCTGACACGCTGGTCAGAGGTTTTGAGGAACAGCGCGAGCGCATCTCTGGCGTTTTGTTTGAACAGGTGATCCGCTTGGGCGTCACCGGTCTCGCAAGGTCGGGCAAGACAGTCTTCATCACCTCGTTGGTCGCCAATCTGCGGGACCGCGGGTACATGCTTGCCCTCCAGGCTGAAAGGGAGGGACGCGTCACAGATACATTCCTACAGCCGCAGCCGGATGACACCGTGCCCCGATTTGACTACGAAACCCATCTCCAGGCACTGACCGCGCCCAAGCCCCGCTGGCCCGATAGCACCCGCACGATCTCTGAATTGCGACTCTCGTTTCGCCTACAGCCTGCTGGTCTGTTAGCTGGCCTTCAACGCCCCAGAACCCTTCATCTCGACATTTTCGATTACCCAGGCGAATGGCTTCTGGACCTGACCCTTCTGGACAGGTCCTTTGAAGACTGGTCGGCGGAGGCGCTGAGCCGGATTGATCACAGACCAACCGGCGAGTGCTACCGCGCAGTTCTGGAAAAAACGGATGCGGGCGCGAAACTAGACGAGGAACACGCGAAGCTGCTTTCAGAGGCGTTCACCCGCTATCTGCATTCCGCGCGCAAGGCAGGGTTCAGTGACTGCACCCCCGGTCGGTTTCTGTTACCGGGAGATCTTGCCGGATCGCCGGTGATCACCTTCGCCCCTATGCGCGACGGACCCGGTCGTCGCGGGTCGCTACGCCGCGAATTCGAGCGCCGTTTCGAGGCCTACAAGGCTGAGGTGGTGAAACCCTTCTTCCGAAACCACTTTGCCAGAATTGATCGCCAGATCGTTCTTGTGGATGCACTCGGCGCGATCCAGAAGTCACCCGAAGCGGTCGAGGAGCTGCGCCGCACGATGACCGAGATCCTGAGTGCGTTCCGGCCCGGCAGGAACGCGTTTCTGAACGGAATTCTCCGCCGCAAGCGCGTGGAACGGATTCTCTTCGCAGTAACCAGGGCCGATCACGTCCACCAGACGCGGCACGCCCGCCTGACCACAATTATCAAGGAGTTGGCCCGCAACGCTCGCGAGCGGGCCCATTTCGCCGACGCCAGAACCGAAGCGCTGGCAATTGCGGCAGTCCGGGCCACTACCGAAGTGTCGCAAACGCATGAGGGTGCCAAGCTGGATATGGTGCGCGGCACGCTGGAAACCGGCGAGCCCGTCAACTACTATTTCGACCCGCTACCGGAAAGCCTCGAGCAACTCCTGCATCCAGCACGGGAAGCAAGATCCGAAGCAAGGCAATTCGCTCCCGCGAAGACGAAGCCGGGCCATGGCCTGCCACACATCCGGCTGGACCAAGCGTTGGAATTCCTGATCGGAGACCGGTTGTGAGTGGGGGTCCAGATGCGCCCCGCAGACTGCGACCGTGTTTTGTTTTGGTGGCCGCTCCGGTCCCGTCGGTTCCAATCGATCATGCGCCATCAATGACAGACGACCATGGCCGCGCGGGGAATCCGGGAGGCGCCATTCACTGGGTCAATCGGAGCAAAGTGACGGTGGAGGAATTTGAGCGCCCTTCACATCGTCCAGGGTGCGCACGGGCGGACCCGCAGCGGTGCGCTGCTGGCATAGACCATCGCTGCGGAACCCGTTGTGACAGTGCTGAACTCCGAAAGCGCAGTTCGAAAGCGGCATCGCCAATGGCGATGGGCGGTCAACCCGCACCATCATACGGGAGATAGCCAAGGAATGGGCGCACCAAAGGATCCAGTTGTCATTTACCTTGGCGAGGAACAGCCTTTGCCCGATGTAGCCGATGCGCCACCGGTTACGGAGAAAGCGGATCCGCCGGACGGCGCGGCAATGCAAAGGGCGGCACGTTTGGCCAATCGACGACCTTCAGGTCTGGCCCGCTGGTTCTGGGGACTGTCGGCGGCTCTGACCCTCGCCGTTATCTCGGTCACGACCTGGGACTTCGTCATTTCCCTAGGTGCACGGTCGGCAACGCTCGGATGGGCTGTGATCCTGTTGGTCGCAGCCCTTCTGGCTGTGCTGACGGTCCTTGCCGTGCGCGAGGTGGCGACCTTCGGCCGACTGTCTCGGATCGACAGTCTGAGGCGCGATGTGAACACGGTGCGAGCCACGAGCGACCTTTGTCAGGCCCGCGCTCTGGTGAACCGGATGTTCCGACTCTACGATGGACGGAAGGAGACCCGCTGGGGCCGAAGTCGCCTCATTGAATCACTTGACGACATCCTTGATGCGGCCTTGCTGATGGACGTGCTGGAGAACGAGCTTCTTGGCCCACTCGACCAGCTGGCCGGCAACGAGGTTGAGGCCGCCGCGCGGCAGGTCGCAATTGTGACGGCTCTGGTGCCAATGGCGCTTGCCGACGTGGCGGCTGTGCTGGTTGCCAACCTACGCATGATCCGCCGGGTGGCCGAGATCTATGGCGGGCGGTCCGGTTTCCTGGGCTCGTGGCGACTGACCCGTGCCGTGCTGGCCCATCTCGTAGCCACTGGATCTGTGTCAGTGGGCGAGGATATGCTGAAGCCGGTTCTTGGCGGATCGATACTCAGCAAGCTGTCCAGGCGATTCGGCGAAGGTCTGGTGAATGGTGCGTTGACCGCGCGGGTCGGCGTTGCTGCCATGGAGATCTGCCGACCAATGCCGTTTTACGCCCTCCGTCGTCCTTCGGTGCCTGGCATGGTGAAGAACGCGCTCACGGGCCTGATCGCTGGCAGGGAAAGTTGAATTCAGTCCAGGACTTTGCATCGAACGCCGCACCTGTGGTGCGGGAGGGTGGTTTTCATTAAGGGCCTCAGTTCCGCGCTGAAGTGCAACACCATTTGCGCTGGTGACCTGTTTACGAGACACATGATGTTGGGAATCAACCAATAAGCGGCGACAGTCCTATATTTTTGTACCCAACAGCCCCCACCACGGAAACTGGTGTTGCACTTCAGGGTGGAATGGGGCTATGTTTTTCCAGAACGCCGTCTTTGGTACGGAACCGCAGTGCCGGAGCCTGACCATCAACTGAACTGTCATGGACGTACACACGGTCACAGACGGGAATTGCGGCCGCCAGTTGGCACAGCAGGCTTCCGCTTCAGATTGAATTTCTGTAATGAATGGTCAGGCGACTCCATCGACGAAAGGATGGTATCGGTACGGATTTCAGTATCTGAAATCCGTTCTGTCGTCGCCATCATCGTTCCGTCTGTCCAATTCCATACCCGGATGGTCACCTCTTTCAATGAGATAGGCCCTGAAAGAGGGAATCGGTGAATGGATATATCCGCTCCTGTCCTCATACAAAGCCCCCTGATGGATCAGGATGTTCAGGAATTTCCGTGAGGTCATGCTTTCGGGAAGCCGCCATCCATTCGATCTGGATCCATCATGGTCACGATGCAGGTCAATGAGGTCAAGGACATCCACACGGTCAAGGCCTGCGGCTTTCCCTTCTTCCGATCCGGGAATGTCCTTCATCACCGCAGCCACAAGCCTGCGGGTTTCCTTCATGTCGGTGCTGCATTGACCCCTATAGTATTCCTGACGCAGGCTCCATGCTTTCTTTCGCATGCCGGGCCAGTCCATGCGATGCATGTCGCCGTCAACGCACAGGGCTTCGTTCGCCAGGGAGACGCCGGCGAACCGCAGGTGCCTCGGCCAGCCGTCACAGATGTCGGCCAGGGCCTCCAGATGCGGATTGTGGAGGGACGTGTCGAGGCCGAACCACAAAGCCAGCCGACGCATGAAATCACGGGCCTCGGCTTCCGTGAGCGGTTTGGCCTCATGAACCTTTTGCCCGCGTGTCAGATGCATGTCCCTAGCCTTGGCTTCCGTATCGGACAGACCGGCGAGAACCAGGATCAAGGGCAGACCGGAACTACCATCATGGATCTCCTGCAGGAAAAGGGCTTCCAGCGCCGTCTGGTTTCCGGCGAAAGGCTTATCCCTTTGACCAAGGCGGGTCAATATTTTGTGCCGGAGGGGTTGACGCGGCGCTTTGTTCGCCTTATGTTCCGTCCATGCCAAGCCGATGGAAAGACGACCGCCCCATGTCCCGCCAGAAGTTCGAGGAGCTTTTCCCGGACGACGGCGCCTGCGCCCGGCACCTTGCGGAGCTGCGCTGGGGCAAGGGCTTCGCGTGCCCCGCCTGCGGCGGGACGAGGGGCTGGGAGCTGAAAGGGGAGCGCTGCCGCCGGGAGTGCGCGGACCGCCGGCGGCAGACGTCGGTGACGGCCGGAACGGTTATGCACCGCTCCCACCTTCCGCTGAGGACGTGGTTCCTTGCGGCCCACCTCATGGCGACGCACTCCAACGGCATCTCCGCGCTCCAGCTCCAGGCGCAGCTGGGCATCGGAAGCTACAAAAGCGCCTGGCTGCTGCTCCAGAAGCTGCGGCGGGCCATGGTGGACCCGGACCGTAGCCCGCTGCAGGGGATCGCGGAGGTGGACGAGGCGTCGATGCCCTGCCGCGACGGCGGCGGCGCGGAGGACGGCGGGGAGAGGGGCGTGGCCGGCCGGGGCCGCAGCACGTCGGGCCGGATCCCCGTCGCCGGGGCCGTGGAGCTGTCGGAGGACGGCAGTCCACGCCGCATCCGGCTGAAGGAAGTGGACGGCTACGGCGCCGAAGCGCTCCATGGCTTCATCGCCGGGGCGGTCGCGCCGGGCGCCTGGACCGTCACCGACGGGTGGAGCGGATACACCGGCCTGCCGGACAACCCGCGCGAGCGCAGGGTGGTCGGCGGCCGTCCGGCCCACAAGGTCCTGAGGTGGATCCACCGGGTCTTCTCCAACCTGAAGCGCTGGGCCATGGGCGTGTACCACGGGCTGCGCAGGAAGCATGCCCAGCGCTATCTGGACGAGTTCGTCTTCCGATGGAACCGCCGCCGCCACAGGCGGACCTCCTTCGACCGACTCCTCGGCATCGGCCTCGGGCTGCCGCCCGCGACGTACCGCGACCTCACCGACGCCGCCGCCTGACGCCCGCGGACCCGCGCCCGGACTCCGCCCCGTCCCGCGGCGCCGACCCCTAGTCCCCCCGAATCCCGATCCTTCCGGCTCCGGACGGGCCGCCGCGTGGCGGCGGCGGCCCGGATTCCGCCGGAATCCGGGGAACCGGCCGTCAGACCGCCGGCACAACATGTTGCGGTGCCGTAGTCAAAGGGATAAGCCTTTCCGGCGAAACGCTGCGCCTCGTCCACGGCGACAATGATCGGTCTGGCCTGTTCCTTTGCAGGATATCTTCCAGCCAACATGCGCAATGTCTCCGGCACCTGAGCCTCGGAGAATTCCGCCGACACTCCACCAGGTCCGATCCCGATTCCGCTGAGTCTCTTGATCCGGTCGGTCAATGTCCGCTTCCATTTCCCTTCATCCATGGTCCAGGCGTCAAGCACGGCCCCGACACCATTCAGGGGACTGTACAGAAGTTCCGTGGACGGTAGGGCCACCACCCTTGGAAGTCCGTCCTCACCTGTCCATCGTTTCTGCATCTCGTGCAGCAGCGAGGTCTTGCCGGCCCCGGGGGCGCCCTGCACGATGCGGGTCATTTTCGGCTGGCCGGCGCTGTCCTTCGCCGTGGACAGGACGTCCTCAAGGATATCATCATGACCGACGAAGACCGGTGGCGGTGCGCCCTCGCCCTGGCGCAGGTATTCCTTGATACGGGCGCGGTTGATGGGCATGGATGAACCTTTCATCAATCGATGTGTTCCCGAGGCTGGAACCCTACCCTGATTTCACGGAAAGATAAAGGATCGCCGCGTCCGTTCGTCGCTTTGGGGAAATGTCTGTCATTCAGGAAAGCCATGACTGGAATGACATCGATTCAGGCCTTGGCCTAGCGGATCTATTGGATTGTAAGAAACAAATGCTTGCATTTGTCCGTGAAGCCTGCCACTGTCTTCCAGTCGCCGTCAGGCGGCCCCGTAACAACCATAAGGAAGCAGGCAGGGCAATGGGCAGGAAACCGAAGAGACAGGAAACCAGGCTTTCGGACGGCGACCGCGAACGCCTCGAAAGGATCGCGAAGGACCCGCAGAGCATCCAGAAGCACGTCTGGCGCGCCCGGATCATCCCCGGCCTCGGGTCGGGGCGCGGCGCCGCGGAGGCCATCCGGCGGACCGGAAAGTGCCGGTCGACCGTGGAGCGCTGGTGGGACCGCTTCCCTGGGCGGGGCGTGGACGGGCTGCTGCGGGACGCGACCCGCCCTCCGGGACTGGAGCCGACCCCGGACGGAACGGTGAGGGCCGTGGTCGCCCTGGCGATGTCGCCACCGCCCCCGCACGCCCGGCACTGGACACTGCGGGCGCTGGCGAGGAGGCTGGCGCTGACCGCCACGAACGTGCACAGCATCCTGAAGCGCAACGGGCTCAGGCCGCACCAGGTCAGGACGTCCAGGGTCTCCCGCGACCCGCGGTCCGGGATCAAGGTCCGCGACGTCGTGGGCCTGTATGTCGACCCGCCGGACCATGCGGTGGTCCTCTCGGTTGACGGAAAGACGCAGATTCAGGCACTTGGGCGGACCCAGAGGCCCCTCCCGATGAAGCCGGGGCATGCGGAGACCAGGACGCGCGACTGCAGGCGCAACGGCACCACCTGCCTGCTGGCGGCCCCCGCCGTCGCGACAGGCAGGGTGGTCGGTCAGATGACCGGGCGGCACCGGTCGGCGGAGTTCACCGCCTTCCCCGCCCACGTCGCCGAAGGGACCGGGCCGGGCACCCCGGTGCACGTCATCCTGGACAACGTGTCCTCCCATAAGTCCGCCGAGGTCCACGAATGGTTGGGGAACCGTCCCGACTGGACATTCCATTTCACCCCGACATCGGCGTCGTGGATGAACGCCGTCGAGGGCTTCTTCTCGAAGCTGACGAGGCAGCGGCTGAAGGACGCCGTCTTCGACTCGCTCGACGACTGCGTCGCGGCGATCGAGGGCTACATCGAGCACCACAACGCCAGCGACGCCCGCCCGTTCCGCTGGAGCCGGAATCCGGAGGATCTCGTGGCGTCGTGGAAGCGCGGGCACAGGAAGCTCCAGGAGATGGCGGCGGCTGGGAATACGGCATGAGAAATGTAATCTTTTGTTTTTCGCAAAACACTATATTCCCCACTTCCACTCCGAAGTGGAAGTGGGTCATGTCCGCAGCCAATTCGTCCCAGCGTCAATCGCAAGCAAGTCATCCGCCAAAGCTAAACGCTCATGCAACCTTCCAAGGATTGATCAATTCGACGCCAGTGTCCGTGAAGTCCTTAACGTTGCGGGCCGCCACGGTCATGCTCTGTGAGCGCACGATGGCCACGATCTGACAATCCGCCTGCGATACAGGACGACCGGCAGCGCGGCAACTGGCAGCAATCTCGGCATAGGCCCGCGCCGCTTCGCTGTCGAACGGGAGAACCCGGCCAGCGAACAGACTGCCAAGCGTTTGTTCGGCAGCATCTACCAGACCTCGACGGCGCGCGCCACTTGGCAGTATGGCGATGCCGGTGCGAATCTTAGCTTCCGTGACCGCTGTGACAAACAGTTGTCACGTTGGCAGGCCATCCATCCAGTAGAGAACATCCGGGTTCGGCGTGTCACGCATCAATTCGGACACAACGTTAGTGTCAAGATGGAACACGGCGGTCTCAATCAAAGCGCATCGGATCGCGCGAAGGTAACTCCAGTTCCATACCACCGAAAGGCTTGAACAATTCGTGGATCGCCGTACCCAGACCTTTTGCAGGCACAATCCCCCGCCCGACCGCTTCGCGAAGGATCAGCCGGACTTCCTCTTCCATGGAACGGCCATTGCCGGCTGCGCGCTTGCGCAACCCTATCTTGACGGCGTCGTCGAGATTCCTGACCGTAATACTCGCCATCGCCACGCCCTCCGTCTGCGTGTGATCGCAGACTAAGATGTACCTGCGATGCAATCAAGCGAAAGCCGAAGTTTCACGTCTGTAGTATCGTGAGACCTGCTCGGTCACCTTCCAATCCTCAAGGACACAGGCAGCGATACCGTTAGGCACTCGGACTGTGAAATCACGCACCGAGTGCTGCCCCGGGGAAGCTTCCCGGTCGGTAGACATCAGCTGCAGCCTGCAGTCGGGGGACCGGTGCGCAAGCAGAGGCAAGATGCTCCCTGAAACGGATCATGCAATTCCGCAACACTTCCAAAATCCGGGGCTTGGCCCATCCTGACCCAATAGGGTGGACACGGGCTTCACTCCCCGGACAAGGGCGTCCTCAAATGGGTTGGGGTCGCACTTGAGAAAGGGTCCCAAGGAGAGTCGCCCAAGCTTTTGTCAGGCTGACCCAATAGAAGCCGTTCAAAGGGATGTCGTTCAAAGGGATGTGCTCACCCGATCTAAATTGGGTTGACCTCAACTCTGCCACAAGCGCAATTTCGTTGAGAAAAGACCGCCTTTCCCTGCATCGCTTGGCACTCGATCCATGCGGAACGTCTATTCGTCTGATCCTTGGAAGACACCCTGTTCCTTCAGTGCGTCGACGACCTCCCGGGGTATGTAGGTCTCATCATGTTTGGCAAGGATTTCGCTAGCCTGGAACGTTCCGTCGACCAACCTGCCGGTTCCGATCATGCCCTGACCTTCGTCGAACAGATCTGGGAGTACCCCTGTAAAGGTAACGTCAACGGATGCCCCACCGTCGGTCACGGAAAATGTCACCGCTCCATTTTGCCCTCGCGTTAGCGAACCTTCCTCAACCAGTCCGCCCAGACGAAAAATCTCATTCGAATGCGGCGGATGATCCATCACCTGGCTTGGTGAATAAAAGAAATTGATGCCGTCCCGCATGGCGTAGCCAATCAGTCCGGTCGAGAGGGCAAGAGCGACAGCAGCGATCAGAATCATCTGGATACGCCGTCGCTTCCTGAGACCCATCATAAGGAACGCTCCGCGCACAGAGGCCGCACATCCTGGGACTGCATTAGGTCACGCACTGGCTTCATGATCACGCTCACGGGTATACCGGAGCGAGCATCAGCCCAGCGGTCTCATCCTCACCCAGCATCAGGTTGGCATTCTGGATCGCTTGGCCAGATGACCCCTTGGTTAGGTTGTCCAGCGTAACGATCACAGTGGCACGGCCTTCGATACGATCACCCACCACGCCGATATGCACAAAATTCGAGCCGCGCACATCCTTCATTGCCGGTGCTTGACCAAAGGGAAGAACGTCAACGAAAACCTCGCTGGAATACGCTTCCGTGAGGCAGTGATGAATGGCTTCGGGTTGACCGTGAAGGTAGGCCGACAGGAGAATTCCACGGGTCGCGGGAATCAAATGAGGCGTAAACATGATTCGAACAGATCGGCCAGCCACTTCGGACAGTTCCTGATCGAATTCACCGAGATGCCTGTGCACCCCTCCAAGCGAATAACCTTTCGCGTTCTCAAACAGTTCCGAGAACAGCAGGTGTTCCTTCAATGACCGACCGGCACCAGAAGCGCCAGCCTTGAGATCCAGGATGATCCGATCAAGGTCGATCAGTCCGGCTTCCATCAGCGGTCTCAACGCAAACTGCCCAGCCGCGGCATTGCAGCCAGTGCCAGCAACCAGTCGAGCGGACCTGATCCGGTCGCGGTTGAATTCTGTCAATCCATAGACCGCTTCGCGTTGATGCTTCACCGCCTCATGCCGCTTGCCGTACCACGCTTGGTAGGCTTCAGGGTCGCGCAACCTGAAATCAGCAGAGAGATCAACGATCTTTACCGTACCCGGCAGGTCGTGGATGACCGCTTGGCTGGTTGCATGTGGCAATGCGCAGAAACAGAGGTCAATGTCGCCAAAATCGATGTCCTCGATCTTTCTCAAAACCGGCAAGTCGAGGTGACGCAGATGCGGAAACACTTCGTCCATCGCCATGCCAGCACGGCGGTCTGCGCTGAGAGCCACGATGTTCAATGAAGGATGGGTCGCGATCAATCGAACCAATTCCGCACCAGTATAGCCGGAAGCACCAAGAATGGCGATGTTATGTGGCATGGTGAACTGTTCCCGCTGTCTCCGAACGGCCATTTAAGCCGATCCGCCTTAAGCCGCAATCAAGCAGAAAGAAATGTAATCCTACGCCGCAGGAACCGCGTAGCCTGGTCAGAAACCCTCGCAGGGTCGCCGGTCGTCAGAAACGCTGCTTCCGTCCCCGGTCCGAGCATGTCCGGATGGCGCACAAGGTAATCGGAGAGGCTGGCTGCGACGAGCCTTGGCTGGGAATAGACTGCAACGCCCGATCCAAGTGCCTCCCTGAACACGCTTTCCAGCAGCGGGTAATGCGTGCAACCCAGAACGGCGGCCTGAGGTTCCGGCATTTTGCGCTTGAGCGCTTCAACGTGACTGCGGACAAGTGCTCCGGCAAGTTCAAGATCCCCTTCCTCGATGGCATCAACGACCCCTCCGCAGGCCTGGGCTTCAACATCCACTCCGATCGCACGAAAGGCCAGTTCGCGCTGGAAGGCTCGGCTGCGAACCGTGGCGGGAGTCGCGAATAGAGCTACGTGCTTTACCTCCACCTCGCGCGGCGGAGAGTTGTCTCCCCATTGTCTCTCGGTCAGCGCCTCAATCATGGGAACGAAAACTCCCAGGACGCGCCTATCTGGCGGCACCCAGTTCTCCTGCATCCGCCTAAGCGCCGCTGCGCTAGCGGTGTTGCAGGCCAATACCACCAGATGGCAGCCCGTCCCAAACAACCGTGCCACCGCAGCGGTGGTGAGACCACAGATATCATCGGCGTCTCGTACGCCATACGGATTATGCGCGTGATCGGCGAAGTAGACGAAAGGAACGTCGGGCAGCACTCGCATGGCCTCTTCGAGAACGGTCAGTCCTCCCAGTCCAGAATCAAATATTCCGACAGCCATACGGACCTCATGTCTTCCAACGCTCCTCGTATTCGAATCCGAACTCTATGGATTCGAGAGGTCTCGGTGACAGCGAATAGGTCCGATGGCGAAGAAATGCCATCTAGGATCTTGAATTGCCCCTATGGGCCGCTGGTTCGGCCGGATCAATTCGCTCCGCGATGACGACGCGCAACGGCGCATCCACCCGCGCCCGCAACTCCTTGATCAACAAACCCACCCGGAGCGAATAGTGCAGGTGGTTGGCAATCTGTAGCTGTCGCGAATTCCGCCTATCGAAGGAAACGGGCACAATGACGCCGGATTTCATGGTCATCTTCGTCGTGAAGGTGAGTCAGGCTGGATCCACCCGGCGGGCGAACGGCCTTCGCGGTGTCGCCACTGTTCCGTCGGGGAAGACAGCAATCGCGCCTCCTCAAGCGAGATATTACAATGCCTGCTTCCAAGTCTTCAGATGGAGCGTGGTGGCCTCCTTGGTTCCATCAAGGGAAATTGGCAGCAGGGAACGGTTCCTAGGCCTTACGAAACACATGGTGAGCGGAAAGGCGGAGTCGCCCATCAGATTCTGAGAGGATGTCCCATCATCAAGCCATCCAGAATCCCACAGCGATGGCTCGAAATTACGATCAAGGGACCAGTGGACGGCATGTCTGTCAAGCTGTCACCAACGGCATCAAGGTCTAGGCAGAACCGTTCAACCATGACGCTCCAGAATCCACGCCCCTCTCCGATGTCCGCCTTATGGCCTCGGCACGCTTGACTGACCGAAGACGGCCGGTCGCGTTTTCCACAATGCGGACTTACGGCAGGTCCAGCAAGCAACCACGAGGAACGGGCTCAACTGATTTCCCGCACAGTGCGGTTTGGGAATGCATCCGGCGTCTCCACCAATGCGGGATGGAGATCGGCATGTAGGCTGATCTCGGTTTCAGCCACCCATTGTAACGGAATTATGGCAAACCACAATTCGCGGCAGCGATACGGCCGTCACTCCGCAGCCTGACACAGTTTGTGTTGGCCACCCAACACCGCGAGCAGTTCTTCCCGACGCTTCTCCGCCTTGACCGAATTAGCCGCCTTGACCGGCCCAAATCCCCTTATGCTGAGGGGCAGTTCCGCAAGCGCGACAGCTGCCTCCATTCGATCACCCTTGAGTTCCGGCAGGGATTTCATATCAGCCTCAAATTGCCGGATGAGAGCCCGTTCCATCCTGCGTTCGGCGGAATGGCCAAACGGATCCAGCGGCGTGCCACGCAGCCATTTCATCCTGGTTAGCATGCGAAGGAGGCGCGTCAGCCAGGGACCGAATTCCCGTTTGGCCGGTCTCCCATCCGGGCCCGCCTTTGAAAGGATCGGAGGAGCAAGATGGTAAGTCAGTTTCGGTTCACCGTCGAACTCGCCGCGCACTTTCTCCTCCGTCGTCAAGAGAAGTCTGGCGACCTCATATTCATCCTTGTAGGCCAATAGTTTGTGGTATCCTTTGGCGACAGCCTCCTTCATCCGGGGTTCATCGAACCGATCAACCAGCCGACGATAGCGCTTCGCCAGGCGGGGCCCCTGATAGCGGCCAAGATGCTCCGCCCGAATCTCGATGAGCTCATCAATGGTCTTAGGCAGCTTCGTTACCTTGGATTCAGTCAGCCCGTTCGCTTTGTCAGGATTGAGCATGGCCCAGCGCCCATAGTCGAACGCTAGCCGGTTTCGCTCAACGGCAGTTCCGTTCAGCTCAATCGCGGACAATATCGCTCTGTAGTTCAGCGGGATAAGCCCGGCTTGCCAGACCGCACCGAAAACAATCATATTGGAATAGATCGCATCGCCAAGAAGTTTCCCGGAAAGTTCGGACGCGTCAAGAAATGTAAGGCGATGACGAAGTCTCGAACTCAGGGCGAGTTTCAACCGCTCCAACGGCAATGTGAATTCGGTATTGCGCGTGAATTCCCCCGTGATGGTTTCGTGGCAGTTAACGACGGCTCCAGCTCGGTCTGCCCTCATCAACCCAAGCGTCGAAGCGCCTGCACTGACCACCAGATCGCCTCCGATCAGCGCGTCGCATTCGCCCGTGGCGACGCGAACCACGCTAATGTCCGCAGGCTCCTTGGCAATACGGCAATGAACATGAACGGCACCACCCTTCTGCGCAAGGCCGGCCATTTCCATCATGACGGCACCTTTTCCGTCGATGTGGGCGGCCATTGCCAAAATCGCGCCGATTGTGACGACACCGGTTCCGCCAACTCCGGTTATGACGACGTTATGCGTTCCCTCTATCACCGGCAGTTCTGGCAACGGCAGTTTTCCCACGTCCACAGAAGCTGTTGGCACCCTGCGGATCCTGGCACCCTCCAGTGTCACGAAACTCGGGCAGAAGCCGCTGAGGCATGAAAAATCCTTATTGCAGGCGGACTGGTCGATCGCTCTCTTGCGACCAAACTCTGTCTCGACCGGAACGATCGAGACACAGTTGGACTGCACACCGCAATCTCCACAGCCTTCGCAGATGTCAGTGTTGATGAAAACACGTCTGTCCGGATCCTCCATTTGACCTCGGCGGCGTCGCCGACGCTTTTCTGCCGCACAAGTCTGCAGATAGATGATTGCGGATACGCCCCCATAACCGCTCAACCGTTCCTGGACTCGCTGGAGTTCCGTACGTTGGTGACGGGTGACTTCCCGCGGAAAGAGCGACAGATCAACATCCTCCTTCCGGTCATAGACCAACGCCACGTTCGGGACGCCCATGGCAACGAGTTCCCGGGCGATTCTGTCGGCTGTCAATCCTCCGTCATTCCCCTGCCCACCGGTCATGGCCACGGCGTCGTTGAAGAGGATTTTGTAGGTAACGTTTGCCCCTGCCGCCAAGGCGAAGCGAATCGCCTGGACACCGGAATGATTGTAGGTACCGTCACCCATATTCTGGAAGACATGGCTACGGTTGGAAAATGGCGCTTCGCCTATCCAGTTGGCACCTTCACCACCCATATGGGTATAGCCAACTGTCTCGCGGTCCATCCACTGCACCATGTAGTGGCAACCAATTCCCGCGTAGGCCCGTGTGCCCTCCGGTATTTTTGTGGAAGTGTTATGTGGGCAGCCTGAGCAGAAGTAGGGCAGCCGGTCCGCAATCTCCGGGGTGTTGTTGACCTTCCGTGTCAGGGATATGGTCTCCATTCCCGCTCGAATTGCATCCGTGCCCCGTCCTTCCTCGATCAGGATTTCACCGATCCTCTCGGCGATAAACACCGGATCAAGGCAATAGCGTGTCGGAAACAGCTGGACCCTGTGTCCGTCACGCCAGACATCTCCCTTATGCCAGCCATAGACCCGGCGCCCACGCCGGTCATCGAAGATCGCTTCCTTGATCTGAACCTCGATCAGCTTGCGCTTTTCTTCCACAACAACAATCAGATCGAGTCCGTCCGCCCAATCTTTGAAGCTCTCGGTGTCCAGCGGCCAGGTCTGCACAACCTTGTAGGCAGTAAGTCCCAAGCGTTCGGCCTCGTTCGCCCCGATGCCCAGTAACGAAAAGGCATGCAAGAGATCGAGCCAGTTCTTTCCGGCCGCGACGAATCCAATCTTCGCCCCAGGTCTCCCCATTAGCCTTCGATCAATTCGATTCGCCCTTGCGAATGCCTCCGCCGCAAACCTCTTGTGATCGATCATACGCGCTTCCTGCGGAATGCGGTCGTCGATCAGACGGATGTTTAGCCCGCCGTCCGGCATATCAAATTCCGGCGAAGTGAATGACATCCGGTCCGGTCTGCCGTCGACCACGGCTGTGGATTCAACTGTGTCCTTCATCAGCTTCAGTCCACACCAAAGCCCGGCAAACCGGCCCAGCTCGAATCCGTAGAGTCCGTAATCGAGGATTTCCTGCACGCCGGCTGGCGAGAGCACCGGCATGTAGGCGTCAACCATCGCCCAATCGGACTGGTGCAGGGTTGTCGAGCTCTCTCCGGTGTGGTCGTCGCCCATCGCCATGAGAACGCCGCCGAATTTGGAAGTGCCTGCGAAGTTCGCATGCCGCATCACGTCGCCTGTGCGGTCAACACCGGGGCCCTTTCCATACCAGAGTCCGAAAACACCATCGAACCTGCCCTCACCTCGAAGTTCCGCCTGCTGCGTTCCCCAGAGTGCCGTCGCTGCGAGATCCTCGTTGATGCCGGGCTGGAACAGGATGTCGCTCGCCTCCAGTATCCCCCGGGCACGCTCCATCGTCATGTCCACCGCCCCGAGGGGGGAACCGCGATAGCCTGATACGTATCCTGCAGTGTTCAGCCCCGCTGCCCTATCCCGTGCTTTCTGCGTCAGCATCAGACGTACAAGCGCCTGTGTGCCGTTAAGAAGCACTGGGGATTTTTCTAGATCGAAGCGGTCTGCAAGCGAAACTTCCTGCCGCATGTCATACGCCTTTCCAAGCGAGCCTGAAATATGACTTACAGAATTGCCGGACTTGTTTGAAGGGTTTCTCTGGGTGGTAGACGGCCAGGTTCATGGCACGCAGGCTCACGAATTTCGGGATGCTTTCCGATCATATCCCTTGACGGAAGGAGCCTCTTGCAGAACTTCCCGATCAAGCGGTTTTTTTCGGAAACAGGCGCTTTTTTCTGATGGCTGGTATGGATATGGAGCCGTCCCTCTGGTATGAAGCAGGTGTCAAAACCACAACATGCAGGGAGACGGCTCCATGTCCCTACGTTCGTCCATATCAGATGCCTGGCAGCGGTTTCAAGGGGAACTTCTGCCGGCCCTCGCCGGGGAGGTCGGCCCGCTGGGCGTGAGGCACGGCAAATTCATCGCCGTGCTGGACCTTGTTGAGGTGGAGAGGCATGTGCACTGCATCCACGGGGGCGTTGGGAACCCTGCCGCCGACCGCAGGGCGCTGGCTCGGGCCTTCGTCGCCAAGGCGGTGTGGGACATGCCGACCACGGTGGTGCTGATCGACAGGCTGCGCCACCACCCGACGCTGCGCAGGCCGGTCGGCTGGTCGCGCGTGTCGGAGGTGCCCAGTGAACCGGCGTTCTCCCGCGCCTTCGCCTGGTTCGCGGAGACCCGGCTGCCGGAGCGGATGCACGGGGCGCTGGTCCGCGCCGCGTATGCTGGCTCGGTCGTCGGGCACATCTCCCGGGACTCCACGGCGATCGTGGGACGGGAGAGGCCGGCGCCGAAGCCGAAGCCGCAGGAGGGACCGAAGCGAAAGCGCGGACGCCCGAAAAAGGGGGAGGAGGTCCCGAAGGAGCCGACCCGGCTGGAGCGGCAGCTGCGGGACGGGATGACGGCGGAGGGGATGGCCGACGGGCTGCCGAAGGCCTGCGGCACCGGCACGAAGCGCAACGCGAAGGGGTACAGGGAGAGCTGGAGGGGGTACAGGCTCCATATCGACGCCGCCGATGGGGACGTCCCCGTCAGCTGCATCCTGACCTCGGCGTCGCTGCACGACAGCCAGGCCGCCATCCCGCTGCCGGGGATGACGGCGCTGCGGGTGGACCACTGTCACCAACTGATGGACGCGGCATACGACTCCCTGGAGATCGGGTTCCACGCCTGCCTGACGGGGCGCGTGGCGGTCACCGACACCAACCCCCGCCGCGACGCGGCGCTGAAGGAGCGCCTCAGGAAAGAGGCGCTGGCGCAGCGGAAAGCGGGCCACATACGCCACGACCGCGTCCGCTGCCGGCAGCGCCCGGCGGCGGGCGCGTGAACTCCGCCCTGAAGGACCCATACGGCGCCCGGCAGGGTGTGATTTCTGTATGGCGAACTATCAATTTTTTAATGCGTTGAAATCAAAAGATATTTTCTGATTCGAGTTCGGGATTCTGCGCGGATTCGGCCAATTTCGCGAAAACCATCCGTTTCGGCTGTGGTTTTTCCACGATCACCGTGTTCGCCGCTGCTCCCGGCCTTGGCTTCTTGGGGGGTGTAGAGTGCTCCTGAAAATTCCAAAAACGCCCCTGGGCGGGGCGACAAGGAGGAGCACTCCAATGACCAACGTACAGATTGACGCATCGATTGCCAAGAACGCCGATGGAAGCGTAGCCGTCGAAGCGACGCGGGAAGCCCTGATGGAGGCGGGTGCCGCCCTGGTGAAAAAAGCCACCGAGCTCGGCTTGGCGGGGGACGTGGCGGCGATGTACCGCCATGATCCGCTGACAGCCGAGAACCAGTTCCGGGACATGCTCTTCGGCGTGGCTCGCACCATCCTGGCCGACGCGTTCACTGCGCTTGACGATCATGGCAAGACGGTCAAAGTCGAGGGGAAAACCTATCGCAAGGCCGCGCCCACGTCGGGCCGTGCGATGACGGTCTTCGGACCGGTCGACTTCCTGCGGTCTCGGTATCGTCCCGCGGGAACGGGTGCGTCCCTGATTCCGACCGAAGCCCTCCTCCGCCTGATGCCCGGCAGGCTGACGCCGGCGGCGGCGGGCCTCTCGCTGTACCTGATGAGCAACCTGACGGCGCGCGAGAGCGAGGACATGTGGGAGAAACTGTGCGGCCAGGGGCCCTCGGTGGCCTCCCTGGTGCGATTGTCCGGGGATGCCGGAACCTGCATGGAGGCGTGTTCCGACGATGTTCTGGACGGCCTCCGGGAGGAGGAAGAACTGCCGGAGGAGGCGACGTCGATCCTGGTTTCCCTGGACGGCGTCATGATGCGCATGCATGCCGAAACGACCGAAGAACCAGCCACGGACGCGGGCTGGCGCGAGGCGTCGAGCGGCGTGGTGGCCTTGGTCGATGGCAGCGGTAACCTGCTGGAAAGCCGGTACTTCGGCCGTCTTCCCGAGACCGGCAAGACGAGCCTGAAAGCACAGTTGACGGCGGAAGTACGCCACTGGCAGTCGGTCAATCCGGACCTGAAGCTGGTGGCGGTCGCTGACGGCGCGAAGGACAACTGGACGTTCCTGGAAGCGCTGGATCCCGAAGTCATGCTTCTAGATTTTTGGCATGTGACTCAACACCTTCAGGCTGCGGCCGACGCCGCCTTCGGTCCGAACACCGCCGCCGGGACGGTCTGGTTTGAGAAATGGCGGCACTGGCTGCGCCACGACCCCAAGGGGGCCAGCAAGGCGATCGACGCCTTGCGCTACCTGATGCGGAAAGGCAAGGGAGCCGCCGTCATCCGGAGAGAACTGAACTTCTTCCGCAATCATCGTCACCGCATGCACTATGCGGACGCTGCCGTCGCCGGCTTCCCCATCGGTTCCGGTGCCGTGGAAGCCGCCAACAAGGTGCTCGTGACGACCCGGATGAAACGCTCCGGGCAGCGCTGGGGCCGTGACGGCGGCCAGGGCGTCCTGAGCTTCCGGTCGCTTCTCAAGTCCGGACGTTTCGACCGAGCCTGGGCAGCATTGGTCCCGCGCCTGGGCCGCGGTGGCGGCTGGAAGCTGCCACCCTGCGCCAACGAGAACCGGCAGGTCGTGCAGGTCGCGCTCGTCGCATGATTCTTGGCTAGGTCATTGTAAGATTAAAAAGTGACCATATGAGAATCACACCCGCCCGGCACGTCCGCGTCCGGGGGCACGCCAAGGTGGCCTGCCACCTGTTCTTCGGCGTGCTGGCCCTGACGGGCGGGCAGCTGATGCGGCTCACCATCTGACGCCACCAGCCACGGCAGCACCGGACGCCGCGGACGCCGCCCCGGAGGGGACGGCGCGGACAGCCATGCGCGGACGGCGCCCGACGGGCCACCATCTGCGGCATTCCGCCACACCTCGGGCCGTGCAGACGCCCCGGGCACCCACCGGATCCGGTGTCACGACCCTGGCGGAACCGAAAGGCTTGCAGCGCAAGCCCGAACCGCAATAATTGTGCAAGAGGCTCGGAAGGGGTATTCAACTCAGGTCTTCCAATGGGGAGTGATTCTCGTATGGCTCACCTTTTGATTTCATGATGTTCCGTTCGCGAATCACGCGGCGAGGGCCATCTTCGCGACCGCCCCGTTCCCGTTGGCGCATTGCGGGGGCCCGCAGTCGCCGCTGCGGCTCAGGCTCGGAACCAGCGCGGCCCATTCCCGGTCGAAGCGCCCGGACCTGAGCAGCGACCGGAAGGTCAGGACGCCCTAGCCGCCGTCGCGGCCCCGAGGGCTTCATCCGGGACGTCACGGGAACCCTGTTCGCGGATTCCACGGATCCCGAACCGATGGCGAAGCCCGCTGCGGCGGCGGCAGCGTAGTGCATGCGGCGGCGGTCGTTGCGGAAGAACGTCAGTTCCCTCGGCACGTCTTCGGTGCCCTTGCCCTTCCGCAGCAGGTGGCGCAGCGCGTCGATCACCTTGCCGACGCCCCTTGGGTCGTGGCGCAGGACGTGCCGCCACTTCCCGGACCAGGCCTCCCCGCCGCCGTGTCCGCTCCGAAGGCGGCGTCGGCCGCGGAGCTCAGGTGCTGGGCGCTATGCCAGAAGTCGACAAGTGTCACGTCGGGGCACAGCGATTCCAGGAACGTCCAGCTGTCCTTCGCGCCGTCGGCGACCGCCGCAGGCCTCAGGTCCGGCCTTAGCGCCAGCCAGTGCAGCGCCTCGGCCCTGAGCTGCGCCTTCAGGCTCACCTTGCCGGCCTCGGGAAGACGCCCGGAGCACCGGCTCTCCTGTATGGTCCCCTCGGCGTCAACCAGCCCGACCACGCCGCACGACGCCTCGCGCCAGCCAGCGTCCGTTGGCTTTCTGTCCGCCGTCCCAGCGTTCATGCGCATCATAACCCCGTCGAGGGAGACAGGGAGCGACACTGCCCCCTCCGGCAGTTCCTCCCGCTTCCGGAGGCCCTGCAGGATCTCCCCGGAGCATTCCTCCATGCGGTTTCCGACCTCTCCAGAAAGCCGCACTAGGGCCGCCGAGGCCTTTGGCCGACCGGCCGCCACCACACGTCCTCGCTCCCGCGCGCCGTCAGGCCGCTTATCAGATGCATCGGGAGGCCCGCCGCCGCCAGCGTCAGGCCGGGGACGGCCTCGGCCGGGACCAGGGACGCGCCGGTCCCCGAGGGGCGGTACCGCAACCGCCGGAAGCCGACCGGCCCGAACACCGTCATCGCCCGGCGCGGCCTCGGCCTCCAGCGGGTCATCCCGGTGCAGGGTCGCGACGCTCGCCGCAAGGCCGGTCCCGGCGGCCCGCTCCACCAAGGCGATGGCCGCCTTCGTCAGGTTCTCCCGTGCCGCCGTGACGGATTCGCTTCCTTCGCAGGTGTCGGCAACCGGGGCTTCGGGCTGTACACCTGTCATCGGAGCGCTCCTTTCCACCACCGTACAGCGGCTTTTGGGTTTTGTTCGGGAGCACTCCACCACACCCGGAATCGAGGGCCAGGAAGGTCGGTGGACAGGCCGATCGTGGAAAAATCGCGGTCGGCGCCGCGAATTTTCGCGGATTCGCCCGGATCAGGGCCGATCGCCGGATCCGGCCAGGAAAATGTCGTTTGATTTCCGTGCACTGGAAAAACCGCGGTTCACCGTAGAGAAATCACACCCTGCCCACAGTTTCCCCTGAGCAGGCCAGGCTCCGCATCACTCAACACCCGGTACGCGCGGAGTCCGTCATCCGTCCATATCCGCTGCATGGTCCACTTCGGTCACGTTGCTACCGGAACACATTCACGGAACGGTTGCGCCTGTCAGGACGTCTCAGCCAAAGACAGAATCCTGCCGATTTTACCCCCTTCGTGCGTAAAGGGCCAATTTTGGGATGCACCGCGTCGGATATCGACCAGCGAGTGCTGGCGAGGGTTGCTCAGCGCTCACCTAGAGAATACCGGCACATTGGTTCCACCTGGTTTGCGAACCGATGGGGCGAGCAGTCCGTCCAAGTCTTGGGAAACGGCCTCAGCCCCCCAAACGGTTGCAGAACGTATAATCGTTACCGTGCATCAGGTCCGGCCATGTGTCCTGCATGGGACGCAAGTCCTTCGTATGGCCGCGAAAATCACAGGTAAACCGTGAATACCAGGCAGTCCGACCGCCGCGCGGCTTACCGGCGAACCTTTCACAGAACCAGTAGCGAACTTCTGCCTCTGCCGTCTCCGGCTCAAAGGAGAAGCACCCAACAGGGAAAGATCCGTCCGAAAAACGTGACTTGGGATACCCGGCGCCCGAGAGACGGCGCTTCTACTCGAATGGTGCGTCGACAAGTTCTTCAAGAGAATCAGACATTTCGTGCGAATTCAGGAACTCCTTCATCTCAATAATTTGTTCCGAACTCATCTCCTGATCGCGCAGAAAGTTGTCGTCCGTTTGATAACTTGCGAAGCGAACCAGAACCTCTTCACAGGGTCGACTAGTGATTTTTTCCAGCACCTCAACGTCCTGCCGCCGCTTCGACATACTCCTTAACAAGAAGGAGGTTTTCCATCGACCCGTCCAGCATCAGGTCCAAGGGCGATCGCTCGTTCAGCATAGTATGCGGCTCCCGAAGCCACCGATTCTCGACGTTTTCATCTCGAAACAGCGCAGACAATATATTGCGAATACGGTACAGGTATGCAATTCGATCCTTGACGTCACGTCCCCTGAGAGCGGCCCGCCCGGTCAGCAAGTCCCCTGCGAACGATTCGTCATCAGGGTCCATTCCTAGCAGAACGGTTGCGGCCTCCGAATCGAGCTTCCATGTGTCGAGGAGATTCTTGAAAAACTGAACCGGCCCGGTCAGGCGGGCTTGGTATGGCGAAATCCTTGCGTCGGTTCCTGCACCAGTGGTGTCAGCATCTACCCGTCGAGAAGGGACGTGATGATGATGCAACACTGAGATTCCCTGCCGCGGTGTTTTCCCGGCGTCCCCGACTGGGGCAAATCGGGCGCTTCTGGTGCCGATCGATTCTTCGTCCAATTGTTTGCCCCGCAGCTGCATTTCTAGTGAACTATCCCTCCGCGGAACATGCCCAGCCGCAGGTCCAAGGCCACCAAGTAATCCGGGAGACATTCCCCCCATAGCCCTCTCCTTTTGAACAGAGCCAAAGTTCATGACGTCACCATGTTGGCGGGAGCGGGCATCAACTCAATGTCCAGCCCTTGGAGAAGTTCTTCAAGCAATCGCTTCTGGCGACCAGCGCATTCCTCGTGCAAATGCAGTTCCGGCGAGTCCGTGTATGTGATCCAGCACGAAGCGATGATTGACGACTTCTCCACTGAATTACTGTATGCGTGCAGCACTGCCTGCCAGCCTTCGTCTTCGTTCCGAACCTCAAGATTGATGCAGGGATAGAGTGCTGCGCTGCCTAAGCCATTCAACTCCATGTCGATGCCCGGTTTCACCACCTGCCGCAGGAAATCGCGGGCGACCACGGAACCATTTCCGAGTCTGAGCGACAACGTTGATCGAACCAAGAACATCGTAATCTCGGCCTCCGGGAGTGCTCTTTTCAGTGCCTGCTCCACCAGCGCGAGGCATTCGTTGCAGATGGCAATATCCTGTTCGCCCCTCAGGCCATTAAAACTCATCGACAGCCTCTCCGCCGTCACCTCGATCGTCCCATTCCCCCCAAAGGCTTATCCCTTTGACCAAGGCGGGTCAATATTTTGTGCCGGAGGGGGTTGACGCGGCGCTGCGTTCGCCTTATGTTCCGTCCATGCCAAGCCGATGGAAAGACGACCGCCCCATGTCCCGCCAGGAGTTCGAGGAACTCTTCCCGGACGAAAACGCCTGCGCCCGGCACCTTGCGGAGCTGCGCTGGGGCAAGGGCTTCGCGTGCCCCGCCTGCGGCGGGACGAAGGGCTGGGAGCTGAAAGGGGAGCGCTGCCGCCGGGAGTGCGCGGACTGC
Organism: Paracoccaceae bacterium; assembly: GCA_965203255.1. Lineage (GTDB taxonomy): Bacteria > Pseudomonadota > Alphaproteobacteria > Rhodobacterales > Rhodobacteraceae > JAPOUP01. Next base: position 4,921,848 of record OZ241882.1, on the reverse strand, counting down.
GGGCGGCAGACGTCGGTGACGGCCGGAACGGTTATGCACCGCTCCCACCTTCCGCTGAGGACGTGGTTCCTTGCGGCCCACCTCATGGCGACGCACTCCAACGGCATCTCCGCGCTCCAGCTCCAGGCGCAGCTGGGCATCGGAAGCTACAGGTCAGCCTGGCTGCTTCTCCAGAAGCTGCGGCGGGCCATGGTGGACCCGGACCGGAGCCCGCTGCAGGGGATCGCGGAGGTGGACGAGGCGTCGATGCCCTGCCGCGACGGCGGCGGCGCGGAGGACGGCGGGGAGAGGGGCGTGGCCGGCCGGGGCCGCAGCGCGGCGGGCCGGATCCCCGTCGCCGGGGCCGTGGAGCTGTCGGAGGACGGCAGTCCACGCCGCATCCGGCTGGAGACGGTCGGGGACTACGGCGCCGAAGCGCTCCATGGCTTCATCGCCGGGGCGGTCGAGCCGGGCGCCTGGGCCGTCACCGACGGGTGGAGCGGGTACATCGGCCTGCCGGACAACCCGCGGGAGCGCAGGGTGGTCGGCGGCCGCCCGGCCCACAAGGTCCTGAGGTGGATCCACCGGGTGTTCCCCGACCTGAAGCGCTGGGCCATGGGCGTGTACCACGGGCTGCGCAGGAAGCATGCCCAGCGCTACCTGGACGAATTCGTCTTCCGATGGAACCGCCGCCGCCACCGGCGGACCTCCTTCGACCGACTCCTCGGCCTCGGCCTCGGGCTGCCGCCCGCGACGTACCGCGACCTCACCGACCCGGGCGCCTGACGCCCGCGGACCCGCGCCCGGACTCCGCCCCGTCCCGCGGCGCCGACCCCCAGTCCCCCAGAATCCCGATCCTTCCGGCTCCGGACGGGCCGCCGCATGGCGGCGGCGGCCCGGATTCCGCCGGAATCCGGGAAACCGGCCATCAGACCGCCGGCACAACATGTTGCGGTGCCGTAGTCAAAGGGATAAGCCTTTCCCCCCAAACATCACTACGCGTACGCACACGTCCGAAAGTGCGGTCCCGCCGAATACGTGCAGGTCTCTCGTTCGAAGCGGAAATCGGGGATGGATCGATTGGTGCAATGACTTCAGAAGCTCAGTGTTGCGCCCCGGCAGGTCGAACAGCGGGACAGAGAATTCCGCCTCGTACACCAACTCCATCCATTTGAGGTTGCCCTTCACCAGAGCGTCTCTTGGCGCAGGCCGGTCATCAGGCTGTAGCCACTCAGGCCTTTCTCTGGGAACCGCTCGCTGTCCGGCACATCTGTCCTACCACAGTCGTACCAACGTTCCACCTTCTTGTCCTCTGTTTCCAGTTCCTGCGAGTCGTCACGGTTGTCCCCGAAAGACGCGAAGTCCAGATCACCCGGGGCACCTCGCCCAGATTGCACAAAACCAAGCAAGCCGCTGTGTGGTCGGGTTGACATGCTTACCCTCGAAAGCACGATGCACAATACACTATAATCTGGGTATGTAATACCAATCCAACTGAATAAAGACTCACGAACAAATCAGGTACATGTTGTGGCTCACCCCGGGATCTTGCGTGTGATCGGCTCAGCCGTACTGTACTCTGTGTTTGCCAAAATTCAGAAGGAGAACGGCATGCCTGCAAAAATCATGGTTTCGCGCACCGACCACACGCCCCCAGACCTGCGTGAACTGGCGTCGAAGAACAATGCCCAGCACGCACGAAGGGGGTCAAAAACGGCAAGATTTCAGGTTGGAGTGGATTGAGCGTTCTTGATGCGACCGACCGTGGCGACGCCGACATTGAAGTGGCGTGCTATCGAGCGGATTGATTGGCCTTTGTTGAGCATTCTGGCCACTTCCGATTGCCGATGTGTTGTGAGTTTCGGCTTTCGGCCGAACCTGACGCCACGCTTGCGGGTGGCACGCGGCGGCCCGAAAAGGTTGTCGACTTCAGGTCGATGGTCCGCTGGTCCATGGACGGCTCCTCCCGCATTTCGTGACGCCAAGCATGCGAATCGCGGGCAGTTTGGTAATCACATGGCGGAAGAAAATTCACCAACCGAAGAAAGTCACGCTATTCCAATGGCTTGTGGAGCGCGAAAAAATCGCCCATCAAACCGCAAGTCTATCCGAATGCCATTGCTGCGCAGGGCCCTCAAGGGAACACGGTGCCGGATCGAGATGCTGGAAGCCCAGCTGGACAAGCTGCGCACGGCGAGGAACGCAACCCGCTGCCGGATGCATGCGACTGCCCGAGCTGCGGCCAACCCTGCGCGCCGAATGGAGCCGAGGAATCCAGCCTCGTCGAGATCGCGATCAAGGCTTACAAGTTCATGCGGAGTGATTCTCGTATGGCTCACCTTTTGATCGCATGATGTTCCGTTGGCGCATTGCGGGGGCCTGCAGCCGCCGCTGCGGCTCAGGCAGGGGACCAGCGCTGCCCATGCCTGCTCGAAGCGCCCGGATCTGGGCAGCGCCCGGAAGGTCAGGACGCCCTGGCCGCCGTCGCGGCCCCAGCGCTGCCCCGGGCGTTTCATTCGGGACGTCACGGGAACCCTGTTCGCGGATTCCACGGATCCGGAACCGATGGCGCAGCCCGCCGCCGCGGCGTCCGCGTAGCGCATGCGGCGGCGGTTGCTGCGGAGGAACGCCAGTTCCCTTCGTGCGTCGTCGGCCCCTCCCCCTTCCGCAGCAGGTGTCGCATGGCGTCGATCACCTTGCCGGCACCCTTTGGGTCGTGGCGCAGGACGTGCCGCCACCTCCCGGACCAGGCCGTCCCCGCCGCCGTGTCCGCGCCGAAGGCGGCGTCGGCCGCGGCGCCTAGGTGCAGCTGGGCATCGGCAGCTACAGAAGCGCCTGGCTGCTTCCCCGGAAGCTGCGCTGGGCGATGGTGGACCCGGACCGGGGCCCGCTGCAGGGGGTCGCGGAGATGGACGGGGCGTCGATGCCCTGCCGCGACGGCGGCGGGCCGGAGGGCGGCGGGGAGAAGGGCGTGGCAGGCCGGGGCCGCAGCACCGGGGCCGTGGAAATACCTGAGATGGACACATAAAGTCAGACGGCGATGCCCAGAGGTTCTCCTCAGCAGGCCAGGCTCCGCATCACTCAACACCCAGTGCGCGTGGAGTCCGTCATCCGTCCATATCCGCTGTATAGTCACTGCGATCACATTGCTACCGGAACACATTCACGGAACGGGTGCGCCCGTCAGGACATCCCTGCCAAAGTCCAGATCCTGCCGTTTCTACCCCCTTCCTGCGTAATGGGCCTACCAAGCCAGATCGGTTTCGGTGAAACCGTCGCCCTTGTATGCGATCCGCAACCGGTAGGCTTGAGCGCAGGCATAGGCGAAGCAGTCGCCCATGTTTAGGCGAGCTGGGTGATTGACGATCTTACCGTATCGCTGAGCAGCATCGAGGGCCTTACTGCCCACGTCACCGCTGATCAAGGTTTCCTTAGCGCCCATATCGGCTATGAACTGGTCGACCAACTGCCGCGCCCTGTCGAGCATGGCCGGTGTAGCGGGCTTGTTTGACCCTTCAACCTCGGCAAACTGCCGTGTCAGCGACAGGACGGCTTCCATGCGGGCAACTGCCGACACGTGGAACGGGCCATCGTGCAGTGTCAGTCGATTCATGAGGTCGTCCGCATCATCTTCCAGACCAATGATTGCCACGATGACCGACGCATCAATAAACAGCATCAGTCCTCCCCCCACAGTTCGTCCGTGACCTTCTTGTGATCAAGGTGAACCATTGGGCCAGCCTCGCGGGCCATGGCGAGCGTCTTTGCAAGACGATCGCGCACATGCAGTTTGGCCTTGCGGTTGTCGATCTCGTGCCTGAGCGCTAGCCTGACAGCCTCGACCTTACTGGATTTGGTGAGGCCGATAAGTTCCTCAGTGAGCTTGTCGACCTCGGGGTCTTTGATATAGAGCGGCATAAGAGCATATCCTTTCGAGGATATAATAATATCCTCTTTTTCATATCCCGACAATGTAAAACCCCGCCCGGCAAGGGCGCGGTGTGGCTGGATGGGGAGTTTGAGGGGAGGGGCGGGCCCTATCAATCCATCACACCTGAATCCGTGTCTCAATCCGCTCATGGCCGTCCGCTTTCCGCTTCCGTGCCGAGCGGTTGCGCGCTTCGACTTTCTGCACGTCCTCGATGATTTCATGAAGAGGCATGTTGTAGACAGCGTCATCCAATTCCATTTCGCTGAGGTCAAGCAGCACGCCTTTGCGCAGCGACTGGATGGCAATTGGTGAGTGAGTCATGACAACAAATTGCAACTCCGGAAAGGCATCCAGGAGGGCGGGCACAATGACGCACCGCCAGGTTGGGTGCAAGTGCAGATCAATTTCATCGACCAGGACAGTCCTTTTGACCGCTCGCACCGCTCTATCTGCCAGGTGTGGATTGAGAATTATCGCTTTGAAGGCGATATCGCCGACCATGGCCAGGACATTGCGCTGACCATGGCTCAAATTCTCATAGGCAACAGTTTGCCGCGAGAGCTAAACTTGACTTCAAAACGCTCACGAGAAGGAGAGTATGCTATATCCACGCATTCATCGGAACAGGGGGCGACAGCCTTACTCCAAGCAGCCAGTAGCGAAGATGCCCGTCCAGTCTCAAGCTCCCCTAACCTTTCGCGGCGCAGCCAATCCAACAAGTCCGTCGGAGACACGCGAGGTTGGTGGCTGTTGCGATAGGCATCGAACCGCGACGGGCGCTGCCGTCTCCTGACTTTTCTGGGCTCAATCCACAGGCGACCGGTTCCACAACAAGAAAAGAGAGGCAACGTGGGACTATGTCCATCCTTGATTGCCCTGGATGCCTCTTCAGCGAGTGACGACAGTTCACGTGCATCTCTCGTCGAACTACGCCCCTTCTTGCTACGCAATTCCCGCTTCCAGCGGATATCCTTGATCTCGCCTGACAAGGGATGCTCGACCCTGCCCTCGGGCTCCACCACCACCGGATAGACCTGTTGAATTCCGCAGTACCGTCAAAATCCTGTTCAAATTCGCGCACCTCTCTTTGGCTGATATGTCGCTGTTCAACTGTTGGAATGCCCAGAAGGAACGCGCCAAAGGCGATAGACAGTGCATCAAGCAGGTTGGACTTGCCCACGCCATTGTTACCGGTGATCAGGGTGAACTGGCGGTTCAGACCCTGATCCAGGGTAGCGAACCCCTTGAAATTCAGTAGTTTCAGTCGATCGACCTGCATTGGCTCGAAGTCTCGGCTTGATTCCAGTAGGGCAGTTACCTTTACAGACACATTACCACCATGATCCGAACCAATGAACATAGCGCATGGAGCATGACACAATGCAGAGAAGGAAACGAACGCCCCTGTCTCTTGGCGTATCGAAGATTCGTTCATGGTTACCTTTGACAGCGGACAACTCGAATGACGAACGACTCGAAGTCCCAAGCGGAGAATCCAGGTTGACCAAGCGTCGATCATTTCCACGAGTTCCGCTGACATCGAAGAATCGGACTGTCGGGAAAGCGAGGTGTCGGCGACCCGGAAGTCAGCGAGCCGATGCCAGCGTGTGCCGGAGGTTCGTATGAACAGGAGGGTTCACCTCTGTCTTTGCTGAAAATGACTGGAATCACCTAATCCGGCCAACAACTTACCGATAGGCGAAGGGGCAAATGGACTGGGACAAACTAAGAATATTCCATGCGGTGGCTGACGCAGGGAGCCTGACCCACGCAGGCGAAGTCCTGCATCTAAGCCAATCGGCGGTGTCCAGACAGATCAGCTCCCTTGAGGAGTCTCTGAACGCCACCCTCTTCCATCGACACGCAAGGGGTCTGATCCTCACTGAGCAGGGTGAACTGCTCTTCGATGCAGCAAAGGCCATGAGCAGCCGAGTTGAGGCCGCAACCGCCCGAATCCGCGACAGCAAGGAAGAGGTTTTCGGCGAACTGCGGGTCACAACGACGACCGGATTCGGGACACTCTGGCTCGCCCCGCGATTGGCAACGCTCTACGCAGTCTATCCCGATCTGAGAATAGATCTGATGCTGGAAGAGCGCGTCCTCGACCTACCAATGCGCGAGGCCGATGTTGCAATTCGCATGAAGGAACCAAGCCAGGCCGACTTGATCCGACGTCGCCTGATGGGGGTGCACATGCGTCTCTACGCCACCCCGGCCTATCTTGAGGAGCGAGGCACGCCCAATTCGCTAGCCGATCTGTCAAGGCACAGGCTGATCTGCCAAAACACCACGAGTTTCCAGGTTAGTGAAGGAGCAAGCCTTGTCAAAACGCTACTGACCTATCGGCCGAAGTCTCTCCTTACGGTTAATAACTATTATGGAGTGCTACAAGGCGTTGCCAACAATCTGGGGATCGGGGTGCTGCCAGACTACGTGATCGAAGATTTTCCGAGAATTGTTCGGGTTTTGGACGACGTCGAATCGAACGAAGTCCCTGTGTTTCTCGCTTACCCGGAGGAGTTGCGGAACTCTAAGCGGATCGCGGCGTTTCGCGATTTTGTGATGGAAGAGATCATATCATATCGGCGGCGGCGGCAGGAGAGCGGGGTACGGCGATTTACCGGGTAATTTGCGGATCCTGCCACATCTGGAGTGCGGCCGAGTTCCGTCTGAAGTCGACAAATCAGGAACTGCGGCGTTTCGCCACTCCATTTGCCAATCGCTTTGGAGCCACATAGATGTTCGCTTCATCACATCAGCCTTCCAGTCAAGTGGCTATTGACCCCATATGTTGAGAAATGACGGGGCATGGCGGCGACATGGGGTTGACATCCTCCAGCGTTATCCTAATGTCCGGCCTTGAGAAGGAGGAGACCACCATGGGCAAAAGTGATGGGTGGCAAGGACGCTGGCGTCGTCGAATTCCTCGGACGATGGTGGCCCAGCAATGCCGGGTTCGTTCAGCGTCACCGGCCTGATGGCCTCCTCTCACGATTTGGCAGCAATTCCCACCAGCCCTTCCGGACCCTGTATTCCTTGGGCTTCCGTGAACCGGGTTTCGTAGACTTTTCCTTCCAGACGACTGGAAACCGCCCGGAATCCTCTGGACATCATAGGCTGGGGCCCTTACCGCAACCGGTGTTGACTTCGATGACGGGAGTTGGGACGATGCGGTTTCGGAAGGACCTCGGCAGGCCCGGGCTGATCAGGGCGCTTGCGGAATGCTTCGGCAGGATCGACGATCCGGTGGACGGGCGCCGGTTCAGCCTCGCGGACCACCTCATGTCGGCGTTCGCGATGTTCTCGCTCAAATATCCGTCGCTCCTGCAGTTCGACAGGGACAGCCGCAGGGACGCCATCGTCCGCGGGAACCTCCGGACGCTGTTCGGGATCGCGGCGGCGCCCTGCGACTCCGCCATGCGGAAACGCCTCGACACGGTCGACCCCAGGCAGCTGCGCCCGGCGTTCAGGACCCTGTTCGCGAGGCTGCAGCGCGGCAGGGTGCTGGAGGACTACACGGTTTTCGACGGCCACTACCTGATCTCGATTGACGGCACCGGCTACTTCAGCTCGAAATCCGTCCACTGCGACCACTGCTGCGTCGCCCGCCGCAGTGATGGATCGAGGACCTACTCGCACAGCATGCTCGCCGCCGTGGTCTGCCACCCGGAACGCCGCGAGGTGTTCCCGCTGGCCCCGGAGCCGATCGCCAGGACCGACGGGGACACGAAGAACGACTGCGAGCGCAACGCCGCCGCGCGGTTCATCGACGACCTCCGGCGGGAGCATCCGCACCTGAAGGCCATCGTCCTGCAGGACGGCCTCGCCTCCAACGGGCCCCACATCGCCCGCCTGCGGCGGCACGGCCTCCGCTTCATCCTCGGCGCGAAACCCGGCGACCACGCGCTGCTGTTCGCCAGCCTCGACGCCAGCCCCGACACCCGCACCGCCCGGTTCACCGACGCCGACGGCACCCGGCACGACTTCCGCTACCTGAACGGTGCGCCAGTCAACGCCTCCCATCCCGACATCAGGGTCAACGTCATCGAATACCGGGAGACGGTCATCAAGAGGACATACATCGCGAAGCACCACCGCGGCCCGGACGACCCGACCCACCGGGTGGAGGAGAAGCAGCGGAGGTTCTCCTGGGTCACCGACCTTCCCGTCGACAGCGACAGCCTCATGCCGGTCATGCGCGCCGCCCGCTCCCGATGGCGGATAGAGAACGAGACGTTCAACACGCTGAAGAACCAGGGCTACCGCTTCGAGCACAGCTTCGGGCATGGAAAGCGGCACCTGACCACCGTGCTCGCCATGACGATGATGCTCGCCTTCCTCACGGACCAGATCGAGGCCGCCTCCTGCAGGGTGTTCGCCGCCGCGCTGGAGGCGAGGGGGCGGCTGAGGTACCTCCGCGAGAGAACCCGGTCATACTTCCACGACTTCCCGGTCCCCGACTGGCGGACACTCTACGCCGCCCTGACCCACGGGCACGCGCCTGTGGCCCTGAACGTCGCCGGACCGTCCGGACGGTCGCCGCCGCGGCGCGGGGCGCCCGGGCGCGCCTGAACGCCCGACCGAACCGCCCCAGGGGCAGACCCGCGACACATCCCTTATTTCCACCGGAACGCCGCCGGACGCCCCCGCACGCCCGGATTCCGCCCGAATCCGCCGCCGACGCCCGCAATCCGCCGGAAACCGGACCGGAATTTCACTGGTGGGAATTTCTGACGATTTGGCTCCCGAAATGCGCTACGCAAGCCCTCACCGCATAGCTTCTGGAAGATCTTCGTCGAAAACGATCTTTCCCGTGGGGTTCGGAAAGCATGACTCTCCAAACGGCACATGATGAATCGCCCGCTTATGCGCCTCCTTCACCGCGTCGGAAAGTCCGTAATGGTGTTCCTGCCAACGATCTTGTTCAAAGCGCTTTCGCGGAAGGAAACGATCACGTATTTCCGTTGGTCCTGAGCCTATATGTGACGCCAGGGAGCATTGTGGCGGACGTGACCCACGGTAAGGGCGTCTTCTGGCGGCAAATTCCGGATCGCCAGTATCTGCTTCGTGCGACCGATCTGCAGGATGGCATTGACTGCCGCGACCTCCCATATGGGGATGGAGAAATCGACTGCGTCGTACTGGACCCGCCCTATATGCACTCGCCAGGTGGGACAGCTCATAACGGACATAAGCCATTCGAAACCCATTACCGCAACAACGGAACCGGGAATCGGACTGCGAGCAAGTACCACGAGGCGGTTCTGGATCTCTACCGCGACGCTGGTCAAGAAGCGTGGCGCGTCTTGCGGGAGCGAGGCGTCCTCATTGTCAAATGTCAGGATGAGGTTTGCGCCAACCGGCAGCGCTTCACGCACGTAGAAATCATGCAAATGTACGCCGAAGTCGGGTATGTCGCGGAAGATCTCTTCGTGGTCATGCGGAACAACAGACCAGGCGTGAGCCGAACAGTGAAGCAGATTCATGCCCGGAAGAACCATTCGTATTTTTTGGTCTTTTGGAAACGAACAAACGGCAAGCGAATTTGGGAACCTCCAACATCAGCCACGTTGGCCCCGTTGATCTCTTCGTAGAGTGCATCAAGGAACATGTCCCGAAAGACATTTGGCAAGGATCGCCACTGATTGGATACCGTCTGTTGGGGAACACGAACCGTGGAGAAATCGGAGAGGAATTCGTTCGCCGCTACTTGCGCAAGCACGACATTCCGACCGGCAACGGCAACCGACATCCAGAACGGACATGCGGGTCGGCACCCGATCCTTTGAGATCAAGACCGCCTCGCCAGGCGCGAATGGGACCTTTCAGTTCAATCACATACGCCTCGACCGGCAATATGACTTCCTGTTGTGCATAGGTGTTTGCCCAGATGAAATCCGTTACGGCATTTGGCGCAAGGGTGCCGTCGCGGAAGGTGACGCCGGAAGACTTGTCCGTATGGCGGGGGGTCAGGCGGTTACCTACAAGATCACCAAGAAGCTGGACGCCCTGTCGCCGATTGAACGATTGCCTGATGCGATATCCGACATGCCATGCTGATAGCCTGGTCGCACTGAAGAACTCATAATGATTGACACATAGAGGTGGGGTCATGTGAAGCTCAGCCTGCACGTAGCTGCATTCTGCCGCGCCGAACGCAACCAAAGGCAAGCCGACCATTATCCTCGACAGTGCAACCTTCGACGAAGCGATTTGGGGTTTTGCCCCGCCCTTCTGCGGCAACCACATCATCCGGTCAGGATCCCCTCTTTGTCCAGACTTCGCCGAATACTTGCATATTCGCCATTTCTGGCGAAAAATCGCTGTTCAGACCAATGAAAATGAAGGGGTGCCGGAGCTGGGACCAGCACATCTGACGCAGAGTGTGTGGCTCTGACTTCCCCCTGCCCTCATCCCAGCCCAGTTACGGCACGCAACTTCAAGAGCCCATAATGAACGACCCGGAAATCACCGATGAACTGATTGCATTGCACGGGCTGAAGCCCGATGAATTCGAAAGGATTGTTGAAATCCTCGATCGCCCACCAACCCTTACCGAACTTGGCATCTTTTCGGCGATGTGGAATGAGCACTGCTCCTACAAATCTTCAAGAAAGTGGCTTGGAACCCTGCCCACAGAAGGGCGGCAGGTGATCTGTGGACCAGGCGAGAACGCCGGTGTCGTGGACATCGGCGACGGCCAGGCTGTGGTGTTCAAGATGGAGAGCCACAACCATCCGTCCTATATCGAACCCTACCAAGGGGCGGCCACCGGCGTCGGCGGCATACTCCGCGACGTCTTCACTATGGGCGCGAGACCGATCGCGGCAATGAATTCGCTGTCGTTCGGCGTTCCTGATCATGCGAGAACCCGACAGCTCGTGAATGGTGTCGTCGGAGGAATCAGTGGTTACGGAAATTCCTTTGGCGTCCCTACCGTCGGTGGTGAGGTTCGATTCCATCGATCCTACAACGGCAATTGCCTCGTCAACGCGTTCGCAGCTGGGATCGCAGATACCGACAAGGTTTTCTATTCGGCGGCGAGCGGCGTCGGGATGCCTGTCGTTTACCTTGGCGCGCGGACTGGACGCGACGGGGTTGGCGGAGCAACGATGGCCTCCGCGGAATTTGACGACACGATCGGGGAAAAGCGGCCGACGGTACAGGTTGGCGACCCATTCACGGAAAAGCGGCTGCTGGAAGCCTGCCTCGAACTGATGCGGACGGGTGCGGTAATCGCGATTCAGGACATGGGGGCAGCGGGGTTGACCTGCTCCGCAGTCGAAATGGGAGACAAGGGTGGCCTTGGCATCAAGCTGAAGCTGGACGACGTTCCCCAACGCGAAGAGAACATGACGGCTTACGAATTGATGCTCTCGGAATCCCAGGAGCGCATGTTGATGGTGCTTCGGCCAGAAAAGGAGGAGGACGCAAGGCAGGTATTCAGCAAATGGGAACTCGATTTCGCCATCGTAGGGGAGACAATCGCAGAAGACCGCTTCCTCGTGCTCCACCGAGCGGAAGTGGTGGCGGACATTCCGCTGTCGCGACTGGCCAGCTGCGCACCGGAATACGATCGGCCATGGGTTGCCAATGCCGCACCCGAACCACTTGCCATAATTCCGCGAATCGACCCAATTGATGGGCTCAAAACACTGATCTCATCCCCAAACCACGCTTCCCGTCATTGGATCTACGAGCAATATGACAGCATGGTGATGGCTGACACGGTCCGCGGTCCAGGACTAGGCGCCGGTGTCGTAAGAGTGCATGGCACCGACAAAATGCTTGCGTTTACGTCCGACGTGACGCCCCGCTATGTGCGCGCCTGTCCCGAAGAGGGTGGAAAGCAGGCCGTCGCCGAGGCGTACCGCAACCTATCAGCCGTCGGTGCCAAACCGATAGCTGCAACCGACAATCTGAATTTCGGCAATCCTGAGAAGCCGGAAATCATGGGGCAGTTGGTTGGGGCAATCAAGGGAATAGGAGAAGCCTGCTCAGCTCTCGACATGCCGATCGTTTCAGGAAACGTCTCGCTATACAATGAGACAGACGGCGAACCGATCCTTCCTACGCCAACCATTGGCGCCGTCGGACTGATCTCCGACAGCGGTCGATTGATCTCCGGCGAAGTCCGGGAGGGACATGTCGCGTTAGTTGTCGGGAACACGGAGGGTCATCTCGGTCAATCTGCCTTGCTAGCGGAGGCATTCAATCGGGAGGATGGCGACACACCCCCCGTGAACCTTGTCGAGGAGAGACGCAATGGCGGCTTCATTCGTGAAAACAGCGAATTGATCCGGGCCTGCACGGATCTTTCGGACGGAGGGCTGGCAATGGCGGCTTTCGAACTGGCGGAGATGGCCGGTGTTGGCGTCGTGCTGGAAAGTGGCGACATGGAACAACTATTCGGCGAAGACCAGGGTCGATACCTGGTGGCCTGCAATTTTGACCAAGCCGAAGCACTGATGATCGCCGCCGGACGCGCCGAAGTACCGATCACCAGTGTCGGGCGGTTCTGCGGCTCAACCGTCAGGTTTGGAACAAGCTCCGCTCCGCTCGAAGAACTATCCAATCTGTTCCGATCAAGCTTCGCTGCGGCCTTCGACTGAAGCTCTTGAGCGGTCTCTGCGGCGAGTCAAATGAATCACCGGTCTTGCGAAGCGCTCCAAGGCAGTCTATCTGTCACTGCAAGCCAAGAGCACGCACAAGTGGGAGAATTCATCACCATGCCGATGTTTGCAAAGGAAATCGAAGATCTGCTTCGGAAGCGGTTTCCTGACGCTGAAATCATGGTGCAGGGCGACGATGGCGTGCATATGTCCGCTATGGTCGTCGATGAGAGCTTTCGCGGAATGAACCGTGTCGAGCAGCAGCGCATGGTCTACGCCGCCCTGAAGGGAAAGATGGATGGACCTGCGGGAGCGCTTCACGCCTTGGCCCTGACAACGAGAGCCCCGGAGTAGAATGATGTCGCAGGTTCAGACCCAAATCGGTGAAACAGTTGCAGGCAACGATGTGGTGCTGTTCATGAAAGGCACCAAATCGATGCCACAATGCGGTTTTTCAAGCAGAGTCGTGGGTGTGCTCAATTATATGAGCGTCGATTACCAAGATATCAATGTACTGGCAGATGATGCCATTCGGCAGGGAATAAAGGAATATTCGGACTGGCCGACGATCCCGCAGCTCTACGTAAAGGGAGAATTCGTAGGGGGCTGCGACATCATTACGGAGATGGCGCTATCAGGCGAGTTGGACACGCTCTTTGACACCAAAGGCGTGGCGTACGACAGGGATGCAGCAGAAAAAATCCGTGAGGCGAACGCCTGACAGCCAGATATCAAGGGGCTTCTGTCAGGCCACTTACCTGTCAGCCCTGACAACAAAATCCCCGCTGGCCAGATTGTTGGCGTTGGCCGCGAGGCCCATCATCCAGTTGGCCGGACCCTCAGGATAGCGTATTGGAACTTGCCTGAGCAGATATCGCCAGCGAAGACATGGCTGTGGCATTCAGGGTCGGCCAGGTTGCGGGAAACTCCCCAATTCGTCGGGAAGCACTTCTGGACCCTGACGTCAGGCACAGTCAGATGGCTCCACCCACCCTCAAGCGAAAGGACTTAAGGAGAAGCCTTTTCCTCAACCATCGTCGCCAAGACTTCAGCACGAGCAGCAATTTCGGACAGATTATCCAGAGCCGCCTGAGTGACTGCCGGACGTGCCTCCTTCGGACCGCCAACCTCCCTTTCCAACTCCCTCACCCTTTGCCGCTCGATACGGAGGTCCCGCTGAAGGCCTGTCGCCCGGTCAGCGAGTACCAGACCCGCCATCAACAGCATTCTTTGTTCAGTGAGGCGTTCGTCCTTCTTCAGCAGCGCTCTTGATTCGGAATCAAGCAACGCAGCTGCCGCAAGCAGCTGCTCTTCCTCGCCTTCGCCACAGGATATCGGAAATTCCCGTCCGCAAACGGTAACTGATAGATCAGGCACTGGCTTTAGCCTCCAAAAGTTTCTTCAGCTCTCCCAGAATCCCGTCCAGCTCGGCCCTGTCAGCCTCGCGAACAGAGTGCAGTTCATCCAATTCGGATTTCATCGACCGGTTGAGTTCCTGTGCTTCATCCGCTCTGTCCGCTTCCGTGCGCAAAGGGTCTATTGAAGCCTTCAGCTTCTCCAGTTCGTCATTCGCACCCTTCCCGGCTACCGTGAGTTCCTGAATCCGTGATTCGAGTTCACCAATCTTCTCATTCTGCGACCGGACGCGGGCTTCCAGTTCGGCATTCGTGTCCCTTGCCGTCGCAAGCTCTTCACGCATCGCCGAGACATCGGCAGCCGAGTACAGCCCGTCCAGCGCCGAGCCAATCCGATCGACCGCCTTTTCGATTCGGCGTTCCAACTCCTCCATTCCGTCCATAGACCGCTCCTCAACTAAGTCCTCGCCAATCTTCGCTGACCGGAGTGCAGATCATACGCTGCTAAACCACAACCATACAATAGCCTAACTCGCCGCATTTTGGCCAAAGGCAGGGAGGGTCTTGAGTCACCTCCACTGTTCAACAGGCTACGACCGTTCGCCAGCCGCGAACCCACCCAGGCCGATCCCCGGTGCAGCACGTCTGTCTGGAGAACCCATTGAGGATCTCCTTGATCTTGTGGCTTTCCTTTCCTTCGCACCGGAAAGATCATGGGCGTTTAGCCTCGGCATGCTTGCACTTCCCCTCCATGCTGCTATCACGCGCCCGAAACGCCCATTCAACCCAAGAGGCCTCTTCCGTGGAGCTATCCGACCTAAAAGACAGATATCCGGATCACTGGATGAAGGCTGCCGCAATACGGGCGCTTTCCATCGATGCGGTCGCCATTGCCAGGTCAGGGCATACCGGCATGCCCTTAGGTATGGCCGATGTCGCCACAGTGCTATTCGAGAGGCACCTGAAATTCGATGCCTCAACTCCCCACTGGCCGGATCGGGACAGGTTCATTCTCAGTGCCGGCCACGGCTCGATGCTGCTGTATTCGCTGCTGCATCTGACCGGCTATCCAGACATGACGCTGGAGCAAATCAAGAATTTTCGCCAATGGGATTCCGTCACCGCCGGCCATCCGGAATATGGGCACTCCGGCGGAATAGAGACGACTACGGGTCCGCTTGGTCAAGGACTCGCGAACGCCGTCGGCTTCGCACTTGCCGAAGAGGTGCTTCGCGCCCGATATGGCCAAGACGTGGTGAACCACCGGACTTATGTGATTGCGGGTGACGGCTGCCTGATGGAAGGCGTGAGCCAGGAAGCCATCGCCCTAGCCGGACGACAAAGGCTTGGACGCCTGACCGTGTTCTGGGACAACAACAACATCACCATAGATGGCCAAGTGGGATTGGCTGACATCACCGACCAGATTTCCCGTTTCCAGGCCTCGGGCTGGGACGTTCGGGAAATCGACGGACACGATCCTGTTGCCATTGATGGTGCCATTTCAGCTACCAGGACCAGCATCAGGCCGTCGATGATTGCCTGCCGGACACATATCGCGCTAGGTCACGCCGCTCAGGACACCGCAAAGGGGCACGGCGCACTTACCGACGCCGCGCGGAACGCCGAAGCCAAAAGGAACTATGGCTGGAGTCACGAAGCGTTCGCCATTCCCCCTGGAATAAAGGCGCAGTGGGAAGAGATCGGACGCCGGGGAACCACCGAGCGCCAAGCTTGGGAGCAGAGGTTCGCGGCACTTTCCCGGAAGCGCCAGACCCAGTTCCGCATGGAACAGGCAGGTGGCGTATCAAAGGCCCTCGCCCCCGCAATCCGCCGCCTGAAGGCCAGCCTGTCCGAGACCGCGCCCAAGATAGCGACACGGTCCGCCAGCGAACAGGCTCTGGCGGTCATCAATCCGATCATGGCGGAAACCGTCGGAGGTTCGGCGGACCTGACAGGATCCAACAACACCTGGACATCCGATCTTGGCCTTCATACTCCAGAAACGCGAAGGGGTCGCTATATTCACTACGGTATCCGTGAACACGGTATGGCTGCGGTCATGAACGGAATGGCGCTGCACGGTGGCGTAAAACCCTACGGGGGGACGTTCATGGTGTTCACCGACTACGCCCGCGCGGCCATGCGACTCTCAGCATTGATGGGAATCGCGCCTGTCTATGTGATGACGCATGATTCGATTGGCCTGGGCGAGGACGGCCCCACTCACCAACCCGTCGAACACCTTTCGATGCTACGCGCTACACCGAACTTGGTCCTGATCCGTCCGGCCGATGGCATCGAAACTGCGGAAGCCTGGGAAATCGCACTCGGACAGACAGGCCGTCCAACGGTGCTCTCGCTGACACGTCAAGGACTTCCAACAGTTCGAACCGAACATAAAAGCAGGAACCTGACTGCGCAGGGTGCCTATATACTGGCGGAATCCACGGGCAGGTGGCAGGCAATCCTGATCGCCACCGGCTCGGAAGTCTCCATTGCGTTGGCCGCCCGAGAACTGCTGCAAACAGAAGGGATCGGCGTTCGGGTTGTATCGATGCCGTCCTGGGAACTGTTCGAAGAGCAGGAGGGGAGCTACCGAAGGCGTGTCCTTCCGAGTGGTCCAGTGCGTGTTGCCATCGAAGCCGGGGTTCGACATGGTTGGGACCGGTGGCTGATGGGCGAGCGAGGGCGTGAGGCCCGGTCGGGCTTCATTGGCATGTCCGGTTTCGGAGCATCGGCGCCTTACGACGTCCTGTTCGAGAAATTTGGCATCACAGCCGAAGCCGCAGCGCAGAAAGTACGGGATTTGCTGGGCTAGAGCGGTGCCACAGAACGCGCTAAAACGAGCGAAACTGGCGAGGAGAAAGGCAAATGGCCGTCAAGGTCGCAATTAACGGGTTTGGGAGAATCGGTAGAAACGTGCTGCGCGCGATCATCGAATCAGATCGCACGGATATCGAAGTGGTGGCAATCAACGACCTGGCACCCACCGGGACGAATGCACATCTTCTCCGTTTCGACAGCGTTCACGGGCGGTTTCCGGCCAAGGTAATCGCTACCGAAGACACAATAGACGTGGGTCGTGGCCCGATACGGGCGACCGCTTTGCGCAGTCCAGCGGACCTGCCCTGGAAAGATGTCGACGTCGTCATGGAGTGTACAGGGATCTTTGCGTCCAGAGAGGCATGCCAGCAGCATCTCGAAAACGGATCATCCAAGGTGTTGATTTCCGCTCCAGGCAAGAATGCCGACAAGACCATTGTCTACGGTGTGAATGACAATGTTCTGACCGCCGACGACCTCGTTGTGTCAAATGCGTCATGCACCACCAATTGCCTTGCCCCGGTTGCCAAGGTGCTCAATGACTCCATCGGTATCGAGAAGGGATTTATGACGACGATTCACAGCTATACCGGTGACCAACCTGCGCTGGACACAATGCACAGGGATCTCTATCGGGCGCGGGCCGCCGCAATGTCGATGATTCCGACTTCGACCGGCGCGGCCAAGGCAGTGTCACTGGTCCTGCCGGAGCTTGACGGCAAGCTCGACGGAGTTGCAATTCGCGTCCCGACGCCGAATGTGTCCGTTGTCGACCTGACGTTCGAGGCGGCGCGTCCGACCACATCTGAGGAGATCAATGACGCGATCCGCTCGGCGGCGGACGGGCCACTTCAGGGCATTCTGGGTTATACCGACGAAAGTTTGGTATCGGTGGATTTCAACCATGATCCGCATTCGTCTGTATTCCATACGGATCAGACGAAGGTTATGGATGGCAAACTCTGCCGGATCCTCAGCTGGTACGACAATGAATGGGGGTTTTCCAACAGGATGAGCGACACCGCCGTGGCATTGGGTCGACTTATCTGACATCCGAACGATTCAAGTCCTGCCCCATCTGGATCGGAATCCCTACGACCGGGATAACGCGTGGAAGCTACTGATTGGTCAGCCAAGTTTCCGGGCAAGGGCACTTTGAACCGTCGGCGTCACGAATTTGGAAACGTCACCACCAAGGCGGGCGATTTCCTTCACCAATCTTGATGCGATCGACTGATACTTGAGATCGGCCATCAGGAAGACAGTATCGATGGAGTCGTCCATCATGCGGTTCATGCCAACCATCTGGTATTCGTATTCGAAGTCCGCTACGGCCCTCAGACCTCGCACAATTACATTCGCGCCCGTGTCCCGAGCGCAATCGACCAGCAGGTTCTCGAAAGGATGCACGACGATCTCAGTATTGCCAGCCAGATCGCCGCACTCATTCCTGACCATAGCGACGCGCTCTTCGAGATCGAACAGGGGCACTTTGTCACGGTTGATCGACACGCCAATGACCAATCGGTCAAACAGCTGGCAGGCCCTCCCAATAATGTCGAGATGCCCTAGCGTAAGCGGATCAAATGTTCCGGCGTAGAGTCCGGTTCGCAATGTACTCTTCCTTTTGCTTCGAGGAAACGCGGCTGCACCACCCATGCGGATGAAGGCAGCGATTTCACAAGCAAGCTGCTATGTATCCACCGCCGCCTCTCGTGGGGCTGATCCCAAAATGGGCGAATCTGCACGGCCCTACAGCGAGTTTCTGGATCAAGGCAACGGTCAGTGCCCCATGATCATTCCCTGCAGCGCCTCTTTCTCCATCGACAGTTCGGATAGGCGTGCCTTCACCACGTCGCCGATGGAAATGAGGCCCACCATTTCGCTACCTTCCATCACCGGCATATGGCGGAAACGCCTCTTGGTCATTATTGTAAGCACCTCATCGGCTGTATCGTCACGTGCGCATCCGACCAGATCCTTGGTCATCAGGTCTTGGACTGTGTCCTTTAGGCAGGCAGTTCCACGCCGCCCCAGTTCACGCACGATATCCCGTTCAGAGAGAATCCCTACAGGCACGGTTCCATCGTTAGACACGATCACCGCACCGATTTGTCTTTGAGAGAGCAGTTCCACCGCTGCGATTACGTCCGAATTTGGCTCAATGAAGATAACGCCGTCGTTGGCTTTCGACTTGAGAATTTGATGTACCAGCATTTTCCGTGCTCCCGGAGCGAACTTGATAACCGAATCCAGCTATTCCCCAAGCTTTAGCCCTGTCAAGTCATGGCGCAGCTTAGACGAATTCGCCTGCCCGGTCCAAACGCAGACTATCCTCAATGGAAGCGGGGTGAAAAGGTGCAACTGCGGTCCCTTAGCGACATCATATGAATTCAGAACCGCACTGCGCCGCAAACCGCCGGAATCCCGCGTTCTTAAGTCGCCGTCAACATACATACGGCTAGCCTCGATTCCCAACGACGGGAAACGATGTGAATCCCGCCAGCTCCGATCGCGGGAAGCTGATCCGCGGCCGACGGCTCTCAAGCCATGGCGTGGCGACGTCGGCCCCATCGTGGGAGGCGTTGAGGAGGAACCGGTTGTTCGTCTTGCGTCCGAGCCGGACATCGATGCCGTCGTTCCGAGTCGTGGCGTTCCGCCTTCCGTTGCCGGAGCGGACGGCCAGCAGCCGACACAGCCCGCTGGCCATGAGGGTGAGGTGGAGGTAGAGATGGAACCTCATCGGCACCGAGGCGGACAGCGCATCCATATACAGGCAGTCAAATGTCAGCGAAAACTCCGTGATGTACACGTCAGGAAAGCCCTATCACCGAAATCAGGACGGAAGTCCGACTTCGCAACACGACTGGCACTTGCAAATGACCCCTGTTGCCCGTTACATCCTTTCCAATCGGACTTTAGGGTATCTGACACACCAAAACTTGAGTCTGAGCTCCATGCAGTCGGTAACCCGGTTCTGCAGCGGCCATTGGATTCAGGCAGAGACGGACGACGTTTGGCGGATGATCGGAGAATTGCGGAGACCACTATGGAAGAACTGTACCACTATATAGACGGAGAGCACATCAAAGGCGGTTCCAGCCGTTTTGGCAACATCTACAACCCTGCTACAGGAGAAGTGCAGGCAAGAGTGCCGTTTGCCTCAAAGGACGAGGTTGAAGCTGCCATTGCCGGGGCCGAAAGAGCCCAACCTGTCTGGGCTAGCACCAACCCCCAGCGCCGGGCGCGCGTAATGATGGAATTCGTGCGCCTGCTCAACCGCGACATGGATCGTCTCGCGGAGGCCTTGAGCCGCGAGCATGGCAAGACCTTGCCGGACGCGCGCGGCGACGTGCAGCGCGGTCTAGAGGTGGTTGAGTTTTGCATCGGGGCACCGCATCTGATGAAAGGGGATTTCACCGACAGCGCCGGCCCCGGAATAGATATGTACTCAATGCGCCAGCCATTGGGTGTCTGCGGTGGCATCACACCCTTCAACTTTCCCGCCATGATCCCGATGTGGATGTTCGCTCCGGCTCTCGTCTGCGGAAACGCTTTCGTCCTCAAACCATCCGAGCGCGACCCCACGGTTCCGCTGATGTTGGCCGAGCTACTGGTTGAGGCAGGTCTGCCCAAGGGCGTTCTTCAGGTTGTCAACGGCGACAGGGAAGCGGTGGACGCACTGCTTCACAACCCCAATGTTCAGTCAATTGGTTTCGTGGGCTCGACTCCCATCGCCGAATACGTTTATGCAACTGGATGCAGCAACGGTAAGCGCGTCCAATGCTTCGGAGGGGCCAAGAACCATATGATTGTGATGCCCGATGCCGATATGGATCAAGCCGCCGACGCTTTGGTAGGTGCCGGATATGGCGCTGCTGGCGAGCGCTGCATGGCAGTATCGGTGGCGGTGCCAGTCGGTGACGGAACAGCTGACCGCCTTATCGAGAGGCTTACCCCGCGCGTCGAGAACCTCAAGGTCGGCCCCTATACGGCTGGCGAAGACATGGACTTCGGACCGGTCGTGACAGCGGAGGCCAAAGAGCGCATTCTCCGCCTTGTCGATTCCGGCGTGGCACAGGGCGCAAAACTGGTCGTTGACGGTCGTGGCTTTTCCCTGCAGGGTTATGAAAACGGCTTTTTCGTTGGTGCGCATCTCTTCGATCACGTCACCACTGACATGGATATTTACCGTCAGGAGATATTCGGGCCTGTACTCTCGACCGTCCGAGCCAAGAGCTATGAAGAAGCGCTCAGCTTCGCCATGGACAATGACTACGGAAACGGAACGGCGATATTCACGAGGGACGGAGACACCGCCCGCGATTTCGCCAACCGTGTCAATGTTGGCATGGTTGGCGTCAACGTGCCAATTCCGGTGCCGCTCGCCTACCATACGTTTGGCGGCTGGAAGAAATCCGTGTTCGGTGACCTTAACCAGCACGGTCCCGACTCGATCAGGTTCTACACACGAACCAAGACCGTGACATCGCGTTGGCCGAGCGGCCTCAAGGAAGGTGGAGAGTTTCATTTCCGGGCGATGGATTGAGCCCCAGGCATTCTGCACCTCCACTTCCTCCCGCATCGCTATGTCGGCGGTTCGGGCTGTCAGGTGTCGGAGAATCCGAGTCCGCTCGATCAAGCGGCGATCTCTGGATCATTGCACCACTGGAGTGTGTCACATGCCGGAACGCGCCCGATGCCATCAGCGTTTGAGTTTCTCGGGCATCCGTCGAACGTCCATGACCATTTGATTCGGATCACCGGCAAATGCCCACTATCGACCTGCCCTCAGCGCATCACAGGATAGAACTCGTGTCCCGGGAGGCGATCGCTTTAGGCTTCCAACTTACCTTTACAGACCACGAGGTGGCCTTCTGAATTGACCCGAACAATGGAATAGGTCCCGGATGCTGTCTGCAACCGATTTCCACCGGGACATCCCTCCAGATGCTGGACAGCGTACGCCGTGCTTTCGCTTGCCAATCCCGCATCTTTCAGCAACTCGAATGACCGTGAACAAATTCAGGGAGTGGAACCTTGCTTACGACCCCTAGTTTCACAATAGGCATCGAGGAGGAATACCTCCTTGTCCACAGGGATACGCTTGAACTTGTCGAAGTCCCACAGGAACTGATGAACGACTGTTCCGCGGAACTCGGCAAACAGGTGTCACCGGAATTCCTACGCTGTCAGGTCGAAGTTGGCACTGGAATCTGCGCAGGCATTTCGGAAGCGCGCGAAGATCTCAAGCGGCTTCGCGGTACCGTTGCGCGAATTGCCGAACGATACGACCTGACCCCCTTGTCAGTAAGCTGTCATCCCACCGCCAGTTGGAAGGACCAGCATCACACCGTAGGCGAACGCTATACCGCTCTGCAACACGATCTCGCCGGAGTGGCGAGGCGACTTCTGATTTCTGGAATGCATGTGCATATCGGGATCGAGAACGACGATCTCCGTATCGACCTGATGAGCCAGTTCACCTATTTCCTGCCCCACCTGGTGGCGCTTAGTGCCTCATCTCCGTACTGGCAGGGGCAGGACACCGGGCTTGCCAGCTACCGCTTGACCATTTTTGATAACCTGCCGCGCACGGGACTGCCTCCTCATATTGGCAACTACTCCGAATTCCGTCGTTCGGTTGACACAATTGTCGCAACCGGCGCGATCGAGGACGCAACCAAAATCTGGTGGGATCTCCGTCCCTCCGACCGTTTTTCGACGCTCGAAACCAGAATCTGCGATAATTCTCCGCGGCTGGAACACGCCCTGTCCATTGCTGCCATGATCCAGTGCCTCCTCAGAATGCTCTGGCGCCTGCGCACCATGAACCAGAGGTGGCGGCAGTACGAGGCCTTTCTCGTGGGAGAGAACCGATGGCGGGCCCAAAGATATGGCATGCGGGAGGGCCTTATTGACTTCGGGCGTGGCCATGTCGTGCCGTTCCCGGATCTGCTGGACGAAATGATCGAACTCATCGTGGAAGACGCCGACTTCCTGGGCTGCTCAGCCGAAGTCGAAGCTGTTCGAGACATCCTGGCCAAAGGAAACAGCTCGGAACGCCAGCGAGCGGTGTATGCTGCAGAGCTTGAGAGGACGGCAGACGAGGACCGTGCGATGGCAGCCGTCATCCGCTCACTGATCGAGGAGTTCAGCGCCGACCTGTAAGCATCCGGACTTGCCCACCAGCCACCAGTGAACTAGACATTTTCCGCAGTCCACGCCACAGAGATGGAGCGTACCGGATGGACTTCGCGCTGAGTGGGGAACAGGAAGCCATTTTCGATATGGCGCGGGCCTTCGGAGAGGAGCACATTGCGCCCTTTGCCCGAAAATGGGAGTCCGAAGGGACAATACCCAAGGAACTCTGGCCAAGGTTTGCGGAACTTGGATTCGGTGGACTCTATGTCGATGAAGCGTTCGGCGGGAGCGGACTGACCCGGCTGGACTCGACGCTGGTGTTTGAAGCACTGGCGATGTCCTGCCCGTCAGTTGGGTCGTTCCTTTCGATACACAATATGGTCGGTGGGATGATCGACAGGTTCGGCGATGACGATTGCCGTGCCAAATGGCTTCCCGAACTTTGCACAATGAGCAAAGTGTTTTCCTATTGCCTTACCGAACCCGTTAGCGGCTCAGACGCCGCCGCCCTCCTGAGCCGCGCCGAACGTACAAATGACGGCTATGTCCTGAACGGAGTGAAGTCGTTCATCTCAGGGGGCGGCTATTCGGATGCCTATCTGGTCATGTGCCGCACTGGGCGCGAAGGCCCAGGAGGCATTTCGGCTGTGATCGTAGAGGACGGAACGCCGGGACTTACGTTTGGTGCATTGGAATCGAAGATGGGATGGCGGGCGCAACCGACCACCCAGGTACAGTTCGACGCCTGCCGGATTCCCGCCGAGAACCTGATTGGAGAGGAAGGCAGGGGATTCACATATGCAATGGCTGGACTCGACGGCGGGCGTCTGAACATCTCCGCAGGGGCATTGGGGGCTGCACAGGCAGCACTCAATGCAACAATTGCCTATATGTCCGAACGCAAGGCATTCGGTGGGTACATCAGTGAATTCCAGGCGTTGCAGTTTCGGCTTGCCGAATTCGAGACCAGATTGCAGGCAGCCCGGGTATTCCTGAGACAGGCCGCCTGGAAACTCGACACAGAAGCATCTGACGCGACCAAGTTCTGTGCAATGGCGAAGCTCATGGTGACTGAGGTGGCATTCGACGTCGCCAACGGCTGCCTGCAGCTGCATGGGGGCTACGGCTATCTGGAGGATTACGGTATCGAGAAGATTGTTCGGGATCTGCGCGTCCACCAGATCCTGGAAGGCACCAACGAAATCATGCGGGTCATCATAAGCCGCTCCCTGCTAGCGGAGTCGTCATGAGCGGGATCGATGTCCGGATCGTTGGTCGGGCAGGCAGAATAACCCTCCGCCGCCCCAAGGCGCTAAATGCCCTGACCTATGAGATGATTCCCATCATTGGTGCGGCGTTGGACGCTTGGGAAACCGACGGAAACGTTGCAATGGTGATCATTGACGCTGAGGGCGAAAAGGCTTTCTGCGCGGGCGGCGACATCGCGGATCTATACAGTGCGGGCAAGAAAAGGGACTTTGAATACGGCCGCAGGTTCTGGCGTGACGAATACAGGTTGAACGCGCGCCTCGCCGAGTTCACCAAGCCCATCGTTAGTTTCATGCAGGGATTTGTCATGGGCGGAGGCGTTGGATTGGGCTGCCACGCAAGCCATCGAATTGTTGGAGACTCCAGCCGGATTGCGATGCCAGAATGCGGAATTGGGCTGATTCCCGATGTGGGCGGATCGCTAATTCTCGCCACGGCTCCAGGCAGAATGGGCGAGTATCTCGCTCTTACCTCCCGGCGAATGGGAACGGGCGACGCGATATACATAGGATTCGCTGACCACTATGTTCCAGAGGAATTCTGGTCAGCTCTGATCGCTGCACTTGAGGCGTCCGGTGACCTGTCTGCTGTCGGTCCCACCGTGCGTCCAGTTCCTGAGGCACCGCTGATGTCCGAACAGGCTGAAGTCGACAATCTGTTCTCTGACACATCTCTTCCGGGGATATTGGATCGTCTGTCAGCATCCGCCTCTTCCCTCGCCACCAGTGCCGCGAAAGCAATGACCCGTAACTCCCCTCTCTCCATGGCTTGTGCACTGGAACTCCTGCACCGCGTCCGAACGAACCCGACAATCCGCTGTGCGCTGCGGGAGGAGTATCGATTCACGTCGCGTGCATCGGAGCACGGTGACTTCATCGAGGGAATCCGCGCACAGATCATTGACAAAGACCGCAGTCCAAGATGGAAGCACAGTCCGGAAACCGTAGCGCAAGGCGACGTGTTCGCCATGCTTGCGCCGCTCGGCCACGCCGACCTGACCCTGGAGGAACCACCTTGAGCATCGCATTCATTGGTCTCGGCAACATGGGCCGCCCCATGGCAAGGAATCTTGTGGCGGCCGGTCTGGAGGTCAGGGGCTTCGATATCGCCGCTCCAATGCCTGCAGGCGTCTCGGAGGCGGACAGTGTTGCACAGGCAGTCGAGGGGGCGGAATTCATCATCACCATGCTTCCTGATGGTCGGATTCTGCGTGCCGTTGCGGCGGAGATTCTCTTCGCCGCGCGACCCGGTGCATGCTTCGTTGACTGTTCCACAGTGGATGTCGATAGTGCACGTGCTGTAGCTGCCGAAGCTGAGGCGGCGGGTCTCCTGGCCGTTGACGCGCCCGTGTCCGGAGGAACCGGCGGAGCCGAGGCCGGCACCCTGACATTCATGGCCGGAGGCAGTGAGCTGGCGTTCAGGACGGCGAAGCCACTCTTTGACGTCATGGGCCAGAAAGCCGTGCATTGTGGAGGCCCGGGCAATGGGCAAGCGGCGAAGACCTGCAACAACATGATCCTGGGGGTCACAATGATCGCCACCTGTGAGGCATTCGCCCTGGCCGACAGGCTGGGTCTGGAAAGGCAGGCGATGTTTGATGTGGTCAGCACATCCTCCGGGTACAGCTGGTCAATGAACGCGTATTGCCCTGCCCCTGGCATTGGGCCCAATTCGCCATCCGACAATGATTACAGGCCCGGATTCTCCGCAGACCTGATGCTCAAGGATCTGCGCCTTAGCCAACAGGCGGCTGAGGCGGTTGGGGCTGACACTCCGATGGGTTTGGCTGCAACAGAACTCTATGGCAGCTTCGTTGAACAGGAAGACGGGGCGGGACGGGATTTCTCCGCCATGTTGCCGCGCTTTGAAAGCCGAACCCGCGAATCGTGAGTGGAATGGGGGTGAGCGAATTGGCTTGGAGACCGAAGTGTGAACAGATAGGATCCCGCACGGAGTTGGAAGCGGGTTCGTGCCCTGCATTTCGTCGCCGGGCGGAATAGCGGTTGCCGCAATGGGTTCGGAGCCATCACAGGCTTGAGCGAGACGACAGCGTCGCAGCAACCGTGCGCATTTCGCATCCGTTCCAGTTCCTCGGGATCCTGCCGGACCAGCAGGTTCCAGGAGAATGACAGCCGCACCGGAGTCAGTTCAGCCGAAAAATCGATGAAAATCAATGGGTTGTCCGAGAAAACCATTTGTCGAAGGCCCTGGAGTTCCGTTTGACCTCTTGTGGTCGTTCGGAGCGGCCAAACTTCACTGTAGCGGCCTAACACGCGACTTCCCACGATCAGGACTTGCGGCGCGGGAAAATGGCACGCCAGCTTTTTTCGCCCCGTCCGTTTCCGTGGAGGATCGGCAGCGAGTTATTTGGACAATTCCGCGGAAACGTTAGCAGCAAGCCCTGCTCTCCGTAACCGAGCGGGTTTTTCCTCTGGACACGAGCCCCGAGGTCGCGCACCAGCGTCTTCGCCATGTTCATTTCCTCGCCGGACTCCCAGAACCCCAATCCCTCAGGGAATGCATGACTGTTCTGCTCGATAATCTCGCACACTTCAAGATCGGCTTTTGCCATCTCGCGGTCCAGAAAAGCTCTCACCGCCAACTCACCCTTCGAGGTTCCGCACAGAACCGTTACCGACAAGGGAATCTCCGTCCCGATCCCGGCATCTCGAAATCCCGTGCTCAGATTCGACAGCCTTTGGAACATGTTGTTGCCGGTGCCGAGCATATCGTCGACTAAAACAACGCCGACCTGCTTGCCCGGTTGGACCGATCCGACAGCTGAGGCGACTTCGCTGGGCACCACGATGTTGTTCGAAGCAATTTCGTTCGCGGCTGCGTAGATGCCCGCATAGTAAGCCCCGCTCTTTCCGGGACCGTCTCCATAGGTGACGAAAATGTCTTCCCGCCGCTGCGCCCGGGACCGTTTCACAAATGTCGGCAGCTTGGAGCGAATTCGCCTGTGTGCCTGTTCGAACTTCTCCCTGATTTCCGGTTCCCCGAGAAACCGGACGTTCTGAAGTATCTTGAACAGCAGCCGCCTTTCGACGTTGCTGTCAACCTGTTCGATCCAGGCTCGCACGTCATCCGACGTAATCTGACGACCCTGATACAGATCCCAATTGTCGACCAATGCCTTGATCTCGCAAGCACGGACATAGGCATCGTCTTCCTGACTTTGCTTCGCGGCTGCCAGTTCGTCCCCGAGCTGGTCGCTGACCAGACGGGAAAACCCACCCTCGCGCAACCAGTCGGCGAAAAGACTGACGGTGGGATAATATGCATTCTCCGCCTGTCGAAACACGTTGCGGCGGCAGAAGTCGTCGAGCAGGGGAAGCGTTTCGCCGACAGGCAGAAGGTTCGAGTAAAGATGCCTTGAAATATTCTCGTGTGTTGGAGACAGACCTGCCCTTGCCGCCCGCGCCCAAGCGACGAGGAGCCGACAGCGGTTCAACGAGATGATTTCGACGTCGCTGGAATCGCCCTTAATGCCGTCACGCCAATAGTGCGCGAAGGTATTGGTATCGAGGCTGCCAATCTTGCGTTCGGCGGCCTTGACAACTTCAGCGGGGGAGACCTCCGCGTCCTTATGCCGGACTGCTCGTTCGTAAAGCTCACTGCAGAGGACTTTCGTGAAGTAGGGGTGTCCGTCCGTCAATTCAAAAAGCTTGCGAACGGCTGCTTCATGAACCTTGATGCTATGCGCGACAGGACTTTCCACCAAGGCGCGATAATCTGCCCATTCCGAAGACAGGTCGAAGTTGTCGAGAGATTCGCTGACAAATCGATTGAGCTTTTCTCCCTGCGACGACATCACATAGGGCATTTTCTCTGCCCCTATCAGAATGAATGAAATATTCGGTTTCGAGGACAGGGTTCGCAGGTTCAGGAAGAAAGTATTTGCCAGCTCCCCGTAGCGATAAAGTTCTTCATTTATCTCGTCGAACTCGTCAAGGATAACGACTACGCGCGTATCGGGCGATTCGCGGCTCAGGGAATTTAAGAGACTATTGAGGGATGCTAAAGAGGAGGAATAGTCCTGGCTCGCCCACTCGACATGGCGAGGCAACAATGCTGACAGGAAGGATTCCAGCTGCTGGCCGAATTCCCGGAGCGTGTCGGGCCCGGTGGCATGGCGGATTTCACCGCATTCCAGATACAAAACATGATAATCGCCGTCGTGCGGCGCGTTATTTATCTGGGCCTCCACTGCGCGCGCCAGAGAACTCTTGCCAACCCGCTTCTGGCCGGTGATGTAGCAAGACTGCATGGATTCAGGAGCCAAGCGGCGGATCAATCGCTGTAGCGCGTCCCGACGGCCATAGAAATGCTCGTCATGGACGACCTCCAGACTGTACGGCTGCTGCCGGGAAAGCGCTTTCCAATCAAGGTCGGTTCGTTGGGCCAGAACACGTATGATAAAGTCACAGACCCGAGTGTCGGGCTGACCGAGAACATTCCATTCAATGCTGACGTGAACCTCCAAACCGTCGCTCGGAGCATCAAGAGAAAGCTTCAGTGTCAAGATGAACGGGGCTGGGTCGATGTCGCCGAGATTGGTTTCGTCGGTATGGATCTTGCAATTTTCCGCGATGCAGCAGGCGCAAACGTTGAGGGCGACGCCCGGTCCCGTGTTCTCCAGTGGGATGTGGAGTTCGAAGGGGCTATCGGTAACGTGCAGGGGATACTTCTTCGGAATCTGGAAGACGTCACCTGGCGGTGAAATGGCGCAATCGAAATTTTCCGCCATGCCGGATTGGAGCGAGTCGATTTCGGTTTGGACATTGCGCAGAAAGGGCATAACGAAGCTTCTGACAACCCCACTTCCACTCCGAAGTGCAACACCGGCCATTCCCGCAGCGAGGGCGGAGCCCGAGCGGAGGGAATGGCCGGAAGGCGTGGTCTGCGGCCCCCGGGCACCGCGGATCCGGCCCCGGGACGGCTGTGGTCCCTTCTGTATGCAGGTTATCCGGGCTTTCCGGGCAGCGCAACGCCTCCGCCGGGGCGGGTCGCGTCCGTCCGGGCGTAGGGAGGGCGCAGCCCGACCGGAGCCCGGACGGACGCGGTCCCGAAATCCATTCCACCCCCTCCCGGCGCAGCCATGCGCGCCGGTGGGAGGCGGTCGCGCGGCGTCAGGGAGGGCGGGCCTCGTGGAACACCTCGGCGGGCGTCCGGTAGCCCAGCACCCGGCGCGGACGCGCGTTCAGGCGGTCCTGCACCGCCCTCACCTCCGCGTCGGTGACCGCGCGGAGGTCCGTCCCCTTCGGCAGGTACTGCCGGACCAGCCCGTTGGTGTGCTCGTTCAGGCCCCTCTCCCAGGAGTGGTAGGGGGTTGCGAAGAAGAAGGCGGCCCCGAGCGCCTCCGCGACGCCCGCATGTCCCGCGAACTCCTTGCCGTTGTCCGCCGTGATCGTGTGGACGGGCGCGGCGGACGGCCGGAGGAGATCCACCATCGCGGCGGAGACCGCAGCCGAGGTTCGCCGGTCAACCCTCTGTAAATACGTGTATTTCGAGGCCCTGTCCACAAGGGAGACCACCGCCCCGCTGTGGCCTTTCCCGATGATCGTGTCCGCCTCCCAGTCGCCCACACGCTCCCTGCTCCCCGCCTCCTCCGGCCGCTCGGAGATGTCCACCCGGCCCGGGATGTGGCCACGGCCCGAGTGCCTGCCGCCTCGCCAGTTCGGCCTTTTCCCGCGGCGCCGCAGCAGCAGGAACAGCTTCCCGCCCGCCTTCCGGTCGGCCCTCACACGTTCGTATATCCACTGGCGGCCCACCGTCCAGCCGCCCTCCAGACGCAGCCGTCCCGCGACCTGCTCCGGGCTCCAGCCCTCCGCCAGAAGCCCCTCCACGCGCGCCCAGCGGTCGGGCGTCATCCTGCGGGGGACCCCGGACGCCGCGCCGCGGCGGGCCTCCGCCCTCCCCTGCGCCTCCCCGGGGCTGTACCCCCCGCCGCCGCCGTTCCGGCGCAGCTCCCGCCAGACCGACGTCCGGTCACGGCCCAGCCGGGCCGCGATGGCCCCGTCGGATAGACCGCTTTCCTTCAGCGCGCCGATCTGGCATCTCTCTTCATAGGTCAGGTGGCGGTAGCCCTCGGGCATGGCAGTCTCCCATGTTGCAGCAAAGGGACTGTCACCGCTTCCTGGCCGATACGCAACATCATGAGACCGGAAAACCGGTCACCACCGCCACTGGTGTTGCACTTCAGGGTGGAATGGGGCCAAAGAAAGTCGGAACGGATTCGAGGTGTTCGATTTCCTCGGTTACGGTTCCCAACAAATTCTGCAAGTTGGTCTGGAGTTCCCTGTCATGCGACTTGTTCGTTTGACTGACAAGATTGAGAATGCTGTCAATTGACGTAATTGTGGCCTGAAATCCGAGAGGGTTGAGATATGATTTGAGTTGGCCGTTGTTCAGCGTCTGCATGACGGACTGGCGGCGACCGACAAGATCGTGGAGTCCCGAGATTGGTTGAGTTAGGATAGCCAATTTTTGGCAAGCATCAAAGTGGAACTTTGCATAGGCATCAAGGCGGACATGGTTCAACGACTTCTGTCCGTGGGGTAGGATCGCGGTAATCCTGTCATTGCCCTGCTCGATGAGTTTGACCAAGTGTCGGCTGGCCGAACTTTCGATAGTTTTTGGAAGCAGGCCGTTACAGCAGACAAGGCGGATAGTCAGTGTGCTGAATTGTTTAACCTGCGGTAACGGCGTGGTCGTCGCGAGGCGCTCGAATATATCGGAGAAGGGGAGAGATGGGTCTTCCGGCATCTCGGCCAACTGAAGCAAGGCTTGGCGTATATTCTTCCTAGCCGAGCTACAGTCCAGCGATCCAGATGAATATTCTTCGATGTTCGATTCTATGATTTCGGCAGGAGGAAGGGTGCGGTCCATAGACGAGCCCCTGATCTGGTTTGAGCGCTTAACCGCGAATGGTAGTGGGATTCGCCGAATCTTTCAATGGCACACTGTTGACCTGTTGACCCGGTGTTGCCGTAGTCGCAAATTGTCCCACTGTGTCTGGGGAAGCGGAAGGAACAAGTGTCCGTACCGGATATTTCGTGATTTCAGCCTGGGACTGCGGCGAGGCGCACCAAGTTGGCCGCTAGCTTCGCGCACGTCCCGGCTGATCCTGCCGAACTGGGTAGATTCCTGTGGTTTGAGCTAACCAAGTTCTATAACAGGGAAACCGAGTTAACGGTGTCCCACTGAAAGATCCCCCGGGCGGCACCCATGCGCTTCGAAACGGCGCGGGCGAGCACAAGCACGACTTCCTCCAGCTGCTTGCGATCGCGCTCCGCCTCGTGTAGCGACATCGCAGAAATGACGACTTTATTTGACTATCCGCCGTGACCATTCGATGCTTGTCAGAGCTGGGTAGACTGCAGAGAAACGGCGGACCATACCGACCGGCCTGCACCGCGGGACGGAGAGTGTATCCCACGTTGGTTGATTTCCACAATTCAAATGTGTCATCCTTGCGCATGCGGCGGTACCGCGAATGACCGGGGTAACCGGCGAGCGGCCCGCCATCCGGGGCAAAGGGCATGGAGTGTGGGCAATAGCACGGAAAACAGCGGATCGGGCCGCCGCGGCGTGATCAACCACCTTGGGATACAACCCCGGGACGGAGCAGGCCTTGACATCGGAAACGGGTGATCCTCAAAAGGGACACAACAGTCACCGGATGCATCTTTCCGATGGCGCGACCGCAGAGCAGCATGATTTGCTGAACGCTCACGAGGTGGCGTACAGCTACCAGCAGCCGCCGGAATTACGGAGCCGGAGGACGGTGAAACTGCTGGCAGTCCGGCCTGACGAGCCGAAGGTCGTCGGTTTGGTTTCGGGCCGGGCCTTACGCAGGACTTCAGGAAGGGGGCATCAAGCCATGTCTGCGGGAATACCGATGCGTTCCGTCGAAGGCGAACGACGAATTCGTCACCGCGATGGAGGATGTGCCGGGGCATTGGAAACGGGATTTCAGCGGGAACGGGCTGCTGGCCGTCACGGACGGAGCCTCCCGGCAGCGGTCGGAGGAGAGCCAGGTTCGGTAGCCGCCGCGCCCCA
Source organism: Paracoccaceae bacterium (assembly GCA_965203255.1). Classification (GTDB taxonomy): domain Bacteria; phylum Pseudomonadota; class Alphaproteobacteria; order Rhodobacterales; family Rhodobacteraceae; genus JAPOUP01. The sequence continues at coordinate 4,889,668 of OZ241882.1, read as the reverse complement.
GCGATGCCGCTGTTCGAGACTTCGAATACAACCGGAAAGGCATGGCGACGCTCTTTCTGCCGTTCGCTCCGCTGCCCGGCTGGCAGACGGTCATGATCACGAACTGTTGGACGTACAGGGATCGGGTCAACGGGGAACCTGTGAACTCCATCTCCCCCGGAACGCACGTCGTGCCCGCGATGAACAATCCAGACTTCCAAACCATCTGAGCCATCCCGCCGCAGGAAGCGGCTCGGCTCACCACCCGGCTGGAAATCCACTACACACCGAAGCATGGCAACAGGAAGACGACCGCTGTGGAGTGGCGATTCACGACCGAAGACGCGAGCGCCATGAGGACGTCCCTTTACCCGTCAGCACAATGACGGCACTGCGTTAGGGTGCGTCAGTCGCGATGAGGATCCGCAGCCGCCCCGGAAACCTGCCGTGCATACAACAGTCGCCAACCGACCCGGATTTCGTCCAGAATCCATATCCATTCTATGATCGGGCCCGGGAGCTCGGACCACTTGTCTATTGGGAAGACTACGGGCTGCCGGCAACTACAACCTATGAGGCGACCAACACATTCCTGCGACACCGTAGCTTCGGAAGGGAGGAACCCTCGGAACTGGCAAGCCCGACGCCTTCCCACACGACTCCCTTCTATGCGATCGAATCGCATTCCCTGATCCAAGCCGAACCGCCCAGGCACACGCGTCTGCGCGGGCTTGTTCTACGGGCGTTCACATCCCGCCGAATCAACGAGATGGAACCTGAGATCACTGCCCTATGCAATCGGCTGATCGACAGCTTTCCGGACTCCGAGTTCGACCTCCTCCCAGCATATTGCTCTCCGATTCCGGTCACCGTCATCGCCCGCCTGCTCGGCGTACCTGAAGAAATGGCACCGCAGCTACTGGCTTGGTCAAACGCTATGGTCGCCATGTACCAAGCGCGCCGCGACCGTGACATCGAGGATGCGGCAGCCCTTGCGGCCATTGAGTTCAGCAGTTTCCTGCGAGACTACGTTGCCAAACGCCGTGCCAACCCAACCGACGACCTAATCACCCATCTGATCGCGAGCGAAGAAGCTGGAGACAGACTTTCCTCCGACGAGCTTATCTCGAACTGTATTCTACTACTGAACGCAGGCCACGAAGCGACCGTGCATACATTGGGCAACGGGGTAATGGCGCTCGCCAGCCGAGGACCGGATCCCGAATGGCTGTCCGATGCGTCGACCGAGGCCACAACCGAGGAAATCATGCGATATGATCCTCCATTACATATGTTCACCCGATTTGCCTATGAGGACGTCGAAGTGATTGGCCACAGGTTCCGGCGCGGCGACGAGGTGGCATGCCTGTTGGCAGCCGCAAACCGCGACCCGGCCGAGTTTGCCCAACCGGAGCAATTCGACCCCGGGCGCAGACCCAACAGACAACTGGCTTTGGGTGCGGGAATCCACTTCTGCGTTGGCGCTCCGCTCGCCAGGCTGGAACTGCGGGTCGCGCTCAAAGCGCTCTTCACCCGCCTGCCACATCTGCGGCTCGCCTCTTCAGCAAGCTACGCCAACCTCTACCATTTCCACGGATTGGAGCAATTGATGATCGCGCCTCGCTGACACCCGAGCAACGTTCAGTCCCACAGGTCCAGTCGCTTCAGTTGAAACGAACCAAGGCATTGCGGAATACGTGGACTTGAGCGGGCGGCAGCCAGGCAAAGGGACTCACAACGGCAGCATCGTAGTGGACTTGATCTCCTCCATCGACAGAAGTGCTGTCACGTTGTAGATCCTCACTTCCGATATCAGCGCCTGGTAAAATGCGTCATATGCGCGTGCGTTAGCCACACGGACCTTCAGGATATAGTCTATATCTCCAGCCAGGCGATGTGCTTCCATCACTTCCGGTCGAGCCTTGACAGCTTCAAGGAACCGCTCCTGCCATCCAGCTTCGTGCTCCGCTGTTCGGACCAGCACAAAGAAACACGCCTCGAAACCCAGTGCATCGGCATCGAGAATCACCGTCTGCTGCCGGATTATCCCCGCCTCCCGCAGCTTGCGGATGCGATTCCAAACCGGCGTCTTCGAAGACCCGACTTCGCGCGCGATCCCATCAAGCGACCTCCCCGCGTCGCGCTGGAGCGCCGCAAGAATTTTCCGATTCATCGCGTCGAGAGGAACTGTCATCTGCGCTTCCCTTCACTATTGTAACATATGTTCTGTTTCATTCTTATTTTCCTCCATATGTTCTTTTTTGCATCAAACAATAGCAATATAGAGGGAAATTTTCCTATATTCAAGCAAGGCGAACACACATACGCCTGGATTGAGCAGAAACGGGAGATAGGGATCATGCCAAGAATCTTCACGCCCAAAGTCATCACGGCGAACGCTCTGATCGAAGGAGACGTTGTCTACCTGACCACCAATGATCTCTGGACCCGGCACCATTGCGAGGCCGAACTGATCGAGGATGAGGCCCATGCCCAGATCCGCCTACTTGATGCGGAACGGCGCTCGGATGAAGTTGTAGGGCCATATCTCGCCGATGCAGAGCATACACCTGATGGACCGATTCCTGTGCATTTTCGCGAAGCGCTAAGAACCACAGGCCCTTCCAACTACAGACATGGCAAGCAGGTCGAGCTTGTCTGATGTATCAATACACCGAGTTTGATGAGGCATTCGTACGCGAACGCGTCGCCCAGTTCCGAGCCCAGGTCGACCGTCGCATCGACGGCTCCCTGACCGAAGATGAGTTCAAGCCGCTGCGGCTGATGAATGGCCTGTATCTGCAGCTTCACGCCTACATGCTTCGTGTCGCGATACCTTATGGAACGCTGAATGCAGCGCAGATGCGGCAGCTGGCGATGATCGCGGAACGTTGGGACAGGGGCTATGGCCACTTCACCACACGCCAGAACATCCAGTTCAACTGGCCGCAGCTGCGCGACGTGCCAGATATGCTCGATGCACTGGCGGATGTTGGCATGCACGCGGTGCAGACGTCAGGAAACACGATTCGCAACGTTACCGCGGATCACTTCGCGGGAGCGGCGGCTGACGAAATCGAGGATCCAAGGCCTTATGCCGAGCTATTGCGGCAATGGTCCACCGATCACCCCGAATTCCAGTTCCTGCCGCGTAAATTCAAGATCGCGGTGACTGGAGCTCTATCGGACCGGGCGGTCACGAAGGCTCATGACATCGGTCTTCGTATTGTCAATCGCGGGGAGGAAATCGGTTTCAGGGTCATCGTCGGTGGCGGTCTGGGCCGGACGCCCATGATTGGCCGGATCATCCGCGAATTCCTGCCCACAGCCGATCTGTTGCCCTACGTCGAGGCGATCGTGAGCACCTACAACCTGCTGGGACGTCGTGACAACAAATACAAGGCGCGGATCAAGATCGCCATTCACGAGGAAGGGCTTGAACGGGTTCGCGAACTCGTGGAGAAACGCTTTATCGAACTGCGCCCCCAATTCTCTGGCATCGATCAGGATCTGCTTGCCGGGATCGAGGCCCAATTCGCAACTCCTGCCCTAGCCGATGCCCCTGTAACGCATTTCGAAGCCGCCATCGTCGGCGACCCCATTTTCCGTGCATGGACAGACACCAACCTGGCGAGGCATCGGGATCCGGACCACTCGATTGTGACGGTTTCGCTCAAGGCGCACGGCGCAACCCCTGGCGACGCAACCGCCTCGCAGATGCGTGTACTGGCGGATATCGCCGATGAATTCGGTTACGGTGAACTCCGCGTCAGCCACGAGCAGAACATTATCCTACCTCATGTTCACAAATCATCCCTGCCGGAGATACACAGCCAACTTAAGGACGCCGGGTTGTCGACCGCGAATGTCGGACTGATCTCGGACATCATCGCCTGCCCAGGCATGGACTACTGCTCATTGGCTACCGCACGCTCCATTCCAATCGCCCAATGGATCGCTACCCGCTTTGACGAACTGAAAATCGAACACGACATTGGTCCACTCAAGATCAAGATATCGGGCTGCATCAACGCCTGTGGCCATCATCATGTCGGCCATATCGGAATCCTTGGCCTGGATCGTGCTGGCGTGGAAAACTACCAGATCACGCTCGGCGGCGACGGTTCAGAAGACGCGGCAATCGGCGAACGCGCCGGTCCGGGCTTTTCCAGTGACCAGATTGTGCCTGCGGTCGAACGGCTCGTCTTTGCGTATCTTGATCTCAGGGAAAGCTGCGACGAGACCTTCCTGCAGACCTATCGACGGGTTGGCCTCGCGCCATTCAAGACAGCGCTGTATGGCGAGGAGCGGGCCCGTGCCGCTTGAATCATCGCCTGCTCCAGCCGCCGAGCATGTTGTGGAACTCAATCGCCGCTTCCGCCACCACGGCGCGGTCTCCGTGCTTGAGCACGCGTTTGCTGATCCATTGATAGGCCACACGGCGCTTGTCAGTTCCTTCGGTGTTGAGTCCGTGGTGCTTCTGCACATGGTATCGATTCTGGACCGCACCACTCCCGTTCTGTTTCTCGATACCGGAATGCACTTTCCCGAGACCCTTACATATCAGCGCGACATCTGTCGGCGACTACGGCTATCAGATGTCCGAACGCTGCGACCTGATCGCGAACAGGTGTTCCTGCGAGACCCTGATGGAATCCTTCATCTGTTTGACCCGGATGCCTGCTGCAGGCTTCGAAAGACAGAACCCCTACAGGCAGCCCTTCAACCATTCGACGCATGGATCACCGGCCGCAAGCGCTACCAGAGCGACACACGTCGGGAGTTGCAACATTTCGAAAGCGAGAACGACGGACGCATCAAGGTCAATCCACTGGCTCATTGGAAACCACACAACGTGAGGGACTACATAGACAGCAATGCACTGCCGCGTCATCCACTTGCCGCACGAGGGTTTTCGTCTATAGGTTCTCTGCCCTGCGCCGATGCGGCGAGCATTGGAGAGGACGGTCGATATGGACGTCGGCGAGACCGGGAAAAGACTGAGTGCGGCATTCACTATGTTGACGGAGCTTCCGAACCTGCTGGATTGGCCTGAGAGGAATTGTTCGAGATGATCGAAGCCGGGAAATCACCCTGCCCATGGGGACGGTTATGAGCGTGATCGTAAGAGATACAGGCTTCGACGCGGAAGACTGGTGTGGAGATATCCTGGACGTGCAACCAGATGTTGATTTGGCCGATCTGCATTCGAAGATTGGGACAGAAGCGATGATCCGCGTGCATTTCCCGAACTTCGCCGATGGTCGTGGGTTCACCATTGCGCGCCGACTGCGGTTAATGGGATTCAAAGGGCGGCTTCGTGCGTGCGGGCACATTATCGCAGACCAATATGCCATGGCTCGACGCGTCGGTTTCGACGAGATTGAGGTCTCCGACGATCTTGCGGCCCGCCAGCCGGAAGAGCAGTGGCTACGCCGGGCAGATTGGCACGCCAACGACTACCAGTCGCGGCTGAAGGCCTGCGCCTGAGTTTACGGAACATGGACTTGGATGATATGGGGGTGCATTGCGCCTGTGAGGACATGACGATTCAGATGAACATCGCCAGACAACCTTCGAAAGCCGTCCCTGCCCTACCCGACGCACAGGTTGTGACTGAAGTTCAGCACTACACGGACAGCCTCTTCCGTTTTCGTACCACGCGCCCGCGGTCGCTGCGGTTCCGTGCGGGTGAGTTCGTGATGATCGGGCTGATGGGCGACCCTGACCCTACAACCGGCAAGCGGAAACCGCTTCTCCGGGCCTACTCCATTGCATCACCGACATGGGATGACGAATTGGAGTTTTATTCGATCAAAGTTCAGGATGGCCCTTTGACATCCAAGCTACAGCATATCCAGCCTGGAGACCAGCTGATACTTCGACCCAAGCCCGTGGGCACACTGGTTCACGATGCGCTCCTACCCGGAACGCGGCTCTGGTTTTTCGCCTCTGGAACTGGCATTGCTCCATTCGCCTCACTGCTCCGCGAGCCACAGACATATGAAGACTACGAACGGGTCATATTGACTCATACGTGTCGCCAGAACGCCGATCTGAAATACGGTGCCGATCTCATCGAAGACATTTACAACGATGAAATGCTTAAGGAGCTGATAGGCAATGGGTTTGTCGAAAAACTGACCTACTATCCGACAACAACCCGAGAGGATAGCCCGAAGATAGGCCGTATCACAGCGCTTCTTCGTAGTGGCGCTCTCTTTAAGGATCTGGGCATAGACGGGATTGATCCAGCCAATGATCGTGCTATGGTCTGTGGTTCAATGGGTCTGAATGCGGAAATGAAAGAGATTCTCGAAGGATTTGGGCTACGCGAGGGTGCGAATGCGGCCCCCGCCGAGTATGTGGTTGAAAAGGCCTTCGTCGGTTGAACTGTCGTAGCCGAAGGACCGGCCCTGACCTGCCCGATCGAGCCGCCAGTTCAGTTTGGATAGAGACGGGACCTGTGCCGGTTGAGTTGAGATGTGATATTCGGGTCACAAAATCACGCCACATTACCACAGGAGTTCTGGCTCCGAGATTTCGGTTGAATTAGCCGCGACGTGCCCGTAGCGTTCGCGCCAGCAAATGAAACAATGAAGGGAATACTGTCATAGCTCGAAGACCGCACCATGCGCCACCTGTTCGTGAAACCGGACCACGTGTCAATGATCGGATAATGGCGTCCGAGATTCGTCTGATTGGTCCCGATGGAGAGAATGTGGGCCTCGTTCCACCAAGTCGCGGACTTTCCATGGCCGAACAGGTTGGACTTGATCTTGTAGAGATATCGCCTAACGCCAGTCCACCGGTCTGTAAGATCATGGATTTCGGAAAGTACAAATACGACATGCAGAAACGCGAGTCCGAGGCGCGTAAAAAGCAGAAGACATTCGAGGTCAAGGAGGTCAAGTTCCGCCCGAATACCGATTCCCATGATTATGGGATCAAGATGCGGAACGTGTTCCGATTTCTGAACAATGGCGACAAGGTAAAGGTGACATTGCGTTTTCGGGGCCGCGAGATGGCACATCAGGAATTGGGCCTGGATCTTCTCAAGCGGGTTGCAGCTGACGTCCACGAAGTTGGCAAAGTCGAGAACATGCCCAAGATGGAAGGCCGTCAGATGGTCATGATGGTGGGCCCGCAAAAATAAGATCGGTGATCGAAGCGGCCTGAAGGGTGCTTTTTTGGGGGTGATGCACCCATCGCCACAATCAACCGGACGCTCTGACCCGGTCTTACGTTGGCAGTGCTTCGCGAATGCACCCGGATATCAAGAATGCGTCTGGAACGGAACATGGGCCGCAAGGGCAGCGCAGTGGACTGGCCCTTGAAACCGTTCTGATTCATGACAGTTGGAGTGCGTCGCCGAAAGGCAATTCGCTCAAGTTGAGTGAATTTCGATTGGTGCCAGAAGGTGCCGCAGTCAGCGCCCCTTGGATCGCGCGGTTGGTCCAGAAACAGCAGGAATCATGGGCGTCCTTGGATCATGCGCACGGAATCCGTCGCCATCCCCTTCTGTTCCGTGCAGGCAACGTCACTCTCCAAAGCCCAGGTTTCGAACCGTAGCGGCACTGAGGTGCTTTACCAATCATGGGAATAACAGATTACTTTGGGACCGGAACGGATATCAAACAACCTCCCCAAGGCCCAGCCCAACCCGCCGTTACAGTCAACCCCGAACTTCCGACAGGAGGTGGCCTCCTCATCGAAATTGCAAGGCTTTATGGGAATGCTGGACAGTAACCAGCATTCGAGATGGATTTCCGAACGGTATCAAGCGTAAGCAGGCGTTTCCGGCTCAGCAACTCGGACGCCGTGGACGCGTACCCGAAAACCGCCTGAAATCTCGCTACGCAGACCCGCCTCCTACATGATCGCTGCAGGAGGCATGGGCGCCCTTGTTGCAAGTGAATTTGCCCAACCGATCCGGTGGCGACGCCTCGCCCAACTCAGCGAAGGAACCATAATTGCCGTACCTCAACTTTGTCTTCCGCTCGTGGACCGAACGACCAACTTGGGAGGGATCAACTCCTTTCCGGAAATGCAGCCCTTGGACGTGATCGTCTCCACAATGAGTTCAGCGCCTCTCGAACCGATCTTGCGGGCCGGAATCTGAACAGTCGTAAGGCTTGGCTCAAAGTCCTTTGATCCCCTGAAGTCGCCGATTCCCGTGACTGTGATGTCCCTCGGAACGACGAGGCCTGCCTTGTTGAGAGCATGCATCGCGCCCCAGGCAAGAACGTCATTGCCGCAGATTATCGCCGTAGGACGGCTAACTGCCTGTAGAAGATCTTCCACCGCTTCCTTTGCCGCAGAGACGCTGTAGGGGGTCTCCAGTCGCCATCCCTCTGCGATCCACAGACCGCTCCGACCAAGGGTGTCTGTGACGCCGGCAAATCGCTGCGATGCACGGTCGTTTCCACTCAGCGGCGGAAAGACTGCTGCAATTGCTCGGTGCCCAAGCTGAACGACATGGTCGCCGATCAGGCAGCCCGCTTGATAGTTGTCCGATCCCACGCATGGATGTGGAGCGTGTTCCGAGTGGTTCCAAAGCAGCAATGTCGGCATGTTCTGCTGTGCCAAGAGAATGTAGGTGTCGTCGGAATGCTCCATCCCGATTAGGGCCACACCATCGACGCGATGTTCCAGCATCTTTCGTGTCAGCGCATATTCCCGATCAAGGCAATAGCCATGAGACGCCAGCAGGATTGTGAATCCGAGACTTTCCACTGTGTCCGAAAAGCTCTGAATCAGTTCCGCAAAGATCGCGTGGTCGATCGTGGGAACGATCAGGCCGATGGTTCCGCTTCTGATGCCATGTATTGTCTGGGCGGCCCGGTTTCTGACATAGCCAAGCATGCGCACGGCGGAGTCAATCCTCTTGCGCGTTGTGGGTCTGACCAGATCTGGGTGATTGAAGCTTCGGGACACTGTCGAGGGCGAAACCCCAGCTGCTTTCGCAACCGCAAAAATATCGGCCTTTTTCCGTTGCACGTCAACCACTTGATGGCTCCTTACACGGGGGCAATGAAAACATTTGCAAAACTATTTTCATCACGTAGCGTTGTCAGTCAACCGCGTTTGGCGTGGGGGAGGACTCCCGCTTGGAGTTTCTGGGTTATTTCGGCGATGTATTCACGCCTTTCAATTTCGCCCTGCTTGTTATAGGCACGATCGGCGGATTGATACTCGGTGCCACACCGGGGCTTTCGCCGACAATGGCTGTCGCCCTACTCATCCCATTCACGTTTCATCTCGAGCCGGCGCAGGGGCTCATACTTCTGGGAGCGGCTTACACATCAACTGTAGCCGGCGGTGCAGTAAGCGCGATATTGCTTAGGATTCCCGGTGCGCCAGCAAACATTGCGACGACGCTCGACGGGCATGAAATGGCCCGACAGGGCCAAGGCACAAGAGCGCTTCAGTTGTCCTTCATCGCTTCTGCGTTTGGTGGTATCTTCGGTGTCCTGCTCTTGATCTTTCTGACGCCGATCCTTGCTCAATGGGCACTCGCCTTCGGGCCATCGCACCTGTTCTGGCTCGCGATACTCGGTGTCACGGTAATCGGATCGCTTGACTCCAACTCAGTTGTGAAAGGGCTTTTGTCCGGCTGCATCGGGCTCTGGCTGGCAACTATCGGCTTCGACGATATCATGGGAGCGCAGCGCTTCGTCTTTCATTCCAGTGTCTCAGGTGGAATCAATGTGATTCCGGCATTGATCGGTCTGTTTGCGATTCCGCAGGTCATAACCATGTTCGCCAGAGGGCGCAGGCGACTCGATGCGGAGGTGATTTCCGTCGAACAGCACCCAGTCTCCAAAGCGGCCCGAGAGGTCTTCCGCAGGTTCCGGGCCCTATCAATAGGCACGGTCACAGGGGCCATCATCGGGCTGATTCCCGGTGTTGGCGGGCAGATTGCTGGACTCGTGGCCTACGATCAGTCAAAGAAGCTGAGCCCGGAACGAGACAGGTTCGGCACTGGTCACAGCGAAGGTGTGATCGCAGCCGAGAGCGCCAACAACGCGATGGTGGGACCTTCGCTGGTGCCCCTGCTGACTTTGTCAATCCCGGGATCCCCAACAGCGGCGGTTCTTCTGGGTGGCCTGCTCATTCATGGGATATTTCCGGGAAGCGACCTCTTCGAGAACTACCCGGACGTCGCGTGGACATTTATCAATTCGATGCTGGTTGGCCAGATCCTGATGTGCGTTTTTGGCCTCTATGTTGCCGGGCTGGCCGCAAAGGTCGCCCAGGTTCCAAACGCCGTGATGGCGGCGGTTATCCTTGGATTGGCGGTTTTCGGCAGCTATTCGGTCCAAAACTCGATCGGAGATGTATATATAATGGCGGCACTTGGAACCGGGATGTATTTTCTGGAGAGATTCGGCTTTTCCGCAGCACCGCTTGTGCTTGGTCTGATCCTTGGGCCGATCGCCGAGGCAAACTTCATTCAAGGCAGCATGATTGCGAATGCCACATCGAACGTAGGCACATATTTCTTCACTGGACCACTCAACCTCATCCTGATCTCCATTGTTATTCTGTCGATCACATATTCCGTCTGGATGGAGCTTCGGCAACGCCGATTCACCACCAAGGACGATGCGGTTCGGAAAGAGGAGATGTTGCTGTGACTGATCTGCCACGTGTGCAGCATATCGTGGCCAGCGGGCTGGTGTTGGCGGTCGGCGTCTGGGTGACCTGGACTAGCTACACCCAAACCCCGGCGGAAGCATATCTGTTTCCGCGAATAGTCTCGTCGGTCTTCGCGGTTCTTGCATTCTGGACGTTCGGCAAAGCCGTTTTGGGCCGAACCAAGGTTGGCAACGGTCTGGACCGGAGGTCAATGACCAACATTGTTCCCGGTCTGACGGTCGCTCTGATCTACGTCTTCTGGGCGGCCGAGGCACTCGGCTTCTACACCGCCACGACGATCACGTTTTTCATCCTGTTGTCGCTCTACGATCCAGCGTCGCATGTCGAAGCCCGTAGTTGGATCAGGCGCATCATACTCACCGCGGGATTTCTGGCGGTGATGTACGGTCTCTTCGCGAAACTGCTGAACGTATTCACACCGCGGGAGATCTTCTTCTGAGCCACTTAGGCGAAACAAAAGATCTCAAGGGAGGATCAAGAAATGAAGAAACTGATCGCGGCGGCTTCCATCGCCTTGATGTCATTGACCGGAACGGCTGCTGCTGATGGTCACGGCAGCTATCCTGAGCGTCCTATCATGTTGATGGTCAGCTATGGAGCGGGCGGCGCCACTGACTTCCAGGCGCGGATCGTAACCATGACTGCAGGAAACGAGGATGCTTTGGGCATGCCAATCGCCATCATCAACAAACCTGGAGCAGGAGGCCGGGTCGGGTGGAACTGGTTCGCGACCCAGGCAGATGCGGATGGTTATACCCTGGGTGCTTACAACATCCCCCATTTCATTGCCCAGTCGATACAGGGCGGCGTCGAATACAGCGCCGACAGCTTCGAGCCGATTGCGAACTGGGGCGCCGATCCAGCAGTATTTGTCGTGGCCGCTGACAGTGAATTCAACTCGATGCAGGATGTGGTTGACTATGCAAAGGCCAATCCTGGCAGGTTGACGTTTTCGGGCGCTGGCCTGTTTGTCGGCCATCACATCGCCGCACTGCAACTGGAAAAGGCAGCGGGTGTGAAGCTGGCCTATATTCCCAACGATAAGGGCGGCGCGGGCGCAATGAAGGCGGTGATCGCGGGTGAAGTCCTTGGTGGCGTAAACAATCTCTCGGATGCATTCCGCGCCCGGGAGGCTGGCAATGTCAGGATACTGGGAGTCTTCGATCTGGAGCGGAATGACTTCCTTCCCGATGTTCCAACATTGATGGAACAGGGTTTTGACGTAGACAATGCCTCAGTGAACTTCCGCGGCGTCATGGTGCCCAAAGGCACGCCTCAGGCGATTGTCGACAAACTAGCCGAAATCGTTCCAACCATGTTTGAAAACGCCCGCGTCCAGGGCAAGATGAAAGATGGCGGATCGCCGATGCACATCATGACCCGGGACGAAGTCATCGCTATGTGGCAGGCGCGCGAAGTAACGCTGAAAGAGCTCCTGGCTGGACTCTAGTCCAGTCGTTTTCGGGTGCGCCGTCTCGCTTTGAGGCGCACCCAACATTCAACTTTAGGGTCCGGCAAATGGGTGTACCCGATTCACTCACCGAACTGGATGTCGTGATCGCGCGGGCACGAAATGCCCAGAAGCGCTACGAGGCTCACGGAAGCCAAAGACGTTATGACCTTGCGGCGAAGGCAGCGGCGTGGGCGATCATGGAGCCCGGGCGCAATCGGGAACTCGCGGAACTCGCCGTCGAGACAACGAAACTTGGGAACGTTCCTGACAAGATCATCAAGAACCATCGAAAAACACTCGGCCTGATGCGGGATATCCAGCGGGTGAAGACCTATGGAGTAATTCGCGATGACGCAACCTCCGGCATAACCGAAATCGCTCGGCCGCTCGGTGTGGTCGCGGCCGCTGTTCCGTCGACCAATCCTGCCGCCACCCCCGCAAACAACATCATCAACGCACTGAAGTGTGGCAACGCTGTCGTTGTCGCCCCATCGCCCAGTGGTGTCGCGACATGCGAACGTCTGCTGGATTTTGTCCACGCAGAACTGGACAGAATCGACGAAGACCCCGACCTCGTTCAAATGGTGCCGGCACCGGGTTCGAAGCAGAAGACACAGCGGTTGATGGAACTCTGTGACAAGATCATCTGCACCGGGAGCCAGAACAATGTTCACCGTGCGCAGACCGCAGGGACTCCAGCGGTTGCGGTCGGGGTCGGCAATGTTGCGGTGATTGTCGACGAAACAGCCGATCTTGCCGGAGCGGCGGAGAAGATTCGCGCTTCAAAGACCTTTGACAACGCGACCTCGTGTTCTTCGGAAAACGCGTTGGTCGTGGTAGACGAAATTTACGATGCTTTTCGGATCGAGTTGGGGAAAGCAGGGGGAGCGGTAGTCGACGATGAGGCAGGGGTTGTCGCGGCGCTCTGGCCAGACGGCCGTCTAAACCGCGGGGTGATTGCCCAGGATTCAGGCAAGATCATTGCCGCCCTCGGACTTGAAGGACGGGTGCCGGAAGACACCGAATATATCGTGGTTCCAACTGTCGGGATCGGCCCCCAGCATCCGCTCAGCGGCGAAAAGCTCTCTCGAGTGCTTGCCCTATATCGTGCGGCGGACTTTGACGACGCAGTCGCCAAGACGCGGGCAATCCAAATCCACCAGGGTGCCGGTCACTCCGTCGGTCTCCATTCGGCGAAAGAAGACCGCGCCCTGGAACTCGGCCATTCGCTTCCGACCTGTCGGGTAATCGTCAATCAGGCGCATACATTCGCAACAGGAGGTGCATTCACGAACGGGATGCCGTTCTCGCTCTCAATGGGTTGCGGAACCTGGGGCGGCAACGCGGTTGACGACAACGTGAACTGGAGGCATTTCCTGCAGACAACGAAGGTTGTTCGGGAAATTCCATCCCGCGAGCCTGCGCTGGACGAGATATTCGGGGACTACTGGCAAGTGGCCAGAAGACAATGAATTTGTCCGCCGATGCGCCACCCAAAGGCTCAGTTCGTGACTGGCTTGAGGTCCGTGCCAAGAACGGAGGGACGGCAATGGTCTTTCCAGACTCCGGTGCTGAGCTTGGCTGGGCTGGTTTGCAAAGCGGTGCGCTTGGTTTCGCCGCCGCGTTGACCACCCAAGGTGCCACGAAGGGTGAGAGTGTCGCAATCATGTCTCCGAATGGACAGCGCGGCGTGGTCGCGCTCTACGGAGCGCTATGCGGCGGCTTTCGTGCGACAATGATCAATCTTTCGGCAGGACGCGACGGAATTTCGTACGCACTCGCTCACTCCGGCGCTCGGTTCGCCTTTGTTCACCCCAACTGCCGCACGATGTTCGATGAGGCAAACACCGGCAGCGTCAGGCCGATAGATCTCGAAATCGGTTGTGGTGTATTGGCCCCACTCCATGACGTGTCTTCCGACGACTGCGCATTGTTGATGTACACCTCGGGCACGACGGGTCGTCCGAAGGGGGTTGTCCATACCCACAGGAGTCTTCTGGCTGGAGGGTGGACCACGGCGGTCGCACACAATCTATCGGCGGGTGATCGTGGATTTTGTGTACTTCCGATCTATCATATCAACGGTTTATGCGTTTCTGTAATGGGGAGCCTGGTGTCAGGTGGATCATTGGCGATGACCTCACGGTTTTCGGCGTCGCGCTTCTGGCAACAGGCTTCGGACAGCAGAGTGACCTGGTTTTCGGCGGTGCCGACGATCATATCTCACCTGCTGCATGGTGAAGCCCAGCCGGACGAAGCTTGTCGAGGTCGATTGCGGTTCGGCCGGTCCGCCTCTTCTGCATTGGCGGTGGAAACGCAGTCTGCGTTTGAGGCGCGCTTTTCGATTCCGATTGTCGAAACAATGGGGCTGACGGAAACTGCGGCGCAGATACTCTCGAATCCGCTGCCACCAAGTGTCCGCAAGATCGGGTCGCCGGGCATCCCATATGGCTGTGAAGTTGAAATTCAAGACGCGGACGGGCGCGCCGTGCCCCCTGGCGATGAAGGCGAAATCGTCGTGCGCGGTCCGAACATAATGCTGGAATACCTGAAAGATCCGGAAGCGACGGCGGCGGCCTTCCACGAAGGATGGCTCCGAACCGGTGATATCGCAAGGATGGACGCAGACGGATATGTGTTTGTCACAGGTCGTCTCAAGGAACTGATTATCAAGGGAGGAGAGAACGTCGCTCCCCGCGAGGTTGACGAAGCCCTCTACAGGCATCCCGATGTCATCGAAGCAGCAGCCTTTGCCCGGAAATGCAATCGATACGGCGAGACGATCGAGGCAGCGGTCCGAATTCGCTCTGGATCATGTGTGGCGCCGTCAGAATTGATGGACATCTGCAGGGAGAGGCTCGGAGACTTCAAGATGCCTGATAGAATCCATTTTCTTGACGAACTCCCGAAAGGACCATCCGGCAAAATTCAGAGACTTCAGCTCGCGGCTATTCTCTCGACCGGAAAAACACTGCAATAGATGCAGCACTCAGACCGGATACGAATTTGGTCCCTGCCGGTGAATTGGTCTCGAGCAAGAAGCGGATGTTCCTGCGGAGCGGTTTTCGCGGAGTTCAGCGCCCATCATTCTTCATCCCAAGATGATGAATTTCCAACCCACCCCATTGTTGATTCAGGTATTCGGCAACGAGCCGCCTATGGCAGTGGTGCGGCTGGTCTTCGCTGCAGAGCAGGCAGCCATCGGTTACCTGCTCCTTAGAAAGCGTAGACTCAATCCGACGCTCCTTCATAAGAGCAATGAATTGAGTCTCGTAAGTGTCCCAGCTAATTCGACCCTGCCGATATCCACTCAACAGCTCCTTTGTAGGCGCCAGACTCGGCGCATGGACATATTCGACGCCGCAAAGCTCGCGGGCGAACCAAGCGAGATCGTCTCTCTTGGCGAACCCGGAGAGCTGTGACACATTGTTAAGTCTCACATCGACAATGCGCCGAACACCCGATTCACGCAGAAGTTCGAAGAACCGCTGTGCCGACTTCCTGGTGAATCCTATAGTGGATACCTTCATCAGGATTCCATCTCCGCCAATTCACTTCCACTATCGATGGAGTGGCCGACTTCTCTAGCCTGTCGCTCAATCGCCTTCCTGATACGTTCCTCGCGCGGTTCAACCGGGTTAAACAGATCGTCGTCACCAAGATGAAATTTCTTGAGCAGACGATCCATTGCACCTGCGTGCGCCTCAAGAGGCCCGTCGGACAGAATGTGGGCGACATTGACTCCGAGCCTGTCGAGTTGATGTCCAACAAGAAGCGTTCGATGACAGTCCAGCGGTTCCTTTTCCGCGCACATCAGCGCAATGCGGTATTTCTCGGCGCCTCGAAGCAACCTGTCCATGCCATCGCGAAAACGCGACGTACTCGCCAGATGATCGTAGCTGATATGGCCATTTTCATACGATGACCTGTCATCCGACCGTCCACCCAGTTCCCGTCCAAGATATACATACCCAATTCGAGAAACCTTCAGCCTTTCGGCAAGCCGGTTGCGATTGAACTGGGGATTGAAACGGCTGTATGGCGTTGACCGCACGTCCGCAAGGGCAGTTACGCGGTGCTTGCAAAGAAGTTCGATAAAGAACTCCAGATCATGGTTGGAATGACCAACCGTCAGAATGGTTTCTGCGTTTCCGCCCATGGAACTACGGCCTATCTAGCCCAATCACTGCAGCAATGAGCTTGAATACACTACCCTGAAACTGCTCTCCGAGACTGATGGTAAGATGGCAATTCCCTAACCGGTAGGTTCCGTCGAGTTTTGTCAGGAAGCGCCGCTCATATAGGGGATCTGTAACCCAGAGTGCATAGTTCCGACCCGCATGGCGAAAGCTGCCCTGGACACGCCTCTTGGAGTTTCCGAAAGCTTCACCGGGCGCAAAAACCTTCAGGACCAGTTCACTGACCGAAACCAGCCGAAGGGAAGCGCAAACGTCTCCGCAGGCGTCGACTGGAATCTTGTCGTTCTTTCCATGATAGGTGCTAAAGCCATCTATCCAGAGAGACTCCACGGGATCAATCAAGGCGGCGAGATCCAAAGCCGGATAGCCACCGACTTTCCGCCAATATTGGTTTGGATCAAGTAGCCAGTTCTCGGTTTGATAGCCAACGGGCCTTGGCCTGAGCATCGGAACCTCCATGATGTCGAGAACCTTTGGGTCAGTGCCATCCTCGTACTGACGTTCATACTCCGATACCTCTTGGCTCTCACGTTGGCTCACAGGTCGGATCCAGCCTCCCACTGCCTTTCCCACCTCCCAACGTTTACCGGCAATGCATCGGCCCATCAGCTTTCTGGAATTTGCGAGGCACACCATGCGCATCGGCGTCTTCCCCTGCTGCAGGACAACCAGATCGGCAGTCCCTACATCGTTTCCGTAATGTCTTACGGGAAAGTCTGCCAATGTTTCAACCTCGATGCCGATCAAACTGCACGTTCACGTTGCATGAAGCGCCCGGAACGGATTCATGGAATTCGCGGTGAAGTTCATGCAATAGTCTACACGACAGTGACCTGTCGGTAGGCCGGAACAGTAGAAGCGCTCTCGCAGGCCCAAAGCCTCGAACTCCGCTTCTTTCGATTTGTTGTGACGGTGTGAGACGAAAGCGCGGCCGAGCGTGCGTTTCAGTTCCAGATCATGGGGCTGTGCACTCAAGCGTTGCTGGCTGAGTGGAAATTCGTGACAACCGACAGGTGCGCGGCCAGTCGCGTTACGCCACCATCGGCGACGTCGGCACCATGACCATCCCCGAGGCGCGCACCGAGGCCCGCAGGCTCATCGCCGCCTTCACCGAAACGGTCAGGCACGATGGCGGCCCCCGCACGCCGGGCCATCCGATGGACGCCTTCGCCGCCGAGTTCCTCGAACGCTAGGCCCGGCACTGGAAACCGGGCACCCTGGCGGACAGCACCCGCATCGTGCGCAAACTCATCCTGCCCGCCTTCGGTCATCTGACCGTGGACGAGATCGCCGTCAAGCATGTCAGGGAGGGGCGGCGGAGCCCTTCCCGTGCCCGGTGCCATCGGCGCACTGACCGCGGTCGGCGTGATCGTGCTCGACCTTCCGACGACAGTCAGTGAAGGCGATGTGGCGGGAGGACAGAGGACGCGCCGCCGGTTTTCGTCGGCCGGGATCCTCCTCTCAACAATATCCTGCTTCCGTTCCACCCCGCACTGCACCACAGTCTCTGATGTTGCAATTCGGGGTGGGGCGCGGGAGTTACATATGTGACCCGAAACGGTGAGATCCTCTTATACGTGTGACGTGCACGCCAAAGTACTACGGGCCTCGACTGCCCCGACCGTCCCCGAGTTGACACCGCCAGCTCCGCCGTGGCAACCGCCAATTACTTTCGCGACAGGGCCGCCGCGCGGGGGTGTGGGCTCTTATAAGAAAGGTTGTTTCAACGAAAAATTCATGACAAAGGTTGAAATCAAGTGGCTGACATGGCATGTCTGTATTTGATAGTGTAACCATACCCTCGGAGGATAAACCATGAGCGAGAGTGGAAAACAGCAACTCCATTCTCTACTTTTTGGCAGAGACGATGGAAATACGAAGCTGGTGAACCTTAAACTGTTCCCCGGAACGGGAGGGGAACTGTCGGCCAGTTCACTTGGCTCTGCAGCGGCTGATACCCTGCGGAATACCATGGACGCATGGGAAAATGGAGTGCCAAGTCGAGCACCTTCTACAGGGCTGAAGAAGCGCACCCTGATGGGTTCATAGCTAACAGATTACACAATATGTTGCTAAGTTTCGGTTTGTGCCGGACCTTTGTTCATTCCGGGGCACCAAATGTTGCGCGATCTCATTGACCACTTCTCCCACGTTACGAAATTGCCCGTGGAAGTGGAAGAAATCGTCGACCGCGTCAAGGCAACGAGTTGTCAGGATGAAATCTATTTGTTTGAGGACAACACAGATCCAACCAAGATTTGGGGTGCATTCCACCAATTTACATACCATAGGACCGCATACGGTGCGCCAATCTTCGTTACCCATGTATCTTACTCAGCGAATGTCGCGCTTGAATGGCAGCGTGTAATAGCTGTCAAGGAATTGGTGCATATCTTCGACTCCAAGCCTGCGAAGACCGATACAGACGATGAAGTCAACCAGCTCTTGGACAAACTGGTGGGTCCACTGTCGAACAAGGATTATGGATTCGCCGACCTTCAGGCTGCTAAGGATAGGCTAGCCCTATACCAATCTCTTCCACTGCTACTGCCGCATGCCGCTCTTGCTGAAGCGCGTCAAGCAGTCAGCAACGAAGAAAGGTCGCACAAAGACGTTGCGAAGTGGGCCTGCATGCCCGTTGACCTTGTTGATTTGATGCTGTGCAACGAATGGGACGACCTAAACGGTGCACTGGACGCGATCTAGTGTAGCGCCATCGTAGCAATGACGGTTCTGCCTGGCTGTCTCCCGGCATCATGCCGCCTTTGCCGGCATCAGGCAACAGGCGGGCGACGGGAAGGCGGCGGCAGACCGCCCCCGGCCCGCATCATGGAACGGAGCGGAGCATGGCACAGGAGACGGGGACTCCCGGAAAGGGACGCAGGATATGCCGGATCCGCCTTTCGGATGGCGGGAGGGCGGAGCGGCGGCAGCTGGAGGACAGCGGGGCGGCGGCGTACAGGCGGCGGCGCGCCCGGATCCTGCCGCTGGCCGACGGGGCCCGGGACGACGGGGGCCGCACCGGCTCCGGCATCGCGCCGGTCCTGGAGGCCGGCGTGCCGGCCGCCGGGCGGGTGCGCCGCCGCTGCGCCGGGGAGGGTCTGGAGGCGGCGCTGGTCCGCCGCGAGCAGGGGAACCGGAAGCGGCGCAGCCTCGACGGCGGGGGCGAGGCGAAGCTGGTGGCCCTCGCCTGCCCGCAGCCGCCGGAGGGGCGGAGCCGGTGGACGATGCAGCTGCTGGCGGACCGGCCTGGCGGGCTGGAGATCGTCGACACGATCTCGGACGGGACCGTCAAGACCGCCACGAGCTTCGCGGCGGGAATTCACCTGGTGGCGGGCGTGGCGGCGGCATCATGATTGTCCACAGGCCCTAGTCTGCCGCCCAAATGATCAGACGCAGTTCGTTCTCGTCAAGGAGGCTATACTCCGGGAAACGGCCCGACAATTCCTCGCACTCGTTGCGGATAATCGGCACACCGTCGCCGCGGCGGTCCATGATGTAAGTGCGACCGAGGCCAGTGGGTGCGGGACAGTTCGCCAATAGGGAAGCAATGAGTTCGTTCCTGCTAGCCTGCCGAAGATGAAGACTATCGGGGGTGAGGCTATTGGCAAGCCCCCCGGGAACGTAAAGTTCGAGCCGGTCCCCGAATTGGTGAAGGCGTATTCGTGAACCCGCGACCGAGTAGTCGCGATGGGCTACCGCATTCACAAGTGCTTCGAAGATTGCCCGCTCGCTGAACTGCGGCCGGTCTCTCCTTGATACCTCCTTTGTCGCCCGCACCAACATGTTCCGACGCACGAAGTGCAATGCCTCTGTCACCTGAATATCGAGCGGTCCAAAGATGTCCCGTGCATCAATCTGATATTCTCTATCTGTTCGTGTTCCGGCGTAGCCAACAGCCTGTATGTATGCGTGCGGCATCCAGCGCTGTGGCTCAGACGTGCAAAGCAACACACCCGCAATTGTGAGTCTCTCAACACCGTCTTCGTCATTCGAGATTATCTTGCGCTTGCGCAAGGTGTCATCCATCGAGTCATTAGAACGCTCAGAAGCGAATCGTCGAGTGAGGGAAAAATCCAAATCCGAGCGCTCTGTTCGAGGAAGAACGATCTCGTCAAATCGAATGATGCGACTGTAACTGCGTTCCTGAAACAACCTGCTGAGAAGTTCCAGAGTCATTTCACGTTTCGAACTTCCAATTCTTCGGAAATACCCGCCGGGACTCCTGTGGACAAAGAGACTACGTGCCAAATCGATCCTGATGATCGGCACCAGGTCGCCGAAAGGCTTCTCCACCTCGAGCTTCAATATGTCGGCGTCCAGGGCCGGCTTCACCGAATCATTGCAGATATCCCGAACCCAGTCTTCAATGACGTCCAGATCCTCCAGCTTGATTCCGTGAATCTCCCGCCTCTGGTCGTCCACCCCAAGGATGATCGTTCCTCCACGCGAGTTCGCCATCGCTGCCAATTCGTCAGCGAAATCGTCCCGGAATGGGCTACTGACCCGCTGGCCCACAACCTGAACGTCCCTGAACTCCAGGCATGAATCCTTACCAAGTCTAATGCGATCCACGATTTTGGCTTCAGCCATCATGTCCCCCCACCAACACGTCACCAGCAACATGCAAGCCATTCGGCCAAATCGCCAGTCCGCATTGGAGTGGTGACGCGGTCAGGGCAGAATGTGCACGGCATCGCATCTGGCAGACCTAGCCGCCAACAATTCCGTGCACAATGGAGGGGCACGCGGTTCCACACGGGCACAGTCGTTTGTCAACCGGTTGCCCCAATCCCGTGAATTCGGAGCGGGATGGGATCCAATCGGTGGAGCGTACCTGACACGCGCTGCGATGACCGCTCCGGCAAATCATCCTCGAGTCCTCCAGATTGCAGTGCTGCCTGGCAACTCCCAGAAGCGACGACTCATGAGGTTCAGCATCATCCAGCAGAAGCGCGGCAATGAGACTTCGGGCCGGACCGGATGGGCCGAACCGCTGTAGCCTGACCACCGCGGATGGATGCCAATGGAACCCTCCTTTTGGATCGAATGCCGACACTGGTCAATACGGGCGACCCTCGGACGAAAATCCTTCAGTGGCGGCTGAACATTACCCACCCGAAAGCAAGGCAAGCCTTCGGGGCGACGACCTGATCGCCTGTGTGTCCCTACATCAGGCTTCGCACGTCAGTGCAATTCGCAGTCACAGAATATCGCGAACTGTACTGGACGGCGAACAATAGCCCGTTTCTCCAGAGCCTCCCTAGTGGTTGACTGAAGACAGATGCTTGCATTTGTCCGTGAAGCGTGCCACTGTCTTCCGGTCGCCGTCAGGCGGCCCCGTAACAACCATAAGGAAGCAGGCAGGGCAATGGGCAGGAAACCGAAAAGACAGGAAATCAGGCTTTCGAACGGCGACCGCGAACGCCTCGAAAGGATCGCGAAGGACCCGCAGAGCATCCAGAAGCACGTCTGGCGCGTCCGGATCATCCTCGACCTCGGGTCGGGGCGCAGCGCGGCGGAGGCCATGAGGCGGACCGGAAAGTGCCGGTCGACCGTGGAGCGCTGGTGGGACCGCTTCCTTGAGCGGGGCGTGGACGGGCTGCTGCGGGACGCGACCCGCCCTCCGGGACTGGAGCCGACCCCGGACGGAACGGTGAGGGCCGTGGCCGGCCTCGCGATCTCGCCGCCGCCGCCGCACGCCCGGCACTGGACACTGCAGGCGCTGGCGAAGAGGCTGGCGCTGACCGCCTCGAACGTGCCAGCATCCTGAAGCGCAACGGGCTCAGGCCGCACCAGGTCAGGACGTTCAAGGTCTCGCGCGACCCGCGTTTCGAGATCAAGGTCCGCGACGTCGTGGGCCTGTATGTCGACCCGCCGGACCACGCCGTCGTGCTGTCGGTCGACGGAAAGACGCAGATTCAGGCACTTGGGCGGACCCAGCGACCCCTCCCGATGAAGCCGGGGCATGCGGAGACCAGGACGCACGACTACAGGCGCA
This sequence comes from Paracoccaceae bacterium, assembly GCA_965203255.1. Classification (GTDB taxonomy): domain Bacteria; phylum Pseudomonadota; class Alphaproteobacteria; order Rhodobacterales; family Rhodobacteraceae; genus JAPOUP01. The sequence goes on along the minus strand of OZ241882.1, from coordinate 4,867,374 downwards.
ACGGCACGACCTGCCTGCTGGCGGCCCTCGACGTCGCCACCGGAAAGGTGGTCGGGCAGACGGTGGAGCGGCACCGGTCGGCGGAGTTCACCGCCTTCCCCGGCCATGTCGCCGAAGGGACCGGGCCGGGCACCCCGGTGCACGTCATCCTCGACAACGTGTCCTCCCATAAGTCCGCCGAGGTCCACGAATGGCTTGGATCCCGTCCCGACTGGACCTTCCATTTCACCCCGACCTCGGCGTCGTGGATGAACGCGGTCGAGGGCTTCTTCCCGGAGCTGACGAGGCAGCGGCTGAAGGACGCCGTCTTCGACTCGCTCGACGACTGCGTCGCGGCGATCGAGGGTTACATCGAGCACCACAACGCCAGCGACGCCCGCCCGTTCCGCTGGAGCCGGAATCCGGAGGATCTGGTGGCGTCGTGGAAGCGCGGGCACAGGAAGCTCCAGGAGATGGCGGCGGCTGAAAGTCCGGCATGAAATATGGACTCTTTTGTTTTGCATGAACCACTAGACCCAACATACCCTTATTTCGAATTCAGGCCATCCAATTGCCGCATGCGGTCCACGAAAAAGGCGAACCTGAACGGGAAGCCGTGGTTGAGCGTGCAAAATCCTACGTGAGGTGGCTCTCCAGACCACATTGGTGGCAGCACCCTGCTCAAATCTCATCTTCCCTTGATCAAGCCCTCGGCCTTAGCCCAGTCGTAGGCCTTGTCGACCGCAACCCACGCCCGTTCCACCAGTGTGTCGATCTCGTCCGGTGCGATAATCAATGGTGGTGAGATGACCATCCGGTCGCCCACATGACGCATGACCAACCCGCCATCAAAGGAGGCATCCCGGCACCGAAGCCCAACCGTTCCCTTAGGCGCATCGAACGCCGCTCGCGTGGCCTTGTCAGGCGTTAACGCAAGGCTTGCCATCAGCCCCAAGCTCCGGGCCTCACCGACCATTGGATGTTCGGACAGCCCCGCCCATTTCTCGGCAAGATAGGGTGCAGCCACATCACGCACATATCCGATGAGTCCCTCTTCCTCCATGATTCGAAGATTTTCCAGCGCAACCGCACATACCACCGGGTGGCCGCTATAGGTGTATCCATGGAAGAATTCGCCGGCCTCTTTAAGTACGTCAGCGACTTCCGCCGACACAATGGAACCGCCAAGCGGCAAGTAACCGCTGGTCACACCTTTCGCGATGGTCATGATCTGCGGGCGGATTCCCATGGCTTGGCAACCGAACCACTCCCCGGTCCTGCCAAAACCGCAGATCACTTCGTCCGCGATCAGCAGGATTTCATGACGGTCGCATATGCGCTGTATCTCCGGCCAATAGGTCTTCGGCGGGATGATGACTCCACCTGCTCCCTGAACAGGTTCCGCGATGAAGGCTGCGACCCGATTCTCACCGAGATCGGCAATCTTCCGTTCCAACTCATATGCGCACCTGACCCCAAACTCGTCGGGCTCGAGGTCTTCCCCCTGCTCATACCAGTTGGGCTCGCCGATATGTGTGATCCCCGGAATCGGAAGCCCCCCCTGAGCGTGCATCTGCGCCATTCCACCCAAGCTTGCCGAACCCACCGAGGAGCCATGATAGGCATTTCTTCTGCCGATTATCACCTGCTTGTCCGGCTTGCCCCGTGCGGCCCAGTAGTGTCGCACCAACCGAATATTTGTGTCATTCGCCTCTGACCCCGACGACGCAAAGAAGACATGGTCGAGGTCGCCCGGCGCCAAGTCCGCTAGCCTCGTGGCCAGCGAGGCTGCCGGAACGTGCGTCGTACGAAAGAACGTGTTGTAATAGGGAAGCTGGCACATTTGGGTCTTCGCGACTTCCGCGAGCTCGTCGCGCCCATAGCCGATATTGACACACCATAGGCCTGCCATCGCATCCAATAGGTCGTTGCCCTCGCTGTCCGTCAGGATCACGCCGTTGGCGCGGGAGATCACCCTGGCACCGATTCGTGCAAGTTCCTTGCCATCGGTGAAAGGATGCAAGTGATGTGCAGCATCAAGAGCCTGCACCTCTTCCGTGGGAGGATGGTTGGCGATAGCCTTCATGGCATGTTCCACGCTAATGGTCTCGAAACAAACGAAATCATATGCCCAGAATCGCCACAGTCAACGCAGCGATGCAGTGCGTTCCTCGATCGTATCGACAGCCTCCAACGCAATATCATCTGGTTCTCCATAGACAGCGCCAATACCGGAATCACCAAGCGTTCAGGCACGATGTCAGCCAGCCATTCCCTCATCGCCGCTGGCGCAAGAGTCATCTCAATCTTGTTGCGCGAGGCAGGGGACTGGCTGGGGATATCCGTTTTTCAACGATTGTCTTCCAATGTCCGTCAATCGCCGCCACAAGATAATTCGAGACTTCGGGCTATCGAGCATAACTGCGCTTGAATTCATAAAGACAATACCATTTGTGCAGGATTGGCCTTGGAGGACCACCCGAAACTTCGGCAAGCTATTGAATACGGATCAGCTTTGGTTTCGTTATGGCAACCAAAAATTTCTCATAGGGTGAACCTCCTTGAGATTTCTGAGATTCCGGAATCCTTGGGAATCAATTTCGAAGCGACCGACCGACACGACCCGGGGCAGCCTGTCCGGTAGGCAGTCGAAGACCGTTGGCCGCCCTTTCTCGTCACGGGTTGATCTCACCAGATCCCTTGGCTTGTTGAAGAGCCAGACGCGCACCGGACCGCGGTTGCCGAGCGCCTTTCGTCAACCGTGATTCTATCGGCCTTATGAACGTTCGGCGCACGACTCTTCCTATGAACACGCCGTTCACGGTCAGGCGGCCTGCCGCAGTCATCCGTTCGGCGTCGCGGTGGGACGTGACGCCGTGGTGGGCGAGGACCTTGGCAATCCGTTCGCATGCAACCTCGGCCATGAACGCGATTTACTGCGACAGGCAGGCAACGAAAAGTCGCCACAGCGAACACCGCCCACCAGAACAGGCAAGGCGACCTGCGCCATTAACGCCGGATTCTGGCCAGCGTCCTGACTGCCAGCCAACACCGTCGTGAGCGTTGCTGAAGTTCAGTTGCCGCGGGCTGGACACACCCGGATTCCTCGCTGGAGGTGTTCGACGACAAATGGCTTCCAACTCGACGTTACGGCGAAAGGCCAGATGAGCAACGACAGCCAAGTCGGCGCGATGTTCAGACGCGCCGAATTCGTTGCGGTCGCGGGCAGGGCGTGCCGTTTCAATGGCGCTCCCGACATCCAGCCCTTCAGGCGCCTGCTCGAAACCGACGGCAACGCTGTGACGGACGGCGCGACGCCCTCTGGCCCGAACCGACTTTGGGAATTGTTCAAGGATCCCTTGCACCTGCGTAGATGACATCGACCGGTTCGACGCGAGGCTCTTCCGAATCTCGCCAGTTGAGGCCGAAATGCCTGCCCCCAGCAACGGATGATGCTGGAGACGAGTCGGCGGGCGACCACGGACGCGGGAGCGGACCCCGACCGGCTGAAGGCGAGCCTAAACTGCGCAAGTTCCGGCATCAGCGACGACAGGTGTCGAATACTCGTTGTCAACTCGGAGAAACCTTGCGAGGCAGTGAGGTCCCTGTACGCCCGCGGCGACACGGATTTTGACGTTTCCAGCGGACGGGTTTCCCTCGTGCTGGATTCAATGGGTCCGGCAAAGGCCGTCGATGCCGCCTGCGCATCGTCCCTCGTTTCGGTTCACGACCTGGTTGCGAACCTTCAGCAAGGCAAGGCAAAGCCAGTGGCAGGGTCGATGCAAGGGATTCCAATTCCTCCTGAGGCGTGATATCGTGCTCTCTCCCGTCGCCGTACGGCCAATTGACAGGTCGTTTGTTCCGTTTCCGTTGCCTGAAGGAAGTTCCAGCGCAGCAACGGCGGGGCATTTCAGCCTGCGGAAGCCTCTGCGCCGACACGGACCGTTGCCGCGTTCGCCGGAGGTACGCGTCGACCAACGCGACAATCCCGCCAGAAGTTCAGGCGAGGCTTACTTGGACTTGAAGCCAATCATTCCGGAGCACAAAGGCAACCGCATGACATGACCGGAGGTTCACACATTGCGAGATGCCGTGTTCCATAGCGAGCACGGAGTCGGGGAGAGTCTCACAAAACTGTTGCAATTTGGGCTTCAGTTTCGGACCCTCAAACCTGCCAAAGATGGAGGACATCATGAACAACGTGCAGGCAAATGACGAAAGATCTTTCCAAGATCCTGATTTTCAAACAGATTTTGAACTTGGACAAGACAACATCCGGCCGTTCGGCTTCGACATTCACAATCCGGTATTCCTGATCTCGAGCTTGCTGATCATAGCGTTCGTGCTTCTTGCACTGGCCAATCAGGAGGCGTCAGCCGCATTTTTCGGCTGGCTCCGACCGTTCCTGACCAGCGAGTTTGACTGGTTCCTGGTCATTTCAGTCGACATCATCCTCGTTTTCTGCTTAGTGCTCATCTTTCTGCCGGTCGGTTCAGTGCGGATCGGAGGCAAGGATGCCAAGCCGGACTATTCCTATGCGGGCTGGATCGCCATGATGTTCGCCGCCGGAATCGGCATCGGGCTTCTGTTCTTCGGCGTGCTTGAGCCGACGTACTACAACTTCTCGGAGGGTGGGAATGCTCGACCGCTCAACATCGACATAAATGAACCCGGCAACGAGTATATCGGCGTCGTGGGGACCGTCCACCACTGGGGTCTGGGCGGCTGGTGCGTATATGCGGTGGTCGGCTTGACGCTGGCGGTCTTCGCCTACAACAAGGGAATGCCGATGACGCTCCGTTCGGCCTTCTACCCCATTCTCGGGGAACGGGTCTGGGGATGGTGGGGCCACGCCATCGACACGCTTGCGGTCTTCGCGACGCTTTTCGGGCTGACGACGTCGCTCGGCCTCGGGGCACAACAGGTGGCCTTTGGCCTGAGCGAGGTCGCTGGTATCGAGCCATCCAAGACCGTGGTCGTCCTGCTGATCATCGGAATTACCGCCATTGCGCTCGGATCGGTGCTCCTAGGCATGGACAAGGGTGTCAAACGGCTCTCCGAGATCAACATGCTGATGGCCGTCGGACTGTTCATTTTCGTGTTCCTCGTGACGGGTGCCGTAACTGCAACGGTGCGCTATGCCAGCGTCATGGTCGACTACGTGACGCTTCTTCCCGCGCTGTCGAACCCGTTCGGACGGGAGGACACGAGCTTCTTTCATGGCTGGACGACCTTCTACTGGGCTTGGTGGATCGCATGGTCGCCGTTCGTTGGAATGTTCATCGCCCGCATCTCCAAGGGCCGCACAGTGCGCGAATTCGTTCTGTGTGCCTTGATCGCGCCTACGCTGGTCTGTGCGCTTTGGATGTCGACCTTTGGCGGTGCCGCGATCGACATGCTCAACGCAGGTAGCGCTGAAGATGTTCGCGCCACTGTGATCGACAGCTACAGGCCGGAAGGGGCGCTCTTCGGGTTTCTCAAGGAACTCCCGCTCTACGGCATCATATCTCCCATAGCGCTGATACTGGTCGTGATCTTCTTCGTCACTTCGTCCGATAGCGGCAGCCTGGTGATTGACACCATCACTGCCGGCGGTAAGATGAACGCGCCGGTATCGCAGCGGGTATTCTGGTGCACGCTCGAAGGGCTGGTGGCCATTGCGCTGCTTCTGGGAGGCGGTCTTACCGCGCTACAAGGGGCGGCCGTCTCTACCGGCATCCCCTTCACCATCGTGGTTCTGCTGATGTGCTGGTGTGTCTACGCTGCGCTCCGCACAGAAGAGCGCTAGCAAACCGTAGGGCGAGGCACATATCCAGCCTTTCATCGCGAAAGGAACCGCAGGAGTTCGAAACGCAGATTCATTCGGCAAACATGCTCCTGTGCTGCAAGAGAAGAACTGCGGCGCCTGCGGTTTCTGATGATGGTCGCCCAGGTTCTTTTGCGGACCGAACGGTTTCTGCCGCGAAATGTCGTTCTGCCCTTGCTGCGGCTGCGATTCGACGTGTCGGGTGCATTGCCGTGGGAGGAGAATTGACCGGCACTTGGATGTCGGGAAAATACATGCCAACGACATGTAGGCACATCATCGCGTCGAGCCGTCTCCCTGTATGCGGTGGACCCAACACCTTCTCCACCTTCTCCATACCAAGGGGACGGCTCCAGATCCAGGCCAGCCATCGAAAACGCCCGTTTCCGGGAAGAACCGCTTGATCAGGGAGTTCTGCAACAGGCTCAGGACGTTACCGAATCATAGCCGCCCAAATGATTCTCTGTAGATCCCAGAAATCACCGTTAAGATTCAGGTTCAGAAAGGCTTGCAGAAGGACTTCCGGACCACACAATCGGTCGGGTCGGATAACGAGGGCCTAGTGCGTGCCATTTCAAGGATGCTCCCTACCCCGCGCGCATCGCGGTCGATCCCGAACGGCTGACGGTGGAGGTCGCGGGCGAGCTGGTGACCTGGATCGGGCACGAGGAGGCCTCGCGCGAGGACCGGCTCTACCGGCTCGTCTTCCGCATCGACGCCTAGCGGATCGGGCTGCTGCGCTTCGAACAAATGGAGACCGACGGATGACGCAACCATTGGGGCGGCGTCTGGCGCTGCCGATCGCAATTCGCTTGGCCACGGCTGTCCAGCTTGCGCCGCCGCCCGCGGCGGCGGTGCAGATTCTCGACGCTGCCGACCATGCCGAGCTGAGCGCGGAGATCCCGGCGGACGCGGTCAGCCGGATCGCGCTTGCGGGCGACCATGTCTCAGAGAATGTGTGCCCCGACTACATCCGGAATGCGCTTTGGCGAATTCGCGATGCCGTATCGTAGCGCAAGCGCCACGTATCTTCGTCAGGCTTCCGAACTTCAGGAGAACGAGCGGCAGCTAGCAGCATATGATTCTACGGGACATTGTGTCGTGCTTGCCGGACCGGGGAGCGGCAAGACCAAGACGCCGGTCGTGAAGCTCGCGCGGGTTCTCGCCGAGGACGTGCAGGCGCCGAAGGGCGTGGCATGTATCACTTGCAGCCACGAATGCGCGAAGGAACTGAAGCGGCGTCTGGAACAACGGTTTCTGCCTTCGGCATCTGCTAATGCCGTATGGACGTCTTGCCGAATTGCCCGTGTCATTTCCTATCAGGGTGGCTTCGCAGCGAGAATCTAACGCGATACACAAGCGCGTAGGAGACCGAATGTTTGGCGTGGGACACCCCTATAAGCAGCTGGACATGGGTCGGCACCGACGGGTGCATCTGGATCGAACAGGTCGGGGGTGGAGGTCGGAAGAAGAGTTGGCGTCGTTGGCCGAAGAGTACGAAGGGGAGTTACGGCGGCGCGGATTGGTCGATTTCGAAGACCTGGTGATTTTCGGTGAGACCCTTGTTGCGCAATACGATTGGGTATTGCCGCTCGTGAAGGCTAAGTTTCCTGTGCTGGCGGTTGACGAATATCAGGACTTGGGCGTAGCGCTGCATCGGATTGTCAATAGGTTGGCCTTCGACGGCGGCGTTCGACTGTTTGCGGTAGGCGATCCAGATCAGTCGATCTACGGCTTTACTGGTGCGGACGGCAGTTTGTCGATGGAACTAGCCGGACGCCGTGAAGTGGAGACGATCCGACTTGAAATCAACTACAGATCTGCGGGTCGAATCATCCGGGCGTCGGAATTTGCACTGGGGGAGGAACGTGGCTACAGGCAGCAGGATCCCAGCCGGGAAGCGACAATCGATTTTGTTGAATGCCCCAACGGTTTGCCGGAGCAAGCGGAGATTGCGGTGTCGCGGATCGTTCCGGCTGTGCTTGATGCGAGGCCGGGACGTTGTCTTGGGGACATAGCGATCCTCTACAAGGACTACCGCACCGGCAATGTCGTTGCGGAAGCGGCGAACACAGCGGGGATTGCGTTCACGCGCGTGGATAGCGCGGCTCCCTACCGGAAGTGTACTTTGACCAGCTGGGTCGAGGATTGCGCCGCCTGGGTTGCGGGCGGGTGGCGAGAAGGCGACCCGCAGTTGAAGGGCCTTCTGGATCGTTGGAACGGGTTCCGTGCTGGGCGAGCGGACGGTCGCCTAGTCCGGGAGCGGGAACGGGCCGTAACGAGGTTTCTGTGGGATCGGCGCAAGGGGTATGGCTCTGCGGCGGTGTTCGTGGACGCGATCCGGTCCGAATTTCTGGACGAACTGATGACCACTGAGCCCAGCTTGGCCGACCAACAAGACCAAGTAGAGAGTATGACAGCGGCATTGGAGCCGGGAGGCTCGCTGGAAGGTCTGGATGTCGCTGAATTGGGGCGCAAGGACGGATCGCCTGAACAGCTCAATCTGTTAACCCTGCACTCGGCGAAGGGTTCCGAATATGATGTAGTGATCATGCTGGGCCTAGACTTGGGGAGCTTGCCCTGGCGCAACGAAGGACCGGATAGGCTTCGCGAAAGCCGACGGCTGTTCTATGTGGGACTCACTCGGGCGCGCGACGCAGTTTACATGCTCTATTCCGGATGGGTGGATACGCCGCGAGGGCGTGCGCACTGGGGGCGTTCGCCCTTCGTGGACGAACTGGATGAACGCATGTGACAAGCCGAAGAAGGATAGTGGTCGAAAGAATGGAATACGAACGTTTCAAGGTGTTCGAGAGCTACGTAAACTGCCAACGGCAATTATATGTGCTTTGAAAGACTGAGGCAGCCGTTCATGCAATTTCGTTTGTCCAGTCTCCCCACGGAACAAATGTTGCGCGATCTGCCAAGTCTATAGCGTACTCTCTAATGGCATCTCTTCTGTCTTCCGCATCCAATGCGACCGGCACAACGATGTCCGCGTGGTAAGGATTACCGTCCGATGGTGTCGGGATAGATCTGCAGCCAACATCCTCGACATCTTCTGCTACTATCGTGTACCAGCCCCAGAACTTTTTTCCGGACAAACTAGCGTTTCGGGTGCCCAAATCAGCCAATGTGGCAATCGACGCCAAGCCCATGCGATTAACCGAGATTTCGTTAGTGTTGCGGGGTGGTTCGAATTTCGAAGCATGGACTCTAGCCCTACCCTCAGCCTTGAGGCACCGGAACGAGCGCTTGGCGCTCTTTTGCGACCTTTCATCCCTGCCAAGCTTCTCGTATTTCCCAAGGGGCACGATTTCCTGTTCATCAGTTTGGCCTGTCACTATCGAATACCCACTCTCTTCATCTCTCTGATTCCGCCTTCCTTCAGTAAATCTGCGGCATCATCAACTCGTAGGCGCCCCTTCGAGTTGGCGGTTCGGTGGTAAAGTATGCCGGAACCATCTCGCTCTATCAGGAACAAGGCTCCACTCCTGCTTTTGTGATTGCGAAAAGCGATAGCTATACTACTCTGTTGCATAGGATAGATCTCCGGACGATCAACTACATAGCCGGCGATCCTCTCAAGCAATTGTTTCGCCTTGATCAGAGCGAGATCCGAGGGCTCGTCCATCTCCTCTTCTTGTGCGTAAGATGGGCACTCCGCCAACTCCTGCAGCGATTCTCGCAGCCAGATACCGAAGTTCTTCGACGAGGCGATAAATCCGAAATGAAGAATAGGCAGGGTGGATTCCAAATTACATGCGGACCGCGAGAGCGGACTTAGGAGGTGCGTCTCGAACTGCGCTTCAGACCAACTTTCGTGAAATTTGACTTTAACCGTTGACGTTTCACGGGTGTCACGAATGCGGAAACTGCGGTGATCTTGATGAGCTTTGACCGGCGACCGAAACGTGTGGGTCGCGTAATCTCTGAAGTAGATGTCTGTGTTGGCGTTTTCGAAGGAATCACCTTGAGGATAAAACCGCGAACCTCGGCGAGCGCCAACCTTCACAGATTGACCTGTCGATTGTGTTAACGAAAGGCGTGGGCAAGCAGTAAGCATTCTATGCTTTTACTCCACCGTGATACCCAATTTATCGATGACCGCCCGGGAGACGGAAGAAAGGTGATTTGCCTTATCATCAAAACGGTCAAAATGAGAATCTGAATCATATTCACCAGAAAACTCCAAAAACAAGTCTGCCTCCGGCAAAGCTGATTTTTCAACCATAATGCCAATTTTCCAAAGATCGTTGTGGTGCAAGCATTCAAACTTGACGAGCGAACGGGTGCTTGTTGTACCGATTTGAAAGGGATCATCAGAGTCTGGAAGCCAAGTAAGTCGTCTAGCGAGCGTCTCTGCGGCGGCAATACCCCCTTCGACGGTGAGCCACGAGGGTGTTACAAATCTTGAAATTCCAAGAACACTGTCTGTTATAAATCCGGAGATGGTATCTTCGAATAGTTTGGCATGCCGTTTAGCTTGATCAATGGCCTCAGGTGATCGGAGGTCAAGAAAATGTGCCTTGTAACCATCAAGTTTTGCTTCAAACACACTGAGTCCGGAAAATAACGTCAGAGTGACGCCAGCCGTTGCGATAGTGTTTCCATTTTCTACACTAATTGCGTCGGAAGGAACGGCCGTCTCTGAGGAAAAAGCGTCGTAAATGGGCTCAATAATCTCGGAAAACGAAGCCATTCGGCTGAAGGCCGGGCGAGAAAATGCGACTTCGTAATGCACATCAGATCTGACTATGCGGGCTTTCATCGCTTCAATCACACTGTGTTGCGTGCTGGAGTAGGGCCAACGTGGGAGGGCTCATTGGGAACGGGTCAGCTTCCTCAAGGGTCGGGTACCTTCATCATTATACGCAAGGCTCTCAGAAACGAAAAGAGCAGGCAACAGGAAACCGCGCGGTGGCGTGCTGACAACATATGCCTCTTGTTGGCCTCGTTGCTGCGGGGCATCCGGGACGAGAACGGGTTGAGGTGACGCCGGTTTGTCAGACGCGATTGCGACGTGGCCGGTGGGTCATTCTCTCGCGTCGCAAGGGACACGACAATCGTCGGGGGCCAGATTCCCGCCGATGCTCCCGGTGATCCGCGCCGCGGCGTTCTGGATCGAGTCCCGCGCCAGATGCGCGTAGCGGGCGGTGGTCTGAACCTGCGTGTGGCCGAGCAGCTTCCCGATCATCGTCAGGCTCTCGCCCAGCGCCAGGGCGCGCGAGGCGAAGCTGTGACGCAAGTCGTGGATGCGCACATCCTCCAGCCCGGCGCGCTCGCGGATGCGCCGCCAGGGTTTCTGCAGGTCGGTGATGTGTGAGTCCGGCAGCTTGCCGGCGATGACCCAGGGGTTGCCGTCCTCGCGGGGCAGTGCCGCCAGCACGGCGCGGGCCTCGGGGCCGGGCGGCACCACCCGCCCCCCGGCCTTGGCGTCGGGCAGCTCGATGCAGTCGTCCCTGACGTATTCCCAGCGCAGGAACTGGATCTCGGAAAGCCGGCAGCCGGTCAGCAGCAGGCGGAAGGCGGCGACAGCCGAGGGCCTCTCGCCCCCGGCCTCGCGGAGAACCTCGCCCAGCCGTTCGGTCTCCGCCTCCGACGGGAACCGCCCGCGCCTGCTCTCCTTGTAGCGCCTGACGTGACGGCAGGGGCTCTTATGAGACCTTACAGGTCAAGTGCCCTTTTTCAAAACCTCACATCGGCGTCCCTCCCTCCGTCGGGGGGCGGCTTCCGTGCCACCGGGGAAGTCCAGACAGAACGTCGCGGTTCCATGACGCGCTCAACGACGCGTCCAGCCTCTTATCCGGTTCGGTTGGCCGGTGCCGGCCCCGTGACCATTATGCCCGATTCGGGCGGTGCGACGTTCCGGGGGGGGCGGGACCCATCTGAAATGAACGGTGCCGCTTCCTGCGGCGAACCAGGCCCCTGCACGGTCACACGCCCTGCCCGGGTTCCCCGGAGGCCCCGTCGGGCCGCCCGGGTGTTCCGTTGTTCCGTTGTTCCGTTGCCCTCCCGCTCTCAGGCCTGCGACAGGACGGCGCCCTCCGGCACCAGGCCGGTGGTGGCGAACCTCCACAGCGCCACCAGAAGCTTACGGGCCAGCGCCACGATCCCCCGCCTGCGCGAACGTCCGTCGCGGGCGCTCACGTAATCCCGGAACCACGCCGAGAGGGCGCTGTCGGGCTGGTGGCGCAGCCAGCGCCAGGCCATCTGCACCAGGTGCTTTCGCAGCATCGCGCCGCCCGCCTTGCTGATCCCCTGGTCGTTGTCGACGCCCCCGCTCGCGAAGGGCACCGGCGCCAGGCCCGCGAGGCTGGCCAGCTGCCGCCGGTTGCGCAGCTCCCGGTAGAAGAGCTCGCCGCCCAGCATCAGCGCGTCGTTCGGGCCGATCCCGCGCAGCCGGACCAGCGTCGCCGCGTGGTGGGCGTCCGCCGGCGCCGCCCGCGGTCTGTCAACGGGCGGAGCGGCCTCCTTCCCGGCGGCGTCCGCGCGGAGGCCGTCGAGGGCCCGGGCCGACGCCTCCAGCATCTCCATCTTCCTCGCCTCGACAGCCTTGAGTTCCGCGCGCACCAGCTCCAGCCGGTCGAGGATGCCCTTGATCTCGGCCAGCAGCTCCGGCGGCAGCGGCTCCCCGTAGCCGGTCTCCATCCCGCCGAGCCGCTCACGGAACCCCGGCCGCGCCGGATCCCCGGCCAACACCCCGTGCAGCCTCAGGAGCCCGTCGACGGAGTTCGAGAGGCGGCGGCGCTCCTGCACCAGACGCTCCCGCCGGCGCAGCAGCCGCTTCCTGTCCTCCTCCGCGACCGTTGGCACACGCACCCGCGACATCGCGTCCCGGTCGCCGCCGTCCCACGCCCTGAGCGCCCGGACCATCCGGCGGGCGTCGATCCGGTCCGTCTTCACCTTCTTTTTCCTCCGCACCACCTCGAGGCTCGCGGGGTCGCAGACAACCACCTCGACATCCTCCCCCTCCAGCCGCCGGGCCAGCCAGAAGCCCTCGTAACCGGCCTCGTACACAAGCATCACCCGGACATCGCCGCCGGTCGCCGCCCGCTCCCGCGCCCGCCCGAGCCTGCCCAGGAGCCCATCAACGTCCTGCGGCGCCAGCCTGTGGATGCCGGCCCTCGACGTGTCGGACGGATCGCCCACCGCGAGGATCCAGCTCCTGCCGCTCACTTCCAGAGCCGCGTAGACCGTGGTAACGTTCCCCTCGAAAGGGGTTTTCGAATCAGTCATCTTTCTCTCCTTTCACTCGGCGGGGGTTGCCGTCTCGCGGCCCCCCGCCACAACATGCTGTCTTCCTGTCAACACCCTGCACCGAATCACCCGCGAAGGCAAACGGCGGCCCGTCCCATGGCATCTGGAGCCGTCGGGCCGCCATCCCCAGGCCTCGGCGAGCGGGAACGTCCTCGAGAGCGCCCCAGCGTCCGGTTCGCCTGGCAGGGCTTGGCGCGCAGGCCGAAATGCAGCCCGGCCACATCCTTGCGCTCCACCTCGGAGATCCGCATCCCGCCGAGCGCGGGGTCGATGAAGAGCTCCACCGACCGGCGGCACTCCCCCTGGGTGCTGGGCTTGCAGTGGGTGCGGACATACTCTTCGAGGAACCGCCTGCCGAGATCGGCCATGACCGGCCCGGCCCTGCGCTTCGCCTCGGCCTCGCGCGGACCGATGCCCTGTTTCGTCCGGGCCAGGATCTCCAGCGCCGCCGCCCTGGCCTCGTCCAGGGTGACGCGGCCGTGCTGGCCGATGGCGAACCGGCGCAGCCTGCCGCGCACGAGGGTCTGGAGGACGTGGTTCTTCCGGCCCGACTTGCGGACCCGGATGCCGAAGCCGGTCAGCTCGCCGTCCCAGTGGACGGTGTCGGCGCCGTTGGCCCTGAGGGCTCGACGGCGCTCTTGGTGAGTTTGGGGATGCGGTTTGCCAGGGCCGACCCCGCAAGCAAGGCCTGCCGGATCTTTCCTGAATGTTGTTTGATTGCTCTATGGGAAGAGCGAAGAACAACTCCTTTTGCACATCCGGCAGCGCATTGACCAATGAGAACGCTTGCGGATGCGCTCGCGGGACCATAATGACACTCCAGTCACGCGACCGCCCTGCTCAATCGCCCCGAATCCTGGAAATTCCCGGGGCCTATCGCAGCGGTTCTTGGCCACCGTATCGCATCGAATTGTCGGAATTCACTTGTGGCCTGCTGGTGCACATGTAAGATGTCTTCGGCAAGCGCGAGAAGAGTTCCAGTTTTATCCAACAAAAACATTAATTTATGCCTGAATCAAGATGCCCGCGATCTTCCTGCCGCATTGGAGTGGACGTTGGCGGAACCTTTACCGACATTGTGTTGGAGTCTGAAGGGGCGACCTCCACAGCCAAGCTCCTGACGACCCATTCAGCGCCGGAAGACGCAATTGTCGAAGGGCTACGACGCGTCTGCCGCGATGCGAATCTCCGCCTTAGCTGTATTCGTCAGATCATCCATGGAACAACTCTCGCGACAAACGCACTCATAGAACGCAAGGGAGCAAAAACGGCCCTGATCACAACCAAAGGCTTCCGAGACGTGATTGAAATGCGTACCGAAAGTCGTTTTGAGCAGTATGACCTCAATCTCAGGCTGCCGGAACCGCTCCTGCCAAGAAACTGTCGGTACGTCGTCGACGAGCGCATCGATGCCACAGGGAAGATCCTAAGCCCACTTGATCCCTCCGAGGTTGCCTCCCTATGCACGGAACTGGCGGCGGCGGAATATCAGAGCGTCGGGGTTGGGCTTCTCCATTCCTACGTGAACGATTCTCACGAGCGACAGATCGCTGACGCATTGGCAGAGCGCCTACCTCACGTCATGGTCTCGCTCTCATCGCAGGTATCGCCACAGATGAGGGAGTACGAACGGTTCAATACGACCATCGCCAACGCCTACGTTCACCCATTGATGAAGTCCTATCTTGACAGGCTCAGGACGCGTCTGGCTGAGGAAGGCGCGGACTGCCCGATCCTGCTGATGCATTCAGGAGGCGGAATCATGTCACTCGAAAGCGCCGTCAGATTTCCGGTGCGCCTGGTCGAGTCGGGTCCAGCGGGCGGCGCCATATTTGCTTCGGACATCGCCAATCGGCATGGTCTGGAAAAGGTTATGTCGTTCGATATGGGAGGAACGACCGCCAAGATCTGCCTGATCACGAACGGAACGCCGAGAACGGCGAGGACTTTCGAGGTTGCCCGGTCCTACCGATTCAAGAAGGGATCAGGCATGCCAATCTCAATTCCAGTGATCGACATGGTCGAAATCGGGGCGGGCGGTGGCAGTCTCGCGCACGTGGACGCAATGAAGCGGATCCAGGTTGGCCCGGAAAGCGCTGGGTCCGAGCCCGGTCCAGCGTGTTACGATCGCGGGGGATCCGGACCTACTGTGACCGACGCCGACCTGCTGCTAAACCGGATCGATCCACTGTTCTTTGCCGGAGGCAACATTCGGCTCAATGTCGGAAAGGCCGAGCGGGCGCTGGATAGTCGAATTGGTCAGAAACTTGGGTTGAACCCAACCAAGGCCGCATGCGCCCTAACCGAAGTCGTCGATGAAAACATGGCCAATGCGGCGAGAATACATGCCGTGGAAAATGGCGAGGATCTGAGCGGATACACCATGATCGCCTTCGGAGGCGCCGCCCCATTACACGCCGCGCGGCTCTGCGAAAAGCTGGGCATCTCCCGTTGTCTCATTCCGGTTGGTGCGGGTGTCGGTTCAGCGAGCGGTTTCCTGCGCGCACCGTTCAGTTTCGAAACCAATCGCACTGTCTTCATGAGGATGAGCGGCTTCGACGAGGAGGTCGCCCATTCACTTATCACCGAAATGAAGGAGGAGACCGCCGAATTCGTCCGATCCTGCGGGACCACTGCCGAGCTTCTGTCCGAATACAAGGTCTACATGCGCTACTCAGGCCAAGGATGGGAAATTCCTGTTGGTCTGACGGCCGCACTGGCACGCAATCCGCATGGACCCGGAATCCTCAATCGCTTTGAGGCGGAATATGCCAGACTCTTCGGAAGAACTGTCGAAGGAATGGAATCCGAAATCACTGTCTGGTCGGTCAATTCCTACACTCACACCGGGCAAGACCAGCCAACGGCACCAGTTGAACGGAACCCAGAAGACCGGGCAAGGAAGTTTCGTCGAATTCTCGACCCCGTGACAGGCAGACCGATGCATGCCAAAGCAATCAACCGCGCTGAACTCACCCCCGGAATGAAAATCGTTGGGCCGGCTGCGATCGCCGAAACGGACACCACCGTCATTCTTCCCCAAGATCGACAGCTTACGTTGCTGTCAGACGGATGCCTCGACATGGATCTGACCCTTCCATCAAGGCGAAATGACAGGCATTTGGGAGATGACACGTGACTGAAGGGTTCAATGTGGCTCATCAAGTGATGTGGAACCGGCTGATCTCAGTTGTTGAGGAACAGGCGCAGGCATTGGTACGAACAGCCTTTTCGACATCGGTGCGTGAGGCGGGAGACCTATCCGCCGGTGTCTACAACCCAAATGGGGAAATGTTGGCGCAGGCGGTGACGGGAACACCGGGCCATGTCAATGCCATGGCGGACGCAGTCGGGCATTTCATCGAACGCATCGGCCGCCAGCATATCGCGGAAGGCGACGTCTATATCACCAATGATCCGTGGCAGGGCACAGGACATCTCCACGATATCACCGTTGTCACGCCATCTTTCCACGAAGGAGAGGTGGTCGGATTTTTCGCCTGTACCGCGCATGTAACGGATATCGGTGGCCGGGGCTTCGGAGCCGACGCGAATTCAGTGTATGAAGAGGGAATTCATATCCCGATCATGAAGTTTGCTGACCGGGGTGACGTTGACAGAACACTTGTCCGGATCATCCGCAGCAATGTGCGGGAGCCCGATCAGGTCATTGGCGACATATATGCGCTCGCCACCTGCAATGAGGTCGGCCATCGGCGGCTGATCGGCATGATGCGGGAGTTCGGGCTCCCAAACCTTGACGGCGTGTCTGCATTCATCCTGCGCAGTTCCCTCGAAGCGACGCGGGATCGGATCAACAACCTGACGCCGGGAACCGCCCATGGCCACATGCGGATCGACGGCTACGACCAGCCAATCGATCTCCATGTCAGGCTAACGGTGGAACGTGACCGGATCCTGTGCGACTGGACTGGCACAAGCCGAGTGGACGGCAAGGGTATCAACGTACCGTTTGTCTATACCAAGGCTTACTCCTGTTACGCGCTCAAATGCGCAGTCGCACCCGATATTCCGAACAACGCCGCGTCCCTCACTCCATTCATAATCGCGGCACCTGAAGGATCGATCCTGAATGCCCAGCACCCCTCGCCGGTCGCCCTCAGGCATGTCATCGGCCATATGTTGCCCGACACGGTTTTCGACGCGTTTGATCGACTGTTTCCCAACACCGTCCCAGCGGAGGGAGCCGGGTGTCTGTGCAATTTCCAGCTCTCGCTCCGACCGAGTCGGGATGCCGAACCGCCCGAGAATACGGGACCTGCGGAAGTGTTGACCTTCAATTCCGGCGGCTCCGGAGCTCGACCGGAGTTTGACGGGCTGAATGCCACGGCATTTCCCTCCGGAGTTATGACGATGCCGGTCGAAGTGACCGAACAGGTTGGGCCGATCATGATCTGGAAAAAGGAACTTCGGCCTGACAGCGGCGGCGCAGGCCGCATACGTGGTGGTCTCGGGCAGATAATGGAAGTCGGTGCGCGCGGGGGATATGAATTTGACTTTCAGGCAATGCTTGACCGCGTGAACCATCCCGCTAGAGGACGTCGAGGAGGTCTCGCTGGCGCATCAACGGAGATCATGCGGAACGATGGTGTCAGAATGCAGGGTAAGGGCAAACAGTTCGTACCGCATGGAAAGAAGGTGATGATGGCGTTTCCGGGAGGAGGTGGATACGGCTCGCCCCTCGACCGCGACCCTTCACTTGTCGCCCGGGACATCGCACTCGGGTACATCTCGGCCGAAACCGCCAGGACGACCTACGGAATGGATGCGGCCACCGTCAGGGAGGTACAGGAGCGGGCGAGAAGGGGTAAGTTGGGCTGATGGCAAAACAGGGCTATGCAACCGTGCCATCAGAGGCGCTCTATGACGTGGTCATCGTCGGAGGAGCCATGATGGGCGCATCGACGGCCTGGTTTCTGACGGATAACCCTGATTTCAATGGATCGATCCTGGTGGTGGAGCGCGACGCCAGCTACAGAAAGAGTTCGACGGCACGCACAAATTCCTGCATTCGCCAGCAGTTCTCGAACGAACTGAACATCTGGATTTCACAGTTCACCGCGGATTTCATAAGGGACTTCCGTCGACATATGGGCGACGATGATCGGGTGCCGGATATCGACATCCAGAACTACGGCTATCTTTATCTGGCGGACACGGACGCATTCGCTGACGCTCTGAGGGCAAACCAGGCCTTGCAGACCGCCGCCGGGACAAAGACCCAACTCCTGACACCTGAACAGATTCAGCACCGCTACCCGTTCTACAACCTCGAAGGAATCCTGCTAGGAAGCATCAATACCGAGAACGAAGGATATTGGGACGGCGGCACCGTGTTCGATTGGTGGCGCAGGTCTGCCCGAGCGAGAGGCGCGGAATTTGTTGAGAATGAAGTCGTCGCGATGGACATGGATACGGTGCGCAGCAGGGTCATGGGAGTCAGGCTTGCAACCGGCGACTTCATCCAGTGCGGGTCGATTGTGAACGCGACAGGTCCCCGTGCAGCGTTTACGGCGGCGATGGTGGGCATCGATCTTCCGGTCGAACCACGCAAGCGATACACTTGGGTATTCACAGCCGAGAAACCGCTTGATCGCGAGCTTCCCCTGACCATCGACCCTTCGGGAGTCCATGTCCGCCAGGACGGTCCGACTTCCTATCTGGCCGGCAGCAGGAACGAACCGGACCCTTCAGTCGATCCGGATGATTTCGCGATGGAACAGGGGCTTTGGGAGAATCGGGTCTGGCCCGTCATCGCTGATCGGATCCCCCAATTTGAATCGATCCGTGTCGTTAACGAGTGGGCTGGGCATTACGCCTTCAATGTTCTGGATCAGAACGCGGTCGTTGGTCCGCATCCTGAAGTCGGCAACTTCCTGTTCCTCAACGGTTTCTCCGGGCATGGACTTCAGCAGTCGCCTGCGATGGGACGCGGGACAGCGGAGTGGTTGACTTACGGTGAATACCGAACACTTGATCTGTCCGCTTTCCACTATGATCGAATCGTCAACAATCGTCCCCTGATTGAAAAGGCGGTGATATAGCGAACCCCGCAGAATCGAGGGCGGAACAGTTCCAAGGACTCACCATTCAGTCTGGACGACTCGAGAAACAGGAGACCTCATCATGAAACGACTTGTTCTGACGGGCGCGGCGGGCAGGCTGGGCTCCTATCTGCGTGAACCGCTCACAGAACTCTGCGGCGAACTCGTATCCTCAGACATCGTCGGGGATATCGGTCGTCTCTATGATGGAGAACGCTATCTGCGCGCGGATCTTGCGTCGTTTGACGAGGTCGATGCCCTTCTGGATGGCGCGGACATGGTTGTGCATTTCGGTGCGATCGGAGACGAGGCCCCGTTTGAGAAGATTCTCGGACCGAATATCATCGGTGCCTACAACGTCTGGGAGGCGGCGTACCGGAACGGGATTCGTCGAGTCGTCTATGCGAGTTCGATCCACGCCGTGGGAATGTATCCAAAGACGGATTTCATCGGCACGGAAGTACCGCATCGTCCAGATACATATTACGGACTTGCCAAGTGCTTCGCGGAGGATCTGGCAAGCCTCTATTGGGACAGGCGCGGCGTGGAGGCCGTCTGCATGCGCATCCTCAGCTGTGCTCAGGTCAGCAATTCGCGGGCAGTCGGCTCATGGCTGAGCTATGGCGATCTCATCCACCTCGTTACCCGCGCGATTGACACCCCGGTTACCGGCTTCAGCATCGTCTATGGAGTGTCCGACAATGATCGGGCCCCCGTCGACAACAGCAACGCAAGTTTCCTCGGGTACCGCCCGAAGGACAATGCAGAACAGTTCGCACAACGGGTGTTCGCAGAGGCGGGGCGGCTTGACCCGCAGGATCCGGGCCACATGTGTCAAGGCGGGCCGTTCGCATCCGTTGAACTTGGCAACAGCGGCATCGCGACCATGAACATCGTCGATGACCGTAAGAAGACATGACGGGCGGATTCGTGACCACCCGTGTCCGCGGAATTCGGGGTTCCGCTGCCACAAACGTTGCGCTTCGAAATGGAACAGGACATGGCTGGACAACAATCCAGCCTAAATCCATACTGAACCGCAGTTACTGTGGTCAGATGGCCAGATCGAATCACTTGGGATATAGCTAACGCGATCAAGGGAGTCCAACATGCATCGCATCCTCGCAACATTCCTTGCCACGTCATTGGCCGCATCGGCGGCCCAGGCCGATGAGGTCCGAGTCTATAACTGGTCGGACTATATCGACGAAGAACTCCTGACCAAGTTCGAGGAGGAGACCGGCCTCGAACTGATTTACGACGTCTATGATTCAAACGAGGTTCTGGAAACCAAACTTCTTGCCGGTGGTTCCGGCTACGATGTCGTTGTGCCTACCGGCACGTTCCTGATGCGCCAGATCTCTGTCGGGGCCTTCCAGCCGCTGGATCTGTCGAAACTGCCCAACCACAGGAACGTCTGGAATGTCGTCGCGGAGCGTGTGGCCGCCTATGACCCGGGAAACGCCCATTCGATAAATTACATGTGGGGCACGACCGGGCTTGGGGTTAACGTCGGCAAGGTCAAGGGAATCCTTGGAGATGATGCGCCCATCGACAGTCTCGCCCTGGTTTTTGATCCCGCCAACATGGAAGCGCTCGCCGAATGCGGCGTACATTTCCTTGACGCGCCTACAGAGCTGATCCCCGCAGCGCTGAAATACATCGGGGAAGACCCAGACAGCCACGACCCTGACGTCATCGCAAAGGCGGAACCCGTGCTTCAGGCAGTGCGGCCATACGTCCAGAAATTCCACTCATCGGACTACATCAACGCACTCGCCAACGGCGATATCTGTGTGGCGATTGGATGGTCCGGCGACGTGCTTCAGGCTCGCGACCGTGCACTGGAAGCTGATAATGGCGTTGAAATTGCCTACAACGCCGTCAAGGAAGGCTCACTGATGTGGTTTGACCAGATGGCGATCCCGGTCGACGCACCAAACCCCGACGGCGCACACCAGTTCCTGAACTTCATGCTGGACGCCGAAAACATGGCCGCGGCATCGAACTACGTCTATTATGCCAATGGCAACCTCGCGAGCCAGGAATTCCTGGCCGAAGATGTCATCGGCGACCCGGCAATCTATCCGACAGAGGAAATGCTTGCCACCCTCTATACAACCACCCCGTATCCTCCGGGCGTACAACGAACCGTCACGCGCATGTGGACACGCATCAAATCGGGAATATGAGCGGAAAATGAACGCGACCGCCCTTTCCATGGGCTGGGGCGGTCGTTCATCGAAGCTCGGTGATGTAGCGGGCCGGAGCGACTCCGGCAGCGTTGACCAGTCCAGATGAACGCACCGTCCGCACTCGAGCCCTGGAACAACCCGGATGCGAAACCGCTCATCCGGTTCGATGGCGTTACCAAACGCTTTGGCAGCTTCACTGCCATTGATGGAATTGACCTGAATATCTTTGAGGGTGAGTTCTTTGCGTTGCTCGGTCCTTCGGGCTGCGGAAAGACCACTCTCATGCGCATACTTGCCGGATTCGAGAATCCCACGGAAGGCTCTATCCTTCTCGATGGTCGCGATCTCGCTGGAACACCGCCAAACAGGCGCTCGACCAATATGATGTTTCAGTCATATGCTTTGTTTCCGCATCTTTCCGTGTTTGACAACATCGCCTTCGGGCTCCGTCGCGACAGACTTGCAGCTGATCGGATCAAGGCACGTACCGAGGAAATGATCGCGCTCGTGCAACTTCAGAAGTTTGCCAATCGCAAGCCGCACCAGATCTCGGGCGGGCAAAGGCAACGCGTAGCGCTTGCCCGAGCATTGGCCAAAGCGCCAAAACTCCTGCTGCTCGACGAGCCTCTCGGCGCACTCGACAAGAAGCTACGGCGTGAGACCCAGTTCGAACTGATGGACATACAGGAGAGGACGGGAACGACCTTCGTGATTGTCACGCATGATCAGGAGGAAGCGATGACAGTGGCGACCCGGGTGGCCGTCATGGATCATGGTCGGATTGCCCAGATTGCCACTCCTACCGAGATCTACGAAGCACCCAACTCCACGTATGTCGCCGACTTCATAGGTGACGTGAACATCCTTGAGGGCCGAGCCGTTTCAGGGAACGGCATGGTCAGCATTGATTGGGCGGAGAATCAGCCGTCGCTACGATGCAAATCCGCGTTGAGGCTTTTGAACGGCACCACCGCATTTGTTGCAATAAGGCCCGAGAAGGTATCGATCTCGTCAATCCGGCCTGAAGCCTCCTCAAATGTGATACCTGGCAAGGTGCTCGACATCGCCTATCTGGGCAACGTGTCGACCTATCATGTCGAGATCCCGGGAGGTCAGGTCATCAAGGCACAGACCGCAAATACCGACCGGATCACCCGGCGGGACTTCACTTGGGAAGAGGATGTCTGGCTTCATTGGTCCGATACTGCCGGCATCGTACTTGAGCGCTGATCCATGACGCGAGACTTTGACCGGCAAATTCACTGGAACGACGATTGATGCGCCGGTTTCTTGTCGTTGCAATTCCCTACCTGTGGCTAATTGCACTCTTTCTCGTACCTTTCGCCATCGTTCTTAAAATATCGCTCTCGGACACTGCCCTTGCGCGTCCGCCATATTTGCCCCAGTTCGACCTTGCCGCTGGCTGGGTTGGGTTCCGCACCTTCCTTTCCGGGCTCGATCTGGAGAATTTCGTCTTCCTTACGACCGATGCCCTCTATTGGAAGGCGTATCTTTCCAGTCTTCGGATCGCATTTCTCTCGACACTGCTCGCCCTTATCGCAGGCTACCCGATTGCCTATGCCATGGCCCGCGCCACCGATCACTGGCGTCCAACCCTACTTATGCTTGTAATCCTTCCGTTCTGGACGAGCTTTCTCATCCGCGTCTATTCCTGGATGGGTATCCTCAGCCAGGAGGGCTACCTCAACCAGCTCCTGCTGGGATTGGGAATCATCAGTGATCCATTGACGATTCTGAACACCAATATCGCCGTATACATCGGCATCGTCTACACCTACCTTCCCTTCATGGTGCTGCCGATATACGCATCGCTCGGTCGCATGGATGAATCGCTTATTGAGGCAGCCGAGGATCTTGGCTGTTCCCGTATGCAGGCATTCTGGCTTGTCACGTTCCCGCTTTCGCGCCCCGGAATCATCGCAGGCTGCTTCCTCGTATTCATTCCGACAATCGGCGAATTCGTGATTCCATCGCTGCTCGGTGGATCCGGCACCCTTATGATCGGCAAGGTACTTTGGGAGGAATTCTTCTCCAACCGCGATTGGCCTGTTGCCAGCGCCGTAGCTATCGTCCTGCTGCTTATCCTGATTGTTCCGATCATTCTCTTCCAGCGAAACGAACAGAAGCAGCGCGAGGCAGAGCTGTGAGACGCTTCAGCTGGTTCAACGCCACGTCACTGACGCTGGGACTCGCGTTCCTGTACCTTCCCATGGTCATACTTGTGGTCTACAGTTTCAATGCGTCGAAACTTGTGACGGTCTGGGCCGGCTTCTCAACCAGATGGTACCGAGAACTTCTACGCAACGAGGCCTTCCTTGATGCGGCTTGGGTCACCCTACAGGTCGCGTTCCTGTCGTCTACCTTGGCAACGGTGCTCGGGACCATGGCCGCCCATGTGTTGGTCAGGGTCGGCCGGTTCCCGGGCCGGACACTGTTCTCAGGCGTAATCTACGCGCCGCTTGTCATGCCGGAAGTCGTCACTGGCCTCTCGCTACTGCTGCTGTTCATTGGGATCGGACTTGACCGAGGAATTTTCACGATCGTTCTGGCTCACACCACATTTTCGATGTGCTACGTCTCGGTCGTTGTGTCGTCGCGTCTGGTCACATTCGACCATTCCCTTGAGGAGGCCGCTCTTGATCTTGGCTGTTCCTCTTTTGAGGCCTTCCGTCTGGTCACCCTGCCGATCATCGCTCCCGCTGTCATATCCGGCTGGCTACTGGCATTCACGCTATCCCTCGATGACCTCGTGATCGCATCTTTCACCTCAGGCCCTTCCGCCACGACGCTTCCGATCAAGATATTCTCTGCAGTAAGGCTAGGTGTCTCACCGGAAATCAACGCGCTCTCCACAATTCTGATCGCCATCGTTGCTACTGGCGTCATTGCGGCGTCACTGGCCAGTAAACGTAGGGTGATTCGCCGGACGCACGAAGAACGGGGGCACTGAGTGCGCCATGATCCATCGTTGTAACTGGGAGCGCACGGCTTAGACGACCGGTCCTGATCTGTCGGCCGGATTGTGGACTGCTGGCCGAGATGCGCGGTCTGGACACGCCTCCAGCTTCTGACGCTTCCGGTTGACCGCGGTTTCAATTCCTATCCGTGGCAACTATTGAATGACTCGACTGTAGGTAAGGAAGCGGTTGAGTCATGCGGATTCTCATCACCAATGACGACGGAATCAATGCCCCTGGGCTGAAGGTATTGCAGGCCATCGCCGAGGAGGTTGCTGGACCGGCGGGTGAGGTCTGGACTGTTGCGCCGGCGTTCGAACAGTCTGGGGTTGGCCATTGCATCAGTTTCACCCGCCCTTTCATGGTTGCGGAACTGGGGCCGAGGCGCTTTGCCGCAGAGGGATCTCCCGCCGACTGCGTGCTTGCGGGAATTTACGACGTACTCGACGGATTGCGTCCAGACCTCATGCTCTCAGGTGTCAACCGTGGCAATAACGCTGCGGAAAACGTGCTTTACTCAGGCACTATTGGTGCGGCCATCGAAGCGAGCCTACAGGGGCTAAGGGCGATCGCTCTCAGTCAGTTTTATGGCCCCCAAAACTCCGAACTAGAGAATCCGTTCGAAAGCGCGGGGGCACATGGCGCTGAACTTGTGCGTCGGCTGATTGAAGATGGCGATTGGGGAAACGGAGATTACGGCATCTTTTACAATGTCAATTTCCCGCCCGTAACCGCAGACAGCGTGAAAGGGGTGCAGGTGACCACCCAAGGCTATCGCGCAGGCACGTCTTTCGGAATCGAGCCTCATAGGTCGCCTTCCGGGCGCAGGTTTCTCTGGATCAAAGGGGGGCCGCAGCACATCTCGACGGAGCCGGGGACCGACGTGCATGCCAATCTTTCACACTACATTTCAGTCACACCAATGCGCTGCGACCTGACAGCCCATGACGTCCTTGCACCACTGAGAGACAGCCTGGACCGAACCGATGACCACCAGTGACGCCGAGCGTAAGATGCAACTTGTTTTTTCGTTGCGTTCCGCGGGTGTGACCGACATGCGGACCCTCGAAGCGATGGAGGCGATTGACCGGAAGGACTTCATTCAGGGTATATTCGTTGACCGAACGTATGAGGACGTGCCGCTTCCAATCGCCTGTGGCCAGACAATCAGTCAGCCATCCATCGTGGGCTTGATGACTCAGGCGCTCGACGTGCAGCCACGCGACAAGGTGCTTGAGATAGGAACCGGCTCTGGGTACCAGGCGGCCATTCTGAGCCAGCTCTCCCGCAGGGTTTACACCATCGACCGCCATCTACCGCTGATTCAGGGTGCACGGGCGGTGTTCGGGCGGCTGGGTCTGCACAATATCACCGCAATTTCGGGCGACGGTAGCTTTGGACTTCCCGAACAGGCCCCGTTTGAGCGGATCATCGTTACAGCTGCCGCGGAAGATCCACCCGGTCCTCTCTTGGCACAGCTTCGCATTGGAGGTATCATGGTTGTTCCGGTGGGGCAGTCGGATACGGTGCAGCATTTGATCAAGGTCACGCGCCATGAGACAGGATTCGACTATGAGGAATTCCGTCAGGTCCGTTTCGTGCCTCTCGTTGAGGGAATGGGTCAGAACTGAAAGAGGCCTTGGGAAAGGTCGCGAGCGAGGACCAGCGATGGAAAATCCGTTCAGAAATGCCTTGAGTGGCATAGTCCTATGTATCGGTCTTCTTGCGACGGGAGCGTGCACCGGAGGCGTTGATATCGACCTTCGAGATTCCGCAACCGGATTGACCACATCCGATGCCGCCCGGCAGGCAGCCACAGGTCGCTGGCAGGCCGATGAAAATGTCGCTTTCGCCCGGCAGGGCGAGACTGTGGCTGACCTAGCCAATCGGTTGGGAATCGATCCCAAAGAACTTGCGGACTACAATGGTCTCAAACCGGACACGCGTTTGCGGGAGCGGGAGGTCCTCGCGTTGCCTGAATCGGCCGCTGGCGGACCGGGTACGCCCCCTTCTGCGGAAGAGGTGGACATCAGCTCGCTTGCAAGCGACGCACTGGACAGAGTGGAAGCGGAGACAGGGGCAACTGGAGTCTTAGGTACCGGAACGGGCGAGCCAATCCGGACCACTCCGATTCGCCACCAGGTGGTGAGAGGCGAAACCGCGTACTCCATCGCTCGATTGTACAAGGTGTCCGTGCGGTCGCTTGCCGACTGGAATGGCCTTGGTCCAGAGCTGTCGGTAAGGGAAGGCCAATACCTCATCATTCCCAACAGCACTGCCTCAGAAGATTCCTCCAGTCCGGAACAAACCACTTCCGCACCCGGAGAGGGAAGTTTGACACCAGTACCGCCCAGTGCGTCCATGCCGTTGCCGGAGGAGACGCCCGAACCCGCTTTGGCAGCACAGGACCAACCGGAACAACCTCCGGCGGGCGAACGTAGCGCAGTCTCCCGCAACGCTCGTCTGGCGATGCCTGTCAATGGTGATATCGTTCGTGCCTATGAACGGGGAAAGAACGATGGCGTAGACATCGCAGCCGACGTCGGCAGCCCGGTTGTAGCGGCGGGCGAAGGTACTGTGGCAGTGATCACGGTCGACACAGACTTGGGGACAATTCTGGTGATCCGCCATTCTGAGGACCTGCTCACAGTCTACGCCAATGTCGACAATCTCAAAGTCCAACAGGGTGAAGCGGTCTCCCGTGGTCAGGACATCGCTGAAATCGGCGAAGAGGCTGGCTACCTACACTTCGAGGTCCGGGAAGGCATGGACAGCGTAGATCCGTTGGAGTATCTGAATTGACCGAGTGTGCCCCTGAGCGCGTCGTCACGGTTTTCGGTCTTTCATCCCCACCCCATTTCCACTCCGAACATACGAGGCACCTCGGTTCGTTCCTGTCGAGCGCGGCGGTGATCCTGTTCGTCGCTTGGTCGACCGGATGGAGCCAGAACCCGAGGATGTCGTCCCTTTCGTTCGGGAAGAACCTGTAGTCGCTATCGGAGTTCCAGTCGAGGGCGTGTCGAGCGGCCGCCAATGCTGACCATGTCACGACGGAACGCGTCACCGCGCCCCTTTCCCACTCCGCCGAGAATCCCGCACAGGAGAAAGGGTCTACGCCGTCTGAAGAGCGGTCTACATCCATGTTGAGGACGGCTTCGCCAACAACGTAGTTCTCAGGATCCCTATTGGCGGCGATGGCCCCAAGGATGCGTTTCTGCAGATCCGTCAACCACAGCACAGATCCTCTCGAGCCTACGGGCGAAGGCGCGTAGGTACCCGGTGCCCGGGTTCCCGACCGGTCCCATGTGCCTGAGATATCTGGTCCCAAAGCGGCGATATGCCTGGGGATAGGCCTCCCGCATGTCGCAGTCCGTGGGAATACCGGTTATTCGCTTCGCCTTCGGGAATCGGAGGTGGACAGTCCGCCAATCGACTCCCGCCGAAAGACCGGTTTCCCTGCGCCGCAACAACCGAAACATGGGCATCGCCTGCCTGGCGGCGTCAACGGCAGGAACACCGGACATATTGGTTGAACGGCAACGGCGCGGTGAGGAGATCGGGCAGCGCGGTGAGGTGGAGGTCCACCTCGGCGTCCACGACTCTGTTGGGGCCGGCTAGATGGTAGAGATAGCGAGCCGCATCCCGTTCGGTCGAAGTGCAATCGCTGTCCCGGGAGCCGGGTTCGAAGAAACCCGGTCGATGACGGAAGAGCTTACCGACATACAAGCCGCGTTTGAACGCAGCCCCGCAGGTCCGAAGACTGTCCCTCCCCGTCGTGCGGATGCGGCGATGCCATCTCGTGATCTCCCTGAATGGAATGCGGTCGGTGTGCGCCGACCTGTCCCTGGACCATGCAACGCCCGCTACGCGGAGATTTACACGCCGCCCTGGAAGTGGCCGGTGTTGCGCTTCGGAACCCACACCCCGCGCATCGACGGTTCCGTCGCGGAAGTAAAGCGGGGCTTGCCACGGCGGAGCGGCTGGCGCCAGTTCCGGGGCGGTCAGGGTATTCGAGGCCCGCGATACTCTGGCATGCAGGTCACCTGGACAGGAGCTGGTCAGGAATCCGGCTATGGTTTGGAGATGTTCTACCCAGGGGGAGAAGAAGAGAGTGGCAGTCAGGTTCGAACTCTCAGGTGGCATCACTGCTGTAGGTCTGAAACCCTTTGTTCCGGAAACCTTTCTGAATCTCGTAGATGGACCCCCTCGCCTCCGGCAACGGCAAGGGAATCCGAACCGGAACCGGAACCAGTCTAGGTTCAAGCGTTGGTGTGCCGCAGAGCATCCGGCTGTTGTATTCTTCCAATGACCCGAACGTGGTCATCGAACCCATCACGGGAAAGGCATCAGCCGCCATGCATTCGTAGAACAGAAGCCGTCGGGCACGCCGGGACGTGTTCAATGCAGACCCATGGACGATCCGCGCATGGTGAATCGAAATGGAACCAGCCGGTCCCGTCAGAGGAACCGCGCAATCGGCGTCGAGGCCAACAGCCGTAAGATCCATCGCCGCCGCGAACACACCGTCCGTATGGTGATCAAAGATTGGACCCCTGTGCGTACCGGGAAACACCATCAACGGTCCGTTCTCCAGTTCCATGTCATCGATGATCACGCCAACAGCCAGAATATCGTCGTTGGTATGCGGGTAGAAAGCGAAATCCTGGTGCCACTCTACAGCTGCACCATATCCAGCAGATTTCATGTTGAGCTTTGTTGTATGGAGCCGGAGGTTGGGCCCGATCAGATCACGTACGGGTGCCAGCACCTGGTCCGAGTACATTAGATCACGTACAACACCGGAAATCCGGTGCGGCAGCTTGATTCGCCGAATACGTGGGCTGTCCGACGAGTGGCTATCTTCCAGATCCAACCGATCATTTGATGCGGTCATCCCCCGCGCCTCTTCCTCAAACTTCGCGATCTCATCACGAAGATCGCAGATGATCCTTTCCGGAATGCGGTCTTCCAGGACAAGGTAACCGTGCTCGTGATAGAATTCGACTTGTTCGGAATTCAACGCTTCGTTCATTCTGCCCATCCTCACTCAGGATAACTCGCTCAGGCGCCAAGGTCACGCGGCCGCGATTCAAGAACCATTTACATTTCGGAACAGAAGGTTCCCAGAGGTGAATTGCAGAACCCACTCCGCTTCCGTTCCGAGAGACGACACCCTTGCCAAATCTGCCTTGCTCCGATTCGTGCTTCGGAACAGGTTGGCAGCGGGAAACTCCGCCTCACGGCATCCGCTTCCACGCCTGGGAATGCCCGATCCTGCGCATACGGCAGCAAACATTGACGACTTCCGCCGTGGCGCCGCTCACAGCGAAGAAAGCCACCGGTGCTCAATCATCTGAACCAGCTGCAATGAGGCGCAAAATAGCAAAACCCGGAACTCTGTGTAATTGCCTCAAGGCCTCTGACTTCTCGCCTGAGACTGTGCCTGACGCAATCCCAATCACTCGTGGGATCAAGGTTGATAAGGCGGTACAGATCAAGGCCTTTGGAATACGGTGGCGCTCTCGCCGAATTTCACTGCTACCAAGACCTCGTCCAACCCCGTCCCGCGCAACCAATCGATTCCGGGTATGTCATATGCACGTTGCCCGGCCAGTCAACAGCGGTTCCGTGATTTGGGAGCCGCCACGCTGCCGCGCTTGACCAACGACACCGGAAGAACAGTCGTCATTGGGACCTGGCATTCGGAATCCCCCATCACCGAGAGCAGATGTTCCGCCGCCTTGCGGCCAATGTCGAACTGCAGGATCCGCACCGTCGTTAGACCCGGCGGAATAAGACCGAGAATTGGAATGTCGTTGAAGCCCGTAACCGATATATCTCCAGGACATTCAAGTCCGCGCTTCCTGAGAGCACCAATCGCACCAATCGCAAGCCGGTCATTGGCGCAGAGGAAAGCAGTGACAGCAGAGCAAGTGTCGAGCAGAATTCCTGCGCATCGCTCGCCTTCGCTCTCATCATAGCGCTGCGCGGCAACGATCGCCCCATCAGCAACCTCAAGCTGAAGATCCCGCATAGTTGTCTCAAACGCTTTACGCCGGGTAATTCCGGTTGAGAGATCCGGTGGGCCCGCGATATGGCCGATGTTCCGATGGCCAGCCTCCCGAAGCAGTCGAACCATCATGCGCACGCCACCTGCGTCATCATTCACGACAGAAGGCAACGACGGTTCTTCCACCTGCCTGTTTGCAGTCACGACGGGCACCTCCGCGGCCACCTCATGAAGCTGCGGGTCGGCGCAACGGGCAGCTGCATCAATGATTCCGTCGACTCCACGCTCCAGGAGAACACCGAAGAGACGGGACTCACGTTCCGGATCGTTGTCGGTGTTTACCAGTATGGAAGCGTAGCCACGCGGCTCCAGAACACTCTCAACTCCACGGACGATTGGAGGAAATAGAGTGTTCGTAATGTCGGGAATCATGATTCCGACGGACATGGTGCGGCGGGTTCGCAATCCGGATGCCAGCCGATTCGGACGATAGCCCATGGCATCGGCCACCTCCCGGACTCGCTGGACCACTTCCGATGACATGGAAACCCGACGCTTCGGAGTCAGAGCCCGTGAGACGGTTGAAACGTGAACACCGGTCTCGCGCGCAATGTCCTTGAGTGTCACATTCTTCTTCAATTCACCGCTCCTTGGAGCCACAACATACATCTAACATACATATTCTCAATCGTTTGCATGTTCATTGTTGACACAATCCGAATCAGTCACTAAAGATCATGCAATCGTTTGCGCAAATCGATGCATCACTGGGCCCGAATTCGCAAATCCCGGAGGATGGCAAAAATTGAACCCGAAGGTGAACATCCCCACCTTGCTGGACAAGGCAGGTCCCAACAAGCCGAACATCAAACGGCACAGGCTCCCATGTTCGAATGAAGAAGCCCTCGCAGACGCCGTCGATTTCGGCCAAGAGACTGGCTGGCCGCTTGATCAGCCGAGCCCTCCCGGCGGAACCTCCCCCGGTTCGACATACCCACCTCGCGTGCGGACCGGATGCCGCGGTTGCGGATCTGCCACGTCTAGCCGGATCGTGCATGAAACGGGGTTCGATATCAACGGAGCCGACTCCTCGTTCACCATTGCCCACCAAGGTCGATTCCCGATGTGTCGGGTCAATTCACCGTCTCAGTCGCCACAGGTCAAGGTCCGGGAACGCAACAGCGAGACCGGAATTCCGATGAATGCGATCGCGGATGAGGCCGAGGACCGTTTCCCGGTCTTCGGTTCTATGAAGGACACCGATTCACGCACCCAAATGGTCTGCAACCGCGCGAACGGCGCATAGACTGGAGTAGGAACATGTCGAAACCATCGATTGGCTGGGTTGGAATGGGCCGCATGGGATTTCCCATGGCGGAACGCCTTGTCAACGCAGGCTACAACGTCAAGGTCTGGAATCGCACACGGTCGAAGGCCGAACCCCTGGCGGAAAAGGGTGCCACGCTCGTCAGCAGCCCTGCTGACCTCGCCGAAACCGATATCCTGGCGACAATTGTATCGACCGGAAAGGATGTGGAAACTGTATATTTCGGTGACGGCGGCGTCCTGAGCGGACCCGGGACGCCAGGACTGTTCCTCGACTTTTCTTCCATCGGCGTCGACCAATCGGCGGACCTGCGCCTACGACTCGCCGACCGAGGCGCTGAGTTCGTCTGCTCACCGGTCAGTGGCAACGGAAAATGCGTAAGAGCCGGAAAACTGAGCGCCGTGGTCTCCGGTCCGAGACCCGCGTTTGATCGCGTTCGGGAAGTGATCGCCACGATCGCGGCAAGCGGAGTTTCCTACGTCGGAGAAGGCGAACTGGCGCGTTTCTGCAAGATCGCCCACAATGTGTTTCTCGGGGTGGTCACCCAAAACCTCGCGGAGATAACCATTCTCGCGCAGAAAGCCGGGGTCCCACGCCATGCGTTCCTCGACTTCATGAACAACTCAGTCATGGGCTCGACTTTCACCCGCTATAAGACCAACGCACTTGTCAACCTCGACTGGACAACGACCTTCACGCCCGAGCTCCTACGCAAGGATCTCGACCTTGGCCTCGCATCCGGGCGTGAACTGAACGTACCGATGCCAGTTACGGCGGCGACCCGCGAGGCACTCCAGGCGCATTTCGGTGCGGCCACATTGCAGGACGACCCAAACGCCTATCTGCAGATGGATTTCGCCGCACTCCTTGAAACCGTTGCGCGAGCGTCTGGAATTTCGCTGCAAAGCGAAGACAGCCCATATCCAACAGGGCTCGAAATCCCAATGGCCGCCGGGTGAAGCAGCCAGCCGACAATGGGAACCGAGGCAATCAAGCAGCAGTCTCAACCCGGTCTTGCCGGACCGGCAAGCCAAACCCCCAGGGAGGACTCAGATATGAAACACACTGGAACACTTCTAGCGGCGACCGCAGCAGCGACACTAGCCGCCTCCACAGGACTCGCGGAAATCAAGATTGGCGCGTCCCTACCGCTGACAGGAGCGTTCTCGATCGCAGGCGCAAAGCATGAGCAAGGCTACGGATTCTGCGTCAAGATGATTAACGAACGTGGTGGCATACTCGGTCAGCAGGTTGACCTGATCATGTCAGACAACCGCTCCGACCCAGCTACGGCAATCAACCAATACGAGCGCTTCATCAATGTTGATCAGGTCGACGCCGTCTTTGGAACGTTCTCCTCGCGCCTGACGTTTCCGGTCGCAAACATCCTCGCCAAGAACGGCTATGTCCATCCAATTCCGGCCGGCGGCGCATTGCGGATATATACGCAGGGCCATAAGAACCTGTTCTATTTCCAGCCGAACGCAGCTGAATATGTCGGTTCATCGCTTCAGGGGCTCATCCAGGATCTCGTCGCTGAAAGTGACCGCCCGACCACAGCAGCCGTCGTAGCCGCCGACGACTTCTTCGCTAATGCCGTTGAGGCTGGCTTCCTCGGCCATAAGGTAATGGACCCCGCAGACGGCTCGGAAGTCGCGGATCTGGCACCTGGCTATCTGGTCGACGCTGGCATTGAAGTCGTCTACTCGGAGAAGTGGCCAGAGGAGGGCTTCAACGACTGGCTCAACCTCGCCAACTCGATAAAGCGCTCCGGTGCCGAGTTGATCATTGCACTAACCGCATCAGCCGAGGAAGCAGTCCAGATCACCCGTGCGCTCAAGACCGTAAGGGCGGAGCCAAAGATGGTCTATTACAGCCAAGGAACCCAGGTCGAATTCCATGAAGGTACCCAGGAAGCGTCCGACGCGATCCTCATGCACACGTCATGGCATCCAGATGCACCCTATGTCGGGACGTTGGCTGGTGAGGAATTCTCCAACGCAGACTTCGTCGGAGCATTTGCGGCGGAATACGGCTTTGCGCCTGACGAGGACGCGGCGATACCCTTCGCGGTCTGTCAAGGCATTGAACAGGCGATCATTGGCGCTGGCTCCGCAGACAACGACGCCATGGGCGCCTGGCTTGCTGCCCGCACGAATGACGATCCTGTTCGTACGATCCTCGGTCGCTTTTCGTGGGACGATGTTGGCCTTCCGGTGGACAAGCCTTTCCTCGTCGCGCAGTGGAACGGCGGTGAGCTGCAGTTCGTCTATCCAACGGACGAATTTCCGGAAGTATCCGATCTCGTACATCCCAAGAACGGCTTCTGAACCCGCTCGTGGTCGGGCGCAATCCGCGCCCGACCAAGACCATTCCCGCCCACAGGTAGCGAGCCATGCTTGAGGTCAAGGAACTCAGCAAGCATTTCGGCGGAATCCGCGCAGTCAACGGATGCTCGTTCACCGCCGAACAGGGACGCATCACTGCGCTGATCGGACCAAATGGAGCCGGAAAGACCACCGCGTTCAATTGCATCAGCCGCACGATGACCCCTACTGCTGGACAGGTCTGGCTTGACGGTAAGCGCATCGACATGCTGCGCCCCCACCAGATCACGGCCCTCGGCCTGTCCCGAACGTTTCAGATATCGCGCAATCTAAGTGACATGACCGTACTTGAGAACGTGATCTGCCAGTCACGAATCAGCGGATGGCGCGATTTGTTTCGACCGGCAATGAGCGCGGAAGAAATAGACAAGGCGATGGGAATCCTCGAATTCCTCGGAATCACAAGGATCGCGCATGAAGACGGTGCAAACCTCAGCTTCGGCCAGAAAAAGCTCATGGATTTGGCGGCGCTATTGATGAGCGATCCAAAAATCATCCTGCTGGACGAGCCAGCTGGCGGCGTGAACCCGACGCTGCTGGAGGAAATCATTGGCCACATTCGCAAACTCAACGAACAGGGCCTGTCCGTCCTGATCGTTGAACACAACATGGAACTCATCATGCGCCTCTCCCATCGCGTGGTCGTCATGGCTCAAGGGGCGGTGATCGCGGAGGGAACGCCGGGGGAAGTACGCAGGAATCCAGACGTCCTGGACGCATATCTCGGCAGCGCACTGGAGGACTCAGCATGAGCGGTCTTCTCGAAGTCACCGACCTGGTCGCAGGATATGGCGACGGCCCGTCGATCCTGAACGGCGCGTCGCTCTCGGTGCATCCGGGCAAGGTTCACTGCATCATCGGGCCCAATGGAGCGGGCAAATCCACGCTCCTGAAAGCAATCGTTGGAATGCTCAGGATCAGGAAAGGGGACGTAAGGTTCAAAGGCGAGAACCTGAAGGGAATGCGGCCCGATCAAGTGCTCAGAAAGGGCATCTGCTTCGTTCCGCAAGAGCGGGCACTTTTCCCGAAAATGACCGTCCGTGAGAACCTTCGGATGGGCGGTTTTTCCTTGACCGACAAACGCGATCTTGAGCGACGCATCGATGAGATCGAAGAACGGTTTCCAGTTTTGCGGGAGCGATGCGACCAACCAGCGGGCACGATGTCGGGCGGCCAGCAACAGACACTTGCGATGGCCCGCACGATGATCCTCAAGCCGGCTATGGTGATGCTTGACGAGCCGTCGCTTGGCCTTGCGCCAAAGATCGTTCAGGAAGTCTTCGAAATCATGAAAATTATGGCTGCCGACGGAATTACCATCCTCCTCGTCGAGCAGAACGCACACTTCGGGCTCAAGAACTCCGATTGGGGAATCGTTCTGGACCTCGGACGAACGCTCTTTGAAGGCCCAGGCGACGAAATTCTCGCAGACCCTAGAATTCAGGAACTCTACCTTGGCGGAAAGCGAGCGGCATGATGGCAGAACTAATCCAGATTCTGGTGCTGGGTCTCGCCCTCGGCGGTGTCTATGCTTTGATGGGAGCGGGTCTGAGCCTCGTGTTTGGCGTTATGCGGATCGTCAATCTCGCCCATCCCTCCCTGATCATGGCCGGTGCGTATGTCGCCTACTGGGCGTTCAGGCTTCTTGGCGCAGATCCGCTTGCAATGCTGCCGGTCGCCGCCGCAATCCTCTCAGCGACTGGCGTCCTACTATACCGACTCGTATTTGAGCGTGAAGCGCGTTCCGCGAAATACTCCGAGATGACGGTACTCCTAACATTCGCCCTCGCGATGGTCGTTGAAGGTGGGTTGGGCGGAGCCTTCACCAATACCCAACGGGTTACCTCTCCTGACTACGCCACCGACGCGTTCTTTATCGGCTCTGTGTTCATCCCAAAAGGGCAGCTCTATGCCGGTTTGGTTTCCCTCGCCCTGATCGGCGGCCTGGCACTGTTTCTGAAGTACTCCAGCTTCGGCTACGCGATCCGTGCAACCACACAGAACCGTGAGGCGGCGGAACTCCTCGGCGTCAACGTAAACTTCGTCGGCCTGGTCAGCTTCGCGATCGGAGTCGGCATGGCCGGCGCCGCAGGATCGTTGGTTTCCTTCGTATTCTCTTTCTTCCCGGCGAAACATTGGGAATGGATCGCCATTCTGATGTCTCTCGTCGTCCTAGGGGGCATGGGTTCAATCCTGGGAACAGTCCTGGCAGCCTTCATCCTTTCGACGGTTGCAGCCTATGTGGGCTTTTTCTTTGGTGCCACCTGGTCAACCCTAACATTCTTCGTCTCACTCTTCATCGTCCTCCTGGTGCGGCCCCAGGGCATTTTTGGTGAAAAACCGGAGCTTGCATGATGTCCGCCCGAGAAACATCTGACATTCTCCAACAAAGGCGCGCCTACAACGAGTCGCTTGCGTCGGCAGCCAGCACAACCCGCGCGATTTGGTTCCCTCCGGCGGTCCTGGCAACGCTTCTCGCGCTTCCCGCCCTTCAGTTCGTCGGCAACTACAACTACGTCCTGCATCTCGTGCTCTATACGGCCTGTTATGTCGTGATGGCTTCGGGTTGGAACATTCTCGGGGGATTCGCGGGCTACATCTCGCTCGGCCACAACGTGTTCTTCGCCGTTGGCGGCTACTTCGCCGGAATGGTGTTCGCGCGATATGGCATCTCCACCATCATCCTGGCACCATTCGCCGGTCTCGTAGCTGGAGCACTGGGATATCTCATTGGCCTGATCACGCTGCGAGTGCGAGGACCTTCCTTCATCATCTCGTCTCTGGCGCTTGTGATGATATTCCGCATTTTCTTCGAGAACTGGGAATTTGTGGGCGGAGCGGCCGGCGTGTCACTAAAGGCCAATGACCTTCCGGTTCAATGGGCGAAACTCCCCTACTACTACGCCTTCATCATAATGGCAGCCTTCGCAGTCTGGGTATCCTTCCGCATCAGGCACTCGAAGTTCGGGTTGGGTCTGCGGGCGATCTCCAAGGACGAAATCAAGAGTGAGAGCGCCGGCATCAACACCCGGTTCCACAAAGTCCTGGCCTTCGCGATCTCAGCTTTCTTCGTCGGAATGGCTGGTGCGGTTTGGGGAGAATACCTCACCTATATCCGTCCAAACATCTACCTCGTAATCCTGATTTCGGTGAATATGGTTCTTATGTGCATCCTCGGCGGAAAGGGAACGATCGCCGGCCCAGTCATTGGTGCCATCCTGATCGTGGCCTTCAACGAGTTCTTCGTGGCGACGCTTGGCGCTTCGGAGATCAACATTCTTGCGACCGGCCTCGTCATGATGCTTTCACTTATGTTCTTTCCGCTCGGAATTGTTGGCACGCTCGCGAAACACCGCAGACTTCCGCGTATCCTGAACTGGGAGTGAAGCAATGGATGAATTCATTCTCTACAACGCTCCGCAATCCACCTGCAGCCAGCGAGTGAAATATGCGCTTCATGCCAAGGGACAGGAATTCAAGGAGCATAGACTCGACCTCTTTTCGGGCGATCAACTCCAGCCGGACTACCTAGAGATCAACCCCAACGGAGTTGTACCGACCCTGGTCCATAATGGGACGCCAATCATCGACAGCTCAGTCATACTCGAGTATCTGGAAGACATCTTCCCGGACACACAACCGATGCGTCCGACAGATCCTAGGCGGACTGCGCAGATGCGCGCAATGATGCGATTCGTCGATGAGGTCCCGACACCGGCAATTCGGATACCCTCCTACAATCTGGCGTTTCTTCCTCATTTCCAAGCCATGACCGAGGACGAATTCCAGGATCTTTGCGATAGCAAACCGCTGCGGCGGGAATTCCTGATGCGCATGGGCCGAACCGGCTTTCCGAAGGCTGACATGGATGAGGCGATGGGTCGCCTCAGGCGCGGACTCGAACGTGCAGGGCTCTGGCTGGAAGAGAATGGTGGCCCGTGGCTCCTGGGATCGCGGATTAGCCTGGTCGATCTGGCGCTCATGCCTGTCGTCGTGCGGATGGAGGACATAAACCTTGATCATCTTTGGGACGAATTGCCCGCAACAGCTGCCTGGCTCGACCGAATCCGCGCCACCCCGTCATTTGGGAAGACATTCTATCATGGCGCTCTCCTGACGGAAAGATACCCCCACCTCGCGAATTTAAAAGCCACGGGCGCGATGGAAGACCATTCTGCCTCAATCGGATCGGACTCCCAGACATGACGAAGGACGGCCCAAGCCTCGATGCACGGCTCGCGACCGCCTCCGCGCACTGGTCGCACAGAATGGTAACGAACGGCGTGCCGCTGTCAGACTTTCAGGACGTCACTTCGTCGATCAAGGAATGGGAGGGCTGGTGTCCAGCCTGGGTGGCCAGAGGCAATGTCCATTCAGCGCTTGGTGAAGTCTCTCATCGGGAAGGGTACCGCCTAAGTGCCGGTGAACATTTCGCAACCGCGGCCGTCTGCTACCATTTCGCCAAGTTCCTGTTCGTGCATGATGAGGAAAGGATGGCGGCCGCCCACAGTCTCGCGGTGAAGGCATATGAGCGCGCACTGCCTGATCTCGATCCACCCGGCGAAAAGGTCTCCATCACGTACGGTTCCGAGACCCTCGCGGGCATTCTGAGAAAACCCAAGGGGCGCACATGCCCGCCAGTTGTGGTGATGTGCATGGGTCTCGACTCCGCGAAGGAGGAAATGCGGACAAACGAGGATGTATTCCTGTCCCGCGGCCTGGCGACGCTCGCCTTCGACGGGCCGGGACAGGGAGAGGCGGAGCAATCGCTGCCAATTCTACCGGAATACGAACAACCCGTCGGAGCGGTCATCGACTGGCTTGAGACCAGACAGGATGTTGACCCGTCGCGTGTCGGACTCTGGGGGGTCAGTCTCGGAGGCTACTACGCACCTCGCGCGGCCGCCTTCGAACCCCGTATCCGTGCCTGCATTTCGCTCTCTGGGCCATTTGACTTCTTCGAAGCCTTCGCTCGCGTACCTGACCTGACCCGAGCCGCTTTCATCGCAAGATGCCACGCTAAGGACGATCGCGAGGCGATTGAGGTAGCCAAGCGAATGCGTCTGCAGGAAGTTGCCCACCGCATCGAGTGCCCGATCTACATTGTCGGAGGCAAACTTGATCGGGTGATACCTCCCGACCACGTAGAGAGGCTAGCAGCCTCGGTCTCCGGACCAACCACTCTGAACATGGTGGAAGACGGAACGCATGTCGTGAACAACCGCCCCTACCGCTACCGCCCGCAATCAGCCGACTGGCTTGCGGCGAGGCTCAAGAACCGAGATTCCAGATGAGGCCCGATCCGGACACCAATTGTTCCGCAATCAGAGGCGGCATAAGCCACGGTGGGGGACCCCCATCGCCAATTCACCGCAAAGAAACGAACATTTGGAGGCTAGAATGAACCAGGCCCTGACCCCCCACGTCCTGAAACCCGCCGATCTTGATCCGCACTGGAACTGGGAAGGCAGGTTGCCTGCCTGGGGCCATACATCCGTCGACTTCGAGCGGCGCGTGGACCATGACCGTCTGCGCCGTTACCGACTGAGCCGTACGCGTGAAGCTCTCAACGCGTCAGACTGCGGAACGCTGCTGCTGTTTGACGTCAACAACATCCGCTATGTCTCCGCGACCAAGATCGGCGAGTGGGAGCGGGACAAGATGTGCCGGTTCTGTCTGCTGACTGGCGACGACTCCCCGTATGTCTGGGACTTCGGTTCGGCAGCCGTACATCACCGGAAGTACTCCGACTGGCTGGAGCCCGATCACTGCCGTGCTGGCGTCGTCGGAATGAGGGGCACAATTCCGCCTTCCTTCGGCCTGATGAAGCATTATGCCGAAGAGATTGCCGGCCTTATTCGCGATGCCGGCCTGATTGATATGCCGGTCGGCGTTGACTACGCCGAAACCGCAATGTTCCATGCTCTGGAGGAAGCCGGCCTCAGGGTCGTTGATGGCCAGCAGATCATGTTGTCGGCCCGGGAAATCAAGAACTGGGACGAGATCCAGCTCTTGACCCAGGCAGCCAGCATGGTCGACGGCGTCTACCACATGATCTACGAAGAGCTTAAGCCCGGCGTTCGCGAGAACGACATCGTCGCCCTCGCCAACAAGCTGCTCTATGAGATGGGTTCGGACGATGTCGAGGCGATCAACGCCATATCGGGCGAACGCTGCAATCCGCATCCGCATAATTTCACAGACCGCCTGTTCCGACCCGGAGACCAGGCATTCTTTGACATCCTCCAGTCCTATCAGGGGTATCGGACGTGTTACTACCGCACATTCAACATTGGCCGGGCGACGCCTTCGCAGCATGACGCCTATTTCAAATGCCGCGAGTGGCTGGACGCGGCGATCGACGCAATCGAGCCGGGCGTGACAACCGACCATGTCGCCGGCCTGTGGCCGGCGGCGGCGGAATACGGATTTCCGGACGAGCTATCAGCCTTCGGCCTTCAGTTCGGTCATGGCCTGGGACTGGCATTGCACGAGCGGCCGATCATAAGTCGGGCGGTCAGCCTCGACAATCCGATGGAGATACAGACTGGTATGGTGTTCGCGCTTGAGACCTACTGCCCTGCTAGCGATGGATTTTCGGCAGCGAGAATTGAGGAGGAAGTTGTGGTGACGGACAACGGATGCGAGGTGATCAGCCTGTTCCCGGCAGAGGAGCTGCCAATAGCCAACCGTTACTGACGTCACATGGCCCATCGGGTATCAAGAAGTGGGAGCGCCATGAGCGAGGTCAAGCTGAAATCCAACGTTGAGGACTATCTGCGGATGTACCGGCAGATGGTGCGCATTCGTACCTTCGAGGACAATGCAAATCAGTTATATCTCTCGGCAAAGATGCCCGGGCTCACGCATATGTATTCCGGTGAGGAAGCGGTCGCCGTCGGATTATGTGAAGCCCTCCGCACGACAGATAGAATCACCTCGACCCATCGAGGCCACGGCCATTGCGTGGCCAAAGGGGCATCACTTAGAAAGATGTTCTGTGAACTACTTGGCAAGGCAGAGGGCTATTGCCGTGGCAAAGGCGGTTCGATGCACATTGCCGACCAAACGAATGGCAACCTAGGCGCCAATGCCATTGTCGGCGGTTCAATGGGAATCGCGACCGGTTCGGCGCTGTCAGCCAGGATGCAGGGCAAAGACGATGTTACGGTCTGCTTTTTCGGCGACGGAGCCACAGCTCAGGGCCTGATGTATGAAGTCATGAACATGGCTGCCCTCTGGAAGCTTCCAGTGATCTATGCATGCGAAAACAATGGCTATTCGGAATATACGAAGACTTCGGAAATCGCGGCGGGCGAGATAGTTGCCCGTGCCGAGGCATTTGGCGTCGAGGCACACTGCGTCGATGGGCAGGACGTGCTTGGGGTCAATGCTCTGGCCCAGCAACTTGTGGCGCGATGCCGGTCCGGCGAAGGACCGTTCTTCGTCGAGTTGAAAACCTATCGCTACCACGGTCACCATGTAGGCGACATCAACCGCGACTACTACCGGTCCAAGGAGGAAGAACGATACTGGAAGGAAGACCGCGATCCGATCACAAACTTTGGCAAGAAGTTGATAGAGGATGGAATCTCAACCGAAGACGAGCTCGACGCCATACGGGAAACGATTCGCGACGATGCCGAGGCAGCAGTGGAATACGCATTGTCCGCTCCTTACCCTGCGGAATCGGAAGTGGATATGCATGTCTTCACTGACGTGATGCATGCCTCGGCGCAAGGAACTGCAAGATGCGCGAGATAACGCTTTCCCAAGCCATCAACGAAGCCCTTTGCGAGGAAATGCGTCGCGACAGTTCGGTGTTTGTCATTGGGGAAGACGTCGCAGAGGCCGGAACGCCTTTCAAGATTCTCTCGGGTCTCGTTGAGGAATTTGGGACCGAACGTGTCATCGACACTCCCATCGCCGAACCCGGTTTCATGGGAATCGCGGTCGGTGCGGCTATGACCGGAATGCGGCCGGTGGTTGACCTGATGTTCGGCGACTTTCTGTATCTGGTCATGGACCAGCTCTGCAATCAGGCGGCGAAGACCCACTATATGTCCGGGGGTAAGCTAAACGTACCGCTGGTCCTGAGAACCAACCTCGGTGCCACGCGCCGCTCTGCCGCCCAGCACTCCCAATCATTGCACGCCTTGGTCGCTCACATTCCGGGACTCAAGGTTGCCCTACCCTCCTCCGCCTATGAAGCGAAGGGCCTCCTGAAGTCCGCGATCCGGGATGGCAATCCAGTTGTGATCTTTGAAGACAAACTAATGTATCAGGACAAGGCGCCTGTACCCGAGGAAGAATTCCTGATTCCCCTAGGGAAAGCGAAAGTTCTCCGTGAGGGAACGGATATCACCCTGATCGGCACTTCGTCGATGGTTCAGGTCTGCCAGAAGGCCGCTGACATCCTTGCGGCCGAGGATGGCGCATCCACAGAGGTTATCGACCCGCGTACAATCGTACCATTGGATGACTCGAAAATTCTGGAATCGGCGAGGAAAACCAGTAGGGTCATCGTTGTGGACGAAGGTCATCAGAGTTTCGGCGTCACCTCGGAGATCGCCAGCCGCATCAACGAGCAGGCGTTCTATCATCTCGACGGGCCGGTACTGCGCATGGGGGCAATGGACGTTCCGATACCCTTCTCCCCGGCGCTTGAGGATCTAACCGTGCCCACTCCTGAAGGCGTGGTTCTCAACGCACGCAGGCTGCTCGGCGGAGAGATGATCCGTGCCGCTTGAAGTCATCATGCCGGCGCTTGGAATGGCGCAGGACAGTGGACTGGTTGTCGCATGGCGTAAGTCGCCGGGCGACTCGGTCAACGAGGGTGACGCGCTCTTCGAAGTCGAGACGGACAAAGCCACGATGGAGGTCGAGGCTCAAGGATCCGGATACCTCACGGATGTGCGGGCTAAGGCTGGCGATGAGGTGCCGGTAGGTCAGACGATTGCATTGATTTCCGAAACACGGGAGGGCGGCGATATTGGCGGCATCACGGAGGAACCACGAACTGAAGGGGTGGCCGAATCCGAAAGTGCGTCCCAAGCCGCAGTCAGGCAATCACCTGTGTCGTCGACGATATCAAGGGCAGTCGCCAAGGAAGCAGCGGGAAATGGTGGGCGAACACTTGCGTCACCCAAAGCCAGAAGAATTGCCCTCGAGCGCGGCATCGAACTTCGGGATTTGCTTGGCAGTGGGGTGAGCGAGCCTATACATGCGAATGATGTATTGGAGTTTTCCGGGGTTAGGCGGGCCGCCGTCACAAACGCCTATCTGGCAGCGATAGTGTCGGACGCGGAATTCGTGGAGACCATCTCTGGTCTCCAATCCAGCGACCCCGAGATGACAGCAGGTAAGTTTGCCGCCATTCTGGCCGTCGGCGCAGCAGGGGCGGCTGGGATTGGAGCCCGCATTGCGATCAGACTCGAACGCATTGGTGAGGGCTCCCAAACGCTCATCGACCTTGACCTCCCTTGGCGGGAAACGGCTCCCCAACAGACACCTCAGGTTCCTGATCTCGTCCTGCGCGATCTCACTGGTACCCGGTGGACCGCATTGCATCAGTTCGCAGTCACTACACCAACCCTGACACTCGCCTCGGGCAACGGGCTGCTCTCAATCCGTTTGGATTACCAACGCGGGACTTTGGACGACAGTTCAGCCATGGCCTTGATTTCGGGTTTTGCGGAGCGGCTCGAAGCCCCGCTTCGACAGCTTCTCTGAAAGGACACCGTCATGTCTCCGTCAGTTCGATTGCGGAAATCTGGAACCGAGGTCCAATTCGTGCGCATATGGCGTTCTGAAGCCACAGGCATCAAATTCGCCAATTCCGCAATGGGTCGCTGCGAGCGGTTGGGCTCCACGATGACAGGACTCAACCTCGGCCTGACAACCTACCCGGTCGCGCTGTATTCCGGAACGACGTGCTCGGCCGCCGAGCCAGATCGTACCCAGGAGGAAACGCGCGAATATGTGCCGATCAAGCCAATCGCGCCGAACTGGCAGGCAACAGCATGTCGGATGTGATAGCCAGCCCCTCGGTCCGGGCTCTTGCCGCAAGAAAGGGCATTGCTCTGGAAAAACTTGCCCAGGAACTGGGGCGTGGCACCATTCTACGCGAGGATATTGAAAGCGCTCATCAGTCATCGAAA
This sequence comes from Paracoccaceae bacterium, assembly GCA_965203255.1. GTDB lineage: Bacteria > Pseudomonadota > Alphaproteobacteria > Rhodobacterales > Rhodobacteraceae > JAPOUP01. The sequence goes on along the minus strand of OZ241882.1, from coordinate 4,823,207 downwards.
GGTTCAGCGTGGGACGTTGATCACTCGGCATTCGGCCCCGTCGTCGAAGAACCGCTGAGTCGCTTCACCCGACTCGCGGGCGAGAATCTGACCTCTGCCACCCAGTTCATTCCGTCAGTGACCCATCACGACAGTGCCGAAGTATCAATTCTTGAGGCCTTCCGGCGTAGCATCACACCTGAGGCAGAAGCAAAGGGAATTCGGGTCACCGCCCTTGCATTCCTGATCAAGGCATTGGCGAGAGCACTGCGCGAATTCCCGAAGTTCAATGCATCCCTGAACCGGCAGGGCACCATTCTCATCAAGAAGGGTTACGTGAATATTGGGGTTGCCGTCGACGCTCCGCATGGTCTCGTGGTTCCGGTCATACGGGATGCGGACCAGAAAGGTGTATTCGCCCTTGCGATGGAACTCTCGGATGTCGCTGGACGTGCCCGGAATCGGAAAACAAGGCCCGAGGACCTGGGCGGCGGCTCGATGACGGTGTCGTCGCTTGGGAGCATCGGAGGAGAATCCTTCACTCCAATTGTCAATCCACCGGAACTTGCGATCCTCGGGATATCAAAGGTCGTCATCCGACCAATCTGGAATGGCAATGCGTTTGAACCGGTCTCCGTTCTACCACTCGACCTAACCTACGACCATCGCGTGATCAACGGTGCTGAAGCAGCGCGATTCCTCCGCTATGTCTGTGCCCTCCTGAAAGAGCCGGCACGAATCATGGTCTGAAGTTCCATGTCGGGATCTGCCGAAACCACAATAGATCTGACGGTCAATGGACGGCAGAAATCCGTTAGGGTGGATCCCACCACACCCCTGCTCTATGTGCTGCGCGACACCCTCGGGCTTCGAGCCGCGCGATTTGGCTGTGGTGAGGCAACCTGCGGAGCCTGTACGGTTATCGTGAACGGACGTGCTGTCATGTCGTGTGACCTTTCCATTGGAGAGGTCGCGGGCGCGGCTGTGGAAACCGCCGAAGCTCTTGACACGACCCCACCGCATTCCCTGGTTGCCGCAATGCTTGAACTGCAAGCGGGCCAGTGCGGTTACTGTCTGTCAGGTATCCTGATGCGGGCGAAGGCGTTGATGGAGCACGAACCTACAGCTACCAGAGATCGCATTGCTGGGGAACTGGACGATCACCTGTGCCGCTGCGGATCCCACGGGCGTGTTCTCGATGCTCTCGAAGCAGCGTTTCGCCGCAACGAAGGAAGACCAGATTGAGCTCAAATCCACCGGATGGACTACGGAAAGGGCCGCTTATCAGCGACTGGTTCCGAATGGACGCGAACGGAACGCTGACGGCGATGACCGGTCGAGTCGAACTTGGTCAAGGCAACCGGACAGCGCTGCTAAAGATGGTGGCTGATGAATTGGGGACTCGCCCCAACGACATCGCGATTGAGACCGCTCGCACCGATCGCACTGTTGACGAAGGTTTCACCGCCGGCAGCCTTTCGGTTTCCGAGGGTGGCATGGCACTCCGCTGGGCAGCCTCTGCATTACGCCACCTTCTGCTAAATGCTGCGGCTACCAAGCTCGGCACCGAGGGCAATGAGCTTGATATTGCTGATAGCATGATCACGCGGGGCGGGGTTCCGACTGACCTCACTTTTGCCAAGCTGGCAACTGAACTGAACTTCGACGTCCCGGTCGAGGAACTGGCGTCGCCTAGACCACCCCGAATGCGGTGTCGTGAATCCAGGGACATTGGAAGGATTGACCTTCGCGAACGCATCGTGGGCGCTCCGTTCATCCATGACATGACAGCACCGGACATGCTATTCGGAAGCCCAGTGCATCCTCCGACTCTATCGGCACGACTTGTCTCGCTGGATGTCGATTCCCTGAAAGCACGTCCTGACATCGTAGACGTGGTTGTAGATGGCTCATTCGTCGGAGTTCTGGCGAAAAGTCCCTACGAGGCTGCACGTGCGGCAAGGGCCGTGCGGAGGATCGCTGAATGGTCGGAAGCGGCAGGGCTGACAGATGATGCGATGGATGTGATCCTAGGGTCGGAAGAAGCTCTGGAGACCGTTTTCGAAACTGGTGTGGCTGAGAGCGGAACGAACCGCCGCTTTGAGGCGGCTGTTTCTCGTCCGTATCTATGCCACGCATCAATCGCCCCTTCGGCTGCTGTCGCCGTCTGGGACAGCGGCGTCGTGACCGTCTGGACGCATAGCCAAGGGGTGTTTCCGCTCCGGAGAGCCATGGCAATGGCGCTGCGAATGGAAGAAGAGAACATCGTAGTGATCCATCAGCCAGGCGCTGGGTGCTATGGTCATAATGGGGCCGACGACGCCGCATTCGACGCGGTGCTAATGGCACGGGCGGTCCCTGGCCGCCATGTAAAGGTTGTCTGGTCGCGTTCGGATGAGTTTCAGGCGGCGCCCCTTGGACCTGGCATGGCGACGACGATAGCCGCCACTGTTTCTTCACACGGACGCATCACTTCGGTCGATGTTGTGGTGAACTCCGCACCGCATGCGGGCCGTCCCGGCGTCAATGGCACACCGAATCTCCGCTCCGCCAGCTATCTGTCGGAGCCAATTCTGCCTGCTCCATCGGGAGATGTTCCATTGGTGCGCGGCGGCGGGGCGGACCGAAATGCGGTCCCAGGCTACAATGTTCCGAACATGCGCGTGCGAAAACGGATCGTGCGTAGCCTTCCCTATCGCACGTCTTCACTTCGTTCGCTAGGTGCCTTCACGAACGTCTTTGCCATCGAGACCCTCATCGATGACATGGCTGCGGAATTCGGAGCGGATCCGATCGAGTTTCGACTTCGCCACCTTGATGATCCAAGGTCATGTGAAGTGATTGAGCGACTCGCGCAAATGACCGCAACAGAACGAATGCAGACATTGCCGGATGGATGTGGCTGGGGGCTGGGTTTCGCCCGCTACAAGAACACCTCAGGCTATTGCGCAGTGATGGCGTGCGTGACCTGCACTGACGAAGTCCGGGTAAGGCAAGTGCGCTGTGTCGCCGACATTGGGGAGATCATCAGCCCGGACGGCGCCCGAAACCAGATTGAAGGTGGGATTGTGCAGGCAACGAGCTGGGCAACAAAGGAGGCCGCAGAATTCGAAGGAGCGAGAGTTCTGGCCGCCGGCTGGATGGACTACCCAATCCTGCGCTTCTCGGAGGTGCCGCAGGTGAAGGTCGAGCTAATCGAACGACCGAAGGAGCCTCCGCTTGGGTGTGGGGAGATCGCACAGGGGCCGACGGTGGCAGCAATTGGAAACGCAGTTATGGCCGGACTTGGAATTCGTTTGCGTGATCTCCCGATCACGCGTTCAGCCGTCGTCAAAGCGATATCGCAGCTGCCCGACGGCCAGGCCCGCTTCTGAGACGGTCGACCGGGCGATATCAAGGGAATCAACGGAATATCTTCTTCCCATTGCCGCAGCCTACGGTTCGCTGCATTTGTCTGAATGCAGTTATGCGCTTCTGAAGCAAACAAGACATCGGCCGTAGGCGAACTGGCCTACCATGTCTTCGGCTCGAACGCAGTTCAGGCGGCGTCCGATAGCCGAACACAGCAAAGACGGCGTTACCGCGAAGGCATGCAGCGGAAGGCTGAGGCGCGCACTGTTCCAGACATACGTGACTTCAGCGGCACGAAGGCTGAAAACAGAGCGGGAATGACACGCTACAAAACAGTCCAGAACAGGCCGTGCCATGGCCTGCAGGAACGCCAAGTCTGTCAACTGAACCTGAGTGGACCCGGTCAGCTATGCGGCGTTGCGACCTGACCAGTTCATCAAGTCGAAGATCAGTTATTTCGCGACTGAGATCAAGAAGCCTGCCAGTATATCGACCGGGTGACAAACGTATCATGTCACGCCTACATCAGAAGACAGGTCAAGGTGTCAATTCCAGCTGGGGGGGGGCTTGCGGATTTCATTGGTTGGACCTACTCTCGCTCTCGCCCATCGGGAGGCGTGTGTATTGAGGCAAACAATTGAGCAGTTTGGGTTGTCGGCGGCACTCCTGACTCCGTTCACGGCATCAGACGGAATCAATGCCGCGCTTCTCGGCGGACATGCAAGCAACATATTGAAGGCTGGGGCGGACAGTGTGACCCTGTTCGGAACCACCGGGGAAGGGCCGTCCGTCGATCGAGTTGAACGACGGATTGGACTTGAAGCCCTCCTCGCTGCGGATTGTCCGGCCGAAAAGATCGTGCTGGGAATCTGCGCTAGCTCCGTTGGCGATGCCGCCGGCCAGATTGCGGAGGGGTCCGAACGCGGCGTGACTCGATTTCTTGTTCTACCACCCTATTATTTCAAGGAAGTCAGCGATGCGGGCGTCTGCGATTGGTACGAGGACTTGCTCACGCGGACCCAACCCACTACGAAATTCATCCTCTACAACATTCCGCAATTCTCTGGAGTGGCACTGTCTCCCGGCTTGATAAACCACCTTGCAAGCCATTCACCTGGTCGTCTGATCGCGGTTAAGGACAGCTCGGGGGATTGGGACTACACCCACTCACTCCTGCTTGGACAGAAGTTGCCAGTCCTTGTCGGGGACGAAAGGCACCTGCACCGTGCCGTCGCCCTTGGCGGTGGCGGGGCCATCTCAGGCTTTGCAAACCTGCATCCTAGCCGTCTGAAGCGCGTGATTGAAACCAGAGCGGAGGATCGCCTTGTGGTTGAGGAGGTGGAACGTATCGTGTCGGCTCCTGTGGTTCCAGCTTTGAAGGCTCTTTTAGCCGTGCGCAGTGGCGAGCCCGGTTGGGAGCGGCCGCGGGCGCCCCTCTCACCGCTCAGCCCTGCCATCCGAGATACCATAACGAGTATTCCAGCACCATGAGGCACCGAGTGGTCAGGTCGCGAAGCCGTTCCCATTCCCGTTCGACCGGAATGCCACTCGAATCAACTCTTCGAAGATGTGATCAAGACCACATTCCAGGCCTTGAAAATGACCGAAGACGATAGCGGTCCAAGTCGGAATGGAACCCTCGCGCGATCTGGCATATACTCCCTACCGGTAGAGCCAGGCGACCCTCGCCTGACGCAGAACAAGATTTATCAAGGAGAAGCAAACATGAAGATTCCTCTCAAGGGCAGTATACTAGCGTTCCTGGCTATCGCAGTGATGGCCGGTCCGGCGCTTGCACAGGATAAAATCAAACTGCGGATGTCAACGCCTGCGTCCGAGACTGACCGGCGTTCAATAGCGCTGCAGGAAGTCTTTGCGCCCGCCGTTGCCGCATTCGCTGACTATGAGCCCCATTACAACGCCTCGCTGATCTCGCAGAATTCAGAACTTGAGGCCATTTCCTCAGGCGATCTGGAAATGTCCATCACCTCGGCTCAGGAACTCGCACAGTTCTTCCCCGAGTTTTCGATTTTTGCGACCGGCTATGTGCATCAAAGTGCCGCCCATCAGGTCGCAGTTTTCGACGACCCTCTCATGGAACCGTTCAAACAGAAGGTTGAGAGCGAGTTGGGTGTAAAGCTCCTTGCCGTGATGTATCTCGGCAAGCGTCACGTGAATCTCCGCCAATGCAGGGGTGAGGTCGACGTGCAGACGCCTGCCGATCTAGCTGGCATCAATCTGCGGATGCCCGGTACGGATGCCTGGCAGTTCCTTGGCAAGGCCCTCGGTGCGAACCCCACGCCGATGGCCTTTACGGAAGTTTACACAGCGTTGCAGACCGGCTCGGTCGACGGGCAGGACAATCCGTTACCAACGGTGGTTGATGCCAAGTTCTACGAAGTGACCTGTCAGATTGCACTAACTTCGCACCTTGTGGATCTGAACTATGTCGCTTTTTCCAAGGCTGTTTGGGATGGCCTTTCGGCGGACCAGCAGGCTACCGTCATGAGAGCTGCGGCAGATGCCGCCGAAAGTGGGCGACAGGCCCAGTTGATGAAGGAGGCAGAACTCGGCGCGTTCCTCGAAGAGAACGGGCTGACGATTTACGAACCGGACCTTGCGGCATTCCGATCGCATGTCCAAGCGCAATACGTCGGATCCGATTTCGCTGCATCCTGGCCTGATGGCGTGCTGGATAAAATCAACGCTCTCGGCGAATGATGTTGAAGCGGGCGGCTTCCGGGCCGCCCGCGAACCGGTATGCAGACCCATATTCTAAATTGTGCTCTGTCGATTCTGCGCCGTGGCGCCGAGTGGTTTGTCGGCGCTCTCATGGCATTGATGTTCCTGACTTTCGTTCTTCAGATCACCATCCGTTATACCGCCAGACTCGAGTGGATTGGGGAAGCGGTCCCGATTCTCGACCCTTCACGCTACGGCTGGACGCTTGAATTCTGCCTGCTGCTCTGGGTATGGATCATCTTTGCGGGCAGTGCTTTCGTCGTTCGGGACACCGACCACGTTAAATTTGACGTGATTTACCATCGCGTGCGCCCTGGGGTGCAACGCTGGTTCGTGATTCTGGGCGGACTCGTTATCGCGGTTGGACTTGCAATCTCCATCGAACCGACATGGAGCAAGTTCTACATCCTTCGACTGAAACAGACTGCCACGCTCAAGCAACTCGTCGGAGACTGGGTTCGCGTGCGTGACGTCTACGCCATCTATATGCTTTTCCTGATCTCGGTGTCGCTCCGCTATGCATGGGCGGTGTTTCAGGCGATCCGAGGTCGGGGGCTGTCCGGGCACCAAAACCCTGTGCTCCGAGACGAATGAGCGTCGCCTTCTTCCTTTGTCTCGGCGCGATCCTCCTGATTGCAGGGATCGGGATGCCGATCGCCTATGCGATCCTGGTCGGGAGCCTGGTCTATCTCTTTGCCTCCGGCCAGGACATTGGCCTTGCGGCCAAGGTACTGATGGACGGTCTCTATTCGAGCTTTATCCTACTGGCTGTTCCACTGTTTATCGTGGCAGCGAATATCATGAACGCAGGAACGATCAGCGACCGATTGCTCGGTTTCTGCGTGGCCCTCGTCGGGCGGTTCCGTGGTGGTCTAGGGCATGTCAATGTCGTCGCCTCGCTGATCTTCTCCGGCATGTCGGGATCAGCTGTCGCGGACGCTGCCGGGATCGGCAAGATAATCATCGGAATGATGACCCGCTCGGGGAACTACTCGCGCGGCTACGCCGCCGCCATCACTGCCGCCTCTGCGACCATAGGCCCGATCATTCCACCATCAATCCCGATGGTCCTCTATGCGCTCGTCTCCAACTCATCAATCGGCTATCTGTTCCTCGGTGGTATTGTCCCAGGCCTCGTGATGGGGATCACACTGATGTCGATGAACAGTCTGATTTCACACAGGCGCGGATTTGCTCTCGAAAGAGCGGTGCCAGTCTCGGAACTGCCGCGCAGGACTGTTGTCGCCTTTCCAGCGCTATTGATGCCTGCGATCCTTCTCTATGGCATTTATGGCGGTGTCACGACCCCGACGGAGGCAGCCGCAGTCGCCGCTTTCTACGCGCTTTTCCTGGCCGCATTCTTCTACCGTGCGCTGCGGATGAGCACATTGATATCCATCCTTGTCGAAAGCGCCAGATCCTCGGCAGCCGTCGGACTCGTTATCGGCGGCGCTCTGATCCTGAACTATGTGGTCGCATCGGAGAACATTCCCGGCATTCTAGCCGCCCGCCTCGTGGGCCTCGACGTCCATCCACTGTCTTTCCTCATCTCAGTTAACATTCTGTTGCTCATCCTCGGATGCATCCTTGATGCGACAACGATCATTCTGGTCATCATTCCACTTTTCCTGCCTGCCTGCCGCGAGCTCGGGATTGACCTTGTTCATTTCGGCGTAGTCGCCGTGGTGAATTGTATGATCGGGCTTATTACGCCACCCTATGGCATTCTCCTATTTGTCATCAACGCTGTGACCCGTATCCCGGTCGGTGAGATCATCCGAGAGGTCTGGCCTTTCGTAGCGGTCCTGATCTCCGCCCTTATCGCCATGATCGTGTTTCCGGGAATCATTCTCTGGCTGCCGCAGGCGTTCGGATACACAGGCTGAGTGAAACGCTGTGAACGCGGTCGACCGGAAAGCGGCAATGGAACACTGTCCCGGTCGAGTGTGATGACGTCGTCAATCCCGATGTGGTCAGTCCAGGCGGCGCGATCAAGCTCTGGCGGTGTAGCAGTCTCGCAGCCCAGCATTATGGTTGCGCACCCTGTCGAGTTACGCCCTGCCTAGTCTGACGGTCGCCGCCTCTCCCCCGTAACAGCTGTCAATAGGCGGATGGATAGGGCCGCGGCGAGGGAAGGCAGCACCACTCCTCTGGCAAGGACGGGTTGTTAACGGCGACACCTCAATTCGGATCACTCATTTCCCCACTTCCAGTCCGAAGTGCAACACCGGCCATTCCCGCGGCGGGGGCGGAGCCCGAGCGGAGGGAATGGCCGGAAGGCGTGTTCTGCGGCCCCCGGGCACCGCGGATCCGGCCCCGGGACGGCTGTGGTCCCGTCTGGATGCAGGTTATCCGGGCTTTACGGGCGGCGCAACGCCTCCGCCGGGGCGGGTCGCGTCCGTCCGGGCGCAGCCCGACCGGAGCCCGGACGGACGCGATCCCGAAATCCATTCCACCCCCTTCCTGCGCGGCCATACGTGCGGGCGGAAGGCGGTCGCGCGGCGTCAGGGAGGGCGGGCCTTGTGCAGCACCTCGGCGGGCGTCCGGTAGCCCAGCGCCCTGCGCAGTCGCGCGTCCGTGCGGTCCTGCACCTGTCTCACCTGCGCGTCGGTGACCGCCCGGAGGTCCGTCCCCTTCGGCAGGTACTGCCGGACCAGCCCGTTGGTGTGCCCGTTCAGGCCCCTCTCCTAGGAATGGTAGGGGGTGGCGAAGTGGAAGGAGGCACCGAGCGCCTCCGCCACGCCGGCGTGGCCCGCGAACTCCCTGCCGTTGTCCGCCGTGATCGTGTGGACGGGCGCGGCGGACGGCCGGAGGAGATCCACCATCGCGGCGGAGACCGCGGCCGAGGTGCGTCGGCCAGCCCGCCGTGAATACGTGTATTTCGAGGCCCTGTCCACAAGGGAGACCACCGCCCCGCTGTGGCCTTTCCCGATGATCGTGTCCGCCTCCCAGTCGCCGGTCCGCTCCCTGCTCCCCGCCTCATCCGGCCGCTCGGAGATGTCCACCCGGCCCGGGATGTGGCCACGGCCCGAGTGCCTGCCGCGGCGGCGCAGCAGCGGGAACAGCCTGCCGCCCGCCTTCCGGTCGGTCCTCACACGCTCATATATCCACTGGCGGCCCACCGTCCAGCCACCCTCCAGACGCAGCCGTCCCGCGACCTGCTCCGGGCTCCAGCCCTCCGCCAGAAGCCCCTCGACGCGCGCCCACCGGTCCGGCGTCATCTTTCGGGGGACCCCGGACGCCGCGCTGCGGCGGGCCTCCGCCCTCCCCTGCGCCTCGCCCGGGCTGTATCCCGAATCCCCGCCGTTCCGGCGGAGCTCCCGCCAGAACGCCGTCCGGTCACGGCCCAGACGGGCCGCGACCGCCCCGTCCGAAAGCCCGCTTTCCTTCAGCGCGCCGATCTGGCATCTCTCTTCATGGGTCAGGTGGCGATGGCCCTCGGGCATGGCAGTCTCTCCTGTTTGGTCACAGGGACTGTCGCCGCCTGCTGGCCGATACGCAACATCATGCGGCAGGAAAACCGGTCACCACCGCCACTGGTGTTGCACTTCAGGGTGGAACGGGGGCTTCAATGGCCTGCTGCGCGGCCCGTTGGACGCCAGCCCGTCCCCGGCGACGGTCGCCTTCATGTGCGGGCGCTCCCGGGGCGGGTCCCCGACGGGCCGTCCCCCCTGCGGACCGGCTCCGGCGCCAGCGGCAGCACCTCCCCGATGCCGGGATGGACGGTCGAGGCCCCAAGGGCCTGGTGATGGTATGTCCCCGTCCCGTCGCGGCGCTCCCTGACGCAGCGGCTGAGGCAGCTGGCACTGCAGGAGGAATGGTACCCGGCGCCGTCGACGGAGACCAGCGGATGGCCGCCGGACACCGTCCACCCCTCCAGAACCTTTCCGCGAGGCGGCGGCGGAGGTCCCGGGGGCCGGCCCCGTCCAGCCGCTGGCGCATCCAGGTGTCCGACGGCGCCCGCCCCACGCCGGACAGCGGGCGGAGGTTCCGCGCCATCACCGGATCACCGCCGCCCCGGACCTGCCGGCCGGACCGCGGCAGCGACGGTGTCCTGCAGGGGAACACCGCGGGCCCGGCATCAGGCAGCCGGAAAGGCCGATGCCACGCGTGCCGACCGGGTCGGCGATGCGGTGGAGGCATGCGCGGACCGCCCGCAGCATGCCGGGCATCGACGGATGCCTGCGCAGGGAATCCCTGGACATTTTCCTGCCCGGCTTTTGCCTGTTCTGCAGCAGGATGGCCGATCCGGTGCGGAAAGTCCACGAAAAACCTCGCGGATATTCTGCAACAGACTGATAATGAAAGAAAAGAATTATTGGCGGGAACTGCTGCGCAGGTCTTTCCTTGTTCCCTCCAGAAATAGGGCGGCAGGCCTGAAAGGTCAGCTGTCATCGGCAGGGTCCGTCAAGGAAGGATGGCGGCGTGTCGGGGAAGTCGGGAAACCTCCCGCCGCCATCGGCGACCGGACGCAGGTGGACCATATCCTCCATCCTGTCCACCGGCACGCCTTCGGCATTGACGGGAAGCCCGTCAAGCATGGCGTCGGGCAGATTGTCAAGAAAGACCTCCGCCCTGTTCAGGGCGTCGGTCACGAATGGTTTCACCGTTTCCGCCGTGCAATCCCCTGAAAGCCCGTATGTCACCGCGATATCCGGCATCTGAACCATGACCAGGCGATGCCGGGCCATATCCAGCAGCGCCACAGGCGAGCGGCCCTGCATCTTGACGGACGCCGCCAGAAACAGGGGGCCCAGGGAACAGAAATGCCGTTCGATCAGCATCAGGTCGACAATATCGCGCGCCCGGCCCCGCATGGAGGCCGCGAGACTCTTGTTCACCGCTAGGTCAGCGCGGTGCAGCCGTAGGCCCCAGAGCGAATCCCTTACCAGGGGAAAGAACCGGTTCCGGGTCTCCGCCATCCACTGGATGATGGTTTCCCGCCGGGATTCATCCCGGACCCTGGCCTCGACACAGCCCCAGATATCGATATCCACATGAACCTCGAGGCCATTCGCCTCCAGCGCCTTGATATCCCGTCGGCAGAATTCGTCGATCCTGTCCTCACCGTCATGGAACACGTCAAGGTCATCGGACAGCCGCGCTGTATGCTCGTTGAGCACGGCCCCTCCGGCGAAATAGCTGGCTTCGGCCCTGTTGGCAGCCATGAGCTTCGCGGCCCGCGCCTGCAGTTCAGTCAGCATGGACGTCCATCTTGCCGGCGGCCGCGACAAGCCTGCGTCCCAGGACATATCCGGCGTAGTCGGTCCGTTCCATGACAATGCGTCCGACAACGCCCAGCCTGTCCTGGACAGACAGGGTTCGCATGGTCCTTTCACAGATGTTCTCGAAGATTTTCAGATGATAGCGTTCCTCGGCCTGGGCGAGGAGCGCGATGGCGTCCTCACGTGACATCTGCGGCCTCCTTCTGGAATCAAGGACATGGACCATGAGTCTATCACAGGCCTATAGGGAATGGAATGAAAGTGCCCTATGGGTCATGTTTCCGTCCTTTCCGGGAACCGTCAGCGTGGCTTGGCTGGGCGCTTTGCGCATGCGGGACATTAGTTCGCGCTGGCTGACAGGACGGGGACTGCGCAGCAGCGCCTCCATGACGGCGCGTTCCTGTGCGTTCAGGTTCCGTATTTCAAGGATGTCGTGCATGTGGCCTCCCGCTGTTCGTGATTTATCCGGGAACTATATATTTGAGACACAGGCACTGGCCACTCCTTTGAGCCGTGAAATCAATATCTACACGTACAGTTCTGTTCGTTAGGTATACAGCAATTTCCGCCAGGAATTCCTTTCTTTCATTATCAGTCTGTTGCGCGGGCGTCGCGAATTTTCTTTCGTGGACTTTCCGCACCGGACCGGCCATCCTGCGGACAGACAGGCAAAAGCCGGGCAGGAAAATGTCCAGGGATTCCCTGCGCAGGCATCTGTCGATGCCCGGCATGCTGCGGGCGGTCCACGCATGCCTCCACCGCATCGCCGACCCGGTCGGCACGCGTGGCATCAGCCTTTCCGGCTGCCTGATGCCGGGCCCCGCGGTGTTCGCGTCCAGGATGCCGTCGCTGCCGCGGTCCGGCCGGCAGGTCCGGGGCGGCGGTGATCCGGCGATGGCGCGGAACCTCCGCCCGCCCTTCGGCGTGGGGCGGGCGCCGTCGGACACCTGGATGCGCCAGCGGCTGGACGGGGCCGGCCCCCGGGACCTCCGCCGCCGCCTCGCGGAAAGGTTCTGGAGGGGTGGACGGTGTCCGGCGGCCATCCGCTGGTCTCCGTCGACGGCGCCGGGTGCCATTCCTCCCACAGTGTCAGCTGCCGCAGCCGCTGGCGCCGGAGCCGATCCGCAGGGGGGACGGCTCGACGAAAAACGACTGCGGGCGGAACGCGGCGGGACGGCCCGTCGGGGACCTGCGCCGGAAGCACCCGCACATGAAGGCGACCGTCGCCGGGGACGGGCTGGTGTCCAACGGGCCGCACAACAGGCCATCAAGGAAAGGGATCCTCCCTTCATGCCCGGGGGAGGCCCGGCGACCACGGACCGCTGTCGGCTGGTCCGGGGCCAGCGAACCCGGACAGACATGGGAGAGGCGCGACAGGGGAACCGGCACGGTGCACCGCTGCGGGTGGGACCACGGCCTGCCGCCCACCGACGCGAACCTCCACCTGAAAGCCAGCATGCCCGGATGCGGGGAGACCGACGCGAAAGGAGGCATGCGGAGGTTCCCGTGGGTCACCGACCTCCCGCTTGGACGGGACACGGTGATGTCCGTCATGCGGTGCGGCCGCCGCAGGCGGGCCACCGGGAACGGGACGTCCCGGACACCGGGGCGAGGGATCCATATAGGTCCGGGAACGGTTCCGGCCATGGCCACAGCCATCCGGCGGACGTCCTCGCGACGCCCGCCATGCCCGCGTTCCTGACCGCCCGGGCGCGGCGGCGCCAGGGACGCAGCCCCTGCCTCTGGAACAGGCTGCGGGAACCGGGCAGGACATTCGCCTTCCCCGACTGGCGGACACCCTGCCGGGCCATCGCCGGGCAGCCCGGCAGGGAGGACCACCCCGGCCTGGTCCGCGCCGGTCGGTGGCCGCCCCGACCACGCCCGAACCACCCCGATCCCGCCCTTCGCCGAAACCTTTTCAGACCGGACAGCCGCCCGGCCATTGGCCATGCGCATCCGGAACATCCGGCCGACGCGATACCGCCAGACCGGTCGTCAGCGGGCCAGCGGATCGACTAGCGGGAACTGCTGTAGGGAAATATCTCCTACTTGATCTTTCCTTCCCGATATTCCACATGTTTGCGAGCCACGGGATCGTATTTCCGCATTGACATCTTTTCAGTCATTTTGCGGGTGTTCTTTCGGGTCACATAGAAGTGGCCCGTATCGGCTGTGGAATTAAGGCGTATCTTGATAGTTGTGGGCTTTGCCATCTCTCTTGCTCCTTAGCAGGGCGGCATATCACCAGCCCGACATCACCTAGGGTCTGCGATTTAGCCGACCAAACCGGAAAGTCAACTGAATTTGTCCTTGTTGTCCATCGTCCTTCAGGCCGGTCGATGACTTCCGGTTGGATGCACGGACGGCCTATAAGCCGGATTCTGTCCTCGGCGGTAGTCACCACCGTTGGACGGCCATTCATCTATGGCATCTGTCTCCAGACACCTATTGCTGCCTACCCGAACCTCCGGAGCCAAAGCCTCTCAGCGGATTCACCGCACGAGGTTCCTATTCGGCATTGCTCCCGGCGGGGCTTGCCATGCCGGTCCGGTTGCCCGTCCCGCGGTGGGCTCTTACCCCACCGTTTCACCCTTACCCAGTTCTCTGAGCGGTCTGTTCTCTGTGGCGCTTTCCCTCGGGTTGCCCCGGCCGGGTGTTACCCGGCACCGTTGCTTTGTGGAGTCCGGACTTTCCTCTAATGACGGTTCAAAGCGCCATCAGCGACCGTCCAGCCATCCGTGCAGCGGGGAGATTAAATTCACGAAGAAGTACCGTCAACCGGGAAGCGGTGCGCCAAACCTCGCATTGCCACCAGATCGCTCTTGGAAATCCGCCCTTCCATGTGGGGACGAAACCGCAGTCGAAACGCCGCTAGCAGGATTTCGGAATCAAGGTCAGGATATCCGAATTCCAACGCCGCGATGCGGAATTCCGCTTCTTGAGACAGAACTCCAACCTGTTTTTCCGACAGAGCGGAAGCTGCGTGCAGTTCCTCTTCCGGCCAGACCGATAGATGCGATAGCGCAAGCCTCCGCCAGTCAAATTTCGGACCTGGATCCCTCTTCCGCATGGGTGCCATGTCAGAATGCGCAATAATTCGATCAGGAGGAATGGACCAACGATCCATGATCTCCTTGAGCAGCGCTTCGAGCGCAACCATCTGCGGCTCCGGAAACGGTCGTCCTCCATCGTTATCCAGTTCAATTCCAATGGAGCGTGAGTTTACATCCGGCATTCCACCCCAGCTTCCAGACCCCGCATGCCATGCCCGAAACTCTTCATCGACCAGACAGTATGTCTCTCCGGTGCATGCAATCAGATAGTGAGCTGAAACCTGAAAGTCCGGCGTGCAAAGCCGCTCCAGCGCCGCCTCGGCACTCGCCATTGCGGTACCGTGCAGGACAACCATATCCGGCCGGGCACCGTCGCGGCGTTTACCAAAGTTTGGAGATGGGAATTCTATCACTCTCCTTCGGCCAAGCTGTCGCGGAAACGCGTTGGGTTCCATCCGCAGGCAAATCCGTCGCCGTCAGGATCAAGGCCGTTCCAGTTTCTCCGAGGGCCACCATTCGCCAGAAACGCTTCCTGCGCGAAGTCCTCGTTGGCAAAGCTGGCGCAGTTCTTCTGGTAGCGTTGTTTTGAGAAAATTCCACTGCGAGGCCAGACCTGTTCGCCCACCGTATTGATGGTTGAAAGTGCGAATTCCACAATGTTGGGGAGAGGTTCGTCGCCACGCTTTGGCAATTCGCTGTATCTGATCTCCAGATATGCCTCGCGCTGCGCCTTGAGCCGCGAGGCATCGCTCTCGATAGTCTGCCGATCCGAGACCGCATCGAAGTCCTGCTCATTCGAGATCGGGTTCGGGCCGACCTCCCCGGTCTCCGACGTAGTCGCATTGGCCATATCTTCCGACGAATTGACTTCCTCTCCGGCGACTTCCGTGTGCCGGGCATCGACGGGTTCATCGCCATTTTCCGGTGACGTACCCTCAACCCCAGCCTCATTCGTCATCGAATCGTCATGGCCGTGGTTGTGGTTGGTCATGGCAGTATCGGCGTCCGCCACAGGTATCTGCCCCTCAGACCTATCGATTCCTGATTCGGGTACAGGCTCACAGCCCACCAGTGCGAAAACACTCAGAGCCTGCACGGACCGAAGCATGATCTGTGTCGCCACTGGCTTCATCAAAGCAGTCATTGCCACCATTGGTCCGGTCTGGACGCAAAGCCTGCCGCCTTTTCGAGCGCGTAAGCGTGATTCAGTAGATCACCCTCTTCCCAAGGCCGTCCAATCAACTGCAACCCCAATGGCAGGCCGTGTGCATCCAGCCCAACGGGTATCGAAATTCCCGGGAGTCCCGCGAGGTTGACGGTAACGGTAAAGATGTCATTGAGATACATCCTTACAGGGTCCGACTCGATCAACTCACCCAATCCGAACGCGGCCGAAGGTGTTGTCGGCGTCAGTATCACATCGATTCCATCTGCGAACGCCACTTCGAAATCGCGCTTGATCAGTGCCCGCACCTTTCGTGCCCGATTGTAGTAGGCATCGTAGAATCCTGCACTCAGTACATAGGTTCCGATCATCACCCGCCGCTGCACCTCCGGACCAAGGCCCTCGGCGCGGGTCCTTTCGTACATTTCGGTCACGCCTTCCCCGTGCCCCAATCTCGCTCTTCGACCATATCGGACGCCGTCGTAACGCGCCAGATTTGAGGAAGCTTCCGCGGGAGCGATCACGTAATAGGCCGGCAACGCGTATGCGGTGTGCGGAAGCGAAATGTCGACGATACAGGCGCCGGCATCGCGCAACATTTCCTTACCGCTCGCCCAAAGTCCCTCGATATCCTTTGGCATACCTTCAACTCGATACTCCCTCGGAATCCCGACTTTCCTTCCTCGGATATCTCCTGTCAGCGCCGCCTCAAAATTGGGCACGGCCAAGTCGGCTGACGTAGAGTCCTTTGGATCGTGCCCCGCCATGCTTCCCAGCATGATTGCGGCGTCTCGGACATCCTTCGTCATGGGCCCTGCCTGATCAAGCGACGAGGCGAAGGCGACAATGCCCCAACGGGAACAGCGGCCATATGTGGGTTTGAGCCCGGTAATTCCAGTGAACGCGGCTGGCTGCCTTATTGAACCACCGGTATCCGTTCCGGTGGCACCAATGCACAAGTTCGCCGCGACTGCAGCCGCTGAGCCGCCCGACGAACCACCTGGCACCAGTGGCGTGTCGTCATTGTGACGCCTCCAGGGACTGACGACATTGCCATACGCCGAACTCTCGTTGCTGGAGCCCATGGCGAATTCGTCCATGTTCAGTTTGCCAAGCATGACAGAACCTGCGTCAATCAGGTTCTGGGTAACCGTAGATTCATATTCCGGACGGAATCCTTCAAGAATGCGGCTGGCCGCTTGGGTTGGCACACCTTTAGTGCAGAACAAATCCTTGACTCCAACCGGAATGCCACACATTGAGGGCGCGTCACCGCTGGCGATCCTGATATCGGCGGCCTTCGCCCGTTCAAATGCGATTTCCGGAGTGCGATGAGCGAAGGCGTTCAGCGCATCGGCTGCGTCGATCTCGGACAGGCAGGCCTCGGTCAACTCAACAGACGTGAATTCGCCATCCCGCAACCTTGAACGCGCTTCCGAAATGGTCAGTGCCGATAGTCTCTCTGTCATTCGACGACCTTCGGCACCACGAAAAAGCCCTCGCGGGCGTCTGGCGCATTCGACAGTATCCGGCCTTGCATATCTCCATCCGTAACCGCATCAGACCGACGCTTGAGCCGCATCGGAGTGACCGACACCATGGGCTCCACGCCATCCACATCCACCTCGTTGAGCTTCTTGATGAAACCCAGAATATCATTGAATTCCCGTGCCAATTCGGGAAGCGCGTGATCCTCGACGCTGATGCGGGCCAGTTTCGCAACGTCGGCAGCCTTTTTCAGATCGATCGACATCGATGACCTCCTAGACGACGGCTCGCGCATACCGCCGGGAGGGGTGGTTTTCAAGGCGGTAAGCCTGAATGTCCAAACAATTTTGGATCATTTAAGGGCCCCATTCCACCCTGAAGTGCAACACCAGTGGCGGTGGTGACCGGTTTTCCGGTCGCATGATGTTGCGTATCGGCCAGCAGGCGGCGACAGTCCTTTTGCTGCAACAGTAGAGACTGCCATGCCCGAGGGCTACCGCCACCTGACCCATGAAGAGAGATGCCAGATCGGCGCACTGAAGGAAAGCGGGCTCTCGGACGGCGACCGCAGGCGCCTGGAGGGGGTCGCGAAGGACCCGCGGAGCATCCGGAAGCACGTCCGGCGCGTCCGGATCATACCCGGTCCCGGTTCGGGCCGCAGCGCCGCGGAGACCATCCGGCGGACCGGCAGGTCGGGGCCGACCGTGGAGCGCTGGTGGGACCGCTTCCCCGGACAGGGCGTGGACGGGCTGCCGCCGGACGCGCCCCGCCCGCCGGGGCTGGAGCCGACCCCGGAGGAAAAGGTCAGGGCCGTGACCGGCCTGGCGGTCCCGCCGCCGCCCCCGCACGCCAGCCACTGGACGCTCGGGGCGCTGGCCGGAAGGCTGGAGCTGACCGCCTCAGACGTGCACAGCATCCTGAGGTGCAACGGGCCCGTGCCGCATCAGGTGAGGACCTCTAGGGTCCCGCGCGACCCGCGGGTCCGGGATGAAGGTCCGGGACGTCGTGGACCTGTATGCCGACCCGCCGGACCACGCGGTGGTCCTCCCGGTCGACGGAAAGACGCGGATCCAGGCATGTGGACGGACCCGGAGGCCCCTCCCGATGAAACCGGGGCATGCGGAGACCAGGACGCGCGACCACCGGCGCAACGGCACGACCTGCCTGCTGGCGGCCCCCGCCGTCGCGACAGGCAGGGTGGTCGGTCAGATGACCGGGCGGCACCGCCCGGCGGAGTTCACCGCCTCGTATGTTCAGAGAATCAGAAATGAAAGGAGGTGGTGGCTGTGGAAAACATGCCGGTTGCCTTCCGCCGTTCCTCCGGTCCGTTCCTGTGTCGGGGCCGACGCCGCCGGGTCCCACCCGGCGGCGTCGGTGCGGGGCTGGCCCCGCAGGACGGGTTGGACCGATACCGCCCTGGATCGCGACAGCGGATCCGTGGGGAAGCGTGGTCGGCCCGTCCTCCCTTCCATCTCCCGGGTCCTCTTGAGTAAAACATCCCTAACCCACTGATTCCAGGGTATTTCCGGATTCCGGGCTTTCGGGGATCCTGACGAGATGGTAGCCGAGCTGTCTGGCCCGTCGGCCGAGGTTCGTGACGGTTCGGTTGACGCGGCGGCGCCCGTGGGCATCCATCCCGCGCTCCAGGTGTTCCTCCCCGTTCGTGACGAGTGTGTACACGAGGCAGGCAAGTTCGCGGGCGGTCGCGGTGACCGCCACCGGCGCGTCCTTCCGGGCGAGGCGGGCGCGGTGCCGGGCGCCGATGAACGTCTGGCTCCTGCGGGCGGACATGGCGGCCATGGGCGGGGCCTGCGCGACCCTGCCGCCGGCCCTGGGCGGGCGCCCCGGCAGGGACTTTCCGCCGACGGTCCGGGTTCCCGGCGCCAGCCCCAGCCAGGAGCCGAGTGCCGCTCCGAGGGGAAGGCCGACATGTCCGGGCCGACCTCCGCCGCGATGGTGAGGGCCGTGCCCACCCCGATGGCGGGGACCGCGGTGAGGCCGGCGCCCATCATCCCGCGCAGCGCCTCCGCCATCGCCCTGTCCCCCGCTTTCCGTCCGCCAGCGGCGCCCCGACGGGCCTTCGGTGCGGCGCGAACGGGGTCCGGGGCGTCCCCGGCCGCATCCGCCGGACCGCCATCCGACCCTCCGTCACCCCCCTGCGGCGTCAGGCCGTCGATCGCCTCCGCGATCCGCGCCCCGCAGGTCCCGATCTGCTGCGTGAGGAAATCGAAGCGCTGCAGCGCCTGCTCTAGCGCGGTAAGCGGTTAAAGTACGGCGTCCGGTCGGGTCCCACCCATCCCTTTTCCGTTTGACAGTATAGGGCATCGCCCGTCAGTGGGTGGCCATCGGTGCGAATCACTTCGGGGGCCACCATGGTGGCACATGCGGGATCGGGGACGGACGGGCGGAAGGGCAGGACGGCCTCCCCGGACGCCGCCGGCGGGACCGGCGGGCCCGGGCGGGAGCTGTCCCGCTGGCCGGGGACCGGCGCCCTGCCGCCGGAGGCGGAGGAACCGCTCCGGTCGCCGGGCGGACTGTCCGGGCCGCAGGCGGCCACGGCCGCGGCCCGGGAGGGGCGGATCGCCGGACTTCTGGCGCAGGCCGCCGCCCTGACGGCCCAGGTCGCCCGGCTGGAGCGCGACCTGTACGGCCCGCGCCCGGACAGGCACGGGAAGGGTTCCGACGCCCCCTCCGGGCAGGACGGCCAGGACAGCGACGGCAGCCGCCGCGGCGGCAGGCCCGGACGCCGCAGGGAGCGCGGCGGTTCGGTGGGTGACGCCGGGCTGCGCTTCAGCGGCAAGGCTCCCGTGCCCGGCATCACCGTGACGCCGCCGGAGGCCGGCGGGCTGCCGGAGGACGGTCACCAAGTGGTTTCGGAGCGCGTCCACCGCCGGCCCGCCGCCGGCGGGTTCCGGCACGTGGCCGTCCGCCATCGCCATCCCGCCGGCAGGGTCAGGGGTTCCGACCGGCCCGTGTCCGCCCCGGCCCGCGAGGACGTCCCCGGGAGCGGCTGCGCCGATGTCTCCCTCCTCGCCGGGATGCTCATGGACAGGTTCATGTGGCGCCTGCCGCCTTCCCGGCAGCACCGGATGCTGGCCGGGGCCGGCATCACCGCCAGCCGGGGCTCCCCGATCCAGTGGGCCAGCCGCGCCATCGCGCTGCCGGGCCGGTCCCGGGGCCCAGTGGCGCCCGGTGCCGGGAGCGCCGTCATCCAGATGGACGGGACCCCGGTCCGCGCCGGGCGGCACCCGGGCAGGCCCGGCAGCATGGGGAAAGGCTGCCTCTGGCCGGTGCCCGGCGACCGCGGCGGGGCCGTGCTGCCGTTCCCGGATTCCAGCAGGCACGGGAACGCGGTGAGGTTCCCCGACGCCTGCAGCGGAACCCTGGTGACGGACGGCCACCGCGCCTGCGAGGCCTATGTCGCGGCCCGCGGCGGCGCGGTCACCCACCGGACGTGCCGGGTCCATGCAGGACGCGGTTCCGGGGAGCCGGGGACACCCACCCGGAGATGGCCGGGGCGGCGCTGGACCTGACCGGCGCGGTCCACAGGACCGGGAGCGGGATCAGGGACCGGACACCGGCCGGGCGGCTGGCGGCGCGGCGGACCCGGTCGCGGGCGGCGGTCGCCGCGTTCCGGGACCGGCGCCACCGGACGCCGGGGATCCGGCGACGGCGCCGCGGCATCCGGTCCGCAGGGCGGTCGCCCACGCCACGGAGCGGTGGGCGGCGCTGGGGACGTTCCCCGGGACCCCGGCGCGCCGCCGGACACGGACCTCGGCGGGAACGCGCCGCCTCCTGTGAAGCTCGGCCAGCGCAGCTGGCTCCTCCCCTGGACGCTGGACGGAGGGGGGAGCGTGGGGACCGTCAGCGGGCCGCGCGCCACCTGCCGGATGCAGGGCGCCGGCCCCCGCGTCTGGCTGACCGACGTCCCGCCGCCCGGCGGCACCCATCCGGCCGACCGGGTCGGCGAGCTGACGCCGAGGCGGTGGAAGGATATCCTCCCCGCCAGCCCGATGGCCTCCGACGTGGGGCGGGCCACGGCGGGCCGGCCTGCCGCCGCCGCCGGACAGCGCATGCGGCGGTGGCGGACGGTGATGCCGGTCCCGGCCGGAAGCGCCGAAAGCCCGGTCCGCGACAGCGAAACGGACCTGCGCCCCGGCGTGGCCGGCGACGCGGACAGGCCCCGCTCCAGCCGCCTGGCCCGGATGAAACAGCCCCCGTGCCCGGAGCCGGGTATCCTGCCCATCGTCCGCCGCCGGCTGCCGGACAGATGCCAGCGCCCGCCGGCGGGGTTCCCCGCGGGATGGCTGGTGACCAGCCCGACGGGCCCGGCGGGGCCGCCGCGCATGTCCGCCGGCCCGCCCGCCAGCCAGATGCCGCCCGGCGGCCATCCGCCCGGCATCAGGACCGCCTCAGGCGGAGCGTGACGCCGCCGCCGGGCGACAGCCCGCCGTCCCGGCCCGGCTCCGCCGCCACCGCCCCGCCGGAGCCGCCAGTCCCGCCGGAGGCGGCGCCGCCGGTGAGGCCGCGCCTGCGGCGCCAGCTCCGGGACGTCTTCACCGGAACCCCGCGGCCCTGGCGGAAACTGGCCTGCGGGCCGTCCCGGCGCCCGGACGCCGCCATCAGCTCCTCCCACCCGACCTCGCTCCGGACCCTCCGGGCCTGGCCGACGTCAGCCACTGCATTCACATCCACCGTCATGGACAGCCCTCCGGCCACGCTGGACCGGCCGGGGAACCCTCCCGCACTCCGGCGGCGCGGATCAAGGCGAATGCGCTACGTTGCGCTTTAGTCGCTTACCCAGCGCGAACAGGCGCCCGTCGCGCCAGGCGCCCTGAAGCGCGTCCGCGATCCTCTCCCCGCCCGCCCTTATCCGCCGGTTGCGGAGCGCCGCCAGCCGCGCCGGGCTGCGCTCGCCGCCGCCGGTCGCCCGCAGGATCCCCAGGCCGGTGGCGCCGGTGATGCCGGCGGTCCCCGGGCCGGGGCGCACGTTCATCTCCGTCAGCGCCTTCCGCATGTGCAGGACACAGCGCGGGCGGTCCTCGGCCGTCCGCTTCGCCTGACGCACGTACGAACGCAGCGGGCAGACACCGTCGCCGGGACGAAAGGCCCCCCGCAGGAGCCCGTACGACAGGAGCTGCCGGATCCACTGGCAGTCCAGGACGTCGCTCCTGCGCCCCGGGATCCGCCTCCTCATCCGTGGCGGACCCGGCATCACCCCGGAGCCGGCCCGGTCCAGAACCTGGAGGACCGGGATCCAGTACACCGGGGCCGGCTCCATCGCCACCTTCCCGACCCGGCGGGACGACAGCCAGTCCGCCATCTCCCCGAGGTCCGGCGTGAAGGCCCCGAACGACCGCACCGGCTCCGCGAACCGGTCCGCATCGACCGCGAAATGGTGTGTGTCCTTGCCGATGCCGGTCCCGGCGCAGTCCCGGGTCACGATCTCCAGTCCTCCGGCCCTGCCTCTTCCCTTTCCCTTCCGCCTGCGTGGCATGTCATTCCCTCCTCCGGCCATCTCGCTCCATCAGGTCCGGGGAGGAACCACGGCGCATTCCCGATCCCCTGGACGAGGTCACGGGGAGACCCCCGCGCCATCAGTGACAGACGCCGGTCACGGTTCGGGCCAGGCTTTTGTACGGGTGACATGCACGCCAGAGTAGGAAGGACCCCGGCTGCCCCGACCGCCACCGAGCTGGCACCAGCGGCGGCGGAGGGGCAACCCTCCCGTTCTGCTTTCGCGACAGCGCCGCCGCCCCGCGACGGTTTGGGCTCTTATCCGGTTCGGTTGGCCGATGCCGGCCCCGTGACCACGATGCCCGGTTCGGGCGGCGCGACGTTCCGGGGGGCGGGACCCATCCGAGGGACGGCGCCGCGTCCTGCGGCGAACCATGGACCCGGTCGGTCACACGCCCTGCCCGGTTTCCCCGGAAGGCCCCGTCGGGCCGCCCGGGTGTTCGGTTTTCGGTTGCCCTTCCGCGCCCATGCCTTCGGCAGGACGGCGCCCTCGGGTACCAGGCCGGTGGTGGCGAACCGCAACGGCGCGCCCGGCAGCTTACGGGCCAGCGCCACGGTCCCCCGCCTGCGCGAACGTCCGTCGCGGGCGCTCACGCAGTCCCTGAACCACGCGGCGGGCGCGCTTTCCGGCTGGTACCCCGTCCAGCGCCACGCCATCCGCACCGGATGCCTGCGCGGCATCGCGTT